>JAYRZG010000023.1:0-1572 GCA_041916535.1 Fuscovulum sp. | reverse complement strand
AGGACAAGGTGGCGGCGTCGGACCGGCCGGACCTGACCTCGGCGAAGATCGTGGTCTCGGGCGGGCGCGGCGTCGGCTCGAAGGAAAGCTTCGGGATCATCGAGGCCCTGGCCGACAAGCTGGGCGCCGCCGTGGGCGCGTCGCGGGCGGCGGTCGATTCGGGCTATGCGCCGAATGACTGGCAGGTCGGGCAGACCGGCAAGGTCGTGGCGCCGCAGCTTTATGTCGCCGTCGGCATCTCGGGCGCGATCCAGCACCTGGCGGGCATGAAGGACAGCAAGGTCATCGTCGCGATCAACAAGGACGAGGAAGCCCCGATCTTCCAGGTCGCCGATTACGGCCTGGTCGGAGACCTCTTCACCCTGGTGCCCGAACTGACAGGGAAACTGTAAGGGCTTCTTGCAGAAGACGGAATGAAAGGGCGCCCCCGGGGCGCCCTTTTCACATCAGGCTTTCGACCTTGGGCAGCAGGTGCTCGGCCGCTTCCTGATGCACCGCCGCGCCGGGCAGGCCCTGGGCGACCGGCTCTTCCGTGGGCAGAAAGCGCATGGCGCGCAACCCTTCGGCCCGCGCCTCGGGCGTCGAGACATGTTCGACATAGTCGGCGACATGCGGCAGCAAGGTCTGGATCATCGGGCGGGTGATGAACATCGGCTCGACCTCTGGCCCGGCCTCACCATCCTGCGGCGGGTGATCGGCAGTCCAGAACAGGATGCGACGCCTGGGCAAGCGACCCAGGATGGCGGTCATCCGTTCGACCCACAGCAGTTGCAGCTCGGCCCGGATCGGCTGAAAGCGGTCTTCGCCATGGGACCAGAGCACGTTGATCAGATGGCGGGTGAAGTGGATCTCGGTGAAATCGACCTCGCGATACATCGCGCGCAGCATCGGGGTGGCGGCGACGAAACGGTCATTGCGGCGGGGATGCACGGTGTAATAGCGGTTGGTCAGGTTCTGCGCCCCCATGACCTGAAGCACGGCGACATGGGCCTCGGCTGCCACCTCGATCGCGCCCCGGTCGCAGAGATAGACATCGGGCCCGGCATTCTGGCAGCCCAGATTGGCGACCGGCAGGCCCAGCCTTTCCTCGATCAGCGCAGCATAGGGCGCGATGACGAAGCGGCCATAGGTTTCCGTCCCGCCCAGCGTGACCATGTATTCGCCGGTCAGGTCGCGCCTTGGCCCGCGATAGGTCAGCCGCGAGCGGCCATAATGACATGGAAAATAGTTGAGCGCCCCGTCGCCCGGCTGCACGAAATCCATTGATCCACACCCAAGATCGTCTTCACCCGCAAACACATATGGTCAAAAAGCCTTTCCAATTGCCTAAGCTTTGGCATTTGAGATGAAGTGTCGGGGGTTAGCCGTCCTTGCCCTGCTGCCCGCGCGCCCCTATGGTCCTGCTGCACAGCGGCGATGGAGTTCAGGCAATGGCAATCCGGCAGGTGGGCATCGTGGGGGCGGGGCAGATGGGCAATGGCATCGCCCATGTCTTCGCGCTGGCGGGCTATGACGTGTTGCTGAACGACATCAACCCCGAAAGCCTGGCGAAAGCGCTGGCGACGGTGGACC
>JAYRZG010000022.1:0-3164 GCA_041916535.1 Fuscovulum sp. | reverse complement strand
GTCTGGCATGGCCGCAACGACGTGGAGGACCTGCGGACGGCGGCCTATATCGTCGCCATCGACCGCGTGGCCAAGACCTATCGCAGCAAGGGCCTCTGACGCCAGGGCCGCAACCCCGAAAGCACCAGGTCCGGCGGGCAGCCCCGCCGGACCGGACCCAAGCGGGTCACGCGCCCATGCCTGCCCGGTGGAAATCGGAATTGGGGTCGTTCAACACCGCGGCGCGCAACTGCGCCCAGAGGCTGGCGCGCAGATCGGCATAGGCCGGATGGGCGCGCGGATCGTGCTGCCCGCGCGGCGCGGCAAAGGGCGGGGCGATCCGTGCCAGAACCCGGCCGGGGCGCGGCGACAGCAGCACGATCCGGTCGCCCAGAACCAGCGCCTCATCGACGCTATGGGTGACGAAAACCACCCCCGGCCCGCCCTGCGCCCCGGTCAGCCGCAACAATTCGCCCTGCATCAGCTCGCGCGCCTGGGCGTCCAGCGCGGCGAAGGGCTCGTCCATCAAGAGGAAATCCGGCCGCGGCGCCAGGGCGCGGGCCAGCGCCACCCGCTGCTTCATCCCGCCCGACAGCGCCGCCGGAAAGGCCCCGGCGACGCGCGACAGGCCGACCAGCGCCAGCATTTCAGAGACCCGCGCCCGCGCCTCTTCCGCCGCGAGATCGGGCAGGGCGAAGGCCACATTCTCGGCCACCGTCTTCCAGGGCAACAGCCGGTAGGACTGGAACACCATCGCCATGCCCCGGCCCGGCTGCGGCGGCTGGCCGTTCAGCGTGACCCGCCCGGAATCGGGCGCGACCAGCCCCGCCATCAGCCGCAGAAGCGAGGTCTTGCCGCAGCCCGAAGGCCCCAGCAGCACCAGAACCTCGCCCTTGGCCAAGGCCAGATCGACGCCTTCAACCACCGGCCTGCCGCCGAAGGACAGGCCGACCTGCGACAGCACCAGCTCGGGCGCGGGCGCCGGTGTCAATTCCAAGCCGTGTCGCCCTTGTCCGACACGCCCAGCTTGTCCAGCACGGCCCGCAAGGGCGCGAAATCGGCGAATGCCTCGACCGGCGCGGGGGTCATCCCGGCGAAATCCTCGGATTGGTGCAGCCAGTCCTGCGCCGCCTTCAGCTCGCCCGGGCTGATGCCGCCATTCACCGTCCAGGACCCGGCAAAGGCCTTGGCCAGCATCTCGAGGTCTTCCTTCGCCACATCGGGCCGGGCCTTCTGCATCGCCGCCACCCATTTCTCGGGTTCGGCCTGGAAATCCCGCGCCGCCAGAACCAGCGCCTCGATCACCGCCTGCACCTCCGCCCCGCGCGAAGCCAGGGTCTCGGCGGTGACGACGTTCAGCTTCGACAGAACCGGCGCGGCGCGGTAGAAATCGTCCGGTGAGACCAGAACCGAGACATCCGCCGCGTCATCGACGGCGGTGAATGTGCCGATCCCCATCGTCGTCGCGTCGATCTGCCCGGCCAGCAGCGCCTGGGCCCGGGCCTGCGGCTGGCCCAGGGCCACCAGCTCCAGCGAGGTCACATCCACCCCCGCCGCCTCCAGCACCCGCATGGACAAGAGATGGTCGACGCTGCCGACGCGCCCGATGCCGAACCGTTTGCCCGCCAGATCGCCGACCGCGCCCATACCCTTGCCCGCGATCAGGAAAGGCAGCGCCTTGTTGGGCGACATCACGCCGCGCAGATCCGTGGCCCCGGCCCCCACCGCCTGCAACAGCACATCCAGCGAGACATTGGCCATCTCGCCCTCGCCCGCGCGCAGGGCCGCCATCACCATCGGCGATTGCTCGACGCGGACGAATTCCACCTCGACCCCGGCGCGGTCGAAATAGCCTTCCTGTTTGGCCAGTTCCATGACCGAGTTCGGCACCAGGGGCGTCTCGGCATCCGAGACGATCAGGCGGAACGGCTCGGCCATAGCCGGGCCGGACAGCAGGGCCACGGAAAAGGCCGCGGCGGCCAGGGCAATCACGCGCTTCATGGTCTCATCCCTCCGGTTTCAGGCTTCGCGCCAGCGCAGAAGCCGCTTCTCGATCAGCCGCAGGCCTTCGGTCATCGCCGCGCCGATCAGCGCCAGCACCACGACCACGGCCAGATATTCCGCCATCTTGAACCGGCTGCCATAGACGGCCAGCAGCCCGCCCAGGCCGCTGATGGCGGTGTAAAGCTCGGCCACGATCGTGTTGATCAACCCGATGGTGGCGCCGATCCGGATGCCCGCGATCAGATAGGGCAGGGCGCCCGGCAGCACGACATGGCGCAGGATGCGGGCGCGGCTTGCGCCGGTCGCGCGCGCCATCTCGACCAGCTCCGCATCCGCCGCCCGCACCCCGGCATAGGCGTTCAGGATCACCGGCATCACCGCGCCCAGAAAGACGATCAGCACCTTGGCCTGAACCCCCAGACCCAGCGCCACGATGATCAGGGGGATGAAGGCCACCCGCGGCGTCGCGGCCAGCGCCATAACATAGATGTCCAGCGTCCGGCCCAAGAGCCGGAAGGTTCCCATCGCGCAGCCCAGGGCCGCACCCGCGAAGACCGCAAGGCCGGTGCCCAGAAGATAGACTTGAAGGCTCGCCCCCAGGGCGGGCAGCAGACGCCCCTCGGCGACCAGCCGTCCCAGCGCCTGCGCCACTTCCAGCGGCGAGGCGAACAGCCCCGGTGGTGCGGCGCGGGCCGCCAGGGCCCAAAGCACCAGCAGCACTGCCAGAAAACCCAGCCGCAACAGCGCCGTGCCAAGCGCGGTCTCGCCCGACAGGCGCGCGCGGGCCACGGCAGGCCCCTTGGCCCCAGCGGCGGCGCGTTTCGGCATGGCGGTTTCGATCCTCGCTGCCACGGGTCCTGCGTCCTCGGGCCTTTGTCGCATGGCGCCAGTGTCCGGCAGGCCGCGCCCGGGCGCAAGCAGGTTCGGCTCAACCCTTTGGCTGAATGGACGCAGGGCGGAATCTGGCCGAAACTGACCCGGCCTGACCCTGCCCGCCGCCCCTGTCCGGGGCGATCCGGGCGGGCTTGGGTTACGCAAATTGCAGGAGAGCCCGCCCATGCGCACCCGTGCCGCCGTTGCCGTTGCCGCCGGAAAACCGCTTGAGATCATGGAAGTGAACCTTGAGGGCCCGAAGGCTGGCGAGGTTCTGGTCGAGATCAAGGCGACGGGCATCTGTCACA
>JAYRZG010000021.1:0-13392 GCA_041916535.1 Fuscovulum sp. | reverse complement strand
ATCCACCCGCTTCAACTCCCCCTCCGTCCGCTGCCTCGCAACGGACGGTCCGACAGAACATCAGGGGGGTCAAAATTGGACGCCGATACCCCGCCTCAGGGGGTCAATTTTGCACGCCGAAACACATTCTGGGTATCGGCACGCTTTTCGCCACGCTTGCCTCGGCGAATGGCTGCATCAACGATGCCTCGCGTGCCTGGTTTGCGATGGGCCGCGACCATTACCTGCCGTCGTGGTTCGGAGCGGTGCATCCGGTCTATCGCACACCCTATCGTGCGATCATCTTCCTGGTGCCGATTGCGCTGATCTTCGCCCTTGGGGCGCCCCTGGACCAGGTGATCACCTTCTCGATTCTGTCGGGTCTTCTGGAATACACGTTCATGCCGATCAACGTGATCCTGTTCCGGCGCAAATGGCCGCTGCACGCGATCAAGCGCGGCTATGAGCACCCGTTCCACCCGGTTCCCGCGATCGTGCTGCTGTTCCTGTGCGGCGTCGCGTTCTTCGCGGTGTTCCTGGGCTATGGCACCCAGCTTGTGACCATGATCGCCTTCTATGTCATCGTCTCGCTCTGGTTCCATTTCCGCCGCTACCCCTATGTCCAGCGCGCGGCGCAGTTCACCATGCCCTGGCCGCGGCCGCAGGGGTACTGATCCAAGCTAAGCACTTGATGGCCCGTTCGCGGGCCATCCCTTTTCCCGGGGGCGTGGATGGAAAAACTGGGCCTTGAAGTTCTGGTGGCGGCCTTTGGCATCGGTCTTGCCTGGCTGATGCTGGCAAGGACGCGCAGTGGGCGGGCGCGCAAAGGGGTGCGCGGTGCCTATTTTTCGGCCTGCGCGCCGATCTTCCAGAATCCGGTCCTGGCCGCCACGCCGGTCGGCTTTCCGCGCCTGAACGGCACGTATCTGGGCCAGAGGTTCGACCTTCAGGCCGTGCTCGACACGCTGACCTTCCGCAAGCTGCCGGCGCTTTGGGTTCTGGTCACGCTGCCGGTGCCGCTGCCCCTGCGGGCAACGCTCGACGTGATGGTGCGGCCCACCGGGGTCGAGCCCTTTTCGAATTTCCATACGCTGGCCGAACAGATCGCGCCGCCACCCGGTTTCCCCGAGGATTGCGCCCTGCGCAGCGACGATCCGTTGGCCCTGCCGCCGCATGAGCTGCTGGCGCCGCATCTTGGCCTGTTCGACGATCCGCGCGTGAAAGAGCTTGTCCTGTCACCCAAGGGGCTGCGGATCACCTTTCTGGCCGAAGAAGCGAACCGCGGCCGCTATCTGATCTTCCGCGATGCCGAGCTGGGCAGCATGCCGCTGCGGACGGAAACACTTCTGCCCCATCTCGACGCGCTTCTGGCCCTGCAGCATGACATTCTGGCCCGGGAAGCGGCGCCCGAAAGAAGGACAGCGTGATGACCGCCAAGCCGCCGCCGAGCCCCTATCTTGTCCTGGCTTCCGCCATCCTGCTGCCCGGCAGCGGACAAGTGCTGAACCGTCAACCCTTCCGGGGCCTGGTCTTCGTCTTCTTCATCCTTCTTCTGGGCGGCTACACGCTGAAGACAGCTGCACCCGATGTTTCGCTGGTGGGCAAGCTGGCGGGCGGGATCTTCGTCTATGCCATCGCGATCTTCGACGCCTACAAGACCGCGCGCATCCGGTTCGAGGTCTGGCGCCACCGTGCGACGCGGGGTTCGGGCCAATAGCCGACCGTCCCGTCAGGTCGGCATGTCGGAAACCGCTGCAAGGATGTCCGAACCGACCCTATCGCCAAGGGCGCCCAATCCGCAATTTGGGGCCATAACGTGCTGAGGGTGACATGAGATATTCGGGCTTCAAGGTCCTCAAGGAAGCGCTGACCGGGCACAGGGGCTGGACGCCCGCCTGGCGCGACCCCGCGCCGAAATCGCATTATGATTTCATCATCGTCGGCGGCGGCGGGCATGGTCTGGCCACGGCCTATTACCTGGCCAAGGTCTTCGCCAAATCCAGCATCGCGGTGCTGGAAAAGGGCTGGATCGGCGGCGGCAATGTCGGGCGGAACACCACCATCATCCGCTCGAACTATCTGCTCGACGGCAACGAACCCTTCTACGAATTCTCGATGAAGCTCTGGGAAGGGCTGGAGCAGGACTTCAACTTCAACGCCATGGTCAGCCAGCGCGGCGTGCTGAACCTGTGCCATACCGATGCGCAGCGCGACGCCTTCCGGCGCCGGGGCAATGCGATGCGGCTGAACGGGGTGGATGCCGAACTCTTGGACACTGAAGGCGTGCGTCGCATGGCGCCCTTCCTGAATTTCGACAATGCCCGCTTCCCGATCAAGGGCGGCCTGTTGCAGCCGCGCGGCGGCACTGTCCGCCATGACGCCGTCGCCTGGGGCTATGCGCGCGGCGCCGACAGCCGCGGCGTCGACATCATTCAGAATTGCGAAGTCACCGGCTTTCGCATCGAGAATGGGGTCTGCAAGGGGGTCGAGACCTCGCGCGGCTATATCGGCGCGGGCAGGATCGGCGTGGCGGTGGCCGGGTCCTCCAGCCGGGTGATGGCCAAGGCGGGCCTGCGCCTGCCCATCGAAAGCCATGTCTTGCAGGCCTTCGTGTCCGAGGGGCTGAAGCCGCTGCTGCCGGGGGTCATCACCTATGGCGCGGGGCATTTCTATGTCAGCCAGTCCGACAAGGGCGGCCTAGTCTTCGGCGGCGATATCGACGGCTACAATTCCTATGCGCAGCGCGGCAATCTTCCGGTGGTCGAGGATGTCTGCGAAGGCGGCATGAGCCTGATGCCGATGATCGGCCGGGCCAAGCTGCTGCGGATGTGGGGCGGCATCATGGACATGTCGATGGACGGCTCGCCCATCATCGACCGCACCGATATCGACGGGCTCTTCTTCAACGGCGGCTGGTGCTATGGCGGCTTCAAGGCCACCCCGGCCTCGGGCTGGTGCTTCGCGCATCTTCTGGCCACCGGCACCCCGCATGAAACCGCCACCGCCTATCGGTTCGACAGGTTCCGCAAGGGTCTGATGATCGACGAAAAGGGCATGGGCGCCCAACCGAACCTGCATTGAGGATGCGCGCATGATCATTCCCCATCCGCTGCTTGGTCCCCGCGACAGCCAGGAATTCACCTATCTGGGCGATGCCAGCCTGATCGACCGGCCCGATTGGCAGGCCGAGGGCGCGGTCGACCTGTTCCACGACTATCTGTACCTGCGCGACAACCCGGCGGGCGCGCATCGCGAACTGTGGTTCCACGAACAGGGTGACCGCAGCTGGCTGGTCGTGACCCGCGACACGGTCACCCATGAAATCATCTCGGCCGAACTTGCCCGCGATGTGGCACGCGCAAGAGGGCGCAGCAAATGAGCCAGACCAACCGTATCCAGGGCGGCCTGATCGACCGCAGCCGGACCTTCAGCTTCCGTTTCGATGGCCAGACCTTCCAGGGCCATCCCGGCGACACGCTGGCCTCGGCGCTTCTGGCCAATGGCGTGCGGCTGATGGGCCGGTCGTTCAAGTATCACCGCCCGCGCGGCGCGATCACTGCCGGGTCGGAGGAGCCCAATGCGCTGGTCGAATTGCGTACCGGCGCGCGGCAGGAACCGAATGTCCGCGCCACCGTGGCCGAACTGTTCGAGGGGCTGGAGGCGCGCAGCCAGAACCATGTCGGGTCGCTGCGCCGCGACTGGCTGGCGGTGAACGATCTTCTGTCGCCCTTCTTTGCGGCGGGCTTCTATTACAAGACCTTCATGTGGCCGAAGGCGTTCTGGGAAAAGCTGTACGAGCCGCTGATCCGCCGCGCCGCCGGACTGGGCAGCCTGACCGAACTGGCCGACCCGGATGTCTATGACAAGGGCTTCCTGCATTGCGACCTGCTGGTCATCGGCGCGGGGCCTGCGGGCCTGTCCGCGGCGCTGACCGCCGGGCGGGCAGGGGCCGACGTGATCCTTGCGGATGAGGATTTCACCCTGGGCGGGCGGCTGAATGCCGAAACCTTCCAGGTTGCCGACATGGCGGCAGCCGACTGGGCGCGGCAGGCGCTGGCGGAACTGGCAAGCCTGCCCAATGTCCGTGTCATGGCGCGCACGACGGTGCTGGGCGCCTTTGACCATGGTATCTATGGCGCGCTGGAACGGGTGTCGGACCATGTGGCCGAACCGGCCGCAGGCAAGCCGCGCCAGATCCTGTGGCGCATCTATGCCAAGCGCAGCGTCCTGACGGCGGGCGCGCTGGAACGGCCCATCGCCTTCCGCAACAATGACCGGCCCGGCATCATGCTGGGTGCGGCGCTGCGGTCCTATGCCAACCGCTGGGCCGCCGTGCCGGGCCAGCAGATCGCCATCTTCACCAACAATGACGATGGCCATCGCACCGCGACCGACCTGATCGCCAAGGGCGTGCGCATCGCCGCCGTGATCGACAGCCGCGCCGATGCGCCGCGCACCAACAGGTATGAGATCTTCGCTGGAGCGCAGGTGATCGACAGCGCCGGGCGGCTTGGCCTGCATTCGGTCAAGGTGCGTCTTGCTTCGGGCGAGACGCGCCACATTCCCTGCCAGGCGCTTGGCGTCTCGGGCGGCTGGAACCCGAATGTCCACCTGACCTGCCACCAGCGCGGCCTGCCGGTCTGGAATGCGGCGCTTGCCGCCTTCGTGCCGGGCAAATCCCTGCCGCAGGGGATGCGCGTTGCGGGCGCAGCGAATGGCATGTTCAGCACGGCGGGCGCGCTGGCCTCGGGTGCCGAGGCTGCGGGCGCGGCGCTGTCCGATCTGGGCATCGCGGCAAGTGCCGCACCGCTGCCCAAGGCCGAGGACGCCCCAGTCCGCATCACGCCTCTGTTCCACGTTCCGGGCAAGGGCCGCGCCTGGCTGGACCAGCAGAACGACGTCACTGTCAAGGACGTGAAGCTGGCGCATCAGGAAGGCTATATCTCGGTCGAACACCTCAAGCGCTATACCACGCTGGGCATGGCGACGGATCAGGGCAAGACCTCGAATATCGGCGGTCTTGCGGTCATGGCCGAGATGACCGGGAAATCCATTCCCGAAACCGGCACCACGATCTTCCGCCCGCCCTATACGCCCGTGTCGATCGCCGCCTTTGCGGGCCGGTCGGCGGGCAAGGATTTCCGCCCGGTGCGCCTGACCCCCAGCCATCACTGGGCCGCCGAACAGGGCGCGGTCTTTGTCGAGGTCGGCATGTGGCTGCGCGCGCAATGGTTCCCCCGTCCGGGCGAGACGCATTGGCGCCAATCGGTCGACCGCGAGGTTCTGGCGACGCGGCGCTCGGTCGGCATCTGCGATGTGACCACGCTGGGCAAGATCGACGTGCAGGGCAGCGATGCGGCGGAATTCCTGAACCGGCTGTACGCCAACCCCTTCGCCAAGCTGGCGGTCGGCAAGGTTCGCTACGGGCTGATGCTGCGCGAGGATGGCATGGCGATGGATGACGGCACCACCGCGCGTCTGGCCGAAGACCATTTCGTCATGACGACCACGACGGCCAATGCGGTTGGGGTCTACCGGCATATGGAGTTCTGCCGCCAATGCCTGTGGCCCGACATGGACGTCCAGATCATCTCGACCACCGAGGCCTGGGCGCAATATTCCGTCGCCGGTCCGAATGCGCGCAAGCTGCTGCAGAAGATCGTCGATCCCGCCTGCGACATCTCGAACGAGGCCCTCCCCTATATGGGCTGCGGCGAGATCACGGTCTGCGGCGGGCTGCGGGCGCGGCTGTTCCGCATCTCCTTCTCTGGCGAACTTGCCTATGAGATCGCGGTGCCGACCCGCTATGGCGATGCGCTGGTCCGCCGGATGATGGAGGCCGGGCGTGAATTCGACGCACTGGTCTATGGCACCGAGGCGCTTGGTGTCATGCGGATCGAAAAGGGCCATGCGGCGGGTAACGAGTTGAACGGCACGACCAGCGCGCTGAACCTGGGCATGGGCGGCATGGTGTCAAAGAAAAAGGATGCCATTGGATCGACCCTGTCGGAACGTGAAGGGATGAACCGCGACAGCGCGCTCTGCCTTGTCGGCTTCCGCCCGGTGAACAAGGCCGAAACCTTCGCCGCCGGGTCGCACCTGATTGAAAAGCCTGCCGTCGCCAATGCTAAGAACGATCAGGGCTATCTGACCTCTGTGGCCTTCTCGCCCAATCTTGGCCATACGATCGGTCTGGGCTTCCTGAAGAACGGGGCCGCCCGCAAGGGCGAGATCCTGCGCGCCGTGAACCCGGTGCAGAACAGCGAAACGCTTGTCGAAGTGGTCAGCGCCCATTTTGTCGATCCCGAAGGAGAACGCCTCCGTGCATGATCTTGCAGCCCTGACGCCGCTGGGTGCGGCGGCGCCGAAAACCCTTCAGATCGGCGCTGTCACCATTTCCGAAGTCGTCGACCGCGCGCTTGCCTCGGTTTCCTGCCGACAGGGCAGGAAGGCGGCGTTCGACGCCGCCGCCAGCGCCCTGTTCGGGATCGAACTTCCGGCCCCGGGCCAGTCGGCTGCGGGCGCGGTATGGTCGCTGATCTGGACCGGGCCGGAGCAATGGTTCGCCGAAGCACCCTTTGCCAGCCACGAAGACATCGCCCGCATCGTCAAGGACGGGCTGGGCGACAGCGCCTCGGTCACGGAACAGACCGATGGCTGGGTACGGTTTGACATCGAGGGCGCGGGGGTGGTGACGCTGATGGAACGGCTTTGCTCGGTGCCCGCGCGCCGGATGGGCACCGGGGCTGCGACCCGCACGCTGATGGAGCATATGGGGTGTCTGGTGATCTGCCGCAGCAAGGGGCGGCATTTCAGCCTGCTCGCGCCGCGCTCTTTCGCCGGATCGCTGCATCACGCGCTGACGGCAGCGGCGCGGAGCATCGCCTGACGGCTCAGGCCAGGGGCAGGGGGCGGTTGTCCTCGAACCGGAAGCGGTTGATGTTCTGGCGGTCCTCGGCCGGACTCGTGCCGAATTCCTCGCGGTAATGCCGTGTCAGGGGGGGGACCGTCTCATACCCGACGGCGGCGGCGATCCGCGGCATCGGCTCTTTCGAGAACAGGACCAGCTGCCGCGCGGCCTTCATCCGCAGCGTGCGGTAATAGCGGCCGGGGCTTTGCCCGGTCGCCTTCTTGAACTGCCGTTCAAGCTGGCGCGAGGACACGCCCACGCTTTGCGCCACATCCTCGACCGCGATCGGTTCCGACAGGTGGCGGCCAAGGATATCGACCGCCTTGGCGACTGACGAGGGCAGGAGATCGGCGGTGCTGTCGCGGCGGAAGGTGGGGATCTTCTGGCGGATGCCGCGGCCGCGCACGACGGCGTGCTGGAACCAGCAGGCGACTTCGGTCGCCACATCGGCGCCCAGCCTGCCTTCGATGAAATTAACCATCAGGTCGAAGGCCGCCGCCGATCCCGAGACGGTGTAGCGCGGATGATCGAAGACGATGACATCGTCGCGCATCCGAAGTTCGGGGAACTCCTGGGCGAAGGCGGCCTCATAGCACCAGTGGACCGAGACATCGCGCCCGTCGAGCAAGCCGGAGCGCGCCAGCGGAAAGACCCCGCCGCTGACACCGCCCATGGCCGTTCCATGACGGGCCAGCCGCCGCAATTGCCCCTCGGAGGCCTTTTCATAGGTGAAACGCGCCGTCGGGCTGCTGAGGATGAACAGGAAATCCAGATCATCGGCCTCGGCCAGCGCCATTTCGGGCTCGAAGACGACCATGGCGCTTGACGCCACCTTGGCGCGGCTCTCGGCCAGGATGCGCCAGCGAAAGGCCTGACAATCGGCGATTTCGTTGGCCGCACGCAGGGGTTCGATCATCGAGGTCAGGCAAGCCATCGGAAAGCCTGGAAAGATCAGGAAGCCGACCGTTATGACGCGTTGCTGCGGAGGCGTTTGCATATTACCATCAGGAAACTTGCTCGAAACGGCAGGAAGGTCGGCCCTGTGCCCGGTTTCGGGGCGTGTTCATTGTGACGTTTCAAGACGGCTGACGGGCCGCATGATCTGGAGTTTGTATGACTGCCGCAATCCTGTCGCAAGACCCCCACAAGGTCCGTGAAGAACGCGAGAATATTCTTGAGGTCGCCATCGGTCGCGAAGTCCGCGCCTTTCGTCACCAAAGCGGCATCACGATCGCCGAATTGTCGAACCGGACCGGCCTGTCGATCGGGATGCTGTCGAAAATCGAGAACGGCAACACCTCGCCCTCGCTGTCCACGCTGCAATCCCTGGCCCATGCGATGAGCGTGCCGCTGACCGCCTTTTTCCGGCGGTTCGAGGATGTGCATCACGCCGTCCACACCAAATCCGGCGAGGGGCTGGAGATCGAACGGCGCGGCACGCGGGCCGGCCACCAATACAACCTTCTTGGCCATTTGGGCGCCAATGCCAGCGGCGTGGTGGTCGAGCCCTACCTGATCACGCTCAATTCGGATTCTGACGTTTTCCCGACGTTCCAGCACGAAGGCATCGAGATGCTTTACATGCTCGAAGGGGCCGTCGATTACCGCCATGGCAAGAATGTCTATCCGCTGCGGCCTGGCGACACGCTGTTCTTCGATGCCGACGCCCCGCATGGGCCGGAGAACCTGGTGAAACTGCCGGCGCGATACCTGTCGATCATTTCCTACGTCCAGGGCAAGTAGGCCCGATCCGTTCCAACGACCCCACGGCCGCGCCTTCGCGCGGCCGTTTGCGTTCGGCCGGTGATACGGGCTTGAGCCGGGTAGGGCAGGGGGCAATTCCCCTCAGAAGAAAATTTGTTTCTTGTTGGTTGCTGCATTGAAAAGCTGGTGTTAGCCTGTCTGCACAACAGTCAGGGAATCACACCATGTGCGGCATCGTCGGACTATTCCTCAAAGACAAATCCCTTGAACCCAAGCTCGGCGCGATGTTGACGGACATGCTCATCACCATGACCGATCGCGGGCCGGACAGCGCAGGGATCGCCATCTACAGCGGCGCCAATGACAAGGCGGCGAAGATCACCGTCCAGTCGGCCAATCCCGAAAAGGATTTCGCCAATCTGGACGCCGATCTGAAGGATGCGATCGGCAAGCCGGTGCTGATGCTGGTGAAAAGCACCCATGCGGTTCTGGAAGTGCCCGCCGACCAGATCGAGGCGGCACGTTCCGCCCTTGGCCAGCTTCGTCCGGCGCTGAAGGTGATGAGCGTGGGCGACAGCCTTGAGATCTACAAGGAGGTCGGCCTGCCGAAAGACGTGGCCAAGCGCTTCGACGTGTCGAAAATGCACGGCTCGCACGGCATCGGCCACACCCGCATGGCCACGGAATCCGCCGTGACCACCATGGGTGCGCACCCGTTCTCGACCGGGCCGGACCAGTGCCTGGTGCACAATGGATCGCTGTCGAACCACAACAGCCTGCGCCGGATGCTGGCGCATGAGGGCATCTTCACCGAGACGATGAACGACACCGAGGTGGGTGCGGCCTATCTGACCTGGCGCATGAAGAATGGCGCCACGCTGGGCGAGGCGCTGGAAAGCAGCCTTGAGGATCTGGACGGCTTCTTCACCTTTGTCGTCGGCACGCATGACGGCTTTGGCGTGGTGCGCGACCCGATCGCCTGCAAACCCGCCGTGATGGCCGAGACCGACCAATACGTCGCCTTCGGCTCGGAATACCGGGCGCTGGTCAGCCTGCCCGGCATCGAAACCGCCCGCGTCTGGGAACCCGAACCCGCAACCGTCTACTTCTGGAATCACTGACCATGCAGACATTCGATCTTGCGGCCGAGGGGCTGCGCGCCCTCAACTCTGCCCTCCACGCCCTGAAGGGCCAGACCAACTCGACCGCCTGGGAGATCGTCAATCCCAAGGGTTCCCATGCGATTGCCGTGGGTCTTGACGCCCCGATCGACGTGACGGTGAAAGGCTCGACCGGCTATTACTGCGCCGGGATGAACAAGCAGGCGACGGTCCGGGTGAAGGGGTCCGCCGGACCGGGCCTCGCCGAGAACATGATGTCGGGCACCGTCATCGTCGACGGCAATGCCTCGCAATATGCCGGTGCAACCGGGCGCGGCGGCCTGCTGGTCGTCAAGGGCAATGCCAGCTCGCGCTGCGGTGTCTCGATGAAGGGCATCGACATCGTCGTTCATGGCAATATCGGCCACATGTCGGCCTTCATGGCGCAATCGGGCAATCTGGTCGTGCTGGGCGATGCCGGTGACGCCCTGGGCGACAGCCTTTACGAAGCGCGGCTTTTCGTGCGCGGCTCGGTCAAGTCACTGGGCGCGGACTGCATCGAAAAGGAAATGCGGCCGGAACACCTTGAACTGCTTGCCGACCTGCTGAAGCGCGGCGAGGCCGATCACCTGGCCAAGCCCGAAGAGTTCAAGCGCTACGGCTCGGCCCGCACGCTTTACAATTTCAACATCGACAACGCGTCGGCCTACTGAGGCATCTGAAATGACCGAATTCCCCAAGACCCCGCCGCGTTTCTCCGCCACCTTCACGCCTGCCGTGAACGCCGAAATCCGCCGCGCTGCCGCTTCCGGCATCTATGACATCCGCGGTGCCGGCACCAAACGCCACCTGCCGCATTTCGACGATCTCCTGTTTCTTGGCGCGTCGATCAGCCGTTACCCGCTGGAAGGCTATCGCGAGAAATGCGCGACCGACGTCTGGCTGGGCACCCGTTTCGCCAAGAAGCCGATCCATCTGGATATCCCGGTCACCATCGCCGGCATGTCTTTCGGCGCGCTGTCCGGCCCGGCGAAGGAAGCGCTTGGCCGTGGCGCCAGCGCAGCAGGCACCTCGACCACCACCGGCGACGGCGGCATGACCGAGGAAGAGCGCGGCCATTCCAAGACCCTCGTCTACCAATACCTGCCCTCGCGCTATGGCATGAACCCCGACGACCTGCGCCGCGCCGACGCGATCGAGGTCGTCGTGGGTCAGGGTGCCAAGCCCGGCGGCGGCGGCATGCTTCTGGGCCAGAAGATCTCGGATCGCGTGGCCAATATGCGCAATCTGCCGAAAGGCATCGACCAGCGCTCGGCCTGCCGTCACCCCGACTGGACCGGCCCCGACGATCTTGAAATCAAGATCATGGAACTGCGCGAGATCACCGATTGGGAAAAGCCGATCTATGTGAAGGTCGGCGGCGCGCGCCCCTATTACGACACCGCGCTGGCGGTGAAGGCCGGGGCCGATGTGGTGGTTCTGGACGGGATGCAGGGCGGCACCGCGGCCACGCAGGACGTGTTCATCGAACATGTCGGCATGCCGATCCTGGCCTGTATCCCGCTGGCGGTGAAGGCGCTGCAAGACCTTGGGATGCATCGCAAGGTGCAGTTGATCGTGTCGGGCGGCATCCGCAGCGGCGCCGATGTGGCCAAGGCCATGGCGCTGGGGGCCGATGCCGTTGCCATCGGCACGGCGGCGCTGATCGCGCTTGGCGACAATGATCCGCGCTGGGAAGCCGAGTATCAGAAGCTGGGCACCACCGCCGACGCTTATGACGACTGGCATGAAGGCCGCGATCCTGCGGGCATCACCACCCAGGACCCGGAACTGTCCAAGCGTTTCGACCCTGTCATGGGCGGTCGCCGGTTGAAGAATTATCTCAAGGTGATGACGCTGGAAGCCCAGACCATCGCCCGGGCCTGCGGCAAGAACCACCTTCACAACCTGGAACCCGAAGACCTCTGCGCCCTGACCATGGAAGCGGCCGCGATGGCCCGCATCCCGCTGGCCGGCACCGATTGGTATCCCGGCAAGGGCACCGGGTTCTGAGCTGCATCACCAAAATAACGTCCTGCTCGCAGGATCAAACAACAGGGAAAGGAAAGTGGGCCTATGACGTCAGATCTGGCAGCTTTCGCAAAGAAGAACGGCATCAAGTACTTCATGATCTCCTATACTGACCTCTTCGGGGGTCAGCGGGCCAAGCTTGTGCCCGCCCAGGCGATCAACGACATGGCAGAGGACGGGGCCGGCTTTGCCGGCTTCGCCACCTGGCTTGATCTCACGGCAGCCCATCCCGACATGATGGCGGTGCCCGATCCCAGCTCGGTCATCCAGTTGCCCTGGAAGCCCGAAGTGGGTTGGCTTGCCTCGAACTGCGTGATGGAAGGCAAGCCGGTCGAACAGGCGCCGCGCAACGTGCTGCGGCGGCTGGTTGATGAGGCGGCGAAGGAAGGCCTGCGGGTCAAGACCGGGGTCGAGCCAGAGTTCTTCCTGCTGACGCCCGAGGGCGACAAGGTCGCCGATCCCTATGATACCGCCGAAAAGCCCTGCTACGACCAGCAGGCGGTGATGCGGCGCTATGACGTGATCTCCGAGGTTTGCGACTATATGCTCGATCTCGGCTGGGAGGCCTATCAGAACGACCACGAAGACGCGATCGGCCAGTTCGAGATGAACTGGAAATACGATGACGTGCTCAAGACCGCTGACAAGCACAGCTTCTTCAAGTTCATGATGAAGTCGGTGGCCGAGAAGCACGGGCTGCGCGCGACCTTCATGCCCAAGCCCTTCAAGGGTCTGACCGGCTCGGGCTGCCATGCCCATATCTCGGTCTGGGATCTTGACGGCAAGAAGAACGCCTTCGCCGACCCGTCCAAGGAGCTGGGATTGTCCGAGCGCGGGCGCCACTTCCTCGGCGGCATCATGAAACACGCCTCGGCGCTGGCCGCGATCTGCAACCCCACGGTGAACAGCTACAAGCGCATCAACGCGCCCCGCACGTCGTCTGGCGCGACCTGGGCGCCGAACACCGTGACCTGGACGGGCAACAACCGCACCCATATGGTGCGCGTGCCCGGCCCCGGCCGGTTCGAACTGCGTCTGCCCGATGGCGCCGCGAACCCCTATCTGATGCAGGCCGTCATCCTGGCGGCGGGCCTCGACGGGGTGCGAACCAAGGCCGATCCGGGCCGCCGCTACGACATCGACATGTACACCCAGGGCCATACGGTGAAGGGCGCGCCGAAACTGCCGCTCAACATGCTCGACGCGCTGCGGGAATATGACAAGGACAAGACCCTCAAGGCGATGATGGGCGAAGAGTTCTCGTCGGCCTATCTCAAGCTGAAGCACAAGGAATGGAACAGCTTCGTGTCGCATTTCTCGCGCTGGGAGCATGAGACCACGCTGGATATCTGATCCGGTCCCAAACTGTCCCCTGCCTGGCCGTCCTTCGGGACGGCTATTTTCTTGTGCAGAAACGGCAGCGCGGCCAGAACCCGCGCCGGGTGCTGACCGCGCCAGTGACTTGTCTTTTGCGTTACAGCGTGGGGTAAAGCGGGAAGGTGGCGCAAAGGGCCTTGACCTCGGCCTTGACCTTGGCCTCGACGGCGCCGTTGTCGGCCTCGCCATTGGCGGCCAGGCCGTCGACGACTTCGACGATCCAGCGCGCGATCTGGCGGAACTCGGCCTCGC
>JAYRZG010000020.1:0-31369 GCA_041916535.1 Fuscovulum sp. | reverse complement strand
CAACCTTCGCCTTGTCATGACCGTAAGGCAGCAGATGCTCCGCAGGAATCCCAAGCTTCGACCCAATCTCAAGAATCGGACGCTTCCGCGCCTCACGCGCAATCTCAATATCAGTCTTGAATGCCATAGCCGTTCCTTCCTTCCTGTCCGTGCTGCCGCCGCAGCGTATTCCCCAGGTCCGTTTTCCGAATCCCGGCACGACCTGTTCTATTCTTGATGATAAAATAAATTTCTTACAGGTCAAACGACAGATTGTTGCGAAGAGCAGATTTCTGCGGGACAGCGGCGCTGCAGACCGGGCCGGGGTTGAGACAGGCGCTGGCCGGGTTGCGGCTCCGGCCGCCCTGCGGGCAGGTGCAAGAAGCCGGACCGGGCCCCGGAAGCCCGCGCGATGGCCTGGTGGGGGCAGTCTCAAAAGACGAAGACCGGCCGCCAGACCAACGTGTCAAAATTGACCCGTCCTGCGCCGAACCGGCCTTTCAGTTGCCGAAAGCTGAGAGAGCGCCCATAGGGAATGGGGGAGCAAAGGAGGGCAGGGCTTGCAAGGATCGCGTTTCGGCCTGCTTTGCCGGTTGCTGACCGCCCTCGCAGCGCTGACGGCGACTGTATCGGCCGGGCAGGCGCAGCAATTGCGGATCCTGACCTCGATGCCCCCGGCGCTGACCGATCCGTTCATCGCGGCCTTCCGCCAAGAGTTTCCCGAGGCCGACTTTCTGGTGCTGAACAAGAACACCAATTCCGGCATCGACGAGATCACCCGCGGCAATGCCCGTGGCTTTGACATCTTCTGGGCCTCCGCGCCCGAGGCCTTCGCGGTCATCGGCCAGCATCACGGTTTTGACGCGGGCGATTGCCCGGTGCTGGATGCCTCGGGCCATGCCAGTTTCGCCCTTTCCTCGATCGGCTGGGCGCGGCGGGCGGATGCGCAGATCGCCATGCCGGGCGACTGGGACGATCTGCTGCTCCCGGGCTATCGCGGCCGCATCGGCATGTCGCTGCCCTCGCAGTCGGGCACGACGCATATGATGGTCGAGCGGTTTCTTCAGGTGCGGGGCTGGGAGGAGGGCTGGGCCTATTTCCTGCGCCTGACCGAGAACCTGTCGACGCTGACCGCGCGCAGCTTCGGGGTGATCGACGGGGTCAGGTCCGGGCGTTTTGACATTGGCCTGACCATCGACTTTCTGGCCGAGGTCGAGCCGGATCTGGAATTTCGATACGGCAAGCCGGTGATGATCTTTCCCGCCCAGATCGGCCGGTTGGCTGGCGGGCTGGAACCCGGTCTGGCCTGCGATTTCATCGGCTTCGTGCTGTCGGATGCCGGCCAGCGGTTGTTGCTTGACCCGGGCGTCGGGCGAATTCCGGTCGCCGCCAGCCTGCGCCCAGAGGCCCCCGACGCGATCCCAGAACCGATGCGCGATGCGATCCGCCGCCAGTGGCAGGTCTATGATGCCGGGCTGGCGCAGCGGCGCTATTGGGCGGTGAACGCGCTTTTCGACATTTTCATCTCGGACCTGCTGCCGCGCCGCCGCGAATTGTGGAGCCGGTTGCGGGCGTTGCAGGGCCGGTTCGATGCCGCCGATCTTGCCCCGGTCGAACGCCTTCTGACCAGCCTGCCGGTGTCGGAACAGGAGGCGGAACGCGAGGCGCTGAACGCCAGCCCGGGCCGGATCTCGGATCTGATCACGATGAGCCCGGAACAGGATGCGGTGCGGACCGACTGGGCCGCGGCCGCGCTGCGCCAGCTGGATGAGGCCGACCGCATGCTGACGGCGCTGGAACGCCGGATCAGGGGGGCGCGGCCATGAGGCTGTTGCCGCGCGGCGGGGTCTGGCAGCGGCTGATGCTGCTGATCGGCGGCACCGTCGCGCTGATGTGGCTGGGGCTGGCGCTGACCAGCGTGACCTTCGCCCGGTTCCAGACGCAGTTCTCCGGCCTGGCCGCCTCGCAGGTGCCGCGGATTGCGCTGACCGGCGAGCTGGCGGGCCATTCGGCGCAGCTTGCGGGGCTGACGACCCGCATCATCGGCGGCGAGGGTGAAAGCGCAGTCGAGCTGGCAGAAGTCGCGGCAGTCGCCGGGCGGCTGACGGCGGCCCTGAAGGACCCGGCCCTGCGCCTGCCAGCGGGCAGCCCGATCCCAGACCTGGTCGCGGCGTTGCAGCGCGATCTGGCGGCGCTGCCCCCGCTTTACACCCGGCGGCACGATCTGGCGCAGACCAATGCCCGCGACATCGAGGCCTTGCGCTGGCTGAATGTCGACATCCAGGACGAGGTCGAGCCGCTGCTGGACGACTATGACTTCAACATCCGCGCCAGGATGCTGGAGCTGGAAGATCAGGATGATCCCGGTCAGCGCAGCGCGCTGGTCGATCAGGTGGATCGCGACCGGCGCCTGCGCGACCGGGTGTTCCAGGTTGGCACCGATGCCGGAACGGCGGTCACCTTGATGTTGCAGATCGCGGTCTCGCAGGACGAGGCCCAGATCGAGCAGCTTTCCGGCCTGACCTGGGACATGATGGCACAACTGGGCGAGTCGATTGACGCGCTGCCGGAGCGGGCCGAGTTCCTGACCCTGCGCCAGTCCTATGACCGGCTGCGCAGGCTGGCCGATCCGGCCGATGGACTGGTGCAGCGGCGGCTGACCTGGGTGGCTGAACAGGCCGAGATCTATGCCGTCATCCAGTCGGCGCAGGATGGGGTGGCTTTGCTGCAAGATCACCTCGCCGGGCTGGCCGTGGGCGAGAAGCGGCGGGTGCTGGCCACCATCGCCAACACGGCCGACCAGGCGCGCGGCACCATGGCGGGGCTGGTGGTGCTGACGCTGGCCCTGGGACTGGTCGGGCTGGCCATCGTCTTTGGCGTCATGCGCAGCCGGATCGTCGCCCCCCTGCGCGAGTTGATGGGTCGGATGCTGCGGATCGCCGACAGCGCCGGGACGGCCGTTCCTGCCACGGGCACCAAGGACGAGATCGGCCGGATGCGCGCTGCAGTCGATGAATTCGACCGGGCCATCGCCGCCCGCGATCAGGCGATCCGCAAGCTGAAAGAGACCCAGGCCGACCTGGTGCAAGCGGGCAAGATGGCCGCTTTGGGCAACTTGTCCGCGGGGATCAGCCATGAGCTGAACCAGCCTCTGGCGGCGCTGCGCTATCGCGTCGTGCTGCTGGAATCCGCCCGCGAGGCGGGGGATGCGCAAGAGTCCCGGCGGCAACTGGACCGGATCGCCGATCTGACCGACCGGATGGAAGCGATCATCTCGCATCTGCGCCGCTTTGCCCGCCGCTCGGACAACAAGCGCGAGCCGCTGCGGCTGGGCGACCAGATCGAGGGGGCGCTGTCGCTGTTGCAGGGCCGGATCGAGGAATCGGGTGCGGCTATCAGCACCAGCGACACCGCGGCCGAGGCGCGGGTGATGGGCGACCCGATCCTGATCGAACAGGTGATCATCAATCTGATCAGCAATGCGCTGGATGCCATCGCCGAACGCAATGGCGACGGGCTGATCGCGCTGGATGCGGTGACTGCGGTGACTGCGGGCCGGTTCATCGACCTGACGGTCCGCGACAACGGCGTGGGCCTGGGCGATCTGTCCCCCGAAGAGGCGGTGAACCCGTTCGTGACCTCGAAAGAGGCCGGGCGCGGCATGGGGCTGGGCCTGTCGATTTCCTACAATATCGCAAAGGACATGGGGGGCGACCTGATGATTGCGCCCGCGCCCGACCGGGGCGTGGTGGCGCGGCTGCGGTTGCCGATGGTGAAGCAAGATGAAACCTGAACCGAAGATCTTCATCGTCGATGACGATGCCGACCTCCTGCCCGCCATGGTCGAGGTGATCGAGGCCGCCGGCCTGCCGGCGCGCGGCTTCCAGCGCGGCAAGGCAATGCTGGCAGAGCTGGACCCGGAATGGGACGGGATGATCCTGTCGGACATGCGGATGCCCGAGCTTTCGGGCCTAGACCTGCTGGCCGAAGCCCGCGCCATGGCCCCGGGCGTGCCCTTCGTGCTGATCACCGCGCATGGCGATGTGCGCAGCGCAGTGCAGGCGATCCAGCGCGGAGCGTTCGATTTCATCGAAAAGCCTGCCCCGCCGGAATATCTGCTGGCTGTCATCCGCCGCGCGCTGGAAACCCGGCGGCTGCTGCTAGAGAATCGGCGGCTGAAGGAACGCATCGCGCGCGGCACCGATCTCAGGGCGCGGCTCTTGGGCCGCTCGGCCGCGATGCGCAACTGCCGCCGCGACCTGGCGGCGGTGGCTCCGCTTGAGGTGGATGTGCTGCTGCATGGCGAACCGGGAACCGGCAAGCAACTGGCAGCCCGGGCGCTGCATGACTTTTCCGGCCTTGACGGCGAATTCACCGCGCTGGACGCAAGCGCGCTGACCGAGGCGAATTTCGCCGCGCTGATGCTGGGCGAGGGCACGGACACCCCCGGTGCGGTCGCGGCGGCGCGCGGGGGCACGCTGTATCTGGAACGGGTGAACGCGCTGAGCCCGCCCCTGCAACATCGGCTGCTGGCGCTGATGGAGGCGCGAACCCCCGGCGCGCGGTTCCGCGTCATCGCCTCGGCCCATGGCAGCATCAGTGACCTGCGCCGCAGCGGCGCGATGAGCGATGATCTTTACTACCCGCTCAGCCTTGCCGAAGTGGAACTGCCGCCGCTGCGCGACCGGGAGAACGACATCTACCTGCTTCTGACCCAGTTCCTGCGCGAGGCGGCGCAGCGCCACAACCGCCGTTTTCCCGAGCTGAGCGCGCAAGAGCTGCGGCCCTATCGCAGCTATCACTGGCCGGGCAACCTGCGCGAATTGCGCAATGTCGCCGAGAAACTGGTGATCGGGTTGAAGGTCACCTTGCAGCCGCAGACGCGGGGCACGGTTGCGGCGGATGACCTGGGCTATGACGAAGCGATGCGGGAATTCGAATCAGCCCTGCTGCGCGCCGCCTTGCAAAAGACCGGCGGCCGCAAGGCCGAGGCGGCCGAGGCCCTGGGCATCCCGCGCAAGCGGCTTTATCTGCGGCTGCGGGCGTGCGGGATGGTTCCCGAGGGTCAGGAGTGACCCGCCGCCCGTGTCGAAACTGACCCGTTTCTCGATATATTTTCTATAAAAATCAAAAGCTTGATTTGAATTTCTCGGCTTGGCAGGTTGCTTCCCGATCCGCAGCGATGCGGACAAGAGGGAGGAACCTACACCATGAAAAAACTGCTGATCAGCAGTGCGGCGGCGTCTGGCCTGATGGCTGGCGGCGCTTGGGCTGCGGAGAAAATCGTCGTCGTCACCTCATTCCCCGAGGAGATGACCGCCGTGATCGAAAAGGCTTTCGAGGGCGCCCATCCCGAATATGACATCGAGATCCTGAACAAGAGCACCTCTTCTGGGGTGAAATACATCCAGGAAATCGCCAGCGCCAACACCGCCGACATCTTCTGGGCCTCGGCGCCCGACGCGTTCGAGGTGCTGAAGGGCGATGGCAAGCTGGCCAAGATCACCCCCAACGTGACCGGCATTCCCGACGTGATCGGCAGCTATCCGATGAACGATGCCGAGGGCCACTACTACGGTTTCGCGGCCTCGGGCTACGGGATCATGTGGAACACGCGTTATGTGGAAGGCAACGGCTTGCCTCCTGCAAAGGAATGGGCCGATCTGGAGAAGCCGGAGTATTTCGGCCATGTCGGCATGTCGGCGCCCTCACGCTCGGGCACCACGCATCTGACGGTGGAAACCGTGTTGCAGGGCGAGGGCTGGGACAAGGGCTGGGCGGACTGGAAATGGATGGGCGGCAATTTCGCCTCGGTCACCGAGCGCAGCTTTGGCGTGCCGGACGGGGTGAACACCGGCAGCTTCGGCTTTGGCATCGTGATCGATTTCTTCGCCTTCTCGTCCAAGGCCTCGGGCTTCCCGGTCGAATTCGCCTATCCGACCGTGACCGCGCTGGTGCCGGCGAATGTGGGCGTCATCGCCAATGCGCCGAATGAAAAGGGCGCAGTGACCTTTGTCGAATATCTGCTGTCGACCGACGGCCAGAAGGTGCTGTTCGACCCGGCGATCATGCGTCTGCCGGTCAACCCGGCGGTCTATGCCGACGCGCCCGAGGGCCTGCCGAACCCTTTCGAGGACAAGTCGATCGGTGCGGCGGTGACCTTCGATGTCGACAAGTCGGGGGCGCGCTACTACGTCGTCTCGTCGCTGTTCGACGTGATGATCACCTACCGGCTGGACGATCTGAAAGCCGCCGTGAAGGCCGTGCATGACGCCGAGGCCAAGCACGCTGATGGCAGCAACGCCGAGGCCAAGGCCCTGATCGCCGAGGCCCGCGCCCTGATCGAGGCGATGCCGATCACCGAAGAGCAAAGCCTTGACCCGGCCTTCAACGCCGCCTTCACCGCCGTCCGCAAGGAAGCCGGGGATGCGATCGAGGCACGTCAGGCGGAAATCGAGCAGCAGTGGGATGCGATGGTGACCGAGAACTATCGCAAGGCCAAGGACCTGGCCGACAAGGCCGCTGCCATGTGATTGGCATCCGCCTTGCCCCGCTTCTGGTGGGTCGCGGGGCAGGGGCGGACGTCAATCCGGCAGGGGCGGGCAACCGCCCCTGTCAACTCATCCCCTCTCACATCCCGGACATATTCCCATGCCCAATGACACTCCGCGCCTGGCGGCCGGGACAGGTCTGGCCGATCGCCTGCCGTCCTTCCTGTTTCCCCGGCTGAGCGGCACCGCCCTGACGGGCATCTTCATCGCGATTTTCCTGATGGGGTTCCTGATCTTCCCGGTCCTGCAGGTGATCTATGTCGCCTTCATCGACCCGCGCAGCGGCGGGCTGACCCTGCAGAACTTCGCGGATTTCTTTGGCACCAGCCTGTTCCGGGAAAGCTTTGCCAATTCCTTCTACGTCTCGGCCATGTCGGTCGTGGTGGCGACGGTCATCGCCCTGCCGCTGGCCTATATCACCACGCGGTTCAATTTCGGCGGTTCTGCCCTGATCCAGAGCCTCGGTTTCATCCCGCTGATCATGCCGCCCTTCGTGGGCGCGGTGGCCATGTCGCTGATCTTTGGCAAGAACGGCACGATCAACCTCATGCTGCGCGACACTTTCGGCTTCACCATTCCCTTCATGGAGGGGCTGAACGGCGTCATCCTGGTGCAGTCGATCCATTATTTCCCCTTCATCCTGATCAACCTGTCGGCGTCCCTGCGGAACATCGACCGTTCGATGGAAGAGGCAGCGCAGAACCTGGGTTCCTCGGGGCTGCGGATGTTCCGGCGCATCGTGTTTCCGCTGGCCATGCCGGGCTATATCGCCGGGGCGGTGCTGGTCTTCATCAAGGTGTTTGACGATCTGGGCACGCCTCTGCTGTTGAACGTCAACAACATGCTGGCGCCGCAGGCCTATCTGCGGATCACCTCGGTCGGGATCAGCGACCCGATGGGCTATGTGATCTCGGTCATCCTCGTCGCCTTCTCGATCCTGTCGCTCTGGGCCTCGTTCCTGGTGATGCGCGGCAAGGATTACGCGACGGTACAGAAAGGCGGCGGCGGGCTGGCCAAGCGCGACCTGTCGACCCGTGAGAAAGTGCTGGCCTATGGCGCGGTGATCTTCATCCTGCTTCTGGTCCTGTCGCCCCATATCGGTCTTCTGCTGCTGTCTTTCAGCACGATCTGGAGCTTCGCGCCCCTGCCGGACGGCTATACCTGGGCCAACTATGTCCGCATGTGGGAAGGTTCGCAGCAATATATCACCAATACGCTGCTTTACGCGGGTCTGGCGGCCCTGGGCGACGTGATCCTGGGCACGGCAATTGCCTATATCGTGCTGCGCACCGGAATCGCGGGCCGCAAATGGCTGGACTATATGGCCACTGCCGCGCTGGCCGTGCCGGGCGTGGTTCTGGGCATAGGCTATCTGCGCACCTTCCAGAGCGTCGAGGTGCCCTTCCTCGACAAGCCGATGGCGCAATGGTGGGTGATCATCGCCATCGCGCTGATGATCCGGCGGCTGCCCTATGCCCTGCGGGCCTGCATGGCCGCGCTGCAACAGGTCAGCGTCGCGCTTGAGGAAGCCGCCGAAAGCCTTGGCGCCACCAAGTCGCGCACCATCCGCCGTGTTGTCGTGCCGCTGATGACTGGGGGCATCCTGGCCGGGTTCGTCACCAGCTTTGCCACGGCGGCGGTGGAACTGTCAGCGACGATCATGCTGGTCTCCTCCTCGAAGGACAGCCCGCTGGCCTATGGCATCTACCTCTTCATGCAGACGCCTTCGGGGCGCGGGGCAGGGGCTGGGCTTGGCATCATCGCGGTCATCATCGTCGGGCTGGGGATGTATCTGTCCCAGTTGATCATCGAACGCGACAAGAAACTGAAAACATCCGGCACCGGGCACTGAGTGCCGAAAGGGAGCAACCCATGAAAACCGAAATGCTTGGCATCGAGATTGATGACCTGCACCTCGCCTTCGGGCAGACCAAGGTGCTGACCGGCGTGAACCTGACGATCAAACCTGGCGAGTTCTTCGCCTTCCTCGGGCCATCCGGGTCCGGCAAGTCAACCCTGCTGCGGTCGATCGCCGGGTTCGGCCCCCGCCCGCAAGGCGCGATCCGCATCGGCGGCAAGGATGTGGTCGACCTGCCGCCCTGGAAACGGAACGTGGGGATGGTGTTCCAGTCCTACGCCCTTTGGCCGCATATGTCGGTGCGCGAGAATGTTGCCTTCGGCCTGCGCGAACGCAAGGTGCCGGGGGCCGACATCGCGCGCCGTGTCGACGAGGCGCTGGATCTGGTCGGGCTGAAACATCTGGCCGACCGGATGCCGAACCAGCTCTCGGGCGGCCAGCAGCAACGCATCGCGCTGGCGCGGACCGTGGTGATAGAGCCGCAGGTTCTGCTTTTGGACGAGCCGCTCTCGAACCTTGACGCCAGCCTGCGGGTCCAGATGCGGCGCGAGCTGCTGACCCTGCAGCGCAAGCTGGGCCTGACGACGATCTTCGTGACCCATGACCAGGAAGAGGCCAACACCACCTCGGACCGGATGGCCGTGCTTGATGGCGGGGTGATCCAGCAGGTCGGATCGCCGCAGGATCTGTATGACCGGCCGGCCAACCTGTTCGTCGCGCGCTTCCTTGGGACGGCCAACATCCTGGAGGGGACGGTCGAGACCGAAGGTGGCCGCGCGCGGTTCCGCACCAAGACCGGAGACAGCCTGTCGCTTCCCGATGGGGTCGGCGCGGCGGGGAAGAACATCGTCCTGCGCCCGCAGAACATCACCATTCAGCGCGAGGCGGGCCGCGATGCCCTGGTCGGAACGGTGGCGCACCGGGAATTCCTGGGCGGGCAGATCCGCTATCTCGTCACGTCCGGCGGCAGCGAGATCGTGGTCGATCAAAGCCATCGCTCGGGCAGGGACTGGTTCGAGCCGGGCGCGACGGTTCACCTGATGGCAAATACAGAGAATGCGGTGGTGCTGTGAGGGAAATGCCGGACTCGGCCCACTTTCCGCATGTCCTGTATCTGCTGCGGCATGGTGAGACCGAGTGGAACCGCGAAGGCCGGATTCAGGGCAGCCAGAATTCGCCCCTTACGGATCGCGGCCTGTCGCAGGCAAGGCAGCAGGCCGCGATACTGAAACGGGTGCTTCACGACGCCGGACACCTTACATACTATTCAAGCCCGCTGCTGCGCGCCCGCCAGACCGCCGGTATCGCGCTGGACGGGACCGCCCCGGTTCTGGAGCCGCGGCTGCGAGAGCTTGACTGCGGCGCCTGGGAAGGCCTTTCGCCCGAAGAGCGCGCGCAGCGTGACCCCGAACTGGTCAGGGCCTGTGTGACGGATTTCGATCTTTATCGCAGCGCCCCGGGGGGCGAGGGGCTGGAAGCCTTGGAGCAGCGCCTGCGCGCCTTCCTTCGCGATGTCCGGGGACCTTCGGTCATTGTCGCGCATAAGGTCGTGCTGATCATTTTGCGCGGCCTGCTGACGAACCTTCCAAGGAAAGAATGGGAGTCCATCGAGGCACCCCAGGGCACGGTCATAAGGGTCAGGGACGGGAAGGAAGAGATCTTTGCCGGATCGGCCGAAACTTCCTCTGCCGAAATGGCCCGATAGCCGCGCGCGCGAATGTCCCCGGCCAGGCGGAACGGGGGGGGTGCCCCCATGATCCGCGGGTGGGCCGGGGAACGTCGGCCCTTGCCCATCCGTCTGATCAGCCGCGGCGGTCGACCAGTCTGATTGCGGGCGCTGAATCGCGTCGCAAGGGCAAGAGCAAAGGGTCGTGATGCCAGGGGGCTACCGGGCAACCGCCAGCCCGGTTGCGCAAGGGCATCGGGATGGCGGTCGGGAAATTCTAGCAATCCCGCGTCTTGGCGAGCGCGCGCCGGTATTTCGCGACCGTGCGCCGGGCAAGGGGATAGCCCTGCGCCGCCAAAAGTTCCGCCAGGCGGCCGTCCGGCGGGCGTGGCTGGCCGGCCCGGTCAAGAAGCGCCGCCAGCGCCCGCATCGCCTGGGCGGCGGGGGCACCGTTCTGCGGCAGCGGGCGCGACAGGAACTGACGCAGCGGGAAAGTGCCCTGGGGCGTGGCCAGCACGGTTCCGGTCAGAATGCGGTTCACAGTGGAGAGGTGCAGCCCGGTCGCGCTGGCAAGTTCGGACGAGGTCAGGGCCCGCAGCGGGCCGCTGCCGTCCAGCGCGGCGCCCTGATGCGACAGGATCAGCCCGGCGATCCGCTGGCCCATGGCGGCCCGGCGCTGGACCGCATCCTGCCAAAGCCGCGCCTGGCGCGGGTCGCCCGCGTCGGCGCGGATCTCGATCCGGGGCAGCGCGGGATGCGGGGCCGCCCGCCAACCATTTGCATCGCGATGGGCGACCAGATCGGGCGGCAGGGCGGGGGGCAGGGGGCCGCCAAGGGCAAGCCCGGGTTTGGGGTTCAGCCCGCGGATCCGGCGGGCGGCGCGGTCAATATCTTCGGGCGCATGGCCGGTGGCGGCAGCCAGCGCGGCAAGATCGCCTTTGGCCAGAAGCGGAAGGTGATCCAGCACCGCCAGCATCGCGGGATCGGCAATCCCGGCATCCTCGGCCTGGAGCCGCAGGCATTCGGCGAGCGAGCGGGCAAAGAGCCCGGCCGGATCAAGCCGTTGCAGGCGATGCAGGATGGTCTCAAGCTGGGCTTCAGGCACCCCGCACTCTCTGGCCAGCCGGGCCGGATCGCGGCCCAGCCAGCCGGTGGGTTCCAGTGCCTCGACCAGAACCAGCGCCAGAACCCGTTCGCGCGGGGCAAGGTTCAGCCGGTCGATCTGGCGCAGGACATGGGCGATCAGGCCTTCGGCCGGCGCGGCCAGGCTGTCGGCATCGAAAAGCGGGCGCTGGCCCGCTGGTCCGCCACCATCGCCCGGAGGAACAAGGCGCAGGGCCGGGTTTTCCGCCGCGGCCAGCGCCAGACGTGCCAGCAGGGCCGGCAAGGCCAGCGGCAGCAGGGCGATCGATTGGCGCAGGCCCGGCGTCAGCCGCAGCGCCGGCCGTGAACTGGTCTGAAGCATCCCTCCTCCTTGCATGAACAGCTTGCCCAGGCCCGGCCCAGATGCAAGTCTGCCGCCGAGGGGTGGCGAGGCCAGCCATCCGGGGAAGCACGATGGAAGCCGCCGCTAGGATCACAGAGCCGGAACGCGATTTCGGCGACGCTTTGGCGCAGGCCAGCGTGCTGGTGGTGGATGACGAAGCCGGAATGCGGCATTTCCTGTCGCGCACCCTGTCGAGCCGATGTAAGGCGGTTGAAGTGGCCGAGGATTGCGATGCGGCCATGGCGCTGATGGAGGCGCGGCATTTCGATCTGGTGATCGTTGACAACCTGATGCAGGGCAGGCGCGGCGTCGACTGGCTGGCGGAACAGCGGGCGCTGGGGCTGTTTCCCCCGGCGATCCTGATCACCGCCTTCGCCGATCTGGAAACCGCTATCCAGGCGCTGAAGGCCGGGGCGTCGGATTTCCTGCTCAAGCCGTTCCGGTCGAACCAGATCCTGAACGCGGTGGCGCGCTGCCTTGAACGGGTGCGGCTTGAGCGCGAGAACCACATGCTGCGCCATGAGCTGCGCGCCAGTTCCCACAACCGGCTGCTGCGCGACCAGCTGATCGGCAACTCGCCCGCCATCGAGGTGGTGCGGCAGACCATCGCCCGGGTGGCGCCGCTGCCGTCCTCGGTGCTGCTGACCGGGCCGTCCGGCACCGGCAAGGAAGTGGCGGCACGGATGATCCATGCCCTGTCGGACCGCGCGGCGCGCAGCTTCGTGCCGGTGAATTGCGCGGCGATACCGGCGGATATGGTCGAGACCGAGCTGTTCGGCCATGTGAAAGGCGCTTTCACCGGCGCGCATCAAAGCCGCGAGGGGCTGTTCCTGCACGCGCGCGGCGGCACGCTGTTCCTGGACGAGATCGCGGAATTGCCGCTGGCGGTGCAGGCCAAGCTGCTGCGCGTGCTGGAAGACCGCCGGGTGCGGCCGCTGGGGTCGGAACGCGAGCTGGCGGTCGATGTGCGGCTTCTGTTCGCGACCAATACCGACCTGAACCGGGCGGTGGCCGAAGGCCGGTTCCGCGCCGATCTTCTGTACCGCATCAACGTGATGGCCATTCACATGCCGCCCCTGTCGCAGCGCGGCGATGATGTGCTGGATCTGGCGCGGCTGTTCCTGGACCGGCTGGCGCAGCAGATGGGCGTGCTGCCCGTGGCGCTGACGCCGGAAATCGCGGCGGGCCTTGCCGCCCATGACTGGCCCGGCAATGTGCGCGAACTGCGCAACACGATAGAGCGGGCCTTGATCCTGGGCCGGTTCCCCGAGGGGTTTGAGACCGCGACGCAAACCGCTGCTCCGGCGGCTGAAACCCTGGCCGATCTGGAGCGGCGGGCGATCCTTGCCGCGCTGGCGGCAGCCGGGAATGACCGCGAGGCGGCGGCGCAGCGGCTGGGCATCTCGCGCAAGACCATCGACCGGCGTCTGGCCGACTGGCATGGCTGATCCAGGGGCGGCGGGCCTGTTCCGCTCGGTCCGGCACCGGCTGCTGGCGATTGCTCTTTTGCCGATGCTGGTGGTGCTGCCGCTGCTTCTGGGCACGACGATGCTGCGCTGGACGGGCAAGTTCGACGATCTGCTGATGACCAAGGTCAACAGCGACCTGACCGTGGCGCGTCAGTATCTGGAACGGATTCTGGAGACGACGGATGAACGGGTTCAGGCGCTGGCCTCCTCGGTGGCCTTTGCCAAGGCCGTGGCGCAGGACGGCGGGCGCGAGGCCGGGGTCTGGCGAGAAAAGCTGGGGCTGGACTATCTGTATCTGCTGGATGCCCGGGGGCAGGTGATGGGGGTCAGCCCGGCGGGCGCGCGGCCTCCCCCGGCACCGCCCGGCCTGCGCGGCACGGCGATCGACATCCTGCCCCAGGCGGTTCTGGCCGACCTGTCGCCGGATCTGGCGACGCGGGCGCGGCTGGATCTGGTGGCGACCGAGAATGCCGTGCCGACCGGCCGCGCCAGCGAGGATCGCGGCATGGTGGTGCAATCCTTCGTGCCGGTGACGCTGCCGGATGGCGGGCAGGGGATGCTGGCGGGCGGACTGCTGCTGAACCAGAATCTCGTCTTCATCGATACGATCAACGATCTGGTCTATCGCGCGGGCAGCCTGCCCGAAGGCAGTCAGGGCACTGCGACGCTGTTTCTGGACGATGTCCGCATCTCGACCAATGTACGGCTGTTCGAGGGGCGGCGGGCGCTGGGAACCCGCGTCTCGGCGGCGGTGCGCGAACGGGTGCTGGGCCGGGGCGAAACCTGGCTCGACCGGGCCTTCGTGGTGAATGACTGGTATGTCTCGGCCTATGAGCCGATCTGCAACCGCGACGGCGCGCGGGTGGGGATGCTGTATGTCGGCTTTCTCGACGCGCCCTTCGCCCAGGCCAAGCGCAGCACGATCTGGTATGTCGTGCTGGCCTTTCTGGCGGCGACGCTGGTGACGGTGCCGGTGTTCCTGGGCTGGGCGCGCAGCGTGTTCCGGCCCCTGGGGCAGGTCACCGATACGATGGCGCAGGTCGAGACCGGCAATCTTGGCGCGCGGACCGGGGTGACCGGCCAGAACAATGAAGTGGTCCGGGTGGCACAGCATCTGGATCTGCTTCTGGACCAGTTGCAGGCGCGCGACCAAGAGCTGCGGCGCTGGAATGACGAGCTGAACGCCAGGGTCGAGGAAACGACGCGCAAGCTGATCCTGTCCGAGAAGCTGGCGACCATCGGCGAGATCACCGCCGCCGCCGCGCATGAGATCAACAACCCTGTGGCTGTGATCCAGGGCAATCTGGATGTGCTGCGCGAGGTGATGGCGGAGCGGATGGACGAGGTCGAGACCGAGTTCCGGCTGATGGATGCGCAGATTCACCGGATTTCCTCGATCGTGAACCAGTTGCTGCAATTCGCCCGGCCCGAGGAATATGCCGGCTGGGCCGAGCGGGTGGACCCGATGCAGGCGGTCGAGGGCACGCTGCCGCTGGTGCGGCATCTGCTGGCGGAGGCGGGGGTGGTGCTTCGGCTGGAGGGCCGCACCAGCCGACAGGTGGCGATGAACCGAACCGAATTGCAGCAGGTGGTGGTGAACCTGATCGCCAATGCCTGCAATGCCATGCCTGCGGGCGGCACGATCACCGTCAGCGCCAGCGACGCCGAACGCGCCGGGGTCAACGGCATCTGCCTGCGCTTCAGCGATACCGGCAGCGGCATGTCGCCCGAGACGCTGGCGCGGATCTTCGATCCTTTCTTCACCACCCGCAGCGCGCGCGGCGGCACCGGGCTTGGCCTGTCGATCTGCCGGACGCTGATCGACCGCCAGGGCGGCAGCATCGAGGCTGAAAGCCGCCTGGGCGCCGGGTCGGTCTTTACGCTTTGGCTGCCCGAGGCGGTCTGAGCGGACAGTTTGGCCGCGAGCCGGGACATCCTGTCCGCATATGCGTCACCTTCCCAATATTAACATATTGATTTCATAACGAAAGACAACTTGCCGCACTCTGGCACGATCTGCGCTTGCAGTTAGGTGGGGGCGGGGACTGACCTTGAGGAGAGGCAGGCCCGGAGGCGCAGGCGCAGGCCTGCGGCAAAAGCGGCCCCCCGCAAAGGGTCCATGAGGCCGAGGGAGGGAAAATGACTGCAATAACCGAAGGAATGGCGGGCGGTCCGGGACTGCTTGACCGCGAAAGGATCATCGCGAAACCGGGCTTCAACCGCTGGCTGGTGCCGCCCGCGGCGCTGGCCATCCATCTTTGCATCGGCATGGCTTACGGGTTCTCGGTCTTCTGGCTGCCGCTGACCAATGCCATTCCCGGCGAGACCAGCGAGGCCTGCAAGGCCATGGGTCTGGGCACGGCACTGTTCACCACCGAATGCAACTGGCGCATCGCCGATCTGGGCTGGATCTACACGCTGTTCTTCGTGCTTCTGGGCTGTTCCGCCGCGATCTGGGGCGGCTGGCTGGAACGGGTCGGGCCGCGCAAGGCGGGCTTTGTCTCGGCCCTGTGCTGGTCGGGCGGCATCGCCATCGCGGCGATGGGCGTGATGACGCATCAGTTGTGGCTGATGTGGCTGGGCGCGGGGGTGATCGGCGGCATCGGGCTGGGCCTGGGCTATATCTCGCCGGTCTCGACCCTGATCAAATGGTTCCCCGACCGGCGCGGCATGGCGACCGGCATGGCGATCATGGGCTTTGGCGGCGGCGCCATGGTCGGCTCGCCCCTGGCGCAGAAGCTGATGGAGCATTTCAGCGCCGATGGCTCGATCGGGGTCTGGCAGACCTTCCTGACCATGGCGGCGATCTATCTGGTCTTCATGATGGGCGGTGCCTTCGGCTATCGCATCCCGCCCGCAGGCTGGCAGCCCGAGGGCTGGACACCCCCGCTCAAGGCGAAGAACGCGATGATCACCGCGCATCATGTGCATCTGCGCGATGCGCACAAGACCATGGCCTTCTGGATGATCTGGATCGTGCTGTGCATGAATGTCTCGGCCGGGATCGGCGTGATCGGCGCGGCCTCGCCGATGCTGCAAGAGATCTTTGCGGGCAATCTGATCGGCCAGCCCGGCGTGCCGTTCGCGGCGCTGGACGATGCGCAAAAAGTGCAGATCGCGGGCATCGCGGCGGGCTTCACCAGCCTTCTGTCGCTGTTCAACATTATCGGTCGGTTCTTCTGGGCCTCGATGTCCGACAGGCTGGGGCGGAAGAACACCTATTACCTGTTCTTCCTGCTGGGGATCGCGCTTTACGCCGCCGCGCCGAGTTTTGCCTATTCGGGCAACCAGCTTCTGTTCGTCGCGGCCTTCTGCATCATCCTGTCGATGTATGGCGGCGGCTTCGCCACGGTGCCGGCCTATCTGGCCGATATTTTCGGCACGCAGTTCGTGGGGGCGATCCATGGCAGGTTGCTGACAGCTTGGGCCACGGCGGGCATTCTGGGGCCGGTGGTCGTGAACTACATCCGCCAGTATCAGGTCGACCGCGGCCTGTCCGGCGCCGATGCCTATGCCGCGACGATCTATGTTCTGTGCGGGCTGCTGGTCATCGGGCTGATCGCCAATGCTCTGGTGCGGCCGCTGGACGACAAGTGGTTCATGAGGCCACAGGAAGTTGCGGCCTTGCAGGCGCGTTCGAGCAATGCCGAAGCAGCGATCCAGCACGGATCGTTCGGGATCGACCGGGGCCGATTTGATCTGCCTGCGCTTCTGGCCTGGGCGGTGGTGGGTGTGCCGGTGCTGTGGGGTGCCTGGTTCACGCTGGTGAAGACCGCCGCGCTGTTCTGATCCGTCCGGTCTGAGAGGCGAGAGGGGCGCGTGCTGCGGCGCGCGCCCCTTTTCGCATTGCCAGCCGGGCCGACGGGTATTTGCCTATTTGTCATACCTTTTAAAGTTTAGGTATCCATGCTACCCTCGCGGCGAATCTGAACGGTCCGGGTGCGGCATGGCGCTGGAATATGAAGAGATCGTGCGCAGCGGCCTGCCCCGGCAGGTGGCCGATCTGATACGCACCGCCATCCTGGACGGACGGCTCAAGGTTGATGAGCGTCTTCCGACCGAAGAGGAACTGGCGCAACGCTTCGGCATCTCGCGGCCCACCGTGCGCGAGGCGCTCAAGGTGCTGGCGGCCCAGAACCTGATCCGAGCCCGGCGCGGCCCGGCAGGCGGCACATTCGTTTGTCGGCCCGACCCCGAAACAGTCGGCCGCACCTTGACCGATGCGGCAACCCTGCTGGTCGGGGTCGGCACGTTCAGCGTCGAGGAAATCGTTTCTGCGCGGATCGAGACCGAGGCCATCTGCTGCCGCCTGGCAGCCCAGCATCGCAGCGACGAGGATCTGGGGCAGCTTGCCGCCGAGATCGCCCGGCAAGGCGACACGGCGCTGTCGGATGAGGAATTCTGCGCCTCGGACGTGCGGTTCCACCGCGCGCTGGCCACGGCCAGCGGCAACGGGCCGCTCCGCCTGATGATGTATGCCGTGATTGAAAGCTTCGTGCCGGTGACCAATCTGCTGATCTATGCCGATCACGAACGCCGCCGCACCGTCAATGGCCATACCCATGTGCTGGAAGCCGTGTCCGCCCGCGATGGCGACCGGGCGGCCAGGGCGATGCGCGATCACCTGCATGACATGCGTGCCAGTCTTGACCAGGCCCTTGCCCGGCGCGCCAGCCGCAGCGCCGCCGCCCCTTCAAAAGGAATAAGCGAATGACCCAGACCTTCCGCGCCTTGATGATCGTCGACCACGAGGGCAAGCCCCGCGCCGAATTCCGCGAGATCGCGCTTGGCGATCTGCCGGATCACGATGTTCTGGTCGAAGTGTCGCATTCGACCATCAATTACAAGGACGGGCTGGCGGTCAGCGGCAAGGGCCGGATCGCCCGGCGGCTGCCGATGGTCGCGGGAATCGACCTTGCCGGAACGGTGGTGGAAAGCCGCGCGCCGCAGTGGTCGCCGGGCGATCGGGTGATCGTCAATGGCTGGGGCCTGTCCGAGACGGAATGGGGCGGATACAGCCGGTTTCAGCGGCTGAAGCCCGAATGGCTGACGCGCTTGCCCGAAAGTTTCAGCCCGGAACAAGCGATGGCTGTGGGCACCGCCGGCTATACGGCGGCCCTGGCGGTGAATGCGCTGGAGGATTGGGGTGTGATCCAGCCGGGCGGGGCCGAGGTGCTGGTGACTGGCGCTGCAGGTGGCGTCGGGTCGACCGCGATCCCGCTTCTGGCGTCGGCGGGCTATCGGGTCACCGCCGCCACCGGACGGCCCGAGACGCATGACTATCTGGCCGCTCTGGGCGCGACCGACTTTGTCGACCGGGCGGCGCTGGCCGAGAAGGGCGGCGCCTTGCAGAAGGAACGCTGGGGCGGGGCCGTGGATTCCGTCGGTTCCACCACGCTGGCGAATGTGCTGGCGCAGACGGTCCATGACGGGGCAGTCGCGGCCTGTGGTCTGGCGGGCGGCATGGATCTGCCCGCCACCGTGGCCCCGCATATCCTGCGCGGGGTGGCCCTTCTCGGCATTGACAGCGTGATGGCGTCGCAGGCCAGGCGCGACAGGGCCTGGGCGCTGCTGGCGGCCCGGCTGGACAAGGCGCATCTGGCCAGCATCGCCCGGGTTGAGCCGCTTTCCGCCCTGCCGACCCTTGCCGACGATATCGTCGCGGGGCGCATCCGGGGTCGGGTGGTGATCGACGTTTCCGCCTGAGGGCCGGGGCCGGACTGGCCCGGCCCGTCAGCGCGCGGGTTTCTCGCGTTCGGCCACGGGCTTGCCCGAGGCCTTCCATTCGCTGAACCCGCCGCGCAGCGACCGGGCCTCAAGCCCCATTTCCTGCGCGACCTTGGCGGCCAAAAGCGACCGCCAGCCCGAGGCGCAATAGAAGACATAGGTCTTGCCCTCGGCAAAACGCGGCTTGTGATAGGGACTTTCCGGGTCGATCCAGAATTCCAGCATCCCGCGCGGCGCATGGAAGGCGCCGGGGATCATCCCTTCGCGCTCCAGCTCGCGCGGGTCGCGGATATCGACCAGAACGATCCGGTCGTCTCCCTGCCGGGCGACCATCTCGTCGCCGCTGACCGAGGTGACGATGGCATCCGCTTCGGCCAGCATATCCTTGTAGCCCTTGGCCATGTTCCGCCCCCCTGCATCGACCGGGGCCATCTGACCGCAAGTCGGCGGCATTGGCCAGCCCCGGCAATTTTCACGCCGGACCCTAGATGACGGCTTCGATCAGGAAAGGTCCCTTCCGAGACAGCGCGGCGCGCAAGAGATCGTTGAAAGCCTCGGCCGTGTCGGCCCGGGCGGCCTCGACCCCCATGGCCCGCGCCATGCCGACCCAATCCAGCGCCGGATCGTCAAGGTCCAGCATCCGGCGCGCATTCTGCCCGGCGGGACCGGCGCCGACATTCAGCAATTCGCCATGCAGGATCTGATAGCGGCGATTGGCGAAGACGATGGTCAGCACGTCCAGCCGCTCGCGCGCCTGGGTCCAAAGGCCCTGCACCGTATACATGCCGCTGCCATCGGCCTGAAGGCCAATCACCTTGCGCTCGGGGCAGGCGACGGCGGCACCGACGGCCATGGGAATGCCGTCGCCGATGGCGCCGCCGGTCAGTTGCAGAAAATCATGCGGGGCAGCGCCATAGGTGACATCAAAGAAATTGCGGCCCGAGGTGATGGCTTCATCGCAGAGGATCGCGCCTTCGGGCATTTCGGCGGCAAGTGCCAGCGCGATGGCGTCGGGGGTCAGCGCCCCGCGCGGCAGGTCGGGGCGCTGGCGCGGCGCAAGCCGGGCCGCCGGGGCCAGGCCCACTTCATCGGCCAGCGCGGCGATGGCGGCGGGCAGGTCGTCATGGATCGCGGCAAGCTCCAGCACCGCGCAGTCTTCGGGCAGCATGCTACCCGGCTTGCCCGGATAGGCGAAGAAGCCGACCGGCGCCTTGGCACCGATCAGGATGACCTGCTCGGTCCTGGCGAAACAGGCCAGGGCCTGATCGATGACATAGGGCACCCGGTCCAGCACGATCCGGCCCGCGCCGCGCTCCATCCGGCCATTGGCCTGCTGGGCCAGCAGCCGCGCCCCGGTCTTCTGTGCGATGCGGTCCAGAAGTTCCAGTTGCGGGGCGCGCAGGGCCATGCCGCTGACGAGAATGGTGGCTTCGCGCCCGTTGCGCAGGGCCTCGGCCGCCGCGCGCAGCAGCATGGGGTCGGGCAGAGGACGCCGCGGCGGGGCGACGATGGCCGGGGCCGGGAAGCTGCCTTCGGTCCAGGCCGCATCGGCGGGCAGGATCAGCGTCGATATCCCGCCGGCCCCGGTCAGGGCGGCGCGGATCGCCTCTTCGGTGCGCGGGCCGACCGCCGCGGCGGTTTCGGCCCTGCCGATCCAATCCGACATCGGCCGGGCCAGCGAGACGATGTCAGAGGTCAGGGGCGCGTCATGCACCAGATGATAGGTGGCATGGTCACCCACGACATTGACCATCGGCGTCTGCGCGCGGCGGGCATTGTGCAGATTGGCCAGCCCGTTCGCCAGCCCGGGGCCGGTATGCAGCAGCGTGACCGCCGGCCGGTCGGCCATGCGGGCGTAACCATCGGCCGCGCCGGTCACCACCCCTTCGAAAAGACCAAGGACGCAGCGCATCCGGGGTTGCCGGTCCAGGGCGGCCACGAAATGCATCTCGGAAGTGCCGGGATTGGCAAAACAGGTGTCGATCCCGTTCGCCAGCAGTGTTTCGCAAAGCATGTCTGCGCCGTTCATTCCGTCCTCCGGGCAAGGTTTCAGCCAAGACCCGCAGCTTGGCGCGCCCGGACCAAAGGCGGCGGGCGGCACCGATCAGGCCTGGAAGGCAGCCTATTTGCGCGCGGCGCGGGCTGCAATTGCGCCATCCTGTGGCGCAGCGTTTTCCCGGCCCTGCGCCGTCACTGCGGTCATGCCCAAACCGGACGCAGCGGCCCCGCGGCGCCGATCAAGCGAAAAGCAGGATCTGCACGTCGGCCACATTGGTTCCGGTGGGCCCGGTCCTCAGCAGGTCGCCCGCCAGCCCAAGGGCGGCATGGCTGTCATTGCGCGCGAGCAGCAATCCCGGATCCCCGCCCGCAGCCCGGATCCGCCCCGGCGTGCCAGCATCGACCAGGCCCCCGGCCGCATCCGTCGGCCCGTCGCGCCCATCCGTGCCCCCCGACAAGAAGACCCAGCTCCGGCCAAGTTCCGGCATCGCCATCGCGATCCGCAACGCCAGTTCCTGATTGCGGCCACCACGGCCATCGCCGCGCAACGTGACCGTCGTCTCGCCGCCGAAGACCAGGCACGCCGGACGGCCCGGGCCCTCCTGCCGCGCCGCCTCGATGACCCTGGCGGCGGCATCGGCGACATCGCCGGTCAGGCGGTCATTCACCACAATCGCCTGCGGTCCCGCCGCCTCGACCACGGCGTCCAGGCTTTTGCGGTTCGATCCGATGAGGATGTTCTGCGCCGGGGGCAAGGGCGCGCGCGCGGCATCCTCTTGCGCCAGCACGGCCGCCGCCGCTTCGGGCAAGCTTTGCCAAAGACCGCGCGTCTGCAGCAGGTCACAGGCGGCCCGGCGGTCGCCGATCGGCGCAACGGTCGGCCCCGAAGCGATCACGCGCAGATCGTCGCCGATCACATCGGACAGGATATAGGCCGTCACCGGCGCCGGGCTGGCGACGCGCAGCATCCCGCCGCCTTTCAGCCGTGAAAGCTGCTGGCGGACCAGATTCATCTCGGTGATGTCAAAGCCGCCCGCCAGCAGAAGCCGGTTCACCTCGGCCTTGTCGGCCAGGGTCAATCCGTCGACCGGCGCGGGCAGCAGGGCCGAACCGCCGCCCGAGATCAGGGCGATCACGCGATCCGCCGCAGTGGCGGGTGCCAGCAGCGCCTCGACGGCCGCCGCGGCACGGGCGCCTTTTTCGTCGGGCACCGGATGGCCCGCGACATAGACCCGTGCGCCGCGCAGCGGGCGGCCATTCTCGGCATTCGTGACCACCACCGCCTTCAAAGGCGCGCGACCCAGCCGCCCCAGCAATTCGGCGGCCATGGGAATGGCGGCCTTGCCCACCGCGACGATGCGGTACATGCCGCCGGGATCGGGCTTTGGCAAAGGCGCATCGGACAGGGCATGGGCCAGCGCCCGGGCCGGGTCGGCGGCGGCGCAGGCCTGCGCGAAAAGCTGTTGTGCCCTTTCGCGCAGGCCGATGACCGAAAGATCAGGCTCCGGCAATCTGGCGGGCCTTCTCGACCAGAACCTCGGCCTGGCGGATCGAGGCATAGTCGATCAGCCTGCCATCCAGCGACACCGCGCCCTTGCCTTCGCGGGCCGCCTGTTCCATCGCCTCAAGGATCCGGCGGGCGCGGGTGACTTCGGCTTCAGAGGGGCTCATCACCTCATTGGCCAGCGCGACCTGGCTGGGATGGATCGCCCATTTGCCCTCGCAACCCAGCACGGCGGCGCGCTTGGCGGCGGCGCGATAGCCATCCGGGTCCGAGAAATCGCCGAAGGGACCGTCAACCGGGCGCAAACCATTGGCGCGGGCGGCCACCACCATGCGCGCCAGCGCATAATGCCACATGTCGCCCCAATGCACGGCGCGGCTGCCGTCGTCCAGCTTGTCGGTCAGCACCGAATAGTCGGGGTTCACGCCGCCGATGATCGTCGTGCGGGCGCGGGTCGAGGCGGCGTAATCGGCCACACCGAAGTGCAGGCTTTCATTGCGCTTCGAGGCGGCGGCGATGTCCGAGACATTCTGCATCCCCAGGGCGGTCTCGATGATATGCTCAAAGCCGATCCGCTTCTTGTACCCTTTCGCATCCTCGATCTGGGTCACCATCATGTCGACGGCATAGACATCGGCGGCGGTGCCGACCTTGGGGATCATGATCAGGTCAAGACGTTCGCCGGCCTGTTCGACCACATCGACGACGTCGCGATACATGTAATGGGTATCAAGGCCGTTGATCCGCACCGACATGGTCTTCTTGCCCCAATCCATCTCGTTCAGGGCCTTGATGATGTTCTTGCGGGCCTGGGCCTTGTCATCGGGGGCGACGGCATCCTCCAGATCAAGGAAGATCACATCCGCATCCGAAGCGGCCGCCTTTTCGAACATCTGGGGGGCGCTGCCGGGAACGGCCAGCTCGCTGCGGTTCAAGCGCGCGGGCGCCTGCTGGATGACGTGGAAAGACATTGTTTGGGCTCCTGCCAAGACGTAGGAGCTGCACCCGTCCTAAGGCATCCGCGAAGGCGGGGTGCTTCGTCAAGACAGAAAATGTCGCGGCCTAAACCTCGCCGCGGGTCGCGCGATTGGCATAGAAAAAGGCGATGGCCTGGGCGCGGTTCTTCACGGACAGCTTCTCGAACAGGTTCGAGAGGTGGAATTTCACCGTATTCGCGCTGATGTTCAGCTCGCGCGACAGCTCGCGGTTGGTCAGGCCCTTGGACAGGGCTTCCAGCAGGATCCGTTCGCGCGGGGACAGCGATTCGATAGGGTCCTGCTTCAGGCTGCGCACATCCAGGAAGGGAAAGACCATCTGGCCATTGGCGACGGCAAGGCAGGTTTCCAGCAGCCGGTCGACCGATTCGGAGCGTGAGACGAATCCGGCGGCGCCTGCGGTCATCGCCTTGCGCGGGATATCGCCGCTGTCTTCGGCATAGACCACCAGGCGCGGGGCATTGGCCTGGGCGCGCAGCACGTCGATCAGCCGCGCACCGCCAAGGACAGGCAGGGTCCAGCCGATCACGCCGACCTGCACCGGCATCCGCATCGCCATGCCAAGAAACCCCTCGGCCGTGGCCGCAGTCGCCACCAGAGAGAATCGGCGATCCTTCTCGAAAATCTCGGACAGCGCCGTCAGCATCAGCGGATTAGCATCCGCCAGCATCAGCGTGATCCGCTCAGCCTTGTTCTGTGCCTCAAAAGCAGCCATTCCGACCTCCGCCCTACCCGTTTTGGTAGGGTGCAAATTGCATACCGCAGTATATCCACCTATTTGGGTAGGTATTTCCCCATCCAAATAGATGCCCAAAAGCAGGATATTCGACTGTTGTGGGATTTGTCGAGCGCCGCTTTCCTAAGCGTCAGGACCGATGTCCCAGGCAGGCCCCGCGACCCTTTCTTCCGCTGCACCCGGAAGGTCGCAGGTCTTCCGAAACGCTCGGTCACGCCGTCAATCGCCTTGGGAGGGGCGTCGCATGACAGATACCGAAATTTTCCCGCAACTCTCGATTCCCGAGACCCTGGCCGCCGGCCCCGGTCCGGGCAATACCGATGCGCGTGTGCTGGCCAGCTTTGCCAATGCGGGCCTTGCCGATCACATGCAGGCCGATGTCCTGCGCGGGATGATCGAATGCAAAGAGATGCTGCGCAAGGTCTGGGGCACGAAGAACACCTATACCTATGGCGTCGGCGGCACGGGATTCAGCGGGCTGGACTGCCTGGTCTCGGCCATTCTGCCCGGGGACACCGTCGTCGTTTTCGTGAACGGCACATTCAGCGGCATTGACGGGCTGTCAATCCGCATGAAGGCCGCCGGCCGCGAGGACCTGCGCGCCAATCCGATGGACCCGCGTCCCAGCAATGTCACCATCGTCACGGTGCCGCATGGCCAATCGGTCAGCGCCGAACTGGTCGACCGGGTCCTGGCCGAGAAAAAGCCGAAATGGGCTTTCATGGCGCATTGGGAAACCGGATCGGGCCGCATCAACGACCTGCAGGGCTTCTCGGACGCCTGTCAGCGCCATTCCGCCCTTGGCCTTGTCGATGCCGTCTCGTCGCTGGGCATCGCCGATTTCTCGATCGACGATTATCCGGGTGTCGTCGGTTGGGCCTCTTGCCCGCAGAAGGGCGTGCTCTGCCTGCCGCTGACCTATGCGCCGGTGAGCTTTGCCGACAAGTACATCGAGGAAGTGCGCGCCAATGGCTGCCACACCTATGTCCATCACCCGATCCTCGAGGCCCGGCACTGGGGCATCTTGGATGGCAAGGATGTGGCGGCGGGCAGCTATCACCGCACCCATTCCGGTTATGCGGTCGCGGCCTTCCACGAGGCGCTGCGCATCAACCTCCAGCACGGCAAAGCCCGCAAGGCGGCCGACTATGCCCATCACGAACGCGCCCTGCGCGAAGCCGTGTCGGCCATGGGCTGCGAGGTCACTTCGAACATGACCAGCCTTGTCGTCCTGAACCTGCCCGGCGCGCTGGCGGGGCGGGAAAAGGAACTGGTCCAGTCCTGCCGGGCCAAGGGCTTCGGCATCTGGCCGACCCTGTCCGAGCCGGTTCAGGTGCGCATCGGCATCCTGAACCAATTGTCCGAGGCAGCGATCACCGACATCGTGACGCGCTTTGCCACGGCGATGAACGACATGGGGGCCGGGGTGGACATCGCCCGCGCCACCCAGGGGCTGCAAGCCTATTACAAGAACCTGATGGCCGCGGAATAGCCGGAAGAGAGGGAGGCTAAGATGGATATTCACGAATACCAGGCCAAGGAAATCCTTGCGCGGTTTGGCGTGGCCGTGCCGCAGGGCGGCCTGGCCTACAGCCCCGAGCAGGCGGCCTACCGCGCCCGCGAACTGGGCGGCGACCGCTGGATCGTCAAGGCGCAGGTTCATGCCGGCGGGCGTGGCAAGGCGGGTGGCGTCAAGCTGTGCAATTCTGAGCACGAGATCCAGGATGCCACGAACGAGATGTTCGGCCGCAAGCTGGTGACGCATCAGACCGGGCCGGAGGGCAAGGGCATCTATCGCGTCTATGTGGAAAACGCCGTGGATTTCGGCCGAGAGATCTATCTCGGCTTCGTGCTGGACCGCACGACGCAGCGGGTGATGATCGTCGCCTCGTCGGAAGGCGGGATGGAGATCGAAGAGATTTCCGAGACGCGCCCCGACTCGATCGTGCGCTCGACCGTCGAGCCGGCCGTCGGCCTTCAGGAGTTCCAGGCCCGCGAAATCTCCTATGCGCTCAAGATCCCGCCCGCGCTGACCCAGCAGATGGTCCGCACCCTGACCGGCTGCTACCGCGCCTTCCGCGAGCTTGACGCCACGATGGTCGAGATCAATCCGCTGGTCATCACCGCCGACAACCGCATCCTCGCGCTCGACGCGAAGATGACCTTCGACAACAACGCGCTGTTCCGCCATCCGCAGATCTCCGAGCTGCGCGACAAAAGCCAGGAAGACCCGCGCGAGGCCCGCGCGGCGGATCGCGGCCTGGCCTATATCGGCCTGACCGGAAATATCGGCTGCATCGTCAATGGCGCGGGCCTTGCCATGGCGACGATGGACACGATCAAACTTGCCGGGGGCGAGCCTGCGAACTTCCTCGACATCGGCGGCGGGGCCACGCCCGAGCGGGTGGCCAAGGCCTTCCGGCTGGTGATGTCGGACGAGAATGTGCAGGCGATCCTTGTCAACATCTTCGCGGGCATCAACCGCTGCGACTGGGTGGCCGAAGGCGTCGTGCAGGCGCTGACCGCAAACCCCGTCGACGTGCCGGTGATCGTCCGGCTGGCGGGCACAAATGTCGAGGCGGGGCAGAAGATCCTTGCCAATTCCGGCCTGCCGATCCTGCGCGCCGGTTCGCTTATGGAAGCGGCCGAGCGGGCGGTCACGGCCTGGAAAAATGACCAGAAACAGAACACCAAGATGAGGGCGATCTGATGAGCATTTTCCTCGACCGGCAAAGCCGCGTTGTCGTTCAGGGCATCACGGGCCGCATGGCGCAGTTCCACACCAAGGAAATGCTGGATTACGGCACGAACGTCGTGGCCGGGGTGGTGCCCGGCAAGGGCGGCGAGACCGTCTTCGGCGTGCCGGTCTTTGACACGGTGAAACAGGCGGTCGAAGCGACCGGCGCGGATGCCAGCCTTGTCTTCGTGCCGCCGCCCTTTGCTGCGGACAGCATCATGGAAGCGGCCGATGGCGGCATCCGCTATTGCGTCTGCATCACCGACGGCATCCCCGCGCAGGACATGATCCGGGTGAAGCGCTACATGATGCGCTACCCGCGTGAGCGGCGCATGGTCCTCACCGGGCCGAACTGCGCCGGCACGATCAGCCCGGGCAAGGCCCTTCTCGGCATCATGCCCGGCCATATCTACCTGCCGGGCCATGTCGGCATCGTCGGACGTTCGGGCACGCTGGGCTATGAGGCCGCGCAGCAGCTCATGGATCGCGGCATCGGGGTCTCCACCTCGGTCGGCATCGGCGGCGACCCGATCAACGGGTCCTCGTTCCGCGATATCCTGGAACGGTTCGAGGCCGATCCCGAAACCCATATCGTCTGCATGATCGGCGAAATCGGTGGCCCGCAAGAGGCAGAGGCTGCCGCCTACATCCAGGAACACATGACCAAGCCGGTCATCGCCTATATCGCCGGCTTGACCGCGCCCAAGGGGCGCACCATGGGTCATGCGGGCGCGATCATCTCGGCCTTTGGCGAAAGCGCCTCCGAGAAGGTCGAGATCCTGACCGCCGCCGGGGTCACCGTGGCCGAGAACCCCTCGGTCATCGGCGAGACGGTCGCGCGGGTCATGGGCCGCAAGGCAGCATAACAGGAGGGGAAGATGGCGAAGCCGAAGGTTCTGGTGACGCGGCGCTGGCCGCAGGCGGTTGAGGCGCGCATGGCCGAGGTCTTTGACCTAGACCTGAACCGCGATGACAAACCGCTGTCCGAGGCGGCGCTTCGCGACGCCCTGGGCCAGTATGACGCCATCCTTCCCACAGTGACAGACCGCCTGCCCGCGCCGGTTTTCGACGGCCCGGGCAGGCGGACAAAGATACTGGCCAATTACGGGGTGGGCTTTGCCCATATCGACACCGAAGCCGCCAAGACGCACGGCATCACCGTGACGAACACGCCCGATGTCCTGTCGGAATGCACGGCGGATATCGCCATGACGCTGATGCTGATGGTGGCGCGCCGGGCGGGCGAAGGCGAACGTGAGCTGCGCGAGGGCCGTTGGTCCGGCTGGCGGCCGACCCATCTGATCGGAACCAAGGTTTCGGGCGCGACGCTGGGCATCATCGGCTTTGGCCGCATTGGCCAAGCCATGGCGCAACGGGCGCATTTCGGCTTTGGCATGAAGATCCTGGTCCAGAACCGCTCGGCGGTTCCGGCCGAGGTTCTGGCCCGCTACAACGCGGTGCAGGTGCCGACCATCGAAGAGTTGCTGCCCGAATGCGACTTCGTCTCGCTGCACTGCCCGGGGGGCAAGGCGAACCGCCATCTAATCAATTCACGCCGGCTTGATCTGATGCGCCCCGGCGCCTTCCTGATCAACACCGCTCGCGGTGAGGTCGTCGATGAGCACGCGCTGGCCCAGGCCCTGTGGTTCGGCACCATCGGCGGCGCGGGCCTGGATGTCTTTGAACGCGAACCGCAGGTGCCTGACGCGCTTCTGAACGCCGACAATCTGGTCCTGCTGCCGCATCTCGGCTCGGCCACCCGCGAAACGCGCGAGGCGATGGGCTTTCGCGTCTTTGACAACCTGACCGATTTCTTCGACGGCAAGACGCCGCGTGACCGGGTGGCCTAGGTCATGGCCGCCACATTGAAACCGCGCGACAGCACCCCGGCCGAGACCTTCGATTATGCGGAAAGCCTCCGTGCCGATCTGAGCAGGCTTTGGCGCAATGTCATCGGCCGCCGGGCGCCGCAGGTCGCCGCCTTGATCGAAGGCCCCGAGGTCGACCTGCCGCCGGGGGATGCGGCGATCCCCTGTCTTCAGGCGATCACGATCTGGTTCCAGCTGACCCGGATCATGGACGAGAATGTGGCGATGCGCGACCGCCGCCAGACCGAGGCGCAGCAGGGCGCCACAGCGGTCGAGGGCAGTTTCGCCAAGGCGCTGGCCGAACTAGACCCGGCCATGTCCGGCGCGGCTTTTGCCGAAATGGCCCGCCAGCTTTCGGTCGGCCCCACCCTTACGGCCCACCCGACCGAAGCGAAGCGCGTGACCGTGCTGGAGATCCACCGCCGGATCTACCGTCATCTCGTCGCGCTTGAAACACAGCGCTGGACGCCGCGCGAACGCGACGAGATCCTGCGCGACATCGAAAGCGAGATCGACCTGCTGTGGATGACCGGCGAATTGCGCCTGGAACGCCCCAGCCTGAAGGACGAGATCGACTGGGGCCTGCAGTTCTTTCGCGACAGCATCTTCGACGCCGTGCCGCAGGTGTTCGACCGCTTTGCCTCGGCCGCGGCGGCGCGGTTTGGCGCGATGCCCGAAATCACGCCCTGCATCAAATTCCATTCCTGGATCGGCGGCGACCGCGACGGCAACCCGAATGTGACTGCGGCGATGACCGCCGAGGCGATCCGCCGCTCGCGCCAGACGGTTCTCGACAAATATCTTGCCACCCTGCGCGCCGCGGCGGGGGCGATCAGCATCACGTCACGCATCGTCCGCCTGCCCCTGTCCGACGAAACCCGCCTGCGCGCCATCATCGCCCGCACCGGCGACCCGGCCTTGCAGGAATCGCGCAACCCTGGAGAGCTGTTCCGTCAGGCGCTCAGCGTCATGGCCGAACGGATCGAGGCGACCGGCGCAGGCACGGGCCGGGCCTATGCCTCGGTCGCGCAATTCGTGGCCGATCTGTCGGTGCTGGATGCGGCGCTGGTGGCCATTGACGCCACTGTCATCGCCGAACGCCATCTGCGGCCAATCCGCTGGCGGGCCGAAACCTTTGGCTTCCGGACCGCGACGCTGGACATCAGGCAGAACTCGACCGTCACCACCGCCGTCCTGGCCGAGATCTGGAAACTGGCCGGGGCCGCGCCCGAATTCGGCAGCCGGGCCTGGTCAGACCAGCTCCGGCGCGAGCTGGGCCAGCCCGACCTGCCCTATATCGACCGCGCCCGCCTGTCCGCCGAGGCCTGCGAGTTTCTGGATGTTCTGGCGCTGATGCGCGCCACGCAACTGTCCTGCGACCCCGAGGCGATCGGCCCCTTCATCCTGTCGATGAGCCGGTCGAGCGACGATATCCTGGGCGTCTACCTGCTGGCGCGCTATGCCGGTTTCGGGGCCGAGAAGCTGGACCTGCGGGTGGTGCCGCTGTTCGAAACCATCGGCGACCTGCGCCGAGCCGCCGCGATCTACGACGATCTTCTTTCGGTGCCCCTGGCGCAGCGCAGCATCCGCATGCGCAACGGCATGGTCGAGATCATGCTGGGCTATTCCGACAGCAACAAGGATGGCGGTTTCATCTGCTCGACCTGGGAATTGGACAAGGCGCAGCGCCGCATCACCCAGATGCTGGCACGGCACGGTCTGAAGCCGGTCTTCTTCCATGGCAGGGGCGGATCGGTCAGTCGGGGGGGGGCGCCCACCGAACGCGCCATCGCCGCGCAACCGGCCGGCACGATCCATGGCCAGCTTCGGATCACCGAACAGGGCGAGGTCGTCTCGTCGAAATACGCCAATCGCGGCACGGCGCTGAACCAGCTTGAACTCCTGGCTTCCTCGGTTCTGGCGCATATGCAGACGCGGGTGCAGCCCGCCGCCAATCCCGAACATGCCGATGCGCTCGAGGCGCTGTCGGCCATGTCGCAGACTGCCTATTGCAACCTGCTCGAACAGCCGGGCTTCATCGACTATTTCCAGATGGCCAGCCCGGTCGAGGAGCTGGCGATGCTCAAGCTCGGCTCCCGCCCGGCGCGGCGCTTCGGTGCCAAGAGTCTGGCCGATCTGCGCGCCATTCCCTGGGTGTTCGCCTGGTCGCAGAACCGCCACCTGCTGACGGGATGGTACGGGTTCGGCTCGGCCGTCGCCTCGTTCCGGCAGGTGCGCGGGGCCGATGGTGACCGGCTTCTGGGCGAAATGTTCGCCCGCCATCCGCTGTTCCGGCTGATGGTGGACGAGGTCGAGAAATCGCTGATGCTGTCGGATATGGAGATCGCGGCGCTTTATGCCGGTCTGGTCGAGGATGACGAGATCCGCGACCGCATCTTCACCCGCATCCGCGACGAACATGCCCGCACAATCGCGGCCCTGCGCAGCCTGACCGGCAGCGCGGCCATCGGCACGCGCTTCCCCTTGATGCGCGACAGGTTTGCGCGCTTGCGGCCGCAGTTGGACCGGATCAACCGCCTGCAGGTCAGCCTGCTGCACGAGGCCAGGACAAAGCCCAGCACCCGCGCCGCCGTGCCCCTGATCCAGTCGATGAACAGCATCGCCGCCGGCCTGGGCTGGACCGGTTGAACAAGGAGATCTTGATGAACGCCCCCCACCGCGATACCGGCTTCTTCACCGAAGCGCTTTCGTCCCGCGATCCCGAAGTTTTCGGCGCGGTGACCTCGGAGCTTGGCCGCCAGCGCGACGAGATCGAGCTGATCGCCTCCGAGAAC
>JAYRZG010000019.1:0-43060 GCA_041916535.1 Fuscovulum sp. | reverse complement strand
ACCGATCAGGGCCTGACCCGCCTCCACTCTGTGATCAGCTCCGTCGGCTCAGGCCCTGATCTCGACACCACAAGGGGGGTCAATTTTGGACGCCGATAAGGGGTCAGTTTTGCGCGCCGATTGACATTCAGCGCGCGCGACAGGTTTTCCGCAGTCATGCCCAGATAGGACGCCACCAGCCGCTTTTCGATCTGAAGGGCGAAACGACCCGCCCCGCCGGCCCGGTCCGACTGTTCCAGCAGGTAGCCGGCCACGCGCTCGCGCGAGCTGCGCAGCTTCAGGTTCTTCGCGTGCCGCGCCATCGACCGGAACGCCCCCGCAAGTTCGCCCACGATCGACACCGCAAACTCGGCATCGCTGCGAAAGATCGCCCGCAGGTCCGAGGCCGGTATCAGCAGCAGCCGCGAAGGTTCAAGCGTGCGGGCCGACATGAGATAGGGCAGATCGCGGATGCAGGCGGCAAGGATGAAAGTCTCGACCGGATGCACCACCGCCATGGTCGTAGACCGGCCTTGCCATTCCGCCGAAAGCTCTACCCGGCCCTCGACGACGACATGCAGAAAATCCGCCCGCGCGCCCTGTCGGATCAGTTCAAGCCCGGCTGGAAATTGCTGCGCATAGGCTGCCTGCATCAGCGCATCGAAACTGACCCGACGCATGTTTCGGAACAGCGGAAGGTTCCGGACTTCGGCAAGGTCTTCAGAGCGCATGACAAACCTGTGGCTTCGGCTTGATCAAGTTCCCGCCACTGGCCGGCATTTGTCAAGCGATCGCGCACCCGCTCCTCACGGCGCCCTGCGCCGCCAATACAGCGCAAACCAAGGTCAAGACGGAACGGGTTGGTCCAGTCAGGCCATAAATGCGCAGTCCAAGAAGAAACGTTCCGCCGATGTCGACGCATTTGACCTTTATCAAGGAATCATTATTCGACCTCGGGCAGACAGCCGCCATGCAACGGGTTCGCCACTGTCATTCTTCTGTCCTGCCGATGCGGGCCGGGCTGCGCCTGTCCGGCGCGGCCGGCGACGTGATGATGCCGGGGAACCGCGCCCGCGAAGGCACCCCCGCCAACCGGACCGTATCGCAACACAAGGATCCGGGTTGTCTGGGTTTTGATCTGCCTCTGTTGGCCGGGACCATGCCCGTCGCCACCGACCAGCGCGCGCGAATCGCGACCCGTCTCGCACGGGCCAAGGATCCGCGCGCCAGGCCGGGCGCCCCGGCCCGCCCGAAGCTGCAGGACATTCCTGCAGCTTCGGCAGCCGTTCGGCGCAATCGGGGCCTGCCGCCCTGCGCCCGCCCCCTGCCCCGCATCTCTCACGCCATGCTTGATGATTATCAATCTGCCATCGGCATGCCGGCCCGCGGGCGCCCGATGATTTTCAGGACCGCCTGACCCATGCTTCACTCTCGTCTCCTCGCCCTGTTCTTGCCCTTGCTGCTGGCTGCGTTTCCCGCCTTCGCCGAGCCGGTGCTGCCGACCTATCTGTCCAAGGTCGCGGCGTCCGAACTGGTGGTGGGCGCCGATGGTTATGGGCCGGTCAAGGCCGATTCCCCGGTCGCGCCGATCCTGAAAGGCGGCGAGACCATCGGCTGGGCCTTCGTGACCTCGGATTTCGTCTCGACCACCGGCTATTCCGGCAAGCCGATCCACACACTCGTCGCCCTTGATCCGGACGCACATGTGATCGGCGTCAAACTCGTCAAACATTCCGAACCCATCGTCCTGATCGGCATACCCCAGGCCAAGATCGACGCCCTGGCCGCAAGCTATGTTGGCCTCGACCTTGTGGCCGAGGCGAAGTCGGGCGGCACGTCGCATGACGTGAACATCATCTCTGGCGCAACCGTGACGGTGATGGTGATCGACGATTCCATCGTGCGGGCCGGGCTGAAGGTTTCGCGGACGCTGGGTCTGGGTGGGCTGGTGCCCGATGCCGCCCCCACCGGACCGACCTATGAGCTGAACCCGGATGCCACCTCTGCCCCGGACTGGATGACGCTCGAAGGGGACGGCACGCTGCGGCGGCTGTCGCTTGACGTGGGCCAGGTCAACGCGGCCTTCGCGGCGCTAGGCGATCCGCGGGCCATCGCACGCGCGCTGACCGAACCGCCGGAAACCACCTTCATCGAGATGCAGGTGGCGCTGGTGTCGCACCCGGCCATTGCCAAGGCGATCCTGGGCGAAGGCGAGGCGGCGAACCTGAAAGGCTGGCTGCAACCGGGCGAGAATGCCATCGTCGTCGTCGGGCGCGGGCTCTACAGCTTCAAGGGTTCGGGCTATGTGCGGGGCGGCATCTTCGACCGGATCGTGCTGATCCAGGACGATGTGTCAGTCCGCTTCCACGACAAGATGCACAAGCGGGTGGTCGCGGTGCAGGCCGAAGGTGCCCCGGAATTCACCGAGGCCGACCTGTTCAAGATTCCCGCCGATGTCGGATTCGACCCGACCAAACCGTTCCGGCTGCAACTTCTGGTGCATCGCGAAGTGGGACCGATCGAGAAGGTCTTCACCACATTTGATCTGGGCTACCAGCTTCCCGAGAAATACCTCCGCGCGGTCGCCCCGCCGCCCGTGCCGGAAGCCGCGGCCGAAGTCGCGACCCAGGACGAGGCCGCCGCCCAGGCCGCGCTGTGGAAGCGTATCTGGCAGGACAAGCGCCCGCAGATCGTTGTCACCGGGGCAATGCTCGCCGTGCTCACGCTGGTCTTCTTCTTCCAGAGCCTCGCCACCCGCAACGCCCGGGCCTTCTTCTGGTTCCGCATGGGCTTCTTGACCTTCACGCTGGTTTTCCTGGGCTGGATCACCAATGCGCAGCTTTCGGTCGTGAACCTGATGGCGCTGTTCGGCGCCCTGGTCTCGGGCTTCAGCTGGCAGGCTTTCCTTCTAGACCCGCTGACCTTCATCCTGTGGTTCTCGGTCGCGGCGGCGCTTCTGTTCTGGGGGCGCGGGGCCTATTGCGGCTGGCTTTGCCCCTTCGGCGCGCTGCAAGAGATCACCAACCGCATCGCCCGCGCCCTGCATATCCCGCAATGGACGCTGCCCTGGGGGCTGCACGAACGGCTTTGGCCAATCAAATACATGATTTTCCTTGGTCTTTTCGGCGTCTCGCTGATGAGCATCGAACAAGCTGAACACCTGGCCGAGATCGAGCCCTTCAAGACCGCGATCGTGCTGAAATTCGTCCGCGCCTGGCCTTTCGTGGCCTATGCGCTAGCGCTTCTGGCCGCCGGGCTGTTCGTCGAACGTTTCTACTGCCGCTATCTGTGCCCGCTTGGCGCGGCGCTGGCGATCCCGGCGCGGATGCGGATGTTCGACTGGCTCAAGCGCTACAAGGAATGCGGGAACCCCTGCCAATCCTGCGCCAACCAGTGCCCGGTCCAGGCGATCCACCCGACCGGCGAGATCAACCCGAACGAGTGTGTGAACTGCCTGCACTGTCAGGTCCTGTACCAGTCCAAGTCCATCTGCCCGGTCATCATCAAACGCGAGAAGCGGCGCGAGACCGCGTCTGCCTCGTCGCTCCGCGACATCTCGGGCCATCCGAACCAACACCCCAAACCCGTTGCATGAAAGGAGTTCCGACTATGACACAGGAACAGAAATCCGGCCTCTCTCGCCGCACGCTTCTTGGTGCCACCGCCGGGGGCGCGGCCCTTGCCGGGGCCGTCGGCGGCCGCCTTGCCCTGACCGGCGGCACGGTCGGCGCGCTGACGCTGGCCTCGGCCGGAACGGCGCAAGCTGCGGGCGAAGGGTTCGAGGTGGCGCCGGGCCAGCTCGACACCCATTACGGCTTCTGGTCCTCGGGCCAGACCGGCGAGATGCGCATCCTGGGCATCCCGTCCATGCGCGAACTGATGCGGGTTCCCGTCTTCAACCGCTGCTCGGCGACCGGCTGGGGCGAGACCAATGAATCGATCCGCATCCACCAGCGCACGATGACCGAGAAGACCAAGAAGCAACTCGCCGCCAACGGCAAGAAGATCCACGACAACGGCGACCTGCACCACGTGCACATGTCGTTCACCGACGGCAAGTACGACGGCAAGTACCTGTTCATGAACGACAAGGCCAATACCCGCGTCGCCCGGGTCCGCGCCGATGTGATGAAATGCGACGCGATCCTGGAAATCCCCAACGCCAAGGCGATCCACGGGATGCGGCCGCAAAAATTCCCCGGCACCAAATACATCTTCTGCAACGGCGAGGATGAGGCCCCGCTGGTCAACGACGGCTCGACCATGCAGGACGTGTCGACCTATGTGAACATCTTCACCGCCGTCGATGCCGAGGCGATGATGCCGGCATGGCAGGTGATGGTCTCGGGCAACCTTGACAATTGCGATGCCGACTATGAGGGCAAATGGGCCTTCTCGACCAGCTACAACAGCGAAATGGGCATGACGCTGGCCGACATGACCGCAGCCGAGGCCGACCACGTCGTCGTCTTCAACATCGCCGCGATCGAGGCCGCCGTCGCTGCGGGCGAGGGCCAGGAACTGAACGGCGTCCGGGTGCTGGACGGCCGCAAGGATGCGAAAAGCCAGTTCACCCGCTACATCCCGATCCCGAACAACCCGCACGGCTGCAACATGGCGCCGGACAAGAAGCACCTCTGCATCGGCGGCAAGCTGTCGCCCACTGTCACCGTTCTGGACGTGACCCGCTTCGACGCGCTGTTCAACGACAACGCCGATCCGATGACGATGATCGTCGCGCAGCCCGAACTGGGCCTTGGCCCGCTGCACACCGCCTTTGACGGGCGGGGCAACGCCTATACCTCGCTGTTCCTGGACAGCCAGGTGGTGAAGTGGAACATCGAGGACGCGATCAAAGCCTATGCCGGCGAGAAGATCGACCCGATCAAGGACAAGGTCGACGTCCAGTACCAGCCCGGCCACCTGAAGACGGTGATGGGCGAAACGCTGGAAGCCGAGAACCAGTGGCTGGTCTGTCTCTGCAAGTTCTCGAAGGACCGTTTCCTGAACGTCGGCCCGCTGAAACCGGAAAACGACCAGCTGATCGACATTTCGGGCGACAAGATGGTGGTGGTCCATGACGGCCCGAACTTCGCCGAACCGCATGACGCCATCGCCGTCGCGGCCTCGCGGGTGAACCCGCTGTCGGTCTGGAAGCGCGACGACAAGATGTGGGCCGAGACCCGCAAGCAGGCCGAGGCGGACGGGGTGAATCTGGACGACTGGCAGGACATGGTGATCCGCGACAAGGACGATCCGAAGAAGGTCCGCGTCTACATTTCCAGCCAGGCCCCCAACTTCGCGCTGGAAACCTTCACGGTCAAGGAAGGCGACGAGGTCACCGTGATCGTCACGAACCTCGATGACATCGACGACCTGACCCACGGCTTCACCATGGGCAACCATGGCGTCGCGATGGAGATCGGGCCGCAGGCGACCAGCTCGGCCACTTTCGTCGCGGCCAATGCCGGGGTCTACTGGTACTATTGCCAGTGGTTCTGCCATGCCCTGCACATGGAGATGCGCGGCCGGATGTTCGTGGAACCGGCGGGGGCCTGATGCCGATGCGTGTCCTTGCCCTTCTGATGCTGTTCTCGACGCCGCTTCTGGCGGAAGAGCGGCATGTCGCGCCGGGTGCGGGCACGCTTGCCGAAGCCATCGCCGGGGCCAGTCCCGGCGATGTGCTGATCCTTTCCGGCGGGGCCTATCTGGGCCCCGTCACCCTTGACCGGACCCTGACGCTGCAAGGCGACGGCACGGCCGTGATCGACGGGCAGGGCCAGGGCACCGTGATCACCGTCACCGGGGATGGCGTCGTGCTGACCGGGCTGACGATCATCGGGTCGGGCAACGACAACCAGGCCATCGATTCCGGGATCAAGGTGGTGAAAGGCGCCGATGGCACGCTGATCGAGGGCAACCGGCTGGTCGAAAACATGCACGGGGTCGATGTTCACGGCGGTCTCGACACGCTGGTCCTGAACAACGAGATTCTGGGCCGCCAGAACCTGCGGATGAACGAACGCGGCAACGGCATCTACGTCTGGAACAGCCCCGGCACCGTCGTCGAAGGCAACGATGTCCGGTGGGGCCGCGACGGCATCTTCTCGAACGCCTCGAAGAAGGGAACCTACCGCAACAACCTGTTCCGCGACCTGCGCTTTGCGGTCCACTACATGTACACCCATGACAGCGAGATCAGCGGCAATATCAGCATCGGCAACCATCTGGGCTTCGCCATCATGTTCTCCGACCGGGTGGTCGTGAAGGACAACCTCTCGCTGGGCGACCGCGAGCACGGGCTGATGCTGAACTTCGCCAACAAGGCCGACGTGGCTGGCAATCTGGTGCGGGGCGGCACCAAGAAATGCCTCTTCATCTACAATGCCCACAAGAACCTGATTGCGAACAACCGCTTCGAAGGCTGCGGCATCGGCATCCACTTCACCGCCGGGTCCGAACGCAACATGCTGACCGGAAACGCTTTCATCGGCAATCAGGAGCAGGTGAAATACGTCGGCACAAGGTTCATGGAGTGGAGCTTCGAGGGCCGCGGCAACTATTGGTCCGACCATCCCGCCTTCGACCTGAACGGCGACGGCATTGCCGATGGCGTCTACCGGCCGAACGACCTGATGGACCATATCCTGTGGTCGCAACCCGCCGCCAAGCTGCTGACCGGCTCGCCCGCCGTGCAACTGGTGCGCTGGTCGCAATCCTCGTTCCCGGCGATCCTGCCAGGCGGCGTGACCGACAGCCACCCGCTGATGCAACCCGTCACCATTCCTGTACCCGACGATATCGCCGCCATGGAAGCGGGCGTCGCCGGACGCTGGAGCAAAGGCACCTACGATGACCTCGACCCTGACGATCTCGGAACTCACTAAGCGCTTCGGCGAAGTGGCCGCGCTGACCGGGGTCAGCCTGACCGTCGCCCCCGGCGAGCGGGTGGCGCTGCTTGGCCACAATGGCGCGGGCAAGTCGACGCTGATGAAGATCATCCTCGGGCTGATCCCCGCCACCAGCGGGGCCGTCACGGTCTGCGATGCGGCGCCGGGCTCCGCCGCGGCCCGGTCGGCCATCGCCTACCTGCCCGAGAATGTGGCCTTCCACCCCGCCCTGACCGGCGAGGAACAGCTGCGCCATTACCTGACCCTTCGCGGGGAAAGCCCGCGGCTGGCCGCCGGCCTTTTGGAAAAGGTCGGCCTCGGCCATGCCGCCCGGCGGCGGATCGGCACCTATTCCAAAGGGATGCGGCAGCGCGTCGGTCTGGCCCAGGCCCTGATCGGCCATCCCCGCCTTCTGGTACTGGACGAACCGACCTCGGGTCTCGACCCCGTCTCGCGGCGCGAATTCTATGCGCTTCTCGACGATCTCGCCGCACAGGGGGCTTCGATCGTTCTGTCCTCGCACGCACTGACCGAGGTGGAGGCGCGGACCGACCGCATCCTGATCCTGTCCAGGGGCCGGATGGTGGCCGAGGGTTCGCTGGCCGAACTGCGCCGCCGGGCAGACCTGCCGGTGATGCTGCATGTGACGGCGCGGAACGGCTATGCCCCGGTCATCGCCCAGGCGCTGCCGGGTGCGATCCTGGTGGACGGGGCGCTGCACCTGACCTGTCCGCAATCCGACAAGCTGGCGACCCTGGGCCGCATTGCCGGGCTGGGCGACAAGGTCGCCGACCTCGACGTGCTGCCGCCCAGCCTTGAGGATCTTTACAGCCATTTCAGCCAGGGGGCCGCGTCATGAACCGCATCCTCTCGACCGCCGCGATCGAATTCCGCATTGCGCTGCGCAACCGCTGGGTCGCCATCGCCCTGATCCTCATGGCGGTGTTCTCGCTGGTGCTGTCACTGGCGGGATCGGCCCCCTCAGGCGGGCTGGGTGTCGACCGGCTCTCCGTCACGGTGGCCTCGCTGACCTCGCTGTCGGTCTACCTGATCCCGCTTCTGGCCCTGCTCATCAGCTTCGACGCCATCGCGGGCGAGGCCGAGCGCGGCACGCTGCCTCTTCTCCTCGCCTATCCCGTCGCCCGCTGGGAAGTGCTTCTGGGCAAGCTGGTCGCGCATCTGGCGATCCTGTCGGTGGCGGTGCTTCTTGGCCATGGCCTGGCTGCGGGCGTGGCTATCTGGGCCGACAGGGGGTCGCTGGCAGGGCTTCCCGCGCTTTGGCGCCTGTCCTGGTCCTCGGTGCTCCTTGGTGCGACCTTCCTTGGCGCGGGCTACGCCCTCTCGGCCATGTCGCGCCGCCCCTCGGGCGCCGCCGGGCTGGCGATCGGCCTCTGGCTCGGCCTCGTGGTCCTTTATGACCTCGCGCTTCTGACCGCCATTGTCGCCGACAACGGCGGCTGGTTCACCACCGACGCCTTTCCCGTCGCCCTTCTGGCCAACCCGGCCGATGCGTTCCGCCTGTTCAACCTCACCGCTTCGGGCGCCGCGGCAGCGGCCGCCGGGGTCGGGGGCGCGGCCGATGCGATTCCGCTCTGGCAATCGCTCACCTCTGTGCTGCTCTGGCCGCTCGTGGCGCTGGCGCTGGCCACCGCTGCCTTCCGAAAGGTCACCCCATGAAACGCGCGCTGCTGTTCGCCCTCCTGCTTGCCGCCTGCAAGGAAGACGCGGTGCAGAACACCGCCCCCTTGCCGCTGACGGCCGAGACCACCGGCTATTTCTGCCAGATGAACCTCCTCGAACATGAAGGCCCCAAGGGCCAGGTGCAGCTGGAGGGTCTGCCGGGCGCGCCCCTGTTCTTCAGCCAGGTCAGCGACACCGTGGCCTATCTGCGCCTGCCAGAGCAGAGCCACGTCATTCTGGCGATCTATGTCAGCGACATGGGCGCGGCCGACGCCACCTGGGCCGAGCCGGGTGCCGCGAACTGGATCGACGCCAGGACCGCGCATTACGTCGTGGGCGCGGCGGTCGAAGGCGGAATGGGCGCGCCGGAAGTGGTGCCCTTCGCCGATCTGGCCACCGCCCAGGCCTTTGCCGCCGCACGGGGCGGCAGCGTCATGGACCTGAACGACATCCCCGACAGCGCCCTGACCGCCCCCGTCTCCACCGCCCCGGATGGCGACGACGACTATGCCCGTCGCCTGAAGGCCCTCTCTGCCAAACCCGAAGGCTAAGCCCATGCTCACCCGCCGCCGCTTCATCGCGATTTCTGCCGCCCTTGCGCCCACGATGGCCCTGCCCGACACGGGCATCCATGTCGAGACCGGCATGGCGCTGGGGGCCAAGGTCACCCTGCGCCTTGGCCATCCCGAAGCCGCCCGCCTTGCGGCGCAGGCCATGGCCGAGATCCGGCGGCTGGAAGCGATCTTTTCGCTCTATCTGCCCGACTCGGCCCTGTCGCGGCTGAACCGCGAGGCAAGGCTCGATGCTCCGCCGTTCGAGCTTCTGGACTGCCTCTCCATCGTCGGCGCGGTCCACCACGCCAGCGGCGGCCGCTTCGACCCGACCGTGCAACCGCTTTGGGCCGCCTATGCGATGGCGACAGAGCGCGGCCGTCCCCTCACCGATGCCGAGCGCGACCAGGCCCTTGCCCGGACCGGCTGGCAAGGCGTCATCCTGACACCCGGGACGATCACCCTGCGCCCGGGCATGGCGCTGACGCTGAACGGCATCGCGCAGGGCTATATCGCTGACCGTGTCGCGGCGCTTCTGGCCGAACAGGGCCTGACCCGCGCGCTGATCGATACCGGAGAGATGGTGGCCCTGCCCGACGGGTCCTGGCCGGTCCGGCTGGCTGACCGGGAGCTGGCCCTGCGCAACCGCGCGCTGGCAACCTCTGCACCGCTCGGCATGACCTTCGGCGGCGATGGCGTGACCAGCCATATCCTGAACCCCGGCACCGGCCGCCCTGCCCTGCCCCGCTGGCGCGCGGTCTCGGTTTCCGCCCCGGCGGCGGCCCTGGCCGATGCCTTGTCGACGGCGGCCTGCCTCATCGAAAACGAGCCGGATCTGGCCGCGCTTTGCGACCAGTTCTCCGGTGCGACAATCGAATCTGCCGTCTCGCTATGAAAGGAAAGCCGATGACGTTCAAACTTCTGCCCGCTCTTGCCCTGGCCCTCGCGGGCCCCGTCTTCGCCGGAGACCCGGCCAAGGGCGAGGCCGACTTCAAGAAATGCAAGTCCTGCCATTCGATCATCGCGCCCGACGGAACCGCGGTGCAAAAGGGCGGCAAGACCGGCCCCAACCTCTGGGGCATCGTCGGCAACCCGGTCGCCTCGGACCCGGATTTCAAATATGGCGACGGGATCCTCGCCGCCAAGGCCGCGGGCGCGGTCTGGGACGAGGCCGCCATCGCGGTCTATGTCGCCGATCCGGCCGCCTGGGTGAAAACCGCCTCAGGCCAGGACACCGCCAAATCGAAGATGAGCTTCAAGCTCTCGACCGGGGGCGAGGACATGGCCGCCTATCTGGCCACGCTGAAGTAACCCCGCCCCCGCCCGTCCCGGATCGCGGGGCGGGCGACGCCCAAGGGCCCGGCTGGTCGCCATCGCAGATCCCGATCAGCCCGCCGCCTGCTCCGCCCGGGCGGCACGGTCCGGCTTCCGGCCTGGCCGCGACCGGCCGTCGGCTCAGACCTGGGGCATCGGTCGCGCCGCCACCAGCGAGAGGAAATCCTGCAGCTCACGCGAGGTGTTGGCGCTGTTCCAGGCAATCGCGATACGCGACCTGAAAAGCGGGTGATCGATCCGGCGCGCGACCACCCCCTGCCCCAGGACGCCGACCAGGCTTTCAGGAAAGACCGTGACGCCCAGCCCGGCCGCGACCAGCCCCGCGATGGCCAGAGTATGCGCCGCCTCGAAGCGCGGGGTCAGCGACAGGCCCTCGGCGCCGAAAAGGCTTTCCAGCCGCCAGCGATATTCGTCCCATTCCTGCATCTCACCCAGCACCAGCGGCTGTTGCGCCACCTCCGCCGCCGTCACCGAAGGGCGCAGCGCCAGCGGATGCGCCGCGGGCAGGACGGCATAGAGCGGCTCGTCGGCAAGCTGCTGACTTTGGAAGTCGGGGTGATCGAATCCGCCGATCAGAAAACCCGCGTCAAGCTCGTTCTTCGCCAGCGCCAGCTTCTGCGCTTGCGTGCGAAGATAGACCGTCGTCAGCCCGACATAGGGGAAGGCCGCGTGATATTGCGCCAGCAGTCCCGGCATCAATTGCGGCGCGGCGAAAGTCATATAGCCGATGCGCAACCCGTCCGTATGGCCCGATGCAACACGACGGGCCGCCTGAACCGCGTTGCGATAGCTGTCCATCAGGGCCGCATTGTCGCGGTAGAAGGATTCGCCCGCAGGTGTCAGCGACACTTCGCGAGTGTTGCGTTGCAAGAGCATGAAACCAAGGACATGCTCCAGTTTCTGGATACGCCGCGTCAGGGCCGATTGATCAAGATTCAGCCTTTCGGCGCTGCGGCGAAAGTTAAGCTCTTCTGCAACAACGATAAATGAAGAGACAAGCTCCATGCCACCGAACGGCTTCACGTCAGACCCTCGCAGATTTCCATGATGCACTTCATGCATCAATCCTTGCCCAATGACCATTTCATTTTCGTCTTTGCCGCTCGCATCCTTGGTCCAGATCCCCGCGCCAAGCGGCGGGGGGGCCCTTGAACCGGAGAGACATATGCAAGACCTCGACTCGAAAGAACTGGACCGGCTGCTGCAACAGGCCTTCGATACGGCCAGCAGGCTTTATCAGGAACGGGGCTTCCAGCGCCGCGTCGGCTTTGGAAACCGGCCCGCGCTGATCAGCGTCGACCTCGCGAATGCCTGGACGCGGCCGGGCAACCCCTTCACCTGCGATCAGGAGAAGATGGACAACGAGATCATTCCGTCGATGCAAAAATTGCTGGCGGCCTGCCGCGCGAACAGCGTGCCGGTCGTTCACGTGACGACCGCCTATGAAATCACCGACCGCACTTCGCCCTTCACCGACATGGGCCTGTGGCACGACAAGATTCCCGTCGATGTGGTGAACCTGAAAGACAAGGACCTCTGGGCGATCGACAGCCGGATCGCGCCGGTCGACGGCGAATACACGCTGCTGAAAAAGCGGGCCTCGGCCTTCCACGGCACGGAACTGGCGGGCATTTTGCGCGCCGCCAATGTGGACACGATCCTCGTCACCGGGGTAACGGCCTGCGCCTGCGTACGCCAGACCATCTGTGACGGGCTTGCCGACGGATTCCGCACCATCGCAGTCAAGGAAGCCATCGGCGACCGGGTGCCCGGCGCAGTCGCCTGGAACCTGTTCGACATCGACGCCAAGTTCGGCGACGTGGTCGGGGTCGATGCCTGTGTCGGCTATCTCAACGGCCTCAAGGGCCGTCAGGCCGCGGCCTGACCCCGCCCCCTCACGGCTGCGCCGCCGGCTTGCGGGCCGAGCGGCGCAGGAATTTCAGGAAGGTCTCCAGCGCCTGCGAGCGGCTCGCCCTGTCCCAGACCGCCGTGACCGGCAGCTTGTTGGTCACATCGCTGAGCGGCCGCACCACCACGCCCTGACGCGGCAGGTTGCCCACGCAGCTTGAATAGATGGTGATCCCCACCCCGGCAACGACCAGGCCGAAGATGCCTTCGCTGTTCGATGCCTCCAGCGCGATGTCCGGGAAAAACCCCCTGCTGCGGCACTCCGCGAAAAGACGATTGCGGAAGGCCGACCAGTTGTCGCCCGTGCCCAATACGAACTTTTCCGCCGAAAGCTCGGCCAGCGTCAGCGCCTCGCGGCCGCACAGGCGATGGGACGCCGGCAGAAGCGCCACGTAGTCATCCTCATCGAATGTCAGGCTGCTTGTCGTCTTGTGTTCAAAGTCGCCGATCATGAATCCGATATCGATCGTCTGCTGAAGCAGCGCCATGTGCTGCGCCGTGGTCGGCATGAAAATCAGGTTCAGGCGGATATCGGGATGCGCCCCTGCAAAGTCGCGCAGCATGTGCGGCAGACGTCCGTTGATCGCGAAATCGGTGTAACCGATTCTCAACTCGCCCCGGATGCCGCGCGCGGCATGGCGTGCGCTCGCCACTGCCTGTTCGATCTGGGCTTCGATGTTCGCGGTCTCGGCGAGAAACGTCTTTCCGGCCTCGGTCAACTCGACGCGCCGGGTCGTGCGCAGCAGCAGCGGCGCGCCGATTTCCGCTTCAAGCTGCTGAATGATCTTGGAAAGCGCGGGCTGCGCCATGTGCAGATGATCCGCCGCGCGGCCGAAATGAAGCTCTTTGCCAAGGCTGGTGAAAGCGCGGAGATGCCGAAGGTCGATGCTCATTTTCTGCGCCAGTTTTGATAGCTGTACGGCATTAATAAAATGATAATTGATATCTTACAATCGCAGTTGCAGCCCCCATCGTAGCCCGACAACACAAAGGGACCGGCCCAAACCTTGCACCTGCCGGCCCAGCAGAACAGGGAAGAAGACACATATGATGCAGGATTCTCGCACTGTGACACCCCTCTCGCGCCGCCGCCTGCTTGGCCTGCTCATGGCCGGGGCGGCGCTTCCCGCGCTCATGCCCGGGGCAGCCCGTGCGGCGGGCGGAACCATTGTGGTTTCGAACTGGGGCGGCGACTGGAACGACCGGACCGTCCGCTACGTCGAAACGCCGCTGCTCGAGGACAAGGGCTTCACCATCGTCCGCGATCTGGGAATGGAGCCGGAGCGCAAGGCCAAGCTGCTTGCCGAAAAGCGCATCCGCCGCGCCTCGGCCGACGTGATCCACGTCAACAGTTCGGATGCCTTCGAGCTGCGCCAGCAGGAAGTGGTGGCAGAGCTGGATCTTGCCCGGATCCCGAACTACGCCGATGTCGTGGAGGAGCTGAAGGCGCCCTATTTTGTGCCCTGGCTCTACAGCGCGGTCGTGATCATCTACAACAAAGACAAGGTCACCGAACCGCCGAAATCCTATGCTGAACTGTTCGATCCCAAATGGGCGGGACGCATCGGCCTGACCAACCAGCTTTACTTCAATTACATGATGATGGCCGGTCTGGTCGCCAAGGGCGACATGACCAGCGTCGAAGATGGCAAGCCCCTGCTCGAGAAACTGGCGGCCGAGAACGCACCGCGGCTTTACGCGGCGCATCAGCAGCTTCAGGCCGGGCTTGCGAATGGCGAGGTGGACATCGCCGTGAACTACAAGGCCCGCGGCCTGCAATGGGCCAAGGACGGCCTGCCACTGGCGATCCAGTATCCCGAGGAAGGGGCGATCGCCGTCACCTTCGGCGCCTGCCTGACGGAATTCGGCCCCAACCGCGACGGCGCCTATGCCTATCTCGACGCGATGCTCGATCCCCAGGCGATGGCGGGTCTGGCCGAGGCGAGTCTCTACGCCCCTGCCAATGCCAAGGCGGCCCTGTCGGAGGAGCTGCGCGCCCTGGTCGACTTCTCGGCCGAGGAGCGGGCGAAGATGCGCTTCCTTGACTATGCCTATGTTGCCGAAAACACGGCGGCCTGGCTCGAGTGGTGGAACAAATCCTTCGCGGTTTGATCCCGGATCTGGCCGGAGAAAGCGCATGAGCATGACACATACCGCTGCCGCCGCCCCTGCCCCCGTCGCCCCGAAAGGGGCGGCGCGCAGGGCTGGCACACCCATGCTGGCCGCGCCCGGCCTGATCTTCGTGTCGCTGGGCCTGCTGCTGCCGCTGGCCTTGATGCTGCGCAACAGCCTGAACCGCTACGATCCTTCCGAACTGATGATCAGCGCTGTCACCGCCGAGAACTATCTCAAGTTCTTCGGCGATGCCTTCTATCAGGAAGTGCTGTGGCGCACGGTCTGGATCTCGGGCCTGTCGACCGCGATCTGCCTGGTCGCGGGCGTGCCCGTCGCCTATTTCCTGGCCCGCCATGCCGGCGCTTTTGCCAGGCGCATGCTGCTGATCGTCATCCTGGTTCCACTGCTGATCGGCAATGCCGTGCGCACATCGGCCTGGATGCTGATCCTAAACGACAAGGGGGTGCTTGCGGCAGTCCTCGGGCTTTTCGGGCATGAGGGGCCGCTTGGCCTGATGTATTCGGCGCCGGGCGTGATCATCGGCCTTGTCTCGGTGCTGCTGCCTTTCATGATCATCACGCTGAACAGCGTCTTCGAATCCATCGACCAGAACCTGGAAGACGCCGGGCAAAGCCTGGGCGCCGGCCATTTCACCATCATGCGCCGCATCGTCCTGCCCCTGGCGATGCCCGGCATCCTGGCAGGCTCGGTCCTGTGCTTCATCCTCTCGATGAATGCCTATGCCACGCCCGTCCTGATCGGTGGCCCGACCTTCCACATGATGGCGCCCACCGTCTACCAGCAGATCGCCAAGGTAATGAACTGGCCCTTCGGCGCCGCCCTGGCCTTCATCCTCATGGCCGTCACGATGATCCTGACCGTCGGCGTCTCGGTCGTCGTGCAGCGCAGATACCGGAAGTGGAGCGAATGATGCGCGCAGGTCAATCCGCCTCGATCCGTCTCGGATATACGTCCTTCAGCATCCTGGTGATCGGCTTCATCGTTCTGCCGCTGATCTTCATCGTCTGGATGAGCTTCTTCTCGAACAAGATCCTGTCCTTCCCGCCCGAGGGCTATACGCTGGACTGGTATCGCCGCGCCTGGGACCTGTCGGATTTCCGCAACGGCTTCTTCCTCAGCCTGCGCACCAGCCTGATCGCCACCGTCGTGGCGCTTTGCCTTGGCCTGCCGGCCAGCTTCGCCCTTGTGCGCGGCCGGTTCCGGGGCCGCGAGACCATCAACACCATTCTGATGTCGCCCATGGTCGTTCCCGGCATCGTCGGCGGCAGCGCGCTGTTCGTCTTCTTCCTTGAGGTCGAATTCCTGACCGGATGGCGGGTCGCGGGCACCAATCTCGGGCTGATCGTCGCGCACAGCCTGATCGCCCTGCCCTGGATGATCCGCCTGGTGACCACCTCGCTTATCAGCGTGAACCCGTCGATCGAAGAGGCCGCCAGCAGCCTGGGCGCCGCGCCGCTCACCGTCTTTTTCCGCATCACGCTGCCGGTCATCAAGCCGGGGGTGATCGCAGGATCGCTGTTCGCCTTCATCAACTCGTTCATCGACCTTGAAAAGTCGCTCTTCCTGGTCGGGCCGGACAGCACGACCCTCCAGATCGCGCTGATCAACTATCTGGAATGGAACTTCGATTCCACCATCGGCGCCGTTGCGACCGTACAGATTGCCCTGATCACGGTGCTTCTGCTGATCACCGACCGCTACGCCAAACTCAGCCGCGCCTTCTGAAAGGACAAAAGCATGCCGGACGTCGTTCTTCAGGATGTCGCCAAGCACTATGGTCAATCGGTGGCCGTCGCGAACATGTCGCTGCGCATCGGCGATGGCGAGCTGGTCGCGCTTCTGGGTCCCTCGGGCTGCGGCAAGACCACGACGCTGCGCATGATCGGCGGCTTCGTCGACACGACCAGCGGCCGCATCACGGTCGGGGGGCGCGATGTGACCGCCCTGCCCCCAAATCGGCGCAACATGGGTTTCGTCTTCCAGAATTACGCGCTTTTCCCGCATATGACCGTTGCGCAGAACGTGGCCTTCGGGCTTGAGATGCGGGGCGTCAACCGCAGCGATACCGACCGCAAGGTGCGCGAGGCCCTGATGCGCGTGCGCCTTGCGCAATATGCCGACCGCCTGCCCCGGCAATTGTCCGGCGGCCAGCAGCAGCGCGTGGCACTGGCCCGCGCGCTGGTGATCGAACCCGATGTTCTGCTGCTGGACGAACCGCTGTCCAATCTGGATGCCTCTCTGCGGCAGGAGATGAAGATCGAGATCCGGCAGTTGCAGCAATCTCTGGGGCTGACGACCGTCTTCGTCACACATGACCAGGACGAGGCGATGAGCACCGCCGACCGCATGGTGCTGATGTACAATGGCAAGGTCGAGCAGGTCGGTCCCCCGGACGAGGTCTACGGAACCCCCCGCTCGGCCTTCGCGGCGGGCTTTCTGGGCATCCCGAACCTGCTGCCCGGCAAGATGCAGCCCGGCGGGCAGGCCTTTCAGATGGAGGCCGGCCCCCTGCTGCGGCTTTCCGGTCAGGCCGCTGTCGCCGGTCGTTCCTTCCTTGCCCTGCGCCCGGAAGTCATCTCGATCCTGCCAACGGCGCCCTCCGGGGCAGAGAATTGCCTTTCCGGCCAGGTCGAGATCATGACCTATCACGGCTCGGCGGTGGAATATCAGGTGCGCACCGACGCGGGCCTGACCCTGACCGCGCGCGCGGTGGCCCCGGGCCTGGGCGGGCCGGCCGTCTTGCCCAGGGGCAGGCCGGTCTGGCTGTCCTGGCCCGCGACGGCCGGCGTGATCGTCAGCGAGACCTAGTTTCCTCAGGAGTTGAAATGATGAACCAGCATACCCTCCTTTCGGAGGCCGAAAGCCTGCATGCCCGCCTGACCGTTCTGGACGGGCTGATCGTGTCCGACTTTGGCCCCGAGGTCTTTCGCGACATGCAGAAGGGCGGCATCACCGCGGCGAACTGCACCTGCTGCATCTGGGAAGACTTCACCGCGACGATGCGCAACATCATGCAGTGGAAGGCCTGGTTCCGCGACCATGGCGACCTGATCTTGCAGGTGAAGACCACCGCCGACATCCGCCGCGCCAAGGCCGAAGGCAAGACCGGCATCATCCTGGGCTGGCAGAACGTCACCGGAATGGAAGACCAGCTCGGCTATCTGGCCCTGTTCAAGGAACTGGGCGTCGGCATCATCCAGATGGCCTACAACACCCAGAACCTTGTCTGCACCGGATGCTACGAAAGCAGCGACGGCGGCCTGTCCGATTTCGGCCGCGAGATGGTGGCCGAGATGAACCGTCTGGGCATTCTATGCGACCTGTCACATGTCGGCCCGAAAAGCAGCCATGACATCATTCTGGCCTCGACGAAGCCCGTCGCCTATTCGCATTGCCTGCCAGCCGGTCTCAAGGCCCATCCGCGCAACAAGACCGACGACCAGTTGCGCTTCATCATCGATCATGGCGGCTTTGTCGGGGTGACGATGTTCACCCCCTTCCTGGCGCGCGGTGTGGATGCCACGGTCGTCGATTATGTCGAAGCCATGGAATATGTCATCAATCTCTGCGGCGAGGACCGCGTCGGCTATGGCACCGATTTCACCCAGGGCCATGACCAGCAGTTCTTCGACTGGATAACGCATGACAAGGGCTATGCCCGCCGCCTGACCGATTTCGGCACGATCCGGAATCCGGCTGGGCTCGACACGATCGGCCACACCGGCGCCCTGACCGCCGCCATGCTCCGCCGTGGCTGGACGGAAGCCCGCATCGAGAAGATCATGGGAGAGAACTGGGTCGCCCTGCTGCGCGAGGTCTGGGGGGCCTGATCCCCCTGCCCTGTCGAAGCCCTGAAATGAGGCGTGGCCGTCATGCGGCCGCGCCTCAGATCTCGGGTTCTGGGTCAAAGGCGCCCGGATGCATCTCTTCCCAGAAGGCCCGGATCGCGGCGGCGTTCAGCGCGCTCATCCAGCCATGGCGTTCGAAATCGTCTCTGTGCTTGCCCTCCAGCCGCGACAGGAAGAGCCGCCGGTCCGCGTCGCGCTGCGTCGGCCGCCGCGCCGCCACCAGCGCCTGGATGCGGCCCAGCTGTTCGGCCCGCGGGCTGCTTGGCCCGGCGGCGGCGGGTTTCGGCGCCGCCTCGCGCGTCAGCACCGCCGACAGATAGCCGACCGGGTTCTTCACATCGCCCTGCCCCGCCACATAATCCAGCCGCCGCTCCAGCGACGCCTCGCCATGCTCGGCGATCCATTGCCGCGCCAGCCGGTCGGCCGTGCCCAGCTTGCGCAGCCGCTCATAGACCGGCGTCTTCCGCGCCCCCTCGCCATCGTCCAGATCCAGGATCGCCAGTTGCGGATTCTCGCGGATCAGAAAGCGGATCTCGGTCACCGCCCGGCCCATCTTGCGGGTCTCGGGCGTGACGATGATGTTCGAGGACTTGTTCACCTCTTCCACCGCCGGCTTGATGATCTTGGCGTTCAGATGCTTGAACGTCTCGTAATAGGCGCTGTCGCTGACGCCCATCAGCCGCCGGAACAGCTCGATCGGCCACCAGCCCGTGCTGCCGGTGCGCACGAAGCGATAGCAGTTCTCGTACAGCGCCAGCGCATGTCCGCTGGTGAAGCGGCGCTGGATGTTGACGTTGATCAGGGCAAAGACCTTGGGGTCATGCAGCTTCTGCGCCAGGGCCGGGGAATAGGCATATTCGCAGATGCCGCCCTTGAGCTTGGCATAGGCCAGAAGGCTCGACACGCCCCATTCCTGCCGCCCGTCCTCATCCAGCATGTCCCATTCCGCGACCGTCTCTGCCAGCCCGCGCAGAGACGCTTTCAGCGTGTCCATGTCATGGCTGTTATAGCCGATCATCAGGCACAGCGTGCGCGCGTCGATCCGGTGGACCTGCTGGGTGGTCAGCGTGTCATAGGCGTTCAGCAGCAGCACATTCGACAGCCGCCGCTGCAAAAGCGTCAGCTTGCCCGAGACATGGATCGCCGCCACATGCTTTTTCACCGCCGCCCGGCGCAAGGCGCCTGTCAGCTTTTCGCGCGGAATGTCCTCCATCGCCCTGCCCTTCCCGATCCACCTCTGCCGGGTGGGTTCCTCCGCGATCATAGCGCCAAAGGTACCCGGCGGCAATCCTGTGGGCGGTGCCTCAACCCGGTCCCGGAAATGGGTGCCTCTTGCTCCGCCCCTGGGCGGAAAGGTATCCATATACAGGACGCCTACCGCCGCGCGCCCCCGCCCCGCAGCCAAATCAGGCTCTATTCCTGCGGTTTTTCCGAATCGGAGCGGCTGATCCCGCGAATCGGCGCGTATAATCCTGTAAACGGGTCCCCTTGCGCCTGCCCTCGGGTGCCCTTCGCCCTGCATCCGGGCACCATACCCGCAGTAATGATCTGAATTCGCATAGAAATATGAAGGCAAAGCTCTTAAAGAATCGGAAAAGACTCCTAAACAACCCTGCTTTGCTTGCACAAGATGCAGTAGAATAAGGTCCGGCGGCCCCCAAAGCGATTCCCATCGTCCTCAGGATGTGCGATGAATTCGCGCATATCCTTGCATATGGCGGATGTGTGGTGCCAGACATGACAAACAAAAGCGACCTTCCCCCCTATTTCGGCCTCGATCCCGAAGCCGCCGCAGCCAGCCTGGGTGCGCCGATCGAGACGGCCAGATTCGCCAAGGCGGCGGCCTTCGCGGCGCGTGGCCGCGATGACCTCGCCCGCCGGGGCTATGCGCCCGACGGCCACAAGCGCCTGCGCCGCTTTTCCACCTGGGAGGTCTGCCGCTACCTGATCCCGGTCAATGCCGCCCATCTGCGCCGCGTGCTCAAGGCCAATCCCGATCTGCCCCAGGGCACCGGCGAAAGCGGCGCCAAATGGTTCACCCTGGAAGAGATCCTGGTCCTGCGCGACCATTTCGCCACCGAAGGCGCCGGCTGGCGCGAATACAAGGCCTGGCGCCCCAAGGGCCTGCCCGCCAAGGTCATCGCCGTGGCGAATTTCAAGGGCGGCGTCGGCAAGACCTCGACCTGCGCGCATCTGGCCATGTCGGCGGCGCTCGATGGCTACAAGGTCCTGGTGATCGACCTTGATAGCCAGGGTTCGATGACCTCGATCATGGGCGGCAAGGTCAGTGACGAATGGCAGACCGTCTTCCCCCTGCTGGCCCGCGACTATGCCCGCCATGTCCAGGCCGAGAACAAGGTTCGCGAAGCCGAGGGGCGCAGCGCGCTGACGCTTGACGAAACCTTAACCGAGGCGCTGGAGGTTTCGCCGCGAAACCTGGTGCAAAAGACCCATTGGCCGAACATCGACCTGATCGGGGCGCAGCTCAACCTCTACTGGGCCGAATTCCAGGTTCCGGTCTGGCGCATGGCGCTGCGCAACTGGCCGCTCTGGGACAGTCTGGGCAATGCGCTGGATGAGGCGGGAATGCTGGACGACTATGACATCGTGCTTCTCGACACGCCCCCGGCGCTTGGCTATCTCACGATCAACGCCCTGTCAGCGGCCGATATCCTATTGGTGCCGCTGGGCGCCTCCTTCCTCGAGTTCGACTCGACCGGGCGCTTCTTCGACATGATCTATTCGACCTTCGCCTCGATCGAGGAAGGCGAGAACAACGCCCGCCGCGCCCAGGGCCTGCCCGAGATGCGCTTTGAATGGGATGCGGTCCGGGCGCTGGTGACCCGCTTTGACGCCAGCCAGCAGACCGATCTGGCCAATGTGATCCAGGCCTATTTCGGGGATTTCATGGCCACCTACCGGCAGGAGATGACCGCGCTGGTCGGCCAGGCCGGCGAGCAGGTCTCGGGCATCTACGAGATCGACTATCGCGACTTCAACCGCGACACCTATGTCCGCGGGCGCGAAACCTTCGACCATACCTGGGCCGAGGTGAAGCAGGTCCTGCTGGGGGCCTGGTGGCGCGACAAGAAACTGGCCCAGGGTGAAACGCCCGCCGCAGCGAGAGGGTAAAGGACCATGGCAAAGCGCAAGACCCTGACCGCCCCCAGTGCCGACGATCTGGCCCGGCTGGAGGATGAGTTTCGCCGCGAAACCACATCCCGGGCGCCGCTGTCGGCCCCGATCAGCCATATCGCCGCCGAGGCCGCCGCCGCCCATGATCCACGCAGCCCCGATGATCGCGCCGCCGCCGCGCGTGACCGGACGGATGCCCAGCGTCTGCGCCAGGCCGAGGAAAAGGGGCTGGTCCTGGTCGAGATCCCGCTCGAGGAGATCGACGCCGATGCGCTGGTCCGCGACCGGCTGGCGCTGGACCCGGCCGAGATGACCGAGCTTCAGCTCTCGATCGCCAGCCATGGCCTGCGCCTGCCGGTCGAGGTGTTCCTGCTGCCGCCCGACGCTCCTTCGGGCCTGCGCTACGGGCTTCTGTCCGGCTATCGCCGCCTGCAGGCCGTGCGCAACCTGCGGGCCATGTCCCTGAAACCGCGCTATGACAAGATCCGCGCCATCATCCGCGATCCGGCCGATCTGGGCGGCGCCGTGACGGCCATGGTCGAAGAGAACGAAGTGCGGGCCAACCTGTCGCATTTCGAACGCGGCCGGATCGCGGTGATCGCGGCGCAGCAGGGGGTCTTCGCCAATGTCGAGGCGGCGGTCGAGGCGCTTTTCCCGCAGGCGTCAAAGGCCAAGCGGTCCAAGGTCCGTTCCTTCGCGCTGATCTTCGAAGAGCTGGGCGACATGCTGACCTTCCCCGAGGCGCTGAAAGAGCGCGAAGGGCTGCGTCTGGCGACGGCGCTGCGCGATGGCGGCGAAAGGCTGGTGCGGGCCGCCCTGGACGGCAGCGCGCCCCAGGATGCCGACGAGGAATGGGCCCGGATCGAGGCGGCGCTGGCCGATCTGACGCCCGCACCGCGCAAGCCGGAACGGGGCGGCCGTCCACCGGGGGCATTGGGGAAGGGCAGGGTGGCGAACCTGTCGACCGGCACGCGGCTCAGCTCGGAGCACGATGGCCACAGCTGGGTGATCCGCATCCATGGCAAGCGGGTCGATTACCCGATGGTCGACACGCTGATGCGCGAGCTGGAGCGCCTGCTGGGCCCAGCCTGAGCGCAGGGTTTCGCGGCGAAACCGGGGGAGTCAGTCCCCCAGTAGGTCCGCCGCCGGGTTTTCGCTGATCTCGACATCGGCATAGTATTTCTGGGCCTGGACGGCGGATCGGTGCAGGCTGAGCTTCATCGCCGCGGCCAGGGGCGCGCCGTCCAGCGCGGCCTGGGTCAGGAAGCCCGCACGCAAGCCATGCGGGGTGGCATAATCCTCGGGCAGGCCCGCCAGCCGCAACCGATGGCGGAGGATCGTCCGCAGCGCGTCGGAGGCAAGGCGGCGGGGCAGGGGCCGGTCTGACTTTGAGACCGGACGGAAGAGCGGGCCTTCTCTGAGCCCGGTCACCTCCAGCCAATGCATCACCGCCCGCGCCGCACGGCCCTTGAGCGGCAGCTTCGGCGCCTGATCCTTGCGCGTCGTCTTGGTCTCCAGCAGGCGCACCCAGAGCAGGCCCTTGGCCCCGAACTCGTCGCATCCGATATCCTCAACATTCAGCGCGGTCACCTCTGACCGCCGCCGTCCGCCCGAGGCGAAGGCCAGCATCAGCATCGCCCGGTCGCGAATGCCGCGATGGCTGTCGTCGCAGGTCGCGAGCAGCGCCTCTAGCATGTCACGGGTCACCGGCCGGGGCGATTTGGGCACATGCGGCCGCGCATTGGCCCGGCGCGCCTTCTGGCGTGCCTGTTGCACCAGCGGCGCCGAGAAGGGCGAGGTCAGGTTGCGCATGCGGTGAAAGGCCTGCCAGGAGGCGATGCGCCGGTCGAGCGTGGAGGGGGCGGGGCAGGTGAGGGCGACGCGCAGCCCGATCGCGATCAGTTCCAGCGCCGCGTCCTGGGCGGGTCCGGGCTTGCCGGTCAGGTCCTGGGCATGGTCGAGGATGAAGCGCAGGGCGACCTTTTCCTCTTCGGGCCAGGCCAGGGGGCGGCCTAAGGCGGCCATCTTCCAGGCGGCGATATAGGCCAGGTCGCGCTCCCAGGCGCGCAGGGTGTTGGGGGGCGTGCCGCGCCGGAACAGCTCGGTCAGCGCCGCCTCGTCGGCGTCCGACAACTGGGCATAGGTGGGCAGGGCGAGCGCGGTCATGGCCGGGCCTTGAATCGGGAAGGCAAAACTGCCAAATGTAATGAGATATGCAAAACTTCCTTGGAGGCTGCCATGCAGGAATCCACTGTCACCATCAAGGGCCAGACCACGCTGCCCAGGGATGTGCGGGCGGCGCTGCGGCTGAGCCCCGGCGACAAGCTTCGATACCTGATCCTGGACGGCGGCGAGGTGCGGATCGTGCGGTGCGTGCCGGTCGCGGGCCTTGCCGGGTTGCTGAAGGGCCGGACCGGGCGGGTGGTCAGCCTTGACGAGATGGACGAGGCGATCGCAGTCGGGGCCACGGGCCAGGAAACGGGGCAGTGATCGGGCTGGATACCAATGTCCTGGTCCGCTTCTTGGTGCAGGACGACCCGGATCAGGCCAGGGCGGCCACGGCGCTGATCGGCGAGCTGACCGAGGCGGAGCCCGGCTATGTCTGCCGGGAGGTTCTGGTCGAGCTTGTCTGGGTGCTGGAGCGGGCCTATGGCCTTGGCCGCCCCGACATTGCCCGGGCGCTGGACGGCCTGCTGGAGGCGAAGGAACTGGTGATCGAGGCGGGCGACCGCGTGGCGCTGGCCGCCGATCGCTACCGCAAGGGCGGGCCGGGCTTCGCCGACCAGATGGTCGCCCTGGCGGGGCAGGGCGCGGGCTGCCGCGAGACCGCGACCTTCGACCGCAAGGCGGCGGGCATTGCCGGGATGCGGCTGCTGAGCGCTGCGTCTGACCATTGATCCGCACATTCCTGGCAGTTTCCCGGGCCCAGACTGCCCCGGATCCTCTGCGACTACAACAGCCATGATAAGGCGGACTTATCGTGTCTGAGCATCATTGCATGCGGTGCCCTTGGTAGTCCGCAAAATCTATGCATAATGCCGATATGATGGTCCGGGCGGCAGACAAACAACAGGATGAGGCTGAGACCGGCGAGGCCGACCTTTGGTTTCTGCCCGGTCCTGCCGAGTTTGACGACAGCGCCGGCGCGCTGGACCTGCCCCTGCCGCTCGCGGCTGCGGGCGGGCTGGCCGATCCGGCGGAATGGGCGGCGGCGCAGGCCAGCCTGGCCGGGGACCTTGCCGATCTGGCGCAGGATCTGGGGCGGTTGCAGGAGCGGCTGGGCCTGATGGGGCAGGGGGCCATCGCGCGGCTGGCGGCCAGCGAGGCGCTGGCCCTGGGCTGGTGGGCCGGGGACCGGCTGTCCTCGGACCGGCTGGCGCTATGGATGTCGTTCCGGCTGGGGGCCACGGGCGCGGATGGTGGGGCGATGATGCGGCTGTCCTGGGCGGCGCGGCGGCTGGCGGCGGCGGTGCCGCAGGCGGGCGGGGCGGCGGCGGTGCTGCTGGGCCTGGCCGGGCAGGATGCCGCCTTGCTGGAGGAGGCCGATGCCGCGCTGGCGGAGGTGCAGGGGTTGCACCCGCTGGTGCGCGGGGCGGCGGCCTTCCGGCTGTGGCGGCAGCTGGACGAGCGGCCCGACCATCTGCGCGGGCTGGAAGCGGCGGTTCTGGGGGCGAAGATCGGCGGCGGGCGGGCGCTGCCCTTCCTGCCACTGGCTGCGGCGGGCTTTGCCGCCCTGACCGCGACCGGCGGCGCCGAGCGGCGGCTGGCGGGCTGGCTGAGCGGCGCGCATCAGGCCGTTCTGGCGGGGCTGATGGAGCTGGACCGGCTGCGGCGCTGGCAGGAGCGTGCTGTGGAAAGCGTGGCCGACCTGTCCGGGCGGACACCGCGCCTCTTGCTGGACTGCCTGGCGCGGCACCCGATGGTCTCGGCCCCGCAGGCCGAAAGCGAGACCGGCGCCAGCCGCGCCGCGGTCGAGCGCAACCTTACCCTGCTGGTCACCCGTGGCATCGCACGTGAAGTCACCGGGGCAGGGCGGTTCAGGGTCTGGACCGCGGTGGTATGATCTTCCCGGGCATGTTTCGAACCCGCTGGGCTGGTCGTTGACCCGCGGTGATCATGATGACACGCGATCTGGCCGTGGCGTCGGAGATCGCAGGCCGCATCGCCGTCGTCTACGCGGGCCGCATCGTCGAGACGGGCCCAAGCGACGATGTCCTGTTCCGGCCACTGCACCCCTATACTGCGGCCCTGCTTACAGCGGTTCCGTCTGAGGAGATCGGCCATTTGCCCCAGGCGATCGTCGGCACTGCGCCAAATCCGGTTCAGCTTCCGCGCGGATGGGCACGATCGATGCGACCGACGAGAAAACCGGCACGTTTCTCACCCTACAAGGCGGTCAGGGCGGAATGCGAAGCACTGCCGGTCCGCAAACCGCTTGATCGCCCGGCAAAGTGGTCACTCGGTCAGCGTTGACTTCACAAGATGCGGCGGTACATCTGGATCGAGCCCGAGGCTGACGGCAAGCGTATGGATCGCCGCATAGACCCTTGTGATGGCGGCAATCGCCTGCGTGGCGGGGTGCCGCAGAGCATGGGGGGCGGCCCCTGCGCCCTCAGCGGACACGATCACGGTCGCGCCGCGATCATTCAGCGTTTCGATGAGCGATTCCGTCCCCGGTCGGGTCGCGTCATCTAGCAGGAAGACCAGGGCCGCCGTGTCCTTGTCGGCCAGCGCCAGCGGCCCATGACGAAACTCGGCCGAGGACGCCCCTTCTGCGGCCAGAAGGCAGGTTTCCTTGAACTTGAGCGCTGCCTCTCCGGCGATTGCCAGGCTAAGGCCACGGCCGAGGCAGAAGAGCCGGCGAGCCTGTGCCAGGGGGCGAAGGTCCAGTTCGGGTCCGCCGGTTTGCGCGCGAAGGAAAGCAGGGAGCGAGAGAAGCTCATCCTCAAGCGCATGGTTCCCCGTCTGCCCTGCATGGATTGCCGTCACGGCGACTAGGCTCGCCACGAAGCTTTTTGTCGCGGCGACGGCCAGTTCAGGACCAGCTGCCAAGGGGAGGGCCTTGTCCGCGATCCGGCCAAGCGGGCTGTCGAGGGTATTCAGCAAAGCGACCGTGCTGGCCCCACCCGCTGCAGCCTTGCGGGTCAAGGCGGCCAGATCGGGGCTAGCCCCGGATTGCGAGATGGCCAGCATCGCCGCGCCCGTCATGCGCAGACTGCCGCCGAACGTGCTTCCCAGCGAGGGGCCAAGCGAGGCGACGGGAATCCCGGTACCGATCTCGGTCAGATACTTGAAGAACAAGGCCGCCTGATCCGAGGTTCCCCGCGCGCAGGTGGCGAAGAAGACGGGCGGCTCTGTGGCCCAGCTTCGCCCCAGGGCAAGGTAGCTGTCGAGGTTCTCGCGCAACTGCCGGTCGATGACCCCCGGAATCTCGGCGATTTCCGCCGCCATCAGATGTCCGCGCCCGGTCATGCCGAGACCCCGGTGATCATGGCGATGATCTCGTTCTTGTCGGTCCGCGCGGTCTCGCGGATGCCGATCTGCTGGCCGCGCCGAAGAACGCAGATGCGATCCGACAGGCGGAACACCTGATCCAGACTGTGCGAGATGATGAAGATCGCCAGGTTCCGCGCCTTCAACGCCTCGATGGTTGCTTCCACCCGCGCAGTTTCGGCCACGCCGAGGGCCGCTGTCGGCTCGTCGAGCAAGACCAGTTTCTTGGCCCAATGGGTGGCCCTTGCGATGGCGACGCCTTGCCTCTGGCCTCCGGAAAGATCGCGGATCGTGGCCGAAGCCGAGGGGATGCGAACGTCCAGTTCCTTTACCAGCGCATCCGTCTCGGCGATCATCCGGCGGCGGTCCAGAAGGCGGAACGGCCCCTTGACCGGTTCGCGCCCCAGGAACAGGTTCATGTAGACCGTCTGTTGGTCAGCAAGGGCAAGATCCTGATAGACCACCTCGATCCCTCGTTCGCGCGCGACGGAGGCATCGGCAAAACTGGCAGGCTGGCCATCCAACAAGATCTCGCCCGAGGTCGGCGGGTGGATGCCCGAGATCATCTTGATGAGTGTCGATTTGCCCGCGCCGTTGTCACCGACCAGCGCCACCACCTCGCCGGCATTCAGGTCCAGCGAGAAATCCTGGATGGCCGTAACCCCCCCAAAGGACTTGCGGATGTTCTTCAGTTGCAGGACGGGGGTCATGGCTTTGTCCTCAGCTGGGGCCAGGGTTCCGCCTGGCCGTAGATGTTCTCGATCGAGACGACGCGGGGAGAGCCGCTGGACACACCGGCAATCCCCACGGCATGGGCGCGGGTGACGAAGGCCTGCCCACGGAAGCCAAAGACGACCGTGTCGCCGGTTCGGGGCGGGGTCGGGCCGGTGGCGTCGATCATGCCGTAATAGTCGATGGCGGACGGGGGCGGGATCTCGACCAAGCGCAACGCCCCGGTGTCGACCGTGGGTTCAGGACCGACCAGCGCCTTGACGTCATAGTCGGCGAAGACCGGGTCGATGTAGAGCCCGCCGCCAAAGCAATAGGCGCGGCCCCCATGCGAATGGCTGACCTCGGTCAGGTACAGAACGGCGGGACGCTCGGGCAAATCCTCGACCGCGTGCAAAGGCGTGGTGCCGTGCAAGCCGTTGCCGGGTTCGACCTGCGTTGCCCCGGCCTCGGCCAGCGCTTGCAGGGTGACGAGTGAGGTCGTGCCGGGAGCGTTGATCTCCAGACCGGCGAAGCCTGCGCGGCGCAAGGCGTCCGCCGTGCGCTGCAAGGTGGCAAGGTTCGGCGTGTGGCGCACCTTGCGGCTGGCGTGGTCGTATAGCTGCGCCGGGAAGGTGGTGATTCCGGCAAAGCGCGCGCCCTCCAGTGCGTCGATCCGACGCGCGGCATCGACGGCGGCTTCGGCGGCAAAACCGCCCTCATGCCCGCGATAGAAGGTGTCGCCCGAAGTCTGCACCCGGGCAAGGATCGCCTGCTCCCGCCCGGCGGCTTTTGCGGCGGCGGCGGCCTCATCGGCCTTGTCGTCGGAGAACACCGTCCAGTAGTCCGGCGTGATGTCGCGGGCGGCCATCGCCGCCTCGGCGCGCGGCACCTGCACCAGATGGCCAAGGTGCCCGATCCGCAGCCCGGCATTGTGGCAGGCGACCGCACAGGCCATGTCCACCGCCACCGCCCGGTCGATCCCCCCGGCCATCACCGCGCGGGAGAATCCGGTCTGGCGGCTGACCTGTTTGGTCATGGCAAAGACCTTCAGGCCCAGCCGGTCACCCTCGGCGCGCAGAAGGCGGGCATTCTCGGTGACGGCATCAAGGTCGAGGACATAGGAGTTGGCCGGGATCTGCCCTGTCTGATGCAGGGCCTGCGCGGCAAGGATGAACGCAGGGTTTCGGCGGCGGAGAACGTCGAGGAACATGGATGACCTCCGGTCAGCGGTTGGGTTCGCGCAGGGACACGGCGACGGCGGCAAGGACGATCAGGCCCTTGATGATCATCTGCCAGGACACCGACAGCCCCATCAGGATCAGCCCGTTCGACAGCATCCCCATCATCAGGCTGCCCACCAGAGCACCCGGTATGGTGCCCCTCCCTCCGTTCAGGGCGGTGCCACCCACGATGACGGCGGCGATGACCGTCATCAGATCGCTTTCGCCCAGCGTATATCGCGCGGCCTGCAGGCGCCCGGAATACAGGAGCCCGGCCAACCCGGCACAGGCGCCCGAGACCACCAGCACCGCCAGCCGCAACCGGGCCACCCGGATGCCCGAGACCAGCGCGGCGCGGGGGTTGTCGCCAGTCGCCAGCACATGCGCGCCGAACCGGGTTTCGCGGAAGACCAGATGGCCGACGGCCAGTGCCGCCACGGTCCAGATCACCAGCGAGGGAATGCCGAACAGGCTGCCGCCACCGAAAATCGCGATAAAGGGCTCCGCCGTGACCGGGATCGACTGCAGGTTCGACAGTTCGCGCGCGATCCCCGCGACGACACCCATGGTGGCAAGCGTCACCAGGAAGGACGGCAACCGGGCATAGGCGACGATCATTCCGTTGACGAAACCCACCGCCATGCCGGTCGCCATCCCCGCCGCCACGCCGACGGGCCAGGGATAGACCCGCATCACCATCGCCGCGACAATGGCCGCCAAGGCCACCGTCGCCCCGAAGGAAAGGTCGATCTCGCCTGAGGCCAGGACGAAGACCAGCCCCACGGCCAGCACCGTTGCCGGCGCGGTCTGCAACACGATGTTGGTCAGGTTCTGCGCCGAGAGGAACCCGCGGTCCCACAGCATCACGGCGAAGAACAGGAAGATCAGCACGAAGCCCGCATAGACGATCAGCCCCTGCAGGGCGGCGCGGGAAGGAAGGGCAACAGACATCGCGTCACCTGCATTGGCGGGGAAGGGGGGCCGCCGGTCACCCGGCGGCACGGGGTCATTTCAGTGCGTCAAGCACGCTTTGCGGCGGGTCGGTGTTGAGCGAGGCGCGCCAGCCCTCGGCCAGATTGTCCTTGCGGACGATCCCCGCGCCAACGACCAGCAGCGGGTCGACTTTGTGGTCTAGAAGGGCAACCGCAGCCGCGCGCGCGGCCGTGACGCCGATGGCATAGGCCTCATCCGCGACAAGGGCCGCCACCGGCCCACCCTTGGCCATGTCCAGCGCCGCAGGCTCGTTCAGATCGATCGAGACGATCTTCACATCCTCGCGCCCCAGTTGGCGCAGCACCGCCAGCACGCCAAGCGCCGGTTCGGTCCAGGGCACATAGATGCCGGTAATCTCCGGGTGCTGGGTCAGCATCGCGTTGGCGATATCCTCGATCCGCGCCGGATCGGCCATTCCCGCCTCGGCAACGATCTCCAGCCCCGGGAAGCGGTTCTTGATGTTCCAGACGAAGGCCTGGTCGCGCTGGTTCGTCACCTGGAAATTCGCGTCATGGAAGATGTAGCCAATCTTGCCCGACCCGCTTAGCGCCGCATCCATCGCTTCCGCCGTGCGGGCACCGATGATGGCCCGGTCCGAGGTGACGGTGGTCACATAGTCTGTGCCCTGCGTCACGCCGCTGGCGGCATTGTCGATGAACACCAGTTTCGTTCCCGCGGCGGCAACCTTGCCATAGGTGGCCGCCCCCGCCTCGGCATCGACGGGCAGCGAGATCAGGATCGAGGGCTTCAGCGCCAGGACGGTTTCGACATCGCCTGTCTGCCGGGCCGCGTCGAAGCCCGCATTGGTCTCGGCGACGACCTTGATGCCAAGCCGGGCGAATTCGTCCTGCGCACCGCGCGACACCGCCGAGGACCAGTCATAAAGTTCGTGCCAGGCGAAGGCGGCGGTGAACCCGCCATCCTTCAGGGTTTCCACATCCGCATCCGAAAGCACGACAGATGCCGCCGGACTGGCCGGCTCTCCATTCGGTCCCGTGGTCAGGGGTTCCTGCGCAAGGCCAAGGGATGGCATAGCCAAGGCAAGGGCAAGTCCGAAGACTGAGCGACGATGAAGTACAGGCATCTGTTGGTCCTCCTTGTTGCGTTTGGTTACTTCAGGGCGTCAAGCACGCTTTGCGGCGCGTCCTTGTGCAGCGACTTCTGCCAGCCCTCGGCGACGTTCTCCTTGGTCACGGCCAGCGCCGGGGCGACGATGAAGGGCGGGTTCTCGACGCCCAGCACCGCGCGGGCACCGACGGCTGCCATGGTGCGGCCCAGCTCATAGGCCTCGTCCGCGACGATACCGGCCACATTGCCGCCCTTGACCATGTCCAGCGCAATCGGCTCGGACAGGTCCAGCGTCACGATCTTGGTCGTGGTGTTGCCGTTCGCGCGCAGGGCCGCCAGAACGCCTTCAGCAGGGCCAGCCCAGGTGACGTAGATGCCGCCCAGATCGGGGTTCTGCAGCAGCATCGCATTGGCGATCTCCTCGGCGCGGGCCGGGTCGCTGATGCCCGCTTCGGCGACGATCTGCATGTCCGGGTAGTCGGCCTGGATCGTGGACTTGAAGGCATTGTCGCGCTGGTTGGTCACGTAGTAGGCGGCGTCGTGGTAGATCCAGCCGACCTTGCCCTTGCCGCCCATCGCGGTTGCCAGCACATCGGCCGCCTGCTTGCCCATCTGGAACAGGTCATCCGTCACGATGGCCCCGTAGTCGGCGGGATGCTTGTAATCGGCCGGCAGGTTCGACAGGAACACCAGCTTCACCCCCGCCGCGCTGGCCTTCTTGAACGCGGCGGCCGAGGCGACGGGATCCAGCGGCAACGACAGGATGATGTCGGGGTCCAGCGCCAGCGTGGTCTCCACATCGGCCAGTTGCTTGGCGCTGTCGAAGCCCGCCGAAGTGGTGGCGACAACCTCGATGCCAAGCCGGGTGAATTCGTCGGTCGCACCAGCCGTCACCGCATTCACGAAATCAGCCTGGTCGTGCCAGAGGAGGGCGGCCTTCAACCCTTTGCCCTTCAGCTCTGCCGCTTGCGCGTCATCCAACGTGATCTCGGACGAGGGCGTGGCCGCCTCGCCCGACGGACCAACCGTCTGCGCGCTGGCAGGAAGCGCCAGCAAGGCCAGCACAGACAGTGACGTCAGAAGGTTCCGTGATGCTTTTGTCATGGTCTCTCTCCCTCAAGTTGGCCCGCTCAATCGGGCAAGGTTCCGCAAGTGGTGGCGATGAAAGCCGCGAAGGCGAGGATGCCGTCGTGGTAGTCCTGCAGGGGCACACGCTCGAAATTGGTGTGGCAGATCGAGATATCGCCCGGTGCGCAGTAGACCGCCGGGACGCCGAGCCGTTCGGTCAGGAACGGCATCTCCGACCAGAACGGCGCGCCTTCGATCCCGCCCCGGTCCGGGCGGACGGCGCTGACGCAGCCCGACAGTGTCGTGACCAGAGGGTGATCCAGCTCGATCCCGGCGGGTGAGCCGCCGCGCGGATGGTCCCGCCCCGCCGGAAAGGTGATCTCGACGCCGATCCCGTCGGGCGTTGCCGTCCGGATTACCGCCTCAAGCGCCTCCGTGGCGCGGTCAAGGCTGTCGCCGGGCAAGAGCTTGCCGATCAGCGAAAATCGGCATTCACCCGGAACTGCGATCAACCCACCCGCCTCCAGCCCCGTCACCAGCGCGAAGGCCCGGCCGAGAAGCGGATGCTCGGCCGCCGCAGCGAGCCTGTCCGAGTGGTCCCAGATCGCCTGCAACACGCCATGTCCGGCCTTAAGGGCATCCCGTCCAAGCTCTGGGCGCCCGAAATAGGCCGACTGCCCGGTCAGCTTCACCTCGGCGATGTAGAACCCGATCTGCACCGGCAGGACTTGCAGCCGGGTCGGTTCGACATAGACCGCGAGGTCCGGTCGCGGCAGGTCGCCTGCCAGAACCTTCTCCGTCCAGCGCCCGATGCCAGCGCTGATCCCGGTGCCCGGCTCGCCGCTTTCCTCGTCACCGACAAAAGCGAAGGAGACACTGCCCGAAAGCCTGATACCGGCCCGGTCAAGCAGGTCCAGCGCGGCAAGTGATGCGCAGATGCCGGCCTTCAGGTCCGCGGATCCGCGCCCCCAAAGCTCGCCATCGATGATCGCCGCGCCGAACGGATTCTGCTGCGGCTGACCCGCCCAATGCACCTCCCAATCCCGCGGATGAACGACATCGGTATGCCCGATGAACAGAAGCTCCGGCCCGGTGCCCGCCCCCTTGCGCCGCCCGGAGATGTTTGGGCGGCCCGGCAGGAAATCCTGCACCAGCGGATCAAGGCCAAGCCTCGCCATCTCGGGCTGAAGCATTGCTGCCATCGCCGCCTCGTTGCCAGTCACCGAAGCCGCCTTCACGGCGCGACCCAGAAGATCGTTGGCAGCGCTTGTGTCCAGATGCGGACGCAGACGGGCGATCACATTGTCTCTCGCCGTCATGGCGCTGCCCTCCGCAGCGCAGCCGGCTTCGGTGTCGGCAAGGTCACCACAGCACCGGGGGCGGATTGGGCAAAAAGCGCGGTGTGAAGTTCTGTTAGACCGATCGCCACAGCGCCACTCAAAGCGGCGTGGTCACCAAGCGCGCTCGGGACGACATGGATCGAAAACGGAAAGCAACGTTCAAGCTCGGACTTGGTCGCTGCGATGATTTCAGGCCGCGCGCCGATGGAACCACCCAGGATCACCATCTCAGGCGCGATCACGGCCCCTAGGGTAGCGACCGCCCGCGCCATTTGCCGAGCCACGCCGTCCAGCACAGCTTGTGCCGCAGCATCCCCTTCGGCCACTGCGCTGAAGATCGACGGCACATCCAGCACCTTCCCCGTCGCAGCTTCATAGGCCGAGCGAATGCCATGCGTCGCAGTGACACGCTCGAAAGCGCCAACCCGCAAGGATTCAGCCTCGAAGGGATCGGCACCAAAGGGCAGATAACCAAGCTCCCCAGCTGCTCCGGAAGCCCCCCGCAGCAACGCACCATTTACGATAAGGCCCGCACCGATGCCGGTGCCAAGCGCAATGAAGGCCAGATGATCGATGCCCTGGCCTGCGCCAAGCCACTGCTCACCAAGGACCGCAAGGTTGACATCGTTTTCCAGGACAACCTGCGTTCCGGTGGCCTCAGCGACGGCGGCCCGAAAGTCGAAACCGTCGATACCTGCAATGTTCGGCGCGTATCTCACCGCACCTGTGACCTGATCTGGCACGCCGGGACAGCCGACCACCGTCTGTCGCACCTTGTTGCGGTCTACCTGGCCTTCCGCGACGGCCAGACCCACAAGCTCGCCGATCTGGCGCGCCACCGACCGCCCACCATCGGGATGGGTCGAGGCGACCGTTTCGGCAATAACCGACCCGGCAAGATCGACAATAGCAACGCGCACCTTTGTGCCGCCCAGATCAACGGCAGCCATGAAGGCGCTGTCCGTTACCAGCTCATAATTGGTCGCTGTGCGCCCGACATGCCCCGAGGTTCGGCCGGTTTCGCGAACCCATCCCTCCTCTTCAAGGATGCGGACCAGTTCGGAAACTGTCTGCTTGGATAGCCCTGTCTGCTTCGAAATAGACGCGCGCGAGATTGGCCCGCAGTGGATGATCGACTGCATCGCCATGCAAAGCGAAACCTGCCGGGAGAAGGAGTGGGGCTGCGCGGGCTCCATAGCTCACCTTATTAATTCGTTCTGTAGACGAACTAAAGATGTCACTGCGATTCTGTCAACTGGATTCCTCGCTATGGACCCCATAAGCGGTCGCCAGTTCCGACACCGTGCGCTCCCCCTTCACGGCTTCCAACGCCACCCGCGCCTTGAACGCCGCGTCGTGGTTCCGGCGTTTCGACATGTCCTGATCTCCTCGTTCCTGGAGACCAGCAGACGTCAGATCGTAGCTTCCGCCACTGTCCAAGGATCGGGGAGTAGCTCAAGGAGCCTCGGCAGCTTGAAACCGTCGACCAGATAGCCCGGCGAATGCGGCGACGCACTGGAACCTATGGTCGGGCCGTCTTGCGCAAGAAGCTGCGGCGGGATCAGGTGCCGACTTGCCACTCCGGCGATCTGACCGGCCGCCGCCGGAGGCGTGAAGGGAAGGCTTTGTCTATGGCCAGGGGGGGCAGCCGACCCATTCGGTGGCCTGCGCCGGGGCTATGCGCAAGAGGTCGACCGCCCGGGCGGCGATCTGTTCGACCACCGCTTCCAGCCCGGAAGGGCGCAGATAGAAGGCCGGCACAGGCGGCAGGATCACGGCGCCCAGTTCGGTCGCCGCCAGCATGTTGCGCAGATGTGCCGCCGAAAGCGGCGCCTCGCGCGCAAGCAGCACCAGCGGGCGGCGCTCCTTCAGCTGCACCCCGGCGGCGCGGGTCAGCAGATGGTCATCGAAGCCATGCGCGATGGCGGCCAGACTGCGCATCGAATAGGGCGCAACGATCATCTCTTACCGGATCGGCGCGGTGGAAGAGGGCGGCGACGGGCTGATCCGCATCGCCTGGGCAGCACAGCGGCTGGCCGCGCCGGCCTCAGGGCCGGGCCGGGGGCTGACCGAGGCGCTGGCGGCCTCGCTGGGCGAGGGGGGGGCGGGCGGATCCTGGCCTTCTGGACGATGTCGCAGCGGAGATGGCGGCCCTGGCGGGCGCGAGCGCGATGACGCAAGGGGCTGCGCTCTGTCACCTGTGGCGGGCGCTGGACGAACGGCCGGATCATCTGCGCGGGCTGGAGGCCGCGGTGCTGGGCGCGCGGCTGGCAGCAGGGCAGGGGGCCTTGCCCTTCCTGCCGCTGACGCTGGTGGGGTTTTCGGCGCTGACCGCCAGCGGGTCGCCCGAAGCGCGCTTGGCCGGCTGGATCACCGGCGCGCAGCGCGCAGTGCTGTCGGCGCTGCTGGCGCTGGACCGGCTGGCGCAATGGCGCGCGCGGGCGATGGCCGAAACCGCCGACCTGCAGGGCCGCACCCCGGCCCGGCTGATCGCGGCCCTGGCAGCGCAGCCGATGCTGGCGGCCCCGCAGGCCGAGGCCGAGACCGGGGCAAGCCGTGCCGCCGTGCAGCGCAACCACGATGTGCTGGTCGACCGCGGGCTGATCCGTGAGGTCACCGGACAGGGAAGGTTCCGCGTCTGGGCGGTAAGATTCTGATGGCCCGATACTGTGAAAGGAACGGGGCTTCGTGCCGATAGCCAGTCGCGCCCTGCGCTTGCGTTCGGGTTGTGAGCGTCTGGAGCAGCGCCTGTCCTTCCGACCCTCAGGGTGTGTTAGGCAACAATAGATCAATCCTAAGGCGATGATGCTGCGATGACGCTGCCCCAGGAGACTGCAAGGCATCGGCGATTCGCCGGTGCAACTTGGGGCTCATATGAGGGATCAGATCATGCGCTTGCCCATTCTTCTTGGAATTCTTGCCACTTCCACCGCGCTTGCGGCCTGTTCGTCCAGCTCGGGTTCCGGGGGCGTCGCCGACCGTGGAGCCAATGCCGGCGCCGACAAGGTGCTGGCCAAGACCGCCGGCAATGCCGCCCAGGCGCTTGCCGATGGCACGACGCTGCGCGCTTCGGGCCGGGCCTCGTCTTCCTGGGTGCGGGATTTCGCCGCCGATACCGGCGCCTTGGCGGCGGATTCTTCGGTCCAGATCGCGCGCAACAATGCCGGCGGGCTTGACCTGATCACGCCCAATGGCACCTTCCATTTCACGGCAGCGGATCTGAGCGCGGATGGCTATGGTTTCGAACTGCCGGACGGGTCCGCCTCGCTCTGGGCCTGGAATGGAAACTCGATGGCCGATGCGCTGGACCCGAATGGCGGACGCTACAGCCTGGTTTTCGACTATCACTATGATTTCGAAGCGGGCGACACCGGGGCCAATGGCTTTGCCGTGGTCGGCAGCGAAACCGATGAGGCCGATCTTGCCGCGCTGCCGACCGCGACCTATGCGGGTTCGGCGCGGGTTCGCGTTGCGCCGGAAGAGGGCTTCACCAACTACGGGGATGTCGTGGCCGAAGCGCGCGGCGATGTCGCGCTGACCGCCGATTTCGGCGCGGGCGAGGTGTCGGGCGATGTGACCAACCTGGAATATCGCGAGCCGCGCAATGTCGATCCGACCCGCTCCTGGACGCCCTTCGACGGCGCCCTGACGCTGGAAACCGCCGCGATTGAGGGCAACGGTTTCACCGGCGCAGTGACGGCGGATGCCGATTTCGAAACCAATGTCGGCACGATCGACGAGGGTTCGACCTATTCCGGCACTTTCTTCGGACCCCATGCCGAAGAGGTTGGCGGCGGCATCAACCTGACCGGGACATCGGCCGAGGATGGCGCGGGATATGTCGGCATCGGTTTCTGGCAAGGCTGGATGCAATAGCCGGGACCGACCTTGAAGGCCCTGCGCCAGACAGGGGCGCGGGGCTGCGGAAAGCGTGACTTGGGGACCATGCGCTTGACCGCCCGAAAGCCGCGGCAAAAGGCGGCCGGAAAGCGGTCCGGTGCGGGCGCGCACCCCAAGTCGTGCCCGCACCACCTTGGGTAACCGCGCTGCGGTGCCCTGCAGCGAAAATCTTGGGGATTGCCATGTTCAGCCTTCTTCGCCTTGCCCGCCTGTGGGCGCGGGCGCAGCTTCGACGCTGCCGCGGTGCGGTCGCCTTGCTGGCCCTGCTTCTTGCCCTTGCGCCGCCCGCCGCGGCCGATCCCCTGTCCGAGGCGATCCAGCGTGGCGATGCCAGCGCGGCCCGCGCCATTCTGGAAACGCAGATCGCGGGCCGGCCCGATGCCGCGCTGCATCGCCAGCAGCTTGACGGATTGCTTGCCCTGCGCGAGGGCCGGCCGGACCTGGCCGCCGCGATCTTCCGCAAGATCCTGGCCCAGGCGCCCGGTTATCGCCCGGCCCAGGTTCAGCTTGTCATCGCGATGGACCTGATGGGGCAGGGGGCCGAGGCGCTGCATATGGCGCAAAGCGTTGCCGCCACGACCGACGACACCCGGCTGCGCGACGCGCTTCTGGCCGAGATCACCACGCGCGATTGGGGCCCGGCGGCGGCGAAAGGTTCGAAGCCGCCGCACCGGGGCGGGGTGGTGCTGCGCTTTTCGCTCTTGCCCTCGACCAATCTTACCGGCGGCACCCGGCAAGAGACGGTGATCATCGGTGGCCTGCCCTTCGTTGTCTCGCCGGCCTCACGCGAAAAGGCCGGGACCGGCCTGTCGCTGGGGCTGACCGCCTGGCACGCCTGGGATCTGGCGCAGGACTGGCGGGCGGTGCTGACCGCTTCGGCCGATCGCCGCGTCTTCGACACGGCATTGCGGCCCGCAGAGACCGAGCTTGACCTGCGCTTCGCCCTTAGCCACCGCAGCGGCCGCACGGTGCTGAGCTTCGGGCCGAAGCTGAACATGCTCTGGCTGGACGGTCGGGAAAGCCGCCGCCAGCTTGGCCTCTTCGCAACCGGCACCCACCGAGTTGCGCCGCGGCTGCAACTGGCCTGGCAGGCCGACTGGCTGGACCAGAGTTATCCCGGCGCCGCCCATCGCGACGGTCACAAAGTGTCGGGCCTTGTGGAACTCAGCTATGCGTTGGGGCGCGACAGCCAGTTGACACTCTCTTTGCCGCTGGAACGCGAGACGGCGCGCGCCCCGCATCTGGCGCATCGCGACATCGGGCTGGGTCTGGGTCTGGAGACGCGGCTCAAGGGCGGCCTTCATCTGGGGCTCGACCTTGCCACCAGTGTCGAACGCTATGATGGCGCCTATCCGGTCTTCGGTGTGGCGCGCAGGGACCGGGTCAGCAGCCTGCGCCTGTCTGTCAGCCACCCCGATCTAGGCTGGGGCGGGCTGATGCCCGAGATCAGCGTCACTCGCAAGCATCGAGACAGCAATATCCCCCTGCATGAAAGCTGGACCACCGAGTTCGGCCTTGCGTTGGTCAAGAGGTTCTAGAATGGCCGGCGCAAGCCCTGTCCGTGTCGGCCGACCCGCCCGGGTCGAAGCGGCGCATAGCAAACGATTGTCCGATCTCACGCTTGTGTTACCCTGCCTTGAACAAAAACATGTCGTGGTGGGGGACCGTGGCGTGACCGATGGCCGGGGCGGACGGCTGAGCGACAGAGCCCGGGCGCAAAGCCTGCCCGGGGCCACTGTCTTCTGCCTGGGCAGCTTTCGCGTCCTCGCCCCGGATGGCACCGACATCACTCCGAGCAGCGCCCTGCGCCAGGCGATCCTGGCCGTGCTGGTTCTAGCGCCGGGCCAGTCCCGCCCGCGCCGCCTGCTGCAAGAGATGTTCTGGGGCGCGTCCGAGGCCGGGCGTGCCGCGGCCAGCCTGCGCAGCAGCCTTTACCTGCTGCGGCAGGACCTGGCTGCCCTTGGCCCCGACATCCTGCTGACCGATCGGCTTTCCGTGCGGCTTCGCCCCGCAAGCCTGGAGGCCGCGCCGGTCGCCGCGCGCGGCGGGACGCTGCTTGAGGCGCTGGATCTGGACCTGGCCGGGTGCGAAGGGTTCGAGGACTGGCTGCGCCAGATGCGGGCGACGTCGGAAGACCCCCCCGACCCTGCCGATGCGCCGCGCCTGCCTGCCGCGCCCCGCCGCAACGACCGGCCCGGACCGGCCACGCCACAAGCGGCGATTGCGGTGCCACGGCTGGCGCTTTTCTGCCCGCGCCTGGCCGATGGCAGCTCGGCGCGCGGTCATATGAGCGCGCGCGTCATGGGAGAACTCGCCTCGGGTCTTGCAGCCTGGCGCAGCTTCGCCGTCCTTGCCCCTTATTCCAGCTTCGCGGTCGAGGAAGACTTTGGTCTGCCGCGCGACAACCACCTTTTGCGCGCCGACTATGGCCTATCGGGCCAATTCGGTCCGGGGGCCGAGGGTGCAGTACTGGAACTGCGCATGGTGCATCTGGACAGCCGGACGCTGTTGTGGTCGGGCCGTTTTCCGCTCGACCCGGCGACATTGCAGACCTCGCTGGCGCGCTTTGCCTCGCGGATCGTTGCCACGCTGGCGCACCGGCTGGAACGCCACGAGCGCGAGTTGCTGCGACGGCGGACCGAACCTTCCGTGCTGCTGAACTACCTGGAGGGCCGGGCGCTGCAGCTTGGCAGCGAGTTGCCGAAATTGCGTCGGGCACGTGCGGCATTCCAGCAGGCCATCGCCGCGGATCCCGGCTTTGCCCCGGCCCATGCTCGGGTGGCCGAGACGCTTTATAACGAATGGATCCTGCGCGGAGGCACTGATGAGGCGCTGCTACAGGCCGCGCGTGACCGGGCGGCCCGGGCCATCGACCTGGATCCGACCGAACCGACCGGCCACTGGGTCGCCGGGGCAGTGGCGCTATATCAGCGCCGGTTTGACGCGGTGGCAGGAGCTTTTGCCGAGGCCGAGGATCTTGCCCCCCATGATGCCGACCTTCTGGTCGAATATGCCGATGCGCTGAACCATCTGGGTGATGCCGAAGCTGCCGAGCGGCGTTTCGCCCAGGCGCTCGATCTCAACCCGCTGCCGCCCGACAACCTGTGGTGGGTTGGCGCGACGATCGCCTTCCACCGCGGCGCTTTTGACGTCGCCGCTGCACGATGCGACCGGCTGCGCGACGCCGAGATCGCCGTGGGCCTGCGCACCGCAACCTATGCGCTGGCTGGCCGTAGGCGGGACGCAGGGCTTTGGTCGCGCCGGCTGGACGAGTTGTTTCCCGGCATGCCGGCCGAGGCGCTGATCGCGATCTCGCCCTACCGGGATCCGGAGCGGTTTCACAGGAACTACGCCGAGGGCCTGCGGATGGCCGCCAGTGGTTAGGGGGAAGACATGAGCAACGTCTATATCATTATCGAAAGCGCGGACCGCCTGGCATTGGTGGACCTGGACAGCAAGATGGTCGAGCGGATAACGAGCAATGACCTCGATGCCACACGGCTTGCAAGCGCAGGGATCGGTGACGTGCGTACGGGCGCGGACGCCATGATCGACCTTGCCATAGCGCTTGCGACGGTATCGAAAGGGGCCGAGGTCGTGGCCCTGAAGAACGCGATACAGGCAGTGGTTGCGGCCCAGAACGGCGGCTCGGTCCACGTGCCCGCGCTTAAGATTTTGAATGATGACTTTAACCTCACGCTGGACAAGACGCGGGAAGCGCCGAGCCGGCCAGGCTGACACCTGCATATGGGGATGTCTGCCAGAGATCTTGCGCCCCGCATCCCGCCGGGTCTTGGTATCACGCGGCTGGGCGACCTGACCGGGCTTGATAGCATCGGCCTGCCGGTCTGGTCGGCGGTCCGGCCCGAAGCATGGTCGCTGGCCCAAAGCCAGGGCAAGGGGCTGACGGCGGCACAGGCCCAGATCGCGGCGCTGATGGAGGCGGCAGAGACCCATCTCGCTGAAAACGCCTGCGATCTGATCCACCTCCAGGGCACCCCGCGCGCGATGCGCGCGCAGGGGATGCCCGTGCCCGATCTTGCCGCCTTCTTGCGCTGCACCGATCCGGCTGCCGCAGAAGACCAGGAGTTCGGCTGGCTCGAGGCGCGGGGGATGCGCAGCGGCGCCCCTTGGCTGGTGCCGTTGCCGCTGGTCTCGCTGGATTTCCGCGAGGAAAGTGCCGCGACCATGGGGCCTTTCCGGCTGGCCTCGACCGGGCTTGCTGCGCATCCCGACCGCCAGGCCGCGCTGCGCCACGGGCTTCTGGAACAGATCGAGACCGATGCCTATGCGCTTGCCTTCGCCTGGCCCGGCATTCTTGCCGCCGCGCCTGAACCCGACGTGCCGCCTGACGATCCCGGCATCGGTCAGATCGCCGCGGCCCTGCACGCGGCCGGGCTTGGCTATGCCCTGCGTGACCTGACCAGCACGCTGGGTGTGCCGGTCGTCCTGTGCTGGCTCGTCGAACCGCGCGGTGCGACGGCCCGGCAAAGCCCCTGCGCAGGCGTGGCTTCTCGGCCGACACTCTCCGAGGCGGCGCGTGATGCGATGCTAGAAGCAGTGCAATCGCGCCTTACCGAGATTGCCGGGGCGCGCGAAGACATCACCGAAGCGGATTATCAAAGCGAGAACCCGACCGTGCCTCGCCGCCATCCGCCGCCTGGGCCGTGTCCATCGCTTGCCCGGCCGCTGCCACCGCTGCCGCCCGGCGCCGAAATCGATGCACTCCTCGACCGGATGGCCGCCGATGGCCTGGGCGAACCGCTGGTCGTCGATCTGAGCCGCCGCGGCGACGACTTTGCCTGTGTCAGTGTCCTGTGCCCCGGGCTCGAGACTGGGCCGCCCGCCGAAGGTCATCGGCGCGGCCCGCGCGCCAAGGCCCGTCTCCTGCGCCATGCACTGGGGCTGTCATGACTGCGGTGTTGTTCGTCGGGCCCACGCTCTACGGGTTTTCGGCGTCGATCCCGCCGGAACTCTGCGTTCTGCCGCCTGCCGGGGCGGGCGACCTTCTGCGCGCGATCCTCGGTGGGGCAAGTCGCATCGGGCTGGTCGACGGGGTCTTCGGCCAGAGCCGCTCAGTCTGGCACAAGGAAATCGTCTATGCCCTGTCGCGCGGCGTGCCGGTGCTGGGCGCGGCCAGCCTTGGCGCGCTGCGTGCCGCCGAATGCGCTGGCTGCGGCATGGAGCCGGTGGGTGTCATCGCTGGCGAATATCTTTCGGGCCGGCGCCATGCCGATGCCGATGTTGCGGTCTTGCACGCCCCCGCAGCACTCGGTTTCAGGCCGCTGACAGTGGCCCTCGTCGATGCTGAGGACCGGATCGCCCAGCTGGCCGCCGAAGCGATGCTGACCCGGGATGAGGCCGCCTGCCTGACCGCGGCCGCGCGTTCGCTGCCCTTCACGCTCCGCGACTGGTCGGCCATCCTTGCGGCAAGCGGCCTCGGCCAGGCTCGCCTCGGGCAGATCGCACCGCATCTGGCGCTGAGTGGGCCGGGGCGCAAGGCCCGCGACGCACTTGAACTGACCGCCCGGTTAACGCAGCCCCTAAAGCGACCTCGCCGCACCGCAGCAATCATCACCCCGCATCTGCGGGCGCTTGTGCCTGGACTTCCCAAAAGCGGACCCTGAACGGCGCCGGGTGTGCCTGCCAACACACCGCGTCTCGGATTCTAAGACTCTGTGTCAATCGGCGCGCAAAACTGACCCCTTATCGGCGTCCAAAATTGACCCCCCTTGTGGTGTCGAGATCAGGGCCTGAGCCGACGGAGCTGATCACAGAGTGGAGGCGGGTCAGGCCCTGATCGGT
>JAYRZG010000018.1:0-48292 GCA_041916535.1 Fuscovulum sp. | reverse complement strand
TTCGGCGAACGCATCGCCGCAAGAGACCCGGACCGCCAGACCGCCGAAATCCAAATCCGCATCGCACTCATGAACCGCTTCTCGGCCCTCGGAACGGCCGACATCGTTCGCGTCGGCTGACCCAGTAAGGGGAAAAGGGCAATCATGCCTCAGGTGTGAGTTACGCAACAACGCCCAGGCGCAGCCCGCTGGACCATATCCTGACGCTCATCGAGCAAGGTGAGTTGCGGCCCGGCAGCCGACTTACCGAAGTAGAGCTTGCACAGCGACTGGGCATCAGCCGCACGCCGGTGCGTGAGGCGCTGCACCGGCTGCATGCCATGGGCCTGGCCGAACAAGGCCCGCAGCGTGGGCTGATCGTCGCCCATATGAGTTATGATCAATTGCGCCAGCTGTTCTCGGTGCGCGAGGGGCTCGAGGGTATGGCGACCCGGCTTGCCGCAGAACACGCATCGCGTGCCGAGGTTGGCCTTCTGCGCGACATGGTAGAGGCCGACAGGGGGCTACGCGACCCGGTCAAACTGCTCGAGCGCAACAAGATGCTTCACCGGCTGATCGTGCAGGCGTCGCACAACAAGTTCATGATCGAAGCGCTTGGCAATCTTCGGGTGCATCTGAGCCTGCTTTCCGGCTCGACCTATGCCAGTGCCGATCGGGTGGAAGCCGCACAGAATGAGCATGAGGAAATCGTGAGCGCCATCGCCGACGGCGATGGTGACCGTGCAGAGCGAGCGGCGCGGCAGCATATCCTGTCAAGCTACAGGGTGCGACTTAAGATGATGGCGGAGACCGGTGAAAGCTGATCTGCCCCGATGCCTGAGGCCTATTGCCTTTGACTGGACACAGATCCGGCAGCCCCGGCACAATTCCAGCCCCCGGTTGGGTCCCGGGCTCTGGACCCATCAGTTCTGATTCGGGATTCTGGGTTCAATGGTTGCTTGCAGCACCGGGGGGGCGCCGCGATTTCGGCGCGGCTGCACCAGGATACCGATGTGGGCAGGATCGCCATCGGGGGATCACGGTCGGCACGTTGGCGATGACCCTGGTCTTGACCTGGCAAGGGGAGTCAATTCTGGACGCCGATCCGGGGTCAGTCCCGCATCCGATTGACAGTCAGCGGACGGCGCCTTTCGGTGCCGCCTTCACCAGCGGGGGCGCGTTGACGTTGTCATGCGTCACGATACCCAGAAAATGCGCCACGAATTCCAGCGCTGCCAGGTCGAAGTCAACCACTCGTACTTTCATTGCGTCCCCAAGAGGATTGCACCCATTCGATTCGCCCCGTTGTCGTCCAGAATTGGGGTCAGATTTTGTCGGATCAGCGCCATCTGCGCCCGCGAGTCGCTACATTTTGCCGCGATGAAGCCACATATCGTCCTGTCGGCCGGCGCGGCCCCGGGGGCCGGATTGGTCCTTGCGGGTGGCTTGGTCGTGCCAGGATCCATCGGCGCTCTTCCGCCCGGGCGCTGTAAGATCCCACTACAATTAGAGATTGTTCTTCAGCCGTAGGCAGATTTGGTGGCTAAACCCGGCTTGCCAGGCGTGATCGCCGGTCGTCGGCCGCGCCACACAACCCAAGGCATAGCTACGGCACATGGCGTTCACCGACCGAAACATTGGCAACATCTCTGGGAAACTGTTTCCGAAACCACTTGCAATGTGAGCTTTGCAGGTTAACGTATTGATAACTTAAGAAGTCGTGCAGACGTCCGCTGTCAATTAATGTTGGAGTCGTTCTCCCATGTGGTCAGGTGCCAGTGTCCAGGGGGCCAGGTCAAAGATGCGCGGCGTCGCAAGACCTGCGGGTCAGCGTGGCGATGTTGACTGGAGTTCCTACGCGAGAGCCTATGATTTGCTGTCAGAGCACAACCCTGAGTATAGGGCGCTCATGAGCAACTTTGCGGCATTCCTCGAAACGATCGAGGCGCCGCGTGTGATCTATGACATCGGTGGCGGCACCGGAAACTACAGCAGGATCGCGGCGCGCGCTTTCCGCGACAGCGAAATCCACCTTGTCGAACCCGACGCAGGCATGATCGGAGCGGCGAAAGCCAAACTGGCCGACCACGCAAGCATCCACTACGAATCCTGCCCCTTCGAAGAGATTGATGCCACGGGCACGGCCGATCTGGTGATCTGCGTGCATGCGATCTACACGATGCCGTCACCCAAGCAGCGGATCGCCGATCTGCGGCGGATGCTTCGTCCCGGCGGCTGGCTCTATCTGGTCGACATTGGACGCGTCATCGACGTAAGTGACTGGCGCAGATATCTGTTTGCCTCTCTCAGGAAAGAGCACGGTCTGGCCGGTGCCCTGCGGATCCTGTGGCAGGGTCGTGAAATCGGCAAGCAGAACAAGGCGATTTTCGAAGCGCAGAAGAAGGGCGTCTACTGGACGCATAGCGAGGCCGAGATTGCCGCGGATGTCGTTGCTGCGGGGTTCGACATCGTAGAACAGAAATCGGTGTATCGCGGGTACAGCGACCTCCTCATATGCCGGCCGAGGCCGTAGAAGTTCCGGGACAAGCAAGCCGATGTTGAATTCACAAGCTTACGAGGCGCTGACGCACTGTCGCTACAAGGTTGCGGCCAGCGGTGAGGAACTGGAGGCGATCCTTCGGTTGCGATACAAAAGCTATCGCGCCGAAGGCCTGATTGCCGATAACGAGCGTCTGATCATGACGGACGCTTTTGACGAAACGCCGAACTGCGTCCATGTCGCGATCGAGGTGGATGGTGCGCTCGTGGCGGCGATGCGGCTGCACCTTCTTTCTGAACTCTCGCTTCAGTCGCCGACGCTGGAAGTCTTCCCCGAGATGCTGACCGATTTAAGGGGTGGGCAGACGGCGCTGGACCCGACCCGCTTCGCGATCGATCCCGCCTCTCGCAAGAGCCGCGTGCCCCTGCATTTTCTGGCCCTGCGCATTCCGTTCCTTGCTGCCATGTTCTATGATGTGGACTTGGCTTTCGCGTCGCTGCGGACGGAGCATATCCCGTTCTATCGGCGCTACCTCGGCTATGAACTGGTCATCCCGGCACGCAGATACCCTGAACTGACGAAACCCCTTCATCTCCTGGTCGCCAAGTTCCGCGACCAGCGCGACACGGTTCTGGCGCGGACGCCGATCTTTGGTCCGATAAGCGAAATTCCGCAAGCCAACATCGCCTTTCCGTCGCTTGAAGGGGCCTATGCCCGGTCCCCGAAAAGCCGTTCCGCGGCGGCTTGATCAGTGCGCGGCCCGCCCCGTGGCCGCCACAAAGCTATGTCGAGGCCACAGGCTGTACCCGGTTCGGGACATTGCCTCGCCCGGCCTCCGTCTTGCGTTTTCAAGGACGAAGGCGCGCAAGGAAGCCCTGCCTTCCACCTGCTTCTGGCCGATTTTTGACATATTGATGCGATAGGAGTTAACGCCGAAGAGGTGTCAGAGGCACACATGATTAGTCTGAAGGCGTTCTGGGAAGCCAGGGAGCATTGGCTCGACCCGAGCGGTCGTGAGAAACAGATCAAGGATTACGTGGTCCTCCTCAATCAGCTGGTCTGGCAACGCCAGGCGAGCTTTTTCGCTGCGGCCATGCTGGCGGCGATCTACTTTGATCCCATCTCGACCATGTCCGCCTATATGCTGGTCGTGCTGACCGAAGTTCTTGACGTCATGCTTGGACGCAAATCGAAGGCATGGGACGGGCAGGACCCGGTCGTCGGCCGGCACATCCTGATTCACATCGCGATCAACACCGTCATCAGCGCTGCGGCGATCAGCGTCTTTGTCGTGAACATCGCCGTCCAGCAGACTTCGGGCGGGCATTTCACGCCCCTCTTCTTCCTGTTCTCGGCCTCGCTGTTCGCGGCGATGTACAACAGCCTGATGCCGGGCATCCTGTTCTTGCGCCTGTCGATCTATGGTTGCGCATTCCTGTTCATCGCGCTTCTGGACATCGTCCTTTATTCGCCCCCGCTCAGCTCTCCGATCTGGCTGGAGTTCTTCACGATCATCTTCGTATTGTATTTCCTGGCCGATACTTCGGTAAAATTCTACGTCGGGTATCGCGACCGCGTGAATCAGATGAAGTTGATCCATGAGGAGAATCAGCGGACCAAAGCCGCGTTGGAGGTCAAGTCGCAATTCCTTGCCACCGTCAGCCACGAGCTGCGTACCCCGTTGACCTCGATCATGGGCGGGCTTGATCTTGTCAACAGCGGCGTCCTTGGCGCGGTGCCAGCATCCCTGCAACCCATCATTCGCATCGCGGCCAAGAACGGGCACCAGCTTGGGAAGCTAATCGACGACTTGCTCGATCTGCAAAAGATCGAAGCCGACGAGATGGTGTTTGATTTCAAGATGATCGACGCGAACGAATTGGTGACCGAGGCGGTAGAGTCAATGTCGGGTTATGCCGAGAAGCTGGGCATCCAAGTGACGACCGTTCCCCATGCAGGAGACTGCCGGTTCGAGGGCGACCGAGGCCGCGTGATGCAAGTGATGAACAACCTGCTGTCGAACGCGCTTAAGTTCTCCTCCAGTGGCGGGGCGGTAAAGGTGCAAGTGGACACGATGTCCAGCCGTATCCGGATATCCGTCCATGACCACGGCATGGGCATCCCCAAAGATTCCGAGGATCGCGTCTTTGGCAGGTTTAGCCAGGTGGATTCCTCCGATGTGCGGAAGGTCGGCGGCACCGGCCTCGGCCTTCACATATCCAAGCAAATTGTCGAGCGTCACAAGGGCAAGATCGGCTATGTCAGTGAGCTTGGCGTCGGGTCCGTGTTCTTCATCGAATTCGACCGGGCGACGGAACAAGGCAAGGCTGACACCGAAATCCGACTGGTCACTGAATTGGCTGATTGCAGCAAAGTCGCGCAATCGACATCCTGGATAGCCTGAGCCCCAGTATCTCATCCGGTTTTTGGCAGAGCCTCGCCACGTGACAAGACGGACAATCAGGCGGTCGCGATTCGACCCGGCGCCGTCCGCGGATCTTGGTCCGCCGGCGGCCCGGTTACGTCATGTGATGGTTGCCGGACCGCAGGAATCGCGCAACGATCATCGGCCTCGGCCCGTCAGATCGGAATGTTCAGACTGTTCTTCACACGTTTGAGGGTGAAGCTGGTATAGATCGACTGCACGTTCGGCAGTTCGACAAGCGCGTTCTTCACCGTGGCCTCATAGTCCCGCACGCTGGGCGCGATGACTTGCAGCACATAGTCGAACTCGCCGCTCAGCGAGTAGCATTGCAGAATCTCCGGCACGGCCGCCACCGCATCCTCAAAGGCTTTCAGGCGCTCGCGCTGATGGTGGGTGATCTTGACGAAGCAGAAGACCAGGATCTCGTATCCAACCGCCTCAGGGTCGATGACGAAACGTCGCGTGCTGACGGCACCCTCGTCTTGAAGCCTTTGCAGTCGTCGCCAGCAGGGAGAATGGCTCATGCCGGTCGCCTCGCCCAGTTCGCGCATCGTCAGATCCGGCTGGGCCTGGATCACGCGCAGAATTCGGCGGTCCGAATCGTCCAGTTTCATTTTTTCTCTGTCTCGGATACACTATCGTCTAGAGGTTCAGCTTGTGGAAACATATTCGAGAATTTGATCGACACAAAGATACATTGTGCCTGCTTCCACCGAAAACAAGGTCAACAATAGAGACCTTGTTCCACGCGTTTCGAACTAGATTCTTGGGGGAGCACTGCTCGCGGTTCCGGGGAGGGAGACGCGGATGGCCATCACGCTGGATGACAAATACACGGCCGAGGCCGGCTCGGTCTATCTGACCGGGACCCAGGCGCTGGTCCGGTTGCCGATGACGCAGATGCGGCGGGACCGGGCGGCGGGGCTGAACACGGCGGCCTTCATCTCGGGCTATCGTGGCTCGCCTCTGGGCAGCTACGATCAGCAACTGGTCAAGGCGAAGAAGTTTCTGGACCGGCACGATGTCGTCTTTCAGCCCGGGTTGAACGAAGATCTGGCCGCCACTGCGGTCTGGGGCAGCCAGCAGCTTCACCTGTCTCCCGGGGCGCGCAAGGACGGACTCCTAGGGATCTGGTATGGCAAGGGCCCCGGAGTGGATCGCTCGGGCGATGTCTTCAAACATGCCAATGCGGCCGGAACGGCGCGCCACGGCGGGGTTCTAGCCATTGCCGGCGACGACCATACCTGCAAGTCCTCCTCGATCCCGCACCAGTCGGATCACGCGTTCATCTCGGCGGTGATGCCGATGCTCTATCCGTCCTCGGTGCATGAGTTTCTGGAGATGGGCCTCCTTGGCATCGCGATGTCGCGCTATTCCGGCTGCTGGGTCGGGTTCAAGGTCATCTCCGAAACCGTCGAGATCACCACGGTCGTTGATCTTGCACAGGAAGGACGGCAGTTCGTGCTGCCTCAGGACTTCGAGCTTCCGCCAGACGGGCTGAACCTGCGCTGGCCGGACCCGCCACTGGTGCAGGACGAACGATTGCAAGAGCACAAGGGCTATGCCGCCATCGCCTTTGCCCGCGCCAATGGCGTGGACCGGGTGATCCTCGATACCCCCGGCGCGCGTTTCGGCATCGTCGCCTCGGGCAAGGCCTATGAGGATGTGCGGCAGGCGCTGGCCGAACTGGGGATCGGGCCCGCCGAACAGGCCATCATCGGTCTGCGCTTCTACAAGGTGCGGATGCCCTGGCCGCTGGAGCCGGAAGGGATCCGGCATTTTTCGGAAGGGCTGGAGGAGGTGCTGATCGTCGAGGAACGGCGCGAGATCATCGAGAACCAGATCAAACAGCAACTGTTCAACTGGCGGGCCGATGTAAGACCCCGGATCGTCGGCAAGTTCGACGAGGCCGGGGTGCCGTTCCTCAGCCTGTCCGCCGGGCTGACGGTGGCACGGGTCGCCGGGGCGATCGCCGAACGCCTGTTGCGGCTGGATCTGCCCGAGAGCCTGGCGGACCACCTGCGCCGTCGGGCCGAGCATCTGCATGCGGCCGAAGCGCGCGGCACTGCACAGGTGCCGCCCGTAGTGCGCCTGCCGCATTACTGCGCCGGCTGTCCGCACAACACCTCGACGCGGGTCCCGGAAGGCTCCAGGGCGATGGCCGGCATCGGCTGTCACTTCATGGCGCAATGGATGGACCGCCGCACCGAGACCTTCACCCATATGGGTGCGGAAGGCGTGCCCTGGACGGCGATCAGCCGGTTTACCGACGAGAAGCACCGTTTCGTAAATCTGGGCGACGGCACATTCTTTCATTCCGGCCATCTTGCCATCCGCCAGTCGGTCGCGGCCGGGGCGAACATCACCTACAAGATCCTTTACAACGACGCCGTGGCGATGACGGGCGGACAACCGGTGGACGGGGTGCTGACCCCGGCGCAGATCACCCACATGATGTATCACGAGCGCGTGGCGCGTATCGTCCTGATGTCCGACAGGCCCGACCTCTACTCGGCTGCCGACCTGGCACCGGGCACCCTGATCCGCCATCGCGACGAGATTGATGCGGTGATGCTGGAACTGCGCGAGGTGCCCGGCGTCACCGTGATCGTCTTCGAGCAGACCTGCGCCGCGGAAAAGCGCCGTCGGCGCAAGCGGGGCATGCTGGAAGATCCCGACCTGCGGCTTTGGATCAATCCCGAGGTCTGCGAGGGCTGCGGCGACTGTTCGGAAAAGTCGAATTGTCTCGCCGTTGAGCCGGAAGAGACCGAAATGGGCCGCAAGCGGCGCATCAACCAGTCGATGTGCAACAAGGACTATTCCTGCCTGAAGGGCTTTTGCCCGTCTTTCGTGACGGTCCGCGGCGGAAGGCTGCGCAAGCAGCGGGTCGAGAACGGCCCGGTGGTCGAGACTCTGCCGGAACCTCTGCTGCCCGAGATCGAGCGGGCCTGGAATCTGGCACTGGCCGGGGTTGGAGGCACGGGGGTGCTGACCATCTCTGCGATTCTTGGCATGGCTGCCCATGTCGAGGGCAAGATTCCAATGGTGCTGGATATGGCCGGGCTGGCGCAGAAGGGCGGCGCGGTCATGAGCCATGTCCGGGTGTCGCGGCCGGACCGCCCGGTCGCTGCACCGCGCATCGCGGCCGGCAGTGCCGATCTGCTGCTGGCCGCCGATCCGGTGGTGGCGGCCTCGAAGGATTGCATCGTCCTGTGTGATCCGGCCCGGACCCGGGCGGTGCTGAATGCCCATGTCACGCCGGTTTCCGACTTCACCCGCAACCGCGACTTTGATTTTCAGGCGGCGGCGGTCGAGCGCAGCTTGGCAGGGTCCGTCAGGTCGGACCGGCATTTCCTGGATTTCTCGACGCTGGCCGTGCGCCTGACAGGGGATGAGATCGGCGCCAACCTGATGATGCTGGGCTATGCCTGGCAGCAAGGGATGGTGCCGATCGGGCGTGAGGCGATCTTGCAGGCGATCATATTGAACGGGGTGTCCGCCAAGGCCAATGCCGAGGCTTTCAATTGGGGCAGGGTCCTTGCGCATGATCCGGCGCAGATACGCGGCCTGACCGCCGCCGCTGCGCGGCCCGATTTGACGGCGATGCCAGCCGAGGAGATTGTGGAGCATCGGGCGGCGCATCTGCGGGCCTATCAGAATGAGGCTCTTGCCGCGCGCTATCGCACTTGGGTGTCGAAGATCGAAGAGGCGGCGGCACCGTCTCGGATCGGTGCCAATGACCTGAAACGACAGGTCGCGATCACCTATGCCCGCGTCCTTGCCTACAAGGACGAATATGAGGTTGCCCGGCTTTACGCAGCACCCGCGTTTCGCCAGTCGCTTTCCAAGGTCTTTGATGGCGACATCCGCATCGCCTTCAATCTCGCGCCACCGATGCTGCCCGGAAAGGCGGCAGACGGGCGGCCGAAGAAACGCGAATTCGGTGCGTGGATCCTGCCCTTGTTCCGCCTGCTTGCCAGGGCCAAAATCCTGCGCGGGACCTGGGCAGATCCCTTCGGCCACACGGCGGACCGCAAGCTGGAGCGGCAGTTGATCGCCCGCTACGAGGATGATCTGGCGCTGGCCATTCGCAAGCTGACCGCCGAAAACCTGCCGCTGATCCGGGAATTGCTGTCTCTGCCCTGGCAGATCCGCGGTTATGGTCCGGTCAAGGAAACGGCCTACCACCAGCAAATGTCCCGGCGCGATGCAATCCGCATGGCGCTCGATCACAGCGGCCCCGTGGCCATCGCGGCAGAATGAGGAGTGGCTGACATGTTCATGGCGTCGATGAAGTTTGACCTGGGCGAAGAGGTTAACGCGCTCCGGGACATGGTCCATGGCTGGGCGCAGGGCCGAGTCCGGCCCATGGCCGCCGCAATCGATAGGGAGAACGAGTTCCCGGCGGTGCTTTGGCGCGAGATGGGCGCGCTGGGGCTTCTGGGGATCACCGTTCCTCAGGAATACGGCGGAGCGGGGATGGGCTATCTGGCGCATGTCGTTGCCGTCGAGGAGATCGCCCGCGCTTCGGCCTCGGTCGCGCTCAGCTATGGCGCGCATTCCAATCTTTGCGTCAATCAGATCAAGCTGAACGGCAGTGAGGCCCAGAAGCGCAAGTATCTGCCGGGCCTGATCAGCGGCCAAAATGTCGGCGCGCTGGCGATGTCCGAAGCAGGGGCGGGGTCGGACGTGGTGTCGATGAAGCTGCGCGCGGAAAGGCGCAACGGCTACTACGTCCTGAACGGCACCAAGTTCTGGATCACCAACGGACCGGATGCCGACACGCTGGTCGTCTATGCCAAGACCGACCCTGAGGCCGGATCGAAGGGGATCACCGCCTTTCTGGTCGAAAGGACCATGAAGGGGTTCAGCACCTCGAAGCATTTCGACAAGCTGGGGATGCGCGGCTCGAACACGGCCGAGCTGCTGTTCGATGACGTCGAAGTGCCGTTCCAGAATGTGCTGGGCACCGAAGGCAAGGGCGTGCGGGTGCTGATGTCGGGTCTGGATTTCGAGCGGGTGGTGCTGTCCGGGATCGGCACCGGGATCATGGCCGCCTGTCTGGACGAGATCATGCCCTATCTGGCAGCGCGCCAGCAGTTCGGCAAAAGCATCGGTGACTTCCAGTTGATGCAGGGCAAGATCGCCGACATGTACACCAAGCTGAATTCGGCCCGGGCCTATACCTACGAGGTGGCAAGAGCCTGCGATCGCGGCGAGGTGACGCGGGCCGATGCCGCCGCCTGCGTTCTTTATGCCTCGGAAGAGGCGATGGTGGTCGCGCATCAGGCGGTGCAGGCGATGGGCGGGGCCGGGTTCATGAACGAGACGCCGGTCAGCCGGCTGTTCCGCGATGCAAAGCTGATGGAGATCGGTGCCGGAACCAGCGAAATCCGCCGGATGCTGATCGGACGCGAGATGATGGGGGCGATGCGGACATGACGATCCTGTCCTCGGCGGTTTCTCCGCGCTCGGCGACCTTCGTCGCCAATCGCGACGCCAATCTTGCCGCGCTCGAAACCGTGCGTACCGCTGCGGCGCTGTCGCTGGAAGGCGGCGGCGAAAGGGCGCGCGAGCTGCATCTGAGCCGGGGGAAGCTCTTGCCGCGTGAAAGGGTCGCCCGTCTGATGGACCCCGGATCGCCCTTCCTGGAGATCGGCGCCTTCGCGGCCCATGGCCTTTATGATGGCGCGAGCCCCTGCGCTGGCCTGATCACCGGGATCGGCCGGGTCGCGGGCCAGGAGGTGATGGTGGTCTGCAATGATGCCACCGTGAAGGGCGGCACCTACTATCCGATGACGGTCAAGAAACACCTGCGCGCGCAGGAGATTGCCGAAGAGAACCAGTTGCCCTGCGTCTATCTGGTGGATTCGGGCGGCGCGAACCTGCCGAACCAGGACGAGGTCTTCCCCGACCGCGACCATTTCGGTCGCATCTTCTTCAACCAGGCCAACATGTCGGCCAAGGGCATCGCACAGATTGCGGTGGTGATGGGGTCCTGCACCGCGGGGGGGGCTTATGTACCGGCGATGTCCGATGTCACGATCATCGTGAAGGATCAGGGCACGATCTTTCTGGCCGGGCCACCCCTGGTCAAGGCCGCGACGGGCGAGATCGTCTCGGCAGAAGATCTGGGCGGCGGCGACGTTCACACAAGGCTGTCCGGCGTGGCCGACCTTCTGGCGAATGACGATCTGCATGCGCTGGCCCTCGCGCGGCGGGCAGTCGCCAATCTGAACCGGCGGAAGCAGCCGCAGCTTGCCCTGCAACCGGTCGAAGCGCCGCTTTACGACCCCGAAGAGATCATGGGGATCGTGTCGGCCGAGTTGAAGACGCCCTATGACATTCGCGACGTCATCGCACGTGTCGTCGACGGGTCGCGCTTTGATGAATTCAAGCCGCGCTACGGGGCGACCATCGTCTGCGGCTTTGCGCATGTGATGGGGATGCCGGTCGGCCTGATCGGCAACAACGGGGTGATCTTCTCGGAATCCGCGCTCAAGGCCGCGCATTTCGTCGAACTGTGCGCACAGCGCAGGATCCCGCTGGTGTTTCTCCAGAACATCTCGGGCTTCATGGTCGGCCGGACGGCCGAGAACCGCGGCATCGCCAAGGACGGGGCAAAGCTGGTCACGGCAGTGGCGACGTCGCGGGTGCCGAAGATCACCTTCCTGATCGGGGGTTCCTTCGGCGCAGGCAATTACGGCATGTGCGGCCGGGCCTATTCGCCGCGCTTTCTGTGGTCCTGGCCGAACAGCCGGATTTCGGTGATGGGCGGCGAGCAGGCTGCGGGCGTGCTGGCCACCGTGCGGCGCGACGCGATCGAGCGGAAGGGCGGGCTATGGAGCGCCGAAGAGGAAGCCGCGTTCAAACGGCCCACGGTCGAGATGTTCGAGCGCCAGTCGCATCCGCTTTACGCCTCGGCCCGGCTCTGGGATGACGGGATCGTCGATCCGCGCCAGACAAGGCAGGTGCTGGCCCTGTCGCTGTCCGCCGCCTTGAACGCGCCCGTGGAAGAGACACGCTTTGGCGTGTTCAGGATGTGAGGAAGCCCGCATGTTCGCCAAGATCCTGATCGCCAATCGCGGCGAGATCGCCTGCCGGGTCATCGCCACAGCGCGCCGGATGGGAACCAAGACCGTCGCGGTCTACTCCGATGCCGACGCGGGCGCCAGGCATGTGGACTTGGCCGACGAGGCGGTCCGTATCGGCGGGGCTGCCGTGTCCGACAGCTACCTGCGTGGCGAGGCGATCATTGCCGCCGCCCTGCGCAGCGGCGCGGAGGCGATCCATCCCGGCTATGGTTTTCTGTCCGAGAATCCCGATTTCGTCGAGGCGGTCGAGGCTGCGGGGCTGGTCTTCATCGGGCCTCCCGCCAGCGCCATTTGCGCGATGGGCCTGAAGGATGCGGCCAAGGCTTTGATGATCAAGGCCGGTGTTCCGGTTGTGCCCGGCTATCACGGCGCGAATCAGGATGCAGACTTTTTGGCGGCCGAGGCGGCGCGGATTGGCTATCCCGTCCTCATCAAGGCGCGGGCCGGGGGGGGTGGCAAGGGCATGCGCCTTGTCGGGGACGCCTCGGGTTTCCACACGGCTCTGGAAAGCGCCCGGCGCGAGGCGCAATCGAGTTTCGGCGACCCCGCCTGCCTGATCGAGAAATATGTCACCCAGCCCCGTCATATCGAGATTCAGGTCTTTGGCGATGCCCATGGCAATGTGATCCACCTGTTCGAGCGCGATTGCAGCCTGCAACGCCGCCACCAGAAGGTGATCGAAGAGGCCCCCGCGCCGGGTATGGCGCCAGACGTCCGCGCTGCGATGGGCCGCGCGGCGGTCGAGGCGGCAAAGGCCATCGGCTATCGCGGCGCAGGAACGGTCGAGTTCATCGTCGACGGATCCGGCCCGCTGCGGAAAGATGGCTTCTGGTTCATGGAGATGAACACGCGGCTTCAGGTCGAGCATCCGGTTTCCGAAGCCATCACCGGCCTGGACTTCGTGGAACTACAGCTGCGCGTCGCCGCCGGCGAGCCGCTGCCGCTGCGGCAGGAAGACCTCCGCATCGACGGCTGGGCTTTCGAAGCGCGGCTTTACGCCGAGGATGTGGCGAAGGGCTTCCTGCCCGCCACCGGCCGGTTGGAGCATCTGTCCTTTCCGCCAAATGTCGCCTTCTCGCGCGGCGCGATCCGGGTGGACAGCGGCGTGCGCGAGGGCGATGTGATCTCGCCCTGGTATGACCCGATGATCGCCAAGGTCATCGCGCATGGCGCGAGCCGGTCCGCTGCGCTCAACCTTCTTGCCGCGACCCTGAGCGAGATCCGCGTCGCGGGCACGACAACCAATCTCGAATTCCTGGCGGCGTTGGCGCGCCATCCCGGATTCGCGGCCGGAGCGGTCGATACCGGGCTCATTGCCCGCGATCTGCCCGGCCTGATCGCAAGACCGGCAACGCCGGACGCAATTCCAGCCCTGGCCGCGCTGGCGGCGCTGGGCATGTTCACTGACCGGCAAGGAAACGATCCCTGGGACCTGCTGACGGGATGGCGCGCCTGGTCGGAGGCTGAGGATTTCGTGACGCTCAGGACCGGCGGTCACGACAATCGCCTCTGTGTCCGCCATCTTGGGCAGCGGCGGTTCCGGGTGATGTCCGGCGGTCTCGATTGCACCCTGACCATAGCGCAAAGCCGCGACGGCAGTATCCTTTTCGATGCCGACGGCCTGCGTGCGAAAGCAGAGATTGTGACCGGCAGCGGATGGATTTCGGTGTTCCATGATGGTCTGCGCACCGATTTCGACCTGATCGACGATCTTGCCGTCTCGGAAACCGACGAGACCAGCGGCGATGGCATCGTCGCTCCGATGCCCGGCCTGGTATCCGCCGTTCGCGCATCCAATGGCAGCACCGTCCGCAAGGGCGATGCGCTTGTTGTTCTGGAAGCGATGAAGATGGAGCATGTGCTCGCCGCGCCGCGTGACGGCGTCGTCGCAGAGGTGCTTGTGTCGCAAGGCGATCAGGTGACGGACGGGGTGCTGCTTTTGCGGCTGGAGGCCCTGGATGGCTGAGCGGGTCACGATTTTCGAGGTCGGCCCGCGCGACGGGTTGCAGAACGAAAGCCGGCTGATCGCAACGGCCGACAAGATCCGCCTGATCGACGGTCTTTCCGCCTGCGGCTTCCGCCATATCGAGGTCACGAGCTTCGTCAGCCCCAGACGGGTGCCGCAGATGGCCGATGCCGGTCAGGTTATGGCGGGCATCCGCCGCCAACCCGGAATCTCCTACGCGGCGCTCACGCCCAACCTGCTGGGCTTTGAACATGCGCTTGAAGCCGGGGTGGACGAGGTGGCGGTCTTCGCTTCGGCCTCGGAAGGGTTCTCGCAAAAGAATATCAACTGCTCGATTGCCGAAAGTCTGGAACGGTTCAGGCCGGTTCTGCGCAGGGCGATGGCCGCCGCGGTGCCGGTGCGGGGTTATGTGTCTTGCGTGACGGATTGCCCCTATGACGGATCGGTGTCGCCGGACGCGGTGGCCCGGGTCGCCGAGGCCCTGACCGAGATGGGCTGCTACCAGATCAGCCTTGGCGACACGTTGGGCGCGGCCACGCCCGCAACGGCAGCCCGGATGCTGGACGCGGTTCTTGCCTACTTGCCCGCATCGAGGCTGGCCGGGCATTTCCACGATACGCGCGGTCACGCGCTTGAGAACATTTCGCTCTGCCTCGATCAGGGTCTGCGGACTTTCGACAGTTCAGTCGGCGGGCTCGGCGGCTGCCCCTATGCGCCCGGCGCGCAAGGCAATGTTGCGACCGAAGCCGTCGTCACGCTGCTGCACGACCGGGGATTCGAAACAGGCATCGATGGCGCGGCGCTGGCCAGGATGTCGCGATTTGCCCAAAGCCTGCGGAGACCGGCATGATCTGGAAAACCCTCGATGTCAGGATGGACCACCGCGGCGTTGCCCATGCGCGGCTGAACACGCCGGAAAAGCGGAATGTGCTGTCAGCCGCGATGATTGCCGAACTGACGGCAATGGCCGAGGCCATCGGCAATGATGCCGCGACACGGGTGATCATCCTCTCCGGGGCTGGCCCGGTCTTCTGCGCCGGGGGCGATCTGACCTGGATGAAGGCCCAGATCGAGGCCGACCGGGCCCAGCGGATGCGCGAGGCGCGAAAGCTGGCCGACATGCTTCAGGCCCTGAACACGCTTCCCGTCCCGCTGATCGGAAGCCTGCATGGCGGGGCGTTCGGGGGGGGCGTGGGACTGGCCTGCATCTGCGATGTCACTCTGGCCACGCCCGAAACCAGGTTCGCCTTTTCGGAAACCCGGCTGGGGATCATACCCGCGACAATCGGCCCCTATGTTTTGGCCCGGATGGGCGAGGGCCGCGCCCGCCAGGTCTTCATGTCGGCCCGCGTCTTCGATGCGGTCGAGGCCGAACGCCTCGGCATCGTGTCGCGGACCGTTGCGGCGGCGGATCTCGACGAAGCCGTCGAGGCCGAGCTTGCGCCCTATCTCCAGGTCGCCCCGGGCGCGGTGGCGGCCGCCAAGAGGCTGGCCCGCAGCCTTGGCCCCCGGATCGACGCTCAGGTCATCGATGACACGATCCGGCGTCTCGCGGATGCCTGGGAAGGACCCGAGGCCCGGCACGGGATTGCCGCCTTCTTGGACAAGCGCCCTCCCGATTGGGCGCGGCCAACCGATCGGTGACACCGCTGCCGAGGCTGTGCGCGGCGTCAGCGATGGCGCGGATCAGCCAGCCTGGGCCGGCAACGTCAAAGCGGTGTGGCCTGTGGGCCCCGCCAAGGACCGCACGCCTCACATCCCGATCCTGCCGCGCCAGCGGGCTGTCGGTGCAGGTGGCGCATCTGCGGGCCGTGCCGCGGGGCCGGTGCCCAGGGGCGGGCTTCGACCATGAAGGAAATCATGCAATCTCCCGATGCCTCCCCAGCAGGGCGCAGCGCAAAGCCGGCCCTGCCCGCATTGATCATGGGCGGGGTTCTGATCGGCTGTTCGCCGATCTTCGTGCGGCTCTCAGAGGTCGGCTCGGTCTCGACCGCCTTCTGGCGGCTGGCCCTTGCCCTGGTGCCGCTTCTGCTGATCGCGCGCGGCGACAAGGTCGGGGCGCGGCCTGTCACATGGGCTGACCGCGTGACAGTCGCGCTGCCCGGGATCATCCTCGGCGCCGAACTGGTCGCCTGGCATATCTCGCTGCATATGACTTCTGTCGCGAATTCCACGCTTCTGGTGAATATGGCGCCGGTCTTCGTGGTGCTGATCTCCTGGATGTTTCTGGGCAGACGGCCGGCGGGCTGATCGTGCTGGCCGGAATCCTGATCGCGAGAAAGGCCCAAAACTGAATGGGGGCGATGGAAACGAACATGCGCAGATCCCTGATGGGAGGGGCGCGAAGGTCCAGCCGGGCAAGATGGCCAACCCCGCCCGCGATGCCGTTCACAACCGCTGTGACGAAAGCCTGGCGGCCGGATCACGCCTCCAGCCGCGCCGCCACTCGATTGAGCCCGCGGGTCCAGGCATCCAGCCCGTCGGCCTCGTTCAGCGCCGCCAGCACCATCGCGCTGATGCCGCCCTCGGTCACCACGCTGCGGGCGATCTCCTCAAGCGGCCGGTCCTCGCGCAGCAGCACTTCGGCATTGCCGCGCAGGGTGGCGGCGATCAGCGCGCGGGCGGTCTCAGGGGGCAGGCCCCGGGTCTCGAACCAATGGATGATGTGGGCCATCCAGCCAAAGCTCGCGCCCGAGAAGGCGCCGAAAGCCGCGGCTGCGGTGAAACTCGCCTCATCATCGAAGCCATGCACCGGACCCGTCCTTGCAAGGAAAGCGTGCCAGAACCCGTCCTGCGGGCACAGGATCGACGGCCCGGCGCGATAGGCATTGGCATAGCCGGGCATCATCGTCACCGCCCCACGGGCCGGACCGATCAGTGATTGCAGCCGGGAAAGCCCCGTCCCCGCCATTGCTGACAGGACCGGCTGGCCGGGGCGGAAGGTCAGGCGGGCAAGCTCCTCCGTGCCCGTCGCGGCGGGCAGGCAGACGAAGACGCCATCCGCCGCATCGACCACCGCCTGATTGCTGGCGGAGACCTTGCAGCCATGTTCGGCCGCCAGCCGACCGGCGGTCTCGGCATTGCGGGGGGACAGGAGCAGGTTGAACCCCGACCCCTGCAAGCCCCGCACCATCAGCCCGGCCAAATGCCCGACGCCAAGGATGCCGATCGTTGTCACGGCATCTCCTCAAGCACTTCGGCCATGGCGGTGGCGGTGACGGCGATGTCGGCCTCGGTATGGGCGACGGAAGACAGCGAATGCAGCGTGGCGGACGGGTTCATGTAGATGCCCTTGTCCATCAGCCGCAGGGCGAAGTCGCGGAACTTCAGCCGATCGACATGGCTGCAGAAATCGCGGTAATCGCCAATCTCGGCCCGGTCGGTGAAGAAGATCTGGAACATCGAGTTTACCCCCTGCACCATCATCCCGTGCCGGTTGGAATGTTTGGCGACCTTGCGGATTTCATCCGTCATCGCCTTGCCAAGGTTCTTGATCCGCCGGAACCCCGCCTGATCGTCGGCCAGCATCGTCTCCAGCATCACCTTGGTCACATGCAGCGCCAGCCGCCCGGCGTTGTGGGTGCCGAAATGCAGGACCTTGCCCCATTCTAGGCCCGCCATGACATCCGCCCGCCCGCCGATCATCGCCATCGGCAAGCCGCCCCCCAGCGCCTTGCCGTAGGTGACGATGTCGGGGGTCAGACCATAAAGCTCGGCACAGCCGCCCGCCGCCAGACGGAAGCCGGTCACTGTCTCGTCCAGATAGAACAGCGCCCCGTGCTTCTGGCACAGATCCTGCATCCGGTTCAGATAGCCCGGCTTCGGCGGGATCACCCCCATGTTCGACATGACGCCTTCGGTGACGACGCAGGCGGCGGTGTCGCCATGCAGCTCCATCGCGCGCTCCAGCGCGTCAAAGTCGTTCCAGCGGACGACAATGGTGTCTTTCCACGCCTCCTCTGGGATACCCGAGGAATCCGGGATGCGGATCGGGTCGTTCGGATGGCCCAGCAGCGTCGGCGGATAGGGATTGGTGTTGATCAAGACCGAATCCCACCAGCCGTGATAATGCCCCTCGAACTTGATGATCTTGCGCCGCCCGGTATGGCCGCGCGCCAGCCGGAAGGCGGCCATCGCGGCCTCGGTCCCCGTGTTGGCGAAGCGGACCTTCTCGACATGCGGCAGAAGGGCCACCAGCATCTCGGCCACCTCGACCTCCACCTCCAGCGCTGTGGCGAAATGGGTGCCCCGTGCGGCTTCGCGGGCGATGGTTTCCACCACTTTCGGATGGGCGTGGCCAAGAGGCAGGGCACCGAAGGCCATCATCCAGTCGATATATTCGCGCCCATCGACGTCAAACAGCCGCGCGCCCGCGCCGTGGCTCATATAGCGCGGTGCCCCGCCAAAGGTCGCCGGGCCGCGCGAGGCCGAGGATACGCCCTCGACCAGCACCTTCTGGCCGCGTTCGAACAATGATTGCGATTTCGGTCCGGCCATGGCGTGCCCCCTTGTTAGTCCTGTCTGGATGGTTATTATAGGAACAATGTGTCGTCAAATGGAACATTATGGCCCCGCTGACCGACAGGCCCCGCGCCGTTGAACCGCATCAGGAACTGGCGCAGCGCATCCGCCGCTGGCGCGAAGCGCGGGGCTGGAACCAGCAGGCCCTGGCCGAGCGCGCCGGTTTTGCGCGCTCCACCCTGTCCAAGATCGAGAACGGGCTTCTGTCGCCGACTTTCGAGATTCTCTTGAAACTGGCGCAGGGCTTCGGCTGCGCTCTGTCGGATCTGGTCCGGGCCGAGGCACCGGCTCTGGTCGGGCGCATGGTGGTGGACCGGGGCGCGCCCGGTCCGGCCATCGACAACCCCACCGCCCGGCTCTGGCCGCTAGGGGCAGAGCTCCGGGGCCGCCCCTTTCAGTCGATGCTGGTGGAATTCACCCAGGACGACCTGGCCGCCTTTGGCGACTGGAACCGCCATGATACGGACGACATGCTGCATGTGCTGTCGGGCACGCTGATCCTGCACAGCGAAGGCTATGCCCCCGCCATCCTGCATCCCGGCGACACGGTGCATTTTGACGGCACCATGGCCCATGCCTGCCTCAAAGGCGGCGCGGACCCCTGCCGGTGTCTTTACGTCTATGCGACGCGGGTGTAAGCCGCGCGGCGATCGTTGGATGGGCAGGGGAAGGCGCGGTGGCGCCTTCCGCTCCGATCACATCCAGCGCAACCAATCCGCCCAATCGGGGTGATTGAACAGCATCCTGGCCCGGGCATATTTCCAGATGCCGTATTTCTGGTAGTCAAAATCCCAGGCCGACAATTGGCGCTGCTGCACCGCCCATGACCCCCATTTCATGTCGGCGACGGCACGGGCGACCATGACGCGGGCGTAAAGGCTGCGCCGCATCTCGCCGTAATAACGCTCGACCAGATCCTGCGCCGTGCCGGGATCGATGAACATTTCGCCCAAAAAGACGCCCAGCTCATAGGCGCGTTCGTTGTTCGAGGCGAATTCGTAATCGACGAGCTTCATGCTGCCGATCCGGTCATCGTCCATCCGCACCAGAAAGTTGCCCGGCATCGGATCGTTGTGGCAGGGCACGATGTCCAGGCCCGAGGCGCGGAAGGCCTGCTTGGCAAGGCTGTATTGCTGATGCAGCCAGGCAAAGTCGGTCGGGCGGATCGCGCCGACCTGATCGCCCTGCTCGATATGTTCGTCGGTCATCTCGAACACATCCTTGGTCACCGACAGCGGGGGCGCGGCGTTGAAGGCGGCATAAAGGTCGATCACGCCTTCCTGAAAATCGCGGCGGGCGAAATCGGCATTGGTCGACGCGCGGTAGCCTTCCAGAAACTGCATCACCTCGACCCCGGCGGCGGCGTCATAATGCAGAACCTCGGGGCCGATCCCCATCGCATGTGCAACGCGGGCCGCCTCAATCGACAGGTCGCGGTTCACGAAATTCTCGGACCCGACGCCATAGACCTTCATGAAAAAGGTCTTGCCGCCGGTTTCCGCCAGCCAGTTCGAGTTCAGAAGCCCCCCGACCAGCGGGCGGGCCTTGACGGTGTCGCGGCTCCATCCGGGGATGGAATCGATGGCGCGGGCGACCTGTTCCTGTGATGCGGCGCTCATGTCGGTCTCCTTCAGGACAGGCTGCGCAGCCGGTCGGCCGCGTGCGAGGTCAGCGCCAGGGTTTCCAGCCGCATAAGCCGCCAGGACGCGTATTTGGCGAATTCCAGCGACCGGCGCGGCGAGCTGGCCGCCATCAGGGCGCCGATCAGCCCCCAGCGAAGATCGTCGGCCATGCCATAGATCATCGCGCGCTGGAAAAGCCCTTCGTCAAAGCGCCCCTCCCAGGCTTCAAAGCCGCCGCGCGCCTCGGCTTCGCAATCGAAGAATTCCATCAGCCAGCAGCCAAGGTCTTCATAAGGGTCGCAATTCGCGGCCAGGTCATAGTCCAGCAGTTTCACGTTGTTGCCGGGGCCGACCATCAGGTTGGCGGTATTGCCGTCGCGATGGCTGGGGCGGCTGTCGGACCCAAGGGCCGCGATGGCCTGCTTCGCCGCCGCCATCAGCGCCAGAAGGGCAGGCAGATGGCGATGCACGGCGATGCCGCCCTGCGCCGCAGTCGCGGCCAACCTGTCGATCTCGTCAAAGACCGAGGTGCTGCGCGACAGGTCCGGTCCGGCCTGGAACGCCTTCTTCGCCGCGATGACGGCCTCGCGCAGATCGGCAACGGCCACGTCCTGCAACCCGCCGCAGCGCCAGTCCTCGGACAGCGCTTCGAAGGCCACCAGACCTTCCGCTGCCTCCGCCGCAAGAACCTTGGGCGCTATGCCAAGCTGCCCCGCGTGGCGCGCCGCCTCGATTGCCGCCGCCGGCGGGGCATAGAAGGCGGTGTCCGGCTGGTAATGCTTGACGATCACCTGCTTGCCAGCCGCGCCTGCCCGCCAGATATCGCCTTCGATCCCCCGCCAGGCGGGCGAGGCGAGGACGGTGAAGGGCGCGCCCCAGCTTTCAGGCTCGGCCCCCAGCGTCCGGGCTGCAAATCGGCGCGCGGTGGTTTCCCTGTCGCTCATCGGCTGGGTTCCTTCTGGTTGGAAATGACAGGATCGGCCGGCCAGGATTTCCCGGCCGCGCCCATGACATCCAACTCTGCCTCAAGCGCGGTGGCCAGCGCCAGCAGTCGCAGGTCGTCGTGGCGCTGCCCGACAAGCTGTATGCCGATGGGCAGGCCCCGGGCGTCGAAACCGCCCGCCAGGCTGGCCGCCGGATGACCCGACTGGTTGAAGGGCGCGGTAAAGGTCGTGTGGCGCAGGGGCATTCCGAAGACCGGCCCCCGGGCCTCGGCCGGAAAGTTGACCAAGGGCATCACGGGGGTCAGCAGGAAATCCACGCCCTCCATCAGGGCGACGGTCCCCGCCACGCCGCGCTCGATGCCGGTTTCGAATTCGCGGATGCGGGCCGGGGTCCAGGTCTCGGCCTCGGCGAACCAGTCCACCAGCTCTTGCGGCGCCATGGCGCGATGCGCGGCATCGGCACCGGCATATTCGTACCAGCCGCGCAGCTTCAGCGAATCGTCGATGGGCAGATAGGCGTCAAAGCCATAGGTCGCCCAGACGGGGCGCAGCTTGCCCACCAGCCGCGCTAGCACCGCTGCGGCCTGGTCGAAACAGGCACGGACGGCAGGCTCGACATCGGGGCCAAAACCGAAATCGGCGCAGGTCCCGACGGTCACGCCCGACAACCATGCCGCCGGGGGCGTCTCGCCGGTCAGGGGCAGGGAATAGCGGTCCAGCGGGTCCGGTCCAGACAGAAGCCGGGTCCAGGCCAGCAGGTCAGAGGCCCGCCTTGTGATCGGCCCGGCCGAGCGCACGGTCGAAGCCGGGGCATGGGGGATCAACCCCTGGGTCGGCTTCAGCGCGGCCAGCCCGCAATGCGCGGCTGGCAGCCGCACCGATCCGGCGATGTCGGACCCGACCGACATCATGCCGATCCCCGCCGCGAGAGAGGCGCCGCCCCCCGCGCTGGACCCGCCGGTATTCCATGCCGTGCCCCAGGGGTTTCGCACGATTCCATGCGAGCCGGACACGCCCGAGGCGCTGAGCCCGAAATCGGGCATCGTGCCCTTGCCCAGAATGATCGCCCCCGCCGCGCGCAAGCGCCGGGTCGGCAGGCCGTCCGCCGTGCCCAGGATGCCATCGCCATGCAGGGCCGAGCCGTGATGCCAGCGCATCCCCATCGCGGGCACGCTGTCCTTGATCGTGACCGGCACACCGTCGAACCGCGACCGCGGTTGCCCGCTGCGCCAGCGTTGCCGCGCGGCCTGCGCCTCGATCCGGGCCTCGTCGGGGCACTGACCGTAAATGGCGTTCAGCACCGGATTCACCCGCTCGGTCTGGTGCAGCATCGCCTCGACCACCTGAACCGGGTCTAGCGCGGCGCTGCGATAGGCGGCGGTCAGGTCGTCCAGCGTCAGGCCGGCAAGCTGCGAGATGGAAACATCCTGAAGCGGGCTGGTCATTTTGCGTTCTCCACTTGGGTCGGGGCGCGCCGGTTCGGACGGGGCCGGAAAAGCTGGCGCATCCGCCCGACCAGACCCTTTGGCATCAGCACGATGGCGGTCGCGATGATCAGGCCCAGGCCAAGGGTACGGAACTCTCCGGCTTCGCGCATCAGTTCGTCCGCGCCGACCAGGACGATCGTGCCTACCAGCGGCCCCCAGAATGTTCCGACCCCGCCGATCACCACGATGGCGATGATGAACATCAGGGTCGGCAGTTGCAGGATCGTCGGTCCGATCACCTGGAAATGCCCGGCATAGACGCCACCGGCCAGGCCCATGAAGAAAGCCGAGATGCCAAAGACCAGCAATTGCACGCGGAACCGGTTCACGCCCCGCGCCACGGCATAGCCGGGATTGTCGCGGATGGCGCGGAAGGCAAGGCCGATGGGGCTTTTCACGATGACCCAGGTGCTTGCCATGACAAGGACGAACATCGCGCAGACGATCGCATAATTGCCGATCATCCAGTTCCCGCGCAGTAGTTCGCGCGTGCCCAGATCGCCAAAGCGCGAGAACCCGCCCGGCCCGCCGGTCAATTGCCGACAGACCGTGCCCACCTGCACGAAGCACTCGGTATCGGTGGAAATCAGCAGATACATCACCTGTGTCACGGCCAAGGTCAGCAGCGCGACATAGACGCCCGACAGGCGCAGACAGGCAAGCCCGACGAGGCCGGAAAACGCCACCGCCACCAGCGCGCCGGGCAGCAGCGCGGCCCAGACCGACCAGCCCAGGAAAAAGCACAGCATCGCCGTCGCATAGCCGCCGACCGCGAATATGGCGAGCGGCGCCAGCGAAAAGATACCGGCAAAGCCGAAGACAAGGTTCCATTGCGAAGCGATGCAGGCATAGAACAGCGCCAGCGTGATCTGGCCGAGCACATAGCGGCTGTCGACCAACACCGGCACCATCGCCGCCGCCGCGATCAGCAGCAGGGCGACCGCTACATCAAATGCCGCAGGGCGGCCGATCAGGGTTCTCATTGACGTCTCTCCTTGGCCGGGACGAACGGGGGCAGGGGGGGATGGCTGGTCATCGGGTCACATCCTGCGAACCTGGACGCGGCCCATCAGCCCGCCGGGACGCCAGATCAGCACCACCACGACCGCGCAAAGCAGCATCGGAAAGCCCCAGCGCGCGCCAAAGGCGTATTGCACCCAGGCCTCCAGCAGGGCGAGACCAAAGGACACCAGCACCGCCCCCGGCAGCGTGCCCAGACCGGCCACCACGCACATGATGAAGGCCTTGAGCATCGGGTCATTGCCCAGGGAGGGCGAAAGCTGAACCATTGACGACAGAAGCAGCCCGCAGCCACCGGCCACCGCGCCCGAGATCATCAGCACCGACAGGTAGACCCGGTCGACCGCCACACCCATCAGCCGCGCGGCGTCGCGGTTCTGCGCCGTGGCGCGGATGGCCCGTCCCATGCGGGTGCGCGCCAGAGCTGTGGCGATGACCGCCATCGCCGCCACGGCGGCAACCATGATGATCAGGCTTTGCCAGGGCAGGACCAGCGGGCCCAGGGCCATCGACCCATCCACCGTGACCGGCTGTTTCAGCGGCTGTCCGCCAAAGACCAGAAGGAGCCCGTTCTCCAGCGCGATGGCGATGCCGACCGTGGCGATCATCACATTCGCCTCGAAATCGGCCATGCCCTGGCGCAGCACATTGCGCACGACCAGAAGGTAGATCAGCCCGCCCGCGACCGCCCCGGCCAGAACCGAGGCCAGGACGCCAATGCCGGTCGGCAGGCCCAGACCGGTGATCGCGGCATAGGCGACATAGCCGCCCAGCGTCAGCAGGGCGCCATGCGCCATGTTCAGCACGCCCAGCGCGCCCCAGACCAGCGAAAGGCCAATCGAGGCGATGGCGTAAAGCGCCCCGACCGTCAGGCCGGAAATCAGAACCGAATAGAAGGTGTTCATCCTAGCCCCCCAGATAGGCGGTTATAAGTTCGTCGCTGGCCAGAAGCTCGGCCGGGGCGCCCGACCAGACGAATTCGCCATTGTCGAGCAGGTACATGCGGTCGGTGAAATCGGCGACGCGGGCGGGGTTTTCCTCGACCAGCAGGATCGTGCGACCGGATTGGCCCAGGCGGACGATGACCTCGTAAATCTGCTCGATGACCAGCGGAGCCAGGCCCAGCGAAGGTTCGTCGATCATCAGGATCCGCGCGCCCATCATCAGGCCCCGGCCGATGCCGACCATTCGCCTTTCGCCCCCCGACAGGGTCGAGACCAGCTGGCTGCAGCGGTCGGCCAGTTTGGGCAGCAGGCTGTGAACCTCGTCCAGACGGCAGGCGATTTCGGCACTGTCGGGGCAAAGATAGGCCCCCATCAGCAGGTTCTCATGGACCGTCATGCCCGGAAACAGCAGGTCGCCCTGCGGCACATGGGCAATGCCCCGCGCGGCGGTCAGGTGGACATGCGGGCCGATCGGCTTGCCATCCAGCCGGATTTCCCCTTGGCGCAGCGGGACGAGGCCGGAAATGGTGCGCAGCATCGTGGATTTGCCGTGGCCGTTCGGGCCGACGACCGTCACCGTCTCACCTGCCGCGATCGACAGCGACACGCCGCGCAGCACCTCGATCCCGTCATAGCCGGAACGGAGGCCACGCAGTTCAAGAACGGGCGGCGCCGTCATGCTGCCCCCTCCATGGTCGCGGCGAAATGGGCCCGCAACCGGGTCTTGGTGCCCTGCCCCAGATAGACCTCGACCACGCGGTCATCTTCGGCGACCTGATCGGGGCGGCCTTCGAACAGCAGGCTGCCGTGATGCATGATCATCACGCGGTTGGACAGGGCCAGCAGAAAGCGCATGACATGTTCGATCAGAACGATGGTCAGCCCGCCGCTTGCCAGCCGCTGCATCAGGGCGATGATCTGGTCGGTCTCGGCGGTGTTCAGCCCGCCCACGGGTTCGTCAAGAAACAGCACTTTCGGCGCGGTGGCGATGGCGCCTGCGATCATCAGCAGCTTGCGGTCCAGGACCGGCAACTCGCTGACAGTGCGGTCCGCCTTGGCCGCAAGGCCGACCAGGTCCAGCGCCTCGGCTGCGGCCTGCCGGGCGGCGCGCCCCAGGCGCAGGCCGGGAAACAACCGGCGCCCGCGTCCGTAATAGGCCGCGATTTCGACATTCTCGCGCACGGTCATGTGCTCGAAGGCCGCATTCAGCTGAAAAGTGCGCGCCATCCCCATCTGGCAGATGCGGTCGGCGGACATCTGCGTGACATCGCGCCCGTCGAACTCGATCCGGCCGGCCGATGCCGGGGTCATGCCCGTGATCACGTCAAAGAACGTGGTCTTGCCTGCCCCGTTCGGCCCGCCGATGCCCAGAATCTCGCCACGGCGGAGGGCAAGGGACATGTCGTTCACCGCGACAAGCGAGCCAAAGCGACGGGTCACGCCCACGCAATTCAGAAGTGGTTTTTCGCTGGACATCGTTCATCCCCAGTTCGGTTGACGCGGGCAAAACCTCTGCCCGCGCCCGGTTTCAGGCAGCGCTCACGCCAGCCACGGCGGCAGCACGAAGTCATGCGTCGCGTAGAGCGACGGCGCGATCAGCCGGGGCTCGGTCCGATAGTCCTGATGCTGAAGGAACTGGTGGGGCAGGCCCAGCGAGGGGTCTTTGGTCTGGGTCGGGTAGCTGTAGACGACCAGCCCCTCGGGGTCGAAGCGGAACGCGCCCGAAACGCCGCGATAGACCAGCCTGCGCAGCGCGCCGGCAACCTTTTGCGCCTGTTCCTTGTTGAACGGTTCGCCCGTGCCGCCAGCCATCGAGGCCGCCAGCGCATACATCCACAAGCCGTCATAGGTTTGCGACCCGGTCAGCCAGGCAGCAGTTTCGCCGTATTTCGCCTTGTAGGCGGCGCGGAAATTCGCGGCGAAATCGTCGGGCAGGCCGCCCGTCACGGTCGAATAGATCACGCCGTTGATCGATTCACCGCCGATCTCGCGGAACACCGGCAGCGAGGGGCCATATTGCATATAGACCAGGCTCGGGGTCGGCTGGGTCAGGAACTGGGTCATGAACTGCGCCAGATCCTGCGCCAGGAAATGCGTGACAAGGATCGCGCCGGGCGGGTCTTCGCGCAGCTTGGCCAGCACTGGTCCCCATTGCGTCGTGGGGAAGGGCACGGTTTCGTAAAGCGAGATTTCCCAGCCGAATTCCGCCGCCTTGTCGCGGATCGCGTTGCCGATCACGATCGGATATTCCACCGCCGAGGCGATGATGGCGATCTTCTTGTTCGATGGCGTCCACTGGCCCGACTCCGCCAGCGCGTTCAGGAAGGTCAGGCAGCCCGGACCGTACCAATATTCCGAAGGGTCGATCTGGAAACAGGCATAGTAGCGCTCGGGATCGGTCTTCACCTTTTCCGGGTGGGCGATCTGGGTGTTGTTGTGCAGAACGATCACATCGTTGTCGGCGGCGATGTCGGCCTCGACCATGTTCGCGCCCAGACTGTAGCCGTTGACGATGGCGGGCGTGTTGAAGCGGTCGATCAGGCGCTGCATCGCCTGACCGACGAGGTCGGCCCCCATCTCGCGCGTATCTTCGATCTGGATCTGGATGGGGCGGCCAAGAATCCCGCCCGCGGCGTTGATCTCTTCGGCAGCCAGGTCCAGGCCGTTCTTGAATTCAAGTCCGTCGCCCGCGGCCGGACCGGACATCGGCAAGGCCGCACCGATCACGATCGGATCGCCCTCCTGCGCCACGGCGCGCCCGGCATTCATCGCGGCAAGGGCCGTGAAACCGGCGCCGCCCAGACCTGTCAGAAGCTGTCTTCTTTTCATTTTGTCACCTGTTGGTTTGCAATGTTCGGCCAGCCCCTTCTGCGTGGCAAAAGGGGTCTTCTCCCGGATCGTGCCGTCCGGTTTTGCGATGTCAGGGCAAATGCGCGGCGCGCCCGCCTAGAACTGGGCAAAGACCCCCAGCGTCCAACCTCCGTCGACCAGCAGGCTTTGCCCGTGGATGTGGTCGGCAAGGTCGGAGCTCAGGAACAGCACCGCATCCGCGATCTGCTGCGCGGTGCCCCATTTGCCATCGGGCGTCTGGCCCGCCAGCATGGATTTGATGTCCTGATTGTAGATGTCGGTCATTGGCGTGGTGATGAACCCGGGCGCGACGGCGTTCACGTTGATGCCGTGCCTGGCGTAATCCATCGCGACCTGGCGGGTAAAGTTCAGCCCGCCGGCCTTTGATGTGCAATAGGCGGCAAAGCCCTGATTGCCGCGATAGCCCGAGATCGAGCCGATCGAAACCACCTTGCCGCCACGGCCCTGCGCCATCATGTGCCGCACGGATTCGCGCGTGGTGTAGAACAGACCGTCCAGGTTGACGGCCATCGTCCGCCGCCAGGTTTCATCGTCGGTGTCCAGCAGCGCCCCGGCCAGAAGCAGGCCCGCCGACTGGATCGAGATGTCAATGCCCTTCTGCGCCGCGACATCGGCGTAAACGCGGGTCACGGCGGCGCTGTCGGCGACGTCCAGTTCCATGAAATCGACTTTGGGATCATCGTACATGGTGCGGTCTTCGTCGGAATGCGCGGGCTTGCGCGACAGGACCGTCACGCTTGCACCAGCGGCGGCCAGGGTGCGGACACAGGCCGCGCCGATGCCAGAACTGCCGCCCGTCACGACGGCATGTTTCCCCGTCAGATCAATTTTCGTCATGGTCAGTTTCCCTGTTGAGTCTTTTTGTCGCCGCGTCGGATTTCCGATTCTTTCGGCGCAGTGATCCGCGGTCAGCGGCCGGTGATGGCCTCCAGCTTGGCGGTGATCGCGTCGCGGGCGGCCTTCATGTCCTCATGGCTGCCCGAGATGAACACCCTGCCCGTCGCCCCCATCATCTGCACATCGTTGATGGTGGCGTTCGGGGCGGCCTTCTCGGCCTCGTTCGCGGCAAGGCAGGCGAACAGGGCAGGCGCCATTTCGTAGATCAGCAACGCCACGCCCGGAACCAGGATCGAGGCGTCGCGCCCCCGGTTGAGGATGATGGCGTGCTGGTCCGACAGATCCTCGATGATGTCGTGATACAGGATCTGCGGTTTCATCTGGTCGCCGGGCTGGGCCTTGATCCCGTCCAGGATGGCCGCCCCGGCGGCGTCCAGTTCCTGCTTCCTGTCGGCGTGCAGCTCCAGCAGGCCGAACTGCCGTTCGGTATAAAGAATGCCCGGCTCCATCTCGGGTGCCGATTTCAGCGCAAGGTCGGTGATCCGGTGGATGGCAAGGGCAGGGGCCACTTCGATGAACAGCGAATGCTGCCCGGCGAAGGGCGGGTACCCCCTCGCCCGCGTGGGCGAGGAAAGATAAGCCGCAAACTGGGGCTGAAGATCCTCGATGGGAAGATATACGCGAAGTTCGGTCATGCCTCAGTCCTTGCTTGCCGGATTTGGAGCGGGCGTCAGCCCTTCACCGCGTCGAAATGCTTGCCCAGATCGGCATGGGGGCGCGGAATGACATGCACAGCCGTCACTTCCCCGATCTGCGCGGCGGCTTCGGCCCCGGCTTCGGTCGCGGCCTTGACCGCGCCCACATCGCCGCGCACGACGACAGAGACCAGACCGCCGCCCACTTCGTTGCGGGCGATGATCTCGACATTGGCGGCCTTGACCATGGCATCCGCCGCCGACAGGGCCGGCACATAGCCTTTGGTTTCGATCATTCCGATTGCAAGATTAGCCATTTCAGGAACTCCCTTCCTTGCGTTTGCTTGCCGGTTTCCCGGCGGGTTCTTCGTCGATGGAGCCGATGATCAGCGCGTCGATGGGCGCCGAACGGTCGGTGAACCAGCCTGCGGCGACCGATCCCTGGGTGATCAGCACCGCCTCGCCCTCGGCGCAGCCCAGGGGATCGAAGGCAATCAGTTTGCCGCCCGACTCGGTCTGGACTTCCAGCAGGGCGCCCGTCGGCAATGTGCCGATATGGCGGGTGGACCAGAGCCGGCCGCTGACGCGTGCCCTAATCATGCGAGTGTCCTTTCAATCCTGATGCGGCGGCGGCGCGCCTCGTCCGAGGCAAGCGGCGTCAGTCGCGCTGTCCGCGTGACCCGCAGCCGGGTTTCACTTTCGGCAATGGTTGCAATGTCGCGTTCGGTGATCAGCGCCTTGCGCATTTCCGGCACATTGGCGGGCGCAGTCGTGACCAGCGTGGCGGGCTGCGCGGCCATGGGCTGGGACTGGACCGCCGGAGGCGCGGTGCGCGGGCTAGGCGCGGCTGGGGCATCTTCGGGCGCGAAGCGCAGGCGGCCGTCGCGCAGACTGGCGGCAAAGCCCGGGTCCTGTGCCCGGTTCAGCACCGACAGGGCGAACTGGGTCAGGGCCGCGCCCGTATCCACTCGGACCCGTTCCACCTGTGCGCCGCCAAGCATCTCGGCCCGCAGGGCGGCGATCTCGTCGGTCAGAAGTTCACGGATCAAGGCGCGCAGATCGTTCATCCGCTGGCCCCCGCTTCGCGCAGGGCGCGTTCCGCCGCATCGCGCGCATTGCGCACATCGGCCTCGGTGCCGGCCAGATAAAGCCGTCCGTTGGCGCCGATCATCCGCATGTCGATGACCTTGATATCGGCGGCCTTTTCCGCCTCGTTGCAGGCAAGGATGGCATAGGCGGCCGGCTGGCATTCCAGCAGATAGACGCTTTCTCCCCCCAGAACCATCGAGCCGGTCTTGTTGCGGTTCATCAGGAAAGCGTGCTGGTCGTCGACCCGCGTCACCAGCTTGGACGCGGTGATCCTGGGCTTCTCGGCATCGCCCGGCTTCTTGCCCATGCTGTGCAGCGCGGCCTCGGCCCCTGCCTGCACCTCGGCGGTGGAATAGGCGTGGAACTGAAGTGTGCCGAACTGGCGCTCGACCACCAGAAAGCCCGCCCGCACCTCGGCGCTTTTCAAGACGGTGTCGGTCAGGGCCTCGATGTCCAGTCCCGGCGCGATCTCGATGATCTGCGCGGCCATGCGGGCCCGGGGCAGCGTGCCCCGCATCCATGTGGCGGTATAGGCCAGCGTCTGGGGCTGCAACTGGTCGATGAAGATGAAGGCGCGAAGATCGGTCACGGCTGGCCTCGGGTCAGTTCACGAAGTTCCTGAAGGATAAGCTGGCGCAGCGCGTCCCGGTCCATTCCACCCGTCTCGGGCGCGGGCGCGGGCGCGGGCGCGGGCGTCGTGGCGGGGCGCGGCGTCGGGGCCGCCCCTTCGAAGGGCGCCCGCACTGCGCCAAGATCGCCCATCGGCACGGCTGCATCCGAATTCCAGGCCAGCCGTGTCCAGTGCACCAGATGCTGCGGCCCGATATTTTCGCCCACGGACGAGCGCCCGAAATAGCCGGTGCCGATCATGAAGGACGGCGCCAGATGCGTGGCGAAACCCGCCGCCCCCTGCGAACAGGGCGCATTGACGACGACGCGATAGACCGGCAGGGCCGATGCGAAATCCACCGCCTTTTGCGGGTCCTTGCCGTGGAAGGCCGCCGAATGGCCTGCCCCGGTCATCCGCAGGATCATCTGGGCCATGCCGGTGGCGCGTTCAAAGCTGCCCGCCTTTGCCCAGGCAAGAACCGGGCACAGCTTTTCGCGGGTCAGCGGCTCGTCCAGCCCGACCTGGTCGACACTGGCGACCAGAACCTTGATCGAGGGCACGACGCGGAATCCGGCCTGGGCTGCGATCCAGACGGCACTCTTTCCAACGGCGGCGGTGTTCAGATGCCCGTCGGGGAACAGCCAGGCGCGCAGCTTCGTCGCTTCGCCATCCGAACAGATATGCGCCCCCGCCGCGCGCAAGGCGCGCTCCAGCCGGCTGGCATTCTCTTCAAGCGAGATCAGCACGCTTTCGTTGGTGCACAGAACCGAGTTGTCAAAGGCCTTGCTGTCGACGATGTGCCGGGCGGCCTCGGTCTGGTCGGCATCTGGATCGACATAGACTGGCGCATTGCCCGGGCCGACGCCGATCGCGGGGTTGCCCGAGGAATAGGCGGCCCGGACCATTGGCCCGCCGCCCGTCGCCAGGATCACCTGGACCTTGGGCGAGGCCATCAGCGCCTGCACCAGCGGCACCGAAGGCGCTTCGATGCACTGGATCAGCCCGGCGGGGGCGCCGGCTGCAACGGCCGCAGCTTCAAGCCGGGCAGCGGCATCGCAGCAGCAGGCCCGCGCCAGGGGATGGGGGCTGAAGATCACCGCATTGCGGCCAAGCAGGGCGAGGATCGCCTTGTAATACAGCGTCGAGACCGGGTTGGTCGCCGGGGTCAGCGCAAGGATCACCCCCGCAGGCTTGGGCAATTCCACCATCTTGCGCGCCGCATCGACCCGCGGATTGACCAGATCGACATCCTCGTAGAAATCCACCAGCGGATGGGCCGAAAGCTCGTTCTTCAGCCGCTTGTGCTCGACCACGCCCATGCCGGTCTCGCGCACGGCCCATTCGGCATAGGTCTGCGCCGCCTGATGCGCGGCTTCGGCCACGGCGCGGACGATCTTCATCACCGTCGGCCGGTCATAGCGCGCAAAGCTGCGCACCGCCCAGCCGGCCCGGTCGATCTTCATGCGGGCGACGGCTTCATCCCGGTTGGGAACCACCAGTCGCGGGGTTTCGTGGTCAAGCGGCATCAGCATTCCCCCAATCGCTCAAGCGGCCCGGCGCGGATTGCGCAGCAGGGCGCGCGCGCGCGGCATGGCCGCCTCCATCCGGTCGATGATTTCCTGGCAGGTGGCCACGTCCAGCAGCACACCGGGCTTGAACTGCAACACCCGCTTGTCGAGCGACGAAAAGATCGCCCAGACGCCGTTTTCATAAAGCGCGCGCGACACGGCGACCGCGCCTTCCGGGTGGTCGAATTCCAGCCCCAGGATCACGCCACGCTGGCGGACACCGACAAAGATATCGCTATGGGCGGCCATCATCTGCGCCAGGCTGCGGCGGAAGAAATCGGCGACGAACTGCACATTCGCCACGACTTCGGGGCGTTGCAGCATGTCGATCACCTGATGGCCAACCACGCAGCCAAGTTCGGACCCGCCGGAAGTCGAGATATGCGCCGCGCCGTCCTCATGCAGCCAGCCGCCGCATTTCTCGGTCACCACGCAGGCGGAGATCGGATAGATCCCGCCGCCCAGGCCCTTGCCCGTGACGAACATGTCGGGCTGCAATCCATAGGATTGCCATCCCCACATCATCCCTGTCCGCATCAGCCCGGTTTGTACCTCGTCGGCGATGTACAGCGTGCCGTAGCGGCGGCACAGATCCTGGCAGGCCTGAAGATAGCCGTCGGCAGGCATCGGAAAGCCGTAGGTGGCGGGAATCGTCTCGATGATGAAGGCCGCCACGTCCCGGCCGCGCAGGGCGCGGTCCAGCGCGTCGATGTCGTTGAAGGGCACCTGGATGAACTCTTCCGGCCGGTCTGCAAGAAAGATCTTGGAAAAGCGCTCGTCGCCCGTCGCCACCGCCAGGCCGGAATGGCCGTGATAACCCTTGATGATCGACACGGTCTTGCGGCGCTTTGTGGCATATCGGGCAGTCTTCAGCGCGATTTCCACAGCCTCCGCCCCACCCGCGCCGAAGATCGCGTATTTCATCCCGGCCGCCGTGCCGACCAGCTTTTCGGAAAAGGCGGCGCGCGCGACCGACGGGAACCAGTGATTGCCCATGTCAAAGAAATCCAGCGCCGATTTCAGCGTTGCCACCAGCTCGGGGTTGCGATGGCCGAAATTGTAGGTTCCGCCATTAAGATGCAGATCTATCAGTCGCTTGCCGGACATGTCGTATAGAAAGTAGCCCTCGCGACGGTCGATCACCAGGTCGATGCCGGCATCCTGCCAGAACCGGGTTTTCCCCGGGTTCCAATGCGCGATCGCCTTCTCGAGCAACTCGGCTTTCGAGTCGAAGCTGAAGTATCCGTAGTTGAACACGAGCACACCTCCGTTTGACAGAAGGTTTGCATCTGTATGTGGTGATTGCAACATAAAAATGTTGGATGACGGTCATAAATGGCATTGCCATCGCCGCAGGATTTTGCGACCTTGTGCAAGTTATTGATCGCAATGGGTTCAAAGAGGGTCTGCGGAGATGTCGCCATCACGCAAAGAGCAAAGGCACGAGCGCATCTTGGCCTCGCTGGGGGCAAATCCTGCCCTGCGGGTCAACCAGCTTGCCGATGAGCTTTCGGTCTCAACCGAGACCATCCGCCGCGATTTGACCGAGTTGCAACAGGTTGGGCGAATCAGTCGCACATATGGCGGGGCTGTCAGCGCCAGCAACCGTTTCGAGCCGGTTCTGAATGAACGCATGGGCCTGCATGTGGCCGAGCGTCGCGCCATCGCGCGTCATGCCGCCCTGCTTTATGCCCGCGAAGAGGCGCTGATCCTGGGCGGCGGCGCCACGATGCTGCATTTTGCCCGCGCCCTGCGCGAGGTCGCGCATCGGATGACGGTCATCACGCCCTCTTATCCCGTCGCCGCCGAACTGTCGCAGAACCCGGCGATCGAGGTCATGGCGCTGCCTGGCCTGTTCGAACCGCAAGAGCATATCGTCTACGGCCCCGAGACCCTGCGTGCCATCGCGCGATATGCCGTGCCCCGCGCCATTCTTGGGGCGTCCGGCGTCAACGAGGCGGGCATCAGCGAAGCCTTGCTGAATGCGGGTGAAATCTACAGCGCCATCATGCAGCACGCCGATCATTCGGTGATCCTGGCCGATCAGAGCAAGTTCGACAAACGCGCGCTGGTCTTGCTTGAGGGCTGGAGCGCGGACATGACGCTGATCAGCGATCAGCCGCCGCGCGGCGCGCTTGCCTCATCGCTGAAAAGCTGCCGAACCCATGTCGTGATCAGCACGCCGGAGCAGGCAGCCGGCCCCGGCGCGGGCTGATCGCGCAGGGCGATTGGCGCGCCGCTGCCCTTACCGCAGCCGCTCCAGCAGGTCCGGGCTGGGATAGCCGTCCGGCACCAGGCCCTGCGCCTTTTGCCAGGCCTTGACCGCAGCGACGGTCTTGGGCCCGATCCGGCCATCGACCCCGCCGGAATCGAAGCCCGCCGCCGTCAGCAGCGCCTGAAGCTCCTTGCGTTCTTCCTGCGTCAAGGCGCGCCATTGGCGCGGCCAGGCCGCCGCTATCGCGGGTCCGCCCTTCAGCCGGTCGGCCAGATGGCCGACGGCGATGACATAGGCATCGGCAAGGTTGTAATGCTCGATCGCCTGGAAATTCGGGAAGATCAGGAAGGCCGGGCCGGTATGGCCTGCGGGCAGAAGGATGCTTGCCTCCGGCCCCTCGGGCAGATCGCCGCCCGCCATCGGCGTGACACCCAGAGCGCGCCAGTCGGCCACCGGCTTTTTCACCCGCTCGGTGGTCTGGTCATAGTCGAAGCCGGTGGGCAACTTGACCTCAAGCCCCCAGGGCAGGCCCTGCTGCCAGCCCCATTTCGCCAGGTAATGCGCGGTCGAGGCCAAGGCGTCGCCCGGATCGTCGCCCCAGATGTCGCGCCGCCCGTCGCCATCGAAATCCTGTGCGAATTCGGCCCAGCTTGACGGCATGAACTGGGTATGGCCCATGGCCCCTGCCCAACTTCCGACCATGGTCTCTGGCGCGACATGGGCTTCGTCAAGAATCGTCAGCGCCTGCACCAACTGCCCTTCGAAAAACACCGCGCGCCGCCCGTCATAGGCCAGCGTCGCCAGCGCCGAGATGGTGGGCACATCGCCGCGATAGGTGCCATAGGCGCTTTCCAGCCCCCAGATCGCGACCACGACCTCTTTCTCGACGCCATAGCGCGCCTCGATCCGCGCCAAGAGATCGGCGTTGCGCTGAAGCGCCTTTCGGCCCAGGGCAACGCGGTCTTCCGACACGGCCACATCCAGGTAATCCCAGATCGTCTTGGTGAATTCGCTTTGCCGCCGGTCGCGCGCCACGACATCGGGCAGGTAATGCGCCCCGCGCATCGCAGAGTCATAGGTCGCCGCCGGAACGCCCGCCTCCAGCGCCCTGGCGCGGAAGCCCGTCACCCAATCGCGAAAGCCCGCCTCGGACCCGTCTTCGCGCCCCGTTCCCAAGATCGTCCCCTCCGGGTCATCCAGCGTCTGCGCCGCGACCGGCCCCGACAGGGCCAGGGCCGCCGCCAGCGCCAAAGCCCTCACCTGCGCCTCCGCACGACGCGCCGTTTCGGAGCGCCGCGTGACACCGGCCGTCCCTTGCCCCGGGCATGGCGCCCGGCGGGCAGGGGCTGCGCGTCGATTTCCAGAAGCTCCAGCCGCAGCCCGCCGGTCACCGGCACCGCCTCGGCCAGCCGCACCGTCACCTTTGCCCCGATGCCGATGGTCAGGCCGGTATCGGCCCCCATGATCGTCTGGCTGTCTGCATCGAAATGAAAGAACTCGCGCCCGACATCGCGGATCGGGATCAGCCCGTCGGCGCCGGTTTCATCCAGCTTCACGAACAGGCCGAACCGTTGCACGCCAGATACCCGCCCGGTGAAGGTCGCCCCCACCCGGTCCGACAGATAGGCCGCAAGATAGCGGTCGACGGTATCGCGTTCCGCCGCCATGCTGCGGCGTTCGGCGTCCGAGATCAGCTTGCCCGTCTCGGCCATGTTCTCAAGGTCAAAGGCGGACAGTCCGTCCTCGCCCCAGCCGTGGCCCCGGATCAGGGCGCGGTGGACGATCAGGTCGGAATAGCGCCGGATCGGGCTGGTGAAATGCGCATAATTGCGCAAGGCAAGGCCGAAATGGCCCAGATTGTCAGGGCCATAATAGGCCTGGGTCATTGACCGCAGGGTCGAGATGTTGATCAGTTCATCCTGATCCGAGCCTTCGGCCTGCGCCAGCAGCCGGTTCAGATGCGCGGTCTTCAGCACCTGCCCCTTGGCCAGCGTGAATCCGGACGCCTCGGCCACCTCGCGCAGCGCATCCAGCTTCTCGGCGCTGGGCTCTTCATGCACACGGTAGAGCAGGGGCTGCTTCAGGCGCTGAAGTTCCTCTGCGGCGGCCACATTGGCCAGCACCATGAATTCCTCGATCAGCTTGTGCGCGTCGAGCCGTTGCTTGAAGGCGACCGAAGTGACCTTGCCGTCGTCCGACAGCACGATCTGGCGTTCGGGCAGGTCCAGTTCCAGCGGCTGCCGCAGGGCGCGGGCGCGCAGCAGCGCGGCATAGGCCGCATAAAGCGGCTTGATCACCTGATCGAGCAGCGGCGCGGTCTTATCATCGGCGGCGCCATCCTGCGCCGCCTGAACTTGCGCGTATTCCAGGCTTGCGCGCGACCGCATCAGCCCGCGATGGAAACGGTGCGAGAGCTTCGTCCCCTGCGCGTCGATCCGCATCCGCACCGCCATGCAGGGCCGGTCGACATGTTCATGCAGGCTGCACAGATCGCCCGACAGCACATCGGGCAGCATCGGCACCACCCGGTCGGGGAAATAGGTGGAATTGCCGCGCCGCCGCGCCTCGCGGTCCAGCGCCCCGCCGGGGCGGACGTAATGGGCGACATCGGCAATGGCGACCCATAGGATGAAGCCGCCGGCATTGCCCGGTTCCGTGTCAGGCTGGGCCAGAACCGCGTCGTCGCGGTCGCGGGCATCGGCGGGGTCGATGGTGACAAGCGGCAGGTCGCGCAGGTCGGTGCGGTTGTCCAGCGTGACCGGGCGGGGCGTTTCGGCCTCGGCCATGGCTGCATCGGGGAAACGGTCGGGAATGCCGTGCTGGTGGATGGCGATCAGCGATACGGCCCTTGGCCCCGCCGGGTCGCCCAGCCGCGCGGTGATGCGGGCCTGCGGCAGGCCAAGACGCGGCTTGCCGACCGATTCCGCCTCGACCAGCTCGCCCTCGCGCGCGCCCATGTCATCCTCGGCCCGGACGCGCCAATCCTTGTCGACACCCTTGTCGATCGGCACGATCCGCCCGCCTTCCGAACCCTTGCGGAAGATGCCCAAGACCTTGAGCGGGTTCGAGCCGATCTTGCGGATCAGCCGCGCCTCCCAAGTGTAATCGTCAAGATCGACCTTCGCCAGGCGGCCCAGGATACGGTCGCCCTCGGCCAGGGTCGGGTCGCCCTTTTTCGGAATGATCAGGATGCGCCCGGCGTCTTTCTCGACGCCCTCTTCCATCGGTTCGGCAAACAGGTCGCCCGCATCGTCGGGCCTCAGCACGCGCAAAAGCGCCACGGGCGGCAGCTCGCCCTTTGGCCGGAAGCGGCGCGCGGCTTTGGTGACCGTGCCTTCCTCCTCCAGCTCGCGCAACAGCCGCCGCAGATCGGCGCGCTGGTCGCCTTTCAGGCCAAAGGCCTTGGCGATGTCACGTTTCGAGCTGAGGCCGGGATTTTCGGTCAGCCACTGGCGGATCTGGTCTTTTGAGGGAAGCGGCACCATGGTCCAGCCCTAGCATGACGCGCCCGGATCGGAAATGGCGGATTCTTGGCGGATGACCCGGGGCTCCGCCCCGGACCCCGGAGTATTTTTTGCCAAGATGAAGGTCTAGAGGTCCAGCGCCATGTCGCGATGCGCGATGCCCGCGTCGTCATAATCAGGGCCAAATGCGGTGAAGCCCAGCCCTTCGTAAAAGCCGATGGCATGGGTCTGGGCACCAAGCTTGACCTTCGTCACCCCGGCCAGATTGCGGAACTCGGCCACGGCGGCGCGGATCAGCGCGGCGCCGATGCCCTGGCCGCGATGCGAGGCCAGCACGCAGACCCGGCCGATCTTGCCCGTCTCGCCCAGACGCAGCAGCCGGGCCGAGCCGACAGGCGTCGCACCATCGGTCGCCAGAAGATGGATCGCCACCCCGTCCTGATCATCGACCTCATCCGCCTCGGAGACGCCCTGTTCCTCGATGAAGACCTTGCGGCGCAACAGGCGGCAAGTGGCGATGTCGCTTGTGGGGGCGATGGCGATCACGCGAAATACTCCCGCAGGATGCGGCTGTAGATCGCCTTCAACTGGTGGATCTGCGCCACTTCGACCCGTTCATCGACCTGATGCATGGTCTTGCCGACAAGGCCGAATTCCACCACCGGACAATGGTCCTTGACGAAGCGGGCATCCGACGTGCCGCCGCTGGTGGAATAGTCCGGCGCGACGCCGGTTTCCGCTTGAACCGCCGCCCGCACCATGGCCGAGAAATCGCCCGGCGGGGTCAGGAAGCTCTCGCCGGAAATCGACACCTCCATCTCGATCCGCACCCCGGTTTCCTGCTGAACGGCGTTGATATGGCCTTGCATCCAGTCGGTTAGCGAAGCGCCGGAATGGGCATCGTTGAAGCGGATGTTCACCGTGGCCTTGCCCTTGGCCGGGATCACATTGGTCGCCGGATTGCCGCAGTCGATCGTGGTGATCGCCAGGGTCGAGGCGTCGAAATGGCCGGTGCCTTCGTCCAGCGGCTTTTCCTCAAGCCGCGCCATCAGCTTGACCAGCGCCGACATCGGGTTCTTCGCCCGATGGGGATAGGCCGAATGGCCCTGAACGCCGGTCGCGGTGAAGCGCGCAGTCAGGCTGCCGCGACGGCCGATCTTCATCATCTCGCCCATGCGTTCGGGGCAGGTGGGTTCACCCACCAGGCAATGCGTCATCCGCTCGCCATTCCGTGCCATCCAGTCCAAGAGCGCGACCGTGCCATCCTCGGCCACGTCTTCCTCATCGCCGGTGATCGCCAACACCACCGCGCCATCGGGCGGGGTGTCGCGCACGAAATCCACCGCCGCGGCGACAAAGGCCGCCACGCCCGATTTCATGTCGGTGGCGCCGCGCCCGTACATCCAGCCATCGACCACCGCCGCCCCGAACGGGTCCTGCGTCCAGGCGGCGGCATCGCCCACCGGCACCACATCGGTATGGCCGTTGAAGCCGAAGCTGCGATTGGCGCCGCGCGCGCCCCAGCGGGCGTAAAGATTGGCAATGCCGCCCCGGTCGACCCGGGTGCAGGCAAAGCCCGCCGCGGCCAATTCCCGCTCCAGAAGCTGCAAGGCGCCGCCTTCTTCGGGCGTGACCGAGGGGCAGCGGATCAGCGCGGCGGTCAGGGCAACGGGATCGAGGGGTGCGGTCATCAGGCATCTCCGGGGCTTTGAGCCATTCCTAACCCGCCCGCCGGGCGACCGCAAACTGTGGCCATGGCGCAACCGCCGCCCCGCACCGGCAGCCCGCGCAGGTGACAGACCGCGTCATCCGTCCTAGATTCACCGCAATAACAAGCCCCGAGGCAGGGCAGACGCCGGGCCAACGCGCCCGACCCGAGCAGGAAAGACCGCGACGACCCGGCAGACCGGGCGCGCGATCGGCGTTTGAACCCACGTCCCGGGACCGGCAATGCACGGGCAGGACAGGGCGGGACGATGGCGACAGGCGCCGAAATAACCTACAATACCAGCGCCTCGGCGTTGCAGATGGCCAATACCATCTTCGGCAGCGGCGTCACCGTCACCGGCGCGAGCTATTCGGGCCCATCAAACTCATCAGCCATCTATTCGAACGGCCAGCTTTCCCCCGAGGCCACGCCCGCCAACAGCGGCGTGATCCTGTCGACGGGCAATGTCCGCGATTTCACCCAATCCTCAGGCGATCCCAACCGCTACACCAACACCTCGACCGACACATCGGGCGCGAACAACAACGCCCAGTTCAACGCGGTGGCCGGCACGCGCACTTATGACGCGGTCTGGCTGGATGTGAACTTCGTCCCCGACGGCAACGTGATGACGATGAACTTCACCTTCGCCTCGGAAGAATATCCCGAATATGTCAGTTCGGATTTCAATGACTTTCTGGGCGTCTGGGTGAACGGGCAATATGTTCCGATCACCATCGGCGACGGCACCACCGCGATCAACAACATCAACCCGGTGAAAGAGCCGAACCTGTTCATCTCGAACACGAATGACCGCTACAACACCGAGATGGACGGCTTCACCCTGACGCTGAAGCTGACCATCCCGGTCAAGCCGGGCGTCGCGAACACGATCCGGATCGGCATCGCCGATGCAGGCGATGCGCAATACGATTCCAACGTGCTGATCGCCGCCGACAGCGTGCAGACCGTGCTGGTCGCGCTGGATGACAGCCAGACGCTGGTCCCCACTGGTTCCAAGACGGTGGATGTTCTGGCCAATGACGTGCATCTCCCGGGCGCGACGCTGGTCATTACCGAGTTGAACGGCATCCCGGTGACGGCGGGCCAGACCGTCACCCTGCCTTCGGGGCAGGCGCTGCGCCTGAATGCCGATGGCACGATCACCATCTTCGGCGATGGCCAGGCCGAGAACCTGCATTTCACCTATACGGTCTCGGATGGGCTTGGACATACCGATACCGGCCTGGTCACCATCAACTCTGTGCCCTGTTTCGTGGCCGGAACCCTGATCCGCACACCGCTGGGCGAAGTGCCGGTCGAGGCGCTGCGCCCCGGCGATCTGGTAGACACGCTGGACGACGGACCGCAGCCGCTGCGCTGGATCGGCAGCCGCACCGTGCCCGCCGCCGGGCCGCTGGCCCCGGTTTGCATCAAGGCCGGCGCCTTCGGTGATCACCGAGAGATTCTGGTCTCCCCCCAGCATCGCATCCTGATGCGTGACAGCCTGGCCGAATTGATGTTCGGCTCGTCCGAAGTGCTGGTCGCGGCGCAGGACCTCGTGAATGATCACTCGGTTCGGCGCGTGCCGGGGGGGGAGGTGGATTATGTCCACCTGCTGTTCGACCGGCATCAGATTCTGGTGGCCGAGGGGCTGGCCAGCGAAAGCTTCAGGCCCGGCCCGCAGGTCCTGGGCGATTTCCCGCAAGAGACCCTGGACGAACTGACCGGGCTTTTCCCCGAGCTTTGCCCCCGGACGGGCGCGGGCTATGGCCCGCCCGCCCGCCACAGCCTAAAAAGCTATGAGGCCCGGGCGCTGATCGGTGCCGCGTCGGTGGCGGCATGACCGCGGGCTGGCTGATCCTGTCAGACTGCGACCAGCCGCCGCTGCGCGAGGCGTCCCCGCTGCCGCGTGCCGCCCTGGTGGCCGAATTTGCCTGGCCGCTGCCACAGGGCGTGCTTCTGGACTGGCGCGATCCGTCCGGTGCCAAGCGGGCGCTGTCGGTCTTTCATCATCGGCAGACCGGCCTTGCGCTTCTGTGGCGCGAGGGGGCGCAACTCCGCCGCTATCTGCTGCCCGGCAGCCTGTCGGCCGATGGCGTGCGGGTGGCCCGCCTGACCTTTCGCTGGGATCTTCCTGCCGGCACCTGGCATCTGCGGCTGGATGGCGGCGATGGCACCGAGATCGCGTCCACCATGGGTCTTGCCCCGGCAGCGCCGCCGCTTGCGGCGGTCGCGCTGATGGCGGCGGGGCGCGGCGTGGCGCGGCGCGATGGCGCGGTCCTGTGGTTCGGGCTGCTTGACGGCGACGCCCCCCCCGCCCGCGCGCCCTGGATCGGGCGGGCTACGCCGGTGCCGACGCCGACAGGTCTGGTTCCGGCCTCGGCCCTGCGCGCCGGGGATTGGGTGATGACCCGGGATGCAGGTCCGATGCGGCTGCACGAGGTGCGGGACCTGGCCATGCCGAGCCGGGGAAGTCACGCCGCAATCGTCCTGCGGGCGCCCTACCATGCCCGGGATCGCGACATCCTGGTCTCTGCCGATCAGATGATGGCACTGGGCGGACCCGAGGCTGAGTATCTTTTCGGCGAGGAAGAGGTTCTGGTCGCAGCGGGCGCGCTGGCCGATGGCCGCAGCGCCGTGCAGGACAATCGCCGCGCCGTGACCAAGGGGATCTCGCTGGATTTTGGCGGGGCGCTGCATCTGATCGATGCGGGGGGTTGCATTCTGATGTCCGGCCATCACGGCCCGGCCGCCACAGCGCCCCTGATGCCCCTGTGCGCCATCCGCGATTACGAGGCCGCGCACCTCATGTCGCTGTTGCGCCGGTTGCGTCCCTCGGATGCCGCCTGAGCGACGGGCAGCTCCGGCCGAACCCAGATCTTGCCGCCACATTCCGCGCAGGATGCCGTGCTGTCGGCGGCGACATGGCCGCAGCAGCGGCAGCAAGCGGGGCCACCGGGACGGGGCGGTTCGGGCGTTGTGACCTCGATCGGCGGGCAAATGCGCAGGCCGGGGCCGGGGGTTTCCGCCCGGAAGATCGACACCATGCCTGAAGGTTCCAGATAGGCCGCGCGCAGTTCGGCAAGGTTCTCGATCCCTTTCAGGCGCAGGATCTCCATCAGTTCCGGCGCACCCATCCCGCGCGCCGTCATCCCGTTACACAGGATGCGCCCGTCGCGGATCACCTCAAGCGGGGTTCCGTCGATCACCCGCTTGGCCCCCTGCCAGCGCCGGATTGCCAGATCGACCGCCTTATCCAGCAGGACGAGCAGCAGGATCACCAGCATCGCATGGATCAGCGGCACGTCCGGGTAGAACAGCGCATCCCCTACCGCCGATCCAAGCGCGATGACCAGCAGGAACTCGACAAGGGAAAACTGCGAAATGCTGCGCCCGCCTATCCAGCGCAGCAGCAGCACCGTCCAAAGCCAGATCACCAGAACGCGAAAGGTGATCTCGGCCAGAAAAAGCGGCGGCGCATCGCCCCAGAAGATCCGGAGCCAATCGAAAGGGATGACAGTTTCCAAGATGCGCCCCTGCCGCAAGACCTCTGCGGCAACGCGGGCGGACGATCCGGGTTCCTCAGTCGTAGAAGGGCGTCATCTGCGCCACGACGACCGAATTCTCTGCAAGCGCGCGGTCCATCAGGCCCTCTTCTTCGGCCCCGATCTCTTCGCCGGACTTGCGGCGTTCCTCCAGCGTGCCAAGCCCCTGCACCTCAAGCGGCGCAAGATCGGCGTCTTTCAGGATCGCCACTGTCTCGCGCACGGCCTCGGCCTCGTCGACGCCGCTGGCATAGCAGATCAGCGCCGCCCCGGTCGCCTTGTCGGGCAGACCATCGCCGGTCTTGCGCCCGACCTCGACCACCAGCGTGTAAACCTGCTGGGGCCGTTTGGGTTTGGGTTCGGGCTTCTCGTCCATCGGGGCCTCCGCATGCTGCCGTGATCCCTGCGGCGGCGCAGGCGATCCGTCAAGCCCTTTGCGGTAGAAGCAGCGCGGCAATCCTGGCGCGGGCGGTCTGGCGCACGGCGTCCAGATGCGCGCGGCGTTGTAGGGCGCGCTTGCGTTTCGCGGCGTCAAGATCGTGCAGGGGGCTAAGCCGCATCGGCAGATCGATAAGATATCCGGCCGCGCCAAGCGACCGCCCGCCAAGCGAGGCCCAGAACTCGGCATAGCTTTCGCGGAATCTGGGGTTCAGCTCCTCGCGGTCCGACGGGTGCCGTTCGGGCGCGATGCCCAGCACATGTCTGCGCCCCTGCGCCAGGATCAGGCCTTCCAGCGCGGCAAAGACCATATGCGCCGGGGCCGAGCGGTGGAAGGCCTTGTTGTAATCGGCCTGATGGTCGCGATCCTTGGTCAGATGGCGGCGGCTGACCAGGTGGATGGTTTCGGGCAGATCCGCGCCGGTGTGGAAGATCCGCGTCGGGATTTCCGAAAAGGACAGCACGCAAAGGCAGCCGCCATCCATCTGCAGGGCCAGGCTCAATCCACCCTCATAGGCAACGTCGCGCCCAGGCTGCAAAACGATGTCGTAATGATGCAGGGGGCTGTCCGCGCTCCACAAGACCAGACCGCCAGCCTGATAGACCTGTTCGGTATAGGCGCCGCGATACAGCCGGTCTTCCTGCTGATAATGGTGGCGCGCGGCCAGAAGGCGTTCGCGCGGCGTCAGGCCCTTGGCCAGATAATAGCGGTGCGACAGGCAGAAAAGCGGGTCGCCCTTCTCTTCGGCCAGGGCATGATGCAGAAGGCTGGGCGAGGCCAGAAGGGCCGCCAGATCGGCGCCTTTCCCCGCGATGCGGGCGCGCCGGACGGCACGCACCGCCCTGCTCAACGGCCTGTAGACAGCTGCGTCTGCCCGGACGCCCCCGGCCAGCGCGGCCAGAAGCCCGGCCCTTCCTCGGGAGGTGCTATTCAGGCCCGGGCCGACAATCGGGCCGACCTCAATGCTGATCCGCTCTTGTCCCAACACCCTGCCCGCGCCATCCGGCCTGTTTCCCGCCGGGCCAGCGCCACGGTGGTCGCGGACCCTTCGGGGAAGACACCGGGCGAGCGCCCGATGCCAAGTCTCCATCATTCAGACTGTGCGCATTAACATCGGGCGTCAATCGTGCCTACAACGCTGGCGGGCAACAGATGGCGACAATTGGTTCTGCCAGCCCCCGTAATGCGACCTGCGGTTGCGTCAGGGGGCAGGGCCCCGTGGCTCAGTCGCGCAGCAGCTCGTTGATCGAGGTTTTCGACCGGGTCTGCGCATCGGCCTTTTTCACGATCACCGCGCAGTAAAGGTTGATCCCGCCCTTCGACGGCATCGACCCCGCCACGACGACCGAACCCGCAGGCACTTCGCCATACATCACGGCGCCGGTCTCGCGGTCGACGATCTTGGTCGACTTTCCGATGAACACGCCCATGCCCAGGACCGATCCTTCGCGGACAATGCAGCCCTCGACCACTTCCGACCGCGCGCCGATAAAGCAATTGTCTTCGATGATGGTCGGTCCGGCCTGCATCGGCTCCAGCACGCCGCCAATGCCGACGCCGCCCGACAGGTGCACGTTCTTGCCGATCTGCGCGCAGGAGCCGACGGTCGCCCAGGTGTCGACCATGGTGCCTTCATCGACATAGGCGCCCAGATTGACGAAGCTGGGCATCAGCACCACGCCCTTGGCGATATGGGCCGATTTGCGCACGATGCAGTTCGGCACGGCGCGGAAACCCGCCGCCTTGAACTCGGCTTCGCCCCAGCCCAGGAACTTGCTGTCGACCTTATCCCACCAGCTGCCGCCCTGCGGCCCGCCCGATTGCAGGCCCATGTCCTGAAGGCGAAAGCCCAGAAGCACCGCCTTCTTCGCCCATTGGTTCACATGCCAGTCGGCGCCGCGTTTCTCGGCCACGCGCAGCGTGCCCGCGCCCAAAGCCGCAAGCGTTGCCTCAACCGCATCGCGCGTCTCGCCCTTGGTGGCGGGGGTGATGGCGTCGCGGCCTTCCCAGGCGGCTTCAATGGCGGTTTCAAGCGCGGCGTTCGACATGGGGTTCTCCTTCCCGGACATGCCCAGCCTGTTAGCCTGCCAGGCGCCGCGCCGCAATCTTTCAGCTTGCCCGCCGCGCCTGCTGCGTCGTCATCTACAGCACGATCAGCGCTTTCTTGGGGCGTAGGATGGGCACCGGGCAGCCCCGCGGCCTGCCGCTGCAAAACACGCGGCCCGGGCGAAACTGGCTTTCAGCCGCTTAAGCGGATAAGCCTGTGTTTATCCTTTCCGGGACCGGAGCCGAGATGAAAGACGAACCCCGCAGCCATCCCTTCCGCGATTCGACGCAGGACATCGAAGCCGCCAAGCGCATTCCCGACACGCCGCAGACCCTGTCTCCGGCCTACCGCCTGGCCTTCGCCGACCGCGATTTCATGACGCGCGAGGAGTTGCGCCCGGTGCGGCTGCAACTGGAACTGCTCAAGCCGCAGATGCTCATGGATGAAAAGGGCATCGAATCGACCGTCGTCATGTTCGGCGGCGCGCGGATTCCCGCGCCGGAACATCGCGATGCCGCCCGCACCCCGGCCCTGGCGGCGCTGTCGCATTACTATGACGAAGCCCGCCGCTTTGCCGCCGCGATGACAGAGCGCAGCCTGGAAAGCTATGGCACGAAATGGGTGATCTGCACCGGCGGCGGACCGGGCGTGATGGAGGCGGGCAATCGCGGCGCAGCCGAGGCCGGTGGCGCCTCGATCGGCCTCAACATCGTCTTGCCGCATGAACAGGCCCCGAACCCCTATGTGACGCCCGCGCTGTCGTTCAACTTCCACTATTTCGCGATCCGCAAGATGCATTTCCTGATGCGCGCGGCGGCGGTCTGCGTCTTTCCCGGCGGTTTCGGCACGATGGACGAGATGTTCGAGGCGCTGACCCTGATCCAGACCGGGCGGATGAAGCGCGTGCCCTTCCTGCTGTTCGGGCGCGACTGGTGGACCCGTGTGGTGGACTGGCCGATGCTGGCCGAGGCAGGCGTGATCTCGGACAGCGACCTTTCGCTGTTCCGCATGGTCGAGACGGCCGAGGAAGCGCTGGCCGAAATCGACGGCTGGCCTGCCGAGTAAGGCGCAAGCAGGCGGCGGGCGACCTGATTTCCGCCGATGTTGCAGGGCCTACACAGGACTGTGAAAGGACAGGCTTCGGAGTTCATGCCAGCGTTGCGCGGCCAACCACCGGATCTTTCAGCCATGGAGCCTTCCAGATGAGATTTGCCAGCATTGCCGCCCGCACCGCCCTTGTCGGCGCCCTTCTCGCCGCCGGCGTCGCCTTTGCCGAAGGCGATGCGACCGAACCCAATGCCGTTTTGCGCGAAACCACAATGAAGGCCATTGGCGGCAGCATGAAGGTTCTGGGCGATATGGCGGGCGGCAAGGCCGCCTATGACGCCGTGGCCGCCGAAGAGGCCAAGGCAAAGCTCGTGGCTGCCGTCGCCGAAATTCCTACTTCCTTTGCCACGCAGGGCGAAGCCGATCCCACCAGCGAGGCCAAGCCCGAAATCTGGGCCAATTGGGACGATTTCCTGAAGGATGCCGAAGCGCTGAAAGCCGCGGCGGATGCGGCGGATGTCTCCTCGGTCGACACGATCAAGACCGCGATGGGCGCGCTGGGCGGGGCCTGCAAGGACTGCCACACCGAATATCGCGTGATGAACTGATCCGGCCCGGCCGCGTCAGGACAACGCTTGCTGCAGATGCCCCCCGGCCCGCAAGGCCGGGGGTTTTTCATTGCACCAGGATCAGCCGCAATAGACCCGGCTGATCCGGCCCTTGGCGTCAAGATCGATGTTCAGCCGCGACTCGACATAGTCCATCGTCACCGCCATGCCCGGCTCGATCACCCGCACCGGGGCGGGCAGGGTCATCATCGCCAGAACCGAGCGGTTCTGGCCGACCAGGAATTGCAGCTCGGCCGCGCCGCAGGCGTTCGGATTGGGCTCCGGCATGGGCGGAGGGGTTTCGACACAGGCCGAAAGCCCCAGCGCCAGGCCGGTCGCAAGCAAGATTCTCTGTTTCATGGCATCATCCTTCGCTGTCCTGACCGGCCTCGCGGGCCGGTCGCGCGTCCCTTCTGGCCGGACCAACGCATGAAAGGCCGGAAGGATGCAGTCAGGACATCCGGACCGCTGCGGAAAACCGCCGATTGTGCCTAGCCGCAACTGATCGAGGTGATGGTCCCCGCCCCATCGGTGCGGACATCGACCCGATTGGAATGATACTCCTCCTGGTCGTACATCTCTCCGGGCGCGATCACCCGCACCGGTCCAGGCAAAGCAAGGCTCTGCACGACGCTGACCGGCTGGCCGACATAGCCCTGCAACCCGGACGCCTTGCAGGTGTCCGGCTCGCGGTCGTTGAAGCCCGGCGTCACATCGACCGAGGGGTCAAAGACCGGCGCGGGCGTCTGCACCGGTTCGGGCTCGGGCGGGGCCGCGCAGGCCGCAGCGACCAGGCAGAGAAGCATCCACAGCGGACGGGGCAGGCGCGGGTTTTGCAGCATGAGGCGTCGTTTCCTGCGTTGCGTTTGCGCGATCTTTGGCACAGCTTGCGGCGAAACGACAGATGGAAGGAACCCCCCATGCGCACCCGTGCCGCCGTTGCCGTTGCCGCCGGAAAACCGCTTGAGATCATGGAAGTGAACCTTGAGGGCCCGAAGGCTGGCGAGGTTCTGGTCGAGATCAAGGCGACGGGCATCTGTCACA
>JAYRZG010000017.1:0-54493 GCA_041916535.1 Fuscovulum sp. | reverse complement strand
GGGCCTGACGCTTTACCTGCGCCCCATCCGGGCGAAGATGCGGTCATAGGCGGCCAGAAGCGCCGGGATCGAATGGTCCCAGCTCAGCCGCTCCAGCACCCGGCGGCGGCCCAGCTTGCCCATCGCCCGCCCCTGGGCCGGATCCGCGATCAGCTCGGCTATTTTCGCCGCGAAATCCGCCGGGTCATTGGCCCGGGCGTAAAGCGCGGCCTCGCCCGCCGAAGCCCGGCCCTCGGTCAGGTCGAACTGCACCAGGGGCTTTTCCAGGGTCATGTATTCCATGACCTTGTTCATGGTCGAAATGTCGTTCATCGCGTTCTTCGGATCGGGCGCGACGCCGATGTCGATCGTGTTCAGCGCCGCCAGCAGCTCGGGGCCATAGAGCGCGCCGGTGAAGGTGAAATGCGCTTCAAGCCCGCGCGCCGCGACATCGCGCTTCACCTCGCCCAGATGCGGCCCGAAGCCCACGACCAGCACATGCAGATCGTCATGGCCCATCCGGCGCACCAGATGCTCGACCGCGAGGACCAGAAGATCCATGCCCTCCTGCTGGCCGATCACGCCGACATAGCCGAGAACGGTCTTCGCCCCCTTGCGATAGGCGGCCTCGCCCGGCCCGGGCAGGAAGGTGTTCACCCGCGGGGCCGAGCGCACGACGAAGACATCCTCGGGCGCCATCTTGCCGCGCCGCACGGCGATGGCCTTGAAGCTTTCATTGGTGGCGATCGAGACCGAGGCCGTGGCGAAGGTCATCCGCTCCCAGATCAGCATGATCCGGTACAGAATCCCGCGCTTATTGAACTTGGCCTCGAACAGCTCGGGGCAGACATCGTGATGGTCGAAGACATAGCGCACGCCGCGCAGCCGGTACCACAGCGCCAGAAGAAAGATCAGGTCGGGCGGGTTGCAGCCCTGGATGACATCGAAACCGCGTTCGCGCCGGATGCGGGGCGCCAGGCGGAACCAGTGCCAGAGCGACAGGAGATATTCCTTCGCATAGGCCACCGCCCCGGAATGCGCCTCGCTGGGCGCGGGGTAGCGATAGATATGGATGTCGTCGATCACCTCGAAGGGCTTGTCCCAGCCCCGCCCGGTCGGGCAGAGGACCGAAACGCGATATCCGGCATCGGTCAGGGCCGTCGCTTCAAGCCAGACCCGGCGATCAAGGGGAACCGGAAGATTTTCGACCACAATGAGAATGCGGCGCGGCTGCGGTGAAGGCATGTCGCCATGTCCCATCGGTCTTGTGCAAAGGCGGTCGGTACTGACTTCGCTCCTAGCGAAACCCGCCTGATGTGCCAAGCCCTTTCCGCCCGCCCGCCCGGCAAGCGGCAGGACAGGCCCGGTCCGGCGCAGAGAATTTGTCCCCAAGGCGCATGGAAGCTGCTAGACTGTGCAAGAACGCCTGGGAAAGGCGATGTTAACGAAAAACCGGAAGCCTTGGCCCGGAAGACCGGCCGGGATACCGGATGGGGCAAGAGGGGCGGGGAAGATGTTGGGGCATCTGGCTTTCGGAGTGATATGCGGCCTGACCGCCGCCTTGCATGGCGCATCGGCGGATTTTTCCGGTCTGGCCATGTTCCTGGCCTATTCGCTGGGCGGCAGCGGCGCGGTGCTTGTGTCACTGACGCTTGGCGCCGCGCCGCAAGGCCTGCCTTCGTGACCATCCGGCGCGGGCCTCCGGCTCTGTGTCGCGCCGCCCCGTCCCGCACCGGGCCGTCGTGACGCGAGGGGGCCCGATGTTCGGCAAGCTCTTCTCCGCCCTCGCCGCCCGCCGCGCATCAGCCGCCCCGAGCGCGGATTTCGATCCCGACCGGCTGCGTCCCGAGACCCCGCTTTGCATCATCGGCGATCTGCACGGGCGGCTTGACCTGCTTGAGGCGATGCTGGCGCTGGTCGCCGGGCAGCCCGATGCCGAGGCGGTGCGCCTGATCTTTGTCGGCGACATGATCGACCGCGGCCCCGACAGCGCCGGTGTGTTGCGGCACCTGCATGGCCTGTGCAGCCGCGTCCCCGAGCGCGTCATCTGCCTTCGCGGCAATCACGAACGCATGTTCCTCGATTTCCTCGCCGATCCGGTGGGGCAGGGGCCGCGCTGGCTGAATGCCGGCGGCAGCGAGACCCTGTCCTCTTTCGGCCTGGGGCAAAGGGTTCCGGGCCGCAGCGCCGCCGACCGCTTCCAGGCGCTGGCCGGGGCGCTCCGCGAGGCCCTGCCCCCCGCGCGCCTGGCCTGGCTGTCAGGCCTGCCGCTATATTGGCAGGAAGACGAGCTGGCCGTCACCCATGCCGGGGCCGATCCCGCCCGCGCCATCGCCGAGCAGACAGAGCGTGCCCTGCTCTGGGGTCATCCGGATTTCACCCGCCACAGCCGCCGCGACGGGATCTGGGTGGCGCATGGCCATGTCGTCCTGCCCGAACCCCGGATCCGCGACGGGCGCATCTCGGTGGATACCGGGGCCTGGCGCAGCGGGCGGCTTTCGGCGGCCTGGATTGATGCCGGGGGCTTGCGCTTTCTCGAGGCCCGGATCTGAACCGGCTCTGAAAATGTTTCGCGCGCGAAACATTTCCGGGTCTCAGCGCTGGCGCAGCCAGTCTTCCAGTGCGGCACGCAGATCGCCGGTCAGCGCCGCGCCGGACAGGATCACCTTTCCCTGGCCCTGATCCTGCCAGTAGAGGCCCGGGGCCACTTCGCGCCTCTCGGCGGCCGCCGCTGCACGGGGCGGGGCCATGAGCGCCGTCAGCCGCTCGGCCTCGGCCACGGCCGTGTCTGCCGGATCGCGCGCCAGCGAAGCGGCGATGCGCTGCGCCACCGCCCGATCCTCCAGCGCCTGGGCCAGCCGCAGCCCCAGCCGTTCGGGAATAGCGGCCGGAAAGCGCAGCACCTCGCCCAGCTCGCGATAGAGCACCAGGAAAGAGCCGATCTTCGACCGTTTCGCCCGGCTTGCCGTGGCGAAAAGCCGTTGCAGAGCCTGTTTTTCCGAAGCGAAGACCCCGGCCTCGACCGAGCGGCCGACGATGCGGGCGCGTTCGTAATAGGACAGCGCCGCCCGAATCTCGTTTTCCTCGACCATGGCGACATAGGCATCGCCCGAAGCCTCGGGCCGCCGCAAAACCGCCAGCACAGAGCCGAATCTGGCCTCGCCGGTCTCCTGATGCAGCCGGGTCAGCGCCGCCAGCCGCCGCCAGCCCGAGATCAGCCCGTAGCGTCCGGGGGCCAGTTCCACCACTTCGATGGCGCTGCGCTGGCCATGGGCGCGGATGCTTTCGACCAGGGCCTGCATCTCGTCATCCTCGCCCCCCAGCCGGTCGCGCATCAGATAGGCGGCATCGACCGCGTCGAGCGGCAGGCGGCTGGCCAGCCGCCCCTCGGCCCGGGCCGCCTCAAGCGCGCCCGCCATCTCCTCAAGCGCCGATGTCGCGCTGGCCTCGGCGGCGATCTGGGCGATGGGCGGGGCCTGAAAGCCCGGACGCAGGCCGGGCCGCGGATCGCCCTCTCCTTCGGGCGGAAGATAATCGGCCTGGGCCGGGGTCAGCCGTCTGCGCTTGGCCATGGGGGCGTCCTTTCGCAAGGGCAGGGGGCGTTTCGCGTGCGAAACATCGGGGCGGCGGGGCCGGTCATCCTTCGCCCCGCGCCTCGCGCCGCCAGATGCCGTAGAGAAGCCGCTTGAACCCCGCCCAGGTCTCGTCAAAGGTCTCGCGGCCGCGGGCATAGGTGTCGCGGTTGAAATCGCGGTAATCGGCCTCGTAGATGCCGTTCACCTGCTCGCCCGCCTGGCCGATCAGCGCGGTGAATTCCTGGCGCTGCGGCGCCAGGGTGCGGCCCAGATAGGCCTGCATCAGCCCGGCCAGTTCCGCCTGCTGGCTGCCGTCATAGCGGGTGACCAGGCAGCGCACCGCATCCCATTCAAAGGCCAGTTCGGGCCGGCCCAGGGCGCGGGCGGCGATATTCTCGGCCTCCTCGATCGAGGCGAAGGTCGATTGCAGCATGTCGAAGAAGCGCCCGGTCGAGTCGAACTCAAGGAAGGTCGCGCCCAGGGGCACCAAGAGGATATCCGCCGCCGTGAGCCCGTTGATCGTCAGATATCCCAGCGCCGGGGGCGTATCGAGGAAGATCAGGTCATAAGCGTCAAGCACCCCGTCCTGGGCCAGCCGGTCGCCAAGCGCATCCCAAAGCTTCCAGCCGCGCGCCTGCATCCGCCAGACCGGGATCTGGAACTCGGCCCAGTAGAGGTTCAGCTGGCTGCCGATCAGGTCGATATTCGGCCAATGGGTTTTCTGGATCACATCCTGCGCCCGGATCTTCTGGGCATCGGCCAGGGCCGGGTCCAGCGCCACCGGGGCCTCGCCGCGATCAACCCGGGCGCGGTTCTCGGCCTGGAGATGGCTGGCGTAATGGCGGGCCAGCAGCGGGAAGACGGTCTGCCATTCATCGGCGACCTTGCCGCCGAAGATCGAAGTCATCGAACCCTGGCTGTCGAGGTCGATCACCAGGACCCTGTAGCCGTCCAGCGCCGCCGACATGGCCAGATGGGCGCAGGTCGAGGTCTTGCCGACGCCGCCCTTGAAATTCGCCACCGCCACGATCTTGGCCGGCAGGCCCGCCGGGCGGTAGGGCATGTATTCCTTGTTGCGCGCCCCCTCGGCGGCGAAATGCGCCCGAAGCCGGAGCACCTCGTCGAAAGTGAACCATTTCGCCCCGGCCTCGGTTTCCGACCGGCCCTGCGGCAGCGCGGGGTTCTGCTTCAGCACGCGGCGGAAATGGGCCTGGGCGACCGGGATCAGATAGCGGGTGATCTCCCAGGTCGAGAAGAGACGCAGCACCTTGCGCCCCTCCTCGCCCAAGCCCCGCGAGGCCAGATCGTCACGCCCGCGCCCGCAGGCGGCGGCGATGGCGGAAAGCCCCCCGGTGCCGACCGGCCCGTCCAGATCGGCCAGCGCCTCATCGGGCGATATGTTGAAATAGGGCGGGAGATCCGGGCCTGATTCGGGGCGCATGGCATTTCATGTGATGTGTTTTTGTCAGAGTATCACAAATCGCAGCACATGAAAGAATTTGCAGCACGTTGCCCGGATTTCTTTTCCTTATTCTAAGCAATTCAAAGGGTTGCGTCAGGAACTGGTCGCGAAGGCCTGGCGATGCGGGCAAGGTGCGCTATCGCCCGGTCTGTTAAATATGGGTTAGTTTTATAGTTACGTGCCCCGCCAGTTTCGGCAAGATATTGAATTCATGCTGGAAAAATCCCGCTTCGGTAGCATCTGTGAATCCGAAGCCACGATCATGCGACTCTCCTCCCCCGAACGGGCGATTCCGAAAACCCGTTCGCAAGGGGGCGGGAACTCGACAGGTCCGGGGCGGGGGTCTAATCTGCGGCGTCAATGAAACCACGAAGTTCCGCCCGCGGATCGGGGGCAACGGAACCGGGGCGCGAAGGGGCAGGGCAGGGTGCGCAGACCGCTGGGATCGGGACGGCCGGAGGGGGCGCGGGCTGCCGCCGTCCAGCCCCTTGCCCAATTGCCAGACCGCCATGGCGGCGATTTCTTCGTCTGCGACATTCTCGACGCCCTGCCGAAAGACGATCTCGGCACGATGGAACATCCGGTCTTCACGCTCTCGACCCGGCCCGACCGGCGCATCCTCTCTTATGCCCATAACGGCGTGACCGTGACCGTGGTGCCTTCGATGCGCGGGCTCGCCACGCTCTTCGACAAGGACATCCTGATCTATTGCATCAGCCAGCTTATGGCCGCGCTGAACCAGGGCCGCCCGGTCAGCCGCGAGCTGCGCCTGACCGCGCATGACCTCCTCATGGCCACCAACCGCGAGACCAGCGGCGACGGTTATCTGCGCCTGCGCGAGGCGTTCGAGCGGCTTGCCGGCACGCGCATCACCACCAATCTCGAAACCGGCGGGGTCGAGGTGACCACCGGCTTCGGCCTGATCGACGGCTGGCAGATCCTGCGCGCGACCAGGGGCGGGCGGATGGTGCAGGTCTCGGTCACGCTGTCGGACTGGCTTTATCGCGCGGTGCTGGCGAAATCGGTGCTCACCCTGTCGCGCGACTATTTCCGCCTGCGCAAGCCCTTGGAGCGGCGGGTCTATGAACTGGCGCGCAAACATTGCGGCCATCAGCCGGAATGGCGGGTGGGACTGGCGACCCTGCAGAAAAAATCCGGCTCGGCCAGCCCGCTGCGGGTCTTCCGCAAGATGATCCGCGACATGGCGCGCGAGGATCACCTGCCCGATTACCGCCTGGCCGAGGAAGAGGGCGATGTCTTCTGCGTGACGCGGCGTGGCGGGGCGGGGCAGGGGGCCAGCGCGGCGCCGGGCCGCCAGCCGGTCCTGCGCGCGGCGACGCTCGAGACCGCCCGCAGCCTGGCACCGGGCTGGGACATCTATGCGCTCGAGGCGGAATGGCGCGCGGTCTGGAACCGCTCGGGCCGCCCGGCCCTGCGTTCGCCCGATGCGGCCTTCATCGGCTGGCTGAAGAAACGGCCCGGAAACTAGAAACAGTGTTTAAGAATTGAGTTGATGAACTGATCTCGCCTTCGCGCGGAGCCCTTCAGCCCGTTGCCGTCGGCGGGGATATGGCTCGGTGATCATAACCGCCGAAGCGCCCGCCCGCCTCGAGGCCGGCATCGGCGCCGCACCGCAATCGCGGTGCCACCAGCCTTTTGCCCCCCTTACCCCCTGGCTCCGTGGCCTCGTGCATAGACATCCTCGTAGCGGATGATGTCATCTTCGCCCAGGTAGCTGCCGGTCTGCACTTCGATCAGCACCATCGGCAGCTTGCCGGGGTTCTCCAGCCGGTGAACCGCGCCCAAGGGAATATAGACCGACTGGTTTTCCGTCACGAGTTTCACCTCGTCATTGACCGTCACCTTGGCGGTGCCCTCGACCACGATCCAATGCTCGGCCCGGTGATGGTGGCTTTGCAGGCTCAGCGCCGCGCCCGGATGGACATGGATGCGCTTGACCTGAAAGCGGCCGCCGACCACCAGGCTCTCATACCAGCCCCAGGGGCGGTAATCGCGGGGCAGCGTCTCGGCCTGCGGCACCTGCCGGGCCTTGAGCGCGCTTACCGCTGTCTTGACGTCCTGCGCGCGGTCCTTGTGGGCCACCAGCACGGCATCGGGCATGGCCACGACGACCATGTCCTTCAATCCGATGCCCACGACCTGCAGCGCCTCGTTTTCCGAGCGCAGGAGAGTGTCTTTGCAATCAATGGACAGGGCCTCGCCCGATGTGACGACGCCGTTCTCGTCGCTCTCGCCATCGCGCCAGACGGCTTCCCAGCCACCCAGATCCGACCAGACGCCCGCATAGGGCACGACGCTGAGGTTATCCGCCTTCTCCATCACCGCGTAATCGATCGAGATATCCTTGATCGCCCTCCAGGCGCCGGGATCGAGCCGGGTGAAGGCTAGATCCTTCTGTGCGGCCTCCAGCGAGGCGCGCACCTGGGCTAGGATCTCGGGCTGGTGCGCCTCGAAGGCGGCGACCAGCGCATCCGCCCGGAACAGGAAGATACCGGCGTTCCACAGATGCTTGCCCCCATCCAGCATGGCCTGCGCGGTGGCAAGGTCGGGTTTCTCGACAAAGCGCACGAGCGGTTGCGCTACGGGGCTGAAATCGGCATCGGGCTGGGTGCTGAGCTCAAGCCAGCCATAGCCGGTCTCGGGCCGGTCTGGACGGATGCCAAAGGTCACCAACTGCCCCAACTGCGCGGCCTCGGACGCCGCCAGCACGGCGCCCCGGAAGCACGCGGCATCGGGGATCACATGGTCGGACGGCGCGACCAGGATCAACGCGTCGCCCCCCACCTTCAGAGCTGCGGCCAAAATGGCGGGTGCGGTGTTGCGCGCCGAGGGTTCGATCAGGATCGCGCCGGGCTCGATGCCGATCTGCGACAGCTGCTCGGTGACGATGAAGCGGAAATCAGACCCGGTTACCACCAGCGGTGCGGCGAACCCATGCCCCGACAGCCGCTGCCCCGAGATCTGGAACAGGCTGTTGTCACCTGTCAGCCGTGCGAATTGCTTGGGATAGGATTTGCGCGACAGGGGCCACAGGCGCGTGCCGGAGCCACCACAAAGAAGGACGGGATGAATGGCCATATGAAGCTCCAGAAAAGTAGTAGCGGTCAGGATGCGCGCAGCGCGACTCTATTGCACAAAACAGTTTGCAGCAGGGTTTTCCCTTTCTCCGGACGGACTTATCCTATGATCTTCGTGACGGGTATACCAAGTGCGGTGTCGCCGTTCAGGACAGCGATGCGGATCCGTCTTGGTCATCATGTTCCGGCACCATTCAGGAAGTGCGTCTCCTTGCACCCCAAGGGGCCTGCGAAAAACATTTGTTTGTCGTAATGGGCGCAACCCTCGGTCAGCGTGCGGATTTTGCATATGGCTGGCCTTACGAAAACCACATATTAATCATTTGCCGAAAATATATCCTGTAGATATGTTTTTCGTGAACCAAGAGCATTGCAAAAGGTCTTCGACCATGGGCTTGATCGGTTATGTGCGGATTTCCACGATCGAGGGGGTGCAGCTTCTGGACCGTCAGCTTGATGCGCTCAACGCCGCTGGCTGTGAGCGGATATTCGAGGATCGTGCATCCGGAGCAAAAGCCGAGCGACCCGGTCTAACAGCTTGCCTCGACTTCCTGCGCAGGGGCGATGTCCTCGTTGTTCTCGATCTGGACCGGCTCGGACGACTGGCGGGTGAGCTGATCACTTTGATTGACCACTTGGAAGGGCGCGGCATTTCATTCCGTGCCCTCAATGCCCCCATGGACACGACAACCCCGACAGGGCGGGCTTTCCTGCAGATTCAAGCTGCCTTTGCCGAAATGGAGCGCAACATCATCAGGCAAAGGGTGAATGAAGGGCTCGCCGCAGCCCGTGCCCGCGGCCGGAAGGGAGGGCGGCCACGCGTGATGACGCCAGAAAAACTGGGTTATGCCCGGCATCTCATGGCTGACAGAACGCGGTCCATTCCAGACATCTGCAAGGAACTGGGTGGAATGAGACCATCAACTCTCTACCACTACCTGCACGCAGATGGATCTCTGAAGACGGCTGGCCGTGATTTGGTTGAAAACGCCGAGATGGAAGACGCGGGCGCTTGACGGATCAGCCGCGATTAGACAACGCGCCGTGTCCAGACTGACTCTGGCCGAGACAGGGGCAGGGTCGGTGGAGTTCTGCCAGTTTCAGGCGAAGGGCTGTGTCTTGAAGTCAATCCAGGGTTAATCCGCCGGGCCGGACTGGAGGTGCTGGCGGCAGGGGTCGTTAATGCAGCCTCTCCGCCTCGGATGCGGCGCCAAGTGCCCGGGCCACTGCCGCCTATTCGCGGAAGGCGCGGTTCAGATGCGCGGTGACCGGGGAGAGAAGGTAGTCCAGAACGCTGTGGCTGCCGGTCGAAAGATAGGCTTCCACCGGCATCCCCGGGCGCACCTCCTGGTTGTTCAGCCGGGCGAGCTCGCCCTCTTCCAGCCGCAGCACGACCCGGTAATAAGAGGCGCCGCTTTGCGGATCGCGCAGCGTATCGGCGGGAACCGCGGCGACCTCGGCCTTGAGCTTGGGTGTGGTCTGCGGATCGAAGGAGGAGAGCGCCAGTTCGGCCTTCTGGCCGGGCCAGACCTGGTCGATGGCGCGCGGATCGACGCGGATCTCGAAATCCACCCCCGCGGCCAGCGGCACGATCTGCATCGCCGTCGCCCCGGGGGCCAGCACCGCGCCCGCTGTCGTCAGTTGCAAGTCATGGACGACCCCGGCGACCGGTGCGCGCACCTCGACCCGGTCCAGTGCGGCCGAGCGTGTCACGAGCTCTAGTGTCAGCTCCTCGACCTGATCGGTCGTCTCGCGCAATTTGGTCACGATCTCTTCCAGTGCTGCGCGTTCCGACTGAGCTCCGGCCAGTTCGGCATCGCGGCGGCTGGTGACAAGAGCGGCACGTTCTGCAGTTAGCCGAACCGCCTCGCCCTCCAGCGCGGCCAGGTTGGCCTCGGCCGTGCTCAGGTCGCTTTTGCGCACCAGGCCCTGCTCGGACAGCCGCTTCATCCGGTCCAGCTCGCTCTGGGCCAGGGTCTTGCGGGTTTCCACCGTGGTCAACTGCCCCGCGCTGCCCGCGATCTGGGCGTCGATCTGGGCCACGGCCTCCGTGCTGCGGGCGGCAAGGCCCGCGCGCACTGCGGCGCGGGCGGTGAAGATCGCCCGTTCGGCATCCTCGGCCGCGGCCATGTCGGGCAGCGGGAAGGGCAGGGCGGGATAGGTGAAATCGGGTTCGCTCAGGCCGCGCTGTTCCGAAGACAGCCGCGCCTGAAGCGCCAGGGCCGCCGCAAGCCGCGTGGTGGTGATGCCAAGATTGGTGGTCAGCAGGGTGGAATCCATCCGCAAGAGGACCTGGCCCGCCTCGACCGCATCGCCATTCTGGACCAGGATCTCGGCGACGACGCCGCCTTCCAGGCTTTGCACCGGGCGGGGATGGCCGGTGACCACCACCTGCCCGCCCGCGATCACCGCGCTGTTGATCGGCGTCAGCGCCGCCCAGCCGCCCAGAACCCCGACCAGAAGGAAACTGGCGAGATAGAGCATCCGGCGCGGCCGGCTCAGGTCGGTGACCGGGCGCAGCACCGCCTCGGAGGAATTGGCGGCGGAAGAGACGGGGGAAGGGACGGGGGAATTGGCGGGGGCGCCGGGCGCGGGGAAATCGGCAAAGGCCGAAACCGGGCCGAAGGCGGGGGCAAGGCTCATGCGCCGATCCTCCAGTGACGTTCGCCCGAGGGGCTTTCAACCCGGCGCAGGACGCGGATGTCCGGGCGGGCCTCGGCCCGCTTTTGCAGCGCCGCACTGGCGGCGGGCTGCGGGATCGGGGCTGCGGGGGCGGCATCGGCTGTGGGGGCGGGGGCGGGCGCGATGCCCTGCGCCCGGGCGACGATCTCGTCCTTGGGGCCGAAGACCGCGACGCGGCCGCCCTTGAGATAGAGAAGCTTCGTCGCCTCGGCCAGGATGTTCGGCCGATGCGTCATCACCACCACGGTCGAGCCCGCCTCGCGCAGCAGGGCGATGGCGCGGCTCAGGGCGGCATCGCCCGCCTCGTCGAGATTGGCATTCGGCTCGTCCAGAACCACCAGCGAAGGCTTGCCGCAAAGCGCGCGCGCCAGGCCCAGCCGCTGCATCTGGCCGCCCGACAGAAGCGCCTGGGTGCCGGGCGTGCCGACCACCGTGGCATAGCCTTCGGGCAGGGCCAGGATCATCTCATGGATGCCGACCAGGCGGGCCGCCTCGATCACGGCGCCATCGGTCATCGTCGGATTGAACCGGGCGATGTTCTCGCGGATCGTGCCGGGCAGCATTTCGGCCTGCTGCGGCAGATAGCCGATCCAGCTTCCCAGCCGCGCCGCATCCCATTGGTCAAGCGTGGCGCCATCCAGCCGCACATCGCCCTGGTCCGGCCGGATCGCGCCGACGAGAAGCCGCGCCAGCGTCGATTTGCCCGACCCCGAAGGGCCAAGCACGGCCAGAACGTCGCCCGGCTGCAGCGCAAGGCTGACATCCTGCAGGATGCGGCTTGGCTCTGCCCCCGGCGCGGCGCTGCCAAGCCGGGTCACATTGGTCAGTTGCACCGCGCCGCGCAGGTTGGGCAGGTCCAGTTCCGCCTCCGGCTCGGCGCAGCGCAGATCGCCGTCCGCCATGAGCCGCTGATGCGCCTCGCGGGTGCGGGCCAGGCCCTTCCACTGGCCGATGATCTGGTCGATCGGCCCCAGCGCCCGGCCCGAAAGCACGGAAGAGGCGATGATCATGCCACCCGACATGTCGCCCTGGATCACCAGATAGGCGCCCATGCTGAGGATCGCCGATTGCAGCAGAAGCCGGAAGGAGCGGCTGATCGCGGCCAGCAGCTCGACCTTTTCCTGCCCCGACTGGCCGCGCGCCAGGGCGCGGTCGCGCAGGGCGCGCCAGCGCTGCAACAGCGCCGGGGCCATGCCCATGGCAAGGATCGTCTCGGTCTGGCGCGCGGCGGCCTCGGTCAAGAGCCGCTCGGCATTCGTGGAGGGGGTGTTCTCGGCCAGGCGCTGGCTGATCAGGGCCAGGCAGGCGGCCAGGGCGGCGCCGCCGATGGTCAGCCAGCCCAGCCAGGGATGCACGAGGAAGAGAATCGCCAGATAGAGCGGCACGAAGGGCAGATCGCAGAGCGTGCCGACCAGCGGCCCCGACAGGAAGCCGCGCAGGGTCTCGATGTCGCGCAGGGGTTGCTGCACGTCTTGCCGGCCCCCGGCCGCGTCGGGCCGGGCCAGGATGGCGCGGAACCCGGCCGCACCCATCTCGGCATCCAGCCGCAGCCCGCTGCGCGACAAAAGCCGCGCCCGCAGCGCGTCATAGGCGGCCATGAAGCCGTAAAGCACCACAACGATGGCGAAAAGTCCGATCAGCGTCGGGACCGATCCGCTGGCCAGGACCCGGTCATAGACTTGCAGCATGTAGATCGAGCCGGTCAGCATCAGCACGTTCAGCACCGCGCTGACCGCGGCGGCCCCGATCAGGGCCGGTCGCAGCCGGCGCAGCACGGCCGGATAGGCCCGGTCTGTCATTTCCAGGGCAAGGTGACGGCCTGCCGGCATGATGCAACCCCTCAGCAACGATGCGCCCATTCTTCGAGAAGGCGTGACCGTATTGTGGCCGGGACGCGGCGGGAAGAAGGGAAATCGAAACGGTCCGTGGTCTTTCGGCGTCTTTTTGCACGAATTGCCCGTAAATCGCGGCGAAGCCTCAGAGCGCCTCTTCGGCAAAGCCCTCGACGGCGGCGGTGTTCATCTGCAGCCGCGTGTTCGAGACCATGACCGGGGCCGAGAGTGCATCGGCCATGGCCTCGGCCAGCGAATAGGGCCCGCCCGCAGCATAGGCGCGGATGCCGATCAGCTTCAGCGCCTCGAGGCAGATCTCGACCAGAAGCTCCGATCCGGTGATCTTCAGCCGGTTGATCCGGGCCGCGGCGCCCAGCCCGATATCGCCCCGGGTCGGATCGCTCTCGCAGGCCTGGATCGCCGCGCGCACCAGCGCGTTCAGCGTGGCATGGCGGTTGACGATCCGGCTCAGGGCGTGGCGGGCGAGCGCCTCGGCCTCGCCGCCCGCCGCGATCTCCTGGCGCAGGAAGGTGCGGGCCTTGTCGATCGCGCCCCAGGCGATGCCCGACCACATCGCCGCCCAGAGGACATGGATGCAGGGTGTCATGCTGCGCCGGGCGATGGGCGCGAAAGGGGTGGGAAAGACCGCCTCGGGCGGGGCGGAAAAGGTCAGGCGCGCGGGCTGGTTCACGATGCCGCGCATCCCCAGAAAGCCCGCCCGGTGCGGCGCCTCGACCTGGACATCCTTCATGTCGAGCGCGATCAGAACCTGGCGGTCGCCGCCCCCCGGATTGCCTGCCGCATCGGCGGCCATATTGGCGGTCAGCAGGATCAGCCCGGCCTGGTCGAGATAAGAGATATTCGGGCTTTCCTTCACCCCGGCCAGCCGCCCGTCCGGCCCGGGGGTCACGCGGGCGAGCGAGGTGAAGATGTCGCCGCCCGGGCCCTTTTCCGAGGTGCCCGAGGCGATCAGGATCTGCTCGCGCACCATGCGCTCCTGCAGCGCCGCGAAAAAGGCGCCGCTGCCATGGCGCACCACCGAGAAGACCTGGCTCATATGCATGGCATAGATCAGCCCGGCCGATCCCGAATGCCGGGCGATGCGCTCGGTGATCCGCGCCACCGCGCCCAGGCCCAGGCCCGGCCCGCCGAACTCTGGCGGCACCGCCGCCGAGAGAAGCCCGGTCTCCCGCATCCGCGCCAGAAGAAGATCGGCAAAGGCCTTCTCGTCGCCGGGCTGCCGCCGCGCCGATCCGGGATCGATCAGGATCTCGGCCCTGGCCAGAAAGTCATCCTCGGCAGATCTCGCATCCTTCATGATGCCCCCGGGATCTGAAATGCAGTCTTGAAAACGCTGGTCTGAAGCGATGGCCGCGATGCGGCCCACGCTGCGGGAGCGGAGGGGCTTGAGTCAAGCGTCCTGCGGGGGGCCGTTTGTGGCCGGGTTCAGCGCGGCTTGCGGCCGAAGGCGCGCGCCGCCGCCGCCGGGCCAAGCCGCGACCGGATCGCCGCCGAGGCGGGCAGGTCAAGGCTGGCCGTGAGGATGGTCCAGGCCTCGCGCGGATAGCCCTTCAGCGCCAGTTGCGCCGCCTTGGCCGCCGAATAGAGCAGCCCCCCCGGCAGCGCGGCGGGACGATGGCGGCGCAGGAAGCGCAGCCGGCCGCGATGCTTGAAATAAAGCGAGAAGGGCGAGGCGGGACGGCCCAGCGTGGGCGAGCCGATCGCCGTGCCGGCCCGGTGATAGACCAGCGCGCCGGGGCAATAGACCAGGGGCAGATCGCCGCGCCCCAGCGCCCAGTCCACCTCTTCATAATAAAGGAAGTAATCCTCCTCCATCGGGCCGCGGGTCTCGTAGAAGCGGCGCGAGGCCACCATGCTGGCCCCGGTGATGAAATCCATCGCGCCCGGCGCCGGGGGCGGGGTCTGGTCATGGCGCTGGCCGAGATTGAGATTGCCGGTGACACCGGTGCGGCGGTTGATCGTGCCGCCGTCGATCTGGATCAGCTCGGGCGTCTCGAGGTAAAGGACGCGCCCCCCCATCAGGGCAAAGCCGCCGGGCGGGGCCGGGCAGGTGGCGAAGGCTGCGGCGGTGCCGGGCGGCACCATGCTGTCGGGGTTCAGCACCCAGAAACGGTCGCTGCGGCTGTCGCGCGCCAGGACCGCCAGCGCGGCATTGACCCCGGCCGCGAAGCCGCCATTCACCCCGGTCTCGACCAGGGTGAGGCGATGCGCCAGGCCTGCGACCGGGCTGCCATCCAGGGCCAGGGCGCGCGGCGCGGCCGGGGGCAGGGCAAAGGGGCAATCGGCCGCCGCAACATGGATATGCCGTCCCGCCGCCCAGTCGCGCAAAAGCGCGACCGTGCCGTCATCCGAAGCGTTGTCGACGAGCACGATGTCGAGCCCGACCCCCTCCGAGGCCAAAAGGCTTTCCAGGCAGTCGAGGATCACATCGGCCGAGTTGAAGGCGACAAGCGCCACGCCAAGGCGGGGAAGGTCGGACATCGGGCCTCAGCCTCTCGGGCGCTGGGGGAAACGGGTATAGGGCGCGCCGCGCGGCGGCGGGGCGGTTTCGGGGCCGGTCCCGTCGGTCTCGCCCTCCCGGCGCGGCTCGGCGGTCAGGAACCACATGCCCGCGCCGAAGAGGAAGAAGACATAGGAATGGATCGTGGTCCAGATATGCACGGTGCAGAGCGAGAAGGTCAGCCCGACCATGGTCAGCATCCAGGCCCGGCGCAGCAGGATCATCCGGGCATCGCCGTCGAAATCGCGCCGCCCCACCCGCCAGAGCGCGCTGAGATAGCCGACCGCCAGAAAGAGGAAGCCCGGAATGCCATAGCGCACCGCCATGACCAGCCAGAAATTGTCCATGCTCCCCGAGAACATGAACCAGGGACGCTCCCAGTTGTTCAGCCCGATGCCGAGGAAGGGATTGGCCCAGACATTCTTCATGCCCCATTCGAAGATCATCCCGCGCCAATAGGCGGTATGGGGCGAGAAGGTCGCATAGCTGAAGAAGACCTGGATCGGCGCCCGGGTCGACAGCAGGTCGATCACGATATAGCAGAAGGCCGCCCAGCCGGTCAGGAGAAGCCAGGGAAAGCCGGTGCGGCGGAAGGTCCAGTACCAGGCCAGCAGCATGATCTGCATCATCAGCGCCAGGAAGGCGCCCGAAGACAGCGACAGGAAGGCGCAGAGCGCGACCGCCGCCCCGGTCAGCAGCCGCCGCGTCTTCGACAGCACGCCATAGAGCGCCACGACCGTCATCGAGAAGGCGGTCGAGCACAGGACCCCGAAATGGATCGGGTTCACCATGACGCCCTGCACGCGCTCGAGACCCAGCCGCTTCTCGGTCGTCACATTGCTGTAGCTGCCGACCAGCGGCAGTTTCTTGATCGTCTGGATGATCAGCGGCACGCCGGTGCGCGATTCATAAAGGGCGAAGGGCAGCAGGCAGGCGATGAGGATCCCCATCCAGCGCGCCAGGGCCATGAACTGTTCGGGCGTGCGGATATAGATGCGCGCGATCAGATAGCCGCCCAGGAAATCGGGCACGATCGAGCCGACCTGCGTCACCATCTGGCCGGGATTGTTGGCTTGAAGCGCGACCGCCATCCAGGCGCCATGGCCGATCAGCAGGATGTCGGTCAGCGTCACCTTGCCGGCCCGGCCCGAGAAGAGCATGGCCAGAAGCGGCAGGAACATCACCACCAGATAGGCCCGGGTCAGCGTCATGTAGATCGGGCCAAGCTGCATCGTCACCGGCGTGACCACGCTCAGCAGATACAGCGCGACCGGCACAGGCAGGCGCAGCCGGTCAAGACCGGCCCCCGCCGCCGGCAGGACGCGCCCTGGGAATGTCGTGGTCACCTTGCTCGTTCCGCTTCGTCCGGATTTCCGTTCGGGGTGGCTTTTCTGTGCATCCGCCGACGGCAGGCCTGCCTCGGCTCCTTCTACCATCTGTGCCGCCGTGATCAAAGTCCCGCCCTGCTGCGACTGCATCATCTGCGCGAGGATCGGGGAAGAATCTGGCGATAAAGCGGCTTTCGCCCCTGCGGCCGATCCGCTACCAGTGCAGGGTGCCTGCCTTTCCCGCATTCAAGACCGGAACCGAGACAGTCTTGCCCGCCATGCAGTATCGCCCTGATATCGATGGTCTTCGGGCGATTGCCGTGCTGGCGGTCATCCTCTACCACGCCGGGGTTCCGGGCTTTGGCGGCGGCTATGTCGGGGTCGATGTCTTTTTCGTCATCTCGGGCTATCTGATCACCCAGATCCTCCTGCGCGATCTGGCCGCCGGGCGGTTCTCGATCGCGCGCTTCTACGAAAGGCGTGCAAGGCGCATCCTGCCCGCGCTGTTCTGCGTCCTTCTGTGCTGCCTGCCGCCCGCCTTCCTCTGGCTGCGCCCGGCCGAACTGGCCGGGTTCGGCGCGGCCCTGGCGGCGGTCATCCTCTTCGTGTCGAACATCCTGTTCTGGCGCCAGATCGACTATTTCGACGAGACGGCCGAGCTGAACCCGCTTCTCCACACCTGGAGCCTGGCGATCGAGGAGCAGTATTACATCTTCTTCCCGCTGGTCCTTGCGGTCCTGTGGCGGCTTGGGCGGCGGGCGCCCGCCCTGGGCATGGGCCTGGTCTTCCTGGCAAGCCTCGCCCTGGCCGAGGTGCTGTCGCGCCAGATGCCGGGGGCGAATTTCTATCTTCTGCCCAGCCGCGCCTGGGAGTTGATGGCGGGCTCGCTGGCGGCCTGGCTGCAGCTGCGCCGCCCCGCCCCGGCCGCCGGGCCGCTGGCGGCGGCGCTGGCCTGGATCGGGCTGGCCTGCATCCTGCTGCCGCTGCCGCTTTACGACGACCAGACCCGCTTCCCCTCGCTTTACGCCCTGCTGCCGGTGGGCGGGGCCACGCTTCTGATGCTCTGCGGCGCGGCACCCGGTGGGGCGGGGCGGCTGCTGGCGCTGCGGCCGATGGTCGGGATCGGCCTGATCAGCTACAGCGCCTATCTCTGGCACCAGCCGGTCTTCGCCTTCACCCGCCGCCTCGGTTCCGACCCGCCGGGCCTGACGGTCATGCTGGGCCTCAGCCTCCTGTCGCTGGGCCTGGCCTTCCTGTCGTGGAAATTCGTCGAACAGCCCTTCCGCCATGGCCCGCGCCCGCTGCTGCCCAGCCGCCGCGGCGTCTTTGCGGCCGCGCTTGCCGGGGGGCTGGCCTTCCTTGCCGTCGCGGCGCTGTTCCATTTCGGCCAGGGCCTGCCGCAGCGCATCGCGCCTTCGGGGCAAAGCTTCGCCAGCCTCGACATCGACCCCAGGCTGCGCCCGATCCGCGGCGCCAGCACCGCCTGCAGCGACGGGCCCGCCCCCGATCTGGCCGCCTGTCCCGCGCCGCCCGGGGCCACGATCCTGCTCTGGGGCGACAGTTTCGCCATGCATCTCGGCCCGGCCCTGCGCGCCAGCCGCAGCGGCGGCGCGGCGGCGGTGGCCGAATTCACCAAGCCGGTCTGCGCCCCCCTGCTGGGCGCGGCGGTGGTCAATGCCGCCTATCCCGAACCCTGGTCGCGCGGCTGCCTTGCCTTCAACGATGCGGTGGCCGACTGGCTGCGCGCCCATCCCGAGGTCACCACGGTCGTGCTGTCCTCGCCCCTGGGCGTGCTCGACTATCCGCTCTACCTGCGCGACGGGCGCATCCTGACCGACCGGGCCGAGGTGCGCGCCGCCACGCGCGCGGCGCTGATCGCGACCGCCGACAGGGTGCGCGGTCTGGGGCGGCGCGTCGTCTTCGTCTCGCCGCCGCCGCAGACCGGCGAGGATCTTTCCGCCTGCGCCGTGCACAGCCTGGTCTTCGGCACGCAGGAGGCGGAGAATTGCAGCTTTCCCGCCGAGGGCCGTTCGGCCCGCAATGCGGCGGCGCTGGATCTTCTGGCCGGGCTGGGTGCCGATCTGCCGGTTCTCTGGCTCGACGATCTTCTGTGCCAGACCGGGCGCTGCCAGACCCTGCTCGAGGGCCGCATCCTCTATCGCGACAGCGGCCATCTCAGCGCCGAAGGCTCACGCCTTCTGGGCGAGATCTACGATCTGGCCGGCCGCGCCGTGGCGCTGGCGCGCTGATGAGCCAGGCAGGGGGGGCCGCCTGTTGAGCTTGCCCGGCATCGGCAATAGGCTTCGCCCCGCTTCCGCCCCTGACGAACGGACCCCGCCCGCATGACCCAGACCGATCCTGCTCCCGCCCCCCGCAAGGCCAAGCGGCGCGGGCTGAACCGTCTGAAGGGGCTACGCAATCTTCTGGTCGGGCTGCGGCGGCACTGGCTGGTGCGGGTCTGGGGCATGGACATCCACCCGACCGCGCAGCTTTCGCTTTCGGCCAGGCTCGACCGCACCTTCCCGCCGGGCGTGCATGTCGGCGCGGAAACCTATGTCGCCTTCGAGGCCCGCATCCTGACCCATGACATGACCCGGGGCCTCTATCTGCACACGCGCATCGGGCGCAACTGCTTCATCGGCGGGCGCAGCCTGATCCTGCCCGGGGTCGAGATCGGCGACGGCTCGGTGGTGGGGGCGGGGTCGGTGGTTACGAAATCGGTGCCGCCGCGCAGCCTGGTCGCGGGCAATCCGGCCCGCATCCTGCGCGAGAATATCGAGGTCGGCCGCTATGGCCGCTTTCTCGATGCCGACGCGACCGAGGCGGCCCTGGCCGAGGCCGGGCTGACCTGAGGCGTCAGGCGCCGGGCCGCTCGGGATAGCCGAACCGCTCGAAGACCCAGGCCGCGCTCTTGCGGATCGCCGCGATGCCTTCGGCGTCGAAATACTCGGCCACCGCATGCTGGCGCCGGTTCGAGGTCTTCTTGGTATGCGGCAGCGCCACCGGCGGCGCGCCGGGGGCCAGCCGCGCCATCAGTGCGTCGAGATCGGCCTGGATCGTCTCGAAGCGGATCATCTCGTCGATGACATAGCGGCCGCCCAGATGGACGATGGGATGATCGCCATCGAACTGGCCCGAAAGCAGCATGGCGCGGAAGCGCGCCCTGGTCTCGGCGAAATCGCCGGTCTCGGGCAGGCCGTGGCGGGCCAGTTCCCAGTGATAGCGCGACACGGCGAGATCGAAGGGGTTCCGGATCGTCGCGATCTTGCGATAGCGGTCCCAGCGCGCCGCGCCCAGGGCGGCGCGGACCTCGGTCGCCGGCATGTGGTTGTACCAGTCGGTCTGGCCCAGAAGCCGCCGCAGCCGGAAAAGGCGCGGCCGGGGCGTGAGCCGCCGCCCGACGATGCCCTGGGCCGAGATCAGGGTGGGCGTGCGCTCGCTCACCTCGGCCCCGGGTGGGCGGCACAGCGGCTCCAGCACCATCTCGACCGAGGTGCCGGCGGTCTTGCGGGTCTTCAGGAAAATGAATTCCCGCGCGTGGCTGACCATCACCATGGCATGCGCTCCTGTCCCTAGGCCCTGTCGAGGAAATCCGGCAGCTTCTTCAGGATGCGGCCCAGCTTGGCCGGGGCCCGCAACAGCTTGGCCGCGCCCTGCGGCCCCGCCTCGCGCGAGGCATTGTAGGGCACTGACCATTCCGCCAGCGCGGCGGCGCGGTCGCCCGCGAAACCGGCCCGGTCCCAGACAAGGGCGAAATCGGCCTCGGCGCTTTCCAGGTTCACCGTGACGGCATGCGGCTTGTCCTTGAGGAAGGCACGGACATTCGCGTTCACCGTGCGGCACATGTCGCGCACCATTTCCAGCGGCGGCAGGCCGGGTTCGGGATTGGGCACGATGGTGGTGCGATAGCCGTAGATGATGCTGTGCTCGCTTTTCCAGCGCTTGAGATAGCTTTTCGCCACCGCCGTCTCGTCGCGCAGCATATGGACATAGAGCGCCTCGGCCCCATAGGCCTCGTCCAGCCGGCCCAGGAACCAGCTCAGCCGGTTGTCGGCCTCGATATGAAACTCGGGATAGGCCAAACGGTCGGGCCCGGCGGCATTGACCCGCGATTCATGCGCGGTGGTGAAATTCGTCACATGGCGGCAGGCGCGCATGAAGGTCGTGGTGCCGCAGCGCCCGGTGCCGAGAACGAAGATGTTGCGGATTGCCCTGCTCATGCTGCTCCTTCATTCCCCCGCCATCCGGCGGAAGGCGTCATTGCCCGCGACCAGTTCGTCATAGCTGCCCTCGCCCGTCATCCGCCCGCGTTCGAGCACGATGATCTTGTCGCAATCCTTCACCGTGCTCAGCCGGTGCGCCACCATGATCACGGTCTTGCGCCCGCCCAGATTGTGCACCGCCTCCATCACCGCCCGCTCGGTCAGATTGTCGAGCGCGCTGGTCGCCTCGTCCAACACCAGGACATCGGGGTCGCGATACAGCGCCCGGGCGATACCGATGCGCTGGCGCTGGCCGCCCGAAAGGCGGACGCCGCGCTCGCCCACCACGGTTTCATAGGCCTTGGGCAAGTCGGCGGTGACGAAATCATGCAGATTGGCGATGCGGGCGGCGCTTTCGACCCGGCCCATGTCGATCTCCTCGGGCGGCAGGCCGAAGGCGATATTGGCGGCGATCGTGTCATCGGTCAGGAAGATCGCCTGCGGCACATAGCCCAGGCTCTGCTGCCAGTTGCGGCGGTTCGCCGGCGTGACCGGGGTGCCGTCGACCAGGATCTCGCCCGCCTCGGGGGCAAGAAGCCCCAGGATCATGTCGATCACCGTGGTCTTGCCCGCGCCGGTGCCGCCGACAATGCCCACGGTGCTGCGCGCCGGAATTGTCAGGTCCAGCCCGTCCAGCGTCGGCTGGTCGGTCGCGGGATAGGAGAAGCGGACATCGCGGAATTCAAGCTGGCGCGTCAGATGCAGCGCCGCCCCGGCCGGGACGGCGGGCGGCAGGCCGGGGGCGGCACCGCGCATATCGGCATGAAGCCGCGCCAGCCCCGCCGCCGAAAAGCGCATCGCGCTGATCTCCTGGTAGAATTGCTGCAAGGCCGGGAACATCTTGGTGGCCGACATGCCCAGAAGCCCCAGGATCGGCAGCAGGTCGGCGATATTCTCGCCCCGGATGACGATGATCACCAGGACCATGGCGATGAAACCGCCATAGACCACCGCCTCAAGCGCGAAACGCGGCAGGCGCGCGATCACCAGACCTGCGGCCTGATAGCGCGCCATGGCCTCGGCCGGCCCGCGGAAGCGCTGGAGGCTGGTCTGTTCCAGCCCCATCATCTTGATGTCCTTCAGCCCGCCGACCACTTCCTGCACCACCCGGAAGCGCAGCTTGTTGTTTGCCACGCGCTGACGGCCGACATGGGCCAGGCGGTGGCGCAGGAGGAGATAGGCCAGCAGATAGACCCCGACCAGAAGCCCGGTGGCGCCAAGCGCCACCATCGGCTGGACCAGGAAAAGGAAGCCGCCGATCAGGACAAGGATCGTGGCGTTCGAGATCAAGAGCACCGCGGGCAGGATGCTTTCCTTCACCACCTGGTCGACCTCGGACAGAAGCGACTGCGACAGGGCGGCGCTGTTGCGCGACAGGTACCAGACATAGTCATGCGCCAGATAGCCGCGCAGCAGCCGCACCGACAGCGTATGGCTGCGCGCCAGGGCGAAGCGGATCTGCGCATAGGTGACGGCAGCGCGCACCACCATGCCGACCGCCATGACGCCGAAGACCGCCAGGCCAAGCGCGATCTGCACGCTCTTGTGGTCGGACAGGCCCAGGAGGCGGGCGAAATCCTGCAAGGCCCAATGGCTGTCGATCAGGTCCGGCCGCGACAGCACGGTCAGGAAGGGCAGGATGCCCGCCACGCCGATCAGCTCGAAGACCGACATCAGCATGGTCATCAGGATCAGGGCCACGAAGCGCAGCCGCTCGCGCCGCGTCAAGAGATCCCAGATCTGGCGGTAGCTTCTGATCACGGCCCTTCACTCCGGCAGACGGACCGGCACCTGTGCCCGGATCCGCCACATTTTGCGGCCTTCTTGCCCCCGCATCTTGACACGGGCGGCAGCGGGCCTGCACTTGTCTGGCCGGCGCGCGCATGGCATAGCGCGCTAAGGCATTGCACCGCAGAGGTTTCCGTTGCAGCACGGCACACTCATTAGCATAGTGATGCCCGTCTTCAACAGGGCGCATCTCCTGCCGCGCGTCGCGGCCAGCATCCTGGGGCAAAGCTATCGCCACTTTGAACTCTTGATTGTCGACGATGCGTCAACGGACGATATCGAGGCCGCCGTGAAAGCCCTGGGCGATGACCGGGTGCGGCTGATTCGGCGGGCGCAGAATGGCGGGGTCGCCGCGGCGCGCAATTCCGGGGTCGAGGCGGCGCGGGGCGACTGGATCGCCTTCCATGACAGCGACGATTTCTGCACCACGGACCGGCTGGACCTGTGCCGCCAGAAACTGGCCGAGCTGCCGCCCGACTATATCGGCGTCTATGGCGCAAGGCTGATCTATAACGAGGTCTCCGAGGACAGCTATGGCCGGGCCGCGGCCTATGTCATCCCCCGCCCGCGCGAGACGGTGCTGTCGGGCGATCTCTCGGCCCGCACCATGCGCGGCAATATCATCAACTTCCCCACGCTTCTGGTGCGCAAGTCGGCGCTTCTGGCGGCAGGGCCCTCGGACCCGCTTCTCCGCAAGAACGTGGACTGGGATCTCTGCCTGCGGCTGACGCGCCAGGGCAGGATCGGCTTTGTCCCCGAGCCGCTGATCCTGACCCCCACCTCGCTCGCCCCCGAGGTCAGCGCGGCGCGGGTCTCGCGCTCGGCGCGGCAGGGCGCGCGTTCCTTCGCGCGGATCTCGGGCAAGCTGCGGCGCAGCGGGCTGACCGGGCGGGCGCTGTCCACCCATTACGCCACCACCGCCCGCTATCTTCTGCGCATCGGCCGGGTCCGCGCGGCGCGGCGCTTCCTGGGCGCCGCCCTGGCACAGGATCGCCGCCAGCCCCGGCTCTGGGCGCATTACGCGCTGAGCTATCTGCCCTGGCTGCATGCAAGACTTCGCCGCCCCGCCAAATTGTGACCGGACATCCCGGACCGGCCGGGGATAGACTGGCGCGGAAGAGCTGCGAAGAAGGACGTCCCATGCCGCCTTTCCTGCCGACGCGCCGCGGGGTGCTTGCGGCCTCTGCCCTGCTGGTGCCGGGCCTTCTGGCCGCAGGCCGGGCCGGGGCCGCGACCCGCGTCACTGGCCGCGACAGCCTGGTCGCGGCGCTTCAGGCCGCGCGCGGCGGCGAGACGATTGTGCTCGAGGCCGGCGATTACGGCACGGTCGAGTTGCGGCATGGCAAGGACGGCGATTTCGCCTATGCCAGCCCCGTCACCCTGCGCTCGGCCCGCCGCGACGGCCCGGCGGTGCTGGACGGGATGGAATTGCAGGGATTCACCAATCTCAGCTTCGACGGGCTGTCGCTTGCCTATCGCGCCGGGCCGGGGGCCAAGCTGAACAAGCGCTGCTTCCGCATCCTCGAGGGCCGCGCCATCACCGTGCGCAATTCGCTGTTCCGTGGCCATATCGTGCGCGAGGGCGAGGGCGAGGCCGCCGATGTCGGACTGCCGACCGGCATCGGCCTGGTCCTCAGCCGCTCCTCCGATGTCCTGGTCGAGACCAATCTGATCCTCGATTTCCATCGCGGCCTGGCCATGGGCGAAGCGCGCGACGCGGTGGTGCGCGGCAATGAGCTGCGCGGGTTGCGCATGGACGGGATGGTCTTCTCCAAGGCCCGCGGCATCACCATCGAGGCGAATTTCATCCATGACTTCCGCCGCTCGACCGCGAAATCCGATCATGCCGACATGATCCAGTTTTGGACCAATGGCGCCGATTTCGCCACGACCGATGTCACCATCCGCGGCAACCTGCTGTTTGCCGGCCCGGGCGGGGCGACGCAGTCGATCTTCATGCGCAATGACATGGTCGATCGCGGCCTGGCCGGGAAAGAGCTTTATTACCGCAATATCCGCATCGAGGAGAATGTGATCATCAACGGCCATACCCATGGCATCACCCTGGGCGAGACCGAGGGTGCGGTGATCGCCGACAACACGCTTCTGCGCCATCCGCTTTTCGCCACCAAGGCCGATCGCGACCGCAAGGTGCGCATCCCGCGCATCAAGCTGTCCGAGGCCTCGCTCGAGGCCAGGATCACCGGCAATATGGCCGCCGCCTGGCCCGAGGCCCAGCCGGGCTGGACCGTGGCGGGCAATCTGGCCGTGCAGGACCTGTCGCCCCGCCGGTCCGGCTATTACGGCGATCTGTTCCAGAACCCTTTCGGCCCCGACACCCAGGATCTCGCCAATTACCTCTACCGCGGCGATCCCGGGGCAGGGGCGGCGCTGCTGCGCCCCGGCGCCGACCGCGCGGCCTTCCGCCCCCGCCAGGCCTGACGGCGCGCAAGGCACGGTCACGATCCGGGTCAAGTTCTGGGCACAGCACCGGATTCACCCCCCTGCCCCGCCGCTTTATCGTGGCAGGACGGCCCCTTCTGCCGTATTGCCGCTGGGCGACGCTTTTCGATGAGGTTTCCTCCCCATGCCCGACATGCAGGTCACGGCGTCTTCGCCCGCCCCCGCGCTGGCGCGTGTCGCCCGGGGCGATCTCTGTGCCGGATGCGGCGCCTGCGCGGGGCTGTTCCCCGACCGGGTCGCGCTGCGCGAGACCGCGCCGGGCTTTCCCCGCCCGGTGCAGACCGCGCCCCTCACCCAAGCCGAGGATGCGCTGATCGCCGCGATCTGTCCGGGGCTGGGTCAGGAGGTCACGGCGGCGGGCCGGGCCGATCCCGTGCTCTGGGGGCCCCATGTCGCGATGCAGACCGGCTGGGCGCGCGATCCCGATCTGCGCCATGCCGGGTCTTCGGGCGGGGCGCTTTCGGCGGCGCTGGCGCAGCTTCTGGCCGAGGGCACGGTGGATGCCGTGGTCGAGATCGCCGCCGATCCCGATCATCCGGCCCGCAACGTGACGGTGATCCGCAGCGATGCGGCGGGCCTCCTCGCCTCGGCCGGCTCGCGCTATGCGCCCTCCTCGCCGCTGGAGGGCCTGAAGGCGCTGATCGCCGATGGCCGCCGCTTCGCCTTTGTCGGCAAGCCCTGCGACGCCGCCGCGCTGCGCGCGCTGATCGCGGCCAGACCCGAGGTCGCCCGAAGCTTTCCGGTGATCCTCTCGTTCTTCTGCGCGGGCGTCCCGAGCCATGCCGGCGGCCGCGCGCTGCTGGCGGCCCTCGAGGCGCCCGAGGAGAAGACCGCCGCCTTCCGCTATCGCGGCATGGGCTGGCCCGGCCGCGCCACCGCCCGGCTGACGGATGGCAGCGAGCGCTCGATGTCCTATCACGACAGCTGGGGCCGCATCCTGTCGAAACATGTGCAGCACCGCTGCAAGATCTGCGCCGACGGCACCGGCATCGCGGCCGATCTGGTCTGCGCCGATGCCTGGGACAGCGACGCGCAGGGCTATCCCCTGTTCGACGAGGCGCCGGGCATCAGCCTGATCGTGGCCCGGACCGAGGCGGGGGCGGCGCTGCTGACCCGCGCCCGCGCCGCCGGGCGCATCGAAACCGGCCCCTTCGACCCGGGCAGCCTGGCCGCGATCCAGCCCGGCCAGCGCGAGCGCCGCCGCGCGCTTCTGGCCCGGCTTCTGGCCCTGCGCCTGACCCTGCGCCCGGTGCCCGCCTATCGCGGCTTGCATCTTGCCGCGGCGGCGCGGCAGAACCCCCTTGGCCGCAACCTGAAGAATTTCCTCGGCATGCTGCGCCGCAGCCTGCGCCGCCGCCAGCCCTGAAAGAGAGACCATGCGCCCGATCCGTGTCTGCCTGATCATGCATTCCACCCGGTCCGACAATCTGGGCGTCGGCGCGCTGACCCTGTCGGAAGTGGCGATCCTGCGCGACATCGCCGCCCGGATCGGCCGCGCGGTCGAGATCACCGTGCTCGACTGGAAGGATGCCCGCAGCCCCTATGTCTCGGGGCCGGACATCCGCGTGGTCGATCTGGACGGCCGCTTCCTGATCTCGCCCCGGGGCTTTCTGGCCGCGGTGCGCCGGGCCGATCTGGTGCTGGATATCGGCGCGGGCGACAGTTTCGCCGATATCTATGGCCCGGCCCGGCTGAAGCGCATCTTCGCGATGAAATTCCTCACCCATCTCGCCCGCACGCCGCTTGTGGTGGCGCCCCAGACCATCGGCCCCTTCACCAGGGGCTGGTCGAAGCGTCTGGCCCGCCTGTCGCTGAACCTCTCGGCCCTGGTGGCCACGCGCGATGCGAAATCCACCGCCGCGCTGACCGATCTGGGCTATCGCGGGCCGGCGATCGAGGCCTCGGATGTGGCGCTGCGCCTGCCCTATGATCCGCCGGGCCCGCGCCCCGGGGGCGGCGCCCCGCGCGTTGGGATCAACGTTTCCGGCCTGCTGATGGCCGGGGGCTATACCGGCAAGAACGAGCTTGGCATCGCGCTCGACTATCCCGCGCTGATCCGCGACCTGATCGCCCGCTTCCAGGCCCTGGGCGCCGAGGTCCATCTGGTGCCCCATGTCATCGTGCGCGAGGGCCGCATGGTCGGCGAGGATGACCGCCGCGCCACCGAGACGCTGGCCAGGGAATTCCCCGGCACCGTGCTGGCCCCGGCCTTCGACAGCCCCTCCGAGGCCAAGACCTATATCGCGGCTCTGGATTTCTTCATGGGCGCGCGGATGCATGCCTGTATCGCCGCCTTTTCCTCGGGCGTGCCGGTGGTGCCCATGGCCTATAGCCGCAAGTTCGCCGGGCTTTTCGGCTCGCTCGGCTATGATCATACGGTCGATTGCACCACCGGGACCCATGCCGCGATCCGCGACAGGATCCTCGCCGCCTTCGCGACCCGCGCTTCGCTCAGATCCGAGGCCGAGGCCGCCCTGGCGCGCGGGCGGGCCAAGCTCAGGCTCTATGAGGACGGGTTGCAGCGCCTCATGGAGCGGGTCGATGGCTGAAGCCGCGGTCATCATCCCGCATTACAACGATGCCATGCGGCTGACGCGCTGCCTTGCCGCCCTGATGCCCCAGATCGGTCCGGGCATCGAGGTGATCGTGGTCGACAATGGCTCGACCGAAAGCCTTGCGCCGCTCTGCGCCGCCTGGCCCGGCCTGCGCCTTGTGAGCGAACCCGCCAAGGGCGCGGCCCATGCCCGCAACCGCGGCGTGGCCGAGACCACGGCGCCGCTGCTGTTCTTTCTCGATTGCGACTGCCTGCCCGCGCCCGACTGGCTGGAAACCGCGCGGGCGGTCTGCGGCAGCGCCGATGTGACCGGCGGCCGGATCGATGTCTTCGACGAGACCCCGCCGCCCCGCAGCGGCGCCCAGGCCTTCGAGGCGGTCTTCGCCTTCGACAACCGCGCCTATGTCGCGCGGCAGGGCTTCTCGGTCACCGCAAATCTCTTGACGCGGCGCGATGTCTTTGTCGCGACCGGACCCTTCCGGGCAGGCCTGTCCGAGGATCTCGACTGGTGCCGCCGCGCCACTGCCCGGGGCTATCGCCTGGCCTATGAGGATGGCTTGCGCGTCGGCCACCCCTCGCGCGGCGACTGGCCGGCGCTGTGCCGCAAATGGCGGCGGCTGACCGAGGAAGGCTTTGGCGTGAACGGCGCCACACCGGGGCGGCGGCTGGCCTGGGCCGGGCGCGCGCTTCTGATGCCGGTCTCGATCCTCGCGCATCTGCCACGCCTCCTGCGCCATCCGGCCCTGCGGGACGGCGGTGAGCGGCGGCGCGGCGCGGCCACGCTGGCGCGGCTGCGGCTGGTCCGCATGGGCTGGATGCTGGGGCAGGCGCTGCGGGGCCGGGCCTAGCGGGCCGTCTCGGGGATCAATCGCGCATCCGGATGACTTTCGCCGGCGCGCCCGCCGCGATCGCCCCGGCGGGGATGTCGCGGGTGACGACCGATCCGGCGCCGATCACGCAGCCCTCGCCCAGAGTGACGCCCGCCGTGATCACCGTCTTCGTGCCGATCCAGCAATCGGGGCCGATCGTCACATCACGCTCGGTCATCTTCTGGTCGGTGATGCGCTGGCCCGCGGCCAGGCCGTAATCGGCGGCGGTGACAAAGCAATGCGGGCCAAAGGACGTGCGCGCGCCGACCCGGATCCAGGCCGTCTCGCGCCCCGCCCAGAGCGCGGTATATTCGCCAAGCTGGACCTGATCGCCCAGCTCGATCCGCGCGCCGTTGCGGAAAGACGTGTTGGGGGCCAGCCGGACATCGCGGCCGAGCGCCATCTCCTGGCGCGGCAGGACATGGCTGTAGCCATAGTAATGCAACATGCGGAACGGGTGCAGCAGGACGCGCGGGTCAAGGACCGAGCGGAGCAACCGCAGGATCCGGCCGCCGACGGTTCGCTTTCTTACGGCCATTGCCCGGACCTGTCCTGCCTTCGCGCTTTGCGACCGCAGGATAGAGTGCCGCGGAAACCCGGTCCATAGGCTTTGCCGCGCCCGCGCGCGCCGGGCCGCCGTCCCTCAATAGCCCGGCGGCGGGGCGGGGGCTGGCGTCAGCGGCCCGCCATCCAGCGCCACGCTGCCCGCCATGCCCTGGTTCGCCCAGGCCGGGGCGTCGCCGTCGTAATACCATTCGGGCGCGGCACCGGTCGGCAGCTGGCCATTGGCCCCCAGATCGACCGGCACACCCGCCAGGGCGAATTTCTCGCGGTTCGCCTGCACCGCGAAATCAAGCCGTTGCGTCGGGCTGATCCAGACATGGGCCAGGCTGCCCAGCCAGTATTGCGAGCCGGTGGATGTGGTGCCGATGCCCATCTGGCTCAGGTTGCTGCCGGCCATGGTGAGGGCCGCATAGCTTTTGCTGCCGACCGCATTGCCATTGATCCAGACCGCCGCGGCGGTCGCGGTCCAGTCCATCAGCAGATGATACCACTGGCCGGTCGCATGTTGCAGGCTGCCGGGGCCGGCATAGCAGATGATGCTGTTCGCCCCCGTGTCATTGACCAGGGTGATCGTGATCCGCCCGGTGCTGCTGGTCTTGGCCTCAAGCCGCACATTCGCGCCGACGCGGAAGCTGAACAGGGTTCTCGTGCTGGCATTCCAGGCGGTATCGGCGCTGCGATACCACATTGAGATCATGCCCTGGGAGGCGGCGGGAACCCCGGTCATCGCGGCCGAGCGATAGCCCGTCGCCCCATTGTGATAGGCCCCGCGCGGGGTGAAGGCAGGCGGCGTGACCGGGGCCGACAGGTCGGACTGGCAGGGCCGCACCGCGATGCCCTCGAAAGGATAGCTGGCGCTGCTGTCGTAAAGCCCCGGCACATGCTCGATCAGGAAATCGGGATAGAGGTTGAAATCGCGCGGTTCCTGCAAGACGGCCGTCGCCTGGCCGCGCAGATAGGACAGCCTGTCGCCGAAGGCGAAGGGCGTCTCGGGCGTGATCCGCACCCTGCCCCGGCGCGGCGTGCCGCTGCCTGCATCCACGATGGCCACCGTGCCGCGATGCGCGGCGGGATAGCCGGTTTCCGTGAGCTTGTAGACCGGGCGGCGGGCCGCGCCAGACCGGGTGATCTCGATCCCCGTGACCGCCTGCCGGTGCGGGGCGGCGCCGGCATAGGCCGGGCCTGCGCGGAAGGCGCGCAGCGTGGTCAGGGTGCCGCCATTGGGCAGGTCCACCACCAGATCGGCATAGCTGCCATCCGGCGCGCCCTCGATCGCGCTGATCGCGGGCTCGCCGATGGTCATGCCGCTGGCGCGCAACAGGGCCAGCGCGAAGGGCCACATGAAGCCGATCTGCCCGTCCTTGTCGCCGGTATCGGGATGGATCGTGGTCGAAGCCCCGCCGAACTTGCACAGATGGGCCGAGGGGCCGACCGTCAGCCCCACCGAAACCGCCTGGGCATTGGCCGCCATGTCGATCAGGGCCTGGCGGTCGGGCTCGCTCAACCTGGCGTTGTTCTCTGAAAAAGACGCCATTTCCGGGGCCGGCGCGACCGGCGCATTGTGGAAGGGCATCGGCGTCAGCACATGCCAGCGTGTGCCGGTCCGGGTGAAGAGGCCGCGGCCCGTCGCCCCGGCTGCCGCCGTGGCATCCCAGAGGCAATGGTCGACCTGGGCGCCATTATGCGCCGTGCCGAGGGGAAAGGTCGCGCCCGCCCCCGTCATGCCGAAATAGAAGGGCCAGAAGGCATTGACGAAATTGCCGATCGACCCGGCATCGGCATTGTACCAGCACTCGACCAGATGCTGGACGGAGCCGCCCGCCTCGGCCGTCATGGCAGCGATGACGCTGGTGAAATCGGTCCACAGGCGGCCATCCGTGCCATTGGTCGTGTCGTCATAAAGCGCGGGCCGGCCCGTGCCCGGGACGGCCCCGTCACCCAGCACGAAGCGCAGGCCGGGGCGGGTAAAGGCCAGAAAGGCCGCCAGCGCCCCCATGGCCGGATTGACCGTCTCGGCGGCGAGCGCGGCCTGGGTCACCGCCCGCGTCACCGGCGCCACGCCCGGGCCCTCCTGGGTGATGACGGTCAGATTGCCCTCGACCGGCAGGACGGGTTTGGGGGTCAGGCTGGAATAGGCGCCCCCCGTCAGGAACAGGTAGGCGATCTCCGACTGGCCCATGATCATTGCGGAAATCGTCGTGGGGCCCGGCTCCGGCCCGCTGCCATCGCCCCTGCCCCGCAGCGCGGCCAGGCCCAGCCCGATCCCAAGTCCCGCCATCAGATCAGCCCCACCAGGCCCGTGGCCGTGGTGCCGGTCGCCAGGACCTGGGTGACGCGGAGCGGATAGACCTGCCCCGCCTGCGCCCCCGCCAGCGTCACCACGGCCCCCGAGACCATGGCCACGCGCAGCGCCCCGGCCCCGCCGACATAGAGCGCGCGCGTCGCCTCGCTCAGCGCAACGCTGTCCGAGGGCGTGAGCGCGACCGCATGTCCGGCGGGGGATTCGAGACCCGGCTGATGATCCTTGAAACTGTCCGCCATGCAGACCTCCCTGAGGCTGTTCCTCCCGGCGCGGAGGCATCGGCCAAAGGAGCTAGCACGGGTCTCGTGAACGGAATCCCGCCCGCCCGCGCGCCGCCCGGCACAGGCGCGCAACGGTTCCGAATCACCAGCCCGTGAGCCTGGTTCGAAGGCGTGGCCTTTCAGGGGGCGGATGCAGGATTGTTGCCATTTCGCAAACAGCGAAAGGCAACTCTTTCTGCCTCTGCCCGGAAAGCGCACAGGTCCAGCCCCACACACAACCCAAGGATGAAAAGCGGCAAAACTTTGGCGGGGTTCAGGCAGAACTGTGTTGACCCGGACGGGAACTTGGCGGAGAAAATTAACAAAGTCATCAGTCAAGGATTGTTGCTATGAAAGCCATTCTTTCTACCGTTGCGGCGCTTCTGCTCGCCGGCACTGCCAATGCAGCCGTTGTCAATGTGACGATCACCAGCCCGGCTGGCGCGACCTGGGTCGATTACACCGGGACGGGCCCGATCGGCGACGACAGCTTCGACATGGACGACAAGATCTACACCATGAACGAGCAGAAGAACGTCGTTCTCGGTGCCGATGTGGATGTCATGGGTGGGACGATCGCCGCCGGCAAGAAGGTTGACAGCCACTATGTCTGGTTCGACCCCGAAGACCGTCTGCCCGGCAAGGCCGAGTTCACCTTCACCGGCAAGATCCTCGGGATCATCATCGGCAAGACCGGCCTTGAGGCGACCGAAGCCGCCCTGGGTCTCGCGGGCGTGACCTATCTCTATCCGCGTCTGGTCGGCCTTGAGCCCGGCGATTTCGTCATCGGCGCCGACAATGTCCTGACCATCAACTGGAAGACCAGCACCCCCGGCGACCATATCCGCGTGATCACCGCGGCGGTTCCGGTTCCGGCGGCCGGCGGTCTTCTCGCTCTCGGCCTGCTCGGCCTCGGCGCCCTGCGCCGCCGCAAGTCGGCCTGAGCCGACCCTAAACCGGCGGCCTCGCCGCAGAACTTCGGGGAAGCGCGTCCGCAAGGGCGCGCTTTCCTGCGCTTTCAGGGATGCGAATCGCCCGACGGAGAATATAGGGCCTTCGCAAGCCGGAATGTGTCCCCTCCGGAAACGGTCCGGTCTGACTTTCCCCATATCGGCAGCAAATTCCTGCGCTTACGCCCCGGTTTTGTGCAGCTTCCCGCGCGAAACCCGCCAATCGCGCCGGGCCGGCACAAATCGCGTCATCGCGATGTTGTGTTTGGGGCGGATAAGAGGCATCTCTGTGCTAATCCTTGGCCCCGTTCGATTTCAGGATCTCGCCATGTTCAAGTTCTGCGCCCCTGCCCTTGTCGCCCTCGGCCTTGCATCTGCGGCGCAAGCCACCGTGGTTGATGCCACTGTCAGCATCGCCGGCGGCGGAAGCTGGGTCGATTACGCCGGAGGCGGCGCGGTCGGCGACAACAGCTTCGACACGGATGGCGTCTTCTACACGATGAACGAGGCCCAGGGCGCCGTTCTGGCCGCTCCGGTCGCGGTCGATGGCGGCGCGGTCGCCGCAGGCACGGCGGTTGACAGCCATTTCCTGTGGTTCGACCCGCTGAACACCCAGCGCATCAGCGCCACGATCACCTTCTCGGGCAAGATCCTGGGCGTGATCGTCTCGCGCGCGGGGCTGATCGCGACCAATGACCTGCTCGGCCTGGCGGGCATGACCTATCTGACCCCGCGCCTTGTCGGGCTCGAGGCGGGCGACGGCTATTCCTTCCTCGACAATGTGCTGACGATCGACTGGCGCAGCAGCACCCCCGGCGACCATATCCGCGTGATCACCGAAGCCTCGCTCGCCTCGGTGCCCGTGCCCGCGACGGGCGGCCTTCTGGCCCTGGCCCTGGCTGGCCTGGCCCTGCAGCGCCGCCGCCGCGCCGCCTGACCCCGAAGGGGCGCCGCAGCAAGGCAAAAGGCGCCCCGGGGGCGCCTTTTTCACATCCGGCCAGCGGCTTGCGGGACAGGTCAGCTATAATAGCTGTAGCCGTAATCCGGGCCCATATAGCGGCATTTGTTCAGCACGACGCCCAGGATATTGCTCTGGCTGGCGGCCTCGCGCTCGCAGATATCCAGCTCCTTCGCCGTGGTCTTCTCGGCCGCCGCGATCAGAAGCACGCAATCCATCTGCCCCATCACCGCCATCGCATCATCCGAGACCAGCATCGGCGGCATGTCGAAGATGATCACATCCGGCTGATAGTCGGCCTCGATCGTTGCGAAAGCCTCGGCCACCGAAGAGCGGTGCAGAAGTTCGGCCGGATTTCGGACCGGGCCGCGATTCATCGCCAGGGCCAGATTGTCGCCCTGGCGCAGCGCGACATCGGCCAGGGCGGCCTGGCCGGTCATCACGTCGGCGAAACTGCCGGGCGGCTCCTGGCCCGTCATCCGCATCAGCGAAGGGCGGCGCAGGTCCAGTTCCGCCACGATGACGCGCTGTTCGGGCTGACGGGCAAGGCCGAAGCCCAGATTCAGCGCGATGGTGCTTTTGCCGCAGCCCGGCGTGGGCGAGGTGATGGCCAGCTTCTTCCAGCCATTCGCCTTCATCTGCTGCAGGGTCTTGGTGCGCAGCACGTCGAAGGCCGCGGCCTCCTGCCCGCCCTCGGCCGCCACGATCCGGCTGCGCGTCAGCAGTTTGCGCTTAGCGACATAGGGGGTGATGGCCGACCAGCGCGCCGCCAGGCCATTGTCCGCGGGCGGCGGGGCGGCGATTGCATCCTGCGCGGCGGCCTGTGCCATGGCCGGCGGCAGGACGGTCGCCTCGGCCTGGCGCCGTTCGGCCCGGGCCTTTTCGATCGCGGCCTGAATGCGTTCCATATCCTGTTTCCTTATCCGGCCGATATCATGTCGGTCATGCCAGTCTCAGGGCCTTCAGGGCCTGTTCCAGCAAAAGATCCAGAGGTTGATAGTAAGTGTCGATGGCCCAAAGAATGGCGGCGACGAGGATCAGGACGAACACGAGGATCGCCAGCCGGACCATGAGCTTCCAGCGCCGCTCGCCCTGCGTCACGATATAGGGCAGGGTCGCGAAAGGCGTGATCCCCAGGGTCGAGGTCAGGTCGGCCGGGCGGCGGATGCTGCCTTGCAGGACCTCGAGCAGGGCGACAAGCCCCAGACCCAGCGCCAGCCCCCCCATCACGCCGCCGGCCGCGATGGCCGGGCGGTTCGGACGGCTCGGCTCGCGCGGGGCGACCGCCTGTTCGATCACCGAGATGCGCTGACCCCGGGCCATGGCCTCGATCGTGTCGCCGGTCTCGGCCCGGGCCTTCTTGGCCACGGCCTCGTTATATTGCGATCTGACATTGTCATAATCGCGCTGCATCGTCTCGAGCACGACCGCATTGCTGGGCGTGGCCTCGATCGAGCTCTGCAGGGTGTCGATCACCGACTGGACCTGCGTCTTCTGCTCTTCGAGATAGGCGATCTGCCCATCCATGTCGGCGAGCTGGATCTCATAGGCCGAAAGCTGCTGCCCGGTCCCGTCCACCGAACCGCCCACCTGCCCGGCCACCACCTTTTCCAGGGCCGCGATCTGGGCCTCGAGCAGTTTGATCTTGGGATTTTCCGGCGACAGGATCACCAACTGGCTCTGCAGCGTGTCGCGCAGGGCCTGAAGCTGGCGCTGCTCGGGGGTCTGCTGGGCGGTGGGCGTGCTGTCGCTGACATTGCCGGTCGCCTCATGCAGCCGCACAAGCCGGTCGCGCCGGTCGCGGACCTCGGCCTGCTGGCGGTTCAGCTCCAGCAGGCGCTCCTGCGCGGCCGCCTGCTGGTTGCGGCGGAACTCGAGACTGTCGGGCAGGGCGTCGCGGTTCTTTTCCTTGAAGGCCAGAATCTCGGAATCGCGCCGCGCCAGTTCGGCATCCAGCCGCGCCACTTCCTGCTCGAAGAATTCCAGCGTCTGCCGGGCGGCGCCGGTCCGCATCTCGACATCTTCCTTGAGGATCAGCGTGACCACGTCATTGGCGACCACCGCCGACAGGGCGGCGGTCGGGGCCTCGAAACTCACGGTGACCAGGGTGGCTTCCGGCGCCGAACGCCGGGTGACCGTGCCGCCATTCGTCACGATGCTGATCCGCCGGCGCATATCGGCCACGATATCGTCGGCCGTCATGCTCTGGGCGGCCGCCTGCCCTTCCGGCGCATAGACCTGAAGCCGGTTGGCCATCTCGATCAGCGTGTCGCGGGTCAGGATGCGCTGCTGGATGATCTGCAACTGCTCCGTCGCCTGGACCCGCACCGTCGAGGCGGCCAGATCGTCGGGGATCTGTTCGGATTCGACCAGAAGCTTGGCCTCGGCCACATAGACGGTGGGCAGGGTCTTCGCCAGCGTCAGCCCGATGGCCGAGCCGGCCACCAGGAAAAGCGCGAACCAATGCGCCCGGCGCAGGAAACGCGAAAAGTAGAACCTCAGGTCCATCGTCTCACTCTATATTCTGCCGGTTTTGGCTGTCCGGGGCCGGTGGCTCCGGCCTTGGACGGGCCGCGAAGAAGACGCCATCGTCAAGAACCTGCTGGACAGACAGCCGCACCACCCGCTTGTGGCCCTTGGTGAAGGCATAGACCAGCGCCAGATCGCAGAGCTGGTTCACAAGTCTTGGAACCCCGCCCGTCGCCTCGAAGACCAGATCGGCGGCCGAGAGGCTGAAGAGATCCTCCTTCGCCCCCGCGACCGCCAGCCGGTGGCGGATATAGGCCCGCACGGTGGGACCATCCATCGAGGGCAGGTGGAAGGCGGCCGAGATCCGCTGGGCGAATTGCGTCAGGTCGGGCCGGCGGACGATGTCGCGCAATTCCGGCTGCCCGACCAGAACCAGTTGCAGCAGCTCGTCCTTGCCCGAGTTGATGTTGGTGAACATCCGCAGTTCCTCAAGGCTTTCGCGGCTGAGATTCTGCGCTTCGTCGAAGATGATCAGGACGCGCCGCCCGCCGGCATATTCGGCGATCAGATAGTCCTGGAAACGGCCGAAGAGATCGACATAGGTCTCCTGCGGGCCCGCGCTCTGGCCAAGCGCCAGAAGCACCCAGCGCAGCAATTCGCCCCGATCGCCATGCGCGTTCGAGACCAGCCCGACCCGCACGTCGGGGCCAAGCGATTTCAGCAGGTGATGCAGAAGCGTCGTCTTGCCCGCGCCGACCTCGCCGGTGATCAGCGTGATCGGTGCCCGGGTCAGGATGCCATATTCAAGAATGGCATAGGCGCGGCGATGGACCGGCGACCAGTAAAGGAAGCTCGGATCCGGCACCAATGAGAACGGCCGTTCGGAAAGGCCGAAATGCGAGGTATAGATGTCCAGCGAACTGCTCATGCCCGTCCCGGAGGAATATGCGCTGGCCATACTATCGTCCTGCAGGTCGCTACTGTCCCTCATGATCCACCGCAGGGATCAGCCCCGAACTCGAACGGCACTCTCTTGGCATTCCGGACGACGGCCCCCTGCGCATACAGGCGAATCGACATAGCAACAAGCGCCGCGGCCCGCAGCCCTGTCGCGGAAGGCCGTCTTCTCCCGCCCCGGTTGCGCTCTGCGCAAGAGGCGTCACGCCGATAATCGGCGGCTCGGCCGCGAATGCGAAACAATCCGCCGCTCCATTCCGGTTTCCTGCCACTTCCCGCCCATTCCGCGGCCAAGTGACTCAATTTTCGTCAAATTTCATTGTTCAAGCATGAAAGAGGGGATAACTTGGCACGATCAGGGTTCGATTTCGGCTTTTCCGTGTCACGTCGCAAGACCTTCATGGAAATTGTCTTCGATTGTTCCTCGTCGGGGGTTTTGGGGGAAATGCCCGGCGCTGCCACTGGGGGGTGACTCCCGCTTGTTTTAATGTGTTCACGATGACCATCCATTACGACCCTCACAAACCTCTCCCTGTCCCCCTGCCCGCCGCCGCCGCCTCGTCGCGATCCGAGACTGCGATGCAGCCTCTGGCCCGCGGCTATCTGCGCAAGAACGATCTTGACCGGGCCGTGCCGAAGCGCGGCCTCTATCGCAATGGCGTGAAACGCGCGCTCGACGTGCTGGCCGTCCTTGCCGCCCTGCCCATCGTCCTGCCCCTGGTCGCGGTCCTGGCCGTGATCGTGGCGCTTGATGGCGGCAACCCGCTGTATTTCCAGACCCGCGTCGGACGCGGCGGTCGGCTTTACCGGATGTGGAAGCTGCGCTCGATGGTGGTCGGCGCCGAGGCCGCGCTCGAGGCGCATCTGGCCGCCGACCCGGCGGCGCGGGCCGAATGGAACCGCGACCAGAAGCTGAAGAAGGACCCGCGCATCACCCCGATCGGCCGTCTCCTGCGCAAATCCTCGCTCGACGAGTTGCCGCAGCTCTGGAACGTGCTGACCGGCGACATGAGCCTTGTCGGCCCGCGGCCGATGATGCCCTGCCAGAAACCGCTCTATCCCGGCGAGGCCTATTACCGCCTGCGGCCCGGCATCACCGGCCCCTGGCAAGTGTCGCATCGCAACGAAAGCACCTTTGCCGACCGGGCGCGCTTCGACAATGATTATGAACACGACCTGTCGCTGGCGACCGATACCGGCCTGTTGCTGGCAACGGTGCGCGTCGTGCTGCGGGCCACGGGGTATTGATCGGCGGGGGGATTGATCCGCCCCCCTTTCCAGAGGCACGATGGCGGTTTGTCGGCCCCTGCGGGGCCAGGCCTGTCCACCCTCGCCCCGCCCAGTCTTTCTTGCAGGAATTGAGACCGCCATGACCTTCAGCCTTCGCCTTGCCCCGCTTTTCCTGGCCGCCGCCCTGGCGCTTTCGGGCTGCGAAAGCTCGGAGGAGAAGGCCGAGCGCTTCTATCAGTCCGGGCTGGAATACCTGGCGGCCGGCGATCAGGACCGCGCCCTGATCGAGCTGAGAAACGTCTTCAAATACAACGGCTTCCACAAGGATGCCCGCAAGACCTATGCCGAGATCCTGATGTCGCAGGGCAAGGTGCAGGAGGCCTATAGCCAATATCTGCGGCTGGTCGAGCAATATCCCGACATGGCCGATGTGCGCCAGATCCTGGCCGAGCTTGCCATCGGGCAGGGCAATTGGGAGGAGGCGCAGCGCCATGGCGAGGCGGCGATCAAGCTGGCACCCGAGAAGCCCGAGGTCCAGGTGATCAAGCTGGCGCTGGATTACCGCTCTTCCGTGCTGACCCGCAACGAGGCCGAGCGCGACCGCGTCGCCGCCGAAGCGGCCGAGATGCTCAAGACCCTGCCCGACAGCAAGATCGCCCGCCGCATCGTGATCGACCGGCTGGTCTCGGGCCCGACCCCGCAGGCCGCCCTGCCGGTGATCGATGCCGGGCTTGAGACCGATCCCAAATCCTTCGAGCTGCACATCCTGAAGCTGCGGCTTCTGGGCGAGGCACAGGACATGGAGGGGGTCGGCGCGCAGCTCAAGCGCATGTACGAGCTTTTCCCCGACAGCGACGAGGTGAAGACCGCCCTCATCTCCTGGTATCTGGGCAAGAAGGATATCGACGGCGCCGAGGCTTTCCTGCGCCAGTTGGCCGGCGATCGCAAAGGCCCGCCGGCGGGCCATCTTGCGGTGGTCCAGCTGCTCGAAGCCGCCCGCGGCCCCGAAGCCGCCCGGGCCGAGCTTGAGGCGCTGATCACCGAGAATGCCGGCACGCCCAATGCCGAGCTTTACGGCGCGATGCGCGCCTCGATGGATTTCACCGACGGCAAGCAGACCGAAGCCATCGCCCAGATGGAGACCATCCTGAAAGGGGCCGGGGCCTCGGACCAGACCCGCAACATCAAGATCATCCTCGCCCGGATGCTGGCCACCACCGGCAACAAGGTCGGCGCGCGCGCCCTGGTCGAGGAAGTGCTGGCCGAGGATTCCGCCCAGGTCGAGGCGCTGAAGATGCGCGCCGCCTGGCTGGTCGAGGATGACAAGCCCGGCGACGCGATCGTCGCCCTGCGCACCGCGCTGGACCAAAGCCCGCGCGACCCCGAGATCCTGACCCTGATGGCCGCCGCGCATGAACGGGACGGCAGTATGGATCTGGCCGGCGAGCGGCTGGCCAAGGCGGTCGAGGTCTCGGGCGGGCGGGCGGCGGAATCGCTGCGCTACGCCCAGTTCCTGATCAATCAGGGCCGCCGCTCGGCTGCGCTGACGGTGCTGATCGAGGCGCGCAAGGTCAATCCGGCCGATCCCGATGTCCTGGCCGCGCTGACCGGCTATTATATCCAGGACAAGACCTGGCCCCAGGCGGAAGAGGCGCTGGCCGCGCTGAAGGCGCTGAACCGGGCCGATGCCGAAAGCCGGGTCCAGACGCTGCAGGCCGCGATCCTGAACGGCAAGACCGGGCTGGGCGACACGCTGGCCTTTCTCGAGACCGAGATCGCCAGCGGCAACAACAGCGCCGAAGCCCAGATGCTGATCGTCCAGACCCAGTTGCGCTCCGGCAAGACCGAAGAGGCCCGGGCCTATCTGGATGCGGCGCTGGCCAAGACACCGCAGGATTACGGCCTGCGGCTGCTGAGCGCGGTGGTCGATGGCACGCTGGGCAATCTTGCGGCGGCCGAGACCCAGTATCGCAGCCTGATCGCCGAACAGCCCAAGGACGAACGGCCGGTGCGGCTGCTCTATGGCCTGCTGTCCTATTCCGGCAAGACCGCCGAGGCCGCGGCCGTGCTCGAGGCCGGGCTCGCCGCGCTGCCCGGTTCGGACACGCTGCAATGGATCAAGGCCAGCGCGCAGCAGGCGGCAGGCGATATCGACGGGGCCATCGCCACCTATGAGGCGCTTTACGCCAAGGACAGTTCCAACATGGTGGTCGCCAACAACCTAGCCAGCCTGATCACCAGCTATCGCGACGATGCCGAAAGCCTGGAGCGCGCCGCCGCCATCGCCCGGCGGCTGCGCGGCAGCGAAGTGCCGGCCTTCAAGGACACCTATGGCTGGATCCAGTTCCGGCGCGGCAATATCGACGAGGCGCTGAGCCAGTTGGAACCCGCGGCCAAGGCGCTGCCGGACGATGCCATGGCGCAATATCACCTCGGCATGACCTATTCCGCGGCGGGCCGGACCGAAGAGGCCATCCGCCAGCTTGAACTGGCCTTGTCGATGGATCTTGATCCGAAAGGGCCGCAGATCGCGGCCGCCCAGGCCGAATTGCAGAAGCTGAAGGCCGCGCAACCCGGCCAGGGCGGCTGATCCGGCGCCCGGGCGGAACCGGACGGCAAGGGGAAGACGCGGGCCGGGGCCGAATGTGTTGCGCCCATGGCACGGCGGGGCCCGGGCCGGGCGCGGCCCGCCGCCATCGCGGGCTTTCCCCCTTTCCGCCCCGGAAAATGGGCTTTACCTTGGCGCGAAAAGCGATCGCCGGGCCGATCACACAGGAGAAGGCAACGATGCGGGCAATCTTCAACCTCGTTCTGGGGCTCATCACCGGGCTTCTCCTTCTGGCCGCGCCGGCCCAGGCGCAAAGCGGCTATGGCGTGCGCGCGGGCGATGTCCTGAAGGTCGAAGTGCTGGAAGACCCCAGCCTGAACCGTTCGGTCCTCGTCGCGCCGGACGGGCGCATCTCCGTGCCGCTCGCCGGCACGTTCATGGCCGTGGGCCTGTCGGTCGACCAGATCGGCAGCGAGATCTCCAAGCGCATGGCCGGGAATTTCGCCACGCCGCCGAATGTCTTCGTCTCGCTTGAGCGTCTGGCCGAGCGCCAGCCTGCGGCGGCGGCGGGCGGCGCGCCTGCGGCGGCGGCCACGATCGACATCTTCATCCTGGGCGAGGCCGCCAAGCCCGGCAAGATTTCGGTCGATCCGGGCACGACCGTGCTGCAGCTTTTCGCCCAGATGGGCGGGTTCAGCAAATTCGCCGCCACCAAGCGCATCCAGCTGCGCCGCACCGATGCCAAGACCGGCGAGACCAGCACCTATCTGCTGAATTACAAAGAGATCGAGGCCGGGACTTCGGATGGCGGGCGCACCACGCTTCAGGATGGCGACGTGATCCTTGTTCCGCAGCGCCGGCTTTTCGAATAAGGCCCGAGACAGGCGCCGACCACAAAGCCGCGCGCGATCGGAGGGGGCATGACCAAGGCTGCATTCAGGACCCGCCCGCCATGCGGCGCGCTGCCCGCCTTTCTGGGCGCGGCGCTGGGTCTTGCCCTGCCGGCCGCCGCGCAGGATGCGGGCGGGGTGCAGCTGACCTTCGGCGTCTCGCTCCGGGCGGAAAGCACCGAAAACGCCGATCTCGACCCGGTCAGCGCCGGGCGGTCCGACCTGCTCTCGACCCAGCTCTCCTTCGGCCTGACCAGCACCACCGCGATTTCCTCGCTGTCGCTGGATGGCGGCCTGCAGATCCGCGGCAGCGACGGGCCGAGCTCGGCCTCCGACGGGGTGACGGCGCCCTCGCTCGCCCTTTCCTATGGCCGCCAGGGCGCCAATGCCGACCTGTCGCTCTCGGCCGCCTGGCGCGAGACCGACCTGACCCAGGATCGCGAGATCGATGATTTCGACACGGGCAGCGGCACGCGGCAGACCTCTTCCGTCTCGCTGGGGCTGAACTGGGGCACCGCCGCCCCCCTGGGCTTCGGCTTGACCGCCGGGCTGACCGATGTCGCCTATCAGGACAGCCCCGGCAATGTCGACAGCCAGACCACGCGGCTTGGCCTGTCGATGCGGGCCGATCTGACCGAGGTGCTCAGCCTCACCGGCGGCCTGCGCGGCTCGCGCTTCGAGGATGATGGCGGCACCACCCGCGATACGGTGGGGCTTGACCTCGGGCTGACCCTGGCCCGGCCGAATGGCGAGCTGGGCCTGAGCCTGTCGCAGGACGTGACCGAGGATGGCGACCGCCAGAGCCTGCGCTTCAGCCATAGCCTGGAACTGCCGCGCGGCACGCTGGGCTATAATCTGGGCGTCAGCCGCGACGTGGCGGGCAATCTGCATCCCGTGGCCGGCATCGACTGGCAGCGGCAATTGCCGCGCGGCCAGATCAGCCTGTCCTATGACCGGTCGGTCACCGCCAACAGCGATGACGAAGAGACGCTGCGCGACAAGCTCTCCTTCGATTACGGCACCGAGCTGACCGCCTCGACCCGGCTGAGCCTGGCCCTGGCGCTGGCCCGGCAGGAAAACACGCTGTCCGGGCTGACCACGACCAATGCCGATGTCACCGCCCGGATCAGCCATGACCTGACGCCCGACTGGGCGCTGGATCTGGGCTATGTCCACCGCATCCGCGACGAGGATGCCACGGGCAATGCGACCTCGGACAAGATCTATCTGGAATTGCGGCGCAACTTCACCTTCCGCTTCTGACGCCGCCCGCCGCCGGATCTATCCGGCCAGGCCGAAGGCCATGCCGATCAGCCGCAGCGCCGCACCGACCGGCGCCTTGTCATGCAGCGCGGTGAAGGCGCCGCCAAGCGCCACATAGGAGAGCGTCAGCGCCCAGCCCAGAAGCCCCCCTGCCCTGCTGCGGAAGAGCGTGATGCCGCGGCGGCGGGACAGCTGGCCCCAATACATCAGCCAAGCGAGCCCCGCCCCGTGCCAGAGGCCCCAGATGATCCAGTGCGGGCTGGCCGAATGCCACAGGCCCATGGTCGCGAATGTGGCCAGGACCGCGACATAGGGATTCCGCGTCAGCCCGATCATCGCCATGTAGATGTAGCTGCGGCACCAATTCGCCAGCGTCATGTGCCAGCGCTGCCAGAAGGCCTGTAGATTGGTGGCCAGGAAGGGCAGGTTGAAGTTTTCCATGATGCGCAGCCCGAAGAGCCGCGCCGAGCCGATGGCGATGTCGGAATAGCCGGCGAAATCGAGATAGACATAGGCCAGCGTCAGGAACAGCGCCGCCCAGACCTGCCAGGCCGGGCTTGCCGTCTCGGCCAGGGCCAGGCCTGGCAGCCCGGTCTTGCCGGTCAGCCGGTCCAGCAATTCCAGGACCAGCCAGCCCAGGACGAATTTCTTCACCAGCCCCTGGGCGATGCGCAAGACGCCCTCCTGGACGAAACGCATCTCGAACCGCGCCACCTCGCGCTCGCGCAGGAAATGCTCGAAACGCTCGATCGGCCCGGCGGTGAAGATCGGCGCCAGGAACAGCCAGGCCAGGAAATCCGCCAGACCATGCGCGGGGAAATTGCCGCGCCGCACCTCGATCACATAATGCAGAAGCTTGAAGCTGAAATAGCTGACCCCCAGCGGGATCAGCACCGGTCCCACACCCGCGCCCGAGAACAGGGCACCCAGGGCGGGCAGGTATTTCGCCCAGAGGAAATAGATCAGCACCGCCCAGAACGGCCAGGGGCTGCGCAGGGCGCGGGCAAGGCCCGGCGGCAGGGCGGCCAGGGCCCGCGCGGGCAGGCGGCAGGCCGCAAAGGCCAGCAGCGCCAGGGCCAGCATCAGCGCCAGGTCCTGCGCGGCAAAGACCGCCAGCAGCGCAAGGCTGGCCAGGGCCAGCGCCGGGATCCGCGCCCGCAGCGGCAAAAGCCAGTAGATGACGGGTCCGAGCCCGAGGAAAAGCCACCAGATGCCGGTCTGGATCATCGGCGCTCAGAACCCCTGATATTTGAACGGGCTGAGGGCACCGGCCAGCGAGGCCAGCTCCATTCCTGCCAGCACGACCAGAAAGCCCAGCACCAGCCCCTGCAGCACCGCCCCCGCCGCCCGCGCCCGGACTGCGGCCCGTGCCCCTGCCGCCGCGCGCGACAGATCCGCCTCATCCGCCATCGCCCGCCCCTTCGCCTTCGCCCATGATCAGCCCGCCCAGATCCGCCGCCAGCGCGGCCTGGAACCGCGCTTGCGCCGGGCCCGGCAGGACATGCAGATCGTCAAAGAAATCCGCGGCCTCCAGCCCGCTTTCGCGGTCGACAAGCCAGTAGGGAATGCCCGTGCGGGCGGAAAACGCCGCCATCGCCGGGACGAATTCCGCCTGCACCGCCACAAGGCCCTGATCCGCCACCAATGCGGGCGAGAGCGGCTCTTCGATCAGCACGAGCCGGGTGTTGGGCCGCGCGGCCAGATGCGCGGCCAGCCGTTCGATCCCGGCCTGCAAGGGGGCAAGCTGGGGCAGGCCCGCGCGGATATCCTCGCCCATGATCCGGCGCGCCTCGAGGCGCGGACCATGCGGCCCGCCTTCGGCATAGCTGTCGATCCGGCGCTTGGCCGGTGACAGCAGCACCAGCCGCATCAGCGCCTCGGAACCGTTGATCAGCACGAAATCCAGATTGTCGCGCAGATAGAAGCCGCTCCGCGGCTGCGGCGTGCCGCCCAGCTGCGTCATCTCGGCATCGGCCCAGGCCGAGCGCAGCCCGAGCCGCGGCATCGCCGCCATCTCCAGCGTCCGCGCCGCGGTCCAGCGCAGCCGCTGCAGGCCGAAGCCCAAGACCACGATCACCGGCGGGCTGTCGGCGCCCTGGCTGTCCAGCGCCCGTTCGGCCAAAGCGAACTGGTCGGTCGGGGCCTGCAAGGGCGTGGTGAGGTTCACGATCTCCCAGTCCTGGCCGGTCGCGGCCAGAAGCCCGTCCTTCAGGGTCTTGCCCGGCCCGATCGCCTGGGCCAGCGTCGAGGTTCCCAGGATCACGATCCGGGGGCGGTCGGGCGCGGTGTGGCCCGCGCGCAGCGCCTCATGGGTGGCGAAGCCTTCGGCATCCTGCCCCGTGCGCGGCAGATAGCGCCCCAGCGGCCCGGCCAGGGTGGTTTCGGAAAAGAACCACAGGCAGAAGGCGCAGGTCGCGGCCAGCGCGATACAGAAGACCCGGAAGGCCAGCGCCGAGGGGGTGGAGAAGCCCTCCCAGAACATTTGGGCCGGGCCGGGCGGCGCGGCGGGGCGGCGGATCGCAGCAGGGCCTCTTGGCGCGCCTGCATTTTTTGTCGGTCGGGCGGTTTCAGCCATGCGCCCCCCCTTCCCCGGCGGCCAGACGCTTCAGCGCCGGATAATCGACCTTGCCATTCGGATTGCGCGGCAGGGCGGGCAGCAGGATCCAGTCGCGCGGCTGCATATAGGGGCTCATCGTGGCGCGGGCCTGGCGCTTCAGCCCTTTCAGCGCCTCGGCCGGATCGCCACCTTCGGGCAGGCTGACCACGGCGACGATCAGGTCGCCCAGCATCTCATGCGGCCGCGCCACCACCGCCGCCTCGCGCAGAAGCCCGCCGGCCAGGAGAAGCCCCTCGATCTCGTCGGGCGAGACACGCACCCCCATCGATTTCATCTGCCGGTCGCGGCGGCCATGGATATAGAGCCGCCCCTCGGCATCCTTGTGGCCCAGATCGCCGGTGAAGACGGCTTTCGGCGCCGGGCGGGCGGGATCGGTCCAGAACGGATCGGGCCGCAGCACCTGGGCGCTGCGCTCGGGCTCGTCCCAATAGCCCAGAAAGACCCCGGCGCCGCGATGGATGATCTCGCCCTCCTCGCCCGGCGCCGCCTCGCTGCCATCGGGACGCAGGACCGACAGTTCCACCCCCGGCAGGGCATGGCCGACCGAGGCGGGATGGTGCGCCGCCAGATCGACAGGCAGCGTGGCCGAGCGATAGGTCTCGGTCAGGCCGTAATTCAGCGACAGCGCCGCCTCGGGGAACAGCGCGACCAGACCCTGCCGCACCGGATCGGGGATGCGCGAGCCGGTATTGGTGATCAGCCGGATCGAGCTGCGGTCGATCTCGCGGATCGGGGCCAGACCGGCCAGCAGATCGGCGAAGACCGCGGGCACGCCCGCCAGGATGCTGGGCCGGTGACGCTCGATCGCGGCACAAAGGCCGATGGCGCCGCGCGGCTCGGGCAGGACCAGCGGATAGCCGCCCAGCAAGAGCGACAGAAGCTGGCCCCAGCCATAGTCGAAGGCGAAGGGGATCGGGCAGAGGATCGTGTCGCCGGGCCGGTAGCCAAGCGCCATGGCCACCCGGTCGACCCCCGAGGCCAGCGTGGCGGCGGCCTGCACCACGCCCTTGGGCGTGCCGGTGGAGCCGGAGGTGAAGACGATCGAGCCGGGCGCCTCGCCCCCCTGCCCCGGCCCTTCCGGCAGGGCAGCCCCCGCCGGGGCGGGTGCCGCCGCATCCAGCGCCAGCAGGGCGACCTCTGCCGCCAGCCCCTCGGGCCGCGCCCGGCCCGGATCATGCAGCAGGGCCCGCGCCCCGGTCTTCTGCACGGCATGACGCAGATGGCTGTCCGGCGCTTCGGCCGGCACGAAGACGGGGATCGCACCGCGCGCCCAGATCCCGGGCACGGCGGCGGCCAGGCCGATGCCATTCTGCGCCGCGATCACCACCCGCTCACCCGGCGCGATGTCCAGGGCTGCGGCCCAGCCCGCCGCCCGCGCCAGCAACCCAGCGAAATCGGTGCTTTCCCCGCCCTGCCGGATCGCCGGATCGGTGGCCTGCCGCCTGGCCACCTGCCGGAAACGCTGCCAGAGGGTTGCGGACATGGGCGGGGCGTCCCTTTCAGTCTGCTGCGGGGCTTTGCCGCTTCATCCGCGCGGCCAGTTCGAATTGCCGGATCGCGACCTCGCGCGTCAGCGGCGCGGGCAATCTCGGCACCTTGTAGCCATGCCGCTCCATCAGGGGCGCCAGCAGCGGCACGATCCGGGCCAGGGCGGCAGGCGGCAGCCGCCTGCGCCAGCCATTCTCGACCGGCGGGTTCAGCCCCTTGGTGCCATCGATGCGGAAATCGCCCAGCCCGATGCGGGAATTGCCCGAAAAGGCCGCCGCGATCATCGCCGCCGGATCGCCGGCAAGGCCCAGGAAATCAAGAATGCCCGCCAGCCTGGCCTCGGGCGCGGCCAGCAGATCCTCGTAACGCAGCGAAAGGCAGTCGCCGGGATGGCGGGCGGCAAAGGCATCCAGCGCGGTCTGCCGCTCGATCCAGGCCCGGGCGAAACCGTCATGCTCGGCATTGGTGCCGCTGGTGGCGGCATGCAGCTCGGTCAGCCGCGCGCCCATGGTGCGGGCCAGATCGACATTCGAGGCAATGACATCCAGGGGGTTGCGCACCAGGCAGAGAAAGCGGACATGGCCCGCCAGCAGGGGTTCCAGCGTCTCGATATGGAAGATGTCGGTCGCGGTCTTCTCGACCCAGACCGGGCGGCCCGCCGCGATCCTTTCGTGAAAGCCGAACAGAAGCGCGCGCAGCCCGGCCAGCGCCTCCTCGGGCGGGATTCCGGCGAAGGTCAGCCCGGTCAGCACCCCGATCGGCGGCCCCTCGACCGCGGCCTGTTCGCTCAGAAAGCGCCCGGCGGCGGTGAAAAGCCCGGTCTCGGGCGGGGCCGAGATCTGGGGGTGGCCATCGAGAAGCCGCGCCATCAGCGTGGTGCCCGAGCGCGGAAAGCCCAGGACAATCAGCCGCCCCGCCTTTTCCGCCGTCATGCCGCGCCCTCCGACGTCCAGTGGTTCAGAAGCGATTCCGTGACATCGGCGCAGGCCCCGCCCTGGGCAAGAACCTCGCGCGGTTCGGGATGCGAGATGAAGCGGCCGGGCGAGGCGGTCAGCCCATAGGCGCCCGACATCGGAATGGCCAGGATGTCGCCCGGCCGGGTCTCGGGCAGGTCAATTGCCTGGGCCAGCCGGTCGATCGAGGTGCAGAGCGGCCCGGTGAGCGTATAGCGGCCCGGCGCGCCATCGGGATTGCTGAGGTTCTCGAACACCCAGTTGCGCGGAATGACCGCGCCCATCATCCCGGCCGCGGCGAGATGGTTGTTGAAGCCCGCATCGCAGCAGCGGATCTCGGCCCCGCGCGAGCGCTTGGCCGAGATCACCCCGGTCAGAAGCCAGCCCGCCGGGCCGACCAGCCAGCGGCCCAATTCCAGATTGCAGCGCGCCTCGGCAAAGGCGGGCTCGGCCTTCAGCGCGTCGATTATGGGGTTGATCAGGGCCGGCAGGGCGGCATGGTCCAGGGCCGCCTCGCCCGGCAGATAGGGGATGCCGAAGCCCGAACCGAAGACCAGGCGGCGGGGCGCGATGCCGCTCAGCGCCTGGGCGCGACGGAAGATCCCGGCGAAGATGGCGAAATTCTCGGCGATGGCCCCGGGATCGCGGCAATTCGTGCCGGAATAGATGTGAAAGCCCAGAAGCCGCAGCCCGGGCAGGGCGGCGATCTCGGGCAGGGCATCGGCGATGTCCTCCTCGTCGATGCCGAACTGGCTGGGCGTCGCCGCCATCGAGGCGCCGAAGCCGCGCGGGATGCGGGCCGGGTTGATCCGCACCAGCACCGCCTGATGGCGCCCCAGCGCCATGGCCCGGGCGCTGGCCTGGCGCGCCTCGTCCAGACCTTCCAGCACCAGCTCCCCAAGCCCCAGGCGCAGGGCGGCCTCGATCTCGGCCGGGCGCTTGGCCGGGCCGGAGAAGGTGATCTGCCCGGGGTCCATCCCCGCCGCGATGGCGCGCTCGACCTCGGCCAGAGAGGAGGCGTCGAAGGTCGACAGCCAGGGCCGGATCAGGCGCAGCAGGGCAAGGTTGGGATTGGCCTTGATCGCATAGCTGATCCCGAACCGGTCGCCGAACAGGGTCGAGAGCAGCCGCAGCCGGTCGGTCAGCACGTCGCCATCATAGAGATAGAGCGGCGTCCCGAAGCGGCGGGCGGCCGCCAGACCTGCCCCGCCGCCGATCCCGGTCATCCCTTCACCCGCTCCACATAGGCAAGCATCCGGCCGATCGTGTCCATATTGTCGAGGTTCACATCGGCCGGCGCGATGCGGATCCCGGCCTCGCGTTCAAGGAACATCATCAGGTTCACCAGAGCGAAACTGTCGACGAGCTGGCTGCTGAAAAGAGGGGTATCGGCATCGACATCCTGCACATCGACGCCCAGATCAACCTCGAGAAACTCGAGCAATGTCTCGCCGGTCAGCATAAAATTCTCTTTCAAACATATCTTCCCGATCCCCTACATAGCTTTCCGCGCGGATTGCGCAAAGCGTCTTGCAGGGCCACCGGCGCAAAAGACCCCGGATCAAAAGACTGTTTCTTCATTTTGCGGGGGTCGCCCCGGCGGGTTTTTGCCGCTACTGTGCCCGATGTATTCCCCTTATTTCAGAGACCTGTGCTTATGACGGCTTCTCCCTCCCCGACCCTGCCCGCCCGCGCCGCCAATCCGGTCGGCCTGGGCTGGTTCGTGCTGATGGTGCTGGCCGCCATTCCGGTCTACTGGCTGGGCTTCGTCTCGCTGGGCCAGGCCTGGATCACGCCGGAATACAGCCATGGGCCGCTGATCCCGCTGATCTCGCTTTATCTTTTCCTGCGCGAGCTGCGCAAGGCGCCGCCGGCCCCGCCCGGAGAGCCGGTGAACCGCCTGCCGGGCATCCTGGTGATCGGCGTCGCGCTGGCTTTCGGCATTTTCGGCAATCTCATCCGCATTCCCGATGTCATCACCTATGCCTTCATCGTCTGGGTCATGGGCGTGGTGCTGGTGGGCTTCGGCTGGCAGCGCGGCCGTCGGCACTGGGCGCCGGTGCTGCATCTGATCTTCATGCTGCCGCTCCCGCAGTTCGTCTACTGGAAGCTGTCGATCTTCCTCCAGCTCATCTCCTCCGAGATCGGGGTCTGGTTCATCGCGCTGGCGGGGATTCCGGTCTTCCTCGAAGGCAATGTGATCGATCTCGGCGTCTACAAGCTGCAGGTGGCCGAGGCCTGTTCGGGCCTGCGCTACCTCTTCCCGATCCTCAGCTTCTCCTATCTCTTCGGCATCCTCTATCGCGGCCCCTTCTGGCACAAGGTCGTGCTGTTCCTGATGGCGGCGCCGCTGACCGTGCTGATGAATTCGGTCCGCATCGGCATCATCGGCATGCTGGTCAACAGCTATGGCATCGCCCAGGCCGAGGGTTTCCTGCACGCTTTCGAGGGCTGGGTCATCTTCGGCGCCTGCATCGCGATCCTGTTCTTCACTGCGCTGGCGCTGCAGCGGCTGACCCCGAACCCAAAGCCGCTGTCGGAAACCATCGACCTCGACACCGAGGGCTTTTCGCAGCAGTTCCGCCGCATCATCGGCATCGCCCCCTCGCAGGGGCTGATCGCCGCCGCCCTGCTGACCACGGCCGTCGCCTCTGCCTTCGTGCTGGTGCCGCCGCCGCCCGAAGCCACCATCTCGCGCGACAGTTTCAACCTCTTCCCCCGCAACCTGGGCGCCTGGTCGGGCAGCCAGGAGACGCTGGACGCGGCGACCGAGGCCACGCTGGCGGCCAGCGACTATCTCAACGCCACCTATGACGCGGCGGGCGAGCTGTCCTATGTCAACTTCTTCGTCGCCTTCTACACCAAGCAGACCGAGGGCGCGGGCATCCATTCCCCCGAGGTCTGCCTGCCGGTCGGCGGCTGGGAAGTGTCGGCCATCACCCCCAAGGAGATCACCATCCCCGACACCGCCTATGGCACGTTCACGGTCAACCGCGCCGTGATCCAGAAGGGCGAGGTCAAGCAGCTGGTCTATTACTGGTTCGAACAGCGCGGCAAGCGGATGACCAATGACTACAAGGTCAAGGTCTCGGTCGTCTGGGACAGCCTGACCATGGGCCGCACCGATGGCGCGCTGGTGCGCTTCGTCACGCCGATCGAATCGGGCGAGACCGAGGCCGAGGCCGAGGCGCGGATGGAGCGGCTGATGAAGGAAGCCCTGCAACGCCTGCCGGCCTACGTCCCGACCTGAGGCCGCCCGCGCGGGGCTCTGCGGCCATGACCGCCAGGCGGCGGATCAGGGCGGAGGGGCCGTTTGCGCGGCTTTCCGCCCCGCATCGCCAAACCCGGCGGGAAGACGCCGGTTTCCGGATGGGGGTGCCGCGCGGCCTGGCCGGAACTCTTTACTTATTGGCAAAAGTTTGAAGGTTTCGCCCGGATTGGCCACGAAACCGCCTGTGCACGGCCATGCTTCAACCACAGCCGGACGGCATTTTCCCACCATGCCCGGTCGTCTGAGCCGGATCCTGACACGCCCTGGTGGAGAAACTGATGACGATCCTGACCGTATCTACGGCTGCCCAGTTGAAATCGGCACTTCTGTCGGCCAAAGGCGGCGACACGATCCTGCTTGCCGGTGGCGATTATGGCGATCTGAGCCTGACCCCGCGTGATCGCGTTCCGGTCAACTTCCCCTCCAACGTGACCATCGCCTCGGCCGATCCGAACAATCCGGCGGTCCTGACCGGCCTCGATCTGCGCGGCGGCAGCAACATCACCTTCTCGGGGATCACCTTCGACTACACGTTCGAACCGGGCACGCCGATCTATAACCGCCCCTTCGCGGTCACCGGCTCGCAGGGCATCTCCTTCCGCGACTGCACCTTCGACGGCGATGTGGCGAAAGGCGTCTCGGCCGAGGCCGACGGTTACGGCTATGGCATCGGCCTGTCGATCAACACCAGCTCGAACGTCACCGTCGACAACAGCGAATTCTACAATTTCTATCGCGGCGCGGTCTTCGGCCGGGTCACCGATCTGCGCGTCACCAACAATGACATCCATGACCTGCGCATGGACGGGCTGAATTTCGGCCAGGTCACCAATGTCCTGATCGAGGGCAACACGATCCACGATTTCCGGCGCTCGCCCAACTCGAACGATCATGCCGACATGATCCAGTTCTGGACCAATGGCGCCACCTATCCCAGCTCGAACATCGTGATCCGCGGCAACCATCTCGACATTGGCGACGGCGATGCCACCCAGTCGATCTTCATGCGCAACGACCAGGTCGACCGCGGCCTGGCCGGCCAGGAAATGTATTACCGCAATGTCCTGATCGAGGACAATGTGATCGTGAACTCCCATGCCCATGGCATCACCGTGGGCGAGACCAAGGGCCTGATCATCCGCAACAACAGCGTCCTGCACGATGACGGCAACCTGCCCGATGGCGAGGATCCCGCGGTCAATATCCCGCGCATCAACCTGTCGGAAAACTCGCTGGGCGTGATCGTCGACCACAACCTGACCGCAGGCATCACCGGCTGGACGGGCCAGACCGGCTGGACCGTGGGCAACAACCTGATCGTCCAGGACCAGAATCCGGCCGATCCCGGCTATTATGGCAATGTCTTCCTGACCTCGACGCTGGATGGCGAGCGCAGCGGGCTGCATGAATTTCGCATCATCACCGGCAGCCCGGCCGATACCCGCGGCATCGGCGCCCCGGCCACGCTTGAGGGCAGCTCGAAGGGTCTCGACGTCAATTTCCACGTCACTGAACCCGCCGATAGCGGCCTCAACGCCCGCGTCTTCGACGCCCGTTTCAGCACCTATAACGGCCAGACCCTGCCCGCCGGCACGGTCTATCAATGGACCTTCGGCGATGGCACCACGGCCACCGGTGCCGTGGTCCGCCATGTCTTCGCCGACAGCGGCATCTACGACGCCGTGCTGACCGTGCGGCTGCCCGACCGGCAGGTGGGCCGGGCCGATGCCGACATCATCGTCCGCGACGCCATTCTGGTCGAGATGAGCCCCGATGGCCGCTTCATCGTGCAGGACCAGGGCGTCGAGACGGTTCTGGCCCGCGTGGCCGAAGCCAGCGCGACCGGGCTGCAGCTGGGCGGAACCGGCGTGACCGCCTCGGTCGGCCATACCTATATCGACGATCTCTTCTCGACCGACGAATTCCGGGTCTCGCTCTCGGTCGATGCCGATATCGCGAAAGCCCAGGGCGAGATCTTCCGCCTCCAGGGCAGCATGATCGCCAGCGTGAACGGCAAGGGCGAATTCGTCATGCGTCTCTTCTCGACCGACGGGACGCAGACCGTGCTGACCTCGACCGGGATGCGCGTGAACGACATGGCCGAACATGACATCGACATCGTGCTCGACAATGGCAGGGTCTCTCTGGTGATCGATGGCCATGTCGCGGCCGACCAGGCCTTCGGCGGCCAGTTGCGCGACGGCGGCTCGCGCAACCTGGTCTTCGGCAATCCCGGCGGGGCGCTGAATTTCCATGCCGATCTGACGGCTTTCGAGATCTCGCTCGACGCCCCCCATGACGGCGCCGCAGGTGCCCTCATGGGCGCGCAGCAGGCCCTCCTGGCCGATGGAACGCATGACGTGACCACGACCGACCTGATCGCCAGCTCCAAGCTGCTGCATTCCCTCATACCGCTTGTCTGAAACGGCCCGGCCTGCCAAGGCCCTGCGCGGGTAACCCCTTACAAGGGGTTGCCCGCTGCGGCATAGTGGCCGGACCTTAGCGCCCGGACCATGCCGATCCTCCTCCCCGCCTCCCTCCGCTCGCTCTTCCCGCCCGTGGTGCTTGCGCTGGCCCTGGCCTGCTGCGCGGTCGAATTCCTGCTCCAGGCGGCCGATCTCGGGCTGATCGGCAATGCCCATTGGCGTTCGCTCTGCTATCAATATGCTGGCTTCTGGCCGGGCCTGCTGTTCGACTGGCGGCCGAACTACCAGGGCCAGGCCGTGGTGATGTTCTTCAGCTACGGCTTCCTGCATGGCGGTCTTGGCCATCTGGGCGGCAATATGCTGACCCTGCTGATCCTGGGCCATCTGCTGCATCCCCGTCTCGACAACCGCCAGATCGGCCTGATCCTTCTGGTCTCAAGCCTGGGCGGCGCCCTGGCCTTCGGCCTGCTGTCGCGCAGCCCCGCGCCGATGGTCGGGGCCTCGGGCGCCATTTACGGGCTTGTCGGCGCCTGGATGGCCCTCAACCGGGCCGAGCGGCAGGCCAGGGGCCAGCCGCCGCGCAGCCTGGCCCTGCTGACGGGCTTTCTGGCCCTGAACATCGTCTTCTGGTGGGCCAGCGACGGCTGGCTGGCCTGGCAGGCCCATCTGGGCGGCTTCCTGGCCGGGGCGGGCCTGACGCTTTACCTGCGCCCCATCCGGGCGAAGATGCGGTCATAGGCGGCCAGAAGCGCCGGGATCGAATGGTCCCAGCTCAGCCGCTCCAGCACCCGGCGGCGGCCCAGCTTGCCCATCGCCTGCCCACGGGCCGGATCCGCGATCAGCTCGGCTATTTTCGCCGCGAAATCCGCCGGGTCATTGGCCCGAGCGTAAAGTGCGGCCTCGCCTGCCGAAGCCCGGCCCTCGGTCAGGTCGA
>JAYRZG010000016.1:0-57616 GCA_041916535.1 Fuscovulum sp. | reverse complement strand
GTTCTCGGAGGCGATCAGCTCGATCTCGTCGCGCTGGCGGCCAAGCTCCGAGGTCACCGCGCCGAAAACTTCGGGATCGCGGGACGAAAGCGCTTCGGTGAAGAAGCCGGTATCGCGGTGGGGGGCGGTCATGCGCGTCTCCGTATCGGGGCCGGGGAAAGGGTTCGGCGGTGTGTAGACCACCCTGACGCGGCGGAAAAGGCGCGAATGCGACGGGCTGTGGTCGCCGGGCGAAATCGTCGCAGGCAGCCGGCGTTTGCCGCGGGCGGCGCGGGGGTTCGCCGCAGACGGCGTGAGGGTTTGCCGCAGGCGGCGGGGGGTTGAGTTTGCGGCGCGCGGCGGCGAAGGTTGCGCCGAAGTGACGCGAGGCGGATATGCAGGGCAGGATCAGGTTCACGGCCTCGAAGACGCCGGTCGCGCAAGAGGCGCTGGCCCGGCTGATCGCGCGCTATGGCCAGACCGAGACGCGCCGCGCCCAGGTGATCGTGGCGCTGGGTGGCGACGGGTTCATGCTGGAAACCCTGCATTCCCATGTCGCGCGCGACTTGCCGGTCTATGGCATGAATCGCGGCACGGTGGGTTTCATGATGAACGCCTTCGCCGAAGAGGACCTGCCGCAGCGGCTGGCGGCGGCGGAAGCGGCGGTGATCAACCCGCTGGCCATGCGGGCCGAGAGCACCAAGGGCAAGGTGACCGAGGCGCTGGCGATCAACGAAGTGGCGCTGTTGCGGCAAGGGCCGCAGGCGGCCAAGCTGCGGGTGCTGGTCGACGGGCGCGAGCGGCTTGCGGAACTGGTCTGCGACGGGGCGCTGGTGGCGACGCCCGCCGGGTCGACCGCCTATAACTATTCCGCCCATGGACCGATCCTGCCCATCGGCGCGGCGGTTCTGGCCCTGACGGCGGTGGCGGCGTTCCGGCCCCGGCGCTGGCGCGGCGCGGTGCTGCCGACGACGGCCGAAGTGCGGCTTGAAGTGCTGGAGCCGGGCAAGCGCGCGGTGATGGCCGATGCCGACAGCCGGTCCTCGGTGCGCGATGTGGCGGCGGTGACGGTGCGTTCCGCCCCGGAAGTGACCCATCGCATCCTGTTCGATCCCGGGCATGGCCTGGAAGAACGGCTGATCAACGAGCAGTTCGTCTGACTTGGAGGCGGGGTCAGCCCGGCTTGCCCGCGTTGCTGCGTCCCCAGGCCTCGAGCTTGCGGTAGAGCGTCGAGGGCGAGACATCCAGCTCACGCGCGGCGCGGGGCACCGAGCCGCGATGCCGGTCCAGCGCCGCGTCGATGGCGGCGCGTTCGATTTCCGCCAGGGTCAGGCCGGCCCAATCGGCCGGGATGGGCCGCGGGCTGCCTTGTGTTGCGGCCGGGGGGGCGGCATCCGGATCGTCGGTCGGCACAAGTGGAAGGGGCAGGGCCAGCATGGCGGGCGTGACGAAACGGCCGTCGTTCAGCACCACGGCATTGCGGATCACGTTCAGTAGCTGGCGGACATTGCCAGGCCAATCCTGGGACCGCAGGATGACCTCGGTTTCCGGTGCGAAGCCCTGAAAGCTGCGGCCTTCCTCGGCGGAAAAGCGTTCCAGCGCGGCGGTGGCGATCTCGATCACGTCCTGGGCGCGGCTGCGCAGGGGCGGCATGTGGATCGGCACGACATGCAGGCGGTAGAACAGATCCTCGCGGAACTGGCCGCGCCGCACCGCCTCGACCGGGTCGCGATTGGTGGCGCAGACGATGCGCACATCCACCTTGCGCGGCTTCACCGCCCCCACGGGCTGTACGGTCGAGGTTTGCAGAAAGCGCAGCAGTTTGGTCTGCAGGGCGGGGGCCATTTCGCAGATCTCGTCAAGAAACAGCGTGCCGCCATCGGCTGCCGCCGCCGCGCCGGGCTTGTCGGAAATCGCGCCGGTGAACGAGCCCTTCATATGGCCGAAGACTTCGGATTCCAGCAGGTCGGGCGGGATCGCGCCGCAGTTCAGCGCGATGAAAGGCCCCTGGGCGCGGGCCGAGCGGGCATGGACGGCCAGCGCCGCCAGTTCCTTGCCGGTGCCGCTTTCGCCGGTGATGAAGACCGTCGCCATCGATCGCGCCACGGCGCCGATGGTGCGGTGAACCTGGGCCATGACCTCGGAGGATCCGATAAAGCCGGTGCGGTCAGTGCCGTCTGGGGGTGTCGTGCGGCTGCGCCGTGTGGGGGGCGCGCTGCCATTGGCGCGACGGGTTGCCTCTTCTGCCGCAGCGCGGATCGCCGAGAGAAAGCGCTGCTCTTCGAAGGGCTTGAGCAGAAAGTCATGTGCCCCCGCCCGCATCGCCGCCACCGCGCGATCGACCGAGCCATGCGCGGTCATCACCACGACGCAGGTTTCCGGTGCGCGGGTCAGCATCTCGTCCAGAAGCGCGATGCCGTCGCCATCGGGCAGCAGCAGATCCAGAAGCACGATCCGCGCCGGGCGGGTGCGGAAATGCCTCATCCCCTCTGCAGCCGTGCTGGCCACCTGAACAGCAAAGCCCGCCGCCGCCAGGACCGAGCGATAGACCATCTGAAGCGATGGCGTGTCCTCGATCAGCAGCAGGCTGGGCGGCATCGAGCCGGTCTCGGTGCGGGCGGGTGCGCCGGAACCGGGCGCGCGGCGGGCCGGGCCGTTCATGGTTGCGCCTCGGGCTTTTGCGCGATGCAGCGGGTCAGCCGTTGCAGCGAGTCAAGCGCCGGGCGGGCCAGCAGCATCAGCGCGTCTGCCGGGATCTGGTCATGCGCGGCGCTGTTCAGCGCCCGCGCCTGTGCCTCGAGCGCCAGGGCGCCGACCGAGCCTGAGACCGCGATCAGGACATGCGTCGCATTGCGAATGGCCAGGTGGTCGGGCGCGGCCAGCGCCGCCTCGATCTGTTGCGCCGCCCCAAGAAGATCGGTGCGGATTCGGCGCAGCAACTCGCCCGCCTCGCGCGGGCCGGCCAGCTCGATCAGCCGGTCCAGCCGGGCGGGATCGTCGCCGGGCGGGGGAGCGAGTGATGCCATCCCGCCGCGCAGGGCGCGGGATTCGATGCGGTCCAGCGCGGTGGACAGGGTCGTCAGATCGACGCTGTCGGCTTCGGTCAGATGCGGCACCAGCGCACGCAGGGCCTGACGCAGACCGGACAACGCCTTGGCGGTCTGGTTCTGCGGTTCTTCCGGCTCGCCTGTCCCGGCTGCGGCCTCTGCCATTGCGGTTCCGTCACCCTTCGGGCCAGCATGGCCCCCTGGGGCGCAAGCTGCCATCTGGCAGGGCGCAAGTCCAGCCTGCCGGGTGGCGCCGTGCAACCTAAGCGCGATCAGGCTTTCGCAAGGCCCAGGCTGCGCAGCGCCACTGTGATCTCGTCCAGGATCGCCGGATCGTCGATCGTGGCGGGCATCTTCCAGTCGTGACCGTCGGCGATCTTGACCATTGTGCCGCGCAGGATCTTGCCCGAACGGGTCTTGGGCAGGCGGTCCACCACCACGGCACGCTTGAAATCGGCGACCGGGCCGATCTTTTCACGCATCAGGGCGACGCATTCCTTGACCACATCGGCATGATCGCGGTTGGTGCCCTTGTTGAGGCAGAGGAAGCCCAGGGGCGACTGGCCCTTCAGATCATCCGCGACACCGATCACGGCGCATTCCGCCACGTCGCGATGGCCGGCCAGAACCTCTTCCATCGCGCCGGTCGAAAGGCGGTGGCCTGCGACATTGATGACGTCATCGGTGCGGGCCATGATGTAGAGATAGCCGTCGGCATCGACATAGCCCGCATCGCCCGTCTCGTAATGGCCGGGGAAATGCTCGAGATAGCTTTTGCGGAACCGCGCCTCGGCGTTCCACAGCGTCGGCAAAGTGCCGGGGGGCAGGGGCAGCTTGACCGCGATGGCGCCCAGCGTGCCCGGCGAGACCGGGTGGCCGCCTTCATCCAGCACCTGCACGTCATAGCCGGGCATCGGCACGGAAGGACTGCCGATCTTCACCGGCAAAGCCTCGATCCCCAGCGGGTTCGCCGCGATGGCCCAGCCGGTTTCGGTCTGCCACCAATGGTCGATGACCGGCACTTTCAGGTGTTCCTGCGCCCAGAGGATCGTGTCCGGGTCGGCGCGCTCACCCGCAAGAAAAAGCGCCTTCAGGGTCTTCATGTTATAGTCTTTGACCAGCTCGCCCTTCGGGTCGTCGCGCTTGATCGCGCGCAGCGCGGTAGGGGCGGTGAACAGCGCCTTGACCTTGTTTTCCGCCACGACGCGCCAGAAGGCCCCGGCATCGGGCGTGCCCACGGGCTTGCCCTCATAGACGACCGTGGTGCAGCCCGCCAGAAGCGGGCCGTAGCAGATATAGGAATGGCCGACGACCCAGCCCACATCCGACGCGGCCCAGAACACATCGCCCGGGCCGCAATCATAGATCGCGCGCATGGTCCACATCAGCGCGACCATATGGCCGCCGGTGGGGCGCACCACGCCCTTGGGCGCGCCGGTTGTGCCGGAGGTATAGAGGATATAGGCCGGATGGTTGCCCTCGACCGGGACGCAATCGGCGGGTTCGGCGCCGAACTGGAAGCTGTGCCAGGCGACATCGCGCCCCTCGACCAGTTGGGCCACTTCCTGCTCGCGCTGGAAGATAACGCAGAAGTCGGGCTTGTGCCGGGCCATGTCGAGCGCGGCATCCAGCAGGGGTTTGTAATGCACGATCCGGTTCGGCTCGATCCCGCAGGAGGCAGCGATGATCGCCTTGGGGGTGCAGTCATCGATGCGGATGGCAAGCTCATTGGCGGCAAAACCGCCGAAGACGACGCAATGGATTGCGCCCAGCCGGGCGCAGGCGAGCATCGCCTCGAGCGCTTCGGGGATCATCGGCATGTAGATGATGACGCGGTCGCCCTTGCCCACGCCCTTGGCGCGCAGCGCGCCCGCCAGCGAGGCGACGCGGGCCTGCAATTCCTTGTAGGTGATGCCCTTTTTCAGATGGGTCACCGGGCTGTCATGCAGGATGGCGATCTGGCCGCCGCGCCCGGCCAGCACATGGCGGTCGACGGCGTTCCAGCAGGTATTGGCCATGCCGTCGGCGAACCATTCGTAGATCGGCGCGCGCGAGGCGTTCAAAGCGGCGCTCGGGCGCTGGACCCAGTCGATTGCGCCTGCGGCATCCATCCAGAACCCCTCGGGGTCGGATTTCCATTTGCCATAGAGTTCCTGGTAACCCATCGCCGCCTCCCCCTGCCATGCCCCTCCTGCCGGGCGCCCTTTTGTTACGGCAGGACGGGCCGCCCGCGCAACGATGTTACCGGAAACGGCTGCGGCGCTGCGGCGAAAAATTTGCAGATTGTTGCAGTCCGCGGGTGCGAATTTTTGCAAAGCGTACCCGGCTGGCAAACTTGGCGCGAAGTCGGGCAGGGTTTGCAAATTTCGGGTGCCGCGCTTGCGAAAGCCAGCGACTCAGGCCCGATCTGCGGCGCGACAGGCGCGCCGCAGCGGTTGCGACATCAGCTGTAGGTCGCGACGGGCGTGCCGGCGATGGCAGACATGTTGAGAAGGCCGCGCGTGGTGATCGAGGGCGTCACCACATGCGCGCGGTTGCCCATGCCCATCAGGATCGGCCCGACCTCAAGCCCGCCCGCGCGATGCTTGAGCATGTTGCGCGCCACATTGGCCGCATCGGTGAAGGCGAAGATCAGGATATTCGCCGCCCCCGCCATGCGCGAATTCGGGAAGATCCGGGTGCGCAGATCGGGGTCGAGGGCGGCATCCGTGCTCATCTCTCCCTCGTAATCAAAACCCACCTCGCGCGCGTCGAGCAGTTCCATCGCCGCGCGCATCCGGCGGCCCGAGTCGCTGTCGAGGTTGCCGAAGTTGGAATGCGAACACAGCGCGACCTTGGGCTGGATGCCGAAGCGGCGGGCGTGGCGGGCCGCGCCGATGGCGCTGTCGGCGATCTGTTCCGGCGTCGGCATGGCGTTGACATGGGTGTCGGCGATGAAGAGGGGGCCTTCCTCCTGAATCATCAGCGACAGGGCGCCCTGCGGCCGCTGCCCGCCGCGCGCCAGGATCTCGCGGACATAGCGCAGATGCCAGGAGAACTCGCCATAGGTGCCGCAGATCATGCTGTCGGCATCGCCGCGATGGACCGCGATGGCGGCGATGGCCGTGTTGTTGGTGCGCAGCACGGTGCGGGCGGTGTCGGGCGTGACGCCGCGCCTTTCCATCAACTCGTGATAGGTCGACCAATAGTCGCGATAGCGGCGGTCGTTTTCGGGGTTCACCACTTCGAAATCGCGGTCGGGGCGGATCGGCAGCCCGGCGCGTTCGGCGCGGGCGGCGATCACCTCGGGGCGGCCGATCAGGATCGGCTTGTCGGTGGTTTCCTCGAGCATCGCATTGGCGGCGCGCAGCACGCGTTCATCCTCGCCCTCGGCAAAGATGATGCGGCGGGTTGCCTGGCGGGCCGCTTCGAAAACCGGGCGCATGATCAGCGCCGACTTGAAGACCGAGCCATTGAGGCGGTCGCGATAGGCGTCAAGATCGGCGATGGGCCGCGTGGCGACGCCGGTTTCCATGCCCGCCTTGGCGACCGCACTGGCAACGACGCCGATCAGGCGCGGGTCGAAGGGTTTGGGGATCAGATAATCGGGGCCGAAGGTCAGCGTCTCGCCATGATAGGCGGCGGCGGCCTCGGCGCTGGTCGTGGCGCGGGCGAGGGCGGCGATGCCCTCGATGCAGGCCAGTTCCATTTCAAGATTGATCGTTGTCGCCCCCACATCCAATGCGCCGCGGAAGATGAAGGGGAAGCAGAGGACGTTGTTGACCTGATTGGGAAAATCGCTGCGGCCTGTGGCGATGATCGCCTCGGGCGCCACGGCGCGGACGTCGTCGGGCAGGATTTCGGGCGAGGGGTTCGCCAGGGCGAAGACGATGGGCTTTGGCGCCATCTGTGCGACCATCGCCTGGGTCAGCACGCCCGGGCCGGACAGGCCAAGGAACAGGTCGGCCCCGCCGATCACATCGGCCAGCGTGCCTGGCACGCTGCCCTGGGCGAAGGCTTCTTTCTGCGGGGTCATCTGGTCGGTGCGGCCTTTGTAGACCAGCCCGGCCAGATCGCAGAGCCAGATGTTCTCGCGCCGGACGCCGAGCTTCACCAGCATCTCGAGACAGGCGATGCCCGCCGCCCCGCCGCCGGTCGAAACGACCTTGATCTCGTCGAACTTCTTGCCCGCCACGATCAGCGCATTGGTGGCCGCCGCGCCGACCACGATGGCCGTGCCATGCTGGTCATCGTGGAAGACCGGAATCTTCATCCGTTCGCGGCACAATTGTTCAACGATGAAGCAGTCGGGCGCCTTGATGTCTTCCAGGTTGATCGCGCCGAAAGTCGGCTCAAGCGCGCAGACGATATCGGCCAGCTTGTGCGGATCGGCCTCGTTCACCTCGATGTCGAAGCAGTCGATATTGGCGAATTTCTTGAAGAGGACGGCCTTGCCCTCCATCACCGGTTTCGAGGCCAGCGCGCCGATATTGCCCAGGCCCAGAACGGCGGTGCCGTTCGAGACCACGGCGACCAGATTGCCGCGCGCGGTGTAGCGGCTGGCGGTTGCGGGGTCGGCCTTGATCTCGAGACAGGCTTCGGCCACGCCGGGGGAATAGGCGCGGCTGAGGTCGCGGCCATTGGCAAGGGGCTTGGTGGCGCGGATCTCCAGCTTCCCGGGCTTGGGAAATTCGTGGTAATCCAGCGCGGCCTGCCGTGCGGCGGCGCGGGCCTCGTCCTGACGATCGTCGCTCATGATCCCCTCCCTGAAGATGGTTCAGCCTTAAACCACCCAAGCACGCCCGCCAAGCTGCGGCTTTCCGCAAGACTTGCATGGCCGGGTTGCAAATCCTGTAGCAGCCGAAGCATCCTGCCCGCAAACAGGAGTCAAGCAAATGACGCAAACCCGTGCCGAGATCCAGGTGCCGACGACCAGTCTGCGCGAGGATCTGCCCTTCTTCACCAAGGTGCTGGGGATGCGGCTGGACATGATCTATCCGGCCGACGATCCGGCGGTGGCGGTGGTCTCGGGCCATGGATTGCGGCTGCGGCTGGAACAGGGCGCGGGGGCGCCCGCACGGCTGCGCATCCTGACCGACGCGCCCGACGCATTTGCCGGCGGGCAGCGGCATCTGACCGCGCCGGGCGGCGCGCAGGTCGAGATCGACGAGCTGGACCCGCCGCTCGTGCTGCCTGTGACCGAACATGCCTTCGTGGTGCGGCGGCTGGCCGACCAGGCGCCCTGGGTGCTCGGCCGGGCCGGGATGATGTATCGCGATCTCGTGCCGTCGCGCCTGGGCGGCGCGATGATCGCCAGCCATATCCGCGTGCCCGATGGCAAGGTTCCCGACATGGTGCATTTCCACAAGGTCGGCTTCCAGCTGATCTTCTGCATCCATGGCTGGGTCGATGTGCTGTATGAGGATCAGGGCGGCATCCGCCGGCTTCATGCGGGCGACTGTTTCATCCAGCCGCCGCAGATCCGCCATCGCGTGCTGGAATCCGGCGAGGGGATCGAGGTGATCGAGATCGGCGTCCCGGCCGAACATGTGACCGAGATCGACCATGAAATGACCCTGCCCACCCCGCATTTCCGGCCCGAGCGGGAATGGGACGGCCAACGCTTCGTGCATGATCTTGGCAAGGAGGGCAGGTTCCGGCCCTGGCGGGTTCCCGGCTTCGAAGCGCGCGATACCTCGATCGCGGAACATACCAAGGGCGTGGCCAGTGTGATGGTGGCGCGCCCGACCGGGGCGGACGTGCCCTGGGTGCGCCATGCCGGCGACATCCTGTTCGGCTTTGTGATGGCGGGCGGGATGACGCTGATGGGCGAGGGGAAAGAGCCCTATCGCCTGTCGCCGGGCGATGCATTCGTGATCCCGCCGGGAATGGCCACCCGCTTTGCCGAGGCCAGCGCGGATCTGGAACTGCTGGAAGTGACGCTGCCCGGCAATCCTGCGACCGAGGTCGTGGCCGAACCGGCCTGATCCGGCGGCGCCGCCTTGCGCGGAAGGGTGCGCCGGGCGGCATTGTCTTTGCCCCGGCCTGGCCTCCCCCCGGAATATTTGCGCCAAGGGGATGGGGCGGGGGCCGGGCTTGCGGGCGGGCGGGCTTCGCGCCATGTTTTGCGGGATGTGACAGGAAAGGGTGCCCCCGATGGATCTTCTGGAAGCCGCAAGGCAAGTGCGCGAGCGCGCCTGGGTGCCCTATTCGCGGTTCAAGGTCGGGGCGGCGATCCGGGCCGAGTCGGGGGCCATCTATCAGGGCTGCAATGTCGAGAATGTGGCCTATCCCGAAGGGACCTGTGCCGAGGCGGGGGCGATTGCCGCCATGTGCGCGGGGGGCGATTACCGCATCGCCGAGATCACGGTGATCGCCGACAGCCCCGAGCCGGTGCCCTGCTGCGGCGGCTGCCGCCAGAAGATCGCCGAATTTGCCGGGCCCGAGGTGCGGGTGACCATGGCGACGGTTGACGGCAAGTCGCGCACGGTGACGGTGGCCGAACTGCTGCCCGGCGTCTTTTCCGCCGCGCATATGGACCGGGCCTGACATGGCCGCCACCCCGGATGCCAGACGTATCATCGCGACGATCCGCGATGGCGGGCGGCCCACGGCCGAGGAGCTGGGCTGGTTCGCGCAGGGCCTCGCCTCGGGCGCGGTCAGCGACGCCCAGGCCGGGGCCTTTGCCATGGCGGTGCTGCTGAAGGGCCTGGGCGAGGAGGGGCGGGTTGCGCTAACGCGGGCGATGCGCGATTCCGGGCATCGCATGGTCTGGCATCTGCCCGATCCGGTGGTGGACAAGCATTCCACCGGCGGGATCGGCGATTGCACCTCGCTTCTCCTGGCGCCGGCGCTGGCCTCCTGCGGGGCGGCGGTGCCGATGATCTCGGGCCGCGGCCTGGGCCATACCGGCGGCACGCTGGACAAGCTTGAGGCGATCCCAGGGTTCCGCACGGGGCTGAGCGAGGATCAGTTCCGCCGCCAGGTCGGCGATGTCGGCTGCGCCATCGTGGCGGCCAGCGCCGATCTGGCCCCGGCGGACCGACGGCTTTACGCGATCCGCGATGTGTCGGGCACGGTCGAGAGCATCGATCTGATCACCGCCTCGATCCTGTCGAAGAAGCTGGCGGCGGGGCTTGAGGCGCTGGTGCTGGATGTGAAATGCGGCTCGGGCGCCTTCATGGCAGGCCTGGAAGAGGCCGAGGCCCTGGCCCGCGCGCTGGTGACGACGGCGCAGGGGGCGGGCTGCATGACGTCAGCCCTGATCACCGACATGTCGCAGCCCCTGGCCACGGCGGCGGGCAATGCGCTGGAGGTGATCGAGGTGATGGAGACCCTGACCGGAACCTCGGTCAATTCGGCGCTGTGGGATCTGACCTGCGATCTGGGCGGCGAGGTTCTGGCGCTGGCGGGGCTGGCCAGCGATCCGCAGGATGGCGCGGGGCGGATGGCGCAGGCGCTGGAAAGCGGGGCGGCGGCGGAATGTTTCGGGCGGATGGTCGCGGCGCAGGGCGGGCCGGCCGATTTCGTCGAACGCTGGCCCGACCGGCTGCCCGCCGCGCCGGTCGTGGTCGAGGCGCCGTCGCTGGACGATGGCTATGTCGCCGCGATCGACGGGCGGGCGCTGGGCGAGGCGGTGGTGCATCTGGGCGGCGGACGGCTGCGCGAGGGTGACCGGATCAATCCGGGCGTCGGCCTGTCGGATCTGGCCGGGATCGGCGAGGAGACCGGGGCGGGCGTGCCGCTGGCCATGATCCATGCGCCCAGTCTTGAAGCGGCCGAGGCGGCGGTCAGGGCGGTGCAGGCGGCCTATCGCATCGCGGCGGATGCGCCCGCGGAACCGCCTCTGGTTCTGAAAAGGATTTCGTGATGGCCCGGGCCTTTCTGGTGGTGCTGGATTCCGTCGGCGCGGGCGGCGCGCCCGATGCGCGCGAATTCGGCGATCAGGGCGCGAACACGCTGGGCCATATCGCGCGGGAATGTGCCGCGGGCCGGGCGGATGTGGGCCGCAGCGGCCCCCTGCGCCTGCCGGTGCTGGATGGGCTGGGCCTCGGGGCGGCGGTGAAGTTGGCCTCGGGCATGGACGCCCCGGGGTTGGGTGCCGAACCGGCGGGGCTTTGGGGGGCGGCGGAAGAGGTGTCGCGCGGCAAGGACACGCCCTCGGGCCATTGGGAACTGGCGGGCGTGCCGGTGCCCTGGGACTGGACCTATTTTCCGCAAACCGAACCGGCCTTTCCGCCTGATCTGGTGGCCGAGGTCTGCCGTCTGGCCGGGACCGAAGGCATCCTGGGCAATTGCCATGCCTCGGGGATGCCGGTCATCGCGCGGTTCTGCGACGAGCATAAGCGGACCGGCTGGCCCATCTGCTACACTTCGGCGGATTCGGTTTTCCAGATCGCCGCGCATGAGGAATGGTTCGGGCTGGACCGGCTTTTGGCGCTGTGCAAGGGCATCGCGCCCAGGCTGCATGCGATGAAGGTGGGGCGGGTGATCGCGCGGCCCTTTACCGGCACATGTGACGATTTCCGCCGCACCGCCAACCGGCATGACTATGCCATCGCGCCACCTGCGCCGACGCTTCTGGACTGGGTGGCGGGGGCGGGGCGTGCGACGCATGCCATTGGCAAGATCGGCGACATCTTCTCGATGCGCGGGATTGGCAAGCTGTGGAAGGGCAAGTCGGACGCCGATCTTTTCGAACATCTGCTGCGGCTTGGGGGCGAAGCGGAGGACGGTTCCTTGACCTTCGCGAACTTTGTCGAGTTTGACAGCCTATATGGCCATCCGCGCGACGTTGCCGGATACGCGCGCCATCTGGAATGGTTCGATGCCGCCCTGCCGCGCTTTCTGGCGCAGCTTGGACCCGGCGATCTGGCGATCTTTACCGCCGATCACGGCAATGACCCGACCTGGACCGGCACCGATCATACCCGCGAACGGGTGCCGGTGGTGGGCTGGGGTCTTGGTGCGAAAGCCGTGGGTCTGCGCGGCTTTTTCGATGTGGGGGCGACTATCGCCGGGCATCTGGGAGTGGCGGCGCAGGGGCCGGGGCGGTCCTTCCTGTGACCGGGGTCTGGGGTCGCTTTGCCCCCCGAGACCGCCAGAGTGTGTTTTTGCCAGGATGAAGGGGCGGAAAAGTGAAAGAGTTGCCGAAGGTCGAATTGCATCTGCATCTGGAAGGGGCCGCGCCGCCCGCTTTCGTGCGCGGGATGGCGGCCGAGAAGCATGAGGATATCTCAGGCATTTTCGATGCGCGTGGCGCCTATCGCTACAAGGATTTCTGGGATTTCCTGAAGGTCTATGAGGCGGCGACATCGGTGTTGCGCACGCCCGAGGATTACCGGCGCCTGACGCTTGCGGTGCTGGAGGAAAGCGCCGCCGCAGGCGTGGTCTATTCGGAATGCTTCCTGTCGCCCGATTTCTGCGGCGGGCGCGATGTGGCGGCCTGGCGCGACTATCTGGCGGCGATCCGCGATGCGGCGGATCAGGCCGAGCGGAGCATGGGCATCACCCTGCGCGGCATCATCACCTGCATCCGCCATTTCGGCCCCGACAAGGCGCGCGAGACGGCGCTTTGCGCGGCCGAGACGGCGGGCGACTGGATCGTTGGCTTCGGCATCGCGGGGGATGAGAAGGTGCTGGCGCCCAAGGATTTCCTGTGGTCCTTCGATTGCGCTCGCGAGGCGGGGCTGCGTATCACTGCCCATGCCGGGGAATGGCAGGGGCCGCAGGGCATTCGCGACACGTTGGTCGCGCTGAACCCCGAAAGGCTGGGCCATGGCGTGCGCGCCATCGAGGATCTGGCGCTGGTGGATGAGCTGGCGGAACGCGGCACGGTGCTTGAGGTCTGCCCGGGATCGAATGTCGCCCTGGGCCTCTATCCGAATTTCCGCGCCCATCCGATCAATGAACTGGACCGGCGGGGGGTGAAGGTCACGGTCTCGACCGATGACCCGCCGTTCTTCCACACCACGATGGTTCGGGAGTATGAGGAAATGCACCGTGCTTTCGACTGGGATGAGGGGCAGTTCGCCAGGATCGCCAAGGCCTCGCTTGACGCGGCCTTTTGTGACGCCGATACGAAGGCAAGGATCGCGCAGAAGCTGGAGGCCTGAGACATGCTGGATCACCTGACCGTCGTTTCCCATCCGCTTGTCCAGCACAAGCTGACGTTGATGCGGGAAAAGGACACGTCGACCGCGTCCTTCCGCAAGCTGCTGCGCGAGATCAGCCTGCTTCTGGCCTATGAGGTCACCCGCGAACTGCCGATGACGACCAAGGCGATCGAGACGCCGCTGGAGCCGATGAACGCCCCCACGATCGACGGCAAGAAGCTGGCGCTGGTGTCGATCCTGCGGGCGGGCAACGGGCTTTTGGATGGCATCCTTGAGCTGATCCCGGCGGCGCGGGTCGGCTTTGTCGGGCTCTATCGCGACCCCGAAAGCCTTCAGCCGGTTCAATATTACTGCAAGCTGCCCGACCACCTGGACGAGCGGGTGTCGATCGTGGTCGATCCGATGCTGGCCACCGGCAATTCCAGCGCGGCGGCGATCTCGCTTCTGAAACAATCCGGGGCCAAGGATATCCGCTTCCTCTGCCTTCTGGCGGCGCCGGAGGGGGTGAAGCGGATGAAAGAGGCCCATCCCGACGTGCCCATCGTGACAGCGGCGGTGGACAGCCATCTGAACGACCATGGATATATTGTTCCCGGGCTAGGGGATGCGGGTGACCGCATGTTCGGCACGAAATAAGGGGCGGACCCGCTTTACTTGGAAACAGTCTTGTTCCACACTTCCCCAAGCTGCTTCGGGGGAAGTGCATGTCTGTTCATCGTCTTCCGGCCGCGTTGATCGCGGCCCTTTGCACCGCCGCACCCGCCCTTGCCGATCTGCGCGGCCCGGCCGAACTGCCGCCCGCAAGCTATCAGGGCCAGCAATATGTCGACAGCCGGGGCTGCGTCTTCCTGCGCGCGGGCTATGGCGGTCAGGTGACCTGGGTGCCCAGGGTGACGCGCGACCGCAAGCAGCTTTGCGGCTATCCGGGCTCGGGCGGCGCGGTGGATGTTGCGCCTGAAGCTTTGCCCGTGGCCGCCGCGCCCGAACCGCGCCTTGCCGAATTGCCCGCCCCGGCCGCGCCGCGCCCCGAAGCTGCGCCCCAGCCGAAGGCCGAAGCGCCTGTCGCGCCCGCGCCGCGCATTGCGGTCGTGCCAGCCGCGACATCGGCGAAATATCCCGATCCGGCCCCGCCCGCAGGCTGGAAGAAAGCCTGGAAGGATGACCGTCTGAACCCCAATCGCGGCAAGCAGACCGTGGCGGGCGTGCAGGATCAGGACGAGATATGGACCCGCACCACGCCCATGGTCCTGCGCGAGGATTGGGCCAAGCCCAAGGCCCCGCTCACCATCATTGTCCGCCGCGCCGATGGCAGCGAGGCGCGCTATGACGGCGTTGTCGTCTCGACCAAGGGGGACGGGCGGCTGGTGGTGCGGCTGGCGGATGGCAAGGACAGCACCGTCGTCGTGCCGCCGCAGGTGACGAAATCAAGCAAGAACAGCCCGGCCGCCGCGATCCCCGCCGCGCCGAAAGCCGGGAAGGTGGCGAAGGCCACGGCCCCGGTGACGGCGGGGCAGAAGCTCTATGTCCGGGTTGGCGCCTATGGCGTGCAGGCCAATGCCGACAAGGCGGCAGGCAAGCTGCGCGGGCTGGGGTTGAAAGTGGCGCGCGGGAAGGCCAAGGGCGGTGCAGTGCAACTTGTCTATGCCGGACCCTTCGCCACCAGGGCCGAGGCCAAGGCCGCGCTGTCGGCGGCGCGGGGGGCTGGGTTCCCGGATGCGGTTTTGGTCCAGTAGCGCCCCGATCGTCGTCGAAAATCAGACCCGTTCTGTCGGAGTTTGATCCCAGGACCGGATCGCCACCATTCGCGGCAACGCCGCCAAAGCCCGCTTTCATTGGCCTGGTTGCAGGTCCCGGACAGCGTCAACCTTCGCCTTGCCCCCAGCGCTCGCGATAGATCAGCTCGTCCAGCGGCAATCTGCTGGCCCAGCCCTTTGCCTGCAACTCGGGTTCGGCATACAGTTCGTCGACATGGCCAAGGCAAAGATAGGCCACCGGCACGACCGGATCGGGCAGGCCCAGAATCTCGCGCAGCGCGCCGTCGCGGAAAATGCTGACCCAGCCGACGCCGATCCCTTCGGCCCGTGCCGCAAGCCAGAGGTTCTGCACCGCGCAGACCGAGGAGAAAAGGTCCATTTCAGGCGCATGGGTGCGGCCCAGGACCACTGGCCCCCCCCGGCTGCGGTCGCAGGTGATGCAAAGGTTCACCGGCGCCTGGGTGATGCCTTCAAGCTTCAGCGCCGAATAAAGCGGGCGGCGCGCCTGGGGAAACATGGCTTCGGCTTCCGCATTGGCGTCGCGAAAGGCCATCTGCACGCTTTCCTTCACCGCCCGGTCCCGGATGACGATGAAATTCCACGGTTGCATGAAGCCGACCGAGGGCGCGTGATGGGCGGCGTCGAGCAGCCGAAGCAGCAGGGCGTCGTCGACGGGGCGCGCCGTGAACTGGCTGCGGACATCGCGGCGCGTGTAGATGGCACGATAGACTGCGGCCCGTTCATCAGCGCTGAATGCGGCCGCGGTGGTCGGGCCTGTCGCGGGGCAGGGTTGGGCAGAGAGCGGCATGTTACGGATCCCCCGTCATCGAAACGGATTGCGGGTTGACCATCCCGCGCCCCGGTTTCGTCTGGCCGGTCTTCTGACTCGGTTTCTTCCGGGCCTGCGCCTTCCCGGCCCCTGGGCCAGTGGCAATAGCAGGCCCGTCCACCTTACAGCGTTGGGCACGTTGCGGAATTGCACCGCATTCCCGATTATCCTGCACGGTCGCAGGCACCAGACAGGCCAGACATTATCTGCGCGACACCGCATGCGCAATCGCCTCTCCTGCCGGTCTGCCCTGGCGTCCGGGGGCAGGGCGCCCTTGCGGCGAACCCGCGTTGTAGGGCTTCATTGAGGGGTTCGATCGGATCGTGGTCGCATCGGCCGGCGGCAGGAATTCAGCCCTGACAGACCGATTGCAGCGCGATCCAGTCGTCATCCGGCAGAAGCGGGCTTTGGATCAGCCCCTTGAACGGATCGCCCGCGATCAGCCCCTCGACCCCCGCGCCAGACGGCGCGCGCCATCTGGCATAGGGCGACAGCGGCACCTGCGCCTTTTCGAAGGCGGCGATCAGCGTGGCGTCGGGCAAGGCTTCCGGCGCGGCGCGCAGGAAAGCCTCGCCATAGCCCTCCAGCGCCTCGGGCGGCAGGTTGCCCGAGGTCAGCAGGTCGAAACTGGCCCGCAGGCCCGCATGTTCAAGGATCGGGATCACCGGATCGTGCAGCCCGGCGGCGATGCCCTCGGCCAGCGCGGCACCGGCCAGCGCATCGGGGGCCTCAAGCTCGATCAGGCTGCGCGGCAGCAGGATCACGCCGCCGGGCAGATGGGCGGGGCGGGTCAGCCCTTCCGGCAGGATATACAGGATCGGTGTGTCCTCGGGGCCGAAGACCCGTTCCGACAGTTCGGCCAGCGCGGGCAGGCCCATCGGCCCATCGCAGGGCGCGCCGGTCAGCCGGGTCACGTCATCCAGTGCCGCCTGGCCGATCTCGGCCCGCTTGGCCGCGGGCATGACCTTGGCCGTATGCGACACCAGCGCCCCCGGCAGGACAAAGGCCCCGATGGCCAGGATCACCGCCGTGCTGCCAAGGATCAGCACACCGCGCAACCGGCCGGGATGCGGGCTTGCATGCCGCACCGCCGTCTGCACCGTCCGCAAGGCGGCGATCATGTCGTCGTCTTCCAGTTCCAGCGTCTCGGAGCCTTCGGCGCCGGGCGCGAAAAGGGCAGGGCGCTGGCCTGGGTTCAGCCGTTCGACGGCGGGCAGCGACCAATGCGACAGCACGCCGTCATTGCGCGGATCGAGAAGCATCAGCGTGGCCTCGCCCAGACGGACCACCACGTCGCGGCGCTGGCCCTCGGGCCCATCGCGCCACAGGCCCGAGCATTCGAGCTTCTGATACTTCTTCAGTGCCGTCATCGGGTCTTGCCGCGACCTTCGCTGCCTCTGCGCGCCACCCTAACGCCCCCGGCGCGCGGCCACAATCACATCAGCTTCGCCACGGCCCGCAGCTCGAATTTCTGGATCTTGCCGGTCGAGGTCTTGGGCAGTTCGTGGAACACCACCAACTTCGGGCATTTGAACCCGGCCAGATGCGCCCGGCAATGGGCGATCAACTCGGCCTCGGTCGCCTGCGCGCCCGGCTTCAGCTCGACAAAGGCGCAGGGAACCTCGCCCCATTTGTCATCAGGCTTCGCGACCACCGCGCAAAGCGAGATGGCGGGGTGTTTCATCAAGACGCCCTCCACCTCGACCGAAGACACGTTTTCGCCCCCTGAAATGATGATGTCCTTGGCGCGGTCGGTGATCTTGAGATAGCCGTCCGGGTGCTGGATGGCGATGTCGCCCGAGCGGAACCAGCCGCCCTTGAACGCCTCGGCCGTGGCTTCGGGATTGCGGTAATAGCCCTTCATCACCAGGTTGCCGCGCAGGGCGATCTCGCCCAGGTGGCGGCTGTCCTTCGGCACGGGTTCCCCTTGCGGATCATGCGCTTCCGCGCCTTCTAGCATGGCCATCGGCACGCCTTGGCGCGATTTCAGATCGGCGCGCTCATCGCCCGCGATGCCGTCCCATTCGGGCTGCCAGAGGCATTCGGTCGAGGGACCATAGGTCTCGGTCAGGCCATAGACCTGCGTCACGTTGAAGCCCAAGGGTTCAAAGGCCGCCAGCGTGGCGGCAGGAGGCGGCGCGCCCGCGGTGAAGACCTCGACCCTGTGGGCAAAGTCGCGGCGTTCCTCGGATTTGGCATTGATGATCATGTTCAGCACGATGGGCGCGCCGCCGAAATGGGTGACGCCCTCATCGGCGATGGCGTCATAGATCGCCTTGGCCGTGATGTCGCGGCAGCAGACCAGGGTGCCGCCCAGCATGGGCAGCATCCAGGGGTGGCACCAGGCGTTGCAATGGAACAGCGGCACGATGGTCAGGTAGACCGGGAAAAGCTGCATCCGCCAGGCCAGCGCGTTGCCCATTCCGGCCAGATAGGCGCCGCGATGGTGGTAGACCACGCCCTTGGGCCGCCCCGTTGTGCCGGAGGTGTAGTTGATCGCGATGGATTCCCATTCGTCTTCCGGCATCAACCAGTCGAAGTCCGGATCGCCCTGATCATGCAGCGCCTCCCAGGTGGGATAGGCGCCGGTCGCGGTGAACCCCTGGTCCACCGCCTCGACGATCTGCGGCGCGGGGCCATCCATGCGCTTGATCGCCTCTTGCGCCAGCGGCACCAGCGCCGTGTCCACGACCACAAGTTTCGCCCCGGCATGGCCGAAGATATAGGCCACCGTATCGGCATCGAGCCGGGTGTTGATCGTGTTCAGCACCGCGCCGCAGGCGGGCACGGCGAAATGCGCTTCGGCCTGGGCGGGGATGTTGGGCAGCAGCGTCGCCACCACATCGCCGGGGCGGATGCCGTGCTGCACCAGCGCCGAGGCGAGCCGGCTGACGCGGCGGGCATATTCGGCATAGGTCAGGCGGATGTCCTTCCAGATCAGCGCGGTGCGGTTGGCATGAACGCTCGCCGCGCGCTTCAGATGCGACAGGGGCGTCAGCGCCACATGGTTCGCGGCGCATTTACCCAGCCCGGTTTCATCCGGCAACCATCCCATGACAATCCCTCCCTGCCTGTCGTGCGTGTCGCTTTCGGGCGCGCAGGGGACAACCTATCAGGCTTCACTGCCGGGCAAAGGCCGAAGATGACGCAGCCCCGGCCGGAAGACCCAGATGACCCAAGCCAAACCTGACCGGACGCTTGCCGCGGCCGGGCTGATCCTGATCTATGCCACGATTATCGGCTTCACCGACAATTTCGTGCAGGTCATCGCCCGCGAGGCCGGGCTGTGGCAGTTCCACGCCGCCCGCAGCGCCATGGCGCTGCCGCTTCTCATGCTGGCCGCGCCGGTGCTTGGGCTGGATCTCAGGCCGCGGCGCTGGGGGGCGGTGATCGCGCGCTCGGCCATCCATGGCGCGGCGATGGTGATCTATTTCGGCGCGCTGGCCTTTCTGCCGGTCGCGCTGGTGGCGGCAGGCCTGTTCACCGCGCCGATCTTCGTGCTGCTGATCTCGCGTCTGGCCTATGGCCATCGCATCGGGCCGGTGCGGATCATCGCCGTGGCGCTGGGCTTCACCGGGGTCGTGCTGGTCCTGGGGCCGGAAGTGCTGGGCGAGGCCTCGCTGGCCGCCGTGCTGCCGGTGGCGGCGGGGGCGCTGTATGCGCTGGGCAATATCGCCACGCGGGAATGGTGCGACGGCGAGCCTGCCGAAGTGCTTCTGGCCGGGTTCTTCGCCGCGCTGGGGCTGATCGGGCTGGTCGGCATGACGGTGCTGACCCTGCTCCCGCAGGTTCTGCCCGAGGGGCCGGCCGCCTTTCTGCTGCGCGGCCCGGTCTGGCCGGGGGCCGAATTCTGGCTGTGGACCTTCGTGCAGGCGGCGGGGTCGCTGCTGGGCGTGGGGCTGATGATCCGTGCCTATCAGATCACCGATGCGGGCCGGGCCAGCGTGATCGAATATGTCATCCTGCCCGCTTCGGCCTTCTGGGCCTGGATGATCTGGGGCGAAGTGCTGACGCCGCTGGCCTGGGCGGGAATGGCGCTGATCGCGCTGGCGGGGGGCATGATCGCGTTGCGGGCCAAGGCGCAGGAGACGCGATCCGCCGATGGGCAGCCCGAGCGCGCCTAGACCCTGGCCGCGCGGTCGCCAACCGCCTCGCGCCAATGTTTGCGGCAGAGGCTCTGATAGGTCTCGTTGCCGCCGATCTGCACCTGGTCGCCGTCTTTCAGCGCCTGTCCGTCGGCCCCGCGCCGGATGACCATGCTGGCCTTCTTGCCGCAATGGCAGATGGTGCGCACTTCGCGCATCTCATCGGCCCAGGCCAGCAGCGCCGCCGAGCCGGGGAAGAGATTGCCCTGGAAATCGACCCGCAGCCCGTAGCACATGACCGGGACCTTCAGGTCATCGACCGCCCGCGCCAGTTGCCAGACCTGGTCTTTCGACAGGAACTGCGCCTCGTCGATGAAGACGCAGGCGACCGGCCCCTGCGCCAGCCGGGCCACCAGCTTGGCGAACATGTCCTCGCCCGGGGCGAAAGTGTCGGCCGAGGCGCCGATGCCGATGCGGCTGCCGATCCGCGCCTCGCCCGCGCGGTCGTCCAGCCGGGCGGTGACCAGATAGGTCTGCATCCCGCCTTCGTGATAGTTGTGCGCGGCCTGCAAGAGCAGGGTCGACTTGCCCGCGTTCATTGTCGAGTAGTGGAAATAGAGCTTGGCCATGCGCCTGCCCTATGCGGCGCGCGCGGGCAGATCAAGCGCCCAGACGGCCTGCCAGGAGCAAAAAAGGGTGGGGGGGCGGCGGCCCCGCCTGGCAGGGACGGCGGCGCGGAATCCGGCCGTTCCTGGCGCAAAAACGGGTCCGCCGCAGGTTCTGCTGCAAGCCTGACGACGGACCCCCACCCACCGGCGCTGGGGACACCGGCAACTCGTTACCGCCCCAACACCTGCTGGGACGCTTTAATCATGACAAAGTCCTTCGCCGCTATTAATGGGAAAACTCGATGTGATTTCCCCCAGTCCGCCAGCGGCGCGGGGGCTGGAGGCGGGAATGTCCACGGAAACCTATCTGAAGAAACATACCGAAGCGCTGGTCAAGGATGTGGGCATCGAGGCGGCCTGCCAGTTGACCGGCAAGTCCAAGGCCACGCTTGGCCGCTATTACTCGGACAGCGAAGAGCATGACGACCGCTTCATGCCGATCGATGTGGTGGCCCAGCTTGAGGCCGCTTCGCGCTTTCCGCATGTGACCGAGGCGCTGGCCGATCTGCGGGGCATCACGCTGTCTTATGACGGCGAAAAGCGCGTGGCGGCGTCAAAGGGCGTGAATCAGGATGTCGTCGCGCTGGCGCAGCGTTTCGCCACACTGATGAGCGAGTACAATCAGGCGATCAGCGATGGCAAGATCACGGTGAACGAGGCGAAGCGCCTGCTGCGCGAGACATTGGCGCTGCAGCAGGTGCTTCTGGACATGAAGCTGAACCTCGAGGACGAGGTCAGCTAGGCCGCCGACGCGGCACCCCGGCCCCACCCTGCGGGCGGGCCTTCTGCCCCTGCGGACGGCCCCCCTGCGGCGAAGGCTGCGGACGGCCCGCCGGTTTCCCAGCCGCCTTGGCGGCGGCCTTGGCGGGATTGCTGGACATCTTCTGGCCCTGGCGCCCGCCGCCCTGCGGTCGCGCGCCGCGGTTCTGGCCGGGCTTGGGCGCGGCAGCCACGACATCGGCCGCCCACGGCGCGCCGCCGATCACCGGCAGCGGCTTTTTCAGAAGCTTTTCAATGGCCTGCAATTCGCCCATCTCGGCAGGCGCGCAGAAGCTGATACTGGAACCCTCCGCCCCCGCCCGCGCCGTGCGGCCGATGCGGTGGACATAGTTTTCCGGCACATTGGGCATGTCGTGGTTGTATACATGGCGGACGGTCGGAATGTCGATGCCGCGCGCGGCCACGTCGGTGGCGACCAGAACGTCGACCTCGCCCGCCTTGAACTCGCTCAGGATGCGGTCGCGCTGGTTCTGGCTGCGGTTGCCATGGATCGCGCCAACGCGAAATCCCCATTGTCCCAAGACCTTGGCCAGCTTGTCGGCACCGTGCTTGGTGCGCGAAAAGACCAGAGCCTGCTCGCCCGGGTGCTTCTTGAGATAGTCTTCCAGCAGCTTCGCCTTGTCGCCGTTCGGAATGTAATGGACGCCCTGCGTCACCTTTTCGGCCGGCTTGCCGGGCGGCGCGACCTGCACCTTGACCGGGTCGCGCAGATAGGTGTCGGCGATTTCAGTGATGTCCTTGGGCATGGTGGCCGAGAACATAAGTGTCTGACGTTTCAGCGGAATATGCTTGGCGATCCGGCGAAGGGAATGGATGAAACCCATGTCGAGCATGTGGTCGGCCTCGTCCAGGACAAGGTAGCCGCATTTCTCAAGGCTGACATCGCCGCGTTCCAGAAGGTCGATCAGGCGGCCGGGCGTGGCGACCAGAACATCGGCCCCGCGCGACAGGGACGCGGTCTGCCGGTTGATCGAGGCGCCGCCCACGACCATGAGCACCTTGACCGGGGTTCCTTTGGTGAAGGTTTCCAGGTTGTCCTTGATTTGCAAGGCCAATTCCCGGGTCGGGGCCAGGATCAAGGCGCGGATCATCTTCGGGCCCGGCGGGTGGCCGATGTCGAGGATGCGGTGCAGGAGCGGCAGGCCGAAGGCGGCGGTCTTGCCGGTGCCGGTCTGCGCCAGACCCATCAGGTCACGGCCTTGCATGATGTGCGGGATGGCCTGGGCCTGGATGGGCGTCGGGGTCTTGAGCGTGGTTTTTTCCAGCGCGGTCAAGATCTTGGGCGAAAGCCCGAGGGATGCGAAAGTCGTCATGGTCCGTCCATATCGTCAAAGGGCAGACGACCCTCGCCCCCGGGGAAACCCCGGTTGCCGTGCCGCCCGCGGCGCCCCTGCGTGATGGTGGGAACCTTGGTCCGGGCCTTCAGGTGCTCACGCGGCACGGGCTTCGGACTGGGCGGCAGATGGGGCAAATGCAGCGAAAAGTCAAGCGGTGGGGTGTCTGGCCAAGATCTGGCCAACGTATGGCAAAGGTCTGGCAAGGATCCTTCAGTGCCAGAGGCGGCGCGATCGCTATCGTGGTTTCCAGTTCGAAGACAGCACGTGACGGTTGTTTTCATGCCTGTCTGTTTTGAGCCTTGATTTTGCCCCGATTCTGGCTCCTCACTTCACTCAATTGTGACTGCATTGTGTTTCGGGTCGCCCGGACATGGGACGAATAGACCCGAATCCGAAACCGAATTTCAAAACCCAGGGAGGCTATCATGAATACTTTCAGGGCGGCGGTGATCGCAGGTGCGATCGCCCTTTCCGCCGGCGCGGCCCAGGCAGCGCCTGTTACGGTTGAGCAGATCGGCACCCTGACCAGCGTTGGTCAGGATTTCACCTTCACCTTCAGCGGCATCTCCAATTTCATCGGTGGCGCGGTGGTGACAATTACGACGTTGGGCGGGGCGACACCGGGCCTTGATCTCAGCGGCGGGTTTGGGGGCGAGGATGAGAATTTCCAGGTCCTGTTCGACAGCATCTCGCAGGGGTTCTTCAGCTGTGGTGGCCCGTCCAACAACGGCTCCACCCCGATCCCGGGCGCGGTAGACAACAGCTTCAACTTCAACAACTGTGCTTTCTCGCTGCCGTTGGCGATTGACGCCGCCACATTCGCCAGCCTTGCCGGCGACGGCGCGCTGGATGTCGGCGTGTTCTTCGGTGGTGACGTGAGCTTCACGGAAGATCTTGACCAGTTCAAAGTGTCGCTCAGCTATGAATCGACCGTGGCGCCCGTGCCGCTGCCGGCTTCGGCCTTGATGCTGGGCGCGGGGCTTTTGGGCCTGGGCGCGGTGGCGCGGCGCCGCAAGACGCGCGCCTGATCCAGAATCACTAAACAGCACGGCCGTCGCAAGAGATTGCGGCGGTCGTTTTCGTTGACGGTCAGGGCGCGGCGGTGCTGGCGCGGATGACCAGTTCGACCGGCAGCACCGTGTCGAGCGCCCCTTCGTCTTCGCCCGCGAGACGGCGCAGCAGGCGCTGGGCCGCGATCTGGCCGATCTTCATGCGGGGCTGGCGGATCGTGGTCAGCGGCGGCGCGATATGGGCGATCAGTTCGATGTCGTCGAAGCCGACGACCGAGATGTCGCGCGGCACTTTCAGCCCGTGGCGCTGCACCTCGCCGATGAAGCCGCAGGCCATGGCGTCAGACGCAAGGAAAACGGCGGTGGGGCGGGAGGCCTGTGGCTGCGCGAGCCAGCGCGCGGCGGCGGCGCGGCCCGAATCGAGCGAGAAATCGCCGGGATAGACGGCATCGGTCGCGACAGGCAGGCCGCGGCGGGAAAGCGCCTCGTGATAGCCCGCCAGCCGCGCGATGCTGAGGACATTGCCCGCGGGCCCGACGACATGGCCGATGCGCCGATGGCCCAGATCGGCCAGATGGTCGACGGCCAGGCCGGCGGCGGCGCGGTTGTCGATCTTGACGCGCGGGGCGGGCAGGTCGGGGATCCATTCGCAGGCCTCGACCACCGGCACGCGGCCGGCAAGGGCGCTGGCAGGGAGCGATCCATCAAGCACGATAAGCCCGTCAGCGCGCGAAGGTTCGGCATAGTCCAACAGCCGCTCCGCGCCATTGGTCGATGTGTCGGCGATCAACAGGTTGTAGCCCGCCGGGCCAAGGACCGAGTCGATGCCGTAAAGGATTTGCGAAAAGAACGGGTTGGCGAGGTTCGGCACCAGCGCGACGATGCCGCCCGTGCGGCGGCGGCGGAGGTTGCGCGCGGCATGGTTCAGCCGGTAGCCGGTCTGGGTGATCGCGGCCTGAACGGCGGCGCGGGTGTCTTCGCTGACGACATCGGGGTTGGACAGGGCGCGACTGACCGTGGCGGTCGAGACCCCGGCAATCCGGGCCACATCGCTGATCCTGGGACGTCCGTGTTTCATGCCCCCTCTCCTATGCTGGAGAGCTGCGCCGCTCAATCGCGATTCTTGATCGCGACCCCGGCAAGGAATCATCTTGCAACCGATTACATCCGACGTCTATCCTGCTTGTAACCGATTACATCGCGCCTGGGGAGGAGCAGATGCAAACGATCAAGGGGCCGGGCCTGTTCCTGGCCCAGTTCGCCGCCGACCAGGCCCCGTTCAATTCCCTGCCCGCCATCACGCGCTGGGCGGCGGGTCTGGGCTATCGCGGCGTGCAAATCCCAAGCTGGGACGGTCGCTTGTTCGATCTGGACCGGGCCGCCGCCTCGCAGGATTATTGCGACGAGGTGAAGGGCATCTGCGCCGAGGCGGGGGTGGCGATCACCGAGCTTTCCACCCATCTGCAGGGCCAGCTGGTCGCGGTACATCCGGCCTATGATGCGGCCTTTGACGGCTTTGCCGCGCCTGCGGTGCGGGGCAACCCGGCGGCGCGGCAGGCCTGGGCGGTGGATCAGGTCAAGAAGGCGCTGACCGCGTCAAAGCGGCTGGGGCTGACGGCGCATGCCACGTTTTCGGGCGCGCTGGCCTGGCCCTATGTCTATCCCTGGCCGCAGCGCCCGGCGGGTCTGGTGGAAGAGGCATTTGACGAGCTGGCCCGGCGCTGGCGCCCGATCCTGGACCATGCCGAGGAGTGCGGCGTGGATGTCTGCTACGAGATCCATCCCGGCGAGGATCTGCATGACGGGGTGAGTTACGAGATGTTCCTCGACCGCGTGGGCAACCATGCGCGGGCGAACATGCTGTACGACCCCAGCCATTATGTGCTGCAGCACCTGGATTACCTGGCGAATATCGACATCTACCACGACCGCATCCGGATGTTTCACGTCAAGGATGCCGAGCTGAACCCGACCGGGCGGCAGGGGGTCTATGGCGGTTTCCAATCCTGGGTCGACCGCGCCGGGCGGTTCCGCAGCCTGGGCGACGGGCAGGTCGATTTCGGCGGCGTCTTCTCGAAGCTGACGCAATACGGCTTCGACGGCTGGGCCGTGGTGGAATGGGAATGCTGTCTCAAGCATCCCGAGGATGGCGCGCGGGAAGGCGCGGCTTTCGTGGAGGGTCACATCATCCGCGTGACCGAAAAGGCCTTTGACGATTTCGCCGGCGCAGGGACCGACCGTGCCGCCAACCGCAAGATGCTGGGGTTGCAGCCATGACAGGGATCCGGCTTGGAATGGTGGGCGGCGGGCAGGGGGCGTTCATCGGCGCCGTGCATCGCATCGCGGCGCGGCTGGATGGCGAGTTCCGTCTGGTGGCGGGGGCCTTGTCCTCGACCCCAGAGAAGGCCAGGGCCTCGGGTGCGGCGCTGGGGCTGGATCCGGCGCGCTGCTTTGGCGACTATCGCGAAATGGCGCAGCGCGAGGCGCGGCGCAAGGATGGCGTGCAGGCGGTGGCGATCGTGACGCCGAACCATATGCATGCGGGCCCGGCGATCGAGTTCCTGAAGCGCGGCATCCATGTGATCTGCGACAAGCCGCTGACCGCGACCATGGCCGAGGCGAAGAAGCTGGCCAAGGTGGCCGAGGCGTCGCAGGCGCTGTTCATCCTGACCCATAATTACACCGGCTATCCAATGGTGCGGCAGGCCCGCGCCATGGTGGCGCGCGGCGATCTGGGCCGGTTGCGGCTGGTGCAGGTGGAATATGTGCAGGACTGGCTGACCGAGGCGGCCGAGGCCACGGGATCGAAACAGGCGGAATGGCGGACCGATCCGGCGCGGTCGGGGGCGGGGGGTGCCTTGGGCGATATCGGCACCCATGCCTATAACCTTGCCGCCTTTGTGAGCGGGATGGAGCCCGAGGCGCTGGCGGCGGATCTGGCCTCAATGGTTCCGGGGCGGCGGCTGGATGACAATGCCCATGTGCTGCTGCGCTATGCGGGCGGGGCCAAGGGGATGCTCTGGGCGAGCCAGGTGGCGCCGGGCAATGAGAACGGGCTGAGGCTGCGGATCTATGGCGAGAAGGGCGGGCTGGAATGGGGCCAGGAGGACCCGAACCGGCTGTGGTTCACGCCCTTTGGCCAGCCCAAGCAATTGCTGACCCGCAATGGCGCCGGGGCCGATCCGGCGGGGCAGCGGGTCAGCCGCGTGCCGGGCGGCCATCCCGAAGGCTATCTTGAGGCCTTTGCCACGATCTATACCGAGGCGGCGCGGGCGATCCGGGCGCGGGATGCGGGCGAAGCCGTGCCGGAGGAGGTTGTCTATCCGACGCTGAAGGACGGGCTGGCGGGGATGCGCTTTGTCGAGGCCTGCGTCCAATCCGCCAAGCGCAATGCGGCCTGGGTGGTGCTGTGAGCCAGGCTCCTGCCCTTGCGCTGGTCGATGTGCGGAAATCTTTCGGCCCTATCGAGATCCTGCATGGCATCGACTTTGCGCTTCAGCCGGGCGAGGTCCATGCCTTGATCGGCGAGAATGGGGCGGGCAAGTCGACGATCATGAAGATCCTGGGCGGCTATCTGGCGCCCACATCGGGGCAGGTGCTGCTGGATGGCGCGCCCGCGCCCTTCCGCTCGGGCGCCGAGGCCGAGGCATCGGGGATCGTGGTGATCCATCAGGAATTCAACCTCGCCCCCGACCTGACCGTCGCCCAGAATGTCTGGCTGGGCCGCGAGATGGGGCGCATCCTTCTGGACCACAAGGCGATGCGCGCGGCGACGCAGGCGCTTTTGGACCAGCTGGAATGCCGCGTCTCGCCCGATGCGCGCATCCGCGACCTGCCGGTGTCGGACCGGCAGATGGTGGAAATCGCCAAGGCGCTGTCGCGCAAGGCGCGGGTGCTGATCATGGACGAACCTTCCGCCGTGCTGACGGGGCGGGAGGTGCAGATCCTGTTCCGCCAGATCGAGCGGCTGCGGGAATCGGGCGTGGCGCTGCTGTACACCTCGCACCGGCTGGACGAGGTCGACCATCTGGCCGACCGGATCACCGTGCTGCGCGACGGCGCGGTGGTGCGGCGCGCCTTGCGGGGCGAATTGACCGAAGACGGCATGGCGACAGCCATGGTCGGGCGCGATCTGAAAGACATTTTCCCGCCGCGCCGCGATGACTTCGGCCCGGTCGTGTTCGAGGCACGGGATGTTTCGGTGCCGCCCCTGGTGCAGGGCGTGAACCTGACCCTGCGGCGCGGCGAGGTTCTGGGGATTTCCGGCCTTGTCGGGGCGGGGCGGACGGAACTGGCCGAGGGGCTGGTGGGGCTGCGCTCGCATACGGGCACGATCCTGCGCGACGGAAAGCCGGACAGCCTGCGGTCGCTGTCAGATGCGGCGGCGCACGGCATCGCCTATCTGACCGAAGACCGCAAGGAACGCGGCCTTTTGTTGACCAAGACGTTGCGCGAGAATCTGACGCTCTCGACGCTGGACCGGTTCGGCAGCCCGCTGATCTCTCGCCCCGCCGAAGAGGCGGCGCTGACCAAGGCCATCGGTGATTTCGACATCCGCGCGCCGCGCCGCGACATGGCGGTGGGCAACCTGTCGGGCGGCAACCAGCAGAAGGTGCTGCTGGCCAAGACCATGCTGCCCGAACCGCAGGTGGTGATCATCGACGAGCCGACGCGCGGCATCGATATCGGCACCAAGAGCCAGATCTACCATTTCATCGACCGGCTGGCCCGCGAGGGCCTGTCGGTGATCGTCATCTCCTCGGACATGCCCGAGATCCTGGGCCTGTCGGACCGCGTGCTGGTCATGCGGCAGGGCCGCGTGGCGGGCGTGCTGGAGGGGGCGGAAATCACCGAGACCGCGGTGGTGCGGCTGGTCATGGGCACAAGCGAAGAAAAGGCGGCCGAAGATGCGTAACCTGTCCCTGTCGACCCTCGGCCCCTTGGCCGCGCTGATCCTTCTGGTCGCGCTGGGCGCCTGGCTGAACGAGAATTTCTATTCGGCGGGCAACATCACCAATGTCCTCGCCCGGTCGGCCTTTATCGGCATGATCGCGGTGGGGATGACCTTTGTCATCACCAGCGGGGGCATCGACCTGTCGGTCGGATCGATGGCGGCCTTCATCGCGGGGATGATGATCCTGGCGATGAATGCGCTGATCCCGACCCTGGGCATCGGCGTGCCCCTGGTCTTGGCCGGAATGGGCGTGGCGCTGCTGGTGGGGCTGCTTGCGGGATTTGCCAACGGCTTCCTGATCACCAAGGTTCGGATCGAACCTTTCATCGTCACTTTGGGCACGATGGGGATTTTCCGTTCTCTCGTCACCTGGATCGCCGATGGCGGCACGCTGTCGCTGGATTTCGAGGCCCGGCAATTCTACCGCCCGGTCTATTATGACGGGCTGTTCGGCATTGCCTGGCCGATCATCGTTTTCGCCATCGTGGCCGTTCTGGGCGAGGTGGTGATGCGCCATACCCGTTTTGGCCGCTATTCCGAAGCTATCGGATCGAATGAGAAGGTGGCGCGCTATTCGGCGGTCAAGGTCGAGCGGGTTCAGTTGCTGACCTATGTTTTCCTTGGCCTGCTGGTCGGGCTTGCCACCATTCTTTACGTCCCCCGCCTCGGCTCGGCCTCGGGCTCGACCGGGCTGTTGTGGGAGCTGGAGGCGATTGCCGCCGTGATCATCGGCGGCACCGCGCTGAAGGGCGGCTATGGCCGGGTCTGGGGCACGGTGGTGGGCGTGCTGATCCTGTCGCTGATCGACAACATCCTGAACCTGGCCGACCTCGTCTCGCCCTATCTGAACGGCGCGATCCAGGGGGTCATCATCGTTCTTGCCGTTGTGCTGCAACGGGGAAAGTCTTCCGCCGAAGGGCGGTAGGGTAACGGCCGCGGCAGACGCGGCTTTTTGTGGGAGGAATGAGAGATGCAACGCAGACAGTTCTTTGGCGCCGCCGCAGCCGTCGCAGCCGCCGCCACCACCGCGCGCCCGGTACTGGCGCAGGACCAGACCTATACGATCGGCGTGTCGATCCCTTCGGCCACGCATGGTTTCATGGGCGGGCTGAACTGGCACGCCCAGCAGTCGATCGCGCGGCTGGAAGCGACCTATCCGAATGTCAAGTTCGTGCTGGCCACGGCAGGCGAGCCGGGCAAGCAGGTGGATGACATCGAGGATATGCTGGCCACCCGCAACATCGACGGGCTGGTGGTGCTGCCTTTCGAATCCGAGCCGCTGACCGGGCCGGTCAAGGCGGTGAAGGATGCCGGGAAATGGGTGACGGTGGTCGACCGCGGGCTTGCCGTCGAAGGGATCGAGGATCTGTATGTCGCGGGCGACAACACCGCCTTCGGCCGGGTCGCGGGCGAGTATTTCAAGGCCAACCTGCAATCTGGCGCGAAGGTCGTTGTGCTGCGCGGCATTCCGACCACGCTGGACAATGAGCGGGTGGATGCCTTCCAGAAGGCGATCGAGGGGTCGGGGATCGAGATCCTGGACATGCAGCATGGCAACTGGAACCGCGACGACGCCTTCACCGTGATGCAGGATTTCCTGTCGAAATACCCCAAGATCGACGCGGTCTGGGCGGCGGATGACGATATGGCCATCGGCGTGATGGAAGCCATCGCCCAGGCCGGCCGGACCGAGGAGATGTGGATCATCGGCGGCGCCGGGATGAAGGAGATCGTCAAGCGGATCATGGACAAGGACCCGCAGCTTCCGGTGGACGTGACCTATCCGCCGGCCCTGATCTCGGCCGCGATCGAGATGACGGCGCTGCGTTTCGTGTCGGATACGCCCGTCTATGGCCGCTTCATCATCGGCTCGACGCTGATCACGCCTGAGAATGCGGCACGCTTCTACTTCCCCGACAGCCCGTTCTGAGCGGACGCGCAGAACCCCCGGCCGGATGGGCCGGGGGTTTTCGGCCCTCAAGGGCGGCCGCCACCCGGCATGTCCCTGCGAGGGACACGGGGGAGCACATTTGAAATCAATGGATTGAGGGGGCGAGTTTAAGGATTTGTTCACGATTCGCAGCGCTGGGAGCAATGGCCGGGCGGGCCTGAGTTCCGCCTGTTGCATCACCGCGGGGGTGGTGGCCGAGAAGATCGGCGCGCCGGGGGTGGCGGCGTTTTGCCGAGCGAGGAAGGGCGGAGATGTGGAGTAGGCGATTGGGTTTGTGAAGGGTAGGGAGGAGTGATTGAATAAGTCAAAGAGACGTCAGGAATTCTGTTGAGAGTTCAGAAACAAGATCCAACGAAACTTGGAATATCCCGTCGACGCACGTTACTGATTGCTGCTTCTCGCGCGGTGTTAATGTACGATGCAGGCATTTTTTGATGTGTGGAAAGTCAATGAAGACAGTCACAAAATCTGGCACTCCATCTGGAGGCGTTGAGTAGGATTCGCAAGGTGAGTCAGTGCCGACGTGTATAGAGTCTATCGGCCAGAGTTTGACTTGACTCCCGGACTTGTCAATAAATCTCGTGACCACAACTCTGCAATCTGGATAGTAGGAAACTTGCTTTGGGATCATCAAAAAATTGAATTCAGTTTCCGACACTTGATTTGAATAGCCGACATGTGCCCACGACGGTCTTTTCGAAATACTTTTGTAGTTTTCTAGCGTTGTGAACTCGAAGTATCCCCCAAAGGAAGAGTCGCCTTGTAGAGTATGAGGTTGAAATACTGCCTTCGAGTTTATCATGCCCATCGTCCCGATTAGGCGAACGACCTCGCGCATTCCTTCAGGTGATACATCTTGCTTAGATTCTTTGAGGGACTGGTCTGCGAATTTTATCTGCGACTTCAGCCATTCAGAACCAGTGCCGCAAACGACCGACTCGTTGAAATGCTGAGTGTCGAATGTGTCGTTGAAATAGCCTTTTAGAACATTCACATTTGGGTTGGTAGGGGCAAAGCCGATTGCTGATATTGGAAGGTTGTATTTGTAAATGAAGCTGTTGATCATGTCTCCAACTGTCCGCATTGGCCTTGAAGCATCAATCATCTTTAATTCGGGTCCAAGTCCCTTAACTATCTCTCGGATTCCGCGGACGTTGCCTGAGAATGCGAGAACTAATGGCAGATCACCGAGTACGAATGTCTTTCGCGCCAGGCTTGCTATCGCGCCCGGTGGAGGTCCAGTGAAAATATTTGTAGGCGTCAATGAGCCAGTGTCGACTTGGGTTACTACCAAGTCCGAAATAATCGTTGGAAGAAACGGTGGGTGAATATACGCACAAGCTGTCACACCGCACCTCGCTATCCCTGCAACGTCCTTACCCCATACCCCTCGCCCCTTGCCTTCATCGCCGCCACGGCCGCAATCGACGCGGCGGCGGTGGTGAAATAGGGGATCTTGTCCATCAGGGCGACGCGGCGGATGTCGCGGCTGTCGGAGATCGACTGGGTGCCTTCGGTGGTGTTCATCACCAGGGCGATCTCGTCATTCTTCAGGCGGTCGACGATGTTCGGGCGGCCTTCATAGACCTTGGCGACCAGTTCGGCCTTCACGCCCTGCTCGGCCAGCCAAAGCTGCGTGCCGCGGGTGGCGATCACCTCGAAGCCCATGGCGACCAGGTCGCGGGCGGCTTCGGCCAGCGCCTCGGACTTGTCGCTGTCCTTGACCGACAGGAAGACGCGGCCGGTTTCGGGCAGGGTCATGCCCGCGCCCATCTGCGCCTTGAGGAAGGCCAGCGCGAAGTTGCGGTCCCAGCCCATCACCTCGCCCGTCGAGCGCATTTCCGGCCCCAGAAGCGGGTCGACGCCGGGGAAGCGGGCGAAGGGCAGCACCGCCTCTTTGACGCTGAACCACGGGGTCTGCGGATCGGCCAGCGTCAGCGGGTCGGCCAGCGGCAGCACGGTGTCGGGGCCGACACCGGCGGGGTAGGCGGCGCGCTGCGGGAAGGTCGACAGTTTCTCGCCTGCCATCAGCCGCGCGGCGATGGAGGCAATGGCGCTGTCGGTCGCCTTGGCGACGAAGGGCACGGTGCGCGAGGCGCGCGGGTTGACCTCGAGAACGTAGATCACGCCGTCCTTGATGGCGAATTGCACGTTCATCAGCCCGACCACGTTCAGCGCGCGCGCCATCTCGACCGTCTGGCGTTTCAGGTCGGCAATGGTCTCGGGCGTCAGCGAATGGGGCGGCAGGCAGCAGGCGCTGTCACCGGAATGGACGCCCGCTTCCTCGATATGTTCCATGATCCCCGCGACATGGACGTTTTCGCCATCGCAGAGCGCATCGACATCAACCTCGATCGCGCCCGCGAGATAGCTGTCGAGAAGGACCGGGCTGTCGCCGGAAACCTGCACGGCGGTGGTGATGTAGCGTTCAAGCTGGGCGTCGTCGCGGATGATCTCCATCGCGCGGCCGCCCAAGACGAAGGAGGGGCGGATCACCAGCGGATAGCCGACCTGTGCGGCGACGCGGAAGGCCTCGTCGCGCGAGCGCGCGGTGCCGTTGACCGGCTGCTTGAGGCCCAGCTTGTGCAGAAGCTGCTGGAAGCGTTCGCGGTCTTCGGCCAGGTCGATTGCATCGGGCGTGGTGCCAAGGATCGGGATGCCTTCCTCGTGCAGCGCATTGGCCAGTTTCAGCGGCGTCTGGCCGCCGAATTGCACGATGACGCCGTGAAGGGTGCCGTTCTCCTGCTCGACCCGCAGGATTTCCAGAACATGTTCCAGGGTCAGCGGTTCGAAATAGAGCCGGTCCGAAGTGTCATAGTCGGTCGACACGGTTTCCGGGTTGCAGTTGACCATGATGGTTTCATAGCCCGCACCGGTCAGCGCATAGCAGGCGTGGCAGCAGCAATAGTCGAACTCGATGCCTTGCCCGATGCGGTTCGGGCCGCCGCCGAGGATGACGACCTTCTTCGCCGCAGAGGGGCGGCTTTCGCATTCCACATCGCCCATCGCGGGCATTTCGTAGGTGGAGTACATGTAGGGGGTCTGGGCCTCGAACTCGGCGGCGCAGGTGTCGATGCGCTTGAACACAGCCTGGACGCCCAGGTTGCGGCGGGCGCGGCGGACCTGGCCTTCGTCGCGGCCGGTCAGGCGGGCCAGACGGGCATCGGTGAAGCCCAGCATCTTGAGGCCGCGCAGCCCTTCGGCGGTGACGGGCAGGCCGTCACGGCGGATCTTCTCTTCAGTGTCGATGATCTCGCGGATGCGGGCCAGGAACCAGGGATCGAAGGCGGTGATGGCCTGGATCTCGTCATCCGAAAAGCCATGGCGCATGGCCTGGGCGATGACGCGCAGCCGGTCGGGTGTGGCTTGCGACAGGGCCTTGGAGATCGCGGCGCGGTCGGGGGCGCCGGGGATGGCGATCTCGTCAAAGCCGGTCAGGCCGGTCTCAAGGCTGGCCAGGGCCTTTTGCAGCGATTCGTGGATGGTGCGGCCGATGGCCATGGCCTCGCCCACCGATTTCATCGCGGTGGTGAGGAAGGGTTCGGAGCCGGGGAATTTCTCGAAGGCGAAGCGCGGGATCTTGGTGACGACATAGTCGATGGTCGGCTCGAACGAGGCGGGCGTGACCTTGGTGATGTCGTTGTCCAGTTCGTCCAGCGTGTAGCCGACGGCCAGCTTTGCGGCGATTTTCGCAATCGGGAAACCCGTGGCCTTTGACGCCAGCGCGGAGGAGCGCGAGACGCGCGGGTTCATCTCGATCACGACCATGCGGCCGTCTTTCGGGTTGATCGCCCATTGCACGTTCGAGCCGCCGGTCTCGACCCCGATCTCGCGCAGGACAGCGATGCTGCCGTTGCGCATGATCTGGTATTCCTTGTCGGTCAGCGTCAGCGCCGGGGCGACGGTGATCGAGTCGCCGGTATGCACGCCCATCGGATCGACATTCTCGATCGAGCAGACGATGATCGCGTTGTCCGCCTTGTCGCGGACGACCTCCATTTCATATTCTTTCCAGCCGAGCAGCGACTCGTCGACCAGAACCTGCGCGACGGGGCTGGCTTCCAGGCCCGACCGCACGATGGCTTCGTAATCGTCGCGGTTGTAGGCGACGCCGCCGCCGGTGCCGCCCAGGGTGAAGGCGGGGCGGATGATGGCGGGCAGGCCGATCTGTTCCAGGTCGGCCATGGCCTGACGGACGCCGGCGGCGATGTCGTATTTGCCATTGACCTTGGGGGCCGCGACGATGGTGGCCTTGGGGTTTTCCAGCCCGATGCGGTCCATCGCCTCGCGGAAGAGCTTGCGGTCTTCGGCCATTTCGATGGCGTCGCGCTTGGCGCCGATCAGTTCCACCTTGAACTGATCAAGCACGCCCATGTCGGCGAGCGCCAGCGCGGAGTTCAGGCCGGTCTGGCCGCCCATGGTGGGCAGGATCGCGTCGGGGCGTTCCTTTTCGATGATCTTTGCGACGACCTCGGGCGTGATCGGCTCGATATAGGTGGCGTCGGCCAGGCCGGGGTCGGTCATGATGGTGGCGGGGTTCGAGTTGACCAGGATGACCCGGTAGCCTTCCTCGCGCAGCGCCTTGCAGGCCTGGGCGCCGGAATAGTCGAACTCGCAGGCCTGGCCGATGACGATGGGCCCTGCGCCGATGATCATGATCGAGTGGATATCTGTCCGCTTCGGCATGTCTGGGCCCCCTTGGCTGTCGGCAAATTGCCGGGGGTTTAAGAGCGAAGCGGCAGGGGCGCAAGGGGCAAAGGCGGATGCAAAAACCATCGCAGGATTTCGCGGATCTTCCGCAAGAAAGTTGCGCGGGGGTGTCAGGGCTGTCGGTGCGCCGGGGGCTGCGGTCGCAAAACCGCTGGCCTGCGCGCGGCATTCGGCCTAACTGGCGTCAAGGGATGGAGGGTTCGGGGTGATCCTGCTGGAATATGGCCCGCTTGGTGCCCCGGTCGTGTTCGACCGGCCGCAAGAGGTGATTCTCGCCCGGGTGCCGGGCGAGGTCGCCCCGGCGCTGGCGCGGGCCGAGGCGGCGCGGGCCAAGGGCGGCTGGATCGCGGGCTATGTCGCCTATGAGGCGGGCTATGCGCTGGAGCCGAAGCTGCGGCGCCTGATGCCGCGGCGGCGGGCGGGGCCGCTGGTGGCGCTGGGGGTTTTCGGCCCGCCGGGCGATGCCGGGGCGGCGCTGGACCGGGCCGCCGAGGAAGGCCAGGGCAGCGCGATGCTGCCGCCGGTGCCGGGGGTCGGACGGCGGGCCTATGGCGGGGCGATGGCCAAGGTTCTGGCCTATATCGCGGCGGGCGACTGCTATCAGGTCAACCTGACCTTTCCGATGCGGTCGCGGCTGGTGTCGGGCACGCCTTTGGGTCTTTACGGCGCGCTGCGGCGCACCGGTGCGGTGGGGCATGGCGCCTTTGTCGATCTGGGCATGGGGCCGGTGGTCGTGTCGCGCAGCCCGGAACTGTTCTTCAGCCTGGATGCCGGGGGGCGGATCGCGGCCCGGCCGATGAAAGGCACGCGGCCCCGCGATGCCGATGCGGTCGAGGATGCGCGGCTGAAGGCCGAATTGCTGGCTAGCCCCAAGGACCGGGCCGAGAACCTGATGATCGTCGATCTCTTGCGCAATGACATTTCGCGTCTGGCTGAGGTCGGCTCGGTTCGGGTGCCTGCGCTTTATGCGGTGGAAAGCTATGCGACCGTGCATCAAATGGTCTCGACCGTCGAGGGCCAACTGGCCGCGCCGCCGAGCCTGCCCGCACTGATGGCGGCGCTGTTTCCCTGCGGCTCGGTCACCGGCGCGCCGAAGATCCGCGCGATGGAGATCATCCGCGAGGTCGAACGCGCCCCGCGCGGGGTCTATTGCGGCTCGGTCGGCTGGATGGCGCCGGATGGCCGCGCCGATTTCAGCGTGGCGATCCGCACGCTTTCGGTGACGGGCGACGAGATCGTGATGAACGTGGGCGGGGGCGTGGTGCATGACTCGACCGCTGCGGGCGAATGGGAGGAGGCGCTGTGGAAAGCGCGCTTCGTGAAGGCGGCCTCGACCAGGGGCTGAGGCTGATCGAGACGGTGTTCTGGGACGGTCGGAGCGCGCCGCGCTGGCCGCTGCATCTGGCACGGCTGACGCGGTCGGCGGGGCTTTTGGGCTGGGTGTGCCCGCCGGTCGCGCCGCAGGGCCCGGCCCATCCGGCGCGGCTGCGCCTGACATTGGGGCGCGACGGGCAGGCGGTCTGGGAAGTGCATTCCCTGCCGCAAGCCAAGGCGGAATGGCGGGTGGGGCTGGCGGCGGCGCGGCTGGCCTCGGGCGATCCGTGGTTGCAGGTGAAGTCGACCCGGCGCGGGCTTTACGACGCGGCGCGCGCGGCGCTGCCGGAGGCATTGGACGAGGTCCTGTTCGTCAACCAGCGCGGCGAGGTCTGCGAGGGCACGATCACCAATCTGTTCTTCGACCGGGGGCAGGGGATGCGCACGCCGCCCCTGTCTTCGGGGCTGCTGCCCGGGGTGTTGCGGGCGGAGCTGGCCTGCAAGGAAGAGGTGCTTTTGGTCGAGGATCTGCCGCGGGTGCGGCTTTGGGTCGGCAATGCCCTGCGCGGGCTGATCCCGGCGCGCCTTGTGGCCGGGGGCGGCGCGGGCTGAGGCTGCTTACGCTCTGCGGCCCGATGCCGGGCGCCACGGCCGGGGTTGACTTCACCGGGGCGGGGCGCTCTATCGGCGCGATGGAATTTCTGCCCTCGGAAGGGGATCGACGATGCATGCCTATCGCAGCCATACCTGTGCCGCGCTGAACAAGGCCCATGTGGGCGAGACCGTGCGGCTTTCGGGCTGGGTGCATCGGGTGCGCGACCATGGCGGGGTGCTCTTCATCGACCTGCGCGACCATTATGGCATCACCCAGGTGCTGGCCGACAGCGACAGCCCGGCTTTTGCCGCGCTGGAGAAGGTGCGGTCGGAATGGGTGGTGCGGATCGACGGCCGGGTGAAGGCGCGCGATGCGAGCCTGGTCAATGCCAAGATCCCGACCGGCGAGATCGAGGTCTATGCCATGGGCGTCGAGGTTCTGGGCGCGGTGGAGGGCGAATTGCCGCTGCCGGTGTTCGGCGAGACGGAATATCCCGAGGAAACCCGGCTGACCTACCGTTTCCTCGACCTGCGCCGCGACGGCATGCACCAGAACATGATGCTGCGGTCGAACGTGGTGCGCTGGCTGCGCGAGAAGATGTGGAGCCAGGGCTTCACCGAATTCCAGACGCCGATCATCACCGCCTCCTCGCCCGAAGGGGCGCGCGACTTTCTGGTGCCGAGCCGGCTGCATCCGGGCAAGTTCTATGCCCTGCCGCAGGCGCCGCAGCAGTTCAAGCAGCTGATCCAGGTGGCGGGCTTCGACCGTTATTTCCAGATCGCGCCCTGTTTCCGCGACGAGGACCCGCGCGCCGACCGCAGCCCGACCGATTTCTACCAGCTGGATGTCGAGATGAGCTTCGTCGAGCAGGAAGATGTTTTCGCCGCCGTGCAGCCGGTGCTGCAGGGCCTGTTCGAGCATTTCGGGCGGGGCCGCAAGGTTCATGCCGACTGGCCGAAGATCGCCTATCGCGACAGCCTGAAATGGTATGGCAGCGACAAGCCCGACCTGCGCAACCCGATCAGGATGCAGGACGTGAGCGAGCATTTCCGGGGGTCTGGCTTCGGCATCTTCGCCTCGCTGCTGGAGAATGAAGGCACCGAGGTGCGCGCCATTCCCGCGCCGACCGGCGGCAGCCGCAAGTTCGCGGACCGGATGAATGCCTTCGCCCAGAAGGAAGGCCTGCCGGGGATGGGCTATATCTTCTGGCGCAAGAAAGAGAATGCAGCTGACCAAGCTGTCTATGATTTGATCAGGAAGTGGTGGGAGTTCAGCAGTCAAGTCGAGCATTTCTGGGCTAAACTCCCGGAGGGCGATCTTGACAAACAATCAACCTTCGAAAAATCCGCGAAAGTCCCTCAAGGAGATTGGCCGACGCTGTCGCAAGTGACTTCAGCGATCCCCGAAAAACTGTCTCGGGTCGGTAGCGAGATCATTGCTTTGATCGAGACTGGTGGCACTGAGAACTTTGACGCCGCAAGGAATCTCATCGAAACTCATTTCTGCCCGTTTGAAGCCGCCGGGCCGATCGCCAAGGCCATCGGACCGGAGCGGACCGAGGCGATCCGGGTCGAGCTGGGGTTGAAGGAAGGCGATGCCGTCTTCTTCCTGGGCGGCAAGGCCGAGGTGTTCGAACCTGTCGCTGGCCGGGCGCGCAACGAGATTGGCCGCGAGCTGGGGCTGACCGAGACGGATTGCTTCCGTTTCGCCTGGATCGTCGATTTCCCGATGTATGAGAAGACCGACGAGGGCGGGATCGATTTCTCGCACAACCCCTTCTCGATGCCGCAGGGGGGGCTCGAGGCGCTGAATGGCGACCCGCTGAAGGTCCATGCCTATCAGTATGACCTGGCGTGCAACGGTTATGAGGTCATCTCGGGCGGCATCCGCAACCACAAGCCCGAGATCATGTACAAGGCCTTTGAACTGGCCGGCTATCCGAACAGCGAGGTCGACAAGCGGTTCGGCGGCATGGTCAAGGCGTTCAAATACGGCGCCCCGCCGCATGGCGGCTGTGCGGCGGGGATCGACCGGCTGGTGATGCTGCTGGCGGATACGACGAACATCCGCGAGGTCATCATGTTCCCGATGAACCAGCGCGCCGAAGACCTGCTGATGAACGCCCCCAGCGAGCCGACGCTCAAGCAATTGCGCGAGTTGCAGTTGCGGGTCGTGCCGAAGGACGCGTAACGCGCAGATGTATCAGGCCACCGTCCCGGTCTTTCGCCACTACCTGTCGCGGATCAGCGATATCGTGGCGCTGGCCGGGCCGGATGCCCTTGATGCGGCGCTGGCCGACATGCCCACGGCGCGCTGGCAGTTTGCCACGGCGGCGGGGTTCGCGATGCGGGTGACCTGCCCGCTGGCGGGGCGCGAGGTGCCGGACCTGCCGGAGGGTCTTGGGCCAAGGCTGGCGGTGGCGCGGGCGCTGCTGGGCGCGATGAAACCCGCCGAGTTCGAGGGCGCCGAAGCGCGGGTGATCCACCATCGCGCGGGCTTTGCCGAGATCGACCAGACGGCGGAGCAGTTCCTTTACCTGTTCGGCCTGCCGAATTTCTTCTTCCACATGACCATGGGCTATGCGGCGCTGCGCGCGGCGGGGGTGGCGCTGGGCAAAGAGGATTTCGACGGCATCCACCTTTATCCCGCCGATTTCCGCCTGCCCGAAGGCTAGCGGCCGCCCGCACACGGCTTGGTGACATGCGGGGGGCGGAAGGCCGGGATAGGATCACTCAAGGACAGGGCCGTGATCACGCGGCCGACAGGAGACGCCGCAGGACCATGCCCGATCTTGCCGAAATCACCGCTTTCCGCTTTGCCTATGGCCTGCCCGCCGCGCCGGGGCAGGCCGAAGCCGGGGCCCTGCTGGCCGGGCTGCGCGGCCCCGATCTGATGGCGCAGGCCTGGCCTGCCCATGGCACGGCGGAGATCCTGCCGCATCTGCGCGATTTCAAGGCCGCGCGCGAGGCGCGCAAGGCGGCAGGAGAGGATGCCAAGGCGGCAAAGGCCGCGACCAAGGCCGAACGCCGTGCGGTCAAGGCGACCAAGGCGCTGGGCCTGACGGCGGCGCAGGCGGGTTTTGCTCGCGCGATCGACAGCGAAACGCCCCTGCGGGAAAGGCTGGTCGCCTTCTGGGCCGACCATTTCACCGTGACGCCGCGCAACCGCACCCAGAACGCCTGGCCCTCGGCCCTGGTGGAAGAGGCGATCCGCCCCAACCTGACCGCGCCTTTCGCGACCATGCTGCAAGCGGTGGTGCTGCATCCGGCGATGCTGATCTATCTGGATCAGATCAATTCGCTGGGGCCGAATTCCCGGCGCGGGGAAAAGCGCGGCAAGGGCCTGAACGAGAATCTGGCGCGCGAGATCCTGGAACTGCACACGCTGGGCGTGGGTGCGGCCTATACGCAGGACGATGTGCGCGAGATGGCCGAATTGCTGACCGGGCTGACCTTCGTGCCCGAGCGCGGCTATGCCTTTGACGCGGCGCGGGTCGAGCCGGGGGACGATCAGGTTCTGGGCGTCACCTATGGCGGCGAGGGCGTGGACCCGATCCTGCGGGCGCTGACCGATCTGGCGGTGCGGCCGGAAACGGCGCGGCATCTGGCGGTCAAGCTGGCGGTACATTTCGTGTCGGACGCGCCCGACCCCGCACTGGTCGCGGCGGTCGAGGCGGAATGGCTGCGGACGGGGGGCGATCTGGCGGCGGTAGTCGCGGCCCTGCTGTCCCAGCCGGCGGCCTGGGCACCCGAGGCGCGGAAGGCGCGGCAACCCTTTGATTTCATGGTGGCGGCCCTGCGGGCGCTGGGCGTGACGGGCGCGCAGGTCATGGCCCTGCCGGAACAGGATTTCCTGGCCCTTGTGCTGGACCCGCTGGCGGGGATGGGCCAGCCCTGGCAGATGGCCCCCGGCCCGGATGGCTGGAAGGAAGAGGCCGAGGCCTGGATCACCCCGCAGGGCATGGCGGCGCGGATCGACTGGGCGCTCGCGGTGCCGGAGAAGCTGATGGCGACTTTGCCGGAAGCGCGCGGGCTGGTCACCCGGGCGCTGGGCAGCCGGGCCGAGGCCGGGCTGGTCTGGGCGGTGGGTGCCTCGGAAAGCCAGCGCGAGGCGGTGGGTCTGGTGCTGGCCAGCCCCGCCTTCAACAGGAGATAGCGATGGATCGGCGCGGCTTTCTGCGGGGCTTCGGCGCGATTGCCTGTTCGGCGGCGGCGCATCCCTTCCTGTCGACCGTGACGCTGGCGCAGGGCGCGCCCGCGCTGGGCGAGAACCGGCTTATCGTTGTGATCCTGCGCGGGGCGATGGACGGGCTGGATGTGGTGCAGCCGCGCTTTGACCCGGCCTATGCCGGGTTGCGGCCCGGCCTTGCGGCCAGCCCGGCCCTGGCGCTGGGCGCGGGCGACTGGCAGATGCATGGCGCGCTTGAGGGGCTGTTGCCGCTGTGGCAGGCGGGCGAGCTGGGTTTTGTCCATGCCACATCGACCCCCTATCGCGATAAGCGCAGCCATTTCGACGGGCAGGACATGCTGGAGGCCGGCACCGGGGCGGATGTGCCGCTGGGTGCGGTGCGCGACGGCTGGCTGAACCGGATGTTGCAGGCGGTGCCGGGGGTGCGGGCCGAGACGGCCTATGCGGTGGGGCGCGACGAGCTTAAGGTGCTGTCGGGCGTGGCCGAGGTGCGGAACTGGGCACCGGATCAAGAGCTTGCACTGTCGGCGCAGGGGCGGCTTTTGCTGGAACATGTGGCGCATGACGACCCCCTGTTCCGCGATGCGGTGGCCGAGGCGCTGGCGCTGACCCAGGGCGGCATGATGGGCATGGCGGAGGGCGAGGATGCGGGCGGCGTGGCGCAACTGGTGGACTTCGTCGCCGGGCATCTGGCGGGCGAAACCCGGATCGCGGCCTTTTCCCTGACCGGATGGGACACGCACAAGGGCCAGGGCAATGCCCTGCGCCGCCCGCTGACCCGGCTGCAAGAGGTGATCCTGCGGATGAAGGCGCAGCTTGGCCCGCAGGTCTGGGGCAGGACGGCGCTGCTGGCGATGACGGAATTCGGCCGCACGGCGCGAGAAAACGGGTCTGCCGGAACCGACCATGGCACGGGCGGGCTGATGGTGGCGGCGGGCGGCGCGGTGAAGGGCGGGCAGGTGCTGGGTGCGTGGCCGGGCCTGGGCGAGGGCGCGCTGTATGAGGGGCGCGACCTGATGCCCACCAGCGATGTGCGGGCCTGGGCGGCCCATGCCATGGCGCAGCTTTACAGTCTGGACCGGGCGGTGCTGGAGCAGGCGGTGTTTCCGGGGCTGCGCGCCGAAGGGGCGGGCGGGCTGATCCTCTAGAGGCTTGCGGGGCGCCGGGCCGGGGCATAGCCTGCCCGCAAGGGCGGTGAGGGATGGCAGGACATGGACGACGCGGCGCGGCTGGGACAGGTGGTGAGCGGCTGGTCGGTGCCGCCGCGACCGGGGCATGAGGCGCTGGAGGGGAATTGGGTGCGGCTGGAGCCGCTGTCCGCCGACACCCATGCTGCCGACCTGTTCCGCGCCTTTTCCGGCCATGACGCGCTGTGGGATTACATGCCCTATGGCCCCTTCGCCTCGGCCGCAGCCTATCACCGCTGGGCCAAGGAGCGCGAGGGGGGCGAGGACCCGCGCTTCTTCGTGCTGCGCGACCGCGCGACCGGCCATTGCGGCGGCATCGCCAGTTTCCTGCGCATCGCGCCCGAGGCCGGGTCGATCGAGGTCGGCCATATCTGCATCGGCCCCGAAATGCAGCGCGGCGTCGCTGCGACCGAGGCGATGGCGCTGATGATGGGCTGGGCCTTCGCGGCGGGCTATCGGCGCTATGAATGGAAATGCAATGCGCTGAACCTGCCCTCGCGCCGGGCGGCGCAGCGGCTGGGCTTCAGCTATGAGGGCATTTTCCGCCAGCATCTGGTGGTCAAGGGCCGCAACCGCGATTCGGCCTGGTTCTCGGTGATCGACAGCGAATGGCCCGCGCTGGCCGAGGCGTTCAAGGCCTGGTTGTCGCCCGCCAATTTTGATGCGGCGGGGCGGCAGCGCGAACGCCTGTCAGACCTGACGCGGCTGGTGCGGGCAGGGTCGGACCCGGCGGTCCGGGATTAGGCGGTTCAAGACCGGGGTTCCGGGATCGCGCGCCGGGGCGGCGGACAAGGCGACCGCGCATCTCAGGCGCTGTCGCGAAAGGCGGCGGTCCGGGCGATGCGGTCGCGCAGCAGGTTGGAAAGCTGGGTGTCCTTGACCGAAGGGTCGCCGATGGCGCGGCTGGCGCTGATCAGCGCCTGATCGCTGGCTTGGCGGGCAAGACCCGAGACGAAGCCCGCAAGATAGGCGCGTTCGGCAGGCGATGGCCCGGCCTCGAGCGCCCGGGCCGCCTGAAGCAGATCGTCGGTCAGGGCCAGCGGATCGGGCCGCACCTCGCCGGGAAAGGGGGCGGGCCGCATCTCGGCCCCCGGCAGATGGGCCAGGATCGTGGCCTGGAAGGTGGCGAGGCCGGGCACGGGCTTGTCCAGAAACCCTGCCGCCCCGGCGGACAGGGCGGCGGCGCGGCCATCGGGATCGCCGCTGGTGCCCAGCACGACCGCGCGCTTTTCGGCGGCAAGGGCCTGGATCAGCGCCTCTCCCCGGCCATCGGGCAGGCCCAGATCGACGATCACCACATCGGGCCGGTAGCAGCGCAGATGCGCCTCGGCCGCAGCAAGGCTGTCGGCCCGGCGCAGCCGCCCGCCCGAGCGCTGGCACATCAGCCGCAGCGCGTCCGAGGCATAGCGGCTGTCTTCGACGGCAAGGATGGTCAGCCCCTGCAGGGGCAGCGCGCCACGCAGCGCAAGCGCGGGACCAAAGAAGCTGGGATCGGGCAGGTCGTCTGGGCGGGGCATTGCAAGGGCCTTTCGCTGCGGGCGGGGTGCCGAACCGGGACGCGCGCCATCTGCCAGTCTAGGCAGGGCAGGGTGAATGGCAGGTTAACAGCGACGCGCGATCCCCTGCTTTGGTCGGGCGGGCTGCGGCGGCACGCCCCCTTGCCCGCCGGGGCGGCTGGGGCGATAAGCAGGCAAAGCGCCCCACGCGGGGGCCGCAGCTTCCAGCCAGGAGACGCCCATGATCGGACGCCTGAACCATGTTGCCATCGCCGTGCCAGATCTCGCGGCGGCCTCGGCCCAGTATCGCGACACGCTTGGCGCCAAGGTCGGTGCGCCGCAGGACGAGCCGGATCATGGCGTGACGGTGGTGTTCATCGAGTTGCCGAACACCAAGATCGAATTGCTCTATCCCTTGGGCGAAGGCTCTCCGATCGCTGGATTCCTTGAGAAAAACCCGGCCGGGGGCATCCATCACATCTGCTATGAGGTCGAGGATATCCTGGCCGCGCGCGACAAGCTGAAGGCGCAGGGGGCGCGGGTTCTGGGCACGGGCGAGCCGAAGATCGGCGCACATGGCAAGCCGGTCCTGTTCCTGCACCCGAAGGATTTCAACGGCTGTCTGGTTGAACTGGAGCAGGTATGAACATCACCGGCGCCATCGTCCTGTTCTCGGTCACCTGGTTCCTGACCTTCTACATCGTGCTGATGGTGCGCACCCGCACCCAGGGCGAGGCGGGCGAGATCGTGCCCGGCACCCATGCCGGCGCGCCCGCGACCGAAGACGTGGGCCGCAGCGCGCTGATCGCGACGGGCTTTGCCTCGGTGATCTTTGCGGTGCTGGCCTGGGTGATCCTGTCGGGCCGCTTCACCGTGGATGACCTGAACGTTTTCGGGCTGGAAGCGCCGGTTACGGCGGATCAGTAAGGCCGCGGCCTTACCGCCCCGCAGCCATAAGCTTGTGAAAGATATGGGTGAATGTCGCGGTGCCCAGCACCGGGATCAGAAGGTTCACCAGGGGAACTGACAGGGGCGCGGCCATCAGCGCCCCCGCCATCCAGATGGTCAACCCGTTGCGGCTGCGCAGGGCATTGGCCTGATCGGCGGGCAGGCGGCGCAGCGCCACCAGCATGAAATATTCACGCCCGAGCAGCCAGCCATTCGCCGCCCAGAACAGGACCGGGGCGAAGGGGCCGACCACCAGCACCGACATCAGCGCGGCAAGGTTCACCAGGACCAGAAGCCCGATCAGGTTGATCGAGCTGCGCAACCCCTCGGCCCAGCCCAGGATGCGGGCGGGGGGCAGGAAGGGGTAATGCGCCTCTTCCACCGCCTGGGCGACGTCATCGGTGAAAAGCCCGGCAAAGGCGGCGGCGGCGGGGATCATCAGGAAGACCGACAGGGCCAGCATGAAGAACAGTGAGGCCCAGCCGAGAAGCTGGTGCAGGCCCGAGACCGGGCCGAGGACAGGCAGCTCGACCAGATCGGGGGTCAGGGTGGCGATCATCAGAAGGAACAGCGCGTAGACCACGGCCAGAAGCGCGAAGGCCAGGACGACGCCCAGCAGCATGACCCGGCGGAAACGCGGGTCGCCCATCTGGCCCAATGCTGTGCCAAAGGACTGAAAGATCATCACAATCCCCGTTGCACGATGCGCGCCAGATCGGGGCGCGGGCGGTCGGGGGGAAGGGGGCTGGGCGGGGTGGCGATGTGGATGATGCCCGAGACGGTTTCGGCTTCGGTGCAGGCGAAGGCGCGGGCGCGGAAGGTGGCGTCATGGGCGGGCCAGCCGGTCAGCCAAGACGCGCCCCAGCCCGCCGCCGTGGCGGCATGGACAAGATTCATGCACAGCGCGCCGGACGACAGAACCTGTTCGGCCAGCGGGATCTTGTCGGAGGCCTTGGGCGAGGAGATCACCACCACGGCAAGGCGGCCAAGATCGTATTGGCCGCGGCCCTTGGCGATCTTTTCGGCGTCTCCACCCAGCTCGCACGCGCGAGCTTCGGCCAGATCGGCGAGGCGGGAAAAATCATTTCCCTGCAACACGATAAGACGCCAGGGTTCCAGCTTGCCATGATCGGGCACGCGCAGGGCGGCGGTCAGGATGCGGTCAAGCTCCGCCGCACCGGGAACGGGATCGGTGAAGAGCTTGGCGGGCGCGGACCGGCGGGTTTCGAGATAGGCGAAGGCTGCGGGATTCGGGGTAGACATGGGCACTCCTGACGGCTTGGGCGGAAGGTAGGCGGGATCGGCGCGCATTTCAAATGGCGGGCTTGCGGGCGCGGTGGCGGGGGGCTGCTGCCCCGCATGGGAGTGTTTCGGACCAGGACGGCGCCGTCTGGCGAAGGTCTGGCAAAGGTCTGGCAAAGGTCTGGCAACGACCGGCCCTTTCGCCCTGTGCCGCGCCCTTGCCGCCCGCCGCCCGGTCGGGCAGTCTGGCGGCCTGGAGAATGCCATGGCCGATGAACTGCCCGACCTGTCGCATCTGGCCCGGCCCGGGGCCGAGATCGCGCTGAGGGTGACCCCCAATGCAAGGCGGGCGGGGATCGTGCCGGGCGAGGTGCTGCGGATTTCGGTGACCGAAGTGCCCGAGGATGGCCGCGCCACGGCTGCGGCCCAGGCGCTGCTGGCCCGGGCCATGGGGGTGGCGAAGACAAGGCTCACGCTGGTGCGGGGCGCCAAGGCGCGGGACAAGGTTTTCCGGCTGGACTGAACCGGCCGCCCGACGCGACGGCACGGGGAACGCGGGGCCAGCCCCCGCGCTTGCGGGTGACCCGAGAAATTTGAAACCGCGATGTGGGGCGGGGCAGGCTAGTCGCGGGCGGCGGGCTTGCCCCGGCGGTCAAGCCGATAGCTGCCTTCGGGCAGGTTCAGCGCGGCGGCAAGGTCTGCCACCTGGGCGAGCGAGAGGGTGAGGCGCGCCACCTCATCGGTTTCAGGATCCGTCTGCTCGACCGTGACGCAATCCTCAAAGGCGGTGACGGTGACATCGCCCGTCAGGGGCAAGTCGCCCCCCTCGTCGATCAGGGTGATGACCGTGGCGTCGAATTCGTGCTCGATGGTGAACATGGGGCAAGGCTAGCCGGGCGCGCGGTCGGCGGCAATGGGCAATGGCGGGGGGCGCGCGGGGCGGTGGCATTGGCGGCGATGGGCGGCGGGCGGGCCCTGGAGAAAAATCGGCCGGGCGGCGTGACGGTTGCGTGAGATCGCGCCATGGCCCCTTCCTTCCGCGCGCCGGTCTGATAGCTTCGCACGACACGCGGCGGTTGCCGGGGGATGCGCCGCCCCGTCATCCGCCCCCGTGCCGCCCCGTTCCCGTGCCGCCCCCTTCGCCTTGCCCTGTCACCTGTTCCGCCGGACCGCCTGCCCATGCCCCTTTTCGCCGCCGCACGCGCCCTTCTGGCGCTGACCCTGCTTCCCCTTGCCCTTGCAGGCTGCGTGACCGGGCAGGAGGTCGCGCGGGACTTGCCGCCGGGGATCAGCATCGATTTCCCGCCCGGCACGCCCGCGCGCTTTGTCGAGGCGGCGGGGCGGATCGAGCCCATGGCCGAAACCATGTGCCGGGCGCGGGTCAGGGGGCGCAATTGCAATTTCACCATCGCGCTGGATGCCCGGCCCGGCCAGCCCGCCAATGCCTTCCAGACGCTGGACCCCTATGGCCGGCCCTGGCTGTTCGTGACCTCGGCCCTGATCGCCAAGGCGCGCAATGCCGATGAGCTGGCCTTCGTCATGGGCCATGAGGCGGCCCATCACATCGCGGGCCATATTCCGCGCCGCGACAGCCAGGCCCGCGAAGGCGCGATGCTGGCGGGCGTGCTGGCGACCCAGGCGGGGGCCAGCCCCGATGAGGTGAAGCGGGCGCAGCAGACCGGGGCCGAGCTTGCGGCGCAGAGCTATTCCAAGGCTTTCGAGCTGGAGGCCGATGCGCTGGGGGCCGAAATCGCCTGGCGGGCGGGGTTCGATCCGGTGCGGGGCGCGGTCTTCTTTCTGCGCCTGCCCGATCCCGGGGTGACGGCGCATGGGTCGCATCCGTCGAACGCGCAGCGCCGGGCGGTGGTGGCGCGGGTCGTGGCCGCCTTGCAGGCGGGCGGCGCGGTCTGAGCGGGCGCGGCGCGGCGAGGCCATCCGGTTTCTGCGCATCCGACATGCAGATTTCTTGCATTCTACCCACCTGCCCGGATTTTGCTTGATCTGGGTCAAGGCCGGGCCATGGGCCGGGGGCCACTCTGCGGCAGGCGGGCTGGATGGATGCAGGGCCCGGAAGAGAGGTGTCATGCTGGGATATACCGATTCGCCGCGGGCCTGGTGGCTGACGCGGGCCATGGCGCGGCTGACCGGGGTCAGCCTGCCGCAGGCGGTGGTCGAGGGCTGGCTGAGCCGGGGCGAGCTGGGCGCGATCGTGGCGCGCTGCGAGGGCTGCGCCCAGCCGGCACGCTGCCGGGCCTTCATGGACAGCCATGCCGAGGAGAAGGCGATGCCGGGCTTCTGCCCGAACAAGGCCGTGATCGAGGCGCTGTCGATCACCTGACCGCGGTTGACCCGGGGGCGGCGGCGCGCCAGAGAAGCGCGATGGAACAGCCGGGCTTTTTCACGCTGGACGACGTGCTGCGCGACCGTGGCTCGCGCTATGCCGTTTCGGGCGGACCTGCGGCGGACAAGGCTGCGGCACGGGCGCTGGTGGCGCAGCTGTGCCGCGAGAAGCGCTTTGCCAAGGCGACCCACAATTCCTGGGCGCTGCTGTCGCGCAGCGAGGGGCCGATCAAGGCCGATGACGGCGAGGCCGGGGCGGGATCGGTGATCCTGCGGATGCTTGAGCGCGAGGAATTGTATGACATGGCGGTGATCGTGACGCGCTGGTTTGGCGGCACGCATCTGGGTGGCGACCGCTTTGCCCATGTCGCAAGCTGCACGAGAGCCTGGCTCGACGCGCTGCGGGCGCGCGGCTAGGTTGGCCGGGCCGGACGCAGGGCCGGGTCAGCGATGGGGACGAGGATGGAGTGGCTGAAGGCCGAATTGCGGCGGCTGGGGAATACCTGCCTGTGGTCCTGGGCCGGATGGCGCGCGGCCTGGGCCAGCGAGAAAAGCCTGCGGCAATGGTCGCTGGCCAATCTCGCCTCGGCCGCGCTGGCCTTCAGCCTGGACCTGACGCCCGGCGAGAGGGCGGTGATCCTGGGGCTGGGGCTGATCGTGCTGGCGATGGAGCTGATGAACACCGCCATCGAGGAAGTGGTCGATTACATCTCGGACCGGCGCGACCCGCGGGCGGGCAAGGCCAAGGATTGCGGCAGCGCCGCCGTGGCGCTGGCGGCAATTGCGGCGGGTGTGGCCTGGCTGGTGATCCTGCTGGGCTAGCGGGGCAGGGGTCAGAAGCCCGGACCGCGCAGCATTCCGCGCCCGAGAGCGGCGGTTTTCGGCCGGGTTCCGCCTGCCGCGCCGCGCAACCGGAACCATTGCCCGCGACCATCCGTTTTCCCGCCAGACGGTGCATCCCTGCGCCGTGCAAGGAAAAGAGGATGTCATGCAACAGCAAGCTCAGATTTCCACCGCCGCCCGCCCCGGCGCCGCGCTGATCTCCAGCACGGATGTCAACGGCACCGATGTCTACAGCCCTTCGGGCGATCATCTGGGCCATATCGACCATCTGATGATCGACAAGGTCTCGGGCAATATCACCTATGCGGTCATGAGCTTTGGCGGCTTCCTGGGGATTGGTGCGGGGGCGCATCCGATTCCGTGGAAGAAGCTGCGCTATGACGTGGCGCGCGAGGGCTATGTGACCGACATCACCAAGGCCCAGCTCGAGGCCGCGCCCGAGCGGCCCGAGGACTGGCGCGTGAACCGCGACTATGAGCGCCGCGCCTATGACTATTACGGCGTCTCGCCCTACTGGCTGTAACGCCGCAAGAATGGCGGCCCGCTGCCCTGCGGTGACGCCTTCGCGCCCCTGCGCGCAAGGGGCGGCCCCCGGTGTCGAAAGATGCCGGGGGCAACGATTTGGGGGCAACGATTCTGGGGGGATGGTCAGCTCTGCTGATTGGGCAGCGGTCGCGACCGCCCTGCCTCGTCCAGCGCGACGAAGGTGAAGGTCGCATCCGTCACCTTCTCGCTTTCCGTGCCATAGCGCGGGCGGCGCCAGGCCTCGACATGGATGCGCATGGAAGTTCGGCCGGTGCCTTCGAGATGGGCGTAGAGCGAGACTTCGTCGCCGACCTTGACGGGTTTCAGAAAGGCCATGCCATCGACCGCGACGGTCGCCGAACGGCCGCGGGCGATGCGGCCGGCCAGGTTGCCCGCCGCAAGATCCATCTGCGCCATCAACCAGCCGCCGAAGATATCGCCCGAGGGGTTGGTATCGGCGGGCATGGCGATGGTGCGGATGACGGGTTCGGCGTCGGGCGGTCTGGGGGGCGGGGTCTGGGTCAAACGCGGCTTCCCCACAGATCATATTCCCCGGCCTCGTCCACCTCGACGGTGACGATGTCGCCGGGGGCCAGGCCTTCGAAGCCCTCGTCGATGAAGAGGTTGCCGTCGATTTCCGGCGCGTCGGCCTTGGTGCGGCAGGTGGCGCCTTCTTCGTCGACCTCATCGACGATCACCTCGATCCGGCTTCCCAGCTTGGCGGCCAGCTTCGCCTCGGAAATGGCCTGGGCCTTTTCCATGAAGCGGGCGAAGCGGTCGTCCTTGACCTCTTCCGGCACATGGTCGGGCAGGGCGTTCGAGCGCGCGCCCTTGACGTTTTCGTATTTGAAGCAGCCGACCCGGTCGAGTTGCGCTTCGTCCAGCCAGTCCAGCAGGTGCTGGAATTCGGCCTCGGTCTCGCCCGGATAGCCCACGATGAAGGTCGAGCGCAGGGTGATATCGGGGCAGGCGGTGCGCCAGGCGGCGATTTCATCCAGCGTGCGGGCGGCGGCGGCGGGCCGCGCCATGCGGCGCAGCACATCGGGGTGGGCGTGCTGGAAGGGAATGTCGAGATAGGGCAGCACAAGGCCATCGGCCATCAGCGGGATCAGGTCGCGCACATGCGGATAGGGATAGACGTAATGCATCCGCACCCAGGCACCCAGCGAGCCCAGGTCACGGGCGAGCGCGGTGATCGGGAACTTGTCGTCGCGGTCCTTCCAGTCGGTGCCATAGGCGCTGGTGTCCTGGCTGATGACCAGAAGCTCTTTCACCCCGGCCTCGACCAGCTTTTCCGCCTCGCGCAGCACCGCGCGGGCGGGGCGGCTTTGCAACCGGCCGCGCATGTCGGGGATGATGCAGAACTTGCACTTGTGGTCGCAGCCTTCCGAGATCTTCAGATAGCTGTAATGGCGCGGGGTCAGCGAGACGCCGGTGGCGGGCAGAAGGTCGATGAAGGGATCGGGTGCGGGCGGCACCGCGCCATGCACGGCATCGAGCACGGATTCATATTGATGCGGGCCGGTGACCGCCATGACCTTGGGATGCGCGCCGGTGATATAGTCGGGTTCCGCCCCCAGGCAGCCGGTGACGATGACCTTGCCGTTTTCGCGCAGGGCCTCGCCGATGGCGTCCAGGCTTTCGGCCTTGGCGCTGTCCAGGAAGCCGCAGGTGTTCACGATGACCGCATCCGCGCCCTTGTAATCGGGGCTGATCGCATAGCCTTCGGCCCGCAGGCGGGTGAGGATGCGTTCAGAATCGACAAGGGCCTTGGGGCAGCCAAGGCTGACCATGCCGATGGTGGGCTGGCCCTCGCGGCGGGGGCTTGCCTCGACCTGGGCGCGGGCAAGATCGGGGCGGAGAAGGGGCGGGTTCTGGCTCATGGCCGCTGGATATAGCGCAGAGGGCCTGCGGCGGGAAGCGCTGGCAGAGGGACCCGGGATAGCCGGGCCAGGATGAAGACCAAGACTGCCCTGCTCGCTTCATCTTGGCCGAAATACTCCGGGGGTCCGGGGGCTGGCCCCCGGGACTTGTGCGGGGCGCGCCTTCGCCGTCTCGCGCGATGTTTCAATGACGGCGGTTTGATGCCGGAAAGATGGGCAAGTTCTTGCCGGATCCGGGCCGCTGCCCTAGGCTTTCTCAACAAATCAGAAACTTGAGGCAGGTGGCGATGCGGTGGCTGATCCGGGCAATCGGGGCGCTTCTGCTCCTGGCCCTTCTGGGGGCGGGGCTTCTGGCGCTGGTGCCGACCGAGCGGATCGCGGGGGCGGCGTCGCGGGAATTCCAGCGGCTGACCGGGCGCGAGCTGGTGATCGAGGGCGGGGTTTCGGCGCGGTTCTGGCCGGTTCTGGGCGTCGTCACCGGCCCCGTGCGCATTGCCAATGCCGATTGGTCCGGTGAAGACGGGCCGATGTTCAGCGCCGACGGGCTGGTGATCGAGGTCAATGCCTCGGCACTTCTGGGCGGGGAGGTGCGAATCCTCGGGCTGCGGGCCGAAGCGCCGAAGGTGCTGCTGGAACGCGCCAAGGACGGGCGCGAGAACTGGGTCTTCGGCGGGGGCGGCGCAGGCGGCGAGATCAGCCCGACCACGCCCGGCGCGGGCCAGGCCTTCACGCTGGAAGATGGCCGGATCACCGGCGGCACGATCCGGTTTCTCGACCATCAGGCCGGGCGCGATGTGACGCTGGACGGGGTGGACCTGACGCTGGCGATCCCGGATTACACCGGCCCCTTCACGCTCAGGGCCAGTGCGGTGACGCAGGGCCGCCCGGTGACGCTGTCGCTGGCGGCCGAAGTGTTTTCGGCCTTTTCCGAGGGGCGCATCGTGCCCCTGGTGGCCGATCTGACCGCTGGCAGGGCGACAGCGCATTTCGAGGGGCGGGGGGGATGGAACCCGGTCGCGGCCGAGGGGCGGCTGGAGGCGGATCTGACCGATATCGCGGCGCTAGCCGGGCTGGCCGGGGCGGCGGCGCCGGCCTTGCCGCGCGGCCTGGGGGCAGAGCGGCTGAAGCTGGCGGGCGATCTGGTACTGGATGGCACGGGTGCTGCCTTCCTGCGCGGGGCGCGGATCGAGGCCGATGGCAATGCGTTGGAGGGCGATCTGGACCTCAAGCCGGGCAAGGACCGCCCGAAACTGTCGGCGCAGCTGCGCGCCTCGGCGCTGGACCTGTCGGGCTTGTCGGGCGGGCAGGGCGGCGGCGCGGGGGGCGGCATGGCGGCGGCGGGCTGGCCCGAGGATCGCATCGACGTATCGGCCCTGGGCCTGGTCGATGCCGCCGTGGCGCTGAGCGCGCCTTCGGTCGATCTGGGCGTGGCCAAGTTCGGCGCGACGGCGGCCCTGATCACGGTTGACCGGGCGCGGGCCGTGTTCGGGCTGAAGAAGCTTGAGGCCTATGGCGGCGCCGTCACGGGCGAGTTCGTGGTGAATGGGCGGGGCGGGCTGTCGGTCGGCGGCAACCTGTCCTTGGCCGGGTTGCAGATGCAGCCCCTGTTGCAGGACCTGTCGGGCTGGGACCGGCTGGTGGCGCAGGGCAATCTGACGCTGCGCTATCTGGGCGTCGGCAACTCCCTGGCCGAGATCATGCGTTCGCTTGAGGGCGAGGGCACGCTGAGCCTGGGCCAGGGCGAATTGCGCGGCCTCGACATCGGGGGGATGCTGCGGACGCTGGACCCGAATTATGTCGGCGAGGGGCAGAAGACGATTTTCGACGGCGTGGCGGGCAGTTTCACCATTACGGCCGGGGTGCTGTCGAACAGCGACCTCAAGCTGGTCGCGCCCTATGTCACGGCGACCGGGGCGGGGACGGTCGATCTGGGCCAGCGGCGGCTGAATTACCGGCTGCGACCCACGGCGTTGGCGGGCGAGGATGGCACGGGCGGGGTGATGGTGCCGCTGCTGATTACCGGCCCCTGGGCGAAGCCGAATTTCGCGCTCGATCTTGAGGCGATCGCCCGGGAGAAGATGGAGGAAGAGGCGCGGGCGGTGGCGGAAAAGCTACGGCTGGAGGCCGAGAAGGCCGAGGCCGATGCCAAGGCGGCGCTGGAGGCGAAGCTGGCGGAAGAAGGCATCGTCGCGGGCGAGGGCGAGAGCCTGGAGGATGCCGCCAAGCGCCGGGCGCAGGAAGTGCTGGACGAAGAGGCGCGCAAGCTGCTGGAAGGCTTGCTGAAAGGCAATTAGGCCGGATCGGCCAGCCCACGGGCCAGGACGCGGGCGTGATCGGGTTCGACCTGCCAGCAACAGGCGACTTCCCAGGCCAGCGCCGCGCGGCGGGTCGCCGCGTCGGAGGGACCAAGCTGGGCAAGGTCGAATGCCGCGCAGTCGCGGCGGGATTCGTCCCAGTCTAGCAGGATGGGCAAACCATCGGCCCCGTGCAGGATGTTGCCGGGGGAAAGATCGGCATGGATGACGGTTTCCTCGCCGGTGAGTGCCGCCCAGGCGGCGCGGCAGGCCCGGGCCAGGGCGGCAGGCATCTGCGACAGATCGACATCGCCGCCCCGGTCCTGCGCAAGAAGATCACGGGAAGACAGGAAGCCGGGCCGCTGCGGCAATGCGCGGGCGGCGCGGTGGAAAGATTGGATGCGCGGGGCCAGGGCAGGCAGGTCGGCGGCGGCGAAGGGCGTGCCCGTCTGGAAAGGCTCGCAGGTCCAGCCCTGGCCCGACAGCGCGCCGTTGCGGCTGGGGATCAGGCCGGGAACGGCGAAGCCCGCGGCGCGGGCTGCAGCATGAACCGGGGCCAGCCAGGCCAGGGCCTCGGCGCTGCGGCTTGTGGATTTGAAGACGAGATCCTGCGCAAGGCCGGTGGTGCGGAAGGCATGGTTGCGGTGGCCGCCGGTCAGGCGGCACAGCGGCGCGTCCACACCCCAAAGTCCGATGGGCGGCGACGGTGTCATGTGCCGCGCGGCTTGGCGCGCAGGGTGGGTTCGGCCTGGGTCGGGTCCTCGGGCCAGGGGTGTTTCGGATATTGTCCGCGCATGTCCTTGCGCACATCGGCATAGGAGTTGGCCCAGAAACCCGGCAGATCCTGCGTCACCTGCACCGGGCGCTGGGCAGGCGAAAGAAGCGTGATGCGCAGGGGCAGGCGGTTCTGGCCGACGGTCGGGTGGCGGGTGACGCCGAAAACCTCTTGCAGGCGCAGGGAGATGGCGGGGGCCTCGCCCTCATAATCGATGGGCACCGCCCTGCCCAGCGGTGTGGTGAAATGCGCGGGGGCGAGGCGGTCAAGCTCGGCCGTCTGCGACCAGTCGAGAAGCGAGAGCAGCGGTTGCGTCAGGTCTAGGCCGCGCAGGTCGGCCTCGGTCCGGGCGCGGGAAAGCTGGGGCATCAGCCAGTCGGGATCGCGGGCGAGAAGGGCGTCATCGGTGACATCGGGCCAGTCGTCGCGACGGCAGAGCGCGATGCGGGCGCGCAGGCGGCGGGCCGATGGGGTAAGGGGCAGGCCCAGAAGGCGCAGGCCCTCCAGCGCGGCGGCGGCAAGGGCTTCGGGCGGGGCATCCGGCCAGGGGCGGTCATCCAGGATCAGCGCGCCGAACAGCTCTTGCCGGCGGGCGGCGATGCGGCCTTCGCGGCGGTCCCATTGCACGGTCTCGCGCCAGCGGATGCGGGGGGCGTAGAGGCGGCGCAGATCGGCCTCGTCCAGGGCGGCGGCCTGGCGGATGCGGGCTTCACGCGGATCGCCGTCAAGATCGGTGGCGACCAGCAGCCTGACATTGGAAAGCGACGTGCCCAGGGGCAGCACCGCGCCCTTGCCACCGGAAAGAAGGAAACGCGGCGCCTCGCCCTTGCGGCGCAGGCCGATGCGGTCGGGATAGGCCAGCGCGGCCATAGCGGCGGGCGAAAGGCCGGGCAGGGCAGACGCGGGGGCAAGGGCGGACAGACGTTTCGCCTCGGCCCGGATGCGTTCGATCGCGGCGCGGTCGGCCTCGGGCGGCGGGCGGCGGATGGCGTCGAGCCGCAGGGAAAGCTCGGGGCCTGCCCCGCGCAGGGGATCGCGTTCGGCCAGAAGCGCGGCAAGGGGCGCAGCATCGGGGCCGGCAAGGGCAAGCATATGGCCAAGCCGGGGATGCAGCGGCAGGGCGGCCAGCGCGCGGCCATGTTCGGTGATGCGGCCCGTATCGTCCAGCGCGCCAAGATCGGCCAGCAGCGCCCGCGCCTCGGCCAGGGCGGGGGTCGGGGGCGGGGTGAGGAAGGGCAGGTCGGAGGATCCCCAGAGCGCGAGGTCCAGCGCCAGGGGCGTGAGGTCGGCGGCCTCGATCTCGGGCGGGGGGAAGGCGGCAAGGCCGCCTTCTTCGCCCTTCGTCCACATCCGGTAACAGATGCCGGGGCCAACCCGGCCTGCGCGGCCCCGGCGCTGTTCGGCCTCGGCCTTGGTCACCCGTTCGGTGACAAGGCGCGACATGCCGGAGGCGGGGTCGAAGCGGGCGCGGCGGGCGCGGCCCGCGTCGATGACGACGGTGATGTCGGGCAGCGTCAGCGAGGTTTCGGCTATGGAGGTCGCCAGCACGATCTTGCGGCCGGGCGCGGGGGCAAGGGCGGCGCGCTGGGCGGCCAGGTCCATGGCGCCGAAAAGCGGGCGGATGGTGACGCCCTGCAGGCCCTGAAGCGCGGCTTCGGTGCGGCGGATCTCGGCCTCGCCGGGCAGGAAGACGAGAAGGCCGCCTTTGGTCTCTGCCGCGGTGTCCGCGAGCGCCTGACGGATCAGCAGCGCGGTGGCGGCCTCAAGCCGCAGCGAGGCGTCGGTGGGGCGGGGCAGCCAACGGGTTTCGACCGGGAAGGCGCGGCCCTGGGCGGTGATGCAAGGCGCATCGCCCATCAGCGCGGCCACGGGGGCGGCGTCGAGCGTGGCCGACATGACCAGAAGCGCCAGGTCGGGGCGCAGGGCGGCGCGGATTTCCAGCGCCAGCGCCAGGCCAAGATCGGCCTGGAGCGAGCGTTCGTGGAATTCGTCGAAGATCACCAGCGAGATGCCGGGCAGGTCGGCGTCGGACTGGATCATCCGGGTCAGGATGCCTTCTGTCACCACCTCGATGCGGGTGGCGGCAGAAACCTGCGCCTCGCCCCGGATGCGGTAGCCGACGGTTTGGCCCAGGGCTTCGCCCAGCGTCTCGGCCATGCGCAGGGCGGCGGCGCGGGCGGCGAGGCGGCGGGGTTCCAGCATCAGGATGCGGCCGGGGAACAGGCCCGAGGCCAGAAGGTCGAGCGGCACCAGCGTGGTCTTGCCCGCACCGGGCGGCGCCTGAAGCACGGCCAGACCGCGCGCGGCCAGCGCGGCGCGCAGATCGGACAGGATATGGGTGACGGGCAGGGCGTCCATGCCGCCTTATGGCAAGGCGGGCGGGGCTTGGCCAGCGCTGCGGGCAACCATGAATGCCTGCCAGAATCACCTGCCCTTGCGGCCCCCGCAGGCAAACGGATAGAATGGGGCAACCATCAGACAGCCGGAGAGACAGATGTCCTGGACGGACGAGCGCGTCGAGACGCTCAAGCGCATGTGGGCCGAGGGCCAGTCGGCCAGCCAGATCGCCAAGGAACTGGGCGGGGTGACGCGCAATGCCGTGATCGGCAAGGTGCATCGTCTGGGCCTGTCGAACCGTGTGGGCGGCAAGGAAGACGACGAGGTTCCGGCCCCGGCCGCAAGGGCGGAACCGGCCCCGGCCGCCGCAAGGCCCGAGCCTGCGCCCGCCGCTGCCGCTGCTGCCCCGCGCCCCGAGCCTGCCGCCGCCCAGCCGCGCCCCGCGCCCACC
>JAYRZG010000015.1:0-122079 GCA_041916535.1 Fuscovulum sp. | reverse complement strand
ATCCACCCGCTTCAACTCCCCCTCCGTCCGCTGCCTCGCAACGGACGGTCCGACAGAACATCAGGGGGGTCAAAATTGGACGCCGATACCCCGCCTCAGGGGGTCAATTTTGCACGCCGAAACACAACTTTCGCCTTGAAAGCCGGACCGTGGTTCCGGCGCGGTCGTCTTGCCATGGTCTTCTCCTCGCTCGCAGCACCATGCTGCTGTTACGCGGAAAATCCACTTATCCCGGCTGTTCAGATTTCCGCAGCCGCCTCTCGCTCTCGCTGACCCCAAGAATACGGCACATCCGGCTGATCGGGAAACTGGCCTTCTCCGCCTCGATGAAGGCGAACTTCACCGATTTCCCTCCCTCGCGAAGAAGGCCGCGGTGGGTTCAGACGATCAATGCAGCCCCTCTGCCGCCATAGGCGAGAAAGGTCTCTGATCCCTTGGCGAGGCGTCGGTCAGTGGCTTCGTCGACAAGGAACAGCCGGCCTATGCCGGTCTCCAGATCATATTCCACATGATCGCCCAGATAGGCGGCGCTGAGAACCATGGCCGGGATTCCCGATGCTGCTCCCAGTTTCAGCGCGCCCGGGCGCAGGGCAAGCCTGGCCTGGCCGGGGCTGGCGCCATGGGCGGGCAGGGTGAATTCGATCCCGCCCAATGCGACCCGCGCCTCTGCGCCGGTCACCGACAGGACCGTACAGGGCAGAACATTGGCCTCGCCGATGAAATCCGCGATGAACTCGGAGGCCGGGCGTTCGTAAAGCTCTTCCGGCGTGCCGTCCTGAGCGATCCGGCCATCCTTCATCACGATGATCCGGTCAGAGACAGCCAGAGCCTCATCCTGGTCATGGGTCACATAGACGGCGGTGAAGCCCAGCCTTTGCTGCAATTCGCGGATTTCGGTCCGCACGCGGCGGCGCAGCCGGGCGTCGAGGTTGGACAGCGGCTCGTCCAGGAGCAGAACCTGCGGCTCAAGCACAAGCGCCCGCGCCACGGCGACACGCTGCTGCTGGCCGCCCGAAAGCTCGGACGGCAGGCGCCCGGCGAAACTGGCCAGGCCCACCAGATCCAGCCCCTTGCTCGCCGCCTCCTTCGCCTCATCCTTGCGCATGCCGCCGGATTCCAGCCCATAGGCGACATTCTGCATCACCGTCATATGCGGAAACAATGCGTAGCTTTGGAACACCATTGTCACGTCACGCTGGTTGGCTGGCTGGCGCGTCACGTCCTGACCGCCGATCAGGATGCTGCCCTGCGTTGGCGTCTCAAGCCCCGCCAGCATGCGCAGGGTCGTGGTCTTGCCGCAGCCCGACGGGCCCAGCAGGGTGACCAGCTGCCCCGGCTCGATCCGCAGGTCCAACTGCGGAATCGCTGTGAAATCGCCGTAGTCCTTGCGGATGGCGCGAAACTCCACCTCTCCCCGACGGGCCTCGGTCATGCGGGAACCTCACTTTTCTGGGGCGTGGCGGGGCGGCGGATCTTGCGGTCGCCGACCAGAAGCTGGAAGGCCCCGATCACCGTGATCATGACCACGATCAGCACCGAGGAATAGGCGATGGCCACGCCATATTGCCCGTTCTCGACCAGCCCGACGATATAGGCCGTCGCCATGTTGTATTTGGCCGAGACAAGGAAGACGACGGCCGAGATCGAGGTGATGGCGCGCACGAAGCTGTAGACCAGCGCGGCGGTGATGGCCGGGCGCAGAAGCGGCAGGATCACCCGGCGCAGGGTGCGGCCGGAACTGGCGCGCAGGGTCAGCGAAGCCTCGTCCAGGCTGGGGTCAAGCTGCGCCATGGCCGCGACGCCGCCGCGCACGCCGACCGGCATGTTGCGGAAGACGAAGCAGGCGATCAGGATCAGCGCCGTCCCGGTCATCTGGATCGGCGGCAGGTTGAAGGCCATGATGTAGCTGATGCCGATGACCGTGCCGGGGATGGCGAAGCTCATCATCAGCATGAATTCGAACACGGATTTGCCCGGAAATTTCTGCCGCGCGATCAGCCAGCCGGTCAGCAGGCCGATCGCTGCGGTGAGGGGTGCCGCGATCAGCGCGATCATCATTGTGGTCCAGAAGCTGTTCCAGGCGACGCCGGTCCAGCGGAAGCCGTCTTCAAGGCTGACACCAAAGGCGCGGATGTAATGTTCGACCGTCAGCGAATGGTCGAGACCCCAGGTCTTCACGAAGCCGCCGAACAGGATCATCGCGTAGATCGTCAGGGTGAACAGCGCCCAGAAGGTGACGAGGGCGATCACCGGCCAGGCGACGCGGCGCGGCAGACCTGCATGGGTGCCAGCCGCCCCCTTGCCGCCAAGGGTCGCGAAGTTGCGGCCCGAAAGCCAGAGCCGCTGGGCGAGGAAGGCCGAGAGGGTGAAGAACAGAAGCACCGCCGCCAGGACCGCCGCCCGCGACGGATCGTTCTGGGCGCCTACGACGGAAAAGAAGATCTCGGTCGACAGCACGCCACCCGATCCGCCCAGGACCAGGGGATTGCCGAAATCCGCCATGCTTTCGATGAAGCCGATCAGGAAGGCATTGGCGAGGCCGGGGGCCATCAGCGGCAGCGAAACGTGGCGGAAGGTCCGCCACCGCCCGGCGCGCAGGGTCTGCGAGGCTTCTTCCATCGCCGGGCTGACGCCATCGACCACGCCGATCAGGACAAGGAAGGCGATCGGGGTGAAGCTGAGAACCTGTGCCAGCCAGATCCCGGTCAGGCCGTAAAGCCAGCGGCCCAGTTCGTAGCCGGTTAGGCCCTGGATCACATGGGTGATGGTGCCGTTGCGGCCCAGAAGCATGGTCAGGGCAAGGCCGACGACGAAAGGCGGCGTGATGATCGGCAGCACCGTCAAGAGCCGCAGCCCCTTGCGGAAGCGAAACCCGGTGCGGGTGGCGACCAGCGCGAAGGCGAGGCCCAGCAGCGTCGATCCGGTCGCCGTGCAGATCGCCAGAAAGAAGGTGCGCCAGGCGACGCCGCAACTGCCGCCGACCAGACAGGAAAGGCTCCAGATCTTCGGGTCGGTGATGTTCTTGGCCACGCCTGTCGTGGTGAAGGAGCCGTCGAAATCCTGAAAGGCGCCGGTGAAGATCGACAGGATCGGGTAGAAGACGAAGACGGCAACGAGCAGGATCAGGATCGCGATGGCGGTCAGGACGAAGGCGTCGCCTTTCAAGGCGCCGCGCTCGGCCTGACCCAGCGAGATCAGGCAGGTGAAGGCAATGCCCGTGCAAATCGCCCCGGCGCCAAAGGGCGGCTGTCCCTCTGCCTCGCCGAGCAGCGCCTCCAGAAGCGACCAGTTCCAGCCCCGCGCCCCAAGCGACAGACCCTCGAGCACAAGCCAGGCGAGGCCCAGGGCCCCCAGCCAGGTCATTCGCCTGCCGCGTCTCGGGCCGGGGGACATGGTCAGGCGCAGGGCCACCGCCGCCCCGGCCACAACGATCACCGGCCAAAGCTGGACCCGCCCCGCGACGGCCTGCGCAAGGCCGGGCCAGAGGTCATCCTTGCCGAAGACCTCGGTCACCCAGCCGAATGAGAAGAACCCCGCGCGCACGCGAAACCAGGGCAGGATCGCCAGCGCGACGATGATTCCGATCAAGAGGCGGTCGAGGCGGCGGTCTTCAACGCGCATCGGCATTTCCGATCATCCGGGAAGCCGGTCGGGGGGCTGCCCCGACCGGTCTTGTCATTCGGCCGCGCGGCCACCGATTTCGGCATCCCAGCGCGACAACAGGTGCTGACGTGTCTCGGAAGAGCCGTATTTGGCGAAATCATAGTCGATGAGCTTTACCGTCGAGGGGTCGATGGCATGTTCCGAGGCTTTTGCAGCCTTGTTCGAAGGGATCTGATAAGAGCCAGCCTCGGGCATCAGGCTTTGCACATCGGCGCGCAGCACCCAATCGTAGAAGATCTTGGCCTGATCGGGGTTGGGACCGCCCTCGACCAGTGACATCGATCCGATCTCGTAGCCGGTGCCCTCGCAAGGTGCCACGACCTTGATCGGGAAGCCTTCGACGGATTGGGTGACCGCGTCATGCATGAACACGATGCCCAGACCTGTCTCGCCCCGCGCCGCCGCCTTGACCGGGGCCGAGCCGGATTTGGTGTATTGCGCCACATTTCCGTTCAGCGCCTTCAGATAGGCGAAGGCCTCGTCCTCGCCCATCAACTGCACCAGAGTGGCAAGGGTCGTGTAAGCGGTGCCCGAGGAATTGGGGTCGGCGATCTGGATTTCGCCCTTGAGCGACGGGTCCAGAAGATCGGCCCAGCAGGTCGGCTCTTTCAGCCCTTTGGCCGCGAAGATCTCGGTGTTGTAGCCCCAGCCCAGCACGCCCGAATAGACCCCGATCGAACGGTCGCCCGAGGCTTCGGCCTGCGACAGCGCCCAATCCTGCAATTCGGCCTTCATCGGCGAGTCGTAGGGCGTGGTCAGCTTGTCCGCCGCCGCCTGAAGATGCGGGTCACCCGTGCCGCCCCACCAGACATCGGTCTGGGGATTGCGGGCCTCGGCGCGGATCTTGGCATAGGCTTCGCCCGAGGACATGCGCACCATATTGGCGCTGATATCGGGATAGGCCTTGCCGAATTCCTCGGTCAGGCGTTCGCAGATCACCACATCCGCGGCACAGATCAAGTTCAGCTCATCGGCAGACGCCGCAGTCGGAAGTGCGCATGCCAATGTCGCAAGCGCCAGCGCGCCTTGTTGTTTCATGTTTCCTCCTCCCAAGGGTTCATGCAGACCCGCGCAGAACTGCACTGCTGTGCATATCCTGTTGTAGGTTTCACGGACCTGTCAAGGAAGAATGACTCCTGCCCGATGGGCGGGCGAAATCAATTCAATCACGGAATGTCGGGGTTCGATTGCTGCGCTTGCACAATATCCTGCGCGGCCCGCCAAAGGCAGGCAAGTGCGTGGCGGGACATGTCAGTTTCGCAAGGGTAAGGAGCCAATGCACAGCCGTGCAAAAAATTATTGACAAGACGGCTGGCAGCGGGAATCTTCAGGCTCAGCAAAGACCGATGCGCCGGGAGGGGCGCACCCGGCAGGCCCGTCCTGCCGCAGGTTAATGGGGAGTATCAACTTGTCCGGTCGCTCTTTTCCCGCCGCCATGGCGGGGGCTTCGGTTTGCCATGCAAGCCGCTGATCCAGATCGCATGTCCGGCGGCAGCAGCCTGCGCTATCGGCTGCGTCTGGCGCTGCGAGAGCCGGTGACGCTGATCGGCCTGCTGATGGCGGCGCTGTTCTTGTATCTGATCCTCGTCCCGATCATCTCGATCCTGGCCGATGCGATCACGGTGCAGTTCGGCGACGAACGCCGCACCAAGGCCGACGAAGGCGGGCTGACGCTGTACTATCTGGCCCGGGCCTTCACCTCGCCCGTCGCGCAGAACCTGTTCTGGGTGCCCCTGATGAACACGCTGAAGGTCGGCTTCGGCGCCATCGTCATCTCGCTGGTCGTCGGCGGCGTTCTGGCCTGGTTGATCGCGCGGACCGACATGTTCGGCCGCCGCTGGTTCGCCACCGCCCTCATCGTGCCCTACATGCTGCCCGCCTGGACCTTTGCCCTGGCCTGGACCACGCTGTTCAAGAACCGCACCATCGGCGGTCAGCCCGGCTGGCTTGAGAGCATGGGATTCAGTCCGCCGGACTGGCTGGCCTATGGGCAGTTTCCGATCACCGTCATCCTGGCGTTGCATTACACGCCCTTCGTGATCCTGCTGTTCGGATCGGCGCTGAAGCGGTTTGACAGCCAGCTTGAGGATTCGGCCCGCATCCTGGGCGCCTCGGGCCGGACGGTGGCTTGGCAGGTCATCCTGCCGCTGATGCGCCCGGCGCTGATGTCGGCGGTCGTCCTGATCTTCGCCAAATGCCTGGGCGAGTTCGGCGTGCCCTATGTGCTGGGCCTGCCCGTGAATTTCGACGTGCTGGCGACCTCGCTCTACCGCTCGATCAGCTCGCGCCAGACTGGCGTGGCGGGGGTGCTGGCGGGCGCCATCATGCTGATCGGGATGATCGCGATCCTGGTCGATGCCTACCTGGCGCGGGAGGCGCGGCGCTTCGTGACCGTTGGTTCCAAAGGGTCGATGAACCGCCAGTCGCGGCTGAAATCCTGGCGCTGGCCAGCCAGCGGTTTCGCCATGGCGGTCTTTGTCGCCTCGGTCTGCCTGCCGCTGCTGACCCTGGCTCTGTCCACCGTGATGCGCCGCCCCGGCAACTTCTCCTGGTCGAACTTCACACTGGATTACTGGATCGGCACCGACCTGCCCACCGTCGCCATGCGCACCGGCATCCTGCTCAGCCCCGACCTGTGGCAGGCCGCGCTGAACACGATCACCATCGTCGGCACCGCCTCGATCGGTTCGGGTCTGCTTGGGATCCTGACAGGCTATGTCGTGGTCCGCACCCCCTGGCGCCCTCTGGCCGTGTTCCTGCGGCAGGTCACCTTCATGCCCTATCTGGTGCCTGGCATCGCCTTTGCCGCGGCCTATCTGTCGCTCTTCGCCGTGGCGCGCGGCCCGGTGCCCGCGCTCTATGGCACCACGCTGATCCTGATCCTGGCCCTGATGGCCGACCAGATGCCCTATGCCTCGCGCGCCGGGATTTCGGCGATGATGCAGCTGGGCAAGGACCCTGAGGAGGCCGCGCAAGTCGTGGGCGCGGGCTGGCTGCGGCGGATGGTCTGGGTGGTGATCCCGATCCAGAAGGGATCGCTCGTGACCGGGATACTTCTTCCCTTCATCTCGGGCATCAAGGGCCTGTCGCTGTTCGTCATCCTTGCGGTGCCCGCGACGGACGTGCTCACCACCTTCTCGCTGCGGCTGGTCGATTACAATTACACCCAGGCCGCGAATGCCGTGGTGCTGATCATCGCCGGCCTTGCCTATGGCGGAACCGTTCTGGCGCAGCGCCTGACCCGCACCCATCTTGCCGAAGGACTTGGAACCTGATGCCCGACATCACCCTGAGCAATGTCCAGAAATCCTATGGCGCCGGCCCGAATGCCGTCCGCGATCTGGACCTTCACATCGGCAATGGCGAGTTCATGTGCCTTCTTGGCCCGTCGGGCTGTGGCAAGACAACCACCCTTCGCATGATCGCGGGGCTCGAGAATCTGACCGGAGGCCGGATCGAGGTGGGCGACCAGGTCATCGACTGTCCGGCCAGCGGCCAGTTCGTCGGGCCAGAGAAGCGCGGCATGGGGCTGGTCTTTCAATCCTATGCGCTCTGGCCGCACCTGACGATCGAGCGGAATGTCGATTTCGGCCTGCGCCTGCGCAAGGTCGCGAAAACCGAGCGCGAAGACCGGGTCGCCAAGGTCATGAAGGCGCTGGATATCGAGAAATACCGCAAGCGTTATCCCAGTCAGCTTTCCGGTGGGCAGCAGCAGCGGGTCGCCTTGGCCCGGATGCTGGCGGTGAACCCCAGCGTGTTGTTGCTGGACGAACCGCTGTCGAACCTTGACGCAAGATTGCGGCTGGAAATGCGGACCGAGCTGAAGCGCATCCATGCCGAGTTTGGCACCACCATCGTCTTCGTGACCCATGACCAATGGGAGGCGATGACGCTCGCCACCCAGATCGCGGTCATGAACGAGGGCACGCTGCAACAGATCGGCCATCCGAACGACATCTACGACCGTCCGGCCAATCGCTTCGTGGCCGAGTTCGTCGGCAGCCCGCCGATCAATATCGTCGATGTTTCGGGCAGCAACGCATTGGACCGCAGCCTGGCGTCCTGGCTGAAGGCGCGCCTTGGCGAGGGTCTGCCCATCGGTTCGGTCGGCATCCGGCCCGAAGCCCTGCAGATCGCCATGACCGAAGCGGCGATCCCGCCAGGGCATTTCTCAAAGGCGGCCGAGGTCACCGGCATCCTGCCCACCGGCGGCAGCTGGATCATCGAGCTGAACATCGAGGGCCGGGTGGTCTTTCTGACCACGACCGCCAGCCCGGCCCTGCGCGGGGGGGAAAGGGTCTGGCTGCACGCCCGCCCCACCGCGCTGCATGTCTTTGACACGGAAGGAAACCGGCTGACCACGGCCGACACCGCCCTTCTGCGCGCCGAGGAGGGCGTTCAGGTGGTGCGGGACACAAGAGAAAACGGGAGGAATGGATGAAGGGACTACTGACGACGGTTGCCGCCGGTCTTATTGCCGGATCGGCTATGGCCCAGGGTTTCGACCTTGACGCGCTGGTCGAGGCGGCAAAGGGCGAACCGCCGACCACGGTCTATGCCGTGACCGGGAAGATCGTCGAGACGGCCGAGGCCTTCAACGCCAAATACGGCCTGAACGTCACCGGCAAGAAGGTGAACGAGGCAGGTCAGGTCGATCTTCTGATCCGCGAACATCAGGCAGGCAGTATCACCGGATCGGTCTCGCTGGCGTCGGATGTCGCGGTCATCGTCACCGACCTGGTCGCGCAGGGCGTGGTCGAAAGCTGGGTTCCCGGCGACATCGCCCCGCATCTGGCCGAAAGCGCCCGCGATCCGCTTGTCGTGGTCAGCGATCCGCATGTCTGGGCCTACAATTCCGAAGCGCAAGACACATGCCCGGTCACGAATGTCTGGCAGCTGGTGGACCCGGAGTTTGCACGGCAGGTCGCGATCATGGATCCGCTGGAAAAGCCGATGTATGCCGACTGGTTCAATCAGTTGGCCGAACATCACGACGATGCGATGGCCGCCGCCTATGAGGCGCATTACGGCAAACCTTTTGAGGGCGACAGCGCCACCGACGCCTGGGTCCGCGCCTTTGCCGCCAACGGCCCCCTTGTCGCCGACAGCAGCGGCGTCGCGGATGCTATCGGCGCACCGGGGCAGGAGAAGCCCTTCTTCGGCATGCTTTCGGCCGCCAAGTTTCGCGACAATGCCGACAAGGGCTATAAGCTGGCGATCTGCAGCGGGATGCAGCCCTTCGCGGGTTGGCTTTACCCCGGGCTGGGCGTCATCGCCAAAGGCACCCCCGCGCCCAATACCGCCAAGCTATTTATTCATTACCTGCTGACCGAAGAGGGCATCGCCGCGCAAAGCGTGGATGGCAAGATCCCCGCCGATCCTCGCATCGGCCTGCCGGCTGAAGAAGCTTCGGGCATCGGTGCCCATCTGGGTGAGCTGATGGTCTGGAACACCGCCAGTTCGGACTCCGATCTGGAGCGCCGGCAGGACTGGCAGGACATCTGGATGACGGAACTGAACCGCTGAAACCACCCGGGCCCGCCGTCCGGGGAGGTACGCCGGGTCCGGCCACAGGAAAGAGGGAGGAACAAGAATGAAAAAGACCATCACTTCTGCGCTGGCCCTGTTCATCGGGCTGGGTGCGGCACAAGCCGAAGACTTCAATCTGGACGCGCTGATCGAGGCCGCGAAATCCGAGCCGCCGCTGACCGTCTATGACTCGACCGGCAAGATCACCGAAATGGCCGATGCCTTCTCGGCGAAATACGGGCTGAAAGCCGAGGGCATAAAGTCCAAGGCCACAGCGCAGCTGGAAACCGTTATCCGCGAGGTGCAGTCGGGCAACGTGCAGACCGATGTGTCCTTCATTTCGGACGTGCCCGCCGCCATCGGCCAGCTTCTGCCCGGCGGCTTCGCCGAAAGCTGGGTGCCGCCGGATCTGGCCGCCGATATCGCGCCCGTGGCGCAGAATCCGCTGCTGATCGTTACCAGCCCGAATATCCTGGCCTATAATACCGCCCTTTTCGACAAATGCCCGATCAGCAACATCTGGCAGCTGACCGATGCCGACTGGAAGGGCAAGGTCTCGATGCAGGACCCGCTGGGCAAACCGTCCTACACCGACTGGTTCAATCAGATGCGCAGCCATGCCGATGACAAGGTGGCCGCCGCCTATGAGGCCCATTACGGCAAGAAGCTGGAGACCACCTATGACAGTGCGACCGAGGCCTTCGTTGCGGCCCTTGCCGCCAACAGCCCGCTTCTGACCGACAGCGACAGCGCCGCCGCCGAGGCGGTTGCTGCCCCAGGCCAGACCGAGCCCTTCATCGGCCTCGTTTCAGCCGCCAAGTTCCGTGACAATGCCGGCGCGGGCTTTACCCTGGGTCTGTGTTCCGGCGTAGACCCGATCATCGGCTTTTCCAGCGGCACGGTGGGCCTGATCGTCAAAGGCACAGACAGCCCGAACGCGGCCAAGCTCTTTGTCCATTACGCCCTGACCGCCGAAGGCATCGCGCCGCAGGCGGCGGATGGCAAGGTCTCGTCCAACAGGTCTGTCGGTCTGCCAGCCGATGAACCCTCGGGCATTGCCGCGCATCTGGACGAGGTTCTGGCCTATGACCCCTCCACCGGGCTGGAAGACTGGGAGTCCCGCCAGGACTGGCAGGATTTCTGGCGCGTTTCTTACCAGCGCTGACACCTCCCAGCGCTTTCGGCGGGTCGCTCCACACGGCCCGCCGACCCTGAACATGAGAAGCAAGATGACCGATCACATCCTGACCGCGGCCATACGCGCAGCCTGCCGTCCGGCCGCCGAACTGGTGGCGGCCTTCCGGGGCCAGATGACGGTGGATTTCAAGCTCGACCGCCACGACCCGGTCACCATCCACGACCGCCGCGCCGAGGCGATGATCCGCGAGACGATCTTCCAGGACGTGCCGGATTCCGCCTTCATGGGGGAAGAGGGCGGTTCGACCGGGGATGGCGCGGTGCAATGGTTCGTTGACCCCATTGACGGCACGTCGAATTTCGCCTGCGGTATCGCCTTCTGGTGCATCTCGGTCGGTGCCGTGGTGGATGGTCAGGTGGTCGCCGGGGCGATCTATGATCCGGTGGCGGATGACCTTTTCTCGGCCAATGCCGAGGGTGCCTGGCTTAACGGCAAGCCGCTGATCTCGGCAAACGCGCCGCCCGAGGAAAACGCCACGCTGATCTGCGGCTATCCCGTCACGCGCGACTTCCGGCTGGATGGCAAGGAACTGTCTTTGGCGCGGCTGGGCCGCCTGATCGAGACGGTCGCCACCCTGCGTCGCCCCGGCAGCGCGGCCCTGTCGCTTGCCCATGTGGCGGCGGGCTGGGCTGATGCGGCGGCGGGATTTGGGGTCAACCCCTGGGATGTGACCGCAGGGAAGCTGATCGTCGAACGGGCAGGGGGTCGCTACCTGCCCTTTCACCTGGGCAAATGTCCCGAGGATGCCCCCGCCCATCACCATCCCGGCTATCTCGCCCTGCGTGGCGGCGCCGATTACCCGACGCTGTGCACCATCGCCGATGAGATCTCAACCGGCCGCGCCCGGGGACAAAGGTCGCATGAAAGCCCGTCACAACCTCGTTGCACTCCTGTGCAAAACTTGCCATCACAGCGGCATCCAAGGATGATCCAATGACACTTGACCCCGAAGCCCTTGATCGCCGCGAAACCTTCCTGCGCGACCTGATCGCCACCGCCTCTGCCCTGGCCTCGGCAGGTTTTGCCCGTCAGGCCGGCCAGCCCATCGGCATGAAGGGCCCGCAGGATTACCTGACCGAGACCGATGGCCAGGTCGAGGCGCATGTGAAGGCGCGGATCGCGCAGGCCTTCCCAGAAGACGGCTTCCTGGGCGAAGAAACCGGCGGCAGTCCCGGCGCGCAGGCCTGGGTGGTGGACCCGATCGACGGCACCGCGAATTTTGCCCGCGCCATTCCGCATTTCTGCATCGCCATTGCCTTTGTCGCGAATGGCGAGACCCAGTTGGGCGCCATCACCAACCCCATCCTCGACGACCGGTACTTCGCCCGCCTTGGTCGCGGTGCCACGCTGAACGACAAGGCGATCCATGTCTCGGGCAGCAAAGACATCACCGCCACCAGCTTTGAGATGGGATGGTCCAACCGGCTGCCGAACAGCGCCTATATCACGGCTGTCAGTGACCTTCTCGCCGCAGGCAGCAACGTCCGGCGTGGCGGTTGTGGCGCCCTGGGTCTTGCATATGTCGCCGATGGCCGCAGTGACGGCTATGCCGAGTTGCACATGAATTCCTGGGATTGTCTCGCCGGCCTTCTCTTGGTGCGCGAAGCGGGCGGGGTGACCGGTCCCTTCCTTTCGCTGGGGGGCCTTACCGAAGGCGCGCCCGTTCTGGCCGCTAGCCCCGATGTCGCCGCGATCCTGTCTCTCGCCTCCGGCATTCCGCTTCTCGATGGTCCGGACCTTCTGGCCGGACCGCAACACCTCGCTAGGACCGCCTGATGGCCCCGCATTATGACCGCCCGCCGATCAGCCGCGTCTATGAAAACTTGCCTGGCTACGGCGTGGATCTTTATGTCGGCGGCCGCGAGGGGGCCTCGGACGTGCCGCTTCTGCGCGCCAAGGGAATCAGCACGGTGCTGAATTGTGCCGTGAACCTGGATTTCAACTATGTCGCCACGCCGGACGAGGTGTCGCATGACAGCCGTGTCGATTATGGCCCCGCACCGATCCGCTACTACAAGCTTGGCATCGTCGACGGGCCGGGAAATCCCGACACGATGATGCTGGCGGGCTATTACCAGTTGCGCGGGGCGCTGGATCAGGTTCTGCCGGAAAAGGCCAGCTACCCGTTCCGCGAGCGTGGCAACCTGCTGGTGAACTGCCGGGCCGGAAGGTCGCGCTCGGTTATCCTTGCGGCCCTGTTCCTGCATCTGCATATCCCGGCCGAATTCCCGACGCTGCTTGCTGCGATCGACCACATCCGCGAAAAGCGTGAGCTTCGCCCCGACGAATGGCATGAGACGCCGAAACCCATGCTGATCGCTGCGGCCGAGCGCACGGTGGGCTGGGTCCGCCTGGTTGAGAGCCATCACGAGGCAGCCGAGTGACGCGTATCGCTGTCATCGCCGATCCCCATGTCCATGATTGCGACTGGTCGCCCCGCGACAGCGGTCTTGGGCGCGCGATCCGCACCTGGGCCGATACGGCGGCCTCGACCCGTGTCTTCAACGAAAGCCTGCCCGCCTTTCACGCGGCCCTGCAACGGGCGGTGGACGAAGGCGCGCGCCTGGCGCTGCTGGTGGGCGACCTGACCGATGACGGGCAGGCGCCGAACATCAGGGCCGCGCTGCATGTGATCGCGGCCTTCCGCGACCGTTACGGGCTGCGTGTTCTGGCGACTCCCGGCAATCACGATCTTTTCGCCCTGGCCGGGCGGGCGCAGGACAAGAATTTCATTGGCATCAGCGGCGAAAGCGTGCCCTTGCGCAGCGACACCTGCCCCGAGGCGGCGACGCTGGGCACGCAGGATGCGCTGGAGAAGATGCACGTCTTGGGCTATTGGCCCGATCCCGCCGACCTGCATTGGGAAACGCCTTTCGGTCAGGATCCCGACTGGGCCGCGCGCAGCTATGAGGCCCGCAGCCCCGACGGATCGGCGCGCTGCCAGATGATCGACGCCTCCTATCTGGTCGAGCCGGAACCCGGCCTCTGGATCCTGTCCCTCGACGCAAATGTCTGCATCCCGCGTGACGGCGCACGGGATTTCTCGCAAGCCTGCTCGTTCCACGATGCCACCGATGGCGGCTGGGCGGCGGTGATCGACCAGCGACCGTATCTGCTGGGCTGGATGGCGGATGTCGCGGCGCGGGCGCGGGCGGCAGGAAAGCACCTGGTTGCCTTCTCGCATTATCCGCCAGCCGACGTTCTGGGCGGGACGGGCGCCGAGGAAATCGCGCTCTTCGGTGCGACGGGTCTTGCCCGGCGCATCCCGCCGGAAGACATCGCCCTAGCATTTACCGCCACCGGGGTAAGGCTGCATTTCTCGGGCCATCTGCATGTGAATGACACGGCCCGCCATGGCACGGGTGCCGAGGGTTTCTTCAACATCGCCGTGCCCTCGCCGGTCGGTTTCGCGCCCGCGATGAAGATGCTGGACCTTGCGGACAACCGGGCGCGCATCCGCACGCTGTCATTGTGCGACATCCCCGGCCATGACCGTGCCTATTCCGCCTATCTCTCCGAGGCCGGGTGGCTGGGCCAGCCAGCGCCCTTCGCTGCCCATGCGCCCGATCATGGCGCCTTTCTGGACCGGCATCTGACCGGTCTTGTGCGGGACCGTTACATGGCGCGCGAATGGCCCGCCGAGATGGCCGATTTCGCCAGTCGGGCGCGGATGGCCGATCTGGCAGGCATTCTGGGGATCGAGGTCGAAACCCCCGACCTGCCGCTGCGCCATCTGGCCGAGGATTGGTATCGGCTTCGCAAGGCCGGCGTTTTGGCCGAACCTTTCGTTGCGGCCGAGCGGTTGGCGTTCTACCGCCTTCTCTGTGCCGAGATACCGGACCTGACGGGAGACAGCCTTGCCAGCCGCTTCGCAGCGTTGCTGCGCATTCTCGAAGGCTATCTGCACCGCCTGCCAAATGGCGATTTCAGCATCGACCTCAAGGCGCTGACGATAAGCTAAGGCCGCACCGTCTTGCGCCAGATCACCTGCGCGGGAAAGCGACGGATCTGCAGCTCTTCCGGCTCATCCTCGTCCAGCACCGCGGCGATATGGGCCGCGATTTCCGGCAGCGGCTGGCGGAAGGTGGTCAGGTCATAGCCCAGCCAGCCCGCCGCAGTGATGTCATCAAAGCCCACCACGCAAAGATCCTGCGGCAGGCTGAGCTTGAATTCGATCCGCGCCGCATCGAGAAAGCCCAAAGCCAGCAGGTCCGTCGCGCAGAAGACCCCGTCCGGGCGCTTTGATCCCGCAAGAAGCTGCCGCGCGCTTTCGGCCCCGGCGGCGTATCCGGTCGGCCCGGCGCGGCTGACCACGGCCTCGACCCCTGCCTCCCGGGCCGCGGCCACGAAAGCCTCTTCCCGCGCCACAATGCTGGGTGTCCCGGCGGTCGAAGACACGACTGCGAGCCGCTTGCACCCCGCGCGGCGCAGCATGAAACACGCTTCCGCCGCTGCGATCTCGTTCTCGATCAGGACGATATGCGCGCCCTTGCGGGCATCGGCGCGGTTGATCAGGATCATCCGCTGGCCATTGTCGATGCAGGTCTCGATCAGCGACAGCGGTGGCGCGCCGGAAAGGACGACCGTCGCATCCGCCCGGTAGTTCAGCGTCTGGCGTAGGGCCGCCTCAACATTCGCCGCCACGCCCGAGGTGTTCAGTACCATCACCACCTTGCCCTTGGCCTGAAGCTGATGGGTCAGCACCTCGACAAAGCTGGACTGGAACGGGGTCTGAAGCTCGGCCACGATCAGGCAGACGATGCCCGAACGGTGATGGATCAGCCCGCGCGCCAGATGGTTGACGTGATAGCCCAGCTTCTCGGCCGCAGCCAGAACGCGGGCGCGTGTGTCCGCCGAAACGCTTGCCCCGTCGGTGAACGTGCGCGACACGGCCGAGCGCGACACGCCCGCCAGTTCGGCCACCTTGCTGGCGCTGACCGAGGGTTTCTTCGGCTTGTTCTTCGGTTTGGGCAAGGTCTCTGACCGCTTTGCACAGGTTTGGGCGACTTTTCGCGCGGTGCACAATAGCCTGACGGCTTGCAATTGCTACTATATTTGCCAGATCCGGTCCGTCGTGACGAAAAATTCTGTCGTGAAACCGTCAAATTTCTTGCACGCCTGTGCGAGGAGCGCCGATCGGGGCGAGCAGAGGTCGCCGTGGCAGCTTGGTTCAGGCGTGCTCGGCTTCGGCGATCAGCCCGGCAACCCAGCGCGCCGCGACCCAGGTGGCGGGCAGGCCCAAGGGAACCGAAAGCCAGAGCGCCGTCAGCGGCTGGATCGAAGGGAGGCCGATGGCAAGGCCGATCAGCCCGAGAAGGAACAGGTTGATCGCCACGGCCGCCGTGGCGAAAGGCCAGAGCAGGGCCATGAGCCGCCAGGAGGGCCTAGTGACTGGTGCCGTCCTCGAAGGTGATCTTGTTCCAGACATTGTATTTTCCTGAGGGCTTCACCATTGGCAAGCGTTTGATTTCCCTGAAGGTCGCGGCGTCGTAGACGATGACCGCCCCGTCCATCTCCCAGATCGAGACCAGGGCATATCTGCCGTCGCGGGTGAATTCGGTATGGGCAACGGTCTTGCCGGGTTCGGGCTTTAGCACCTTGACCACCTCCAGCGACTGCTTGTCGATGATGTGCATCTCGCCCTTGTGGTCGCCGGTGAAGACATCTGCCCAAAGGTAGGGCGTGCCGTCATGGCTGCGCAGAAAGAAGCCGGGGCCGGAGGTTTCGATGGTCTTGATCAGGCTCCAGTCCTCCATGTCGATGACCGAGATCCGACCCTCGTTCAGATGCGGGATGGCGACGACGCGGTGGCCGTTCCGGTCCCAGCTGATTCCCGATCCGAGATGCGGCATGCCGGGCAGGGGCAGGCTGGCGATCTCGCGCCCGACGTCGAGGTTGACGACGACGCCGGTCTCGCCCTCGCGGTTGGCACCGATCAACTCGCGGTAGTCGGGCGAGAAGAAGAAATCGTCCAGGGGCGCGGAGGTCCCGATCCGGCGGCGGGCGAAGAGGCCGCGTTCCACACCAAGCGCCTCTTCCATGCCGTTCTCGTTGGAATGGACGAGGCCTTCGGAATAGGGGCCGCCGTCTTCGGTGAAGGCCACTTCCCAGATTTCCGGCACGTCCTTCAGCGCCAGGACGAAGGTGCCGCGTTCGGGGGCCTGGTAGACGGCCGAGACGCGGGAGGGCTCGCCGTTGCGGCCCTTGACCTCGAAGACCTTGGCGACGGTCAGGTCGGCGGCGTTCAGGATGGTCAGCGTGTTCGGCAGGTAGTTGGCGACGGCGAGATATTTGCCATCCGAGCTTATCGCGATGTTGCGGCTGTTCAGGCCCGCGCGGACCCGGCCCACTTCATGCAGCGACCAGATGTCGTATTTCTGCACCCAGCCATCGCGCGACATGACGAAGACATAGCGCCCGTCGGAGGAAAACTTCGGGCCACCATGGACGGCGAAGGGGGTTTCGAAACGGTCGAGCACGTCGAATGTGTCGCCGTCGAGGACGGAGATATGGCTGTCGCCGGTTTCCACAACCAGCGTGATGTTCATCGGGTCGGCGGTGAAGACCGGCGCGGCGGCGGGGATGTAGTCGTCACGCAAGGAGAGCGAGGCGGTGATCTCGGCCTCGCCCCAGACCGGGGCGACGAGCGGCTGGCTGATGTATTCGGCGACGGCTGCGATGTCTTTCGGTGTCAGCGTGTCCCTGAACGCGGGCATTTGGGTCATCGCCCGGCCCTCGGCGATGGTGGCGGCCAGCTTGTCGCCCTTGAGCCGCCCCAGGCTTTCCGGGATCAGTGCTGGTCCCTTGCCGCCCAGCCGCGTCTCGGCATGGCAGGAGGCGCAGAGATCGGCATAGATCGCCGCGCCATCGGCTTCGGCGAAGGCGGGGGCGGCGAAAAGCGCCAGCAGGCTAAAGGAAACGATGCTCGGGATCATGGCTCTTTCCCCGGAAGGGGGTGACGGCGATGCGGTCGGCCTCGTCCACCCCGATCTCGGCATTGGTCAGGTAGCAGGCGGGGTCTTCCGCCCAGGGATCGCCGGTGACTTGCAGGGCGCGGATGCGGGTATTGCCGCCGCAGATGTCCTTGAAGGCACAGGCGCCACAGCGGCCCTTGAGCGGGCGGGGGCGCTGGCGCAGCGTGGCAAGCATCGGGTCGGACCCGGTCCAGAGCGTGCTGAACGGCGTGTCCTTGACGCTGCCCACCGTGTAGTCCGACCAGTAGGTATCCGGGTGAACCTTGCCCTGCGGGTCGATGTTGGCGACGCCCAGGCCGCTGGAATTCCCGCCCCAGGCCGCCAGGTGCTGCGCGACATGGGCGGCGCGCGGCGCGGGGAAGTTGCGCTCGACCCAGCGCAGGAACCAGACCGCGTCGGCGTCGTTGTTGCCGGTCACGATCTCCAGCGGCTGATCCTCGGCCACGGCGACCCAGGCGCGGTCGATCAGCTGCTCCATCGCCTTCCGGGTCCGGGCGCGTTCGGTATCCTCGCCCCGGTTCTTGTTGCCGCGACCGGCATAGACGAGATGGGAAAGGTAGAACTTGTCCACGCCTTCCGCATCGCACAGGTCGATCATCGCGGGCAGCATGTCGGCATTGTCCTCGGTGATGGTGAAGCGCAGGCCCACCTTCACGCCCTTCACCTTGCAGGCCCGCACCCCGGCCAAGGCGGCGTCGAAGGCCCCGTCGACACCCCGGAACCAGTCGTTCATCTGCCCGATCCCGTCGAGCGAGATGCCGACATAGTCGAAGGAGAGATCGGCGAGCCGGTCGATGTTCTCGGCCAGCTTGGTGCCGTTGGTGGAGAGGGACAGATGCCGGAAGCCCAGTTCCCGCGCCCGTTCGGCCAGCGGGAAGAAGTCGAAACGGCTGAGAGGCTCGCCCCCCGACAGGATCAGCGCCGGGATGCCGAAGTGCGACAGGTCCTCCAGAACGCCCACCGCCTGCTCGTGGCTCAACTCGCCCGGAAACGGCACGTCGGCGCTGGTGGTGTAGCAGTGGCGGCAGCGCAGGTTGCAGGTCCGGGTCAGGTTCCAGATCACCACCGGCTTGACCGGACCCGACCGGCGGCGGACCGGGGTGGGGTGGACAAGTTCGCGCATGTATTGCGTCAGGCGGAACATCAGCCTTCTCCGGCGAGGCGCATCCCGGTCTTCTTCAGGATGCGGGTGGAATAGAGGATGTCGTTCGACCGGCAGGCGGGCCCCAGCAGGGCGGCAACCTCGGCGCGCTTCGCCTCCACCTCCTCGCGGGTCCGGCCATGTAGCATGGCAAAGAGGTTGTAGGGCCAGTCGGGCAGGGCGCGGGGCCGCAGGTAGCAATGCGAGACGAACGGCAGCGCACCGACCCGGGCGCCCAGTTCCTCGGCTTTCGCATCGTCCAGATCCCAGACGCTCATCCCGTTCGCGGCCAGCCCCAGCGCATAATGGTTGGGCGCCAGCGCCACGCGACGGATCACGCCGTCCTCCTGCATCGCCTGCATCCGGGCGATGACCTCGTTCTCCGGCAGGAACAGCCAGCGCGCGACCTCCTCGAACGGGTTCGGGGTCAGCGGCAGGCCGGAAGCCGTCGCCTTCAGTATCCGCCGATCGGTCGCATCAAGCGTCATGCCTCTACCCGGAAGCCGATGAAAAACTCGCGTCGTTTCGGAAAGCGCAGGACTGTCAGCCCCGTCTCCGCCTCGATCCACGCCGCCGCTTCCGCGATCTGGTCCGGCTTTTCGCAAGCCAGGACGAACCACATGTTCAGCCGGTGCAGGCGTTCATAATTATGCGCGACCTCGGGATGGGCATTGACCAAAGTCATGACCTCGTCGAAGCGGCCTTCCGGCACAGCCATGGCGCAAAGGCAGAAGGCCCCGCCCATCGCCTCGGCGTCGAGGAAGGGGCCGAAGCGGGTGATCGCCCCGATCTCGCGCAGCTGGGCGATGCGGGCGACGACATCGGCTTCGCTCAGCCCCGCTTCGCGCGCGACGGCGGCAAAGGGGGCGTGCGCCAGCGGCAGGCCGTCTTGCAGCCGGTTGATCAGCAGGCGGTCGGTGGCGTCAAGCGCTTCGGGTGGCAGGGTGGTGCGCATCAGGCGGCTTCCGACAGACGGGCCCCGGCCTGCTTGAAGCAGCGGGTCGAGAACAGGACACGATGGTCGATCCCTGCCAGTTCGGGCAGCGTGCGGGCACGGGCCAGAACCTCGCCGGCTTCGGCGCGGGAGCGGGCATGGATCATGCAGTAGAGGCGATAGGGCCAGACCCCGGCGACGGGGCGGCGTTCATAGGCCAGGGTCACGCCGGGCAGCGCGGCCAGCGCCTGACCGGCGGCGCAGGTCGCGGTTTCCGGCACATCCCAGACCACCATGGCGTTCGCGGTGAAGCCAAGCGCACGGTGGCGGACGATCACGCCCAGCCGGGTCAGGATGCCCGCGACCAGCAGCATCCCGATGCGGGCGATGACCGCGCTCTCGGCGCGGCCCAGTCGCAGGGCAAGGCTGGCAAAGGGCCGCGGAGTCAGGTGCAGACCCGCGCTGAGGGCATGCAGCAGCGGGCTGTCATCGGCGCGCAGCACGGCGGTTTCCACCCGGCGCTTGCCCGGCATCGCGACCTTGTCCCCCCGCAGCGGGAAACCGAGGTCGATATTGAAAGGTCGGACGAGACGGAGGTCGAGAAGGGGTAGGCCGCTCGCGGCCTTGATCCTTGCCAGCATCGCGGCAAGGGCAGCGGCATCGGGCTCGGTCGCCACGAACCACAGGTTCCAGTCGGCCTCGCGCTGGTAGGAATGGTTGACGCCGGGCTCGGCGCCGACGATGGCGGCGACCGTCTCGATCCGGTCCTCGGGCACGGCAAGCGCTGCAAGGGTGGAGGCCCCGGCAGTGTTTGGCCGGACCGTGCCGCCGACGCGGGTGATGCGGCCCGTGCCTTGCAACCGGGCGAGGCGGTCGATGACCTCGGTTTCGCTCAGGCCAAGGGCGTCGCCGATGGCGGCGAAGGGGCGGGCCACCAGCGGCAGGTCGCGCTGGAACCCGTCGAGCAAGGCGAGGTCGGTAGGGTCGATCCGGTCCATCTCAGAGCCCGGTCTGATGCGCGCGGGCGGTGAAGAAGATGCCCGAGGGCGCTTCGGCGGCGATCTCGCCCAGCTTCTCGCGGGTGCGCGTGTCGTAGATCAGCACCTTGTTGTCATCGCGCGAGCTGATCCAGACCTCGGCCCCGCGCGGGGCGAATTCCATGTGCAGGATGGCCTTGCCGGGGGTCAGGGTGGCGACGACCTCGTGGCTGCGGCTGTCGACGACCTGCACGGTGTCGTTCAGGGGCGTGGCGAAGTTTACCCAGACATAGGGGCTGGCGGGCTGGGCGATGATAAAGACGGGCTGGCCATGCACCGGGGTGGTGGCCAGCGTCGCCTGGCTGTCGCGGTCGACCCAGAGGATTTCGTGCCGTCCCACGGCGGGCAGGGCATATTGCCCCTCGGTGAAGGCCCAGCTTTGCAGGTGGGGCATCTTGTAGACCGGCATGTCCTCACCGTCGCGGCCATAGTCGGCAAGGAACTTCTGCGGCGTGGGATTGGCGTCCCACAGGTCGAAGGCGGTGACGCCCTTCTCGCCGAAGAGGCCGACCAGATAGGTGTGGGCGTCGTCGGTGAGGACCGCGTCAAACGGGTTCTTCCCGGCACTGCCGATCATGGCGACCTTCGGCTCGGCGCCTGAGAAATCACCCAGGAAGACCTCGCCCGTGTCCCAGACCGCCCAGGCGAAGCGGCGGCCGGGCACGTCGACCAGACCGATGGTCTTGCCCGCAGCGGGGATGTCGGCGACCAGCGCCATCGTGTCCGCGTCGAAGACCTTGACCCCGCCGGGTTCATAATTCGACACGGCGACCAGCTTGCCGTCGTCGGAAATCGCCCCGCCGATGGAATTCCCGGCCTGCACCGTGCGCGCGACGATCGTCCGGGTCAGGATGTCGATCTTGGTCAGCCCGCCGTCACGCCCGAAGACATAAGCGAAGCGTTCGTCCGGAGAATAGGTGAGCGAGGCGTGGGAAAGGTCGCCCAGCCCCTCAATCCGCCCGACGGCGGCACGGTCGGAGCGGTCGACAAGGACGAGGCTTCCGGTCGCCCGTTCGATGACAAGGCCAAGGTCGCCGGTGGCGGTCAGGTCGTCGCCGGCCCAGAGCGGGGTGGCGAGGAAGGCGACGAGAAGGGCCAGGCGTGTCATGGGGTTTCCCCTTTCAAGTAATCGGCGATCCACAGCGCCTCGGCTTCGGTCAGAAGCGGGCGCCAGGGCGGCATGGCGGTGCCGGGCACACCGTCGAGAATGATCAGCGCAAGGCCCTCGCGGTCGGCTTGGGCGAGGGCGTCTTCGGTCAAGGGGCGGCCCAGCCCGCCCTTTCGGGTCAATCCGTGGCAGGAGCCGCAGTCCTGCAGGACCATGTGCTCCAGTTTCGTCGCGCGGCTGGGGGCGACGTCGGCAGCGGCGGGAAATGACAGGACCAGAAGGATCGCAAGGCTACGCATAGGCGGCCATCCCGGCCCCCTCGCAGAGGGCGGCGTCCAGTTCTGCGATCCCGGCATACATCCCGGCGACCCGGCCGACGACAAACAGGACCGGCGCTTCCGGCTGGGCCTTGGCGACATCGGTGCCGATCTGGCCCAAAGTCGACAGAAGCCGGGTTTCGCGCGGGGTCGTCGCGGCGCTGACCGCCAGCACCGGCAGGGCCGGGGCCAGCCCATGCCGCATCAGTTGCAGCGCGATCTCGGCGATGTTGCCCGCGCCCATGTAGACGACCAGCGTGGTGTCTTCCGACGCCAGCGAGGCCCAGTCGAGGTCGAGGACCGCATCCTTCGCCCGGTGGCCGGTGACATAGCGCACGCCGGTCGCCAGGCCCCGGTGGGTCAGTGGCACCCCGGTCGAGGCGGCTGCCCCTTGCGCCGAGGTGATGCCGGGAGTGTAGCTCACGGCGACACCGGCGGCGCGGCAGGCCTCGGCCTCTTCCGAGCCGCGCCCGAAGATCAAGGGATCGCCGCCCTTCAGGCGCGCCACGACCAGTCCTTCGCGGGCCAGGTCGACCAGAAGGGCATTGATCGCCTCTTGCGGAACCTTGTGGAATTTCGGCAGCTTGCCGACGTCGATCCGCCGGATGCCGGGGGGTACCAGCGCCATGATCTCGGGCGAGACCAAACGGTCATGCACCACCACATCCGCCGTCTGGATCAACCGCAGGGCCTTCAGCGTTAGCAGGTCGGGGTCGCCCGGGCCCGCACCGACAAGGTGGACCGAACCCGGAAGGAACGCGCGGTTGTGGTCTTTCATGGCTGTCGGCTTCCGATGGCTTTGGAGAAAAGGGCGGGGGTGAAGGGAATGCACACCCCCGCCAGGCTGCCCCTGCGGGCCTTGATCGGCCACAGGGGCAAGGGAACGCCTCAGTAGACGTCGTCCTTGGTGTTCAACACGTTGAATTTGCCGGTCGGGGTGATCAGGCGCTTGTCCTTGATCACCTTCTTCAGCTCCAGCGTCTTGTCATCGACGACGACGATGGCCGATTCCTGATCCTTGCCGTTCCAGACAGAGAACCAGACCTCGGTGCCTTCCTTGTTGAACTCGGGCTGCACCACGCGCGGCTGGCCTTCCGCGATCCCCGCCCATTCCGCGATGGGAAGGGTGGTGAATTCCGGGTCCACATTCGCATCGCCGCCCATCTTCGCGATGTCGAACACCGCCACCGAACCCGAGGTTTCGGCATCCGGGTTCAGGGTGGCATCGACGTAGAGATGGGTCGAGTTCGGGTGGGTCTTGATGAAGAGCGATCCGCCGCCAAGGGCGTAGAAGCTGTCCACCACCTTCCAGGCCTGGTCGGGGTGTCCTTCCGGGTCGGTCCCGATCAGCGCCACGCTTTCGTCGCCCAGGTGCGAGGTCGCCCAGACCGGCCCATAGACCGGATGGGTGAAGTTCGCGCCGCGCCCGGGATGCGGGGTCTGACCGCCGGTTTCCACCAAGGCCGTCAGCTTGTCTTCCTTGGTGTCGACCACGGCGATCTTGCCGCGCTGGTTCGCTGCCACCATGAAATAGCGCTTGGTGCTGTCGAAGCCGCCATCATGCAGGAAGCGCTCGGCCTCGATTTCGGTCATCTTCAGGTTCTTCAGGTCGGTGTAGTCGACGAACATGATCTTGCCCGTCTCCTTAACGTTCACGATGAACTCGGGCTTGAAATGCGACGACAGGATCGAGGCCACGCGGGGTTCCGGATGGTAGGTCTGCTCGTCGTAGATCATGCCGCGGGTGGCGACGATCTTCTTCGGCTCCAGCGTCTCGCCGTCCATGATCACGAACTGCGGCGGCCAGTAGGCCCCGGCGATGGCCAGTTTGTCTTCCCAGCCCTCGAATTTCGAGGTCTCGACCGACCGCGCCTCGATGCCGATCTTGATTGAGGCAACCGTCGCCGGTTCCTTCATCCAGAGGTCGATCATGTTGACCAGACCGTCGCGGCCGATCACGAAGAGATAGCGACCCGAGGCCGAGATGCGGCTGATATGCACCGCATAGCCGGTGTCGATCACCGCCCGGATCTCATAAGTGCCGCCGTCGATCAGGGCCACTTGCCCGGCATCGCGCAGGGTGACCGACATCAGGTTGTCGATGTCGATGTCGTTCAGCTTCTCTTTCGGCCGGTCCTCGGGCTTCACGACGACCTTCCACGAGGCCATCATCTCCGGCATGCCCCATTCCGGCGGTTGCGGCGGTTCGAGAAGCAGATAGCGGGCCATCATGCCCACCTCTTCTTCGCTCATCTGGCCCGAGGTGCCCCAATTCGGCATACCCGCGGGCGAGCCGTAGGTGATGAAGCTGTGCAGGTAGTCATAGCCGTTCTCGCGGGTGATGTCGGTGGTCAGTGGTTTCCCCGTCGCCCCCTTGCGCAACACGCCATGACAGCCCGCACAGCGCTCGAAATAGAGCGTGGCCGCCTTCTGGAACTCCTCGGGGGTCATCACCGGGTCGTCGGGTTTGAAGCCAGGGATTTCCACCTTGATCTGACCCAGCGTGGTCATCGAGGGTTCATAGGCAGCGGCGGGTCCGTCGGTATGGTCCTTGGGCTTGTCTTCCGCGATCACAGGCGCGGCCAGCCCCAGGAACAAGGCAGCCGTGCCCAGCAACAACGTCCTGGCGGGTCTTGCTCGGGTGGTCATGGGAATCTCTCCGTTCAGCTGGTGAGGCTGCGCGGACCCTGTGCCAGTCACGGCCCCGTTACCTTGACTTTTGTTAAGGCGCGGCAGGGCCTGTCGCCGCAGGGTCCGGGCACTGGAAAAGGCCCCTCGCATGCGCGCCGTTCTCGCCGCCGTCCTAGCTTTGCTGCTGTCCGAACCCTTGGCGCGGGCCGAAGGGCTGATCGTCGATGACACCCTGTCGGTCACGGCGCCCACAGCCGAACAGGCGGCGGCATTGCTGGAGATCGCCGCGCCGGTGCAGGTGCAGCGCATCGACGCGGGCGTGCCGGGCTGGACGGTCACCAAGGATGGCCGCGTCGTGGCCGAGATCGGCTCGACCTGGGAAATTGCCGGGTCGGTCGGCTATTCCGGGCGGCCGCTGGACGTGCTGGTGGCGGTGTCGCCGGAGGCTCGGATCGCGGGCGCGCTTCTGGTGCGGCACAATGAACCCGTGCTGACGCTGGGCATTTCCGACACAGATATTTCGGCCTATGTCGCGGGGTTCAAGGGCTTCGACCTTGCCGCGTCCACCCCCGACACCAGTGCGCTGCCGCCAGTGATCAGCCGCGCCACCGTGTCGACGGGGGTGATCCGCGACGGCATCCTGCGCACGGCCCGCACGCTCGCCATCGGGCGCGGGCTGATCAGCGCCGAGGGCGGGGTGGACCGGCTGTCCTATGCGCCGGCCGGGTGGGATCAGTTGCTGACGATGGGGGCGCTGACCGAGGTCCGGGTGACGATGACCGAGGCTGCCGCGGCGCTGGCCGGGGCCAAGGTGCCGGTCGAGCCGGGCGAGGGCGACTTCCTGCATCTCTGGACCGGGGTGATCGACACGCCAACCCTCGGGCAAAACCTCCTCGGCCAGCAGGTTTTCACCCGGGCGGTGGGCAACCTTGGTGCGGGCGGGTCAGTGTTGATCGTGATGAGCCAGGGCGTGCAGTCGCACCGGGGGACCGATTGGAAGAAGACCGGGGTCTTCGACCGGGTGACCGTGGTGCAAGGCGCCACCCGCTGGCAGCCGACTGACGATCGCTACCAGATGCTGAAGGCGCTGGACATCGCCGACGCGCCGAAGATGAAGGAGATCAGCCTTTTCGCCCTGCCGCCCGAGATCGACCCGACCAAGCCCCTGACGGTCGAGATCCGCGCCACCCGCCCCGCCACCACGGGTGAGGTGGCGATGACGGTGGCACTGCCCTACACCCTGCCGGAGGCTTTCCGCCTTGCGCCGCCACTGGACCCCGAGCCGCTGTGGAAACAGGCCTGGGAGTCGAAGCGCCCGCAGGTCGCCATTGTGGGGCTGATGCTGACGGTCCTTACCCTGATCCTCTTCGCGCAGGAATGGATCACCCGTCGTCCCCGTCTTTGGCGTATCGGGCGGCTTTCCTTCCTCGCCTCGACCTTCCTCGTCCTCGGCATGGGCCTGAACGGGCAGCTTTCCGTTGTGCAGGTGGTCGCTTTCGTCCATTCCCTCCTCACTGGCTTCCATTGGGAGACGTTCCTGATCGAGCCGGTGATCTTCATCCTCTGGGGCTTCACTGCGCTGGGGATGCTGTTCTGGGGCAGGGGGGTCTATTGCGGCTGGCTTTGCCCGTTCGGCGCCTTGCAGGAACTGACCAACGCCGCCGCCCAGAAACTTGGCGTCCGGCAACTCGTCGTGCCGCAGGCGCTGCATGAACGGCTCTGGGTCATCAAATACACCCTGTTCATGGGTATCTTGGCGCTGTCGTTCTACTCGATGCGCGACGCCCTGATCCTTGCCGAAGCCGAGCCCTTCAAGACCGCCATCAGCCTCCGCTTCCTGCGCGCCTGGCCCTTTCTCCTTTTCGTCGCCACCCTCCTGACCGCCGGGCTTTTCGTCGAGCGTTTCTACTGCCGCTACCTCTGCCCCCTTGGTGCGGGCCTCGCGATCCCGGCCAAGCTGAAGATCTTCGACTGGCTGAAGCGCCGCCCGCAATGTGGCCGCGAATGCCGGCTGTGCGAGACGAAATGCACCGTCGGCGCCATTGACGCGATCGGGCGGATCAACGCCAACGAATGTGTCCTTTGCCTGCGCTGCCAGGTGATCATGAACGATAATTCACAATGCCCCGTCCTGAAACGCCGCGCCCGCGCGGAAGGAGCCGCCCCATGACCGCCCTTAAACGCCTATTCGGCGATGGTTTCCGCGTGTTCTTCCTGGCCGCGGGCCTGTTCGCGCTGTTCTCGATGGGGGTCTGGGAGGGCTATCAGATCGTCCAGGCCTTTGGCGGCGTTCTGGACCTGCCCACGGCCGCGCCACCGCATCTGTGGCACGCGCATGAGATGATCTTCGGCTATGGCTCTGCGGCGCTTGCCGGGTTCCTCATGACCGCCGTCCCAAGCTGGACCGGTGCGAAATCCGCGCCGCACCGCTTCATCGCGGTGGTCGCGGGCCTTTGGCTGGCGGGCAGGATTGCCGTCTGGACCTCGGGCGCCCTGCCTTCCGCACTGGTGGCCGTGCTGGACCTCGCCTTCGTCCCCGTTCTGGCCGCGAACCTGATGACGCAGCTGATAAAACGCCCGAAGCCGCAGCAGATGATCATCCTGGCGATCCTCACTGCTTACTGGATCGCCAACCTGATGGTGCATCTGGAATGGTTGGGCCTGACCGCCGACACCGCCTGGGCGGGCCTGCGCGCCGGGCTTTTGACGTTGGGCGCGATGGTCATGGTGCTGGGCGGCCGCGTCACCCCCGGCTTCACCCGCAACGCCATGGTCCAGTCGGGGCGCGAGGACCGCCTGCCCCGGAACCCGATGCCGCTGGCTGCCCTTGCCATCGCCGCCGCCCTGACCCAGCCGCTCGGCTACCTCTTGGGCGTGTCCGAGACCTGGCTCGCCCCCTTCGCCCTGAGCGCGGGGGTTGCGGGCCTCCTCCGGGTTGCCCTTTGGCGCGGGCTCTGGACGAAAGACAAGCCGATCCTCTGGACGCTGCACCTGTCCTATGCGCTGAACGCGCTCGGCTTCCTGACCCTTGGCCTTGCGGACCTTGGCTTCGCCTCCGACATCGCCGCCCTGCATCTACTGGGCATCGGCGGGGTCGGCGGGATGACGCTGGCCATCATGTCGCGCGCCACGCTGGGTCATACCGGGCGCGCGCTCATCGCCCCGCGCCCCGTGGCACTGGCCTATGCGCTGATCCCGCTAGCCGCGCTGATCCGCTGCCTCGGGGCCGAGATCCCGTCGTTTGCGACCCCCGCCGTGCTGACCGCCGGGGCGCTCTGGCTGCTGGCCTTCGGCCTTTTCACCGCCGCGCTCTGGCCGGTGTTCTGGGGTCCCCGTGCCAAGCGCAGCCCTGCAAAGGCCGCCCCGACATGAACCGCCGCCGCTTCCTGTGCCTCACTGCCGCCGCGATTGCGCCCCTGCCCGGCCATGCCGAAACGGTCACGGTATGGGATGGCACCGGCCTTGGCACCAGCCTCTCGCTCCGCCTCCTCGGGGCCGACCCGCACCATGCGCGCCAGACCTTCGCCCGGGTCGGGGCGGAGATCGCCCGGATCGAGAGCCTTGCCTCGCTGCACCGCGATTCGGCGCTGACCCGGCTGAACCGCGACGGGCATCTCGCCTGGCCCGCGCCCGATCTGCTGGACATTCTGACCCTTGCCGGTCAGGTCCACGCCGCGACCGGCGGGGCGTTCGACCCGACCGTGCAGCCCCTGTGGCTGGCCCTTGCCAACGGCACCCACACCGAAGCCGCCCGCCACCTGATCGGCTGGGACCGCATCCGCCTGACGCCCGAGGAAATCCGCCTCGACCCCGGGCAGGCCCTGACGCTGAACGGCATCGCCCAGGGCTGGGCCGCCGACCGGATCGCCGCCCTGCTCCGCGCGCAGGGCTTCACCGAGGCGCTGGTCGACATGGGCGAACTTGCCGCCCTGGGTGATGGCGGCTGGCCAGTCGTGATTGTCGGCCCCGACGACGCGCCGCTGGCCGAAACCCGGCTGGCGAACCGCGCGCTTGCCACGTCCTCGCCGCGCGGCACGCTGGTGAACGGCCAGCCGCACATTCTGGGGCCGCAAGGCCAGCCGCCCTTGTGGCAGACCGTCAGCGTCAGCGCGCCCCGCGCCGCGATCGCCGACGCCCTTTCCACCGCCTTTTGCCTGATGGACCGACCCGCGATGGAAAGCGCTCTGGCGGGATTTCCGGGATCGCGGCTCGAAGCGCTGGCCTGACCAGATCTTTTGGAAAAGATCTGCAAAATCCTTCGAAGGATTCTGGCCCCGGTCCCGTCCGTTGCGCGCTGCCGGATTGTCGCACCCCGTCGATTGACTTTTGTTAAGGCCCTCTGCCGCCCAAACGGTCACACCCGCGTTACCTGAAACGCTCCGGGAAGGATTCCGCCATGCGCGAAGTCATGACCAAGAGCATGGCCCGGAACATCTTCTACGGCGGGTCATTGTTCTTCATCCTGATATTCGTGGGCCTTACGGTCCACTCGCACTACTACATCGTCAACACCTCGACCGAAAAAGCCACGCTGACCGAAAGCGTCGCGGCGGGCAAGCTTCTGTGGGAGAAGCACGCCTGCATCAACTGCCACACGATTCTGGGCGAGGGCGCCTATTTCGCCCCGGAACTTGCCAACGTCATGACCCGCTGGGGTGTCGAACCCGGCGACCATCAGGCTGCCTTCGACGCGCTGAAAGGCTGGATGGATGCGATGCCGTCGGGTGTGGAGGGCCGCCGCCAGATGCCGAACTTCGGCCTGACCGACGAAGAGTACCAGAACCTCGCCGACTTCCTGCTCTGGGTGAACACCATCAAGGCGCAGGACTGGCCGCCGAACGATGCGGGCTGAGGAGACAACGCCATGAAATACCAATCGCAGAAAATCGCGCTCGGCTACTTCGCCGTCGCTCTTGCCCTGTTCGCCGTGCAGGTGACCATGGGCCTTTTCCTGGGCTGGATCTATGTGGATCCGAATTTCCTGTCCGGCCTGATCCCGTTCAATATCGGCCGGATGCTGCATACCAACAGCCTGATCGTCTGGCTGCTGCTGGGCTTCTTCGGGGCGGCCTATTACCTGATCCCCGAGGAATCCGAGCGCGAGATCCACTCGACCAAGCTCGCCTGGCTGCAACTGGCGATCTTCGTCCTCGGCACCGCCGGGGTCGTGGTGACCTATCTTTTCAACCTCTTTGATGGCAACTGGCTTCTTGGCAACGAGGGCCGCGAGTTCATCGAACAGCCGCGCTGGGTCAAGGTCGGCATCGTCGTCGCCGCGCTGATCTTTCTCTACAACATCTCGATGACCGTGCTGGCGGGCAAGAAGACCGCGATCACCAATATCCTGCTTCTGGGCCTCTGGGCGCTGGCGCTGCTGTTCCTCTTCGCTTTCGTCAACCCTGACAATCTGGCGCTCGACAAGATGTACTGGTGGTACATCGTCCATCTCTGGGTCGAAGGGACCTGGGAACTGGTGATGGCCTCGATCCTTGCCTTCCTGATGCTCAAGCTGACGGGCGTGGACCGCGAGGTCGTTGAAAAGTGGCTCTACGTCATCGCCGCCCTGGCGCTGTTCTCGGGCATCCTCGGAACCGGCCACCACTATTTCTGGATCGGCACGCCGGGATACTGGCAGTGGATCGGCTCGATCTTCTCGAGCCTGGAAGTGGTTCCCTTCTTCGCGATGATGAGCTTCGCCTTCGTCATGGTCTGGAAAGGCCGCCGCGACCATCCGAACAAGGCGGCGCTCCTGTGGTCGCTCGGCTGTGCGACGCTGGCCTTCTTCGGCGCGGGCGTCTGGGGCTTCCTGCACACGCTGCACGGGGTGAACTACTACACCCACGGCACGCAGATCACCGCCGCGCACGGCCACCTTGCCTTCTACGGCGCCTATGTCTGCCTCAATCTTGCGATCATCAGCTATGCCATGCCGCATCTGCGCGGACGTGACCCCTACAACCAGGTCCTGAACATGGCCTCGTTCTGGCTGATGTCCTCGGGCGTGGTGTTCATGACCGTGGTCCTGACCTTCGCCGGTGCGCTGCAGACCCATCTCCAGCGCGTCAATGGCGAGGCCTACATGGATGTGCAGGACCAGCTCTGGATCTTCTACGCCATGCGTTTCGGCGCCGGAGCTGCGGTGGTCCTGGGCGCGGTGCTGTTCATCTACGCCATCGCCTTTCCGCGGCGCGAGATCGTGACCCCCGGCCCGCTGGAAAGCGATCGGCTGGAGCACGACCCCGATCACGTCGCGGCGGAGTGATGGACATGGACGGCTCCCACAGGAAGACGGCCCATGAAATTGGGGGGGGCGCGACAGCCCCCTTCTACCTCCCGCAAGGCGATGAGGTTCAGGTTTTCCAGGCCGCCGCGGCCCACCGCTTGCCGGTCCTTCTGAAAGGCCCCACCGGCTGCGGCAAGACCCGCTTCGTCACCCATATGGCCGCGAAACTGGGCCGCCCGCTCTACACCGTCGCCTGCCATGACGACCTGTCCGCCGCCGACCTGATCGGCCGCTGGCTCCTGAAAGGCGGCGAGACGATCTGGGTCGACGGTCCCCTGACCCGCGCTGTCCGCGAGGGGGCGATCTGCTATCTCGACGAGGTGGTCGAGGCCCGCAAGGACGTGACCGTCGTCCTCCACCCGCTGACCGACGACCGCCGCATCCTGCCGATCGACCGCACCGGCGAGGAACTGGAGGCGCATCCCGATTTCCTTCTCGTTGCCAGCTACAACCCCGGCTACCAGAACATCCTGAAGACGCTGAAACCCTCCACCCGCCAGCGTTTCGTGGCCCTGCATTTCACCTTCCCTAAACCCGAACACGAAATCCCCGTCGTCGCCCGCGAATCCGGCCTGCCCGAGGCGCAGGTGCAACCCCTCGTGCGCCTCGCCAACAAACTCCGTGCGATGAAGGGCCAGGACCTTGAGGAAGGCGTCTCAACCCGCCTCGTCGTCTATTGCGCCAGCCTCATCCAGGGGGGCATGCCCATCGACCGCGCCATCCGCGCGGCGATGATCGAACCGCTGACCGACGACCCGGATGTGAAGGCCGGGCTCCGCGATCTTGTGACTGCCGTTTTCGGGTGAGGCCGGCAATGTCACGGATCGAGTTCGAGCCATGGGAACCCGAGGAGTCTGTCGGGAAACTGTGGCACGCCTTTGCCAGCCGTCTGGATGGCGACCCCATCCACGAAGGAGCCCGTGTGTCGCTTTCCGAAGTGGCCGGACGGCTGGCAGTCCTTTTCCGCGGCCTGGGCGGCGACCCGGCGGTGGAGATCAAGCCGGTGGCGCAGGAAACCTCGCACCACCGGCTGTCCCTGCTGCGCCGTCTTGGCACATGGGCCGAGGCCGCGCCGCGCGCCAGCTTCGATGGCGCCACGCTGCGCCTGCCGGAAGGCCTGGCGGCCTTCCCCGACCGCCGTGCCAATGCCGCGCTCTATCTCTGGCTTGCGGTCGCCGCCGTTGCGCTTGGCAATGAGACCGCGACCGACGCGCAAGACCCGTTGCAAGCCGATCTGGCCGCCATCGCCCGCGCAGGCCGGATGACCGAAGCCGCGCTTCGTCTTGCCCCCGGCTATCGCAAGCTGCACGCCGATCTCTGCGAGGCGACGCTGCTCTTCCGCCGCACGCCAAGCCTTCCCCCCGTTGAAGCTGCCATAGAGGCGCGCATCCGGGCCGCGCTTGGGGCAGACGTCACCCTTCCGCCCCTGCCCGCGAAGGCCCCGCGCGGCTATCGCCCGTTCCGCCCGGTCACGCTCTGGCCCGACCTGCGCCTTCTCTCGCGCTCCGAGACGACCGGCGTCGAAGCCCGCGCCACCGAAGGCCCGCCCGAGGAATCCGAGGAAAAGACCGCCCATAAGGCTCGGCGCCGCAAATCCGACCAGGCCGACCGCAATGACAGCTTCATCCTGCACAAGTTCGAAGCCATCCTGTCGATGACCGAATTCCTCAACCTCAACCGCCGGGTCGAGGATGACGACGAGGACACCGCGAAGAAGGCGGCCGACGATCAGGAGGAGATCGGCCTCGCCCAAGTCGCCAAGGCCCCCGCCACCCGCCTGAAACTGCACCTCGACCTCGCCCCCGAAGACGTGGACCGCGAGCAGATTTCGGGCCAGTTCACCTATCCCGAATGGGACGTCCGCAGCGCCAGCTACCTCTCCTCCCACGCCCGGGTGCTTCATTCCCGGGCGGACGCCAGCGAAGCAACGCCGACATTTCGGGCCGACCCGCGCGCCGCCGCGCGTATCCGTGCCGTCCGCCGCCAGTTCGTGGCCCTGCGTCCCAGCCTCGTCTCGATGCCTGGCTTCCCGGATGGTGACGTGCTTGACACCGAACGGGCGGTGCGCGCGCGGGTCGATTTTCTGTGCACTGGCGAGGGGACGGATCGTGTCTGGCGGCAAACCCGCCCGGAACGCCGCGATCTGGCGGTGTCGATCCTCTTGGACGTCAGCCGCTCCACCGAAAGCGCGATCCCCGGCCATGGGCATGACGGGCGCTCGGTGATCGACATCGAACGCGAGGCGCTGGCGGCCCTCTCTTGGGGCCTTGACGCCTGTGGCGACAGCTTCGCGATCCATTCCTTCTCTTCGCTGAAGCGCAACCGCGTCTTCGTGCAGGAGGTGAAACGCTTTGCCGAGCCGATGGCGGAAGCGGTGGAAAGCCGCATCGCCGCCCTGAGGCCCGGCCACTACACCCGGCTTGGTGCCGCGATCCGGCATGTCTCGGCGCTGCTGAGCAAGGAGGCCCGCAAGCGGCGGCTCCTGCTGGTAATCACCGACGGCAAGCCGAACGACCTTGACCATTACGAAGGCCGCCACGGGATCGAGGACAGCCGGATGGCCATTCTCGAAGCCCGCCGCGCCGGTCACTCGGTCTTCGGCATTACCGTAGACCGTGATGGCAAAAGCTGGTTCCCCCGCCTGTTCGGCCAAGGCGCCTTTGCCCTGATCCCGCATCCCGAAAAGCTGACCCAGGCGCTGCCGCAGATCTACCGGCAGCTTGTGACCGCATGAGTGCCCCCGAACGGCAATTTTCTGTCCCGACAATACCCTCAGGGAGGCTGGCGGGCGAAACGCCCCCGGCGGGTGGCCATGAGACGAACCGGCTACCCGGTGAACTGATGATGTGGATCCTGATCCTGTCGGAACTCGCCGTCTTCGGCGCGGGGCTTCTGGCTTTCCTTGCGGTCCGCCTTACGGACCCGGCAGGATTTGCCGAAGCCCAGTCGCACCTTCACCGCACGGGTGCCGCCGCGAACACGCTGGTCCTTGTCACCTCCGGCTGGCTTGCCGCACTGGCCTGCGGCGCCGCCGGGGCGGGGCAGGCCCGCCGCCTGCGCCTGCTTCTTGCCGCGGCCATCGGCTTCGGCGTGGTGTTCCTGATCCTGAAGGGCAGTGAATATGCCGATCTCTGGGCGCAGGGCATCGGTACCGAGACCCATGCCTTCTTCACCTTCAGCTATCTGCTGACCGGCTTTCATGCCGCGCATGTGCTGGCGGGGATGGTGCTTCTGGCGCTGGTCGGCTGGCTTGCCACGCCCCGCGCGGTCGAGACGGGGGCCGCCTTCTGGCACATGGTCGATCTGGTCTGGGTGCTGCTCTTTCCCGTGGTCTACCTGCTATGAGCCGCGTGACCAAAGCCTGGGTCCTGCTTCTGGCGTTGTCCGCCGCCTCCACCGCGATGGCGGCCTCGGGTCTTGCCGGTGCGGCGCTGGCGCTGCCGATCCTGATGCTCGCGGGTCTCAAGGCGCATGTGATCCTGCGCGACTACCTCGGACTTGCCAGCGCCCCCGGCTGGCTGCGTGGCTTCGACCTGGGCCTGGCGCTGCTGATCCTTGCTTTCGCTGGGTTGGCGCTGGCGGCGTGACGGAATAACTTTCGGCAAACGCCCACGAGCAAGTATCCGTAAAAGCGGCGAAATCAGAAAATGTCTATCGTGCACAAAGCCTCACCCGGCCCGGAACGCCCCGGCCAGCGGTTCGGGCAGGTCAAACTCGGCCAGCACCCGCGCCCGACCTTCCGCCGACATTTTCCGGGCGGTCTTTCGCACGATGTCCAGCGTCTGCTCCGCACCCCTGTCCGCCGCGAAGGGGGAGAAATACCACTTCAGGAAGACAAAGCAGATCACGTCCTCCAATGCCTGCACCTCGGGGTCGCGTTTGATCCCCTCCTTGCGCAGCAGCACGCCCACCCGTTCGCCGTCTGCCCCTGGGAACCCCGCCTCGATCATGATCCCCGCGACCCGCGCGGCATGCCGCCGCCCCTGCTCACGCCGCCAGTCCAGGTAACCCGCCTTGCCCTCGGGATAGTCACCCCTTGGCAAGAGCCAGCGTTCCACATGCTGCCCCCGCGCCGCAACCTGCAGGACTTCGGAGGCGGCCGGAAACAGCCGCGCCAGTTCCGCGCTCATTCGCTGGCCATAGACCAGCGCCTCGCCCTTCGGGTCGGCGGCATTGGCCGCGTCGATCAGGGCAAGTGCCCGTGCCAGCCGGTCGGTCATCAGCCCCCCTTCGACCAGGCCAGCGCCGGGTCTTTCTCGACATAGTCACGCAGCGTCGCCACATCGTCGATCTGCGCGGTGTTCTGCTTGATCGTCACGCCGTGGTCTTTCAGCCTCGCGAAGGCCCGGCTCAGGCTTTCCGGCTTCATTCCCAGCCGCCCCGCGATCAGCACCTTGTCATAGGGCAGCGTCACCTCGCAGGCGCCGTCGGGGCAGGGGGCCAGTTCAAGCAGGAACTCGGCCACCCGCTGCGCCCCGGTCTGCGCCTTCAGCGCCTCGACCTGGGCCACCAGGCCATGCAGGTGGACGAAGGTGGCGGACAGGATCGAGATCGCGACCTCGGGGTTCTCGCGGATCTGGCGCAGGAAGGCGTCGGCCTCGATGCGGATCAGGGCGCAATCGGTTACCGCCTCGGCGGCCACGGGATAGGTGTCGTGCCGGAAGGCCACCGCCTCGCCGAAGCTTGAGCCCTTGGTGAAGACCCCAACCACCGCCTCGGCCCCCGAGGGCGCGATGCGGTAGAGTTTCACCCAGCCTTCGGCGACGATGTAGATCGCGCTGGCCCGTTCGCCCTGCAGGAAGATCGTCTCGCCGCGCGCGAAACTGCGCAACCGGGCGCTTTCCAGAACGGTGCAGGCCACGTTGTCCGGCGCCGAGGCCAGGATGAGCGACCGGCGGGCAAGGGCAATGAGTTCGGGTTTCATACGGATCCCCATGCACGGTCCTGCCAGAGGCTTTGTCGATTACATCGAATGGCAGGAAATTGCCAGCCACGGTGCGGCCCGGGGCACTGTGCCAGTTTTGTGGGCTCGCTGGCGCCAGCGCCCTGGCCGACCGTCTTGCCGTGCAGCAGGAGGGGCGGCAAACGCGATCCGCAAGGGCCGGAGGATGCTGGGACTCTGCCGATTTGCGCAGTGTGCGGCATTCGCCGCCTGACGGCAGATGACCAGCGACTTTGCCGGTCAACGCAGATGCTGGTGACATACCCCTGCGGCGCGATTCTGCTGGACTTGCCAAGACAGGAGGGTTTCGTCGCGCCGCGACAGCGAGGGGGGCACGGGCGACCTGGCGCCGAATGGCGGACGGGGCGAAGGCTTCGGTCCCAGCCATGTTCTACGGCGCCATGAAATAGAACTTTTCCTGGAAGCCGCCTGATTCGGTGCTGACCTCCGCAGGACGACGAGGCGGCCGATTTGCGAGGATGCGGGCTCGGCCGGGCTCGATCGGCGCTGCATTTGTGGTCGTTCAGGTCGGGAACGGCCCATGGTTTAGGCAAAATTAACGTATCATATTTGGGAATTCTGTTGGTATACTGAAATCACCTTCCGACCACGCCGCCGCTGATGTCTTGCTGAATGCAGGGGCGATGCGCCGAGGGTCCACGGGCCGGGCTGACCCCCCAAAGTCAGAACTGGACGAAGCTTGACGCAAGAAAACCAAGTGCTCACCGCCTCGCAGGGCATCGCCGTACCGCTGCGGCAGGGGCAATCGCTCCGCGTGACCAATACGCACGGAACCCAGGTCGTCGACACCTGGGTTCTCTCGGCCGCTGACCCGCTGGACTACGGTGCGATGGAGCACACCCGGTCGGCAAACAGCCAAATCTACCTGGGTGAGGGTGACCGGATCGTCAGCATCCACCGTCGCCCGCTGGCGACGCTGGTCCAGGACACGTCGCCCGGTCGCCATGACACGCAGCTTTGCCCCTGCAATTCCGAGATCTATGCCGAGCTGGGCCATAAAGGGCCGCATCGCAGCTGCACCGGCAATTTCCACGAAGCGATCGGGCGGCTGGGGATCAGGCTGCCGTTCACGCCTGCATCGCTGAACCTGTTTATGAATGTTCCGATTGATGCCGAGGGCCGGGTGAGCCGCGTGCCGCCGACCAGCAAGCCAGGTGATAGCGTGACGCTGCGGGCCGAGATGGATGTGATCGTGGTCCTGTCGGCCTGTCCGCAGGACATCACACCGATCAATGGTGCGGGCTGCACGCCGCGTGATGTCGCCTACAGCGTGATCGATCGGGAAGAAACGTGATGAACATGGTCCAAAATCCGCTTTTGCGACTGCGCGGCATCGAGAAAAGCTTTGGCACCCTGCAGGTTCTGAAAGGCATTGACCTTGATGTGACCGCAGGCGAGGTCGTGTCGATCATCGGAGCCAGCGGCTCGGGAAAAAGCACCTTCCTGCGCTCGATCAATGCGATCGAACCGGCCGATGGCGGCACGATGGAGTTCCAGGACTTCCGCTTCGATTTCAAGGCGGGCGCGCCGGGCCACCCGACGCGCAAGCAGCTTCAGGCCATGCGCGCCCAAATCGGGATGGTGTTCCAGAGCTATAATCTTTGGCCCCATCTGACCGTGCTTCAGAACGTCATCCATGCCCCGGTCAAGGTGCTGGGTCGTCCGCGTGCCGAAGCCGTCGAGGTGGCCGAGGCGCTGCTTGCGCGGATCGGGCTTTACGAAAAGCGCGACAGCTATCCGGCGAAACTGTCGGGCGGCCAGCAGCAGCGCGTCGCCATCGCCCGTGCGCTGGCAATGAAGCCAAAGCTGATGCTTTTTGACGAGGTGACCTCAGCCCTGGACCCTGAGCTGGTGCATGAGGTCCTGACGCTGATGGCCTCGCTGGCCAATGAGGGGATGACCATGCTGCTGGTCACCCATGAGATTTCCTTTGCGCGCGACGTATCGAGCCGGGTTCTGTTCTTCGAGAACGGGGTGATTGCGGAACAAGGACTGCCGGGCAAGTTGTTGTCGGACCCTGACAGCCCACGGTTGCGGCAATTCCTGCATCGCATTCTGCATGACGATCTGGCCAAAGGCGCCACCGCTTCGGAGGGCTCGCTATGACCCAGTTCTGGTCGGATGTGGCGGTCTATGGGCCGGGTTTCCTCAAGGCGTCCTGGGCCGTGCTCTGGATCACCGTTCTCACGATCCTGGTGAGCTGGGTCTGCGGCCTTGCGGCGGCGCTGGCACAGCGCTCGGCCCTTGCGCCGGTGCGGGGATTGGCGAACTTTTACATCTGGTTCATTCGCGGCACACCCGCGCTGATCCAGATCTTCATCATCTATTTCGGCATGCCGCAGCTTGGCATCCGCCTGTCGCCCTACACGGCGGGCGTTCTGGCTTTGGGGATCAACAGTGGCGCCTATGTCGCCGAGATCATTCGGGCCGGCCTGCAGGCCATACCGAAGGGGCAGATGGAATCGTCGCTGGCACTGGGGTTCAGCAGCCGACAGACCATGCAGAGCATCATTCTGCCGCAGGTTTTCCGCATCATCCTGCCCGCCGTGACGAACGAGGCGATCTCGACCCTGAAGAACACCTCGCTGCTGTCCACGATCACGGTGGTGGAACTTACGCTCTATGCCCAGACCCTGATCTCGGCCACCTTCCGGCCCTTTGACTTCTACATCGCTGTGGCGGTGATCTATCTGGTGTTGACCACGGTACTGACCCAGCTCGCCAGCTGGCTGGAGCGGCGCTACGGGAGGCTGAGCTGATGTCGCTTCTGCCCACGGACAGCCTGTCGACCCCGCGCTTTGTCGGTCTGCCCAGCTTCATGCGGCTGGCCATGGCGACACGGCTTGAGGATCTGGACGCCGCCATCATCGGCCTGCCGTCGGATTCCGGCGCGCCCTATCGCACAGGCGCGCGCTTTGCGCCGAATGCGCTGCGCGCCATGTCGGTGATGCTGCGGCCGATCAATCCCTATCGTGGCGGGATCAACATCTTCGAGGAGCTGCGCGTCGCGGATGCGGGCGATGCAAATGTCGTACCGGGTTATGAGATCGAAAGCCTGACGCAGCTGGAGCACGCCTTGGCGGCGGTGGTCGGGGCGGGGGTCGTGCCCTTCAGCATCGGCGGCGACCATTCGGTGTCGCTGGCGGGGCTGCGTGCGGTGGCCGCAAGGCACGGGCCCCTGGCGCTGGTGCATTTCGACAGTCATTCCGACACCTGGGACAGCTATTTCGACGGTAAACGCTACAGCGCGGGCACCATGTTCCGCCGCGCGGTGGAAGAAGGGATCGTCGATCCGGCGCGCTCGATCCAGGTCGGGCTGCGCGGGTCGCTGTTCCAACCGACGGATGTCAGCCAGTCGGTCGACCTGGGCTTCCATGTCATCACTTGTGACGAGATGTTTGTGATGGGCTTTCCCGCCGTGGCTGCCAAGATCGCGGAGAGAGCGGGCGGCCATGCGGCCTATCTGAGCTTCGATCTGGATTTCGTCGACCCGGCCTATGCGCCCGGTGTCGAGACGCCGGAATGCGGCGGCCCCAGCGCGCGCGAGACGCTGGGCCTGCTCCGAACGCTGCAAGGCCTGCGGCTTGTCGGCGCCGATGTTGTGGAACTGAACCCTCTCTATGACGGCCCGGGCCAGATTACCGCCCTGCTCGGGGCCACCGTCATGGCCGAGCTTCTGGCCATTCTGGCCGAGGAACGGCGCGATGCGCGGTCAAAGACAAAAGCGAAAACCCCCTACAGCGAGGAAAGAACATGAACCTGAAAACCCTGGCGCTTGGCGCCGTTACTGCCCTTTCGATGGCTTTCGCAACTGCCGCCGTGGCGGAGGGCGAGCTGGAGCTTCTGGTCCCCGGCGAGTTGAGCGTGGCGACCGAGGGCACCTATCCGCCTTTCTCTATGCGGGCCCCGGACGGAGAACTGGATGGGCTGGAAATCCGCGTTATGAAGGAAATCGCCAGCCGTCTTGGTCTGGAATACAAGCCCGTTCTGGTGAAGTGGGAATCCGTGTTGATCGGCCTGGAAGCGGATCAGTATGACATCATCAGCGACGCGATGGACATCACGGCGGAGCGGCAAGAGAAAGTGACTTTCGCCGATGGCTGGCTGGAATCGGGCGGTCGGATCGTCGTGCGCGACGACAGCGACATCACCAAACCCGCCGATGTGAAGGGCCGCACCGTGGGGGCGCTGGTCGCCTCGAACTGGTCGAAGATCGCCGAGGAGCTGGGTGCGGAAGTCAAGGTCTACAAGGCTGAATCCGATGCGATGCAGGACCTGACCAATGGCAACGTGGATGCGATCATCACCGATGCCATTGCCGCGGCCTATGCGATCAAGGCCTCAAACCTGCCGCTGAAGCTGGTTGAAGAACCCGTCAGCCAGATCCAGAAGGGCTTTGCCATCAAGATGGGCAAACCGAACCTGACCGCCGCAGTGAACAAGGCGCTGGCCGAGATGATCGCCGACGGCACCTATGCCAAGCTGACGACCGACATCATCGGCTTTGATCCGGCACCGAAAGAGCCGATCCGCACGATCATGAAGTGATTGTCGCAAAGACATGAAAGCGGGCGGGTGGCCCGGGTCACCCGCCTTTGACTGACCGCTTCCCTTGATAGATCGAAAGACCGAATGATGCTGCGCTATTTCCCGATGGACGAATATCAGGATCGCTGGACGCGCGTTCTGGCCCTCATGCAGGCGCAGGGTTTCGAAACCGCGGTGGTCTTTGGCCGGGGTGGCGGCACGACCGACAATTGCGGCGATATCCTGTACCTGTCCAACCACTATTCGGTCAGCGGCGGCACGGATTCCCTGATCTGGTCGGCGCGGTCCTTCTCGGGCGTGATCCTGCGGCAGGGGCATGCGCCGCAGCTTCATATCGACGAGCCGGAACCGCGCGCGGATCTGGTCGTGGTCGAGGACGTGGTCTGCGACAACCATCCTTTCGTCAGTATCGGCAGGGCGCTGATCGCGCAGCGCGTGCAGGGCAAGGTGGCCTTTTGCGGCAGCCAGTTCGTGCCTGTCAAATACTGGCAGCAACTCGTGGCCGAGACGCCAGGCATCGATTGGGTCGTCTGCGACGATCTTGTGCGCCGGGCACGGATGATCAAAAGCCCGCGCGAGCTTGATGCCTATCGGATCGCCGGAGAGGCGGCTACCGACGCGATGGATACGCTGATGCAGGGTCTTCTGGGCGGCATGAGCGAGCGCGAGGCGGCGGGCGAGGCGGCGCGGGTTGTGGTGCGCCGCGGCGGTCGGCCGCAGGCGATCGGCACCAATCATGGCGATACGATGGGCCATGACTATCGGTTTCCGCTGACCGGATCTTCGGCCGACACGCCGCGTGCGGGCGACATGGTGCGGGGCGCGGTTCATGCCGCCTATTTTCAGGGCTATTACCTTGATCCCGGCCGCACGGCGGTTGTGGGCCGGGCCAGCGCAAACCAGCACCGGCTGATCGACGCGACGGTCAAGATCGTGCAGCGGCTGTCGGCTCTGATGCGGCCCGGCATACGGCTTCTGGATGTGGCGGGCGAAGGCGACCGCATGACCCAGGCGTTTGGCGGCGAAATCTCGCCCTTGATGAAGAACTTCCCCTTCTTCGGCCATGGTATCGGCCTGTCCTTCGAACAGCCGCGCATTTCCACCGTGATGTCGCAACCCGATGACGTGGTGCGCGAGAATATGGTCTTCGGGGTCGAGGCCTTTCTTGCCAGCGAGGGTGTGGGTTCCGCCTTTGTCGAGGATATCCTGATCATCGGCCCGGATCGAAACGAGCTTTTGACCCGCTCGCCCTATTACGTCTGACCCGGCCCGCCTGCCATTCCGTTCTGGTTCGGCAGTCCGCAGTCGCTCACTCTGGCGCCTTCGCCTGATCGCCGCCCTGGAATTGTTTCTGGAATGCGGCGCGCATATGCGCGACGCCTGCGGTCGTCATGCCGCCGTCGGCGGTGACCTCGCTGCCGGTCATATAGGATGACTCGGACGAGGCAAGGAAGGACACGATGCTGGCGATCTCCTCTGGCTGGGCCTCGCGACCCATCGGGATGGCGTGGCGGTTGGCCTCGAGATGCCCGGCGGGGGCGGCTGCGGTCAGCGGGGTCGCGATGGTCGAAGGATGGACCGAGTTCACCCGTATACCATCGCCGATCAGCTCCAGCGCAGCCGATTTCGTCAGGCCGCGCACCGCCCATTTCGAGGCGGTGTAGGAGGGGTCGAGATGCGCCACCAGGCCGGCGGTGGATGAGACATTGACGATGGCGCCGCTGCCCGACCGCGCCAGCAGCGGACGGCAGTATTTCATGCCCAGAAAGACACCGGCGACATTGATTGCAAAGGCACGGTCCCATTCGGCAAGGCTTTGCTCGCACAGCCGCTTGCGGATGATGATCGCCGCGTTGTTGACCAGAATGTCGAGCCGGCCGAACCCTGTGCCGATCCGGTCGGTCAGCGTCTGCCAGTCGGTCTCGGCCGTGACATCATGGCGCAGGAAGATCACGCTGGGCAGCTCGGCGGCCAGCAGCGCGCCCTCGGCTTCCAGCACATCGGCGACCACCACCGTGGCGCCATCGGCAGCCAGACGGCGCACGATGGCCGCCCCCAGCCCGCGCGCGCCGCCCGTCACACAGGCGATCTTGCCCTCTAGCCTGCCCGTCACCGCGGCCCTCATCTCAAAGCGATCCGCCACCACAGAGCACGATCTCCTGCCCGGTGATGCTGGCGGCGTCCGGCCCCAGCAGGAAGGCGACGGTTCCCGCCACCTCGCCAGGCGTGAGCAGTCGTCCCATCGGCGGCATTTTCGGCGCCACAGACGCCCGGTCGGGATCCCGCAGCATGGGCGTATCGGTCGCGCCGGGCGAGACCAGGTTGACCGCAACCCGGCGCGGCGCCAGTTCGATCGCGGCGGAACGGGCCAGCCCGCGCAGTGCCGCCTTGCTGGCCGCATATTGCGCGCGCCCGGCCGACCCCTGGGCGGTGCGGCTGCCGATCAACACGATCCGCCCGCCTTCGGGCAGGGTCGGGCCGAAACGGTCGATCAGCTGGGTCGCGGCCTCGACATGCAGCCGCCACATCTGGCGGCCGTTTTCGAGATCAAGATTGCCGACATTGCCGACCCGCAGAACGCCCGCGGCATGGACCACGGCTTGCAGATCTTCCTGCCCGGCGATCACTTCGCCAAAGGTCTTGGCATCGGCGATATCCACCGCAACATGGCGCAGCTGCGGATGCGCGACGGGGGCCGAGCGGCTGAGCCCGACGACCGACCAGCCGCTTTCCAGCAGGCGCGCGGCAATGGCGGCGCCGATCCCCGAGCTTGCGCCGGTGACAAGGGCCGTGCGTTCGATCATGCTTTCCCTCCGGCAAGGCGGGCCGCGCGGCGGGTGGCCTGCACGTCTGGGTCGGGATCCAGCCCCGCCGCCAGCAGGCGCTGGGTATAGGCTTTCTCAGGGGTGTTGAAGATCTGCGCCGTCGTGCCGGCCTCGACGATCTCGCCATCCTTCATCACGATGACATGGTCGGCGAAATCCCTGCACAGCGGCAGGTCGTGGGCGATGAAAAGAAAGGCGATGCCCAGTTCGTCGCGCAGCTTGCCCAGAAGCTCGATCACCTGGGCCTGGATCGACACGTCCAGCGCCGAAACCGCCTCGTCGCAGACGATCATCTCGGGCTCAAGCGCGAGCGCGCGGGCAATGGCGATCCGCTGGCGCTGCCCGCCCGAGAACTGGTGCGGATAGCGGTCGGCATGTTCGGGCAGAAGCCCGACCTGCATCAGCAATTCGCCCACCCTTTCGCGCCACCTGGCTTTCGGCACGATTCCGTCATGAATGACCCATGCCTCGGAAATCAGCTGAAACACCGACATGCGCGGATTGAGAGACTGCGTCGGGTCCTGGAACACCATCTGCATCTGGCGCCTGAGCTTGAACAACTCGCCCGGCGGCAGGGTGAAAAGGTTGCGCCCGTGCCAGAGCGCCGCGCCGCCCGTGGGCTGTTCCAGAAGCAGGATCGTCTTGGCCAGCGTCGATTTTCCCGAGCCGCTTTCGCCCACGATGGCGATGGCCTGCCCCTTGTACAGCGTGAAGCTGGCACCTTTCAGGGCATCGAAATCGCCGTAGGTCTTGCGGATATTGCGCGCCTCAAGCAGGGGCGGGGCCTGGGTCGGGGCGGATCTCAGCGCCCCCTTGCCCGGCGCGGCTGCAATCAGCTTGCGGGTATAGGGATGCCTGGCATTGTAATAGACCTCGCGCACGGTCCCGGTCTCGACCACCTGGCCGCCGTTCATCACCACCACCCGGTCGGCGATATCGGCCACCACGCCCAGATCATGGGTGATCAGCAAAAGCCCCATGCCGGTTTCCTGCTGAAGCTCTTTCAGCAGGGCCAGAACCTCGGCCTGCACGGTCACATCAAGCGCGGTGGTCGGCTCGTCCGCGATGAGGATGTCGGGTTTGAGCATCAGCGCCATGGCGATCATCAGCCGCTGGCGCTGACCGCCCGAGAATTCATGCGGATATTTGTTCAGGGATGCTTCGGGGTTGGGGATGCCCACCCGTTTCAACAGTTCAAGCGCCCGCGCCCGCGCCGCTTCGGCCGGACGGCCATGTGCGGTCATCATCTCCATGATCTGCCAGCCGGCGGTATAGACCGGATTCAGATGGCTGAGCGGGTCCTGAAAGATCATCGCGATCCGCTTGCCGTTCAGCCGCCGGTGTTCCTCGGCCGAGATCTTCAGCAGGTCCATGCCGTCGAAGAGCGCCTCGCCTGCCCAGATTTCGCCGGGCGGACAATCGATCAGGTTCATCACCGCCGCGGCCGAGACCGATTTCCCCGAACCGCTTTCGCCCAGAATCGCCAGCGTCTCGCCCCGATCCAGATGCCACGAGACATTGCGGACCGCCTCGACCACCTTGCCGGCGCTGTGGAACCGCACCGACAGGTTCCGGATCTCGAGCAGATGCTTAGACAACGCGTGCCTCCTTCGCGGTCTTGGCGCGCTTTTCCAGCCGCCAGCGCTGCACCGGATCCAGGGCGATCCGCATCCAGTTCGACAGAAGATTGAGCGAGAGAGTCGTCAGGATGATCGCCAGACCCGGCCAGAAGGCCAGCCACCAGGCGGTGGTCAGATAGGGTCGTCCCTGGCTGACCATCAGGCCCCAGGTGATCTCGGGCGGCTGGATGCCGATGCCAAGGAAGGACAGCGAGCTTTCCGCCAGCATCACGAAGGCGAAGTCGAGCGTGGCGATGGTCAGGATCGTCGGCGCGACGACGGGCAGGATATGGCGGAAGATGATGCGCAGGTTTGACGCCCCCATCACCTTGGCGGCCTGAATGAACATCCGCTCGCGGATTTCCAGCACCTCGGCCCGGGTCGTGCGCAAGTAGACGGGGATGCGGGTGATCGACAGAACGATCACCAGATTGAAGACCGAGGGTGGCAGCATGTAGAGCACGATCACCGCCAGCAGCAGCGAGGGAAAGCTCATGATCACGTCGGCCAGCCGCATGATCACCTGGCTGACCCGGCGCGAGGAATAGCCCGCGATCAGCCCAAGCGTCGTGCCGATCAGCATCGATAGGATCACGGCGCCGCTGGCGATCATCAGCGTGTTGCGGGCCGCCACGACGATCCGCGCCAGAAGCGGCCGACCGAGCGAATCCGCCCCGAGAAGGTAGAGCCATCCCTTTTCCATCGAGAAGGGCGGCGCGTTCCGGCCGCGCAGATTCTGCGACCCGGCGACATCCGACAGGAAGTGGGGGCCCGCCACTGCGCACACCACCATGACCAGCAGAAAGACCACCGCAAGGAAGGCCGGCTTGTCGCGCCAGAGCATCCCGCACACGCGCCTGACGGGCGAAGCCTGACGGGCGGCGGTTCCGGTCTGGGAAGGATCGGTCTGGGTCATCTCTAGTACCTGATGCGCGGGTCGAGCAGCGAATAGGCGATGTCGATCAACAGGTTCATCACGAATATCGCAATGGCGGTGACCATGATCGCCGCGAGGACGACATTGAAATCGCGTTGCAGGATCGAGTCGATCATCAACTTGCCGACGCCCGGAAAGCCGAAGATCGACTCGACCACGACCGCGCCGTTCAGCAGGGCGGCGGCCTGGTCGCCCATCACCGTGATGACCGGCAGCATCGCGTTGCGCAGTGTGTGCACGAAGATCAGCGGCAGGTTCTTCACACCCTTGGCCCGGGCGGTTTTCACATAGGCCGATGAAAGCGCGGTGATCATCGAGCCGCGCACAACCTGCACCAGAAGCCCGAAGGGGCGCACGAAAAGCACGGCAATCGGCAGGAGCCAATGGGCAACCGACCCGGTGCCCGAGGTCGGCAACCAGCCAAGATTGACCGAGAAAATCACGATCACCACGATGGCGATCCAGAAATCGGGCGCCGAAGCCCCGATCAGCGACACGAAGGACGCAAGCCGGTCGAAGAAGCCGCCGACCCGGAAGGCGGCAAGCGAGCCGACAAGCACGGCGCAGCCCATGACCAGCACCATCGTGATGACGGCAAGTTGCAGCGTCCAAAGGAAGGCGGGCAGCACGACATCAAGCGCAGGCTGCGCCCGCCGGACCGAGTCTCCGAAATCAAGCCGCAGCACATCGCCGACATAGTTCAGGAACTGGTTGAACAGAGGCTGGTCCAAACCGTGCAGGCGCCGGAACTGGTCGCGCATTTCCTGCGAGGCGTCGATCGGCAGGAAAAGATTGGTCGGATCGCCGGTCAGGCGCGACAGGAAGAAGACCATGACGATCAGACCGACGAGCGAAACGAAACTCGCGATCGTGCGATCCTTGAGCAAGCGGTACATGACGCGATCCGATTCTTGGCGTGGGCCGGTGGATGGTCAGCCCATCCACCGGTGATTTCCAGCGGGCCGGCTAGTTGAACCCGATTTCCGAGAGCTGGAGGCTGGAGTTGGTCGCGATGGTCGGGCGCCAGTTCAGCCGCGTGGCCACGCGGGCGATGCCGACCATGTGGAACAGCATCACGTCATTGACCTGATCCTCATAGAGATAGGCGAACAGGTCGGACCACAGCTTTTCGCGCTCTTTCCCGGAAGCGGCCGTCGCTGCGGCAATCGCCTCGTCGACCTTCGGGTTCGAAATGCCCGACTGGGTGCCCTCGGTGTGATACTTGTAATACATCGAGAATACCGGATCGCCCCGCGAGTTGTCGTGCATCGCGGCAACCAGCTGCGGGGCGCGATCCTCGGGGAAAGGCTTGGAGTAAAGCTTCTCGAATTCGGCCACCTCATAGATCTTCAGGTCGACGTTCAGGCCTGCATCGGCCAGCATCGACTGAAGCGCCTCCATCACCTCGGTCGAATTCGGATAGTTGTTCAGGCGCCCGACCAGTTCGATCTTCTGGTCGACATCGACCCCATCTGCGCGGGCCTCAGCCAGCAGTTTCTTCGCCCCTTCCAGGTCGAAGGGAATCGGCTTGATGTCGCCGTTCCAGCCCAGCGTCGTCGGCGGCACCATAGCGACCGCTTCAACCGTGCCGGCCGGAAGCAGCGTGCCGATGAAGGCCTGCTTGTCGATCGCCATGTTCAGCGCCTTGCGCACCCGGATGTCGTCGAGCGGCGGTTTGGAATGGTCGAGCCGCAGGTAAAGCGTTCCCGAGTTCGGATAGGCGAAATCGGTCTCGGGATTGGTGGCGTCGATATCGGCGATGGTCGGCGCGATATCGGCCTCGCCGGCGGCAACCATCGCCGCCCGCACCGCAGCATCGCCGCGGACCACATAATTCGCCTTGCTGACCGCAGACTTCTCGCCCCAGTAATCGTCGCGACGGGTCAGGACGATGTTCTCGCCGACATTCCATTCGGTCAGCGCATAGGGGCCGGTTCCCACCGGATTGCGGATGAATTCCTCGGGCGTGTCAGAGGGAACGATGGGGATCAGGGTCAGAAGCAGCGGCAGGATCGGCTGCGCAGGATCCGAGCTGATGTCGATCGTGTTGGCATCGACCACCTTGTAGGTCAGGTTCATGCCCGCGAAATAGCGGGCAGATTCGCAAACGATCTTTTCCGAGAAAGTCCGCTTCAGCGTGTGCTCGACATCCGCGGAATCGAAGTCGCTGCCATCCGAGAATTTCGCGCCCTTGCGCAGGTGAAAGCGCCACACACCGCCGTCCAGCTGTTCCCAGCTTTCCGCAAGGCGTGGCATCAGCCCCTTGTCGCCGCGCACGTCAAGCTCGGTCAGGGTCTCGTTGATGTTCTGCAAGACGACCCGCCCGATGTTCGAGCGGGTCGCCATGCAGGGCTCCATCAGATCGACCTCTTCATTCAGGACGATGGTCACGTCGGTCTTGTCCTGAGCGAGCGCAGCCCCGGCGGAGAACGCCAGCACCGCGCCGATCAGCATCAGTTTTCTCTTCATGTCTTCCCTCCCGTTGATGCAGCGTGAAATCGGCCGACCGGGGTGGTGAAGCCTTGCACCACCGCGGCCCGAATGGCCGGGCGCGCGGAGCCATCATCTGGCCCCGGCGCAATTTGCCCGCCCGAACTGCGGGCACCCTTCCCCCAAAAGTGCTGTCCGGTTCGTCGCGGAAACTATGTTGGTATCCTGTTAAGTTGTCAACACGGCAAAATTCATAGAACAATCTCGGCGCTCGGTTTTTGTGTAACTAATTGTATTATCGTCATTTAATACTGCAGTATGACTGATGATCGGCATCATGATGGAAAATTTCAACTTGACAACTTATGCCTCGAAGGGGTGTCTTCGTGGGCGAATGCAACCGATCCGACCTGCGGGGGGCAAATGACACCAGACGAGATAGCTGCGCGGATGGACGGAAGGCCGGTGCTCGACCGGCACAGTGGCGCAACCGTGGCCTTCCTGCCGTCTCCTGTGGTTCAGAACCATGCGGCATTTCTTGATTTCCTGCCCGACGGACGTCTGGTCTGCGCATGGTTCGGTGGGCGGATCGAGGGGGCTTCGGACATTTCGATCTATGGCTCGATCCTTGACGGCGGCGTGTGGAGCGCGGCATCGCAACTGACGGACGATCCCGCCCGTTCCGAACAGAACCCGGTGATCTTTGCGCAGGACGGGGCGCTCCATCTGTTCAACACCGCGCAACCGCATGGCAATCAGGACGAATGCCTGCTGCGCCAGCGCCCGCTGTTGATCGACGGGGGGCAGATGCAGACCGGCGCGGCGCGGACGGTTGACGTACCGCTGGGCAGTTTCATCCGCGGCCGGATCGTGCTGCGTGACGATGGCGCCTGGATGATGCCGCTTTTCCGCTGCATCTCGCGCCCCGGTCGGCGCTGGACCGGTAGCCATGACACCGCCGCGCTGGCCGTCAGCCGCGATGCCGGCGCAAGCTGGTCGGTGACCGAGGTGCCCGATTCGACCGGATCGGTGCATATGACCATCGTGCCGCTGGGCGGCAGCCGCATGGCCGCCTTCTACCGGCGGCGGCAGGCCGATTTCGTCTGTCGTTCGGAAAGCCATGACGGTGGCCGGACGTGGTCGGGGCCCGTGGCGACCGACGTGCCCAACAACAATTCCTCGATCAATGTCATCCGGCTTGCCGACGGGCGGCTGGCCATGGTCTGCAACCCGATGTCGGCGGCCGGGTCGCCGGACAGGCGCAAGTCGCTATATGACGAACTTGACGTCGCCGATGACCGGCCCGATGCGGATGGCGGGATCAACCCGATCTGGGGCGTGCCGCGCGCACCGATGACGCTGTGCCTGTCAACCGATGGCGGGAAGAGCTTTCCGCTCCGCCACGTGATCGAGGACGGGCCGGGCACCTGCCTGTCGAACAACTCGGAAGACGGGCGCAACAAGGAAATGAGCTATCCCTATCTTGTGCAGGACCCGTCCGGCGATCTGCATGTGGCCTACACCTATCACCGCCGCGCCATCAAGCATGTGCGGCTTCCGCTGGACTGGGTCAATCGCGGTGGTTCGGAATGAGCGACGTCATCGGCATCACGATGGGCGATCCGGTCGGCGTCGGCCCCGAGATCACCATCAAGGCCCTTGCGGAAATGGGCGCCGAGGATCGCGCCAGGACCCGCGTGTTCGGCAACCTGCCGACGCTTGAGGCGGCGCGCGCGGCGGTTGGGGCCGATCTTGACCTGGCGACGCTGGTCATCGACCTGCCGATCGAGGGCGCGCCGCTGCCCTGGGGCAAGCTCGACGCGCGGGCCGGCGATGCGGCCTTCCGTTTCATCGAAGCGGCGATCCGCGCCGCCGAGGCGGGCACGATCGGCTGCATCGTCACCGCCCCGATCAACAAAGAGGCGCTGAACGCCGCCGGGCATCACTATGATGGCCATACCGGAATGCTGCGGTCGCTGACCGGATCGAAATCGGCCTTCATGCTTCTGGCCTCGGATCGGCTGAAGGTCATTCATGTCTCGACCCATGTGGCGCTGAGCGAGGCCATCGCGCGGGCGACAACCGCGCGCGTGCTGGAAACCATCGTCGCAGGGAACGATCATCTGAAGCGGATCGGCTTTGTCGCCCCCCGGATCGCGGTTGCCGGCATCAACCCGCATTGCGGCGAAAACGGGCTTTTCGGCACCGAGGACGATGACCAGATCGCCCCGGCCGTCCGGCAGGCGCGGGCCAGGGGCATCGACGTTCAGGGTCCGATCTCGGCCGACACGGTCTATCACCGCGCCTATAACGGGGCCTTCGATCTGGTCATCGCCCAGTATCACGATCAGGGCCATATCCCGATCAAGCTTGTCGCCTTCGACACGGCCGTCAATGTCTCGGTCGGTCTGCCCATCGACCGCACGTCGGTCGATCACGGCACCGCCTTCGACATCGCCGGCACGGGCAAGGCCAATCACGTCAACATGAACGCCGCCATCGCCTATGCACGGCGGCTGGTCGCGGGGAAGAAACGATGAGCAGCCATGTGATCTCGGGCGTCTTCTGCGCCGCCGCAACGCCGATTGACGCCGACGGCGCCCCGGCGCATGGGCCTTTCGCCGCGCATTGCAAGGCGCTTCTCGACGAGGGCTGTCACGGCATCGCGCTTCTGGGTTCGACCGGCGAGGCGAATTCCTTCGGCATCGGCGAACGGAAGGCGATCCTTGAAGGCGCGGTGGCGGCCGGCGTTCCGGCGGGCACGCTGTTGCCCGGCACCGGCACCTGCGCCATTGCAGACACGGTCGAGCTGACGCGCCATGCGGTTGATCTGGGGGCGAAAGGCGTCGTTCTGCTGCCGCCCTTCTACTACAAGGGCATGTCGGACGAGGGGCTTTTCCAGGCCTATGCCAGGGTGATCGAGGCTGTGGGCAGCGACCGGCTGCGCGTCGTGCTTTACCACATCCCGCCCATCGCCAATGTCCCGCTGTCGCATGACCTGGTCGCCCGGCTGATCGAGGCTTTCCCCGGCATCGTCGTCGGCATCAAGGACAGCTCGGGCAAGATCGACAGCATCACCGGCTTTGCCACGGCCTTCCCCGGCTTTTCGGTTCTTGCCGGGGCGGACCCCTTCATGCTGCCCCTGCTGCGGGCGGGCGGTGCGGGGTGCATCACCTCCAGCTCGAACCTGATCGCACGGCATCTGCGCATCGTCTTTGACGGCTGGAACAAGGCCGACCGGGCGGCGGCGGTCGAGGCCGCGCAGGGGCGCATCAACCTCTGGCGCGACCTGTCCAACGCCTATGTGCAACTGCCGACGGTCAAGGCGATGCTGGCCCGCCGCCGGAATGACATGGGCTGGAGCAGGGTCCGGCCGCCCTTTGTCGCGCTGGACCAGGACGAGCTTGCGGCGGTCTGGGCGCGGATGGCGGATCTGGAAGCGACCGAAGCGGGGGCGTGACCCCGACCGGCTCGCATCGCAGCAACAGCAACAAAGGTCATGCGTGACCGGGAGCGGACAATGGATGGAATGGCGCGGGCGATAACGCTGCATCAACCCAGGCGGCTGGAAATCGGCGAAGGCGCCGCGGGCAGGCTGGGCGAATGGGCCAGGGACCATCGGCGGATCTTCGTGCTGGCGACCGAGCACACCAAGGGCTTCCTGGCGAATCTGGGCCTGAGCGGCGAGATCACCCTTTTCGCCGACATCCCGCCCGAGCCGGACACCGCGGCGCTGGAGCGGGCGCTGGAAGCCGCCCGCAAGGTGCGGCCGGATCTGGTCGTCGGGCTGGGCGGCGGGTCGGTGCTTGATGTGGCAAAGCTGGTGGCTGTGCTCTGGGATGGCGACCAGACCTTTGCCGATGTCGTCGGGCCCGGCCGGGTCCGGGGGCGCAACAGCGCGCTGGCGCAGGTGCCCACGACCGCCGGCACCGGCTCCGAAGCCGGGATCCGCGCGCTGGTGACCGATCCGGCGACGCTGTCGAAGCTGGCGGTCGAAAGCAGCCATATGATCGCGGATATCGCGGTGCTCGATCCGGTGTTGACCTATACGGTCCCGCCGGCGGTGACGGCGGCCACCGGGATCGACGCGCTGGCGCATTGTGTCGAGGCGTTCACCAGCCTGCGCGCGCATGACATGATCGACGGCTTCGCCCGCATGGGGATCGGGCTGGTCGGGAAATACCTGCGCCGCGCGGTCGAGAACGGCCATGATACCGAAGCCCGGGCGGGGATGATGCTGGCCTCGTATTACGGCGGCATCTGTCTTGGGCCGGTCAACACAGCGGCCGGTCATGCGCTGGCCTATCCGCTGGGCACGCGGCTGAAGCTGCCGCACGGGCTTGCGAATGCCATCATCTTCCCGCATGTGCTGGCCTTCAACACGCCCGCGACCCCCGCTAAAACCGCTGAAATCACGACGCTCCTCGGGCTGAAGGCCGCGCCCGGCGCGCAGGACGTTCTGGCCGTCGCGCGGAGATTCTGCGAAAGCCTTGGGGTCGAGATGCGCCTCAGCCGCCACGGCGCGCAGCCGGACGATCTGCCGCAATGGGCCGCCGAGGCCCATGCGATCCGTCGCCTGATGGACAACAATCCCTGCCCGATGACGGTCGAGGATGTGCTTGGGCTTTACCGCGCCGCCTATGCCTGAGCGACCGGTTGCGGCAGCTCGGGCGACAGATCGTCTGGCTGCTGATAGCCCTCGAACAGCCGGTCGCGCGATCCTTCCAGATGCGTTGCCATCATCTGCCGTGCCCTGACCGGATCGCCATCGCGGATCGCGGCGAAAATCGCCGAATGCTCTGCGAATGTGTGCTCCAGCCCGCCCGAAGTCAGCCGCAGCGAAATGCCGTGGAACTGCATCCCGACTGCAATATGTTCCTGAAGCGCGGACATCGCGGTGGCGAAATACTGGTTCCGTGACGCCTTGGCGATGGCCAGATGGAACATGAAATCGGCGTCTTCGCGGTGCCTTTGCTGTTCTGTCGCCGCGCGCAACAGATCGAGCGCCGCCTTGATTTCGGCCAGTTCGGCCTCGCCATGGCGGGTTGCCGCGCTTGCCGCCGCCTCCGGTTCCAGCGTCAGGCGAAACTCGTAACACTTGCGCAGGTCCGAAAGGTTCTCAAGCTGGCCGAAGCCCAGCGGCTCGCGCAGCCCGCCCGAGCGGACGAAACTGCCCGCCCCCCGGCGGGAATAGATCAGCCCCTGGCTGCGCAGCCGTTGCAGGGCATCGCGCACGACGGGACGCGAGACCTGGAACTCGAAGGCCAGTTCGTGTTCCGAAGGCAGGCGCTCGCCGGCCGCATAGGCACCGGACTTGATCGCGCGCAGCATCTTGCCAAACACGAAATCGCCAAGCCGATTCTTGTATCCGCCTTGCTCCTCGACGCTCACACCTTCTGCTCCTGCCGCCCTGTGACCTGATAGCGCGAGAGAACCTCGACCAGCGCATCCTCGTCGCCAAATCCGCCGGATTTGGTGAGGATCGTTATCCCGCCAGAGATGCAGGCCGGAACCCCATCGATGATCTCTCCCCTGACATCCAGACTTGTAATGCCCAACTCTCCCAGCACTGTCTGCGCCGTCGCCCCGCCGCACAGCAGCAGGCCATCCCGAGGGGCAGCGTATCGGGATCGATAGCTGGCCGCCAGTGCGCGCGCGACCGTATCGGCATCCGGCGCGCCCGGTCCCGGCACGGCCTGCACGACGACGGCGGGCGCCTCGGCGGCCATCCCGGGCGCGGCCGAGGTGACCCCCGACGGGGCCTGATCAAGAACGACACCCGGAACATGCTGTACCAGCCGCCTGATCTGCGCCAGCGTGATCGGATCGCGCGAGCCGATCAGCATGACCAGCCGCCGACCCAGCCCGCGCGGTGTGGCGCTTGTCGCCGGACCCATGCGCTTTGCCAGGGCCAAGGCTGCGCCGCGCGCCCCGACAATGACCGTCCCCGGCGCGCAAGCCGCGATGGCGCGATCCATGTCGTCCTGCGTCGCGATGTCGGGAATCCGGGCCTTGCCCACCGCGGCCCCGATCCGCCCGGCGACATCAAGGGGCGTGTCAACCCCGAAGCCGGTGACCTTTCCGTCCCGGACCACACGGCCGAAATCGGGAATCGCCGGCACCACCAGCAAGCTGCGCCCGGCGAAAGCCGAAAGCTCCTCGGCGATCGGCCCCTTCAGGCGCGAGTCCACCTTCTTGAACAGGATGCAATCCGCAGGCAGCCGCGACAGCACGCGCGCGACCCGCGCCCGCGCTTCTGCCGCCGAAATCTCGCGGCTGGCGGTGTTGATCGCCAGCACATCGGCGCCGCGCGCCTGGGTCTCGCTGAACTGCGAGTCATCGACCACTGCGACAGTTTTCAGGCCACGGGCGGCGAACGGCGCCGCCGCGTCCAGCGCGCCGGTAAGATCATCCGCGATGATTGCTATTTTCCGCATGGCCCTCGCCGTCCTGACAACTTTATACGCAACCTGGACGGAGCTCTGCAACACCTCTGCTCGGCGATGCGAGGTTAATCCGAATAGGTCGAAGGGGCGCTTAAAAGTTGATGCATCAGGCCGCGCGGGATGCGAGATTGCGGAAGGCCGCGACGCCTGCCGCAACCGTTAACCGCCCGGCGGTGTTTCACATGTTGTCAGGATGTAATTCCGGATTCCGCCCGGCCTGCGGATGCTTGGCGATGGGGCGGCAGCGCCGTTTCGGCAAGCTGTGGCCCCCGGACCCGATCCCCTGTTGACGGGCGACCAGCGGGCGCGGGACCGTGGCTTTCGTCACCGTCCGACGGTCTGCGGTCGCTCAGTCAGGCGTCGTCGGCTGCGGTTCAACGGCCTGTTTGGGCATAACCAGCACGAGACCTGACACCAGGCAGGCCAAGGCAGCCCAGATCCAAGCCGACATCGACTCGTTCAGCAGAATGACGCTCCAGAGAATGCCTCCGGCCGTCATCGCATAGCCCGCCTGGCTGGCAAAGACAGCGCCGGTGGTGCGGATCGTGAAGATCAGCAGCACATTGCTGAACGCGCTGAGGCAGGCGATGAGAAGGAACGGCAAGCCATAGGTCGACACCGCCTCGGCCGGATAAATCAGCGATCCGCTCAGGATAGTGATCGGCATCATGATGGCCGCCGCCGCAACCACGATGCCAGTTGTGGTTCCAAGCACATCGGTATCTGCGTCGGGCAGTGCCGCGACCAGTATGTCCTCGATGGCATAGCAGGCCGGAATGGCAAGCGTGGCGAAGATCCAGAACCAGCCCGAAACGCCGCTGGCATCGCTGCCCGGCACCATGATGAGCACCACGCAGGCCAGCCCGAAGCTGAGGCCGATGAACCGTTTGAGGTTGGGGGCCTCAAGCCCCAGCACCGCCGCCATGATGAACACCAGAAAGCTCTCGGCGGCCAGCACGATCGCGATGATCATGGCGGGAACCTGCGCCGCCACCCAGAACAAGAACAGCTGCGGCACCACCCCGCCCAGAAGCCCCAGAAGCAGATAGCGCCGGATCGCCGGCCCCCCGGTCTGCGGCAGTCGCCCGCTCACGAAAGAGACGATGAGCATCATCGTCGCACTCAGCCCCAGGGTCCAGAAGGCCACGCCAAGCGGATTCAGCCCGTCAAGCATGATGATCCGCGACAGCGAGGGGATCAGCCCCCAGCAGGCACCAAGCAGCAGCAGAAGAAAGCCGCCTTTCAGGAGGCTGATCTGCTTGCGCAGGTTCTGTTCGCGCCGGTAGACCTCTCCGGCCATGCCAAGGAAAACCCGGGCAAGATTGCCCAGTCGGTCGCCGCGCGCGGCGATGTCGTCGAGACCCAGGCGGGCGGGATCGAAATCCTTGCCTTCGACGATGCCGGACGCGGCGGCCAAGCGGTCGACCTGGCGAAGATATTCCAGTTCCTGATTGCGCAGCCACTTGCGTTCCAGCCCGGCCCCCACGCGCGCCCGCAACAGCACCGGATTGACGTTTTTCGTCAGGAAGTCCTCGGCGCCAAGTTCGATGGCGCGCACGGCATCCTCCATCTGGTCCAGCGCCGAGATGACGATCACCGGAATGTCGCGCAGGGCAGGGTCGCGCTTGATCTCTGCCAGAACCTGAAAGCCGTCCATGCCAGGCATGACGATGTCCAGCAGAACCATGTCGAAACCGCTGCCGCGCAGGGTGGCAAGGCACTCCTCGCCGCTTGCGACGCTTTCGGCGTCATGTCCAAGGTTCTTCACCGCCAGCGCAAGTTTCAGCCGGTTCGGCTGGTGATCGTCGACCACAAGGACGCGGCCTCTTGCCTTTTCCATTCTCCCCCCTACCCCTTCGGCCTTGTCCTAGCCGTTCTTGAGCCCTTGCAACGCTACCGCAGCCGCCCGATAGGAAGCCGAAGCTTCCTGTGACAAATGCACAGCCCCCTCGGTGCTGCCCGACCGGCCAAGGGCCTCCAGCGTTTGGCACAGGCGCGACAGGTCCATTGCCCCGAAATCGGCGGCGCTGGATTTCATCGTATGCGCGGCCTGCCGCAGCGCTTCGGCATTGTCATCGCTTGCGGCGGCTTCAATCCTGCCCATCAGGCCCGGACCTTCGGCAAGAAAGCTGTCGATCAGATCGACCAGCGCATCCCGGTCACCACCGATGAGCTCGAGCAGATTGTCCAGTGCCCGGGCGTCGAAGGCCCGATCCTGTTCATTCTGTGACATGCGCGATTCCTCCATCTACTTGCCGCGGTCGGCCATCAGCGCCTCGACCAGATCGGCCACGCGGATCGGCTTGCTGACATAGCCGCTCATCCCCGCCTTGATGAATTTCTCGCGGTCGCCCTCCATTGCATTCGCCGTCACGGCAATGATCCGCGGGCCGCCGCCATCGGGAAAATCGGCAACGATGCGGCGCGTCGCCTCCAACCCGTCCATCTCGGGCATCTCGATATCCATGAGAACGACATCATAGGGTTGCCGCGCAACCGCTTGCAGCACCTCAAGCCCGTTGCCGGCCACGTCCGACGCATAGCCAAGCCGTTTCAGGATCAAACGGCCCAGCTTCTGATTGGTCGGGTTGTCGTCCGCCAGAAGGATGCGCAGCGGCAGCTTGGTGGCCAGGCTTTCGTCAAATTCTGGGGCCTTCCGCTGGACCCGGTCGATCACACGGATGGGGCGGCCGGCAAAAAGGCTGGCCAGCGCGTTCAGCAGGGGCGAGGGCTTTACCGGCTTGGTCAGCACTTCGGCAAAGCCGATCCCTTCCAGTTCGGCCCGGCTGTAGTCGGCCGGCTGGCCCAGCGAGCTGAGCAGGATCAGCGGCAGGTCGCGACCGGCCTCGGTGCTGCGCAACTGCCGGGCAAGCTCGACCCCGTTCATGCCGGGCATGTGCATGTCAAGGATCGCCACGTCGAACCGCGTGCCAGCCGCCAGTGCCGCCGCGTCGGCGGGACGTTCCATGTCAAGGGGCTGCATGGCCCAGTTGGCGGTCAGACGCGACAGGAGATTGCGGTTGGTCGCGTTGTCATCGACGATCAGCACCCGCTTGCCCTCAAGGTCGGGCCGCGCCTCGTGTAGCGAGGACGTGCCGATCGGCGGTCCCACCGGGGCTGAAAGAGTGAAACGGAAGGATGCGCCCTTGCCTTCCGTGCTTTCCAGCCAGATGCGCCCCCCCATGAGGCTGACCATTTTCTGGCTGATCGCCAGACCAAGGCCGGTGCCGCCGAAACGCCGGGTTGTCGTCGCGTCGGCCTGGGTGAAGGACTGGAACAGGGCGGCCTGCCGGTCCTTGGGAATGCCGATGCCGGTGTCGCGGATGGTGAAAAGCAACCGGCATTGCCCTTCCGCCGGTTCGCCACCGTCGCGTGCGACGGTCAGCACGACCTCGCCCTTCTCGGTGAATTTCACCGCGTTGTTGATCAGGTTCAGCAGCACTTGCCGCAGCCGTCCCTCGTCCGAGACGATGGTGTCGGGCACCTCCGGCTCGATGAAATAGGCGAGGTCCAGCCCCTTGCGCGCCGCGGCCATCGCGACAAGATCCAGCGCGCCCTCCACGCAATCGCGCAGGTGGAACGGCAGACGCTCCAGCTCCAGCTTTCCGGCCTCGACCTTGGACCAGTCGAGGATGTCGTTGATCACCGTCAGCAGGCTTTCGGCGCTTTCATTGATGGTGCGGGCGAAATCGGCCTGTTCGGGTGACAGGTCGGTGTCCAGCAGAAGGTTGCTCATCCCGATCACGCCGTTCATCGGGGTGCGGATCTCGTGGCTCATGTTCGCAAGGAACTGGCTTTTCGCCACGGTCGCCCGTTCGGCCACGTCCCTCGCCTCGGCAAGGCTCTCGACCAGCTCCTGTAATTTCGCTTCGCGGTCCTTCATCTCGGTGATGTCGGTAAAGACGCCGACGATGCCCCCGGCCTCGGTCGGCCTTTCGCTGATCTTCATCCAGCTGCCGTCGCTGCGCTGCTGCTCGAACGGCCCCTCGGGCCGAAGATGCTGCGCCATCCGGCGGTCAATCCAACCCGCCGGATCGCCATCCAGGACGATATCGGCCCGGGCGACATGCGTGGCGATCTCGCGGAAGGTAAGCCCCGGCGCCAGGGTCAGCCCGATCCGGTCATACATGTCCTTGTACCGCTGGTTGCAGATCACCAGCCGGTCATCGGCGTCGAACAGGGCGAAGCCCTCGCTGATCGCCTCGATCGCCTCGGTGAGCTGGGTCTTGCTGCGCAGCACCTCGCGGTCTGCCTCTTCGCGCAGGGATGCCAGCCGCTCGCGTTCGGCCAGGCTGTCGCGGAACAGGCCCAGGGTCCGGCTCATTGCGCCGATCTCGTCATTGCCGGGCCTGGGCAGGCGGGCTGCAAGATTGCCGCCGGTGATCTCTTCCATGGCCCGCAGCAACTGTCGCAATGGCGATGTGATCGAACCGACAACCAGCAGCGTCAGCAGCAGCCCGACGATGCCCGCCGCGACGACGATCAGCGTCGACAGCCGCACGGCGCGGACGGCTTCGGCATGGGCGGCCTCGCTGGTCGCAACCGCCTGCGCCTGCATCTCGGCGACCAGCGCCCCCAGTTCGTCATCGACCCGGCGGATATGTTCCTGCCCCTTGGCGACCAGCGAATTGCCGATGACCCGCTGGTCATTGGTATAGGCGTCGACGGCAAGCATGGATTGTTCGAACAGGCCCTGAACCTCGGTCCGGATCACGGCAACCCGTTCCGGCGCGATATCCTGAAGGGCGTCCAGTTCCTGCTGGAGCGCGGCCAGCGCGGTCTGGGCATTGCGTTCCGAGCGCAGCAGCAGGCTGACGGACAGGTCGGACAGCCAGTATTTCACCTCGCCGAAATGGGTGCTGGCGGCATTGGCGCGCGTCAGGGTCTGGATCGCCGCCGCACCCTCGGAAATGGCCTGGGCGTTGCGCGACAGGCGCGAAGACAGAAAGGCGTTGGTGGCCAGGAGGAAGGCCAGCAACACAGCCGACAGCAGGACCAGGCGCAACAGGATCGAATACCGGGCCATCGCTATCCCCGCACCGGAAGGCTGGGGGGCGCAGTTCCGCTCTGCTGCGCCCGATCCCGCATGTCAGCGGAAGATGCTGATGCTGATGACCCCGCCCAGATCGCCCTCGCGCCCGCCTTCCTTGGGATAGCCGGTGATGTCGATCTCGCCCGCCGGCTCTCCGTGGCAGGACAGGCAGCCCGTGCTGTAATATTCCGGCACCAGGACGCGGTAGGCAGGCTTGCCATCCAACTCGCCCAACTCAGCATAGACTTGGCCCTTGGGCCAGTCCGCCGACATCAGGTTGCTTTCGATCACCTCGGTTTCCCAGGCATCCGGCAGGGCCTTGCGGTTACGCACTAGGTCGCGCGGCGCCGTAACCTTGACCCGCGCCTCTGCCCCGACCAGCGCCGCGAAGCTTTCGTTGACCAGCCGCCCGAAAACCGCAGGAACAAAGCCCTTGAAGCCCACCCCCTCGGCATTGATGGTCGGTTGGTTCTCTGTCATCACCCTGCGGATCGCCTCCATCTGCGCGGCGATCAGCTGGGCCTCGGTCGCATCCTGCCCATCGTAAAGCGGCGCGGTGCCATTCGCCTTCAGATAGGCTTCCGTGGCAAGCGCAAGGACATGATCCCCCGTCAGCCCCTTGTCACCCGCCTTGGGGTCGTTGATCAGATCCTGGCTTGCCGCGATCACCGACCGGGCCGAGCGCAGAAGCGATGCCAGTCGGAGAGCTGTCTCCATGTCCTGCGTGTCGCGATCCTGTGCCCGCACCGCAACGCCGGGCAGGCTGCCGCCCGCAGCAATCGCGATCATCAGAACATATGGCACTAGGCTGGAACGGCGCAGGAACATTGCAGGCTCGTCTCCTACTTTGCGCGAAAAATGCTGCGCTGTTCGTTTTAGAGAGCTTGGTTCCGGCATCGTGGCCAAGCGGAAAAATTCTGTCAATCACTGTGGTGGGCGCCGACCAGACGCGGCGCTGGCAGCCCGGCCCCGCGCGTCAATCACCGGCACCGCGATCGAACGCAGCCCGGTCTCGAGCTACTGGTCGTTGATTGCATGTCCCTGGCTGCGGACTCTGGCCAATTCTTCAAGGATTTCGTCGGGATCGGTCAGCGTGCGCGGCGTGCGCGCGGGCAGCGGTCCCGGCCCGAGAAGCGCCCTGGCCATGCTGCGGCTTTTGCCGAAGCGGTCGAAGCCGCCTGCCGGTCGCTGGATGAGGCGGGATCGGCGTCGGCGCCATGATCCTGTGCCAGGCCTTCGTGAACGAAGGGTTTCCCGACCTTGCCTCCGGCTTCATGGATGGTGCCGCGGCGGTGGTGCGCCGACACGGCGGCATCCTGATCGCGGATGAGGTGCAATCGGGCTTTGGCCGGATCGGCAGCCATTTCTGGGGCCATCAGTGGCTGGGCTTCACGCCCGATGCGGTGACCATGGGCAAACCGATGGGCAACGGTCATCCGGTGGCGGCGCTGGCCAGCTCGGCCGATATCATGACGGCTTTCCGTAGGGCCTTTCGCTGCTTCAACACCTTCGGCGGCAATCTCGCCTCTTGCGTGGCGGCGAATGCGGTGATGGACGTGCTGATATCCGAAGATCTGCCCGCCCGCGCGGCCGCGACCGGCGCCTATCTGCGGGCCGGATTGTCGCGCTTGGCCGAACGGCATGAGGTGCTGGGCCACATCCGCGGCTCGGGCCTTGCCATCGGGGTCGAGATCGTCTCGGACCGGGCGGCAAAGACCCCGGATGCCGGGGTGGCCGACGATCTTGCGAATGCGATGCGGCAGGAGGGCGAGCTGCTGGGCACCAACGGCATTTACAGCAATATCCTGAAGATACGCCCGCCGATGCCCTTCGGCAGGGACGAGGCCCACCTGCTGCTGGACCGGCTGGACAAGGTGCTGGCCGCAGTGCCCGCCCGATGAGTGCCGATCGGCTGGATCTTGCCGAAATCGCCGCCCGGGCCTGGCCGCAGATCACCGGCGCACCGGTGCCGGTGATGATCCGGGAAAACGCGGTCTTTCCGGTCGAGACGACGGCCGGGCCGCACGCATTGCGCCTGCACCGGCCAGGCTATCACGATGATGCGGCGCTGGCCTCGGAACTGGCATGGATGGCGATGCTGGCCCGCGGCGGCGTGCCGGTGCCGGTGCCGATGGCGTTGGAGGGGGGCGGCTTTCTGCATACGGGCACCCGCCGCGCCAGCCTGCTGTCCTGGGAGGAGGGCTCTCCCCTGGCGCGGGCGGTCAGCCCCTGGCCCTGCAAGGCGCGCAGCGGGGGGTGGTCTTTCACGCCATCGGACGGACGCTGGCGGTGATTCACCGAATGTCGGATGGCTGGACCGAGCCGGGCATGGTCATGAACAGACCCCACGGCACCTGCCGCCACGCCCCCTTCGTCGCGGAGCATTGCACGAATAGACCCGCGATCCGCCCTGTCCCGGGATATCGTCGCAGGCTTTCACGGCCATCGGGAGGGGGTCGCGGTCAGATCTTGCCATCCTGCCGGAACACCAGGCCAAGGCGGGCCCCGCGTTCGGCCCGGTCCGGCGCGTGTCAGTTGCCCGAAACGATCCCATAGCGGCGCATCTTGTCGTTCAGGGTGCGCCGCGGAATCCCAAGGCTATCCGCTGCGCGCAGCGTATTGCCGCGATGGCGGTCAAGCGTGGCCGCGATCTCACGCGCCTCGAACCCCGCAACGCGGTCGGCCAGGCTCTGGTCGGGCAGGGCCGGGGTCTCGTCCGGCCGCAGCTCCAGCAGCCCCAGGGCATGTGCCTCGGCCGCGGCCTTCAGCTCGCGCATGTTGCCGGGCCAGACCCGTCGCTTCAGCATCTGCTGGAGGGGCCAGGCGATGCGCGGGTCGGCGCGGCCATAGCGACGGGCCGCAAGCTGGGCATAATGGCCGAAGAGCAGCGGTATATCCTCGGCGGCCTCGCGCAGCGGCGGGGTGGTGATCTCGGCCCCGGCGAGGCGGAAGAACAGGTCGGGGCGAAACCCCTCGGCCCCGCGCAGGCTTGTCTTAGAGGTGGCGATGACCCGCATGTCCAGCGGACGCAGCCCGTTCTCACCCAGACGTTCGACCGCGCGCTCCTGCACGGCCCGCAGCAGCTTGGCCTGCAGGGGGGCTGGCATCGCCTCGACCTCGTCCAGAAGAAGCGTCCCGCCCTGTGCTGCCTCCATCTTTCCGGGCCGCGCGGCGCCTGCCCCGGCAAAGGCGCCTGCGGCATGGCCGAACATGAGCGTCTCGAACATGGCTTCCGGCAGCGCGGCGCAGTTGACGGCGACGAAGGGACCGTCGGCGCGGGGGCTGGCGGCATGCAGGGCGCGGGCCACCAGTTCCTTGCCCGTGCCCGTTTCGCCGGTAACAAGAACATCGACGTTCAAGGGCGCCAGCGCGGCGATCCGGTCGCGCAGGGCCCGCAGCGCGCGACTTTGACCAAGGATCGTGGCCGCTGCGGTCTCGGCCAGAGCCTGCTGGAGCCGCCCGACCTCGGCACGGGTGGCGCGGGCAGCAAGCGCCCGGGCGACCACGGCGACCAGATGGTGCGCGTCATAGGGCTTTTCCAGGAAATCCTCGGCCCCGGCGCGGATCGCCTGCACCGCATGACCGACATCGCCATGTCCGGTCAGAAGGATCACCGGCAGGTCCATCGGCAAGGCCTTGACGGCCTGCAACAGCGCCAGGCCATCCATGCCCGGCATCCGCAGATCCGTGAGCAGCAGGTCGGGCGCCGCCTCGGGCAGTCTTGCCAGCGCGGCGACCGGATCGGCAAAGCCTTGGGGCCGATGTCTGGCCGCCTGCATCAGGTCGCATAGCGCGGCCAGATGGTCGGCATCGTCCTCGATCACGAACAGCCGGGCGGTCATTCCGCCGCCTCCTCGGCAACGGGATGCGCCCGCGGCAGCGTCACAGTCACTGTGGCGCCCTGGCCTTCTTGCGACCGGATGCTGAGCCCCCCCAAAAATTCGCTGACGATAGCCTTGCAGATCGACAGGCCGAGCCCCATCCCCTCACCCCCCGCGCTGGTGGTGAAAAAGGGCTCGGTCACCCTTGGCAGCGTCTCGGGCGCGATGCCCGGGCCGTTGTCGGCGACGCTGAAGGTTACCTCATCCCCGCCGACCGAGAGCCGCAGATCAACGGCGGCGCCGGCGCTGCCTTCGACCGCGTCGAGGGCATTCAACAACAGGTTCACCGCAACCTGCTCCATCCGCACCGATCCGGCCAGCACCAGCGCAGGCGTCTCGGGCAAATTGAGCACCGGAAGGACACCAACCGCGCGCGCCCGCGGCGTCACAAGTTCCAGGGCCGCTGCCAGCACCGGACGAAGGTCGATGACGCTGCGCTCGCCGGTCTCGCGGCGGCCGAAGCTTTTCAGATGCTTCGTCGTGCGCTGCATCCTGCGGATCAGCCCGCGCGCCGTGGCAAGACGCGGCGCCGTGCCGCTCTCGCCCGGCGGAAGCGACAGTTCGGCCGAGGTGAGCGTCGCTTCCATCGCGGCCAGCGGCTGGCTGATCTCATGCACGATTGCAGTCGACATGCGGCCGAGCGCCGCCATCTTCTCGGCATGGATCAGGTCTTCCTGCGTGGCACGCAGATCGGCTTCCGCCTGGCGCCGCGCCACGACCTCGCGTGCCAGATCGGCGGTTCGCGCGGCCACCATCGCCTCGAGCTTCTGCGATTGCGACAGGCGCAGCGCGACGATCTGGCGGCGCTGGCCCCAACTGTGGAACAATCCCGCCACGAACAGCGCGAGCAGCGCCGTCGCCATGGCCCAGCCGGTGGCGGCGCCGGTTACGGCGCCGGACGGGCGCGCGGCAATCAGGCGCCAGCCGCTGCCCGGCAGGGTCGACACTCGGGCGATCCAGCCTTCGCCCGCCGCATCGGCACCCAGGGGCGGCGCGGCAAGCAGGGGCGGGGCCCCGGCCAGGTCTATTCCGTCATAGGCCCGGGTTGCCGCAAGTTCAGCCAGTGAGTCGGGCAAGAGCGGCGCCAGCGGGCGGTAAAGCCAGTCCTCGCGCCCCGAGAGAAACACCACGCCCGCCGCATCGACCAGCGCCACATCCGCCCCGGCGGTGCGCCAGGTCTGTTGCAGCGGGCGCAGGTCAAGCTTGACCACCAGGACGCCGCTCTGCCCGCCCGAGGAGACACGGGTGGACAGGAAGAATCCCGGCACGCCGGTCGTGACGCCGATGGCGTAGAACTGTCCTCTGCCCTGCTGGAGCGCCTGACGGAAATAGGGGCGAAAGCCGTAATCCTGGCCCAGGAAACTGCCCGGTTGCGCCCAGTTCGAGGCTGCGATGGTCAGGCCGCGGTCGTTGATCAGGAACAACTCGGATGCTCCGGCAACGGCGGCAACAGTCTCCAGATAGCGGTTGGCATCATCCAGCGCCAAGGGATCGATCAGTGCGGCGCGAATCCGCGAATCCTCGCCCGCCACATCAGGCAGTGCGCGGAAGCGGTCGATCTCGGACTCGACAGCGCGGGCGGTCAGCAGCAGCGTCTGGTCCAGTTCGGCCCTGAGGCGACCGGTGATCAGCCGTTCGGCCAGGACCCAGGCAAGCCCGGTTGCAAGGATCGCAGCCAGAAGCGGCAGAAGGGCGGGGCGCAGCCGGGTCATGCCAGCAGACTGCGCGCGATGGCGCTGCAAGGAAAGGCTTGTGTCATGGCGGGCAGGGCGCAAGCATTACCGGCGCGCCCGCAGACTCGCCCAGGGACCGGCAGGAGGCGGCATCGCAAAGTTGCCAGCCCGCCCCGGTCGCCCCCGATGCGGCAAGCGTCAGCGAAGCGACGTGGCGGTCGGTGGCCCAGATCCACCATCCATCCTTCAGCACGGCTCCTTCCGCCGGCTCCATCCCCGCTCCCGATCCTTTTACCCGCGCGCCGGTCAGACGCAGCGCGCCCGGCTCCACTCGCCAGTCCTCGACCCATTCGACCTTCTCGACCGAATGGGTCCAGTGCAACTGGAAAGCGGTGCCGGACAGGGCAAGCGCCACCCCGCCCGCAAGCAGGCAGGCGGTCATCCGGCGGGCCGGGCGCGCGACTGGCGCCAGACCAGCGCGGCGAAACCCGCCGCCAGCGCAAGGCCGATCCCGTCGGTCGCGGGCAGGGCCGCGACCAGCGCCCCCGCCGCCGCCATGGCCAGCACGCGCTGCCAAATTGGCAGCGGTTGCCCGAGCCAGCCGATGACCGCCGCCCCCCAAAGCCCGATCGCCATCACCGTCTTGGCGAAGATGTAGAAGACCGCCGGGACATAGCCGATCTCGGCGGCCAGCGGCCCGCCCTCTTGCAGCATCAGCGCCGGGGTATAGACCGCCATGAACGGGATCACGAAGCCCGCGGCCGCGATCTTCACGGCGTTCAGGCTGATGATCAGCCCGCGCTCCCGCGCGATCGGGGCGGCGGCAAAGCAGGCCAGTGCCACAGGTGGCGTCAGGTCGGCCAGGATGCCGAAATAGAAGACGAACATGTGGCTGACGATCAGCGGCACGCCAAGCGCCAGCAGGGCCGGCCCGGCGATGGACGAGGTGATGATGTAATTGGGAATGGTAGGGATGCCCATGCCCAGCACGATGCAGGTGATCATCGTCAGGACCAGCGACAGGAACAGGCTCTTCTCGCCCACACCGACGATGAACTGGCCAAAGGTGTTCGCCGCTCCGGTCAAGGTCATCGTCCCGATGATCACGCCCACCAGCGCACAGGCGATCCCCACCGGCAGCGCCGTGCGGGCGCCGTCAGCCAGGGCATCGCGGCAGATCGCCAGGGTCTCTCGCCCGCCATGGTTCATCAGGCACAGCGCGATCAGCCCGGCCACAGCCGCCACGAGAACCCAGATCCCCCATTCCAGGAAGGCCGCCGCAACAAGCCCCAGCCCGACCCAGAAGATCACCCGGATCACGCCCGAAGGCAGCCCCAGCGCGACCGAAGCCCCCAGGATAAGCATCACCGTCAGGCCAAGCCCCACGGTTCCCGCGAATAGCGGCGTATAGCCCGAGAACAGCAGCCAGACCAGAACGCCCAGCGGCAGGATCAGATGCCATCCCTCGCGCAGCGCGGTGCGGGGCGAAGGAAGCTCGGCCTTGGACAGCCCGCGCAGCCCCATTCGCCCGGCCTCAAGATGCACCATCCAGAAAGCGGCGGCGAAATACAGGATCGCGGGCAGAACGGCGGCCTTGACGATCTCGACATATTCCACGCCCAGCGTTTCGGCCATGATGAAGGCCACCGCCCCCATCACCGGGGGCATGAGCTGCCCGCCCATCGAGGCCGTCGCCTCGACCCCGCCAGCAAAGCCGGCGCGATAGCCAAAGCGCTTCATCAGCGGGATGGTAAACTGACCTGTGGTCACCACATTGGCGACACCTGATCCCGAAATCGTGCCCATCAGGCCCGAGGCTAGGACCGAAACCTTGGCGGCGCCGCCCATGCGATGCCCGACAAGACCAAGGCTGACATCGGTGAACAGCTTGATCATCCCGGCTTTCTCCAGGAACGAGCCGAAAAGGATGAACAGGAAGATGAACGTGGCCGAGACATAGGTCGGGATGCCGTAAATCCCCTCGGTGCCATAGGCCATATGATCGATGACCTGCGAAAAGTCGTAGCCGCGATGGTTCAGCGGGCTGGGCAGATACTGGCCCCACAGGCAATAGGCCAGGAACAGGCCCGAGATGATCGGCAGCGCAGGCCCCATCAGCGCCCAGGCAGCGGCGAAAACCACCACAAGCGCCACGACGCCAAAGACAATGTCGCGCGGCAAGGGATCGCCCGCACGCGCCAGCAGGGGCACATATTCCCACCATTGATACAGCGCGACCAGAACCCCCGCCGCAGCAAAGCCCCAGGCCAGCGCGCGGACCGCCGGTCCCGCCCCGCGCGCCAGCGCCAGCAGGGGGAAGCCCAGAAGCATCAGGAAGCCGACATGGAACGCGCGCTGAACCTGGCTGGGCATGTCCATCAGATGCGCGGCGGTCAGGATCTGGAAGGCCGAAAAGGCCACGGCGATCCAGAACAGAAGGCGGCCCTGGAAACCCGGCGGAAAGCCCCCCGCCAGCGGGTCATGCGCATTGGCCTCGGGCGTGGCGCCCGCTTGCGCCGCAGCGCCGGATGCGTCGGTCATGGTCCTGCCTTTCGTGCCGGTAAAGGGCCGGGCCATGTCTGGCCCGGCCGGTTGCGCCGATTGGGGGCAACAAAGAGGGTCTTACTTGATCAGGCCGACTTCGCGGTAATAGCGTTCGGCCCCCGGATGCAGCGGCAGGGGCATCCCCGTCACCGCGCCGTCCAGGGTGATGGCGCTGGCCGCCTTGTGCGCCGCGACCAGTTCGGGAAGATTTTCGAACAGGAGCTTGGTCATCTGGTAGACGGTCTCTTCGTCCATGTCGGCATGGGTGACGAAGAAATTGCCCACCGCAAGCGTCGGCACGTCTTCGGCCTGGCCCTCATAGGTGCCGGCGGGAATGGTGGCGGCCAGGAAGGGCGCGCCCAGCGTCTCGGCCACTTCCGACGGGATCGACACGATGGTCGTCGGCACCGAGGTCGCCAGATCCTTGAGCGAGGCGACGCCAAGCCCGGCCGATTGCAGCGTGGCGTCAAGCTGGCGGTTCTTCATCAGTTCGACCGATTCCGCGAAGGGCAGGTATTCGGTCTTGGCCAGGTCTTCATAGCTCATTCCCAGCGCGCCCAGGATGGCGCGGGCGTTCAGCTCGGTTCCCGACTTTGCGGCCCCGACCGAAACCGCCTTGCCCTTGAAATCGGTGATCGTCGTGATCCCCGACTCCTTCGAGGCCGCGACCTGGATGTAATTCGGATAGGCGGCGGCCACGCCGCGCAGCTTGTCCAGCGGTGCGGCAAAGCCTGCCTCGGCATTGCCTTCCCAGGCCGCCTTGACGGAATCCCCCAGCGCGATGGCCAGCTCACCCTTGCCCTGCTGCAAGAGGTTCAGGTTCTCGACCGAGGCCTTGGTGGCCTGCACCTGGGTCCGCGCCCCCTCGATCCCGTCGCCATAGATCTTCGACAACGCGACCCCGATCGGATAGTAGACGCCCGAGGTTCCCCCGGTCAGGATGTTGATGAACTGCTCGGCATTGGCTGTGGCCGGCGCGGTTGCCAGCGCCATGCCGGCGATGATCGCGCGGAAGCCCCGCGCTGAAATCTGGTACATGACTGTCCTCCCGTTGGGGCGGCCGAAGCCGCCCTTCTCTCCGCCTCCTCCAGACGGAACGCGGCCATGATGGCCACGGGTCGACAGATGGGAACCCGGTTTCCCGCCGGATCAGGACCTTCCGTAGCAACCCTTCGCCAGGGCGCGCGCAAGTTTTCGCCACCGCCGCGCGCAGAAACGAAAGCACGCGAACAGCGGCAGGCCGTCGCCAGGGGCCAGAGACGCTATTTGTTGCCCTCGATCCATTTCGACATCAGACCGGCATCCTGAAAACACTCGGCCGGAACGGCGCGCCGCTTGATCCGGCCCAGCCGTTCGGCATAGGCGACCTGGCGCGGGCTCGGACGGCTGTCGATGTCGCGCATCGGTTTCAATGCGGCCTGTGCCTCGATCCAGGCGGAAAGGCTGCGGCGGTCCTGCTGGACATGCCAGGGCAGAAGCGTCTGGTTGCGCAGCGCCAGGGCGCGGGCATAGGCGATCTGGCGGGGGGTGGCGGGCAGGGCAAAGGTCGCGGTTTCCATCGGGCACCATCCTTGCGTCATGGACAGAAGATATAGAACATTTGCAGAACATGTTCAAGTCTGTCCCGGGAAAACGCACGATTGGGCCAGTAGTTCCGCCTTGTTGGTCAGGCTTGGCCCGTTTCGTCGTTGCGCGCGCGGCAGGCGGCAACAAAGGCCTGCAGCGCGGCGATGCGCGCGCCGGTCAGCGTCCACAGCACGCCCAGCTGCCGCCCGCCCGCGCCGGGCAGCGCATGGCGGCGCAGGCGCAGGCCTTCGGGCCAGGGCGGCGCCCAATCTGGCACGATGGCGACGCCAAGGCCCCGGCTGACCATGCCGGCGATGGCATCGAGCGCGTCCAGCTCCAGCCATTCCCGCACTTTCAGCCCGTTCTGGCGCAGAAAGCGATCGACAACCTGACCGCCCCATTGGTTGCGGTCATAGCGGATGAATGGCTGGGTGGTCAGGATGCGATGCGGATCGTCCTCGGCCAGCGCCGCGGGCACGATCAGCACCAGTGGCTCATGGCGCAGGGTCAGCCAGCCGGTCGATTTCGCCACCGGAAACTGCGGCTGCACCATCAGCGCGGCATCCAGCTCTCCGCCCAGCACGGCCTGATATAGATTCACCGAGGAATCGGGCCGGACATAATAGTCGATGCGCGGATGGCGGTCGCGCAGCCGGGCGATCACTTCGGGCAAAAGCCCGGTCAGCGAGGTGGCGATGGCGCCAAGCCGCAATTGCCCGGCCGGTTCGTCCTGCGCCGCGATGGCGCGCAGGTCGCGCGTGCTGTCGATCAGCCGCCGGGCCGGATCGAGCACGGCCAGTCCCGCCGCCGTGGGCCGCACCCGCCGCCCGGCGCGCAAGACAAGGGGCTGCCCCAGATCCTGTTCCAGCGTGCGCAGGCGTTGCGCCAGCGCGGCGGGCGTAAGGTTCAGCCGCCGCGCCGCCTCGGCAATCGAGCCGCTGTCGACGACGGCAAGGAAGCTTTCCAGAAAGCGCGTGTCCATGGAAGGTTTTATTATCTTCTGAAAACACAAAAAGCCATTATTTCTTTTCATTGGCGCAGTGTAGACCCAAGCCCGAACCGGCCTGCCGCCGCGGGCTTTTGCAAGGGATGCACCATGTCGATCGAGACGAAATTCGCCAAACTCGGCACGGACAACGCGCCCGGCCAGGAGGTGCGCCAAAGCGCCGACGGTCTGGCGTCGCGGATGCGGGGCGAGGTTCTGGCGGGCCGCCCGGTCGATTTCTCGCATGGCGATGTCGATGCGCATGAGCCGACGCCGGGCGCTTTCGACCTGTTCTCGGCAGGCGTTTCGACGGGGGGCGTACAGGCCTATACCGAATATCGCGGCGACATGGGCATCCGCGAACTGCTGGCGCCGCGTCTGGCGGCCTTTACCGGCGCGCCGGTCGATGCCAGGGACGGCATGATCGTGACGCCCGGCACCCAGGGCGCGTTGTTCCTGGCCGTGGCCGCCACGGTGGGGCGCGGCGACAAGGTGGCCATCGTGCAGCCCGACTATTTCGCCAATCGCAAGCTGGTGGAGTTTTTCGAAGGCGAGATGGTGCCGGTGCAGCTTGACTATGTCTCGGCCGACGAGAGCCGCGCCGGTCTGGACCTGTCGGGGCTCGAGGATGCCTTCAAGGCAGGGGCCAAGGTCTTTCTGTTCTCGAACCCCAACAACCCGGCGGGCGTGGTCTATTCGAAAGAGGAAATCGGCCAGATCGCGGCGCTTGCCGCGCGCTTCGGCGCGACGGTGATCGCCGACCAGCTTTATTCGCGTCTGCTGTATTCCGGCGTCACCTATACACATCTGCGCGCCGAAGCGGCGGTGGCCGACAATGTGGTGACGATCATGGGCCCGTCCAAGACCGAGTCGCTGTCGGGCTATCGCCTGGGCGTGGCCTTCGGCCCGGCGCAGATCATCGCGCGGATGGAAAAGCTGCAAGCGATCGTCAGCCTGCGCGCGGCGGGTTACAGCCAGGCCGTGCTGCGAAGCTGGTTCGCCGAAGCACCGGGCTGGATGGAGGCCCGCATCGCCGCGCATCAGGCGATCCGCGACGATCTTCTGTCCGTGCTGCGCGGTTGCGAGGGCGTCTTTGCCCGTGCGCCGCAGGCGGGCAGCTACCTGTTCCCGCAATTGCCGAAACTGGCCGTCTCGCCCGCCGATTTCGTCAAGATCCTGCGCTTGCAGGCGGGTGTGGTGGTGACGCCGGGCACCGAATTCAGCCCGCACAGTGCCGCATCCGTGCGGCTGAACTTCAGCCAGGACCACAAGGCCGCCGTTGCTGCGGCAGAACGCATCGTCGCGCTGGTGGATCGGTACCGCGCATGACCGGCGTGCCGCAGCCCGTCCCGCAGGGCGATTACATTCCGGCCCGCCGTCTGGGCAATGTGATCCACACGTCGGGCATGACGCCACGCCTTGCGGGCGTGTTGCAGGCCAAGGGGCCGGTGCGCGCGGGCGAGCCGCTCGAGGCCCATCGTGCGGCGGTGGAACTGGCCTGCGGCAATGCGCTGGCGGCGGCGCGCGGACTTCTGGCGCCCGGCGAGGCTTTGGCAGGCATTCTGAGTCTGACCGTATTCATCGCCGCAGAACCGGGCTTCGAGGCCCATTCAAAACTGGCTGATTTCGCATCGGCCCTGTTGCGCCGCGAACTGGGCGAGGCCGGAATCGGCGCACGGGCCGCCGTGGGTGTGGCCACGCTGCCCGGCAATGCCCCGGTGGAAATCCAGCTTGTCGCCTATCTCTGATCCAAGGACCTTGCCATGACCGGCCCGAAAAACCGTCTCTCTTCCCGCCTTTCCGCGGTCATGCCCTCGCCCACCATCGCGATGACGCGGCTGGCGGCCGATCTGCGCCGCCAGGGCAAGGATATTATCGGCCTGTCGCAGGGCGAGCCGGATTTCGACACGCCCGAGCATATCCGCCGGGCGGCGGAGGCGGCGATCGAGGCGGGCCAGACGCGTTACACCGATGTGGATGGCACCCCTGAACTGAAACGGGCCATCGTCGAGAAGTTCCGGCGCGAGAACGGGCTAACCTACGAGATGAACCAGATCAGCGTCGGCACCGGCGGCAAGCAGGTGCTTTACAATGCGCTGCTGGCAACGCTGGACGAGGGCGACGAGGTGATCGTCCCCGCGCCTTATTGGGTAAGCTATCCCGATATGGTCCGGCTGGCGGGCGGTGTGCCGGTCACCGTCTCTTGCCCCGAGGAAGACGACTTCCTGCTGACCGCTCCCGCGCTGCGCGCCGCGATCACGCCCCGCACCAAATGGGTGATCCTGAATTCGCCGTCGAACCCGACCGGCATGGGCTATTCGGCGGCGCATCTGCGCGCGCTGGCCGATGTGCTGCTGGACCATCCGCAGGTTCTGGTCCTGACCGACGACATGTATGAACATCTGCGCTATGACGGCTGGGAATTCGCCACGATCGCGGCCGTAGAGCCGAAATTGATCGACAGGGTGCTGACCTGCAATGGCGTCAGCAAGGCGTTTTCGATGACCGGCTGGCGCATCGGCTATGCCGGCGGCCCGGCCGATATCATCAAGGCCATGGCGACGCTGCAATCGCAATCGACCTCGAACCCGTCCTCGGTCAGCCAGGCAGCTGCGCTGGCCGCGCTGACCGGGCCGATGGAGTTCCTGGACGAGCGGAACGAGATTTTCCGCGCGCGGCGCGACCTGTGCCTGCAGGCGCTGAACCAGATCGACGGCCTGTCCTGCGTGCGGCCGAACGGGGCCTTCTACCTGTTCCCGTCCTGCGCCGGAATGATCGGACGCAAGCGGCCCGACGGGCGGATGATCGCGAACGACAGCGACTTCGTGATGTATCTGGTGGAAGAGGCTGGGGTGGCGGCAGTGCCGGGCAGCGCCTTTGGCCTTGCGCCCTATTTCCGCATCTCTTTCGCCATCGATACCGACCGGCTGCGCGAGGCCTGCGCCCGCATCCGCGCGGCCTGCGCCAAACTGACCGACTGAAGGAAGGAAAAGACGATGGATCTGGGCATCAGGGGAAAAGTGGCGCTGGTTCTTGGCGCCGGGGGCGGTCTGGGCGGGGCCATGGCCATGGCGCTGGCCCGCGAAGGGGCGCGGGTCGCTCTGGGCGACATCGACTTTGCCGCCGCCGAAACCACTGCCGAGGCGATCCGCAAGGCGGGCGGCGTGGCGCTGCCCTTGGCCTGGGATCTGGCCGATCTGGCAGCGATAGAGCCGAATGTGGCGCGGATCGAAGCCGAATTCGGCCCGGTGGATATTCTGGTCAACAACACCGGCGGGCCGAAGCCTTCGACCGTGTCGGGGCAGGATGCCGCGCTGTGGCGGGCGAGTTTCGAGTCGATGGTCCTGTCGGTGATCGCGCTGACCGACAGGGTTCTGCCGGGGATGCGCGCAAAGAAATGGGGCCGCATCATCACCTCGACCTCGTCCGGCGTGGTCGCGCCGATCCCGAACCTTGGCCTGTCGAATGCATTGCGCATCGCGCTGGTCGGCTGGTCCAAGACGCTGGCGCGCGAGGTCGGGCGCGATGGCATCACCGCCAACATCATCCTGCCGGGCCGCATCGCCACCAGGCGCATCACCTTTCTTGACGAGCAGAAAGCCGCGCGCGAGGGGCGCAGCGTTGCGGATGTGGCGGCGGAAAGCGTCGCCGCCATCCCGCTTGGCCGCTATGGCCAGCCCGAGGAATATGGCGATGCGGCGGCCTTCCTGGCCTCGGCCCGCGCCAGCTACATCACCGGCAGCACGATCCGCATCGACGGCGGATTGATCGCCAGCGTCTGACAGAGGGAAAGACCATGACCACCGACAAAGCCCTGGAACCGACCGCCGAGGCGGCGCTGATCGCCAAGCTGAAGGGCGTCACCACTGCGACCCTGACCACGGTCCTGCTGAAAAAGGGTCTGCGCAATGTCTGGATCCGCGGCGCTTTCCCGCTGACCCCCGATCTGCCGCGGCTGGTCGGTCGTGCCTTCACCCTGCGCTTCGTCCCGGCGCGCGAAGATCTGGCGACGCCCGCAAGCTGGTCTGCGCCGATCTCGACCCGCGCCGCGATCGAGGCCATGCCGGAAGGCTGCATCTGCGTGACTGATGCCATGGGCATCACCGATGCCGGGATTTTCGGCGATATCCTCTGCGCCCGCATGGTGAAGAAGGGTGTCACCGCCCTTGTCACCGATGGCGTCGTGCGCGACGCCGTGGGCGTCAAGGGCACCGGCCTGCCGGTCTGGTGCGCGGGCGTGGCCGCGCCGCCCTCGGTGGCCGGGCTGACCTTTGTGAACTGGCAAGAGCCCATCGCCTGCGGAGGCGTGGCCGTTTTCCCTGGCGACATGATCGTTGCCGATGAGGATGGCGCCGTGCTGATCCCGGCCGATCTGGTCGAGGCGGTGACGGATGAAGCGGTCGAGCAGGAGCGGCTGGAAGGCTGGATCATGACCCAGGTCGATGCCGGCGTGCCGCTGCCCGGGCTTTACCCGGCCAATGCCGAGAACAAGGCGAAATACGAGGCGTTCAAGGCCGCGCAAAAGGCCTGAAACGCCCTCACAGAGACTTATCTCCCCTGACTGGCCGGGGGGCGGCAACGCCCTTCGGCCATTTTTTCAGGCGCGTGGCGGAAGGCCGGTCAGGCTGCGCCGGTCCAGCACGCAATGCACGCCCTTGGTGCTGTTCACCACCTGTGTGATGCGCAGATCGCCGCAGAGACTGATATGGCGGCTGGCCTCGATCCGGTTCAGGGGCGTTTCGCGGCAGATCAGGTCGATCATCCGGCTGGCGGCTTGCCGGGCGGCGGCGTCGAGCGAGGCGTCAAAGCCGAAAGTGGCGATGACAGAGCCGCATTCGGCCTCGGGCGCGGCGGGCGCGCGCCCTTTTTCAAGCGTGAAGCGGAAGCGTCCGGTCAGCGCGGTTTCCAATGCGGTGTCGCAAATCTCGCCCTCGCCCTGAAGGGCATGGCCGTCGCCCGCGTGGAACAGCGCGCCCTGGGTGAAGACGGGGAAGGTGATGCGCGCGCCCTGGCAGAACAGCCTGCAATCGACATTGCCGCCGAAGGGACCGGGCGGAACCGAGCAGACAGTCCCGCTTTCCGGTGCGGGCGCGACGGCCAGAATGCCGAAGAAGGGGGCAAGGGCGACGGTCGGGCCCCAGGGCAGGCGGGCGGTTCCGGCTGCACGGTCGAGCGGAACGATCAGGGTCTCATAAGCGCGGGCGAGGTCGGGAAACAGCCCGAAGCCCGGCTCGACCGCGTTCCAGCCCCAGTCTTGCGCCAGCGCGATCTCTTCGATCTCGACCACCAGCCGGTCACCCGGATCGGCGCCTTCCACATGGATCGGGCCGGTCAGAAGATGGGGCCCAAGATGCGGTGTCAGAGCCGAAATCGCCGCCAGATGGGCGGGCAGGGGGCGGTGGGGGCTGCCCGGCGGCGGCAGGTTGCGCTGGCCGCCCGACAGGGTTTCCACGGTGACCGAGTCGCCCGGACGGATATGCAGGGCCGGGCGGGCGGCAGGGTCGATATGGCCCCAGCGCAGGGCATCGGGCGTGGCGGCAAGGTGATGGTGCATCGGTCCTACCGGAGGGTCATCTGGCGCGGCAGGTCGGAAAGAACCTCGATCCCGGTCGCGGTCACGATCACGGTTTCCGACGCGCCGACAGTGAATTCACCATAGCTCCGCAGCGTGGCGGGCAGGTGAAAGACCATGCCCGGTTCCAGCAGCCGGTCGACCCCGGTGAACAGCGACAGGATGGCCCCTTCACCCCAATCTGGCGCGAAGGCCGCGCCCATGGAATAGCCGATCCGTTTGCGGAAGGCTTCGGTATGGCCCGCTGCGTCGATCACCCGTTGCGCCGCCAAATGCGGGTCGGCACAGGGGCGGCCCGGCTCCATCGCGGCCAGGGCGGCATCCAGCGCGCGTTCGGCAGTGTCCATCATTGACCGGGCCAGAGGCGGGGGCGGCCCGATCCATACGCTGCGCATCAGTGCCGCATGATAGCGGTCATGGCTGGCGGCAAGCTCAAGAAAGACCCCGTCGCCCGGCTCGATGCGCCGCCGCCGCCAGGTGGCGTGCGGCACGCCGGAACGGGGACCGGAAGACACAAGCGGCTCCATCGCCATCGCCTCGGACCCGGCCGAGATCGCGGCGGCCATCATCGCGGCGGTCACGTCATTCTCGGTCACGCCGGCGCGACATGTCTCTATTGCCGCGGAAAGGCCCGCCTGGGCATAGGTCGCGGCCTTGCGGATCGCAGCCAGTTCGGCGGGCGATTTCACGGCGCGAAGGCCCTCGGCGATGCCGCTGCCATCGCTGAGGCGAAGGTCGGACAACAGCGTTTCAATCCGGCTTGCCAAGGCATGGCTGACGAACCAGCTGTTTCTTTCCAGCGCCACATGCCGCAGGCCAAGCGCCCGGATCAGCGTCGCCAGCGCCAGCGCCGGGTCCTCGCCATCCTGCCAGGCGCGGATGTCGGTAAGCCAGGTTGCGACACGCGCCCCGGTGGTTTCAAGCTGACGCACCAGCAGCACGGGTGGTGCGGAAAGCGGCACGATCAAGGCCTGAAACGCGAAATAGCCAGCGGTCTGGCGTCCGGTCGCCCAGAAGATGTTCTCCGGCCCGAACAGGACCAGAGCCTCGGCCCCGGCGGGCAACATGGCGCGGCGCAGCGCCTCGATGCGGGCGCTGAATTCCGCCTCGGGGAACACGCCCTCGCGGCCGCGCAACGGATCGTCGGAAATCATCGTTCAGGTCCTGTCCAGCGAGATCAGCGTGCGGGCGCGCATCTGGTCGAAATGCCGTGCCATTGCGGCGCGGGCCGCGGCCGGGTCGCGGGCGGCGATGGCGTCGATCACGGCGACATGCTCGCGCGCCTGATCGGCAAAGCTCGTGTGGCTGCGGATAACCGAGCTGCGCCGGACGATGGCGCGCTGTTCGGCCAGCAGGCCCGGCAGCAGCGACAGGCGGGCGGCGGCGGCGACGGCAAGATGGAAATCGCCGTCATCCTGCCAGAAGGTTTCAAAATCGCTGCGGCCTTCCTCAAGGTAGGCCAACTGCCGCGATCGCGCTTCTTCCAGAGCCGGGGTCAGGCCGAAACCGGCGGCCCGTTCGGCTGCAGCGCGTTCCAGGATCTGGCGAAGCTGGAAGATGTCCAGCAGATGCTCGACCGAAACCTGCCGCACCAGAATGGCACCATTGGCCATCCGCTCGATGACCTGTTCCCGTTCCAGCATCGACAGGGCCGAGCGCAGGGGCGTGCGCGACAGGCCCAGCCTCTCGGCCAGATCGCGTTCGGTCAGGATCGTGTTCGGCGCGATACGGCCTTGGATGATGTCGTCGCGCAACCGGCGATAGGCGCTTTGCGACAGGGTTTCGCTGGTCATGCAGCCTCCTGGACAAGCGCCGCGAAGACGGCCTCGACGGCAAGGGCCAGATCGGCGGGGTCCATGCCTTCCTCGGGGCAATGGCTGCCGTTCCAGTTGCGCAGGAAGACCATCACGCTGTCCCAGCCCGCCGTGGCGAAGGCGGCGGCGTCATGGCCCCCGCCCGACAGCATGACGCGCGGGGCGGCCCCGATCCGGGCCGCGCCGGACGCGACCCAGCCAAGCATCTTTTCCGACAGCCGCGCCGGGGCCGAGCGGCTTTGGAGGCCCAGATCAAAGGAAATGCCCGGGCGGGCGGCCTCGATCCGCGCGATTTCCGCCCGGAAGGCGTGGTCGGCCGCGTCCAGCGTCGCCGGATCGTCAGACCGCAGGTCAAGGCAGAAGCCCAGATTTCCCGCGACCTTGGCCATGGCATGGGCTGGGCTGGCGGCATCGACGCGGCCGAAGGTGACGGTCAGGTCGGCGCCTTGGTTCAGCATCTCCTCCCAGACCCGGTCCATCGCCATGACCAGATCGGCAAAGGCGACCACGGCATCGGCGCGACCTTCGCGGGGTGCGCCACCGGAATGGGCCCAGCCGCCGGTGATGCGGGCCGTGCGGTAACGCAAGCCGCCGCGGATCGCCGCGACAAGGGCGAAGGCTTCGCCCGCGCTGTCAAGGACCGGCCCCTGCTCGATGTGGAATTCCACAAACCGAGCGGGGGCGGGCGGCGTGGCGGTCAGCACGGCATCGGGGTCAAAGCCCTGGTCGCGCATATGATCGGCCAGGCTGCGGCCGGTATCGACCCGCTTTGCCGTCAGGTCTTCGGGCGCAAGCCGGCCCAGGGCCGCGCGCGAGCCGATATAGGAGACCGGGAACCACACGCTTTCCTCGGCCCGGGTCACGGTCAGGATGAAATCGGCGGCAGGGGTGGTGCCGGTCGCGCGCAGGGCCGCGGCAAGCGCCAGCGCAGCCGCGACGCCCGCCTGCCCGTCAAAGGCGCCGCCTTCGGCCACGGTGTCGAGATGCGAGCCGCAATAGAGCGGCGTCAGAGACGAATCCCGCCCCGGCAGGCGGGCGAAAAGATTGCCCGCTGCATCGCGACGGACCTCCATGCCCAGGGCAAGGGCCTCGGCTTCGATCAGCGCATGGGCTTGGCTTTCAAGGTCGGAGTAGGACGGGCGGGTCCAGCCCGGACCGCCTTGCGACAATGCGTTCACCTGCGCCAGCACACGGTCGATCGTCGCGCGGATGGCGGCAGCAGCGGGTTGGCCGGGGTGGAAGGGGGCGGTCATGCGGTCAGGGGCCTTCGGATCTCGGGATTGACGGCGGTTTCGGGCATCTGGCCCGATAGCGCCGTGATGACATGGCGGGCGGCCTCCAGCGCGACGCGGCGCAGCGCCTCTTCGGTGGTACCGCCCAGATGCGGGGTGAAGACGACATTGTCATGCGCTGCCATCGGGCCGGTGGCGGCGCCCAGCGAGACCACGTCCAGCCCCGCGCCGCCCAGATGGCCCGAGGCAAGCGCCGCAAGAAGGGCCGTCTCGTCCACCAGACCGGCGCGGGCAAGGTTCAGAAGGATCGCCCCGCGCTTCATGGCGGCAAGGGCCGCGGCATCGATCAGATGGAGGGTCTCGGGGCGCAGCGGCGTGTGCAGCGAGACGAGATCGGCCTCGGCCAGACCCTCGGCCAGCGAGGGCACCCGGAGGCCGCCGTCAATCTGCGCGACGCGCGGGGAATGAACCAGGATGCGCATGTCGAAGGCCGCAGCGAACATGCGGGCGGTTTCGCGCCCGATGGACCCCCAGCCGACGATCAGCGCCGTCTTGCCGCGCAATTCCGTGAAGCGGGCGCTTTCGCGAAAACCGGGCATGCCTGCGCGCTGCGCACGGTCGGCGGCGGGAATGCGGCGGGCGACGGCAAGGGCAAGGCCCACAGCCATTTCGGCCACCGAACGGGCATTGGCGCCGGGCGTGGTGGCGATGATCACGCCTTTCGCGGCCGCGCCGGGCTTGTCGACCGGATCATGTCCCGCGCCATGCACGACGACCGCCTTCAGCCGGTCGGCGGCGGCGAAAGCCGCAGCATCCAGGCCTGCATCGCGGGTGATGACCGCGTCCATGCCGGGGATCAGCCGCGCCACGGTCGGCATGTCGGGGGCGGGGGACAGGACCGGGGTGATGCCCGCCGCACGCAGGGCGGCAAGGCCGGCCTCGTGGATCGGCTGGATGATCAGGCATTTCATGGCGCACCTGTGCGGCGCAGCCGGTTCAGCACCGCATCGCGGGCATGTTCAAGATGGGCGCGCAGCCGGGCCTCGACCAGATCGGCATTGCCGCTGCGCGCCGCCTCGAGAATATCAAGATGTTCCTGGCAGCCCGCGACGAAGCGTTCCGGCACTTGGGTATGGTCGAAGATACAGGTCCGCCGATGCAAAGCCGCGACGGTCTGGGCCACGGCGGCATTGCCGAATTCCCGGCCCAGCAGGGCGTGAAATTCGTAATCGGTCTGGCGGTGAAGATCGCTGACCGTCGGGTCCGAGACCATCAGATGCCGGACCTTGGCCTCCATCGCGTCGATCTGGGCGGGCGGCAGACGCACGGCCGACCGGGCGGCCAGCGGTTCAAGTTCCAGCCGCAGGAAGAACACTTCTTCAACATCTGCCGGGGTCACGCTGCGCACGCGGGTGAAGCGGCCCTCGACCACGGCAAGACCTTCGCTTTCCAGCCGCTTGATCGCTTCGCGCACGGGGGTGCGGGACATGCTGAACCGCTCGCCCAGGGCGGCTTCTTGCAGCAGATCGCCGGATTTCAGCGCGCCTTCGAAGATCATCGAGATGATACGGCGATGCGCCTCTTCGGCAAGGGCGCGCGGGGCGGCGGCAGGGTGGGCAAGGGCGGGGCGGTCGGTCATCCGGGTTGCTCCGTCGGGATGCGGGTCATAGCAGGCATGACCGGGCGGGTCACCTCGTCAGGGTCGAAAATGCCGCCCACAAGGTCACAGGACAGAAGATAGTCAGATCGCAGAACGCCTTCGGCCTTGGGCACCAGCGCCGAAAGGATGCGGCGCAGACGGGATTGCCGGTCGATCCACAGGTCTTCGCCCTGTTGCGCCGCGATCACGGCAAAGCGGATCTCTGCCCCCACCGGCTGCTGGGCCAGGCGGGCAAGATCGACCGAGGCGACGGTGGCGATCTTGGGATAGCCGCCGGTGGTCTGGCTTTCGGCCAGCAGGACCAGCGGCATTCCCGAACCGGGCACCTGGACTGAACCGGGCACGGTGCCGTCAGAGACGATGTCATGGCCAGAGGCGGCAGGCAGGGTTGTGCCGCCCAAAACCATGCCCATGCGGTCGCGCTGCGCCGTGATGGTGAACGTACCTTCGGTCAGACGTGCGATCACATCCGGGGCGAAGGAGGAATCCTGCGGGCCAAGGATCAGGCGGATCGGCCCGGACTCGGCAAAGGGATGGGCGCCCGACAGGCGGCTGGCGGGGCGCAGGCAGGGGGCATCGGGCAGGTCCTGACCCAAAGGCAATCTGTCGCCCGCGCGCAGCGCACGCCCCTCGACCCCGCCCAGACCCGACCGCAGATGGGTGGCGCGCGACCCCAGAACGGGGTCGATGGCGATACCGCCCGACAGGGCGAGATAGGCCCAGGTCGCGCCTTCGGGCAGGCCGATGGTCAGCGTCTCGCCGGGGTTCAGCCGGTGGCTTTCCCCGGCATGGACCACGCGCTTGTCGATGCGGATCGGGCAATCGGCCCCGGACACGGCAAAGCGCACGGGCCTGGTGCAGCGGAAACTGCCGGCGGGCCCGGCAAATTCCAGCGCCGCCGCCGCAGGGTCATTGCCGACCAGCGCATTGGCCAGCGCCATGGCGGCGCGGTCGATCGGCCCGGCGGGCGACACCCCCATATGCCGCAGCCCGAAGCGCCCGGCATCCTGCGCCGTCAGCATCGGTCCGGCGGAAAGGATCTCAAGGCTCATGCTGCGGCCTCTGGCGCGATGATCATCTCGCCCGCGGCGCTGCGGGCATCCAGCGCCTGCGCTTCGACCTCGCTGATCGGATAGAACCGGATGCGGTCGCCCGCGCGGAAAAGGAAAGGCTCGGCCCGCATCGGATCGAAGGAGCGCACCGGGGTCCAGCCCAGAAAGCGCCAGCCCGAGGGTCCGGCGACTGAATTGATGTTGCCCTGCTGGCCGCCGATGCCGATAGCGCCGCGGGCGATGTTCTGGCGCGGCTTGGGCAGGCGCGGGGTATGCAGGATCTCGGGTTGGCCGCCCAAATAGGCAAAGCCCGGCGCGAAACCGATCATATAGACGCGATAATCGGTGCCGGAATGGATGGCGATCAGCTCGTCGCGCGACAGGCCCTTCATCCCGGCCAGCTCGTCCAGGTCCTGGCCCACAGTGCCGCCATAAAGACAGGGCACGCGCCAGCGCCGCCCGGTTCCTTCATTCCTCATGGGCTGCCCGGCCAGGTCGAGCAAGCTCTGGCCAAGCGCGGCGCCGCGGATGATCTCGGGGTCGTAGCGGACAAGCAACGAGCGGTAGGTCGGCACGATGTCCAGCACACCCGCCATCGCGCCGCTTTCGACCGCGGTTTCCAGCGCGGCGGCCAGGGCGATGATGCGGGCATTGATGGCGGCATCGACAGTCTCGCCAAGCTGCAAGACCAGCGCGCAATCGCCGCAGGGCAGAAGGGTGGGGGGCATCGGGTTCGACATTCAGGGCAAGGTTCCGGGAAGAGAAGGACCGGCGGCCGGTCGATGACCGCCAGTCCGGACTGTTTAGCCGCGCAGAAGCTGGGGCAGGAAGCCGATAATCTGCGGGAAGATGGCGATGAGCATGACGAAGGCGGCCATGATGAAGAAGAAGGGCATGGTTGCACGGGTGATGCGCGCCATGCTGTCGCCGGTCAGCCGCTGGATCACGGTCAGGTTGAAACCGACCGGCGGGGTGATCTGCGCCATCTCGACCACGATCACCAGGAAGATGCCGAACCAGATCTTGTCATATCCGGCGGCCTCGGCCAGCGGCAGGGTGATCGGCAGGGTCATGACGATGATGCCCAGCCCCTCCATCACCGTGCCAAGAAGCACATAAAACACCAAGAGGACGAAGATCAGGGTCAGCGGCGACATGCCCCAGCCCTGGATCGTCTCGGCAATGGCGCGCGGAACGCCCAGATAGCCAAGCACGGTCGACAGGAAGGCGGCACCGATCATGATCAACCCGATCATCGCGCAGCTTTCGGCGGCCTGCCGCGCGGCGGTGAAGACGCCTTGCAGGGTCAGGGTGCGCTGCAAGAAGCCGATGATCATCGATACAACGACGCCGACGGTTGCCGCTTCGGTCGGCGATGCGATGCCGCCATACATCGAACCGATGACACCGCCGATCAGCAACAGCAGCGGGCCAAGATCGCGAAGGGCGCAGATTTTTTCACGGAAGGTGGTCGGCGGAGGTGCCGCTCCCACCACGCTGGGGTCCAGCCAGGCGCGCGTCGCCAGATAGCCCATATAGGCCGCCGCCAAAAGCAGGCCGGGCACGATCCCCGCGATGAAAAGCTGAAGGATCGAGGTTTCGGCCATCACGCCGTAGATGATCATGATGGTCGATGGCGGGATCAGGAAGCCCAGCGTTCCGGCACCCGCCAGAGAGCCGGTCACCAAATCGCGGTTATAGCCCCGGTCGATCAGCTCTTTCGCGGCGATGCGCCCCACCGTCGCGGTGGTCGCGGCCGACGATCCGCAGACCGAGGCGAAAAGCGTGCAGCCCAGAACAGTCAGGTGGCTCAGCCGTCCTGGAACCCGGCGCAGCCAGGGCGACAGGCCGGTGAACAGCGCCTCGGAAATCTTGGTGCGGAACAGGATCTCGGCCATCAGGATGAACAGCGGCAGGGCCAGAAGCTCGGGCGAGACGACGACATTATAGGCCTGCTGCGCCAGCAGCTTGAGCCCCGGCATTGACGGACGGAACAGGGTGACCAGCCCCGCGCCGATGGCGATGAGGCCAAGGCCGATCCACAGGCCAGACCCCAGCAGCAGGGTCATCAGCCCAAGAAGGGTTGCGATGATCTTTCCCATGCGCGCCCCCTATTCCAGGCCCGGGCCGGTGGCCATCGGCTCACCGCGCAACTGGCGCAGGATCTGGGCCACGCATTGCAGTGTCAGGATGACGGCACCCAGGGCAAGTGCGCCCTGTGGATAGACCAGCGGCACGCGGAAGGATGTGGCGGCGGTCGAGCCGCGCTGGCCGGACTGCCACGCCATCTCGATCAGCGCCCAGGCGAGGTAGCAACAGATCGCAAGGCCGACGAGGCACGCGAAAAGATCAAGCAAGCGCCCGACGGCGCGGGGCAGGGCCTCGACCAGGGCGGTGACGCGAACATGGCTGCCGCCCTTCATCGCACTGGCACTGGCCAAAAGGAAGCAGGCCCCCATCAGATAGCCTGCAAGATCCCAGGAGAAGTGAAGCGAATAGCCAAAGAGGTTGCGCGAGATCAGCTCGGCTGTGATCAGCACAAGAATGCCCAGAAGCGAAAGCGCACCAAGAAAACCGCCGATCCCCGTCAGGCCATCGATCGCGGCCAGGGTGCGGTTGAATCGGGAAGGGGAAGGTGACATGGAAACCTGCCATCCGATAAGAGAAATTGGGCCCGTTCGGGGCCGGCGAGGCCCTGTGCTCCGGCAAGGCCCGCAGGCCCGCCGCAACACAGGACAGACTGTATCAGTCGCGCATCGCGAGGTATTCGTCGATGATCGGCGCTGCTTCCGGCACGCGGGTCTTGAAGGCGTCCCAAAGCGGCTTGGCCTTTTCCAGCAGTTCTGCCTTCAGCTCGGGCGAGGGCGCGGTAACAGTCATGCCGTTTTCGCGCAGGGTCGCGATCTTCTTTTCATCCTCGGCCCGGCTGTTCAGCCAGAACTGGGCTTCCATCGCGGCGGCGGTTTCCTCGATCTTGTCGCGGGTTTCCTGGGGCAGCGCATTCCAGGCATCCAGATTCACCGACATGATGTTCGACGAAGCCTGCCAGTTGAAAGTGCTCATGTAGGGGGTGAATTCCCAGAACGAGCCGTCGACCCCCGACGAGGACGAGGTGGTCACACCCTTGATCGTACCGGCGGCCAGCGAAGGCACGACTTCGCCCCAGGGCATCTGGATCGGCGTCGCGCCAAGGGCGGCGAAGAAATCGTTGCCGTTGGAATCGACAACCCGGATGGTCAACCCGCTGAGGTCCGCAAGCGTGTTGATCTGGTTCGGCGAATAGACCGCCTGTCCGGGCCAGGGCACCATATACAGGACTTTCTGGTTCATCCCGGCCGCCACCTCATCCAGCTTCGGACGATAGAATTTGTGCAGCAGCGCCACATCGGCCAGCGAGGGCGCAAGGAAGGGCAGGGTCTCGATGCCAAGGATGGGCGCTTCGCCGACTTGCTGGTTCAGCAGGATCTCGGCGATGGGCACCAGCCCGTCACGGACCGCGGCCATGCCTTCCGGCCCCTTGATACCCAGGGCGCCGCCGGAATGGACCGTGATCACCACTTCGCCAGCCGTGGCCTCTTTCACAGCCTCAGCGAAAGCCATGGCGTTCTGGGTGTGGAAGTTGCCTTCCGGCCAGACGATCGACATGTCCCATTGCGTCTCGGCCGAAGCCATGGTGGCGGCCAGCGAAACCGCAAGGGCGGCACCGAAGGTGAAGAGTTTTCCCTGTTTCATGTTCTCCCTTTCACGGGTCTGGTTGGTCAGAATTTGGTTGAGATTTCGGTATACCAACAGTATCCCGTTTATGAAGCTCTGTCCGCGCCCCTGTCAATTGGTTGCGGCGGAATGGTTGGAAAAAAGGCTTAGGCGGCCAAATGCGCCTGCAAAACACGCGCAATAGGAGGGGTGATGACCCGAACGATCGACCTGAACTGCGACATGGGCGAAAGCTTCGGCGCCTATGTCATCGGCGATGACGAGGCCATGCTAGACCTCGTTACCACGGCAAACATCGCCTGCGGATTCCATGCCGGTGACCCGGTGGTCATGCGCCGCACGATCCGCATGGCCAAGGCCAAGGGCGTCGCGGTTGGCGCGCATCCCTCCTTTGCCGACCTTTACGGGTTCGGGCGCAGGCGGATCTCGGGCGAGAGGCCGGAAGACCTTGAGACGCAACTGATTTTCCAGATCGTCGCGATGCAGGGCATGGCCGCGCTGGAAGGCCATCCGATGACCCATGTCAAGACGCACGGCGCTTTGGGCAACATGGCGGCGGTCGATCCCGATCTGGCGGCGCTTTGCGTCCGCGCGATTCGTGCCGTGGATCCGGGCCTTGTCTTCGTGACCCTGCCCTATTCAGAAACCTTCCGCGCGGCCGAGAAGGCCGGCCTGCGAATCGCCTGCGAGATCTATGCCGACCGCAGCTATACCGATCAGGGAGAGCTGACCCCGCGCAGCCAGCCCGGCGCGGTGATCCACGATCCGGCGCAAAGCCTTGATCAGGTGCTCGAGATGGTCGTGAACGGCAAGATCCCGACCACCGGCGGCAAGAAACTGCCCGTGACGCCCGAGACGCTTTGCATCCACGGCGACACCAAGGGTGCGGTCGACATCGCCAGCCGCCTGCGCGGCGCGCTTGAGGCCAATGGCGTGACCATCGCCCCCTTCGCAAAACCCTGACCCCACCAGAGACGGATGAAATGACCCGGATTGTCTATCTGAATGGCGACTGGCTGCCCGAGACCGAAGCGAAGGTCTCGGTCTTCGACCGCGGCTTCCTGATGGCCGATGGCATCTATGAAGTGACCTGCGTGCTGGATGGCAAGCTGGTGGATTATGCAGGCCACGCGGCACGGTTGCAGCGTTCCGCCCGCGAACTGGGCCTGACTTTGCCGCTGGATGAGGCCGGGCTTCTGGCCGCCCATCGCGAGATCGCGGCGCGCAATGGCATGGATCAGGGCATGATCTATCTGCAACTGACACGGGGCGCCGCAGATCGCGACTTCGTCTATCCGCCCGCGGGCACGCCGCCCACGCTGTTGATGTTCACCCAGGCCAAGAACGTGTTGCAGAATGCTGCGGCCGATGCTGGGATCAGGGTCGCCCTTCTGCCCGACCTGCGCTGGGGCCGCCGCGACATCAAGACCGTGCAGCTTCTTTATCCCTGCATGGCGAAGATGGAGGCCAAGGCCCATGGCGCCGACGATGCCTGGCTGGTCGAAGATGGTTTCGTCACCGAGGCCAGCGCCGCCACCTCGCATATCGTCACGCCGGAAGGCGTTCTGGTGACGCGGGACCTGTCCCACGCGCTTCTGCCCGGTGTCACCCGCGCCTCGGTCCTGGCGCTGGCGGCCGAACACGGGCTGCGGGTTGAGGAACGTGCCTTCACCCCAGACGAGGCCATGGCTGCGCGTGAAGCCTTCATCACTTCGGCCACCAATTTCGTCGTGCCGGTCGTGGCGATCGACGGCGCGGCCATTGGCGATGGCAAACCCGGCGCGCTGACCCGCGACCTGCGCCGCTACTACATCGAAACCCGCCGCGCTGCGGCCATCTGAGGAGAGGGCGCATGGCCCAGTTGATCACCCGTGACACAAGCGGCGTCTACATCATCGCCGCCACGCCCTTCGCGCAGGATGGCGCGCTGGACACGGAAAGCCTGCGGCGGCTGGTCGATTTCTACATCGGCCATGGCGTGACCGGCCTGACCATCCTTGGCATGATGGGCGAGGCCAACAAGATGACGGCCGAGGAACGCCGGACGGTCATCGACACGGTGATGTCGCGCACGGGCGACCTGCCGGTCGTGGTCGGGGTGTCGGATGCCGGCATGGCAAATCTGGCCGATCTTGCCAGCTACGCGATGGACAAGGGTGCCGCAGGTGTGATGGTCGCGCCGAATGCAGGCCCGGCGCGGGAAGACAGGATCGAGGGCTATTTCCACGCCGTCTGCGACGCGCTTGGCCCGCAGGTCCCGGTATGCTTCCAGGATTTCCCCCTGGCTACCGGCCTGCCGGTTTCCCCGGCCTTGATTCGCCGCCTGTCGCAGGACCGGGCGCAGATCGTCATGCTCAAGCATGAAGACTGGCCCGGCCTGACCAAGATCACGCAGCTTCGCCAGCACGAAACGGCGCCGGGCGTGGCGCGTCTGTCGATCCTGACCGGCAATGGCGGGCTGTATCTGCCGCAGGAACTGCAGCGCGGCGCCGACGGCGCGATGACGGGCTTCGCCTATCCCGAGGCGCTGGTCCAGACCGTCGCGCTGCATCGCGCGGGCCGGGCGGACGAGGCCGAGGATCTGTTCGACCGCTACATCCCGATCCTGCGCCACGAACAGCAGCCGGGCTTCGGGCTGGCGGTGCGGAAATATGTGCTGATGCGGCGTGGGGCCATCGCCAGCGCGGCCACCCGCGCGCCCGGTCCGAAGATGTCTGCGGTGGACGCGGCCGAGGCCGACCGTCTCATGGCACGTTTGGCACAGCGTCTGGCGGCCTGATCCGCAGCTGTTCACATCGGCGCGGCCTGCCCATTGGCCGCGCCGTCAAAGAAGCGGGCCGAGGATTGCGAGCGTGTTGTAGGCCAACCGCCGCCCGATGCCCCATTTGCCCACTTCCTCCAGTGTGACCGGACGGGACTGGCGCAGCCATTCCTCCTGCCGCGCGCGCAGCCCTGCCGTGACGCCCTGGTCCGAGATCAGGATGTTGTTCTCGTAGTTCAGCTCAAAACTGCGCCTGTCCATATTGGCAGAGCCGATCAGCGCCAGATCGCCGTCCAGCGTCAGCGTCTTGGCGTGCAGCAGCCCAGGCCGGAACTCGTAAAGCCGCACCCCGGCCTCGAGCAGGCTTTCGTAATGGCTGCGGCTAGCAGCCCCCACCGCGAAATCATCGTTTCGGGCGGGCAGGATCATCGTGACGGCGACGCCGCGGGTCGCGGCCCCACAGATCGCGGCCTGGATCATCTGGGTCGGCACATAATAGGGCGTGGTGATGAAAAGCTCATGCTGCGCGGCATAGATCAGGCTTGCGAACAGCTCTGGCATGGCGGCGGCCCGATAGGTCGGGCCGGTCGCCACCACCTGCGCCACGAAACCGCCATCGCAGACGGACGGGGCCTGACGCAGCAGCGCCGAGATATCGTCGCCGCCATTGCCCATCCAGTCGCTTGCGAAGAGATGCTGGTTCTGCCAGACCACCGGCCCTTCAAAGCGCATCATCACATCGACCCAGGGCGCGAAGCGCGCCTTCGGTACAAAGGCCGGGTCGGCACAGTTCTGGCTGCCGCAATAGGTAATGGCGGTGTCGACCACCAGGATCTTGCGGTGGTTGCGCAGGTCGATGCGCCCGTTCAGCATCCGCAGGACCGGGTTTCCGACCGGCAAGGCCCGGCGCAGCTTCACCCCCTCGGCAGCCATCTCTTGCCACAGGGCCGAACGTATCAGGTGGCGCGATCCCAGGTCATCCACCAGCGCCCGGCACACCACCCCCCGGTGCGCCGCGCGGATCAGGGCCTTGGCCATCGCCCGGCCATTGCCATCGTCAAGCCAGATGTAGAAGCACAGATGGACATGGCTTTGCGCCGCATCGATATCGGCCACCATGGAAGCGATGGCCGCATCGCTGCCCGCCATCAGCCGGGCGCGATTGCCGCTGACCGCCGGATAGCCGGAAATCGACTGCCCGACCGTCGCCAGCGCCCTTGCGTCCTGTGCCAGACCCAGCGGATCGGCCGGTCGGTTCGGCGCCAAGGGCAGCCGGGCGATCACCTGGCGCATCATCCGCGCCCGCGCCAGGCCGATATTCGACTGGCCGACGAGCAGATAGGCCAGCGCGCCGACATAGGGCAGGACCATTACGACCAGCAGCCAGGCCGCCCTTGTCTCGGGCTGGCGATGCCGCCGCAGCAGGATATGCGCGGTGACCAGCAAGGTGACGGCTATGTGCAGAAGAAGGGCAAGCATAGGAACCTCGACCAGCGGGCACGCCAATCTTTCCCGGCTTTCGTCGCGACGCCAAGCCCCGCGCCGCATTGGAGTGGAAGCCCGGATGCCGGGCTTCCACGAATGTCGGATCACCCGATGATGCTGACCAGGGTTGCCGAAGGGCGCATGACGGCCGCGGTCTTGGCCGCATCGGTGTGATAGTAGCCGCCCAGATCGGCGGGGCTGCCCTGGGTCGCGGCCAGTTCTGCGGTGATCTTCGCCTCATTCTCGGCCAGAGCTTTCGCGACCGGGGCGAAATGGGCGGCCAGCACCGCGTCCTCGGTCTGCGCCGCCAGAGCCTGCGCCCAATACAGCGCAAAGTAATAGTGGCTGTCGCGGTTGTCGGTCTGCCCCGCCTTGCCGCGCGGCGACTTGTCATGGTCCAGCACACCCTGCGTCGCCACATCCACCGCCTTGCCCAGCACGCGCGCCTTTTCATTGCCCTTGGCATCGGCCAGGAATTTCAGGCTTTCCCCCAGCGCGCAGAATTCGCCCAGCGAATCCCAGCGCAGGTGGTTCTCCTCGACAAGCTGCTGCACATGTTTCGGGGCCGAGCCGCCCGCGCCGGTCTCGAACAGCCCGCCGCCATTCATCAGCTTGACGATGGACAGCATCTTGGCCGAGGTGCCCAGTTCCAGGATCGGGAACAGGTCGGTCAGATAGTCACGCAGCACGTTGCCCGTGACGGCGATCGAATTTTCGCCCTTGCGGATCGTCTCAAGCGTCAGCCTGGTCGCCTTGGCGGGCGAGAGGATCTGGAACCTGTCCGCCACCCCGGCAGCGGCGAGAAGCGGTTTCACATAGGCGATAAGCTGGGCATCATGCGGGCGATCCGCATCCAGCCAGAAGATGGCCTGGCAGCCTTCGGCCCGCTGGCGGTCGATGGCCAGCTTCACCCAATCCTCGATCGGGGCCTTTCGTGCCGACGCGGCGCGCCAGATGTCGCCCTTTTCCACCACATGCTCATGCAGCACATCGCCATTGGCGGCGATCAGGCGCACCGTCCCGTCTGCAGGGATCTCGAAAGTGGTGGGGTGGCTGCCATATTCCTCGGCCTTTTGCGCCATCAGGCCGATATTCTGCACCGTGCCCGCCGTGCGCGGGTCAAGCGCGCCGGTTTCCTTGAAGTAGCGCACCGTCTCGTCATAGACCGCCGCATAGGAACTGTCGGGGATCACGCAATTGGTGTCGGCGGCCTTGCCATCCGGCCCCCAGCCCTTGCCACCCGCCCGGATCAGGGCCGGCATCGAGGCGTCGACGATCACATCCGAGGGGACATGCAGGTTGCTGATGCCCTTGTCCGAATTGACCATGTACAGCGCGGGGCGGTCCGCGATGACCTTGGCGATATCCGCCTCGATCTCGGCATGGTTCGGCAGGGTGGCGACCTGCTCCAGCAGCGTGCCAAGCCCCGAATTGGGGTTCACACCGGCAGCCGCCAGCGCGGCGCCGTGCTTTTCGAACACGGGCGCCAGGAAGGCCTTGACCGCATGGCCGAAGATGATCGGGTCCGAGACCTTCATCATCGTCGCCTTGAGATGCAGCGAGAACAGCACCCCTTCGGCCTTGGTCGCAGCGATTTCCTTGTCCAAAAACGCCTTCAGCGCCTTGGCCGACAGGAAGGTCGCATCCACGACCGCGCCCGCCGGGTAATTGACGCCGGATTTCAGGACGGTCACCGCGCCGTCCTTGGCCGTCAGCTCGATCTTCGCCGCCCCGGCCTGAGCCGCCATCAGCGTCACCGACTTTTCGTTTGCACGGAAATCGCCCTTGCCCATGGTCGCGACGCGGGTCTTGCTGTCCTTGGCCCAGGCGCCCATCGAATGCGGGTTGGCCTTGGCGTAATTCTTCACCGCCACGGCGGCGCGGCGGTCCGAATTGCCCTCGCGCAGGACCGGATTCACGGCGGAACCCTTGACGCCGTCATAGCGCTTGCGGGCTTCCTTTTCCGCGTCGGTCTTGGGGTCTTCCGGGTAATCCGGCAGGTCATAGCCCTGGCTCTGCAATTCCTTGATCGCGGCCACAAGCTGCGGCACCGAAGCCGAGATGTTCGGCAGCTTGATCACATTGGCCTCGGGCGTGGTGACCAGCTTGCCCAGCACTTCAAGATCGTCTTCCTGACGCTGCGCTGCAGTCAGCTTTTCGGGGAAAGCCGCAATGATGCGGCCCGCCAGCGAAATGTCACGGGTGCCGATGGTCACGCCTGCGGGCCTGGCGAAGGCGGTGATGATCGGCAGAAGCGAGGCCGAGGCCAGTTGCGGCGCCTCGTCGACCTTGGTCACGATGATGTCTGGGGTCGCTTGATCCGTCATGTCTTCTCTGCCTTTTCCCGGGTTCTGGCGCTTATTGGCACAACAAGGGGCCGCGACGCACCGAGCGATAGCGTCGCAACCCCCTTCTAGCCTGCAATAAAGGGTCAGACCACCTTGACCAAGAGGGTTCCCAGCCCTTCGATCGTGGCTTCCATCGTGTCGCCGCGCTCGACCGCGCCCACGCCCGAGGGCGTGCCCGACAGGATGATGTCGCCCGCCTGCAATTCAAAATAGTCGGACAGGTAGGAGATCATCTCCGGCACCTTCCAGATCATCTGGTTCATGTCGCCTTCCTGCCGCACCGCGCCATTCACTTTCAGCTCGACCCGGCCCGCATCGGGATGGCCGGTCTTGGCGGCGGGATGGACCGGGCCGACCGGTCCCGAATGTTCAAAGGCCTTGCCGATTTCCCAGGGGCGGCCCTGCTTTTTCGCCTCGGCCTGAAGGTCGCGCCGCGTCATGTCCAGCGCCACGCCATAGCCCCAGACATGGTCAAGCGCCTTGTCGACGGGGATGTTCGTGCCGCCGGACTTGAGCGCCACCAGAAGCTCGACCTCATGATGCACATCCGTGCTGTGCGGCGGATAAGGAAAGGCATCGCCTGCATAAAGGTTGTTTGGGTTCTTCTGGAAGAAGAAGGGCGATTCGCGGTTCGGGTCATGGCCCATCTCGACCGCATGGGCAGCGTAGTTGCGGCCGATGCAATAGACGCGGCGAACCGGGAATGCGCCGCCGCCGGCGACCGGGATCGAAGGGGTAGGCGGTGCTGAGATCACGAAATCGGTCATATCTGCCTCTGAACGATTGGAATGCCGTTGGACGGTAGCGTGACCAATATGCCAAATCAATCCCGAATGGGCGCTGAATTTTGGCTTGTAGCATACCAATTAATGATTGATCGCGCAAAGAAAGCCCGATAGCCTCGATTATGAAGCCAAATTGGTTGACCAATTATGGAGATTTGGTTGATGCGCGACGCGGAAGTCGAGATCCAGGACCCGGTGGAACGGTTGCGGGCCTTCATCACCGATAGCGGCCATGCAAAGGGCAGCCGCCTGCCGGCCGAGCGGCAGATGAGCGAGGCCCTGGGCCTGTCGCGCGCCACGCTGCGCCGCGCGCTGGATGCGCTGGAGCGGGAAGGCCTGATCTGGCGGCATGTCGGCAAGGGCACCTTTCTGACCGATGACGCACCCGTGCAGGCCCCCAGTCTGGCGGCTGTCGAACTGGGTCGCCAGTTGACCCCCTTCCGCATGATGCGCGCGCGTCTGGCGATCGAACCCGCCATTGCGCGCGAGGCGGCGGTGAATGCCTCGGGCGAGACCCTGCAGAAGATGCAGGCGGCCATCGCGCGGGCCAAGGCGGCCGAATCCTGGGCGGAATACGAAGTCCAGGACGACCTGTTCCACCGGGCAGTGGCCGAAGCCAGCGACAACCTGCTGCTGCTGGCGCTGTTCAACCAGCTGAACGAGGTGCGTCGCGCCGTGGCCTGGGGCAGCGTCACGCGCGAAAGCCCGCGCCCCTCGCCCGACCATTCCAGCTTTGCCGAACACGATGCCATTGCCGCGGCGATATCCAGCCGTGACGCGGGGGCCGCCTACGAGGCGATGCGGCGCCATCTTGGCTCGGTCGCGCGCCGTCTTTTCAGCGAGGTCTGACAGGGCGCGGAAGATGCCTCGGGTCGGGTTGGGAGGCCCGGCCGGAACGGAAGACAGAAACGGATTCTCAGGGAGGAGAACCATGATGACATTCTTCGCGAACTGGGCTGGGGCAAGACTGGCCGGGGCTGCCCTGGCAACCGGGCTTCTGTTCAACGCCGCCCAAGCGGAAACCATCCGCATCGCCCTGGCCGAACCGCCCTCGGACGAAATGGCTGCCTTCTTCGTGGCGCTGGACCGCGCCAAGGCGGCGGGACTTGACTATGAATGGACAGCCTTTGCCGAAGAGGAACTGGCCATCCAGGCGGTCCTGAGCGGCGATATGGATATCGCCTTCGGCACGCCCTATGCCGCGATGCAACGGTCCAAGGCGCCGGTGCGGATCATCTTCCAGGTGTCAAAGCTGGTGTTCTTCCCGGTCGCCACCGAGGAATATACCGAGTTGAAGCAGCTCGACGGCGTGCCGATCATGCTGCATTCGCGCGGCGGCGGCACCGATTCCATCGCCAATGTCATCGAGGACCGCGAGGGCATCAAGTTCGGCGAGCGCTCTTACGTTCCCGGCTCGGGCAACCGCGTGGCGGCGATGTTGGCGGGGCAGGGGAAGGCCACGATCCTCGACCTGTCCAACGCCAACAAGATCATCGCCGAGGCGCCGGACCGCTTCAACATCCTGCCGATGTTCGAGGTCAAGGCCAGCGACGAGGCGCTTTTCGCCAACCTCGACTGGATCAAGGAGAACGAAGAGGCCGTGAACACATTGGTCAAGGCTCTGCATTCGACCTGGACGGACATGGCCAAGGACCCGACCATCATCAGCAAGGAAACCAATCCCGATGGCCCGATCGGCCAGCTTCCGCCCGAGGTTCTGGCGGAACTGGACGGGTTCTACACCGAAGCTGTGGCGGGCGGCCTCTACGATCCGAATGGCGGCGGGCGCGATGCGGCCAAGGCGGATCTGGAATGGTATGCGATGGCGGGCCAGCTTGATGGCGACCCGGCGACGCTGAACCCGGACGACTTCTGGTATTTCGCGCCGCTGGATGCCGCGATGAAGTGATCCTTGCGGGCCGCCGACCGCCTATCGTCGGCGGCCCGATCCCTGACCTTCTGGCCAAGGACCTGCAATGAACCGCTCGCTTATCCTGAAGCTTCTCTCGGCGCTGATCGTCTTTGGCGCCTGGGAGATCGCGGGGCGCGTCCCCGTCAGCTACGCCTTCCCGACATTCCTTGATTCCATGGCCGCCCTGGCGCGGATGACCTTCGACGGCACCCTGTTCTTGGCCTATGCGGAAACCCTGAAACCGCTTGTTCTGGGCCTGGCCATCTCGGCCGTGATCGGCATCGGCTTTGGCCTGTGGACGGGCCTCAGCGCGCGGTCGGAATGGGCCTTCTCGCCCATCTTCATCGTGATGCAGGCCGCACCGCTGGCCGCGCTGATCCCCATTCTGGTCATGGTCTACGGCATCGGGATCACGTCAAAGGTCTTTGTCGTCTGCATCATGGCGATGCCCGTCATCGTGCTGAACACCGCCGCCGCCGTGCGCAACACCCCCGTCTCGCTGCGCGAGATGGCGCGGTCCTTCATGGCGCGCGACAGTGACGTGTTGCTCAAGGTCATTCTGCCGGCCGCCTCGCCGATGATCTTCTCGGGCCTGCGGCTGGGCGTCTCGGCAGGTTTCATCGGCGCGATCCTTTCGGAACTGAAGATCACCCCGACCGGGGTGGGCGACATCATCACCTACAGCCGGTCCATCGCCGATTATCCCAGCATGTATGCCGCAATCTTCTCGATCATCCTTCTGGCGGTCGTGTTCCTTAACCTGCTGGAGAAACTGGAAAACATTCTGTTCGAAGGGAACAACCGTGGATATGTCTCAGATTAAGCCGGCTGCGCCCCATCCCGTTTCGTCCGGCGATATCGCCGTTTCCGTCCGCAACGTGTCGAAGAAATACGGTGATGTGCAGGCGCTCAAGGACCTGTCGCTCGATTTTCCGCGCGGCGAGCTGACCTCGCTGCTTGGCCCTTCGGGTTGCGGCAAGACCACGCTTCTCAAGATCATCGCCGGACTGATCCCGGCGACCTCGGGCGAGATCGAGGTCAATGGCCGCGCTGTCACCGGCCCCGGACCGGACCGCGCCTTCGTGTTTCAGGATTTCGCGCTGATGCCCTGGGCCAGTGTGATCCGCAACGTGGCCTTCGGTCTGGAACTGCGTGGCGTGCCGAAATCGCAGCGCGAGGCGGTGGCCGAGAAATACATCCGCGAAGTCGGTCTTGCCGGGTTCGAGAAGAAATTTCCCCACCAGCTTTCGGGCGGGATGCGGCAGCGCGTCGGCCTTGCGCGCGCCCTGTCGGTCGACGCGCCCGTCCTGCTGCTGGACGAACCCTTCTCGGCGGTCGATGAACAGACCCGGCGCAAGTTTCAGGAAGACCTGCTGCAACTGGTGGCGAATGAGAAGAAGACCTTCATCTTCGTGACCCATTCCATCGAAGAGGCGGTCTATGTCTCGGACCAGATCGCCATCCTGCTGCCCCGCCCCAGCCGGGTGTCCGAGGTCATCCGCCCGTCCAGCTTCCGCGACAAGGGGCTGGAGAACATCCGCCGCGACCCGGAATATCTGGATATCGTCGACCGGATCTGGGCCTCGCTGCGCAGCTATGTGGAGTAGGCCATGACCCTGTTCGGATACCGCCTGCCCGCGCTGTCGTCGCTGATCCTCTGGGCGCTTTTGTGGGAGATCGTTGGTCGGCTGGAACTGACCTTCTTCATCCCGCCCTTTTCCGAAGTGGTCGTCACACTAATCGGCCTTCTGCCGACCAAGGCTTTTCTCAATGCGTTGTGGACAACGGCCTACGCTTTCTGTGCCGGTGTATTCTTCGCGGTTGTGATCGGGGTCCCCGTGGGCATCCTGATGGGCAAGAGCCGCATCCTGGACGAGCTGCTTCTGCCATGGGTCAACATCTTTCTCTCGGCCCCGCTGACCGCGCTGGTGCCGGTGCTGATGGTTCTCTTCGGATTTGGCACCAAGACGGTGATCATCACCACGTCACTGTTCGCGATCTGGATCATCATCCTGAACGCCCGCGCCGGGGTGATGCAGATCAACCGCTCGCTGGTCGAGATGGCGCGCAGCTTTGGCGCTTCGTCCTGGGATGCCTTCGCCAAGGTCTATTTCTGGGCGGCTCTGCCCGAGATCCTGGGCGGGGTGCGGATCGGGGTGATCCGGGCGGTGAAAGGGGTGATCATTGGCCAGCTTCTGATTTCCATCGTCGGTTTCGGGGCGCTGTTCGAGCTGTATTCCTCGAAATTCCTCATGGCGGAATTCTGGGCGGTGCTGCTTGTCCTGTTCGGTCTGGCCTTCGCCCTGTCCGAAACGCTTGCCTGGATGGAACGCAAGATTTCCTATTATGCCGCCTCGCGCTAGGCTGGCCCGCGACGGAGACGTGACATGACCCAGACCCTTGCCGCGCTTCTGGCGGATTGGCCCGCGCGGGCGCCCGCGATCGGTGCGCCCGGGCGTGACTGGATGGATTACGGCACGCTGCGGGCGCTGGCTGAAAGCGTCCGGGCACAGTTGCGCGGCTTTGGTATCGGCGCAGGCGACAGGGTTGCCATCGTCTTGCCGAACGGGCCGGACATGGCGGCGGCCTTCGTGACCATCGCCCAGGCGGCGGCGACGGCACCGCTGAACCCGGCCTATCGGTTGGATGAGTTCCGCTTCTATCTTGAGGACTTGAAGGCCCGGGCCATCGTCGTGCCCGAGGGCTATGAAGGCCCGGCACTTGAGGCTGCCGCGCCCTTGGGCATAACTGTCCTGAGGCTGCATGGCGGCGAAGGCCCGGCCGGGGCGTTCCATCTGTCGGGGCCACAGGCGGGCCCCGCCCCGGCCGAGACGCCGGGGCCTGATCACACCGCGCTGATCCTGCACACTTCCGGCACGACATCGCGCCCGAAGATCGTGCCGCTCTTGCAATCGAATATCGCCGCCTCGGCGCAGAATGTCGCGCGGTCGCTCGCGCTTTCGCCGCTGGACCGCTGCCTGAATGTCATGCCGCTGTTCCATATCCACGGCTTGATCGCGGCGGTTTCTGCTTCGCTTTCCGCAGGGGCTTCGGTTTTTTGCGCCCCCGGTTTCGATGCGCTGAAATTCTTTGGCTGGATGCAGGAGGCGCGGCCAAGCTGGTACACCGCCGTGCCCACCATGCATCAGGCGATCCTGGCCCGGGCCGCCCGCAACCGCGACACGATCGAGGCCAATCCCCTGCGCTTCCTGCGGTCGTCTTCGGCCTCGCTTCCCGCGCAGGTGATGCTGGAATTGCAGGCAACCTTCGCCGCCCCCGTGATCGAGGCCTATGGCATGACCGAGGCGGCGCATCAGATGGCCTGCAATCCGCTGGCGTCCGGCGCGCAGCGGCCCGGCTCGGTCGGGGTGGCGGCGGGGCCATTGCTGCGCATCGCGCATGAGGTGGAGAACCGGCTGATCGACGGCACGGGCGAAGTGGTGATTTCGGGTCCGAACGTCACCCCGGGCTATGAGGGCAATCCCGAGGCCAATGCCAAGAATTTCTTCGTCGGGGACGGCCTGCGCTGGTTCCGTACCGGCGATCAGGGCGCGCTGGATGCCGAAGGCTACCTGCGCCTGACCGGGCGGCTGAAAGAGATCATCAATCGCGGCGGCGAGAAGATTTCGCCGCTCGAGGTGGATGGCGTGCTGCTGGATCATCCGGCGGTGCAGCAGGTCGTGGCCTTTGCCATGCCGCATGCGAAACTGGGCGAAGAGGTCGCGGCGGCCGTCGTCCTGCGCGAGGGGCAATCCGCCACCGAACGGGAGATCCGCGATTTCTGCGCCGCGCGCATGGCCGATTTCAAGGTGCCGCGCCGTGTGGTGATCCTGGACGAGATCCCCAAGGGCGCGACGGGCAAGTTGCAGCGTATCGGTCTTGCGCAGAAACTGGGTCTGGGCGAAGCGGGATAGGGCGGCACAGATGCGGTTCTGTATCTTCGGCGCGGGCGCCATCGGCGGCTATATGGCGGCGCGGCTGGCGCAGGCGGGGGCGGATGTTTCCGTCGTCGCACGCGGCCCGCATCTTCAGGCGATGCAGACGCGGGGTCTGACCCTGATCGAAGAGGGGGCCGATCCGCTTGTCGTCAAGGTCCGGGCGACGGCGGACCCTTCCGAACTGGGACCGCAGGATTATCTGGTCGTCACGCTCAAGGCCCATTCCGTACCAGCGGTGGTGGGTGCGATGCAGCCGCTGATCGGGCCCCACACCACGCTCGTGAGCGGTGTCAACGGCGTGCCCTGGTGGTATTTCCACAAGATCGGCGGGCCCTGGGAAGGCACCCGGCTGCAATCGGTCGACCCTGGCGATGTGCAATGGAACGGCTTCGGCCCCGACCGTGTGCTGGGCTGCGTGGTCTATCCGGCGGCCGAGGTTTCTAGCCCCGGCACGATCCGCCTGATCGAAGGCAACCGCTTTTCGCTGGGCGAGCCCGACGGGTCCAGATCGGACCGGGCGGTTGCGCTGTCGCAGGCGCTTCAGGCCGCCGGGTTGAAGGCCCCGGTGCGGCCCAAGCTGCGCGATGAAATCTGGGTCAAGCTGTGGGGCAATCTGTCGTTCAACCCGATTTCGGCCCTGACCCATGCCACGCTGGACGTGCTGTGCACCGATCCCGGCACGCGGGCCGTCGCCCGCAACATGATGCTCGAGGCCCAGGAGATCGCCGAAAGGCTGGGCGTCGTCTTCCCGATCGACGTCGACCGCCGCATTGATGGCGGCGCGGCAGTGGGCGCGCATCGCACCTCGATGCTTCAGGATCTTGAGGCAGGCCGCCCGATGGAGATCGACGCCCTGGTGCGGGCGGTGCAGGAACTTGGCGTGGTGACCGGAACGCCCACGCCCAGCATCGATGCCGTGCTGGCGCTTGTCACCCTGCGGGCACGGGTCGCCGGTCTGTATTGAAGCTGGCGATCCCGGTGGGCGGGGGGACTCGCCTCTTGCATCGGGATATGATCTTATACTCCCAAGACAGGAGTATGACTTATGGGCCGGATCAAGGTGAACCTGACACTGGACGCCGAAGTGGCCGAAACGGCGCGTGCTTTGGGGCTGAACATGTCGCGGCTGGCCGAGACCGCGATCCTTGCGGCGACCAAGGCCGAACGCAACCGTCTGTGGCGCGAGGAAAACCGTGCCGCGCTTGAGGCCTATGCCAGAGAAGTTGCTGAAGAAGGCCTGGCCCTGGCGCGCTTCCGCAGCTTCTGATGGCGCAGTTCGACGTCTTCCGCCTGGAGAGCGGGCAGTTGGTCGTGGACCTTCAGACCGATCTGATCGGGATCGAAGCGTCCCGTCTGGTCGCGCCCCTGCGCGAAGCCGGTCGCTATGCCGCCTTTCCCGGACTGACCCCACAGGTCGAGATCGCGGGGGGCCAGTGGATTGTCCGGGTTCAAGAAATGGCCGCCGTTCCGGCGGCCGAGCTGGGCCGCGCCATCGGCTCGCTTGCGCCATCGCGCGACGCGCTGAAACGGGCGGTCGATATCCTGATCGACGGCGTTTAGGGCCGCATCGACCGGGCCTTGGCGAAAGCCGCGGCCAGGGCGGCGCGAAGGGCCGTCTCGAAGCCTGAACGTTCGGCCGCAGCAAGGCCCGCAGCGGTGATGCCCTTGTAGGACATATAGGAGTTCAGCAGGTCATCCACCGTGGCAAGCTGTCCGTGCAGCACCTCGCCCGATCCGCAGATCACCGACTCGACGGCCCGGCGGGCAATCTCGGGCGGCAGGCCGAAGGCGACCGCATCGGCCAGCATGGCGCGCGCCATCAAGGCCGGATAGGCGGCGCCCGACCCGGACAGGGCGGACAGATAGTGAAGCTGGCTCTCGCTTTCCAGCGCCTCTTCCTGCCCCATCGCGCCCAGCAGGCGGGCCGTGCGCGCCCGGTCATCTGCCGTAACCCCTTTGCCCGCGACCCAGGGCGTATAGGACGCCCCCGCCGGAGCCCCGCTGTTCGGCATGGCCCGCACCACGCGCGCGGCGGGGGCCGGGCCCTGCAAAGCCTCCAGCGACCAGGCCGCCATGAACGAGATCAGCAGAGGATCGCGCGGCGCAAAGCCAGGCATCGGAAAGTCATGCGGGCGGACCGAAAGGACCACGGTGTCGCAAAGGGCGCAAAGCTCTGACGCGTCGCTGGCCCAGACGATTCCCGGAAAAGCCGCATAGGCAGCGCCATCGCCGGACCGGCGCAGAAGCACCAGGTCACTCGCGGACAGGATGCCCTGTCGCAGCAGGTTCAGCCCCAGCGCCTGACCCAGCCAGCCTGTCGCGCCGATGATCCCGACCTTGCCCATATCGCTGCTCCTTTTCCGCCCCGCGCTTCAGCGCTGCGCGCAGCATGGCATGCGGCCCGGGCGGCGGAAACAGCCTGTTCGGGCCGGCGATGGCCAGTTCGCGGAAACGACTACGCGGGGGACAGGGCCCGATTCAGGTTCGCCAGAAGGTCCCCCGCCGCCCCCAGCCCGCTGCGCGACGGTGCCGCCGCGCCTGCCGCGAAACCTGGCGAACAGTCCGGGGCTGGCGTCCGGTGCGGGATACGGTCTATCTTCGCGCCGGTCAGAAACGGGCCGGAGTGAAAGTCTTGTCCATGCCGCCTGCCCGAAGCCTGCCGACGCTGGAATCCCCGGCTGCGGCTGGCTCTACAGTCCAATATGTCATCGACACCCTGACAAACCGCATCGTCAGCCAGGAATATGGCCTGGACGAGCGCCTGCCCTCGGAGCGCCAGCTTGCCCAGGATCTGGGTGTCGCGCGCAACACCGTGCGCGATGCGCTTGAGGGGCTGGAAGAGCGCGGGCTGATCCGCCGCCGGGCGGGGTCGGGGTCGTTCGTGACCTATGATCCGCATGGCAAAAGCGTCTCGCTTGCGCCGGTGGCCTCCGAGACGGGGCCGTTGCAGTTGCAGGTCGTGCGCGGGATCATCGAGCCCGAAATGGTGCGCCTTGCCATCATCTCGATGCCGCCGCGCGCGATCGAGGCGCTGGGGGAAACCCTGTCGCGCATGGAAGGGGTGATGACCGATGCCGCAGCCTTCGTGCGGCTGGAAGAGGAATTCCACCGACAGATCGCGGCCGGTACCGGCAATCCGCTGCTGATCGCCTGCTACAATCTGGTGATCGACGCGCGGCGCCAGTCGTTCCGGGCCGCGATGTATCGCCGCCACCTGACGCCGAGCCGGATCGCCGCCTATCAGCGCGCCTATAACGCCCTGTTCAACGCCATTGCCGCGCGCGACATCGAGGAAGCGACCGAGTTCATGAAACTTGCGCTGGTCGAGGATCAGAAGCTGCTCATGCAGGAAGACTGACCCGCGCCGCCATGCGCTGATGCCACATCTGGCCCAGATCGGCCATGTGGCGCTGCAACAGCGGCCCGTGCCGGGTCAGCCAGTCGAGGACCGAGCCAAAGCCCGCCACGCGCGCCTTGCCGTTCTGGATCGTCACCACCGGCCAGTCCCCGACCAGGGCATTGTCGATCCCAAAGATCTCGGTGCCCCACCACCGGGCCGGGCCGAAGGCATGTTCCATCTGCTGCTCGCGCTTCATCGCGGCCAGGACAGTGACCGGATCGGTCGTTTCGGCCCGTTCCACCGCATTGTGCCACAGGTCCAGGATCGAGGCATATTCCCAGCTCACCGCCGTCCATTCGCCCGGGAAACGGGCGTTGTAAGTGTCGAAGAAACTTTTCGGCCGGTTGAAGAAAAAGCCGGTATCGGCCAGGGCCGGATCGTCGAAATCCGGGAACTGGAAGGTATAGCCTTCCATGAACTCGACCGAGGTGCGGGCGATCATCTTCGGATATTCGTCGGCGGTGCAGGCCAGGATCTGGCCGCGAAAGCCCTGTTTGAACGCCTCTTCGGTCAGGGACTGGATCATCGGGGTGGCCGAGGAACACCAGCACAGCATCTGCGGATCATCGGCCAGCATCGCGGCCACGATTGCTGCGGGGTCGCCATGGTTCGCGCCGTAGCGTATCTCGCGGGTGACGCTGCGGCCTGCCGCCTCGAAGGCCGCCCGATAGACGGCCAGAGACGGCAGGCCAAGACTGTCGGTCTGGCTGCACAGGGCGACCCGGCGCAGATCCGGCCGGGTCCGGGCCAGCCAGTCGACACCCGTGACATTGAACAGCGGGTGCACTTCGGCGGGGGCGATCATATAGGGCGTGTCGGGCGACAGGTCCGAGGGCAGAAGCGTGGCGACCAGCACGCGCCGCGCCATCAGCCAGGGCAGGGCAGGGGCGAAACTGTCGCCGCCCAGGGTCAGGATCATCTTGACCCTCTGGCGTTCGACCAGATCCTGCGCTGCCTCCAGCACATCGACCGCAGCACTGTCATGGGCCAGGATCTCGACCCGGTGCCGCTGCCCCGCGACCATCAGCCCGCCATGTTCGTTCAGCCCGTCGGCCCAGATCCGGGCACCGTCCAGACCGGGCCGGCCCCAGTATTCCTCATCGCCCGACAGGGGGGTGAGGAAGCCGATTCGCAGGCTTGACCGGTTCCTTGCCCCCAGGCGGGGCAGGGAACCCGAGACGGCAAGCTGCTGGGCGAAGGAAGGGCTGCGCATAAATTCATCTATAATTCACAATTCTGGCAAGGCGATGCCAAAAAAAATCGCCCCGCGCATATTCCGCAGAGGAAATTGTGTTGACCAGTGGGCAGATGGTTTGGCTTACTTGGTCCATACCGAAGGAACCAGTTGAACAGACAGGTTCATGCCGGAACAACAGGGAGTGAAGTGATGAAGAAGCGCGTGGCCATCATTGGTGCTGGCCCCTCTGGTCTTGCCCAACTCCGGGCTTTCCAGTCGGCCGCCCAGAAGGGTGCCGAGATCCCCGAAGTCGTGTGTTTCGAAAAGCAGGCCAACTGGGGCGGGCTTTGGAACTACACCTGGCGCACGGGCGTGGACGAGAATGGCGAGCCGGTGCATTGCTCGATGTACCGCTACCTCTGGACCAACGGTCCGAAAGAGGGTCTGGAATTCGCCGATTACTCCTTCGAGGAACATTTCGGCAAGCAGATCGCCAGCTATCCGCCGCGCGCCGTGATGGTTGATTACATCGAGGGCCGGGTCGAGAAGGCGGGCGTGCGCGGCTGGATCCGCTTCAACTCGGTCGTGCGCTGGGTCGAATACGATCCCGAGGCTGGCGATTTTACCATCACCGTGCATGACGCGGCCAAGGACCACACCTACAAGGAACGCTTCGACCATGTGATCGTGGCTTCGGGCCATTTCTCGTCGCCGAACGTGCCGGAATATCCCGGATTCGACCAGTTCTACGGCCGCATCGTGCATGCCCATGACTTCCGCGACGCGCGCGAGTTCGAAGGGCTGGACGTGCTGGTCGTGGGCTCATCCTATTCGGCCGAGGATATCGGCTCGCAATGCTGGAAATACGGCGCCAAGAGCATCACCTCCTGCTACCGCTCGGCGCCCATGGGCTTCAACTGGCCGGCGAACTGGGAAGAAAAGCAGGCGCTGGTGCGGGTCGAGGGCAAGACCGCCTTCTTCAAGGATGGCACCTCAAAGCGCATCGACGCGATCATCCTGTGCACCGGCTACAAGCATTTCTTCCCCTTCCTGCCCGATGACCTGCGGCTGAAGACGAAGAACCGGCTGGCGACGGCGGATCTCTACAAGGGGGTCGTCTATGTCCACAACCCCAAGATGTTCTATCTGGGGATGCAGGACCAGTGGTTCACCTTCAACATGTTCGACGCCCAGGCCTGGTGGGTGCGCGACGTGATCCTGGGTCGGCTTGACGTTCCCGCCGACAAGCAGGTGCTGATGGCCGATGTGGCCGAGCGCGAGGCGCGGGAAGAGGCCTCCGACGATACCAAATATGCGATCAAGTATCAGGGCGACTACGTCAAGGAACTGATCGCCGAGACCGACTATCCCAGCTTCGATGTCGATGGCGCCTGCGAGGCCTTCTACGAATGGAAGAAGCACAAGGCCAAGGACATCATGGCCTTCCGCAACCACAGCTATCGCTCGGTCATGACCGGCACGATGGCCCCCGCGCATCATACGCCCTGGAAAGACGCGCTGGATGACAGCATGGCTGCCTATCTGGCGAACTGAATCCCTCCCCCCTTCCCTAGGGGTCCTTTGGGGGGCCGTCGGCCCCCCACTTTTCACATTCAGGAGGCGCAGATGACGCTTTCCATCCATGAGACGCTGTTCCGTCCCGGCCCGCCGGTCGCATCGCGCGCCCGCCGTCCGATGGTCTTTGCCGATGGCCCGAGGGTCGAGCGACATCAGGTGCCCGGCGCGGGGGCGCTGGCCGTGCAGATCCGCCCCGGCGACCGGGTCGAGGTGACGAACAGCGAAGGCGGCCAGCGCGCCGAGGTTCTGGCCGCCCATCCCGACGGGCGGCTGGACAGCGGGCTGCTGGGTTGGCAGGACGATGTGCCCGCCGATGGCCTGCGCGCGCTGCTTGCCGGGGCCGACCCCTCGTTGCGGCTGCTGCGCCAGCGGCTGTCGCGTCTGGGTATCGCGCTGGATAGCGCCCGGGCGATCGGCCTTTTCGGCGCGACCTCGCGCCCGGGCGAGGCGGCCTCCTTCACCGTTCGCGGCGAAGGCTGGCTGATCGTCGCAGCCCCCGGCGGCCAGATGGACGCCGAGAAACAGGATACGGCCACGCCGCTGGGCGTGGCCATTACCCGCGCCGCCGTTCAGGCCCGCGCCGGCTTTGCCCTGCCCGAGCCGCTGGCCGACCCGATCCTTGATCTGCGGGTGAAATCGGCGACGGCGGGCGCCTATGTGGTGCGCGCGGGCGAATACATCCAGATTCTGGATGTCGACGGCCGTCAATGCACCGATTTCCAGTGTTTCGATGCCCGCAAGGTCGATCGCGGCATCTTCAATCCGCTGGATGTGACCACCACCCGCAGCCTGATGGGCCACGCCTATCCGATGCCCGGCCTGCACGCGAAGTACTTTGACCAGGATATGACACCGCTGGTCGAAGTCGTGCAGGACACCTGTGGCCGCCATGACGCTTTCGCCATGGCCTGCACGGCGAAATATTACGATGACATCGGCTATCCCGGCCATGCCAACTGCTCGGACAATTTCAACCATGCGCTGTCGCCCTATGGCATCGCCCCGCGCGCGGGCTGGATGGCGGCGAACTTCTTCTTCAACACGGGCATCGACGCCCATGGCGTGATGGTGGCGGACGAGCCGTGGTCACGCCCCGGCGACTATGTCCTGCTGCGCGCGATGACCGATCTGGTCTGCGTCTCGTCGGCCTGCCCCGACGACACCACCGCCGCCAATGGCTGGCACCTCACCGACATCCATGTCCGCAGCTATGCCGCGACCGAGACCATCCGGCGCGCATCGGCCTGGCGGGCCACCCTGGACGCAGAGCCCATCATGACAAGAGAAACCGGCTTCCACCAAGATTTCGCGGCGATGACGCGGGATTTCATTGAATACAAGGGCTTCTGGCTGCCGAATTCCTTCCCCGGTTGCGATCCGGTCGAAAGCTACTGGGCGGCGCGCGAAGGCGTGGTGGCGATGGATCTTTCGGCCCTGCGCAAGTTCGAGGTGACGGGACCGGATTCCGAAGCGCTGATGAACTGGGTCCTGACGCGCGACGTGACCAAGCTGGGCCATGGCCAGGTGGTCTATTCCGCGATGTGCTACCCCCATGGCGGCATGATCGATGACGGCACGCTGTTCCGCCTTGGCCCGCAGAACTTCCGCTGGATCGGCGGTTCGGACGAGGGCGGGGTCTGGATGCGCGAGGAAGCCGCGCGTCTGGGTCTGAACGTGCTGATACGGTCCTCAACCGACCAGATGCACAACCTTGCCGTCCAGGGCCCGAAATCGCGCGAGCTGCTGTCGCAGATCATCTGGACCCCGCCGCATCAACCGGCGGTGACCGAGCTTGAATGGTTCCGCTTCACCGTCGCCCGCATCGGCGGGGCGCAGGGCGTGCCGGTCGTGGTGTCGCGGACCGGCTATACGGGCGAGCTGGGCTACGAGATCTTCTGCCACCCCCGCGATGGCGCCACGGTGTTCAAGGCGGTATGGGAGACGGGGCAACCCTTGGGCATCCGTCCGATGGGGCTTGCGGGGCTTGACCTGTGCCGGATCGAGGCGGGGCTGGTCTTCGCCGGCTATGACTTCAGCGACCAGACCGATCCGTTCGAGGCCGGCATCGGCTTTACCGTGCCGCTGAAATCGAAGACCGCCGATTTCGTCGGCCGCGAGGCCCTTCAGCGCCGCAAGGACCACCCGTCGCGCAAGTTCGTCGGGCTGGAGATCGACGGGCAGGACCCGGTCAGCCATGGCGATTGCCTGCGGATCGGGCGGGCGCAAGTGGGCGAGATCTGCTCGGCCATGCGCTCGCCGCGCACCGGGCAGCTGATCGCGCTGGCACGGGTCGATGTCGCCCATGCCGAGCCCGGCACCGCGATCGAGGTCGGGCAGCTTGACGGACAGATCAAGCGCATCGCCGCCCGTGTGGTGCCCTTCCCCTATTACGACCCGAAGAAGGAACGTCCGCGGTCCTGACCGGCCGCAAACCCCGGGGGTGGCAGCCCCCGGGGCAAGACCCGAGCGCCATAAAAAACAGGCGCCAAGAAAACAGGGGCAAAAGACCCCAAACCACAGCGAACAGGGAGTTCACCACGTGGAAAACAGCATGAGTTCGGCGACGTCGTCAGCGTCGGCCGAGATGGGAACCCCAAGCCAGGGGGCGCTGAAACGCGCGCTCGACTGGCGGGGGGCCTTCTGGGTGGCGGCGGGTGTGCCGCCTTTGGTTCTGTTCTCGATCGGCGGCATTGCCGGGGTTGCGGGCAAGGCGGCCTTTGCCGTCTGGATGGTCTCGATGGTGATGGGCTTTCTGCAAAGCTTCACCTATGCCGAGATGGCCGGGATGTTCGGCAACAAGTCGGGCGGGACGTCCGTCTATGGCGCGACGGCCTGGCTGCGCTATTCCAAGATCATCGCGCCGTTGTCGGTCTGGTGCAACTGGTTCGCCTGGTCGCCCGTGCTGTCCTTGGGCTGCGCCATCGCGGCCGGCTATATCCTGAACGCGCTGTTCCCGATCCCGCTGGCCGACAGCCAGCCGGTGCTGGACTGGATCGCCGCGAACCTTGCGAATTATACCGCCGCAACCCCGGCGGTCGTCGATTACATCGCCGCCAATCCGGGCGTCACGCCCGAAGCCGCGATCCAGGCCGTTGCCGCCGCCGATGGCGTTTCCGCCCTGACACCCGCCTTCCGCGTCTGGGAAGCCTTCGGCATCCCGGTCCCGGGCCTTGGCACGCTGCATTTCAACTCGACCTTCGTGATTGGCGTCATCCTGATGCTGATCATCTTTGCGATCCAGCACCGTGGGATCGCCTCGACCGCCAAGTCGCAGAAGTTCATGGCGATGATCGTGCTGGTGCCCCTGCTTCTGGCCGGCCTGATGCCGATCCTGAACGGCTCGATCAACTGGATGAACGTCTCGGCCATCGTGCCGCCGACAGCGGCCTATTCGGGCGTCGACGGGTCCTGGGATATCGGCGGCTGGACGCTGATCCTGGGCGCGCTCTACATCGCGGCCTGGTCGACCTACGGCTTTGAAACCGCGGTCTGCTACACGGCCGAGTTCAAGAATCCCAAGACTGACACGTTCCGGGCCATCTTCTACTCGGGCCTTCTTTGCGTCGTGTTCTTCTTCGTCATCCCCTTCGCCTTCCAGGGCGTGTTGGGGCAAGAGGGCATGCTGGCCGCCGGGATCGTTGATGGCACCGGTGTAGGCGAGGCCCTGGGCTTCATGGTGGGGGCGGGGCCCCTGGTCGCGCATCTTTTCGTGATCCTGATGATCATGGCGCTGTTCCTGGCGATCATGACCGCCATGGCCGGGTCGTCGCGCACGCTGTACCAGGGCGCGCGTGACGGCTGGCTGCCGAAATACCTGACCCATGTGAACGATCACGGCGCGCCGACCGGGGCGATGTGGACCGACCTTGGCTTCAACGTCATCCTTCTGGCGCTGGCCTCGGATGCGACCGGATATTTCTACGTCCTCGCCATCTCCAATGTCGGCTACATCCTGTTCAACTTCCTGAACCTGAATGCCGGCTGGATCCACCGCATCGACAGCCCGCATCTGCCGCGCCCGTGGAAGGCGCCGACCTTCCTGATCGGCCTGAACACGGTGCTGGCTTTCGTCAACGCCCTGTTCCTGGGCGCGGGCGCCAAGGTCTGGGGCTATTCCAACGCGCTGTGGTCGGGGCTGATCTTCGCCTCGTTCATCCTGCCGGTGTTCTGGTACCGCCATTACATCCAGGACAAGGGCCATTTCCCGCGCGAGGCGATGGAAGACCTGGGTCTGTCCGATCATGGCGATCTTGGCCCGCGCCGGGCCGGTTTCCTGCCCTATCTGGCGCTGATCGCCGGGGCGGCAGTGGTTCTCTGGGCCAACTGGTTCTTCCAGCTGCCGGCATGACACGACCTTCCCCGCCGCGGGCAACCGCACGCGGCGGGGGCATGACATATCTTAAGGGAGAGAGCGAATGACCGCATCATGGAGATTTTCGGCGCTGGCCGACCGCCACCGAGCGCTGGGTTCGGCGCTGGAAGACTGGTCTGGCATGGGCACCGCCTGGTCCTATGACGCCGATCCGGCGGCTGAATACAAGGCGATCCGCACCAAGGCCGGGCTGATGGATGTCTCGGGGCTGAAGAAGGTGCATATCACTGGCGCCGGGGCCAGCCATGTCATCGACCGCGCCACCACGCGCAATGTCGAAAAGCTGATGCCGGGCCGCGCGGTCTATGCCTGCATGTTGAACGACGGCGGCAAGTTCGTGGACGATTGCGTCATCTACCGCACCGGGCCGAACGCCTTCATGGTGGTGCATGGCTCGGGCCAGGGCTTTGAACAACTGACCATGGCCGCCGAGGGCCGCGACGTCTCGATCCGCTTTGACGACAACCTGCATGACCTGTCGCTGCAGGGGCCGCTGGCGGTGGACTATCTGGCCAAACATGTGCCGGGCATCCGTGACCTTCCCTATTTCGGCATCATGCAGACCTCGCTTTTCGGCGTGCCCGCAATGATCACCCGCACCGGCTATACCGGGGAGCGCGGCTATGAGCTGTTCGTGCGCGGCCAGGATGCCGGGATGGTGTGGGACCGTATTCTGACCGAGGGCAAGGAGATGGGCATCATCCCCTGCCGCTTCACCACGCTCGACCTGTTGCGGACGGAAAGCTATCTGCTGTTCTTCCCCTACGACAATTCCGAGATGTATCCGTTCGACGATCAGCCCTGCGGCGATACGCTGTGGGAACTGGGCCTCGATTTCACCGTCTCGCCGGGCAAGACCGGCTTCCGCGGCGCCGAGGAACATTACCGGCTGAAGGGCAAGGAGCGTTTCAAGATCTGGGGCCTGAAGCTGGAAGGCGACAAGGCGCCGGGCAATGGCGCGCCGGTCTTCCGCGATGGCAAGCAGGTGGGCGTCGTGACCCAGGCCATGCATTCGCCGCTGAACAACTGGACGGTGGCGATCGCCCGCCTGCCGGTCGATTGCGCCAATGCGGGCACCAAACTGACCGTGCGCTGCGCCGAGCATGGCGAGATCGCGGCCACCACCTCGCCGATGCCCTTCCTTGACCCGGACAAGAAGATCCGCACCGCCAAGGGCTGAGGCCCCGGTCCGGGCGGACCCTTTCATCCTCCGCCCGGACCCGAACCGACACAAAGGCCGACCCGATGCCCTCGACCCTGTTCTCGCCCTCGATCCCCAGCCGCCCGGTCTATGCCGGGCTGGTCTCACAGGGCTCCGCGCCCGCGCTCATGCTTGCCGATGCCGAAGGGGCGCTGGCGCTGGCCGATCTGGCTGCGCGCGACCCTGCCGTGATGGCGCGCGCCCAACTGATCTATATCCCCGCCGGATCGGACCATGCGGCCCGTCTGCAGGCCCTGAAGCCGGCGCAATTCCATCAGGCCCCCAGTTTCGCCACCGCCCTGCCGCGGCTGCGCAAGGCGCTGGTCGATGCCCATATGGGAACTGCCGTCTATCTGGCCGGGACCGAGGGTCTGATCGGTCAGGCCCTGGCCGAGGCCCTGGCCGCCGGTCTGCCGCTTGATGCCGTGCAATGCGAACATCGCGGCTCGATCGCGCGGCGGATGCAATGCGTCCATTGCAAGGGCGTGACCGAGAATGTGACGACCGATCCCTTCACCTGCTCGCATTGCGGGCTGACCCTCTTTGTCCGCGACCATTACTCGCGCCGACTGGCGGCCTTCCAGGGCGTCTGCGTCGATGCCGAGACGCCGGGCGAAATTCCCGAGACTCAGGAGATCCGGCCATGACCGCCCGCCTTCTGCGCGTGGCCGAAGTCACGCCCCTGTCTTCGCTGATCACCCGCTTCCGCTTTGAATGCCCGGACGGCGGCACGCTGCCGCTGTTTTCGGGCGGGGCGCATGTCGTGGTGGAAATGCCCGATGACGGCATCCTGCGCCGCAACGCCTATTCGCTGATTTCCGATCCGATGGACGGGTCGGGCTATGAAATCGCCGTGCGCCGCGACGATGCCGGGCGGGGCGGTTCGCGTTTCATGCATTCCCGCGTCGCGGTGGGCGACATGATGCGCATCGGTGCGCCGGTCAACCTGTTCTCGCTGGACCTGCGGGCGCGAAAGCAACTCTTGATCGCGGGCGGCATCGGCATCACGCCCTTCCTTGCGCAATTGCGGCAACTCATGCGGCTGCAACTGCCGTTCGAGCTGCATTACGCCGCGCGCAGCCGCGAGGATGCGGCGGGTCTCAAGCTGCTGCCCGACCTGCCGCAGGTTCATTTCCACATCTCGGACGAGACGCGGCAGGTCGATCTGGACGCCATTCTGTCCTGCCAGCCCCTGGGCACGCATGTCTATACCTGCGGCCCTGCGGGCATGATCCGCGCTGTGGAAACCGTCGCCACCCGGCTGGGCTGGCCCAAGGGGGCGCTGCATTCCGAGGCCTTCCTCGCCCCGCCGCCGGGCGCGGCCTTTCAGGCGGTGCTCGCCCGCAGCGGCAAGACCATCACCGTCGGGCCGCATCAGAGCCTTCTCGAGGCGCTGGAGGCCGCCGATGTCGATCCGCCCTGGCTGTGCCGCGGCGGGGCCTGCGGCCAATGCGAAACCGCCGTCCTGTCCTGCAAGGGGCAGATCCACCATCACGACCACTGGCTGTCCGACGCCGAGAAGGCTTCGCAGACGCGGATCATGCCCTGCGTCTCGCGCTTTCAGGGCGACGAGCTGATCCTTGACCGATAGGGGGTGCCATGACCATCCGGTTCAACGACGAAACCTTCCGTGACGACTATACCTTCCGCAACTCGCCCGAGGCGGTGCGGCGCTTTCCTTTTCCCTTCGATCAGGACAGCTACATGTATTCCGTCAACATCGAGCCGCATCGACGCGGCCAGGCGGGATCGGTCTTCCAGCATCGCTTCGATGTGGATGAACATTACATCGCCGAGATGCGGGATCGCGAGATCACGCTGAAGGACGATCCGCTGCGCTGCCAGTCGCTGCCGCATATGGAACTGGCGGGCTGGGATTTCCTGGAACTGGTGATGACCTGCAAGGCCGAGGATTACCCCGACCTGTTCAGCCTGACCCGCGACGGCGACCGCTGGCACTGGATCAACAGGCCCTTGGGGATCGAGCAGAAATTCACCTTCCTTGACGCCACCACCCTGCCTTGCGGGCCGATGGAATACATCACCCGCCAGACCCAGGGCGACCACGCGCTTCTGGACCAGCGCGACGGCAATCTGTGGCTGGATGCCGGGATGATCACCAGCCAGGCCGACTGGTCGCTGGATTTCGACATCGGAATGAACTTTTTCGAATGGCACGCGCCGGTGCCGAAAGCGGCCGAGATGGGGGTGTTCCAGCGCGCGCTGAAATTCCTTCTGAACCTGCAGCAGGGCGCGCCGGTGCGGCGGCTGAACTGGACCATGACAGTCAATCCGCGGCTGGATACCAGCCCCGAGAATTATCACAAATGGGGCCCGGAAAAGCGCACGCTGACACCCGAGACAGTGGGCGAGAAGCAGTTCCTGCGTGTCGAATTGCAGACGCTGTGGCGGTTGCCGCGGTCGAATGGCATCGCCTTCCCGATCCGTTGCTACCTGTGTTCGCTGGAAGACATCGTGACCGTGCCGAAATGGGGCCGCCGCCTGCACCGCGTGTTGCGCGACCTGCCCGAAGAGCTGGCGACCTACAAGGGGTTCAGCGTCAACCGCCCGATGATCGTCGACTACCTGTCGAAATTCGACGATGGCGCGCCGACCTCGCCCGGGATCTTTCCCGACAACTGAACCGCAAAATGACTGGCCGGGGTCTTCCGGCCAGTCAGGGCGGCGATTGAACCTGGTCCGGCGCTACTTCGCCGGGGGTGGCAAGGCTGAAGACGGCCACGAAGCTGGCGGGGGCCAGGGAATTTCCGACCACGAAATCGCGGGATGTGTCCGGGGTCACGACGAAAATCGCCGGGCCGGCATCGCGGATGTCAAGCTTGCCCTCGACCGCGCGCACCGCCATTTCCAGGGCCAGCCGACCCTGAAGGACGGGGGAATCCGTCGGTGCGGCCAGGATGCGCCCACGCAGCACGCCGCGATAGACCGCATGGCTGAGATAGGTTGAAACGACCGACACATCGCCAACCAGATTTCGGGCGCGCAGGATCGGCACGGCGGCTTCGGCCATCGGGCCGCTGCCGACCAGATAGTCGATATCCGGCATGGCCTCCAATGCTTCTTCGACAAGGAGAACCTGCTGTTCGGTGCCGGTATCGCCGAAGCGGGTCATCACGATTTCGGCCGAGCTTTGCGCCACGGCGGCATGAAACCCGGCCTGAATGAAATCGACCCAGCCCGCTCCGTCCGGCCCGGGGAACCAGGCCACCTTCACGGCGGGGCTGCCCTTGGGGTGGCGTTCGGCCAGGAACCGACCGGCCGCCGCCCCCATTTCCGCCCAGGGCACGCTGGCCCTGGCGGTGATGCCGCGCTTGTCGATATCATTGACGGCGGCGATCACGGGTTTCATCCGGGCGATCCTTTCGACCTCGGCCGTCAGCCCGGCATAGGACACGGTCCCCAGGATCACCGCGTCGAATTCCTCGCTGGCGCAGGCCTTGAGCTGGTCAAGCTGCCGCGCGAGGTTGGGGTAGCCACCGGCCTCGAACACGTCGAACCCCACGCCCAGGCGGCGCGCCTCTTCCACCATGCCGTAATTGACCGACAGCCAATAGGCATCCTTCATATGCGGATAGAGAATGCAGAACCGCCAGGGATGGCTGGCGCGGTCAAGCGCGGTGTAGCTGATCGGGACCGCCGGGCTGCTGTCGTCGAAAGGGGGGCTGCGGGCCTCGATCTGCCACGTTTCGCCTTTGCCCTGACCCGCAACAAGAACCAAGAGCATTGCGGCGGCCAGGTATTCGCGCATCATTTCCCCTGTAGTGCGGATTCGGTCCGGGCCGCGTCTGCTGGATCTGACCCCCGGAGGCCAAGCTTGCGGAAATTCGGCTTCAAGTCGAGCCTTGGTGCCAGGCTGCTGTTCGCGATCGCGCTGATCGCGGGCTTTCCTGCGGCCACGGGCCTTTTGGGCTGGTTCGAGCTTCAGGTTGTCGCGGCGAACCAGTCGCGCGTGGTGACCGAGGCGATCCCGGCGATTTCCGAAGTGCGCGGCGTGGCCGAGGAGACAAGCCGTGTCGTCGCCGTCGCCCCCGAACTGGCGGCGGTCACAGACGAGGCGCGCCGGGCCGAACGGGCCGCGTTTCTTTTCGATCAGGCCAATGCGCTGAGGGACCGTCTGTTGTTGCAGGCGGCACAGCCCGGCGCGGCGCTGGACGATGCACTGGCCGCCGAAACCAGGCTGCGGCAGACCCTGACCGCCATAGACCTGCTGGTGCGCCAGCGGATCAGCCTGAAGACCCGCCGCGATGCCCAGTTGGAGGCAGGCGCGGCGGCGGCGGCGGAACTGACCGAAATCGCCGACACTTTGGTGGCCAATGCCGAAATGGGCGCCTCGGCGGTGATCTCAAGCCTCTATGATATGGAACTGACCGGCGACACTGCGCCTTCGTCGCGGCTGGATACGCTGGACAAGCTGATCGAGGTCGATCTTTTCCAGATGGGGCTGATGTTCGAGCTGCGCTCGCATGCTTCGGAGACCGGGCTGCTGTTGAACCGGGTTGCCGGGGTGCGGACCCTGGCCGACCTGCAAACGCTGCATGATGATCTGGAGAAGCGCGGGCAGATCATCGCGCGCCGCCTGAATGAGGTTCAGGACCCCCGGCAGGCCGAACGTGTGCGCGTGCTTTTGCGGGTGATCGGTGCCGCCCCGGCGCTGCCGCCGGAAACCGGCGGCCTGTTCGAAACCGCCGCGCAGGAACTGGCGGTTTCAGAGCGCATCGTTCTGGCAGAAACCGAATTGCGGGCCGCCGCGCTTGACCTAGAGGCGACGGCCTCGGCCCTGGCCGACCAGATCGAGGCCAAGGCCGTGGCGGCGGGGCAATCCTCGGCGCAGGCGATCCGCGCCACCCAGCGGCTTTATGCCTTTTCCGCCGTCATAGCGCTGGTCCTGTCCTTGGCGGTCTTGCTGTTTTATGTGCGAGGCAACCTGATCCGCAGGCTCGATAGCCTGTCGGCGCGAATGACCGGTCTGGCCAAAGGTGATCTGGGAAATCCGATCCTTGCCTCTGGCAGTGACGAAATCGCCGATATGGAAGGCGCGGTCGAGGTTTTTCGCCAGCAAGCGATCGCAAAGCTGCATCTGGCGGCCGAACGCGAGCGGAATGTCGAGGAACTGCGCCGTCACCGCAGTGATCTGCAGGCGCTGGTCGATGAGCGGACCGAGGCGCTGCGCGGCGAAGTGGCCGCCCATGATGCGGCGCGCGACCGGGCGGAAACGGCCGACCGGGCCAAGTCGGAGTTCCTGGCGATGATGAGCCACGAAATCCGCACGCCGATGAACGGGTTTCTGGGGATGCTGCGCAACCTGCCGCGCAAGGGTCTGCGGCAAGAGCAGATCGCGCGGCTCGAGACGGCCCTGGCCTCGGGCAAAGGTTTGATGACCCTGCTCAACAGCATTCTTGACCATTCCAAGCTTGAACAGGGCCAGACCGTCATCGAGACCGTGGTCTTCGATCTGCGCGAGGCCCTGGCCGATATCGTCGCCCTGATGGCGCCGCTGGCCCAGGAAAAGGGCCTGCGGCTGGTGGCCGAACTGCCAGTCATGCCCTTGCCGCCATTGGAGGCGGATCTGGGCAAGCTCCGGCAGATCCTGTTCAACCTGGTCTCGAATGCGGTGAAATTCACCGAAAACGGCGAAGTGCGCATTCAGGTGGCGCGGCAAGATCAGTCTGATGGGGCTGCGCTTTTGCGCATTGCCGTCAGCGATACGGGCCGGGGGATCGAACCCGACGCGCTCGAGCGGATTTTCGACGCCTTCCAGCAAGAGGATCAGCAGACCGCGCGCACCCATGGCGGAACCGGCCTTGGCCTGACGATCTCGCGCCGCCTGGCGGGGCTTATGGGCGGCAGCCTGACCGTGGAAAGCCAGCGGGGGCAGGGGGCCTGCTTCACGCTGACCCTGCCCGTCGCGCGGGCGGCGGCTTTGCCGCTGGCCAGGCCCCTGCCTGCGCCCGACATGCCCTCACTGACCATTCTGGTCGTGGAAGACCATCCGGTGAACCAGGATGTCGCCAAAGGATACCTGTCGGCGCTGGGTCATCGGACAGTGATCGCCGCGACGGGCGAGGCCGCGCTGGAGCTGCTGGGATCGACCCGCTTCGACGCGGTGCTGATGGATGTCAACCTGCCCGGCATCTCCGGCATCGAGGCGACCCGGCGTCTGCGCGCCATGCCCGGGCTGGAACGGCTTCCGGTCATTGGGATCTCGGCCCATGTCCAGCCGCGCGACGTAGCGGCCTGCCGCTTGGCGGGCATGGAGGACATTGTGTCCAAGCCGATCGCACCCGAGGATCTGGCCGCCGCGCTGGAGGCCCAATGCGGCACGCGCGTCGCCGCATCGGTGCTGGAGACGCTGAAAGACCTTGGCCCCGACACGACGCGCAACCTGATCCGGCTCATGCTGGAACAGCTTGCGCCGGATGTGCAGGCGCTGGTGCAGGCCATCGAACGGGGCGCAAGAGACGAGGTCGAGCGGCGAGCGCATCAGCTCAAGGGCGCGGCAGGCAATTTCGATCTGCCCGACCTGTCGAAAATCCTTGCCAGTCTGTCCGGGGGCAAGGTGGCGCCCGGCCCCGGCGTCGTCGGACCGCTCAGTGCCGCGGCGTCTGCGGCAGAGCGCGAACTTCTGCGGTCGCTGCGGGTTCTGGATGACGAAGCCGCGCTCAGGACAGCGGCGCAGTGAAGACATAGCCTTCGCCATGCGATGTGCCGAAGATGCGCGGCAATTTCGGATCGTCACCAAATTTTGCGCGCAGACGCTTGATCATCACATCCACCGTCCGCGACCCCGAAAAACCATGGCGGTTCGTGATGCCCGCCTGAAGTCGGTCGCGGGACAGGACGACGCCGGGATTGAGTACGAAAGTGCGCAGAAGCTCGTATTCCGCGCGGGTTAGTTGCACGCCGGCGCCATCGTCCCGCGTGACATGCCGGGCCGCCGTGTCAAAGGTGAAGCCCGCAAAATGCACCACACGGCGCGAGAACTGCCGCATCGCCGCCGTCCGGCGCAGCAGGTTCTTGACCCGGGCCAACAGTTCGCGCCGGTTGAACGGCTTGCACACATAATCATCGGCGCCAAGTTCCAGTCCGACGATGCGGTCGATATCATCGGTGCGCCCGGACAGAAGGATGATCCCGACTTCGGATCGCGCCCGCTGTTCGCGCGTGATCTCAAGCCCGTCCTTGCCGGATAGATTGATGTCCACGATCAGCAGGTCCGGGTTTTCCTGCCCCAGCACCCTTTCGGCCGCTTCGGCCCCGGCGCAGGCGGTGATGCGATAGCCGAACCCTTCCAGATAGCCGCTCAGCGCGGCGCGTGTGACGGGGTCGTCCTCGATCACGACGATATGGGCGGCAAAGGTCATCTGATGGGCAGATCCCTGATGCGGTCCGGGTCTATTAACATTCTGTAACAACTTTATCCAGCCCGTTCACGGCAAGGGTCTGACTCATTCACATCCCGTCCATAACCTTCCTGTCAGGAAAGCAATCGACTTTCCGGGAAAATGTCGCCGCCACGTCGCGCGCGACCACAACAGGGATCGAAACACATGCACAGAACGACCAGACTGCTGCTTGCTACGGCGGCCATCGCGCTGTCCTCGCCCGCCTGGGCCGAGGATTCCTCGGACCCGATCATCATCCCGATTCACAACTGGTCCAGCCAGATCGTCATGTCGAACGTGGTCGGCCAGATGTTCGAAAGCATGGGCGATGCGGTCGAATATGTCTCGACCGACAGCCAGGCGGTGTATGAGGCGATCCGCCTGGGCGATGCGACCCTGGAGGTCGAAGTCTGGGAAGGCGCATTCGGCAAATCGTTCCGCGCCGCGCTTGACAAGGGCGGGATAGAAGACGTCGCCACCCATGGCGCGATCACCCGGGAAGACTGGTGGTATCCGGCCTGGACGAAAGAGGCCTGCCCCGGCCTGCCGGACTGGAAGGCGCTGAACGACTGCGCCGCGCAGTTCGCTACGCCGGAAACCGGCGACAAGGGGCGTTTCCTGGGCGGTCCGGTCGACTGGCTGAAGCATGACCAGGAAAAGGTCGATGCCCTTGGGATGAATTTCGTGGTGGTGAATGCGGGTTCGGCCGCAGCGCTTTGGGCCGAGATTGCCGCCGCCGAGAAATCGAAGACGCCGATCGTTCTGTTCAACTGGACGCCGAACTTCGCCGAAGCCGTCTGGCCGGGCGAGTTCGTTGAATTCCCCGCCTGGGAGGAGGGATGCGATACCGATCCGGCCAAGGGGCCGATCCCGGACAAGACCTTCGATTGCGGCAACCCGGCCAATGGCTATCTGAAGATCGCGGCCTGGGACGGGATGAAGGACAAATGGCCGGCCGCCTATGCGGCCTTGCAGAAGGTGACGTTCACCAACGCCCAGATCGCCGAGATGGCCAAGCTGGTCGATGTCGATGGGATGGAACCCGAGGATGCCGCAGCCAAATGGCTGGCGGACAACGAAGCTGTCTGGAAACCCTGGACCGAATGAGCCCTGATCCCCCGCTTTTCGGCGGGGGCAAGCCCTTTTGCCGCCCGGGCCTCCGCGCCCGGGTGGCCCCAGCCATCGGAGCCCGTTCGTGACGACAGATGACCCCGTGATTTCCTGCCGCAATGTCTGGAAAGTCTTCGGACCCCAGACCGATCAACTTGCCTCCCGACTGACAGCGGCGACGACGCCAGAGGATCTGCGCGCCTCCGGCCATATCGCCGCAGTGCGCAATGTGTCGCTGGAGGTGCGGCGCGGCGAAATGCTGGTGGTCATGGGTCTGTCCGGATCGGGCAAGTCGACGCTGATCCGCTGCCTCGCTCGGCTTCTCGACATCACGGCAGGTGCGGTGATCGTCGAGGGGCGCGACATCGGCACGCTTTCGGAACACGAATTGCTTGCTCTGCGCCGCGAGAAAATGGGGATGGTTTTCCAGAGCTTCGGCCTGCTGCCGCATCGCACCGCGCTGGAGAATGTCGCCTTTCCGCTTGAGATGCGGGGACAGGACCGCGCGTCGCGCCTGGCGCGCGCGCAAGACATGCTCGCGCTGGTCGGCCTCAAGGGGCGCGAAGGATATTTTCCAAAGGAACTTTCCGGCGGCCAGCAACAGCGCGTCGGCATCGCCCGCAGCCTGGCGGTCGAGCCGGACATCTGGTTTCTTGACGAGCCGTTCAGCGCCCTTGACCCGCTGATCCGGCGCGAGATGCAGGATGAATTCCTGCGCCTGAAAGCCATGCTCGCCAAGACCATCGTCTTCATCACCCATGATTTCGATGAGGCCCTGCGCCTGGCCGACCGCATCGCGATCATGAAGGATGGCGCGGTTGAGCAGATCGATACGCCCGAGCGCATCGTCCTGTCGCCTGCCACGCCCTATGTGGCCAAGTTCACCGAGGCGATCGACCGGGCGCGCGTGATCCGGGCCGGTGTTCTGGCCAGCCCGCTGAAGGGCCGGAGCGTCCTGGGCGACGCCCTACCCGCGGGCGAGACGCTGCACAACCTGGCCCGCCGCATCCTGGCCGATGACCGGAACCTGATTCCCCTGTCCGACCAGGGGCGCATCACCGGCCTGCTGGATCGCGGGGCCGCGCTTGACCTTCTGCTGGGGCCTTCGGCATGACCGTGAACATCGCCTCCCGACAGACCCCGGCGCTTGATGGCCGCCGGATCTCGCAGTTCCTGCTACTGGCCGCGCTGGCGCTGGTGGCGTTCAGGCCGTTTCTGCCCGATGCCCTGATCCGCTTTCCCGATGCCCTGATCCTGCCCTTTGCCGACTGGATCAACGCGGCCTTCGCCTTCGCCCGCGACGAGCTGGGCCTGATGGCGATCACCAGGGCCTTTTCCGATGCCGTTTCCTTCTGTCTCGATGTGACAGGCAACCTGCTGTACGGCAAATCGCGCTGGCCCAATATCGGGCCGATTCCCTGGATCGTCATCGCCACCACGGCCGCCGTTGCCGGCTATGCCCTGTCCGGCTGGGGTCTGGCCGCTCTGGCTGGCGGAACCTTCACCTGGATCGCGGTCATGGGCCAATGGAAATGGGCCATGGAAACGCTGTCGGTGATCGTTGTCGCGGCGCCCCTTTCGGTCATGCTGGGAATGGCTCTGGGCATCCTGGCCTGGCGGTCCCGGCTGGCCGAGCGGATCCTCAGCCCCATCCTCAACATCGCGCAATCCCTGCCGCATTTCGCCTATATGATCCCGGTGGTCGTCTTCATCGGCGTCGGTCCCAAGGCCGGGGCCATCGTGACGGTGATCTTCTCGGTCCCGCCGATGATCCGGCTGACCTTGCTGGGCCTGCGCAGCGTTCCGCCCGAGATCGTCGAAAGCGGCAAGATGAGCGGCGCCAGCCGGTTGCAACTGATGACCCGCGTCCGGCTGCCCGCCGCGCGCACCCAGCTTCTGATCGGGGTCAATCAGGTGATCATGCAAAGTCTGGCTATGGTGGTTCTGGCCAGCTTCATCGGCATGCCCGGGCTGGGACAGAAACTGCTTCAGCTGCTCCAGGCGCTCAAGATCGGCCTTTCGTTCGAGATCGGTATCACCATCGTTCTGCTGGCCATCCTGCTTGACCGGATGTCCAAGGCCTGGGCGGTCAAGCAGCCCGAACATGTCGTGGGCACGTCCTGGCTTGCCCGCCACCGCATTCTGGCGATCTGGCTGGCTCTGACGGGACTGGGCTTCACCCTGGCATGGATCTCTCCCTACTTTGTCCAGGTCGAGCGCAATCAGGCCCTCAGCCTGGCGGCCCCGCTCGATGCGATGGTCGGCTGGCTGATCGAGGTGATCGACCCCGCCGCCGACGCGCTGCGCGCCTTCCTCATCGGCTGGGTTCTCATCCCCCTGCGCAGCGCCTTTCTCTGGCTGCCAAGTGCGGCGGTCCTGTTGGCCGTTGCGGGGCTGGGCTGGCGGCATGGCGGCTGGCGCTCGGCCCTGATCTGCCTTGGCTTCGTTCTGCCCATCGCCATGTCGGGCTGGTGGGACCGGGCGATGATCACGGTCTACACCGTCGTCTTCTCCGTCTTTCTGGCGCTGCTGATCGGGGTGCCGCTTGGGCTGATCGGGGCGGCGAACGATGCCCGCGCCCGCCGCTTCCTTCTGGCCTGCGACACGGTCCAGACCTTTCCCAGCTTCATCTACCTGATCCCGGTGATCATGCTCTTCGGCGTGAACGATGTCGCGGTCGTCGCGGCGGTCATCGTGGTCGCCGCCGTGCCGATCGTCCGCTACACGATCGAGGGCCTGCGCGGCGTTCCGCCCGAGATCGTCGAAGCGGCCCAGATGTCCGGGGCCAGCCCGACACAGCTTCTTCTGCATGTGAAGGCGCCGCTGGCGGTGCCGACCCTGCGCGTCGGGGCGAACCAGTCGGTGATGTTCGCACTGTTCATGGTGATCATCGCGGCCTTCATCGGCACCCAGGATCTGGGTCAGGAAATGCAGCGGGCGCTGTCCTCGACCGATGTCGGCAAGGGTCTGGTGCTGGGCCTGGCCGTCGCCTTCATCGGCCTCCTGGCCGATCATCTGCTGAAAAGCCCGGAGCGCAGGCCGGAAGCCTGACAGAGTCCGGCCCCTGACAAGGCCAGGGGCCGGACATTGTCCCAAATCGCGAACCGTCCCGCCCGAGCCGGCCTCGCGGAACAAAGGCCCGGAGGGTCGGCCAAGCGCCCGCCTTACGCGGTCAGGCCTTCTGGTTCTGGGAGGTGGTTTGCGCGGCATGCGGCGGTGAGGGTGTTTGCGAGGAGGCAGGCGATGGTCATGGGTCCGACGCCGCCGGGGACGGGGGTGATGGCGCCTGCGACCTTTGCGG
>JAYRZG010000014.1:0-128532 GCA_041916535.1 Fuscovulum sp. | reverse complement strand
GCGAGGCCGAGTTCCGCCAGATCGCGCGCTGGATCGTCGAAGTCGTCGACGGCCTGGCCGCCAATGGCGAGGCCGACAACGGCGCCGTCGAGGCCAAGGTCAAGGCCGAGGTCAAGGCCCTTTGCGCGAAATACCCGATGTATCCCACGCTGTAAGCGCGGGGCTCATCACGGGCCGCAGCAAAGCTGCACGGCATCTGCAAGGGGCGCGAGGGACAGAACCTCCGCGCCCCTTTGCTGTGCAGGAAGCCCCGAATGCCCCGCCTTGCCCCGACCCTGGCCGATCTTTCCAGCTTCATCCTGACCCAGGCCCGCGCCGCATTGTTCGGCGGGCTGATGCTGGCCGCGATCCTTCTGTCCAAGGCGTTGTGGCAGCCGGATTGGCCGCTGCAGTGCTATGACGCGCTTCTGCTGTTCGCACTTCTCGTGCAGGCCGTGTTCCTGCGCCTGGGCCTGGAAACCTGGGAGGAGGCGCGGGTGATCCTTCTGTTCCACCTGACCGGGACGGCGATGGAGTGGTTCAAGGTGACAGCGGGAAGCTGGGCCTATCCCGAGCCGGGTCTGATCAGGCTGTTCGACGTGCCTCTGTTTTCCGGCTTCATGTATGCCGCCGTCGGCAGCTACATGCTGCGGGTGATCCGCCTGTTCGAGATGCGTTTCACGCCCTATCCACCCTTCGGCCTGACCGTCCTTCTGGCCGGGGCGATCTATGTCAATTTCTTCGCCCATCATTACCTGCCAGACATCCGCGTTCCGCTTTTCGCCGCGACCGTCCTGCTTTATGCCCGCTGCCGCGTCAGCTTTCGCTGCCGCGCCCGCCGACTCTGGATGCCGCTGCCGCTGACGGCGCTCCTGTCGGCGCTGGCGCTGTGTCTGGCCGAAACACTGGGCACGATGACGGGAACCTGGCTTTATGCCGGACAATCGCCCGGAACGCCTGCGTCACTTGCCAAGTTCGGTTCCTGGTATCTGCTCCTGTATGTGGCCTTCGTCACCGTCACCCTGGCCAGCCGCGAGGCGCTGCGCGCCCCCCTTGCGCCCGCCACGCCGCCGCCGCAGGATCGCCGCGCAATTCCGGGCTGACGGCGAAGTGGTGAGAGGGTTATCGTGAAAGTTACCGGCCCCCTGGCCCGCTTCATCGCCGCCAGCGGATTGACCAATCTGGGCGATGGCATCGCCACCCTGGCCTGGGCCTGGGTCGCGTCGCTTCTGACCCGCGACCCGCTGCTGGTCGCCGCCGTCGCCGTGGCCCTGCGCCTGCCCTGGGCGCTTTTCGCCATTCCCGCCGGCATCATCGCCGACCGCACCGACCGCCGCCGCCTGATCCTGGCGATGGACCTCGTCCGCGCCGCCGCCTTTGCCGGGGCTTCGCTGGCGCTGATGGTCAGCCTGCCCCTGCCTCAAGCGCCCGCTTCCGGCGTCTCCTCGCCCCTCGCCTTCGCGGCCCTGCTGATCGCCGCCCTTGCGGTCGGTGTGGCCGAGGTCTTCCGCGACAATGCCGCCCAGACCATGCTGCCCGCCCTGGTGCCGCATGACCGGCTGGAAGAGGCCAACGGCCGATTGTGGAGCGTCGAGCTGATCGGCAACACGCTGGTCGGCCCGGCCCTTGGCGCGGCGCTGCTGGGCCTGTCGATCGTGCTGCCCTTTGGCACCAATGCGCTGGCCTATGCGCTGGCCGCCCTGCTGGTCGCCTCGGTCGCGGGAGGCTTTCGCCCGGCCCGCAGCCCGGTTGCGCGGGGCTGGAAGCAGGAACTGGCCGAAGGCTGGCATTTCCTGCGCGACGCGCCGCTCTTGCGGCTGCTGGCCTGGATCACCGGCTTCTGGAACCTGTTCCACCAGATGATGATCGTGGCGCTGATCCTGCATGTGCAAGAGAACCTTGGCCTTTCCGCACAGCTCTACGGCCTGATCCTGGCCTTCGGCGCGGTGGGCGGCATCCTGGGCGGGCTGATGGGCGGGCGCATCGTGCGCGCCCTTGGCCCGGGGCGGACGGCGCAGGTGATGATGCTGATCTCCGCCCTGGCTTTTCTGGGCGTCGGTCTGGCGCCGAATGGCTGGGTGCTGGCGGCAATGTTCTTCGTCTTCGAGGCCACCGGCTATGCCTGGAACACTGTCTCGGTCGCCACCCGCCAGCGCGCCATTCCCGACCGGCTCCTGGGCCGCGTCAACAGCCTGTACCGGCTGCTCGCCTGGGGGATGATGCCGCTGGGCCTGGGCCTCTCCGGCCTCATCATGCGCTTCGCCGAAGGCCCGCTGTCGCGGTCGCTGGCGCTGCAATTGCCCTTCTGGGTCGCGGGTTTCGGCTTCCTTCTGGTCGCCGCCCTCAGCTGGCACGCCCTGGCCCGCCGCTTTGCCGAAGGCATCGCCCCGCCGCGCGGTCAGAGGTAGCCGCGCCAGAACAGAAAGGCCAGAACGCCCAGGCCCAGGATCAAAAGCGAGAAGGCGACCGAGGCGAGGAAGTTCAGCACCGCCCCGCGCCGCAGCGCCCCCCGGTCGATCCCGCCCAGATGGCGGATCACGACATCGTAATTCTGCGCCACCTGCGCCTCGTCCACCCGCACCAGAAGCTTGGGGTTCTGCGCCATCTCGGCCGCTTCCGCCAAAGCCACGGCCGCCGCCCGCACGCGGCGCGGCAACCGCCGCCCGGCCTTGCGCACCTGATCGCCCAGGGTCTTGCCGCGCGCGCCCAGACGCCCCTCGAGAAGCGAGGACACCCGGTCCGCCATCTGGGTGATCGTCACCGCACTCATCGCCGCGCCTTTCAGCCTGGTTTCGCCGCCCTTATCCCACAGCCCGGCGCAGGGCTTCAACGTCTCTGGCCCCGGACACTGCGTTTCGCTATGCAAACCGACATGCTTGCCACGCTCCGCCACCCCGCCGCCACTGCGACCGATGCGCCGCCCCTCGTGATCGTGCACGGGCTTTACGGCTCGGGCCGCAACTGGGGCGTGATCGCGCGCCGTCTGGCCGATATCCGCGACGTGATCACCGTGGACATGCGCAACCATGGCGAAAGCCCGCGCTTCCCGACCCAGACCTATCCCGACATGGCCGCCGATCTGGCCGAAGTGATCGAAAATCTGGGCGCGCCGGTCGATCTTCTGGGCCATTCCATGGGTGGCAAGGCCGCGATGCAGCTTGCGCTGACGCAAGGGGCGCTGATCCGCCGCCTGATCGTGGCCGACATCGCCCCCGTCGCCTATGGCCATGACCAAAGCCATCACGCCCGCGCCATGCGCGCGCTTGACCTGACCGGCGTCACCTCGCGCGGCGAGGCCGACCGGCGGCTCGCCGCCACGGTCGAGGATGCGGGCCTGCGCGCCTTCTTCCTGCAATCGCTGGATCTCAAGGCTTCGGGCGGGCCGCGCTGGCGGCTCAATCTCGATGTGCTTGAAGCCGAGATGAAGGGCATTGTCGGCTGGCCCGGCACCCAGGGCCGGTTTGATGGCCCGACCCTGTTCCTGACCGGGGCCGAAAGCCATTACGTCCTGCCCGAATACCGCGAGACGATCCGGGCCCTGTTCCCCAAGGCCCGTTTCGCCAAACTTCCCGGCGCAGGTCATTGGCTTCATGCCGACAAGCCGCGCGAATTCGAGGAAACGGTCCGTGTCTTCCTGACAGCCTGACGGGCTGCCCCCGCAAAGGGGCGGCCTCCGTCCTTAACCCGCAAGCCGCCGCGCGACCAGCCAGGCCACCGGCAGCGCCACCAGCGCGCCCAGGCCAGCGGCCAGCACGATCGGGCGCAGCGTGTCCATTCCGCTGACCAGCGCCGCTACCATGAAAGACCCCGCCAGCGTCGTGCCGATCATTGAATAGAGAACCATGAAAAGCCGGGCCATCCTTGCCTCCTTGCAGCACTGCCTTGGCCGCCGCCATCGCATGGGCTGGCGCGCCGCGCCCTGATCCATGTCAAATCAAATTCAATATTCCGAATATCACTTCACGGCGCGCCAGAATGGCCCCGCCGCCTGCAACCGCAGCCACAGCGCGCAGGCCTGTTCCAGCGCCAGCGCCTCCTCCTTGCCCAGCACGGTCTTCCCAGGCTTGGCCTTGCCGCCTTTTGCCCTTGCTCCGCTTTTGCGGCGCGCCACGGCAAGGTCGTTCAACAGGCCAAGCGAATCCTGCAACTCCTGCAAGGCGGCGTGGAAGCCGCCCCAAGCCTCTTCCGGCCAGAAGGGTTCGAAGAATTCCGCCGTATAGCGCAGCGTCTTCATGTCCTTGCGGAATTCGTGCCGCGCCTCCTCATCCAGCTTGGCCAGGTTCGGCCCATGCGCCAGACCCGCCGACCAGGCCGCATCCAGCGCCTTGCCGGCCAGGGCACCCACCGGCCGCGCCCGCGCCGCAAGGCCGGGCTTGCCGGTCTTGAGAACACGCCCCTCGGCCAGATCGCGCAGCAGCGCGGGCGCGAAAGCCACCGCCTTGTCCATCCGCAGCCGCTCGCGCACGCGCAGGCGCAACTCGGCCGTCTCGCGCGCCAGATCGCTATCGGACCCCGCGTCGTCGCCGCTGCCGCGCCGCCCGGCGAGATAGACATCGGCATCGCGCACTTCGCCCAGGCTGCGGAAGATGCGCTTCGCCTCGGCCCTTGTCTTCGCCGCCGCCGCCCGTTTGAGGATCGGGGCAAAGGCCTGCAGGGCCGTGGTCAGACGGCGCAGGGCAACCCTTGTCTTATGCGGGCCGCTTTCCGCCTCGCTGCCCAGAAAGACCGCCAGCTGGCGGTCGATCTCGGCTGCGATCTCATGCAAGAGCACCGTGAAGGCCGCGTCGCTGGGCTGGTCCGGCCCCACCGCCTGCGCGGCAGCCACAGCCACGGCTTCCGTCTCTGTCTCGTCGTCCAGCACCGCCGCCCCCTGCCCATCGCCTGCGCGGGTGATGACGCGGATTGATGACAGGATCACGACACTTCCCCAAAGCCCCGCGTTGCAAAACTTTCACAGCCCTGAAGCGCGCCTGTCACGCCGCGCCCTTAGCCGGTCGCCAAAGCGAAATGGCACGAAGCCAGGGGGACCGATGCTGCTACAGGTCAAGAACGTCACGCGGCTTTTTGGCCAGAAGGCTGCGGTCGATCATATCAGCTTTTCGGTCGAGACGGCGGGCTTTGTCGGCATCATCGGCCGCTCGGGCGCGGGCAAATCCACCTTCCTGCGCATGATGAACCGGCTGACCCAGGCCTCTTCGGGCGAGATCCTGTTCGGCGGCCGCGACGTGCTGGCGCTGAAAGGCGCCCAGGCCCGCGCCTGGCAATCCGACTGCGCGATGATCTTCCAGCAGTTCAACCTTGTGCCGCGCATGGATGTGGCCTCGAACGTGCTGCACGGCATCCTCAACCGCCGCTCCACCCTGACCACGATGTTCAACCTCTGGCCCCGCGCCGACATCCTGAAGGCGGTGGAGATCCTTGACCGGCTGGGCATCGCCGAACAGGCCCCGAAACGCGCCGAGGCCCTGTCGGGCGGCCAGCAGCAGCGCGTCGCCATCGCCCGCGCACTGATGCAGGACCCGAAGGTCATCCTCGCCGACGAACCCATCGCCTCGCTTGATCCGATGAACGCCCAGGTCGTGATGGACACGCTCAAGCGCATCAATGTCGAGGATGGCCGCATGGTCATCGCCAACCTGCACACGCTCGACACCGCGCGGCGCTATTGCGACCGGGTGATCGGCATGCGCGATGGCCGCATCGTCTTTGACGGCACGCCCGACCAGCTTTCGACCCAGGTCGCCCGCGACATCTATGGCGCCGATGCCAGCTTCAACGAAGCCGCCACCTCGACCGCGCTGCCCACCGACACGCGGGCCGACAGCGCCTATGCCGAAAGCCTGATGGCCTGATTTTCCCCGGCCCCGGACGGTCCGGGGCTTCACCCTGCATGGAGCATCCCATGAAACACCTCGTCCTGGCGCTTGCCGCCACCACTGCGCTGACCGGCGCGGCGACCGCCCAAGAGATCAAGGAATTCAACATCGGCATCCTTGGCGGCGAAAACGCCCAGGACCGCATGACCTCGAACGAATGCTACCGCAAGGCGATCGAAGACGCGCTTGGCGTTCCGGTCAAGATCTTCACCCCCGCCGATTATGACGGCGTGATCCAAGGCCTTCTGGGCGGCTCGCTCGACATGGCCTGGCTGGGCGCCTCGGGCTATGCCAAGATCTATCTGACCGATCCGGAAGCGGTCGAGGTCAAGCTGACCAAGCAGAACATCGACGGCTCGACCGGCTATTACTCGATCGGTTTCGCCCGCAAGGATTCCGGCATCACCTCGATGGATGACGCCAAGGGCAAGTCCTTCGCCTTCGCCGATCCGAACTCGACCTCGGGCTATCTGGTCCCCGGTGCCGAGCTGGCCGAGAAATACGGCAAGCTGGACGAGTATTTCTCGGAAGTGAAAATGTCGGGCGGCCATGAACAGACCATCGTCGGCGTCGCCAATGGCGATTTCGCCGCGGGCGTGTCCTGGGCCGATGGCCTTGGCAACTGGGAAGACGGCTACAATTCGGGCGCCTTCCGCAAGGCCGCCGATGCGGGCCTCGTCGACATGAACGACCTGGTCGAGATCTGGAAGTCCAAGCTGATCCCGGAAGGCCCCATGGTCGTCCGCAAGGCGCTTCCGGCCGATGTGAAGGACAAGGTCACCACCCTGACCGCCGATCTGTGGGAAACCGCGCCGGATTGCGCCTATGCCGTCGCCGCGGGCGAGGCCAAGGATTTCGTGCCGGTCGCGCATGACGACTATCTGGGCATCATCGCCGCGCGCAAGATGCAGGAAAGCCAGTAAGCCCCAGGGCTTGCCGCAGCCGGGTCCCCGCAGGGGGCCCGGCTTTTTCACACCCGCCCGATCCCTCAGAGGCAACCATGGTCGATATCGCCTTCGGGCCCGAACCGGGCCCGCGCCCGGACCGTTCCACCCTTCAGGGTGACTATCTTGAAATGGTCCGCCGCAAGCGCATGTATGGCGGCATCCTTCTGGTGATCTTCATCGCCATGATGGCCTCGGGTTTCGCGCTCGCCGAATATCGCAATGCCGGCGGCTTCCTTGACGGTCTGCCCATGCTGGGCGCCTTCCCCGCCGAAGTGATCTCGGAAGCCTGGGCCAATCGCGCCAACCTGCCCGGCCTGTTCATCGAATTCCTGCCCTCGCTGATCGAGACGCTGAACATCGCCGCCGTCTCGACCATCCTGGGCGGCATCGGCGCGGTGGTGCTGGCGCTTCTCTCCACCCGCGGCCTGGCGCGCTGGCCCCGGCTGATCCCGGTCTTCCGCCGCATGATGGATGCCGCCCGCGCGGTGCCCGAGGTCGTCATCGCACTGGTGCTGATCTACATCCTCGGCGGCGGCCCGGTTCCCGCCGTTCTGGCCATCGCGCTGCACACATCGGGCGCGCTGGGCAAACTGTTTTCCGAAGTCGCCGAAAATGCCGATCTCAAGCCGATCGAGGGGCTGACCTCGGTGGGCGCAAGCTGGACGCAGAAGATGGTTCTTGGCGTGCTGCCGCAGGTCGCGCCGAACTGGACCAGCTATGCCCTGCTGCGCTTTGAAATCAACGTCCGCGCCAGCGCCATCCTGGGCTTTGTCGGCTCGGGCGGCATCGGCCATGACCTCAAGCTCGCGATGCAATGGGGCCAGGGCCGCTATGACAAGGTCGTCGCGATCTTCCTTCTTCTCTTCCTCACCATCGTCCTCATCGACCGTTTCTCGGACCGCGCGCGCGAGCGCCTGGTGAAAGGAGCCCGCGCATGACCGCCACCCTCTCCGGCCCGCCGCCCGCGCTGACCGATACCGTCACCCGCGCCTTTGCCCGCCGCCGGTTTTTCTCCTTCGCGCTGCCCGGCGCGGTTCTGGCCTATCTCGTTTATGCCGCCGTAGCCTTTGACGTGGCCGGGCTGGCCGGCCGCGCCCGCTGGGACAATGCCGCCATCCTTCTCTCCGACTTCTGGTCGCACAAGATCCACGTCACCCGCGACAACCGCAGCGACAAGGTGTCCGTTTCGGTCGAGGGCGAAGCCAAGCACGTCTTCCCGGACGAGAAACTGCCCGATTGGGTCAAGATCCAGGGCGATGTCACCACCGTCGATCTGGGCGAGGGGAACATCGTCACCTATGACGCGGCGGGCGCGCGCTATGTGGTCCCCGGCTATGGCACCGTCGACATCCGCCCCCAAGGCGGCAAGCTGGTGCTGACCGCGCCGCAGCCCCTGCCCGGCTGGATCAATGCCGCCGACAACAAGGTCACGGTCACCACGCCCGCCGGACGCTTCACCTATTCCCGGTCCAAGGTCGAGACCTTCAAGTACCAGTCCGGCTGGGAGCTGTTCTTCTTCACCCTCGACAGCCCGTTCTGGGGCAAGGGGCCGCTGGACCTGCTGCGCCTGGCCACCACGGCCGACCGCATTGATCCGAACCGCAGCAACCTCGGCTACATGCTGTCGGACTTCTGGACCAACAAGATGTGGCACCATCGCGATGTCGCCTGGGCCATGTTCGAAACCCTGCTGATGGCCTTCCTGGGCACGATGGGCGCCGCCATCCTGGCCCTGCCGCTGGGCTTTCTGGCCGCCTCGAACTTCATGCCGGTCCGCGCCGTGCGCTTTGCCTTCCGCCGCGTCTTCGACTTCATCCGCGGCGTGGACGGGCTGATCTGGACCATCATCCTGTCGCGCGCCTTCGGCCCCGGCCCGATGACCGGCGCGCTGGCGATCTTCCTCACCGACACCGGATCTTTCGGCAAGATGTTCTCGGAAGCGCTCGAGAATATCGACGAGAAGCAGGTCGAGGGCATCCGCTCGACCGGCGCGACCAGCCTGCAACGCGCCCGCTTCGGCGTGATCCCGCAGGTCATGCCGGTGATCCTGTCGCAGGTGCTCTACTATCTGGAATCCAACACCCGCTCGGCCACGGTGATCGGCGCGATCGTCGGCGGCGGCATCGGCCTCTTGCTGACCCAGGCGATCATCACCCAGAAAGACTGGGAGGACGTGGCCTATTACATGGTTCTGATCGTCCTGATGGTCATGCTGATGGACACGCTGTCAGGCTGGCTGCGCCGCCGCCTGATCCGCGGCACCGAGGCGGAAAAATCTTAACAAACCGTGAATCGCGCCCCGTCAAGCCATTGATATTCCTGAAACCAAGGAGGTGTCCCTGCGTGGGACACCGATAGGACCATGCCCAAGCTCTCGCCCGACACCCCCCTGATCCATGACGGCGCCCGCGTCGCCAACTCCACCTTCGGCCCCTGGTGCGAGGTCGGGCCGGGCAGCCTTGTGCTCAACTCCGATTTCGGCCCCTATGCCTATTGCGACCGGATGGCCGATATCGCCAATACCTCGGTCGGCGCCTTTTCCAACATCGCGGCCATGACGCGGATCGGCCCGACCGACCACCCCTACCGCAATGCCGCCCAGCACCATTTCCTGTATCGCTCGTCCTATTACTGGGACGACGCGCCCGATGACGCCGCCTTCTTCGCCGCCCGCGCCGCCCGCCGCACCACACTCGGCGCCGATTGCTGGATCGGCCACGGCGCCATTATCAAGCCCGAGGTCACTGTCGGCATCGGCGCCATCGTCGCCTCGGGCGCGGTGGTCACCCGCGATGTCGGCCCCTTCCAGATCGTCGCCGGCTGCCCCGCCACGCCGCTTCGCGCCCGTTTTCCGCAAACCGTGATCGACCGGCTGCTCGCGTTGGCCTGGTGGAACTGGGACCACGCCCGCCTGCGCGGCGCGCTCGAGGATTTTCGCGCCCTGCCCGCCGAAGACTTTCTCGACCGCCACGAGGGCTGACTATTCGGCCGCCAGCCGCAGCGCGCCCTGTGGCAGCCGCAGGAAGCGCAGCGCCGCGCCGCCCGACAGATGCGCCAGCCGCCCGCCCGCGATCACCGCCTCGATGGCGCGGGTCTCGGGGTTCATCACCACCAGATCGGCGCGGCGGCCGATTTCGAGCTTGCCGCGATCCGACAGGCCCAGAATCCGCGCGGGCGCGCAGGAAACCATCGCCCATGCCTTCGCGAACGGCATCGCGCCGCGATCGACCAGCGCCCAGACCGCCAGCGCCAGCGCGGGCAGGTGATAATCCGACACCAGCGCATCGCACAGACCCTCGCGGATCAGCGCCTCGGCGGCGATATTGCCCGCCTGGCTGCCGCCCCGCACCACATTCGGCGCGCCCAGAAGCACCGGGTCGCCTGCGGCCCGCGCCGCCGCCGCGGCCCGGCGCGAGACCGGAAACTCGGCAATCCGCGCCCCGAGCACCCGGTAAAATTCCCGCGTCTCGCCATCGGCATCGTCATGGCTGCCATAGCGCACGCCCAGCCGGTCGAACGCCTCGGCCAGATCATAAAGGGCCCGCGGCACCTCACGCGCCCGCGCCAGCGCCGCATCCAGCCGGGCAGACATCTCGTTGCCCGACATGCCCGCCTTGCGCGCCCAGAGGGCGAAGCCGTCGCGGTCGCGCCGCCGCATCTGGACGCCCTCGTCCAGATGATCGTTGAAGACCACGAAGTCGATGCCGAAACGCTCGACCGCCGCGATCAGCTGCGGCACCTCGGCCACAAGATGGGTCTCGGCCCGGATCTGCACCCGCAAATCCACTGCCGTGGCGCCGCGCAGGGCCTGCACGCCCTCCATCAGCCGCAGGGCCGCCTCGGGCGTGCGGATGCCGCCTTCCCAGCTCCAGCCCTGCGCCAGATAGGCCGTGGTCACCCCATGCGCTGCCGCCTCGCGCGACACCGCCTCCAGCGCGCTGTTCAACGGAAAATCGGCGCGCGGGCGCGGGAAAAGCTGGCGCTCGAAACTGTCGCCATGCAGGTCGACGATCCCCGGCAGCAGCCAGTAGCCCGACAGGTCGATCTCGGGCTGGCCGCTGGCTTCGCTGATCCGGCCTTCGCCAAGGCCAAGGGCTTCGGGGCGCAGGGCGCCGTCGATCATCAGGGCCGCGCCGGTCAGGCGCAGCGGAGGCAGGACATCGGGCATTCATCTGCTCGCGCGATACGGGAGTTGCCTGTGGGTAACTGCCTGCTGCAACGGCGATATGACAGGCTAGCCCCCGGCCACGGTCAAAGTGACCCGGTCGCCGGCAAACCAGGTGGTGCCATATTCGACCGGCACGCCCTGCCCGTCGACATTCACCGCCACCGTGCGCAGCAGGGGCGCGCCTTCGGGCAGGTTCAGTTGCGCCGCCATCGTGGCGCGGGCCAGCTTTGCCGTCAGCCGCGTGGTGGCGCGGGTGTAATCGGCCAGACCGCATTCGGCCAGGGCCATGGTGACCGAAGCATGGCGCGCCATCGCCTCGGGCAGACCCGGAAAGCGACCGGCCGGGAAGACCGAACGGAAGACCGCGATCGGCTGGCCATCGGCCATCGAGACGCCCTCGACCACATGCACCGGCGCGCCCGGCGCCAGACCCAGCGCCTCGGCCTCTTTCGCATCGGCGGGATGCTGTTCGATCCGAGTCAGCCGCCGCGACGGGGTTTGGCCCGACGCCTCGACCGCCTGGTGAAAGCGGACACGGCGGCCCAGCGGATAATCGGTGGTGCGGCCCAGGACAAAGACCCCCGCCCCGCGACGCGCATGAACCAGCCCGCGCGCGGCCAGATCGGCCAGAGCATGGCGCACCGTATGGCGGTTGACGCCAAAGCGCGCCGACAGCTCGGCCTCAGTCGGCAGCTTGCTGCCCATGGGGAAATGACCGCGGGCGATCTCGGCCGCGAGGGTTTCTGATATATCGCGCCACAGCGCCAAGCGAGCCATCTGTCACCAAAACTTCATGCGCAGGCCGCATCAGGGGGCTGGCGCGGCAGGTCAGATATTTGTATAGTTGTCTAGAAATCTGGACAAGTGGGAAAAGATGTCGAGCTTGGAAAACCAACAGGCAGAGCGGCAATCCTGGATGGGGCTATTGGCCCGGTCCTGCCCGGCACGGCTGGCCGCCCTGATGCCCGCGCCCCTGCCCGAACATGCCGATCTGCGCGCGCCGGAAATTGGCGCCGTGATGGTGCGCGGCCGGGTCTCGGCCAGCGGCGCGCCGTTCAACCTGGGCGAGATGACCGTCACCCGGTGCAGCCTTCGGCTGGCTTGCGGCGCGGTGGGCCATGCCTATGTGCAGGGTCGCGACCGCGACCATGCCCGGCGCGCGGCGATCCTGGATGCCCTGATGCAGACCGAAGCGGCGGCAGGGCTGCGCCGAAGCGTGCTTGCGCCTCTGGCCGCGGACGAGACCGCCCGGCGCGGCGCCCGTGCCGCCAAGGCGGCGGCCACCAAGGTCGAATTCTTCACCCTTGTGCGCGGAGAAGACGCATGACCCCCCTTGCCCTGACCGGCGGCTTCGCCACGCCGCCGCAAGACAGCGCCCGCGCCTTCCGCGCCCTGCTGACCGCCCTGTCGCGCCCCGGCACGATCCTGACACTGGAAAGTGCCGCCCCGCCAGCGCCTATGTCGGCAGCGGCGGGAACGCTGGCCCTGACCTTGCTGGACCCCACGACGCCGGTCTACCTTGCCCCCGGCCATGACGGCCAGGACCTGCGCGACTGGCTGGCCTTCCACACCGGCGCGCCGATTACCGATGATCCTGCGGCGGCCGATTTCGCCTTTGGCACTTGGGCCGCGCTGCAGCCGCTGGACCGCTTTGCCATCGGCACGGCTGAATACCCCGACCGCGCCGCGACCCTGGTGGTCGAAATGACCGATCTCGCCGCGCGGGGGGCGCGCCTGACCGGGCCGGGGATCGAGGGCGTGGCCTTCCTGTCCCTGCCCGAAACCGCAGCCCTCCGGGAGAACAACCTTCTGTTTCCCTTGGGGTTTGACACCTATCTCACCTGCGGCAGCCAGCTTGCCGCGCTGCCCCGGTCGACCCGTGTGGAGGAAGCCTAATGTATGTCGCCGTCAAAGGGGGCGAACGCGCGATCGACGCCGCCCATGCCTGGCTGGCCGAAGAACGGCGGGGCGATCTTGACATCGCCGAGTTGTCGCTGGCCCAGATCCGCGCCCAGCTTGCGCTGGCGGTCAACCGCGTGATGGCCGAAGGCTCGCTTTTCGATCCCGACCTTGCCGCGCTGGCGATCAAACAGGCGCGGGGCGATCTGATCGAGGCGATCTTCCTGATCCGCGCCTATCGCACCACCCTGCCCCGCCATGGCGCCTCGCGCCCGATTGACAGCGCAAAGATGGCGGTCAGCCGCCGGGTCAGCGCGACCTTCAAAGATGTTCCGGGCGGGCAGATCCTGGGACCGACCTTTGACTATACCCACCGGCTGCTGGATTTCACCCTTGCCGCCAATGGCGCGGCCCCGCCGCCCGCGCCCAGCGCCCCGGCGACGCAGGCGCCAGTGCCGCATGTCACGGGCTTCCTGAACCGCGACGGGCTGATCGAGAGCGATGCCGCCAGCGACGCCACGCCCCCCGACCTGACGCGCGAGCCGCTGCAATTGCCGGCGTCCCGCCCCTTGCGGCTTCAGGCGCTGGCGCGCGGCGACGAGGGGTTCATCCTGTCGCTCGCCTATTCCACCCAGCGCGGTTACGGCCGCACCCATGCCTTTGTCGGCGAACTCAGAATCGGCACGGTCGCGGTCGAGATGGATATCCCCGAACTGGGCTTCGCGGTCGAGATCGGCGAGATCGAGATCACCGAATGCGAGACGGTGAACCAGTTCAAGGGTTCGAAAACCGAGCCGCCGCAATTCACCCGGGGCTATGGCCTGACCTTTGGCCAGACCGAACGCAAGGCGATTGCCATGGCGCTGGTGGACCGGGCGCTGCGCTGGAAGGAACTGGGCGAGGACGACAGCGGCGCCCCGGCACAGGATGAGGAATTCGTCCTGGCCCATTGCGATAATATCCAGGCGACTGGATTTCTCGAACATATCAAACTGCCTCATTATGTGGATTTCCAGGCAGAGCTTGAACTTATCCGGCATCTGCGCGCCGAGGCGCAGGCCAACGCACAGGAGGCTGCGGAATGAAGGCCATCGTGTTCGACATTGGCAATGTACTGGTGCGATGGGATGCCGCGCAGGCCTTCCTTCCCGCTTTGGGCGACCGCGCGGCAGTCGATGCCTTTCTGGCTCGCATCGGGTTCTCCGCGCTGAACCTGCGCGGCGATGCGGGCGAAACCTTTGCGGCGCTGGCCAGGGACATCGCCGACCCCTCTGACCGGGCGGTTTTCGCGACCTATCTGCCCAATTATGGCAGCACGATCCCCGAAGCAATCGAGGGAACCTGGGCCCTGATCCCGCGCCTGCGGGGGCGCGGCTTGCAGATCCATGCCATCACCAACTGGTCGGCCGAGACCTGGCCCGTCGGCCTTGCCATCCATCCGCGCCTTGCCACCAGCTTTGGCGTCACCGTCGTTTCGGGTCAGGAAGGCATCCTCAAGCCAGATCCGCGCATCTTCGCGCTTCTCTGCGACCGCGCCGGGCTTAAGCCGGAAGACTGCCTCTTCATCGATGACAGCCTGAAGAATGTCGAAGGCGCGCGCGCCTTTGGCATGCAGGCGCATCATTTCGTCTCGCCCGAGGCGCTGGAAACCAACCTTGTCGAAAGGGGCCTCTTGTGAGCGCGCTATCGCAAACTGTCGTCCGACCGGTCGATCCGGTCGCGCAGCCGCGCCATGGCGCGCAGGACATCGCGCGCCTTGCGCCCGATCAGAAAGGCATAAAGCGCGAAGGTGCCGCCGAAGATCACGGCAAGCGCGGCCCAGGTCAGGAGATCGTCGAGGCTGCCCATGGCGGCGAGTATAACTTTGCCTATCTGGATGAACACACCAAGCGGATGATCCGGCGCGCCATCCTAAAGGCCGTGGCCGTGCCGGGCTATCAGGTGCCCTTCGCCAGCCGCGAAATGCCGATGCCCTATGGCTGGGGCACAGGCGGCGTGCAGGTGACGGCGGCCTGTCTGGTGCCGGAAGACGTGCTGAAAGTGATCGACCAGGGTGCCGATGACACGACGAATGCCGTGTCGATCCGCAAGTTCTTTCAGCGCACGGCGCAGGTCGCCACGACCGAGGCGACCGAAAAGGCCAGCGTGATCCAGACCCGCCACCGCATTCCCGAGGCGGCGCTGACCAAGGACCAGATCCTGGTCTATCAGGTGCCGATCCCGGAACCCCTGCGCTTTCTGGAACCGCGCGAGACCGAGACCCGCAAGATGCACGCGCTTGAGGAATACGGTCTCATGCATGTGAAACTGTATGAGGATATCGCGAGGCACGGCCAGATTGCGACCTCTTACGCCTATCCGGTCAAGGTCGAGGGCCGCTATGTGATGGACCCTTCGCCCATCCCGAAATTCGACAATCCGAAACTGTCGGACTGCCCGGCGCTGCAACTCTTCGGCGCGGGGCGCGAACAGCGGATCTATGCGCTGCCGCCCTTTACCAAGGTGCAGAGCCTGGATTTCGAGGACCATCCCTTCACCGCCAGCAAGGCCGATCACGATTGCGACCTTTGCGGCGCAAGCGACAGCTATCTGGACGAGGTGATCACCGACGATCAGGGCGGGCGGATGTTCGTCTGCTCGGACACTGATTTCTGCCGCTGCCGCCGCGAGGCCGGCCATATCGGCAGGCTGGGAGGCGAGGCATGACCCTGCATCACGCGCAACAGACCGAATTTTCGCCGAGTATTCGCCTCCCCGACCAGCCGTTGCTGAAAGTCGAGAGCCTGACCAAGCGCTATGGTCCCCGTATCGGCTGCGCCGATGTCTCCTTCGATCTGTTCCCCGGCGAAGTGCTGGGGATCGTGGGGGAAAGCGGCTCGGGCAAATCCACGCTCCTGTCTTGCCTGGCCGGGCATCTGGCGCCGGACGAGGGGCGGGTGATCTTTGACACGGCCAGCGGCCTGCGAGATGTGCGCGAGATGACCGAACCCGACCGCCGCCGCCTGTTGCGCAGCGACTGGGCCTATGTCCACCAGAACCCGCGTGACGGGCTGCGGATGGGCGTCTCGGCTGGCGGCAATGTCGGCGAGCTGCTGATGGCGGCGGGCGCGCGGCATTACGGCGCAATCCGCGACAAGGCGGTCGATTGGCTGGGCCGGGTGGAAATCGCCGCCGACCGGATCGACGACCGGCCCTCGGCCTTTTCGGGCGGGATGCAGCAACGCCTGCAGATCGCGCGCAATCTGGTGACCGGGCCGCGGCTTGTCTTCATGGATGAACCGACCGGCGGTCTGGATGTCAGCGTGCAGGCGCGGCTTCTGGATCTGTTGCGCGGGCTGGTGCGCGATCTGGGCCTGTCGGTGATCATCGTCACCCATGATTTGGCCGTGGTCCGGTTGCTGGCCGACCGGCTGATGGTGATGAAGGGCGGGCGCGTCGTGGAGCAGGGCCTGACTGATCAGGTGCTGGACGATCCCCAGCACGCCTATACCCAACTTCTCGTCTCTTCCGTCTTGCAGGTCTGACGCCATGATCACCATCCGCAACCTGTCGAAATCCTTCACCCTGCACAATCAGGGCGGCGCGGTGATCCCGGTCATGGCGGGCGCCAGCCTGACCGTGGCACCCGGCGAATGCGTGGCCCTTGTCGGCGCTTCGGGCGCCGGTAAATCCACCCTGATGCGCATGGTCTGGGGCAATTACCTGGCCGCCTCGGGCGAGATCCTGGTGGGCGGGGTGAATGTCGCCACTGCCGCCCCGCGCCAGATCATCGCCCTGCGCCGGGCGACGCTGGGCCATGTCAGCCAGTTCCTGCGCGTGGTGCCGCGCGTGCCGACGCGCGAAGTCGTGGCCGAACCCCTGCTGGCCCTTGGCACCCCACGCGCGGAGGCGCTGGCCCAGGCCGAGGCGATGTTGCAGCGCCTGAACATTCCCGAACGGCTGTGGTCGCTGTCGCCCACCACCTTCTCGGGCGGCGAACAGCAGCGCGTGAACATCGCGCGCGGCTTCGTGCATTCCTATCCGGTCCTGCTGCTGGACGAGCCGACCGCCAGCCTGGATGCCGGCAACCGCGAGGTGGTCTTGCGTCTGGTCGAAGAGGCCAAGGCGCGCGGCGCGGCGATCCTGGGCATCTTCCATGACGAAGGGGCCCGCGCCCGGCTGTGCGACCGCGAGGTCGATGTGACCGGCTTCACCCCCGGGCTTGCGGCATGACCGGGCATCTCTTCACCGTGGTCGGGCCTTCGGGCGCGGGCAAGGACACGCTTCTGGCGCTGGCTTGCGCCCAGCGGCCCGACCTTGCGCTGGTGCGCCGGGTGATCACCCGGCCCGAAACGGCGGGCAGCGAAGCCTTCGAGGGCGTCAGCGAAGGCGAATTCGCGAAACGGCTGGCCGCAGGGCAATTCGCCCTGCATTGGCGCGCGCATGGCCTGTCCTATGGCATCCCGAAAAGCGAACTTGCGCCCCTGGCGCGCGGCGGGGATGTAGTCTTCAACGGCTCGCGCGCGGCGCTGGTCGCGGCGGCGGCGCAATATCCGGCGCTGAAGGTGATCCTTGTCACCGCCCCGGCCGATATCCTGGCCCGCCGCCTTGCCGCGCGCGGGCGCGAGGATCATGCCGACATCGCCGCCCGCGTGTCGCGCGCGGCGATGGACCTGCCGGCCGGCCTGTCCTGCATCGAGGTGATCAACGATACCACGCCCGAGGCGGGGGCGGCGCGGCTCTTGGCGGCGCTGCGGCCTCAGCCGGCCAAGGCGTGACGCGCGACAAGATGGAACCGCCCCGCCGCATCCTCGCCGAACAGGCACAGATCGCCGATCACGAAGGGCTGCGGCAGGCAGTCGGCGAAATGGCTTGCCGCCACCTGCGCCAGCGCCGCGCCTTCCGCCGCCTCCAGCTTGTCCGACAGCGTCAGGTGAAAGCGGAATTCCTCGTCGACATAGGGGTATCCCCAGCGTTCGAGCAAAGCGCACTGCCGCGCCGTCAGCCGGTCGGGGCGGCGCTTGGCGATCTCGGCTTCGGTCAGCGGGGCGCGGAAGCGGTCAAGCGCGGTGACGGCATCGAAGGCCAGCGCCTTCAACTTGCCGTCATCGCCCTGCGGGACCAGCGCCAGAAAGCCGCCGATCTGCACCAGATGCAGCCCCGGCAGCAGCACCGGCGCGAGCCTTGCGCCAAGCTCGTCCAGCGCGGCGGACAATCCGGCCCGCGTCATCCCTTCGGCCAGCCGGAAGGGCGCCTTGATCGTGCCGTGAAAGCCGTATTTGCGCGGATCGCCCGTCAGTTCGGCCAGGGGGCGCGGCAGGCCCGGCAGGTCGGGCTGATCCACCGTCTGCCCGGCCTGCGCGTCCCAGCCCAGCCAATGCGCGCTGCGGCGGGCGAATGCGCCCGGCGGGGGCGCGTAATAGATTGCGTAGCGTCTGTATTCCGTCATGCCCGCCCCTTTAGGCCCCGCGTGTCACATGGATGTGACGCCCGCGTCTTATCCCCCACATCCCGACCCTGACCCAGATTTTCCGGACCTTAAAGATGCCCCAGAGCCAAGAGACGATCCTTGCCAATGCCCGCCTTGTCCTGCCGGATGAGACGCTGACCGGAAGCATCCTGATCCGTGACGGCAAGATTGCCGCAATCGAGCCAGGCGCGGGCCTGCCTTGGGGCGCGCAGGATCTGGAGGGCGATCTGCTGATCCCCGGCCTGATCGAGCTGCATACCGACAATCTGGAACGCCATATCGAGCCGCGCCCCCGGGTGAAATGGCCCCACGCCGCCGCGATCATCGCCCATGACGCCGAGCTGGCGGGAACCGGCATCACCACGGTTTTCGATGCGCTGCGGGTCGGGTCCGTGGTCTCGAAAACCAAAACCAATTACGGCGAATATGCCCGGTCGCTGGCCGATGAGATCCTGGCCCTGCGGGCTTCGGGGGCGCTGCGGATCAGCCACCTTCTGCATCTGCGGGCCGAGGTCTGTTCCGAAACCCTGATCCAGGAACTGGCCAAATTCGGCCCCGCCGATGGTGTCGGCATCGTCAGCCTGATGGACCACACGCCGGGCCAGCGCCAGTTCCGCGATGTCAGCCAGCTTGCCGCCTATGTGCGCGGCAAGCACGGGCTGAGCGAGGCGGAATTCGAGGATCACATCGCCAGCCAAAAGGCGCTTTCGGCGCTGATGGGGGCCGCGCATGAAGAGGCGGCGGTCCGCGAGGCACGGCGCTTTGGCGCGGTTCTGGCCAGCCATGACGACACGACCGACAGCGACGTGGCGCAAAGCGCCGCCCATGGCGCGCGTTTCGCCGAATTCCCGACCACGCGCGAGGCGGCCCTGGCCTGCCGGGCGCGCGGCATCGCGGTGATGATGGGCGCGCCCAACCTGATCCGGGGCGGATCGCATTCCGGCAATATCTCGGCCGGCCTTCTGGCCGAAGAGGGTCTGCTCGACATCGTCTCGTCGGATTATGTTCCGGCAGCACTCTTGTCGGCGGCGCTGATGCTGGGCGATCTCTGGGGCGACCTGTCGCGCGGCATCGCCACGGTCAGCGCCGCCCCGGCGCGCGCGGCGGGCCTGCGGGACCGTGGCGAGATCGCCCCTGGCAAACGCGCCGATCTGGTGCGGGTACGCCGGATGCCGGGGGCAGACATGCCCCGCGGCACCTGGGTGGCGGGCCAGCGAGTCGCCTGACGCGCCCGAAACCCGCCCCACCCCGGCCCCTTTCGCAGCCTTCGGAAGGGCAGAATCACTGCAAGACACTGACATTATGTGATTTTCCACACATTCCCCGCCCGGCGACGACGCGCCGTGGCGGGAAATAAAATTCTACAATCACGACAGATTTTGGCGTGAATTTTCCTTTGAAATACTCGACTGCTTGTGTCGTTATTAATCCCAGAACGGGCGGACAGGCTGCCCGGCAGACGCAAGGGAGACCGACATGACAGCTCAGCTTTTCGCCACGACCGGCGCAACCTGCCTGCCGATGATGTCCGGCCCTGCCATGGGCCGCGATTTCGGCAAAGCCCTGTTTGCGCCCCGTGCGGCATCGACCGCGCACCGCATTGCGTGGCAGCTTCCGCCGGGAACGGCCTGCATCCTGGCCGTCCTGGCCGGGGCGGCCTTCTGGGTTGGCCTTGCTGTGGTGCTCTTGGCATGAGACGCGCCCTGCACCCGGCCTCTGCGCCCGCCCTGTCCGCCGTCCGGCTGATCGACCGCCGCACCGGCCGCGCCCATCGCATCAACGGGACGCCGCTGGTCCTTTTCACCCGCAACCCGGCCGAGGCTGCGGCCGAACTGCTGCAAGGCCGCGATCCCAAACACTGGGAAGCCCGGGTCGATCCGATCCTTGCCGGAGCGACGCGATGACCGCGCCCTACCGCCACCCCGCCACCATCCTGGGCCTCGTGCCCTTCCTGCCGCTTCTGTCCCGCCGCGCCGAGACCTCCGCCGCCGGACCCACCAAGGAGACCACCATGCTGACCAAGATCCGCATCGGCGACACCACGGCCGAGGGCCTCAAGGTCGCCGACCTCACCGATGGCCGCGTCACCATCGAAACCGGCCGCCAGCGCCTGACCGGCTGGCCGCTGCCGCGCTTCCTGCGCCATGCCCTGACCGGCGCGGCGCTGGCCGTGCTGGCGCTGGGTGCGCTGCCCGCCCAGGTCCAGGCCGAAACGCTGCTGAACGTGTCCTATGACCCGACCCGCGAACTGTATCGCGATCTCGACGAGGTCTTCGCCAAGTGGTGGCAGGACCAGGGCAATGCCCCCGCCCAGATCGAGGTCAGCCATGGCGGATCGGGCGCCCAGGCGCGCTCGGTGATCGACGGGCTCGAGGCGCAGGTCGTCACGCTGGCACTGGCCAGCGACATCGACAAGATCGCCGCCGCGGGCCTTCTGCCGGAAGACTGGCAGGGCAAACTGCCGCACAATTCCAGCCCCTATACCTCGACCATCGTCTTCCTGGTGCGCGAGGGGAACCCCAAGGGCATCAAGGACTGGGGCGATCTGGTGAATGACGGGGTCGAGGTCATCACCCCGAACCCCAAGACCTCGGGCGGCGCGCGCTGGAATTACCTGGCCGCCTGGGCCTGGGCCGAGAAGAACGGCAAGGACCCCAAGGCCTTTGTCGGCGAGTTGTTCAAACATGTGCCGGTGCTTGATTCCGGCGCGCGCGGCTCGACCACCACTTTCGCCCAGCGCGGCATCGGTGACGTGCTTCTGGCCTGGGAGAATGAGGCCTATCTGGCACTGGCCGAACTGGGCGAGGATCAGTTCGACATCGTCGTCCCCACGGTTTCGGTCCTGGCCGAACCGCCGGTGGCGCTGGTGGAAAAGAACATCAAGACCGACGAACAGCGCAAGCTGGCCGAGGCCTATCTGAACTTCCTTTACACGCCTGAAGGGCAGGCCCTGGCCTTCAAGCATTATTACCGCGCCTGGGACACGTCGAAGGCCGACCCGGCGGATGTGGCGCGCTTTCCGAAGCTTGACCTGGTGACCATTGCCGATTTCGGCGGCTGGGCGAAGGTGCAGCCCGAACATTTCGGCGATGGCGGCATCTTCGACCAGATCTACGTCCCGAAATAAGGACCCTTCATCATGGGCAGACCCCTCCTGCACCGTTCCCCCATGCCCGGCTTCGGGCTGAGCATGGGGATCACCATGGCGATGCTTTCGCTGGTCGTGCTGCTGCCCATTGGCGCCCTTCTTCTGAAGGGCGCCGCCTACGGTCCTGCCAATATCTGGGACACGGTGAACCGCGAACGGGTCTGGGCCGCGCTGTTCCTGTCGTTCCGGCTGTCGCTTTTCGCCGCCCTGTTCAACCTGGTCTTCGGCGTGCTGCTGGCCTGGGTTCTGGTGCGCTACCGCTTTCCCGGTCGTCGCATTCTGGATGCTGCGGTCGATCTGCCCTTCGCCCTGCCCACCGCCGTTGCCGGTATCGCGCTGACCGCGCTTTACGCCCCCAACGGGGTTCTTGGCAGCCTGGCGCAGGGCCTGGGTTGGAAGATCGCCTACAGCCAATGGGGTATCTTCATCGCCCTCGTCTTCGTGGGCCTGCCCTTCGTCACCCGCACCGTGCAGCCCGTGGTCGAGGAGATCGACCGCGAGGTCGAGGAAGCCAGCGCCACCCTGGGCGCCAGCCGTCTGCACACGCTGCGCCATGTCGTGCTGCCGATGCTGACCCCCGCCGCCCTGACCGGCTTCGCGCTTTCGCTGGCCCGCGCCGTGGGGGAATACGGCTCGGTCATCTTCATCGCGGGCAACATCCCCCTCAAGACCGAGATCGCGCCGCTGCTGATCGTGATCCAGCTTGAGGAATTCAATTATGACGCCGCCGCCGCCATCGGCATCGCCATGCTCCTGATCAGCTTCGCGATGCTTCTGGTGATCAACCTCATCCAGATCTGGTCTCGCCGGAGGATCGGTCATGTCTGACGCAACCCACAGCGCCGCCTTCCGCAGCCCTACGACCGAAGCCCCCGTTGCCCGCTGGATCGCCATCGGTGTGGCCGTCGCCGGGGTGTCGCTTCTGGTCTTTGCCCCCCTGGCCGCCGTGTTTGCCGAAGCGCTGGCCAAGGGCTGGGGCGCCGCCGTCGCCAGCCTTGGAAATCGCGACGCGCTGTCAGCCATCAAGCTGACGCTGCTGATCGCCGCCATCGCCGTGCCGCTGAACGCCGCCTTCGGCATCGCTGCCGCCTGGGCCATCACCAAGTTCGATTTTCGCGGCAAGGCCTTCCTGATCACCCTGATCGACCTGCCCTTCTCGGTCTCGCCCGTGGTTGCCGGGCTTTGCATCGTCCTGATGTTCGGCACCAACTCGCTTCTTGGCGGCTGGCTGGTGGCGCAGGGCTACCCGATCGTCTTCGCCCTGCCCGGCATCGCGCTGGCGACGATGTTCGTGACCTTCCCCTTCGTCGCGCGCGAGCTGATCCCGGTGATGATCGAACAGGGCCGCGCCGAGGAAGAGGCGGCGCTGACCCTGGGCGCCAGCGGCTGGCGGGTCTTCCGCACTGTCACCCTGCCGAACATCCGCTGGGCGCTGCTCTATGGTGTCCTTCTCTGCAATGCCCGCGCCATGGGCGAGTTTGGCGCGGTCGCCGTGGTCTCGGGCAAGATCCGAGGCCAGACCGCGACCATGCCGATCACCATCGAGATGATGTATAACGAATATCTCTCGGTCGCCGCCTTCTCGCTGGCTGCGGTGCTGACGCTGCTCGCCCTCCTGACGCTTCTGTTGAAAACCGCGCTGGAACTGCGCCACGCCGACCAGCTTTCCGCCAGCCATCGCCACTGATCCGACCGACCATTTCCGCCCCTCCAGGCAAAGGACTTCCGCCATGCATATCGAGATCGACGAAATTGCGAAAAGCTTCGGCGCCACCGCAGCGCTGCATCCCGTCTCGCTGTCCATCCCCTCCGGCGCGTTGGTGGCCCTGCTTGGCCCCTCCGGCTCTGGCAAAACCACGCTCTTGCGCATCCTGGGCGGGCTGGAATTTCCGACCTCGGGCCGCGTCCGCTTTGACGGCCAGGATGCCACCGGCCTTTCGGTGCAGGACCGCCGCGCCGGTTTCGTCTTTCAAAGCTATGCCCTGTTCCGCCACATGACCGTGTTCGAGAACATCGCCTATGGCCTGCGCGCCCGCCCGCGCGCCAGCCGCCCGCCCCAGGCCGAGATCTCCCGCCGGGTGACGAAACTGCTGGAACTGATCCAACTGCCCGAGATCGGCCCCCGCTACCCGACCCAGCTGTCCGGCGGCCAGCGCCAGCGCGTCGCGCTGGCCCGCGCGCTGGCCATCGAGCCGCGCATGCTGCTTCTCGACGAGCCTTTCGGCGCGCTGGACGCCAAAGTCCGCAAGGAATTGCGCCAGGGCCTGCGCGACATCCATGACGAGACCGGCCTGACCACCATCTTCGTCACCCATGACCAGGACGAGGCGATGGAACTGGCTGACAAGGTCGTCGTCATGTCGATGGGCCGAATCGAACAGGTCGGCCGCCCGCAGGACATCCGCACCCGCCCCGCCACGCCCTTCGTGCGCGACTTCATCTCGGCCTGACCCGGAAGACCAATGGTCTCAGGGGGCCAGAGCGCGCGTCATCGCCCTTCGGCGCGGGCGCAGCCTGCAAGAAGCCCCCGCCGATCTCGGCCAACTCATGTCCGCCGCCCCGCGCGTCCTGTCGCGCGGGGCGGCGATGTCTTGCGACAGGATCAGGCGCCGAAGAAGGCGGCGACAGCGAAAAGCGCCGCGAGACCGCCAAGGAACAGCGCCCAGTTCACCAGAATCTGCAGCATGCTATGTGTCTGCGTCGCCTTGCAGCGCGCGCAGGTGCCGCTATGCGCTGGCACGGCGGCAGCGCAATAGTCGCAATGATTCTCGGCGCGCCATTCGTCAGGCGCGCCGGGGCGGGCAGCCGCATCGGCCTTCCGCCCGGAAGGTTTCTTTTCCATGATATGTCCTCTGGTTGCAGGGAAGCGCCCGGTCGGGGCGCGGGTCTCCTACGACAGGACGGGGGGTGCCCTTGGCCATTGCTCGCCGCCCGGCGGCCGCCGCATCTGCGGACCGGCCGCCCCGGGCAGGGCGGGCTGCGCCGCTTCGACATGCCGGGGCGGCAACGGGTCAGGGCCGGGCAGGCCGGGATCGGACTGCGCCGCGGCAAGGGCCTGCGGCTTGGCAGGATTGGGCAGCGTGGCCGAGACGACCAGCGTCAGCCGCTGGACGGAATCGCCCGATGGCCGCTGCGGCCCATGCGGTCCCTGCGACAGACAGGACAGGGCCAGGGCCAGAACCAGCCCGAAGGTCAGCCAGAATGTCCTGCCCGTCGCGACCACCCCGCCCGCCCCCTGCGGCCTCATGCCCGACCCGACATAGCAGCCGCGCGGTCCAATCGCGAGGGGGCCCCTGCTGGGCAAAGCCACCCCCCGGACAGTCTGCGGCTGTCTCGTCTCCTGCTGGCCACTTCGCACCTGGCGCAGCCTTCGCGGACCTGCCGGAGCCGAAGCCGCGCTGCTGCTGGATTCCTTGGCGAGAAACCGGACAGTGGTCTTCAGTCTTCCAGCAGGATCAGTTCGTCATCCCCAAGTGGCCGTTGCCACCTTTGGGCTTCCGGCCAGGGCGCGCCCAGCCAGGATTTCCATTCGTCTGGGCGTGTCAGGATCACCGGCATCGCCTTGGGGTGAATTGCCCCCACGACATTGTTCGGCTCGCAGGTCAGGAAGGCGAAAAGGTCATCTGTCGTCTCGCCATCCTTCAGCTTTCGCAGCGACGTCCATTGCGGCACCCAGATCCCGGCAAAGAACATCGGCAGACCTTCGGGCTGGCCGAACCAGGCATTGCCCGCACCGCGCCCGCCCGCGCGCGGTTCGGCGAAGCGGGCGACCGGAACAAGGCAGCGATGGGCCGTGCCCAGCCATCTGCGCCAATGCGGCGACCCTGTGTTGCGCACATTGGTCACGCCGCGGTCGATGCCGCTGGGGCTGTGGAACTGCGGCGGAGAGGGCAGGCCCCACCGCGCGCGCATCAGGCGATGCCCTTCATCCGAGGCAATGACGATCGGTGCCATCCGGTCGGGGTAGACATCGCCGGTTTCGACATTGCCTGCGGCGTTTTCCAGATCGGCAAAGAGCTGGCGCATCGCCTCGACGGCGGTGGTCTGGTTGTAAAGGTTGCACATCCTATGCCCTTTCGTTCGGCCAGACCTGCCCCAGCCACACTTGTCCCCAGCCGCTTCCGCTTTTCCACAGAAGAATTCGCTTTACAGGCTTCCCGGGCACACTCACTATATCTAGTAAGGACAGCGTCGGGCAAACGCTGAACCTTGCCAGACACCCAGCTTCTTGTGGGTCTCGGCCCATCGGAAGCCTTATAATGAGGCCGGGCAATGTCGCTTTCCGAAGATTATCTGCAAACGGATGACCTCCACCCGATCGACATTGTCGAGACGCTGGCGACCCATCACGACTGGGAGTTCGACCGCGTCACCGAGGACCAGATCGCCATGTCGGTCGAGGGCCAGTGGCGCAGCTATTCCCTGACCCTCGCCTGGTCGCCCGCGGACGAGACGCTGCGCCTGATCTGCACCTTCGAGATGGAGCCGCCGGACGCGCGCCTGCCCCAGCTCTACGACCTCTTGAACCGCTGCAATGACATGGTCTGGACCGGCGCCTTCACCTGGTGGGCCGAGCAGAAACTGATGGTCTGGCGCTATGGCCTGTGCCTTGCGGGCGGCCAGATCGCCGGGCCCGAACAGATCGACCGGCTGATCGGCAGCGCCGTGATGGCGGCGGAACGCTTTTATCCGGCCTTCCAGCTTTCGCTCTGGGGCGACAAGACCCCGGCCCAGGCGATGCAGGTTGCCATTGCCGAGGCCTACGGACGCGCCTAACCTCTGCCCCCGGAAAAGGGGGTGACCATGTCACTGGAAATCGTGGCCCGCGAAGGGCTTGTGCTGCTGGGCTGCGGCAAGATGGGCTCGGCCCTGCTGGCGGGCTGGCTGGCGGCGAGGATCGACGCCAAGGCTTTCTGGGTGATCGAGCCGAACCCGACCGACTGGCTGCGTGGCACGGGCGTTCATCTGAACCAGGGCGTTCCCCCTGCGCCCGCCGTGGCGCTTCTGGCGGTGAAACCGCAGATGATGGGCAGCGCCCTGCCCGCCTTGCAGGCCCTGGGCAATGGCAACACGCTCTTCGTCTCGATTGCCGCGGGCACCACCATCGCCACTTTCGAATCCGTCCTGGGCGGCCAGACCCCCATCGTCCGCACCATGCCCAACACCCCCGCCATGGTCGGACGCGGCATCACCGCGCTTTGCGGCAATGCCCATGTGACACCCGCGCAGATGGAGCTTGCGCGCGCGCTGATGTCCGCCGTGGGCCAGGTCGTCACCCTGACGGGCGAAGATCAGATCGACGCGGTCACTGCCGTTTCCGGCTCTGGCCCCGCCTATGTCTTCCACCTTATCGAGACCATGGCCGCAGCGGGCGAGGCCCAGGGCCTGCCCGCCGATGTGGCGATGCAGCTTGCCCGCGCCACGGTCTGCGGCGCGGGGGAGCTGGCCTTCCAATCGCCCGAAACGGCGGCGCAACTGCGCATCAACGTCACCTCGCCGGGCGGCACCACCGCCGCCGCGCTGGCGGTGCTGATGGATCAGGAAACGGGCTTCCCCGCCCTGTTGAACCGCGCCGTCAAGGCCGCCGCCGACCGGGGACGGGAGCTGGGCAAGTGACGATCAGCTACGACGATTTCCAGAAGGTCGATATCCGCGTCGGCCGCATCACCCGCGCCGAACCCTTCCCCGAGGCGCGCAAGCCGGCCTACCGGCTCTGGGTCGATTTCGGCGAGGGGATCGGCGTGAAGAAATCGTCGGCCCAGATCACCCGACATTACACGCTGGAAGAACTGCCCGGACGGCAGGTCCTGGCCGTGGTGAATTTCCCGCCCCGGCAGATCGGGCCGGTCCTGTCGGAAGTGCTGGTCCTGGGCGTTCCCGATGAAACGGGCGAGGTCGTGCTGCTGTCGCCGGGCCAGGATGTGCCGCTGGGCGGGCGGATGTTCTGATGCTGCGGCTTTTGCTAACACGGCGCTTCCCCGAAACCGTGGTCGCAGCCGCCCGAACGCGCTTTGACGTGGTCGAGCATGACGGCAAGACGCCGCTCTCGCCGCAGGATTTGCGCGCCGCCCTGCGCGACCATGACCTGATCCTCTGTTCCCATGGCGATGCCTTCCAGGCGGATGTCTTCGCCGATGTGCCACAGCCAAGGGCGCGGCTTCTGGCCAATTTCGGCGCGGGCTACAACCATATCGACGTGGCGGCGGCGCGGGCGGCGGGTGTTTCCGTGACGAACACCTCCGGCGCGGTGACCGATGCCACCGCCGATATCGCCCTCGCGCTGATCCTGATGACCGCGCGCCGTCTGGGCGAGGGTGAGCGGCTGCTGCGGGCGGGCAAATGGGCGGGCTGGGGTCCGGTCGACATGCTGGGCACCCATGTCACCGGCAAGCGGCTGGGCGTGATCGGTCTGGGCCGCATCGGCAAGGCCATTGCCCGGCGCTGCCATTTCGGTTTCGGCATGGAGGTCGTCTTCCACAATCGCAGCCGGATCGCCGACCCGGGCCTGCCCGCGCAGCAGGTGCCGCTGGCCGGGGCCATGGCCGCCGATTTCGTGGTTGTCGCCGTGCCCGGCTCGGCCTCGACCCATCACCTGATCAATGCGGATGCGCTGGCGCAGATGCGGCCCGAGGGGATCTTCATCAATGTCTCGCGCGGCGATGTGGTGGATGAGGCGGCGCTGATCGCCGCACTTCAGGCTGGCCGCATCGCGGGCGCGGGCCTTGATGTCTATGAATTCGAACCCGAAGTTCCGCCCGCGCTGATCGCGATGGAAAATGTCACCCTGCTGCCGCATCTGGGCACCGCCTGCCTTGAGGTGCGCGAGGCGATGGGGCGGATGGCGCTGGACAATCTGATCGCCTGCGCCGAGGGCCGACCCCTTCTCAATCCGGTCTGAGGCATGATCATCTCGCGCGCGCGGCGCTTTATCTTCGTGCATATCCCCAAGACCGGCGGCACCGCCTTGTCGCTGGCGCTCGAGGCGCGGGCGGCCAAGGACGATATCCTGATCGGCGACACCCCCAAGGCGCGGCGGCGCGCCGGGCGCTGGAAAGGCGTCAAGACGGCGGGCCGGTTGTGGAAGCATTCGGCCCTGGCCGATCTGCCCGGGCTTGTCACCGAAGACGAGATCGCCGTCTTCCAGACCGTCACTATGGTCCGCAATCCCTGGGACCGGGTGGTCAGCTATTACCACTGGCTGCGCGGGCAAAGCTTTGCCCATCCCGCCGTGGGCCTGGCGAAAACGCATGATTTCAGCGGCTTCCTGAACCATTCCCAGACACTCACCGCGCTGCGGCTTTGGCCCTATGGCGCCTATCTGCGCCTGCCCGATGGCAGCGAGAAGCCCGCGCTTTGCATCCGGCTGGAGCATTACGGCCAGGATGTCGCGCCCTTCGAGGCCCATCTTGGCTTTGCCCTGCCGCTGCGGCGGGTGAATGACTCGGACCGGCAGCGCGACTGGCGCCCCTATTACGCCGATGCCGACGCGGCCCTGATCGCCGAGATCTGCGCCGAGGATATCGCCCGCTTCGGCTATGGCTTCGATCCGGCTTGACCCTGCCCCGCAGGCGCGAAAGAAGCCGGGGGCATGTCAGGGAAAGGCAGGGCCATGGAACGTACTGGCGATGGCCGCGCCAAACGGGGCGGGGTCTGGGGCAACGCTTATCTGCTCTTGACCCTCGCGCCCCTGTTCTGGTCGGGCAATTTCGTGGTGGGCCGCGCGATCCTGACCGAAGCGCCGCCCGTGGCGCTGGCTTTCTGGCGCTGGGTTCTGGCCCTGATCCCGGTGCTGCTTCTGGCGCGCGGCCGCGTGGATTTTCGCGCCGAGGCCCGGGCGCTGCGCGGCCACCTGCCCATCGTGGCGCTGCTGGCCGTGCTTGGCATCGCCTGTTTCAACACCTTCGTCTATTTCGGCCTCCAAGAGACGACCTCGGTCAACGCGCTGCTGATGCAATCAGCCATGCCGCTGCTGATCCTTCTCGTCTGCTTCGGCCTTTACGGCGAAAGGCCGGGCCAGTTGCAGATGCTGGGCGTGGCGCTGTCGCTTCTGGGCGTGGTCTTCATCGCCACGCGCGGCCACCCCGAGGCGTTGGCGCGGCTGGCGGTGAACCGGGGCGACCTCTGGGTGCTGGCGGCGGTGGTGGCCTATGCTTTCTACTCGGCGCTCTTGCGCCGCAGGCCCGCGATGCACCCCCTGGCCTTTCTGGCCGCGCTGTTCACCCTTGGAGCGCTGGCGCTGCTGCCCTTCTACATCCGCGAGCATCTGTCGGGCGATGTGCTGCCGATGACGCCGGGCAACATAGCCGCGCTGGCCTATCTGGTGATCTTCCCCAGCTTCCTGTCCTATCTCTGCTTCAACCGCGGCGTGGAACTGGTCGGCGCGGGCCGCGCCGGGCTGTTCATCCACCTTCTGCCGGTCTTCGGCAGCATCCTTGCGGTGATCTTCCTGGGCGAGCGGATTGAGACCTTCCACCTGATCGGCGCGGGGCTGATCGCAGGCGGGCTGGTCATCGCCTCGCGGCGGTAGGCATGGTGCGCGCGGATGCGCACCATGGTCGCATCTTGCTCAGGCTGCCTTCACCGCCCCGCCGCCAAAGCGGCCATAGAAGGTCTCGCCCTTCTGTGCCATTTCGCGCAGCAGCGCCGGGGCCTCGAAACGGTGGCCATATTGCGCCACCAGCCCGCGACAGATCTCGACCGCGCGGCCCGCGCCCAGAATGTCGAGCCACGAGAACGGACCGCCCGACCAGGGCGCGAAGCCCCAGCCCAGGATCGCGCCGACATCGCCTTCTCGGATATCGGTCAGCACGCCGTCTTCCAGCGCCCGAACGGCCTCAAGGACCTGCGCCATCAGCAGCCGGTGCTGCACATCCGACAGCGAAGGCTGCGCCTTGTCGGCAGGGTATTTGTGCTCCAGCCCGTCCCACAGGCCCAGACGTTCGCCTTTGTCGGAATAGGCGTAGAAGCCGGCATTTGACTTGCGGCCCAGACGGCCCTGATCGGCCATCCAGAACAGGACATGGTCCACCGCCTCATCCGGGTAGTCCGCCCCCATCGCGGCCTTGGTTGCCTTGGCGATCTTGACGCCCAGATCAATCGAGGTCTCGTCCACCAGCTGCAGCGGCCCCAGCGGCATCCCCACCAGCTTAGCGGCGTTTTCGACCAGCGCCGGCTCCACCCCTTCGGCCACCATGCGGATGCCTTCGTTGATATAGGGAATGATGCAGCGATTGGCATAGAAGAAGCGGGCATCGTTGACGACGATCGGCGTCTTGCGGATGGCACGGACGAAATCCAGCGCCTTGGCCACGGCACGATGGCCGGTCTTTTCGCCCTTGATGATCTCGACCAGCATCATCTTGTCGACGGGCGAGAAGAAATGGATGCCGATGAAATCCTCGGGCCGGCCAAAGGCCCGCGACAGGCCGGTGATCGGCAGGGTCGAGGTGTTGGTGGCGAGGATGCAGTCCTTGCCCACCGCCGCCTCGATCTTCTTCGTCACCTCGGCCTTGACCCTGGGGTCCTCGAACACCGCCTCCACCACCAGATCCACGCCCGCCAGCGCGGCGTAATCGGTGGTCGCGGTGATGCGGCCCAGGACTTCGGCCTTCTTCTCGGCCGTGACCTTGCCGCGTTTCACACCCTTGTCGAGCAGGTCTTCGCTGTGCTGCCGCCCGCGATCGGCCGCCTCCTGTGTGCTGTCGATCAGCACCACCTCGATCCCGGCAATGGCGCTGACATAGGCGATCCCCGCCCCCATCATCCCCGCGCCGATCACGCCCAGCTTACTGACCGACTGGTCGGGCGCCTCGGGCCGGTTGGCACCCTTCTCCAGCGCCTCCTTGTTGATGAAAAGCGAGCGGATCATGGCGCTGGACGAAGGGTTCAGCAGCACCGAGGTGAAATGCCGCGCCTCGATCTTCAGCGCGGTGTCAAAGGGCACCATCGCGCCTTCATAGACCGCCGCCAGCAGCGCCTTGGCCGCCGGATAGACGCCCTGGGTCTTGCCATGGACCATCGCGCTGGCGCCCACGAAGGTCATGAAACCCGCCGGGTGATAGGGCGCGCCGCCCGGCATCTTGTAGCCCTTGTCATCCCAGGGCTTGACCAGATCGGCGTCCTTCGCCGCCAGAACCCACTCCTTCGCCCGCGCGAGAAGCTGATCCGCGGGCACCACCTCATCAATCAGCCCGGCGGCCTTGGCGGCCTTGGGATCGCTCAGCTTGCCTTCCAGCAGGAAGGGCGCCGCCATCATCGCACCCATCTTGCGCACCAGCCGCGTCGTGCCGCCCGCGCCGGGGAAGATGCCGACCATGATCTCGGGCAGGCCGATCTTGGCCTTGGGATTGTCTGCCGCGATGATGCGGTGGCAGGACAGCGGCAGTTCCAGCCCGATGCCCAGCGCGGTGCCCGGAAGCGCGGCGACGATCGGCTTGCCGCCCTTTTTCGTCTTCGGGTCCATCCCCGCCAGCTCGATCTTGCGCAGCACCTTGTGCATCTGCATGACGCCGTCAAAGATCGCCTCGGCCCCGCCCGCCCGCATCTGGGCGATGACGTTCAGGTCCATCCCGCCCGCGAAATCCTTTTTGCCCGAGGTGAGGATGATCCCCTTCACCGCTGCGTCCGCCAGCGCCTGATCGACCAGGTCCGACAGCAGGGCAAAGCCCGCGGTGGACATGACATTCATGCTTTTGCCCGCGACATCCCAGGTGATGGTGGCGACGCCATCGGCATCCTTGGTCAGGGTGAAATCTTCGGTCATGCGTGGTCTCCCTTCATGCGCAGCCGGCCATCGGCATGGGCATAGCGCCGGGCCGGGCCGTCTTTTTCGGTGATCAGATCGTGATCTGGGTAATGGATGCGGTCGCGCGGCAGCCGCGTGCCCATGGTCAGATACAGGGCCGCGTCCGGCCCGCGATTTTCAAGCTGGTGGCCGATGGGCCTGCCCCTGGGCCAGCAGACCATGTCGCCGGGATTCAGCCGGGTCTCGGTCTCCTCGACCAGGATCGGATGGCCCGACAGGACATAGATCGCCTCATCCTCGGCCTCGTGCCAATGGCGGAACGACGACCGGCTGCCCGGCGGCAATTCCTCAAGATGAACACCGAATTGCGTCAGCCCACCCGCATCGCCCAGAACGCAATGACGATAGGGGCCAAGCCCGCCGCCCAGAATGGGATGGACATAGGCATCCTCGGTCACCCATTCGCGCCCCGCCGCCCGCAGAACGCGCGGCATCGCGGCACCGTCAAACGGCTTGCCCCAGGGCGCGGGCAGGTTCAGCAATTCTGCCGGCAGATCGCCCTCGCGCAGGATCTGGCCATCAAAAGCCTCCACCCGCCAGCGCGTCGCCTCGTTCACCTGGCGGCGGTGGTCGTCGGGATAGGTGCAGATATCGCCCGCCGCCCGCGTTCCGACGATCAGCCAGCGCGCCGCTTCCCTGCCCCGGTTGGTCAGGTGATGGGCATTGGGATCGCCCCGGCGGAAACACAGCGCATCGCCCGGCACCAGATCGGTCATCCCGTCATCGTCGCGCAGCGTGGCCTTGCCCGAGAGCAGATAGAGGAACTCGTCCTCGGCGGAATGCCAGTGGCGAAGACTGGACCAGGCGCCGGGGTCCAAAGTGTCAAGATAGGCGCCGAACTGGGTGATGCCGCCTGCCACCGACAGATGCAAGGTGGTCATCCCCTTGGCGCCGCTGACCGGCGCCTTGGCCGGATCGACGATCATGGCCGCGCCTCCGGGCGGGCATAGCCGCGGTCGGGCCAGGCATCGGCGCGCCAGCCGGTTTCGCCTTGGGCCTTCCAGGCCTCGCGCAGCACCGCTTCGGTCAGCGGCAGACGGTCGGTGCGGATGGGATAGCTGGATTCGGTGAACAGCCAGACCCCGCCGCGCAGCACCATGGCGCAGCGCGCGGCGAAGGGCGCAGCGATCCGTTCGCCCTGCGAGATGAGATGGGTGTAAGACCAGCCCTCGATCCGGTCGGGCCGCACCATCGCCACATCGCGCGCCAGCCTTTCGTAATGGGTCACCCCATTGCGGCGCAGAATCGCGACGAAGTCGAAAAACAAGGGCCTCACCTCAGCCGCTCTGCGCAGCACGAAATCGGCCTCAAGCGTCGAAAACAGATAGGGCAGGTCCAGGCAGCGCAGATAGGCGTCGAAATCGCCCTCAAGAACGGCCCGCGATGCCGCATCGATCCGGTCCTGAAACAGCGCCGTCGGGATCATTCGCGCACCCCGGTCCAGTCGCTGCCATCGCGATAGGTGAAGCGCGCCTTGCCGCCCTCGATCTCGACACGTAAGTCGTGGTCGCTGTAGGTCGCCACTTCCCGCCGGGCCTTGCTGCCAATGACCAGAAAGGTCGCGACGGCATCAGTGCGGTTCAAGAAATGATGGCCATCGGTCGACCCCGCCGGAAAGCCCGCACAATCGCCCGGGCGCATCACCGTCTCGCCCGCATCCTGCACCATCACGCATTCGCCCGACAGGACCATGACGAACTCGTCCTCTGCCATGTGCCAGTGGCGCAGGCTGGACAGCGCGCCCGGTTCAAGCCGCACCAGGTTGACCCCGAATTGCGTCAACCCCGCCGCATCGCCCAGACGCATCGACGAACGGCCCTTCATCATCGCGGCATAGGGTTCGGGATAGATCGAGCCGGTCTTCACCGGCACCTTGTCGAGATCGAGTTTCGGCATGATCTCCCTCAATCGGTATGGGGGGCCGCACCGCGCGGCCCCTTGCGGCGGGTCCCGTCGACCACGGTCGCGGTCGGGACCATTCCGGCGATCTCCGATCCCGTCGCGGTCTGCGCCAGTGGCAACCCGGTCACATGGGTCAGGCCGCTTGGCCTGGCCCGGCGCAGCAGAGCCATCGCATGGCGCTTCCGAACGAAGACGGGCCCACCGCCAGATGCGGCATTGCCGGTCACTTGCGCGCGGCTCCGGCGGTCTGGCGGCGTCTCGAGGGCCTTCTGCGCCATGGCTCAGACCCTTTCGATGATCGTGGCCGCCCCCATGCCGCTGGCGATGCAAAGCGTCGCAAGCCCGGTGCCCTTGCCGCTGCGCTCCAGCTCATCGAGCAGCGTGCCGATGATGATCGCGCCGGTCGCGCCCAGCGGATGGCCCATGGCGATCGAGCCGCCATTGGGATTCACCAGCGCCGGATCGACATCGAAAGCTTGCATGAAACGCAGCACCACGCTGGCAAAGGCCTCGTTCACTTCGAAGAGGTCGATATCACGGATCGACATGCCGGAATCGCGCAGGATCTTTTCGGTCACCGGCACCGGGCCGGTCAGCATGATCGTCGGATCCGTGCCGATCTTCGCGGTGGCGCGGATGCGGGCGCGCGGTTTCAGGCCATGCGCCTCGCCAAAGGCTTTCGACCCGATCAGCACCGCCGCCGCACCATCGACGATGCCGCTGGAGTTCCCGGCATGGTGGATATGCTCGATCCGCTCGAGATGGGGGTATTTCATCAAGGCGATCTTGTCGAAGCCCGGCATCGCCTCGCCCATATCCTTGAAACTGGCTTTCAGCGACCCCAGCGCCTCGACCGTGGTGTCAGGCCGCATGTATTCGTCGCGGTCGAGAATGGTTATGCCGTTGCGGTCCTTGACCGGAACGATGGATTTCGCAAAGCGCCCGCCCTGCCAGGCAGCGGCGGCGCGGCGCTGGCTTTCCACCGCCAGGGCATCGGCCTGGTCGCGGGTGAACCCGTATTCGGTGGCGATGATGTCGGCGCTGATGCCCTGCGGCACGAAATAGGTCTTCATCGCCAGCGTCGGATCGACGGCGATGGCCGCCCCGTCGCTGCCCATGGCGACGCGGCCCATCATCTCGACCCCGCCCGCGATATAGGCCTGCCCGGCGCCACCCTTCACCTGATTGGCGGCCAGGTTCACCGCCTCCATGCCGCTGGCGCAGAAGCGGTTGATCGCCAGACCCGGGATCGACTGGTCCAGATCCGACAGCAGCACCGCCGACCGCGCGAGGCAGCCGCCCTGCTCGCCCACCTGTGTGACATTGCCCCAGATCACATCCTCGACCGCATGGCCTTCCAGCCCGTTGCGGTCCTTCACGGCGTTCAACAGCCCCGCCGAAAGCGCGACAGAGGTGACCTCATGCAGGCTGCCATCGGCGCGCCCCTTTCCGCGCGGCGTGCGGACGGCGTCATAGATATAGGCTTCGGTCATGTCAGGTCTCCTCAGGCGGCGGCAGGCGGGAAGGCCCGCTGCATCAGGTCATAGGGGGGCTTCCAGCCGGGCAGCGCCGCGATGCGGTCAAGCCAGGCGTCGATATTCGGCCAGTCGGCGCGGGAGAAGCCGAAGGGCTCGGGGTAATAGAGATAGGAACAGCAGGACAGATCGGCGAGCGTCGGCCCCTGCCCGACGATCCAGTCGCGCCCTGCAAGGTGATCGTTCAACACGCCATAGGCGGCCTTCAGCCGCCCCTGCTGGAACGCGATCACCGCCTCGGGCCGTTTCTCGGGGGGCAGGAAGTTCATCAGGAACCGCGTGGTGCCGACCTGGGTCGACAGTTTGTGATTGTCCCACAGAATCCAGCGCAGCACCTCGCGCGCCTCTTCCGGCCCGGCCCCGCCGAAGCGGCCGGTCTTTTCCGCGATATGCAGAAGGATCACGCCCGATTGCGCCAGTGTCAGATCGCCATCGACCAGAACCGGAACCTCGCCCATCTCGTTGATCGCACGGAAGGCGGGACCGCGCGCCTCGCCATTGAAGAAATCGACATGCCGCGCCTGCCAGGGCGTGCCGGTCAATTCCAGCGCCAGCGCGCATTTATAGGCGTTGCCCGATTCCCCGAAGCAGTAGAGCTGAGCGGTCATAGTGCATCTCCCTTCCGTTCCGCGGTTGGATGCCCCGGGGGCTTCGCGCCCCCGGACCCCCGCGGAGTATTTTCGCCAAGATGAAGCAACCATTCAGTAACCGCTTCATCCGATCCTTCTTCTCACGGCACAGGCAGGAGAGCCGATGACCGTCCGAGGTGCAGCCTCACCCCGCCCAACCGGACAGCCAAGCCGGGGGTCCCCAGCCCTGACTGCCCGCCCCTCGCTCAGCCTTTCCGCGCCTCCAGTTCCGAGTTGAACAGCCGCAGCCTGTGGGTGAGATTGTCCTTGTCCGTCACAGAGTCGAAATGCTCGAACAAGAAGGACAGCGCCTCTCCTTCTTCCAGCCCCGCTTCGGCGGCAAAACGCTTCAGCCGGCGATAGCCGTCCTCGGTCATGGCGGCGGCAAAGCGGCGGGTCAGGCGGAAGCGTTTCGGCATCGGGTTCCTCCGGTCGGAGGGGGCGGGATTTTTCATCGAAAAATCATCGCCCCCAAAGGCTGTCGCACCAGTCTAGAAGGCCTCGGCCTCCAGCGCCATCACCGGCTCGGCGCCGCTTTCGATCCGCGCCAGATGCATGGCGCAGGCCGGAAGCTGGCGGGTCATGTAGAAGCGCGCGGTCGCCAGTTTGGCGCGCAGGAAGGCTTCGTCGCCGCGCCCCTCGTCCAGCGCGGTCAGCGCGGCGCGGGCGATCCGGGTCCACATCAGGCCAAGGCAGACATGGCCCATCAGATGCATGAAGTCGTAAGATCCGGCCAGCGCCGCATTGGGCGTCTTCATGCCGTTCTGCATGAAGAACATTCCCGCCGCCTGCATCTGCTTGGACGCGGCCTTCAGGGGCGTGGTGTAATCGGCCATGCGCGGCTCGGCCTCATGCGCCTTGCATTCCGCCTTCACCATCTCGAAGAAGGCCATCACATGCTTGCCGCCATCGGCCGCCAGCTTGCGCCCCACCAGGTCCAGCGCCTGCACGCCATTCGCGCCCTCGTAGATCATGGCGATCCGGGCGTCGCGGGCGAATTGCGACATGCCCGCTTCCTCGATATAGCCATGCCCGCCCCAGACCTGCTGGGCCTGCACCGCCATCTCGAAACCCTTGTCGGTCTGGAAGCCCTTGATCACCGGGGTCAACAGCCCGACCAGCCCGTCCGCCGCCGCGTCGCCCTTGCGATGGGCCGCATCGATCAGGCTTGCCCCCCAGAAGGTCAGCGCCCGCGCCCCTTCGACAAAGCTCTTCTGCTCCATCAGGTTGCGGCGGATGTCGGGATGCACGATCAGCGGATCGGCCGGGCCGTTCGGGTTTTCCGCCCCCGTCACCGCGCGGCCCTGCAGCCGGCCCTTGGCATAGGCCAGCGCGTTCTGATAGGCCGCCTCGGCCACGGCATAGCCCTGAAGGCCCACACCCAGACGCGCCTCGTTCATCATGGTGAACATGGCCTTCATGCCCTTGTGCAGCTCGCCCAGAAGCCAGCCGGTCGCCCCGTCATAATTCATGACGCAGGTGGCATTGCCGTGAATGCCCATCTTCTCTTCGACCTTGCCCACGCTCACGCCGTTGCGCGCGCCCAGGGAGCCATCCTCGTTCACAAGAAACTTCGGCACGATGAACAGCGACACGCCCCGCGTGCCCTCGCCGCCGCCCGGTGCCTTGGCCAGGACCAGATGGATGATGTTCTCGGCCAGATCATGCTCGCCCGCCGAGATGAAGATCTTCTGCCCGGTGATGCGATAGCTGCCATCTGCCTGCGGCTCGGCCTTGGTGCGCATCAGGCCCAGATCGGTGCCGCAATGCGGCTCGGTCAGGTTCATCGTGCCGGTCCAGTCGCAAGTGACCATCTTCGGCAGGTATTTGGCCTTCTGCTCGGGCGAGCCATGGGTATGGATCGCCGAATAGGCGCCATGGGTCAGGCCCTGATACATGTTGAAAGCCATATTGGCCGAGACGAAGATCTCGCCCACGGCGGTATTGACCAGATAGGGCAGGCCCTGCCCGCCATAGTCGGGGTCGCAATCCAGCGCGGTCCAGCCGCCATCCTTCATCGCCTTGAAGGCCACGTCAAAGCCGGTGGGCGTGCGCACCACGCCGTTTTCCAGCACACAGCCCTCGCGGTCGCCCACCGCGTTCAGGGGCGCGAGCACTTCGGACGCGACCTTGCCCGCCTCGTCCAGCACCGCCGCAGTGAAGCCTTCGTCGAGATCGGCATAACCCGGAATGTCGGAGGCCGAGATCTTCAGCACCTCATGCAGCAGGAACTGCATATCCTTCACGGGGGCGTTGTAGCTGGTCACCTGATCTTCTCCCTCTGGTCTTGCACGCCGCTTGCGGCGCCTCCGGTTCTTGTCTTTCCGGGCCTCTGCCCCGGCAGCCCCGGCCTGCGCCCCTCATGCGCCGGCCGGGCCGCGACCGCGCTATTCGGCCGCCTTGCGGATGTCCGCGATGATCGCGGCCACGCCCTCCAGCTCGTTCTTCAGATCGCCGATCGCCTCGGTCAGCTCGTCGCGCTGCGCTTCCATCGCCACCAGCCTGTCGCGCGCCAGGTCATAGGTGCGCAGAAGCTGCTGCAGATTGCTGCCGTCGCGATCGTAAAGGTCCAGCGTCTGGCGGATATCCTCAAGCGAGAAGCCGAACCGCTTGCCGCGCAGGATCAGCGTCAGACGGGCGCGGTCGCGCCGGGTGTAGAGGCGGCGGCTGCCCTGACGGATGGGCTGAAGCAGTTCCTTGGCTTCATAGAATCGCAGGGTGCGCGGTGTGACATCATAGGCGTCGCACATCGCGCGGATGGACAGAAGGTCATCGCCCTGGGCGGCGGGCTGGATCTGGGTCATGGCGGGCTCGTTGGAATATCCGGGGGGCAGTATCTCCCCCCAAATAGGCATCTGCCCCCTGCATACCAAGCCGGTTGACGTTAACGTAAGCGTAACGTCACGTCACGAAATGCACGGGATCTAGCCGGACTTTGCCGGCTGCCTGCCCCGCCGGCGTCAGCCCAGCTTGTCCATCTCGGCCACGGCCGTCGCGCGCAGGGCACGCAGAACCTCGATCGAGACGTCCAGCTCGCTGCGCTGCCGTTCAAGTTCGGCCAGTTGGCGGTCGGCCAGGCCCAGCCAATGTTCCAACTGCTGCCTTTCGCCCTTCTTGCCGTAGATCAACAGCCATTGCCGTATCTCTTCCAGCGAGAAGCCGAAACGGCGGCCGCGCAGGATCAGCTTCATCCGCGCCACTTCACGCGGGCCGTAGAACCGGCTGCGGCCCTCGCGGTCGGGGGCGAGCAGCTCGATATATTCGTAATACCGCAGGGTGCGCGGGGTCACGTCGAACCGGGTGCACATTTCCTTGAAGCTGAGGCGCTGATCTTCGGCCATCTTGCCCTCATTCCTTGTCCAGGAATGGTAAGTCCGGGCCCGGCAAGGCGCAACAGGCTCGCGACCGGAATATGCCGGCCCGGCAAGGAACGGCCCGCAGGCGGGGGCTTGCACCCGGCAGGAGGGCGGCGTTTGATGCGCGCATGTCAGAGATCCTGTCCCGCGCCCGCCAGTTCATCGCCGCCCTGCCCCACGCCCATGCGCTGGGGCTTGAGCTTGAGGAGATCGGCGCAGGCGTCGCGGTGATCGCCATGCCCTATGATCCACGCCTTGTCGGCGATCCGGCGACCGGGGTGATCGCCGGAGGGGCGGTCTCGACCCTGATGGATACTGCATCGGGTGCGGCGGTGATGTGCCACCCGTCGGGCACGGGCGTGACCGCCACGCTGGACCTGCGGATCGACTATTTCCGCCCCGCCACCCCCGGCCAGGTCATCCGCGCCCGCGCCGAATGCCATCATGTCACCCGCTCGGTCGCCTTCGTGCGCGTCCTTGCCACGGACGAGGATGAAAGCCGCCCCGTCGCCCAGGGCACCGGCGCTTTCACCGTCACTCTGGCCGGGGCGGCGACGGCATGACCGACCCCCGCGACGCACTGCTTGACGCCTTTGTCGCGCGCATTCCCTATCTGCGCTTCCTCGGCCTGCATTTCACGCGGCAGGACGACCAGCTTACCGCCGTCCTACCCTTCCAGCCCATGCTGATCGGCAATCCGGCCCTGCCGGCCCTGCATGGCGGCGTGACGGCGGCCTTTCTGGAAGTGACGGCCATTGTCGGCCTTGCCTGGCAGGACCTTGCTCCGCAGGACCCGCCCGCCATGCCCGACCGCCCGCTGCCCAAGACCATCGACCTGACCATCGACTATCTGCGCCCCGGCCTGGCGCGCGACGCCTTCGCCGCCGCGCGGATCGTGCGCTCGGGCCGCCGCTATGCCAGCGTCCATGTCGAGGCCTGGCAGGAAGACCGCAGCCGACTTTTCGCGCAGGGCACCGGGCATTTCCTGATGGGCGGGGCGCATCGCGAATGACCGGACCGGCAAATCGCGCGGCCTTTGATCCGGTTTCCCGGCGCGCATCGCCAATGGGTCCTTGCCCGCGATGAACGCGCCCGGCCCCGACGTGCCCCTGACCCATGCCCGCGTCTGGAAGATCGCCGCGCCGATCGTGCTGTCCAATGCCACCGTGCCGCTGCTTGGCGCGGTCGATACCGGCGTCGTCGGCCAGATGGGCCAGGCCGCCCCCATCGGCGCGGTCGGCCTTGGCGCGGTCATCCTTGCCACGCTTTACTGGATCTTCGGCTTCCTACGCATGGGCACGTCGGGCCTTGCCGCCCAGGCCCATGGCGCGGGCGATGCCGCCGAACGTTCGGCCATCCTGCTGCGCGCCCTGCTGATCGGCGCGGCGGCCGGACTGGTACTGATCCTGGCGCAGGGCCTGCTGATCCGCGGCGCCTTCGCCCTGGCCCCGGCCACGCCCGAGGTCGAGACGCTGGCGCGCGACTATCTGGCGATCCGCATCTGGGGCGCCCCGGCGACGATCGCGCTTTACGCCGTCTCGGGCTGGCTTCTGGCGATCGAGCGCACGCGGGCCATGGTGGCGGTGCAGCTTTGGATCACCGGGCTGAACCTGGTGCTGGACCTGTGGTTCGTCCTTGGCCTTGGCTGGGGCGTCGCGGGCGTCGCCGCCGCCACGCTGATCGCCGAATGGACCGGGCTCGCCCTTGGCCTCTGGTTGTGCCGCAGCGCCTTTGGCCCCGGGCTGGCGGCAGCGCGGGCGCGGCTTTGGGACCGCGCCGCGCTGCGGCTTATGCTGGATGTCAATCGCGACATCATGATCCGCTCGGTCCTGCTGCAGCTTTCTTTCACCACCTTCATCTTTCTTGGCGCGCGCGAAGGCGACGTGACGCTCGCCGCCAACCAGGTCTTGCTGCAGTTCCTTGAGATCACCGCCTATGCGCTGGACGGTTTCGCCTATGCCGCCGAGGCGCTTGTGGGTCAGGCCGTCGGCCAGCGCCGACCCGCCGCGGTGCGACGGGCGGCCGCGCTGACGCTGTTCTGGGGCTTTGCCGGGGCGCTGATCCTGGGGCTGGCCTTCGCGCTTTTCGGTCCCGCGCTGATAGACCTGATGGCCACCGATCCTGCCGTCCGGACCGAGGCGCGGCACTTCCTGCCCTGGATCGTCGCCGCCCCCCTGATCGGCTCGGCCGCCTGGACCTATGACGGCATCTATATCGGTGCCACCCTGACCCGCACAATGCGCAACCTGATGATCATCTGCGTCGCGATCTATGTCGTGGCACTGGCGCTGCTGGTGCCCGCTTTCGGCAATCACGGTCTCTGGGCCGCGCTGGCCGTGCTGAACCTGTCGCGCTCTTTCGCGATGTGGCGGCGCGCGCCCGAGGCCGAGGCCAAGGCCGCCGCCCTTCCCGCCATGGCCGCCTGACCCCAGCCCCGCCTTGCCTGCGCCCCTTGCCATTTCCCCGCAGCCCGGGCCATGATCCGCCCGCGAAGCCTTGGGGGAACGGGATGCGCAAGTTTCTGGTCGTGCTGGATGACAGCCGCGAATGCCTGAACGCGATGCGGTTCGCCGCCCTGCGCGCGGCCCATACCGGCGGCGGCGTCACCATCCTGTCGATCGTCCCGCCCGAGGAATATCAACACTGGATGGGCGTGGCCGACCTGATGCGCGCCGAAGCGCGCGAGCGGATCGAGGCGCATTTCGAGGTCTTCGCCAAATGGATGCGCGACAAGCAGGGCGTGAACCCCGAACTGGTGATCCGCGAGGGCGATCCGGTGAACGAGATCCTGGCCCAGGTGAAGGAGGACGAACAGATCGCCGTCCTGGTTCTTGGCGCGGGCACCGACAAGAATGGCCCCGGCCCGCTGGTCACCGCGATGAGCCGCAATTCCGGCAACCTGCCGATCCCGATCACCATCGTCCCCGGCGACATGTCGAAGGAACGGCTGGAAGCAATCACCTGACGCGTCACCCCCGCCGGGGCGGCGCGGCCACCCTCGGGTATCCCCGACCCTGTTTCACGCAAGATTCGCTTGAATCCCGCGGCAAATCCGCGCCACCATGGGCCTTGACCCATTCATGTCCGCACAGGTTTTCGCCATGCGCGCGTTTTCGACCGGCTTTCTCTTCCTCGTCGCGCTTTTGCTCGCGCCCCTTTCGGCCTCGGCCCAGGGCTGGCTCGACCAGCAATTCGACCCGTCGGCCCTCAGCCGCGAGGATACGGCGACGATCCAGGCCGCCCTGGCCTTTTCCGGCGATTACTACGGCTTTCTCGACGGGGTCTGGAATGCCGATACCCAGGCCGCGCTGGAAACCTATATGCAGCGCGAGGAATCGACCCGCAGCCCCAGCTTCGGCGATCTCAAGGACCTGATCCTCGATCTTGAGGATGAGCGGGTGAAGAACGGCTGGCAGCTATTCTATTCGGAAACCAACGGCATTTCCTATCTGCACCCGTTCGAACTGTTGCAGCAGGTCGACAATGATTCCGTCATCGAGTTCCTGTCCAAGGACGAGGGCTTCTCGATGATCGTGCGTTTCGACAGTTTCAACGACATGAAGTCGGTCCATGACTGGTTCATGGGCAAGCAGGCGCCGGGAGCCAAGCCTTTCCAGTACAATGACCAGTCGATGTGGATCACCTCGACCGAGATCAATGACGGCTTCATCGCCTATGCCCGCTCGGACCTCGTGGGCAAGCAATGGTCGACGATCTCGATCGTGATCAGTCCGGAATATTTCAACCAGCTCAATATCCTGGCCAGTTCGATCACCGTGGGCGGCAGCCCCGCCACGCTGATCTGGACCGATGGCGGCGTGATCGACCAGATCGTGAACGGCCAAAGCACCGCCTCGGTCGCGCCCGCCGCGCCCTCGGGGCCAAGCGATCCCAAGGATCAGGTGCGCCGCCCGCTGCCGCCCGGCGTGGCGGCGGCCCCCGCCCCTGCTCCGGCCCCCGCCCCTGCACCTGCGCCCGCCCCGGCCCCGAAGACGGTCGATGTCGGCGCCTCGCCCAGCCCCAATCCGCCGGTCCTTGGCACGCCGGCCCCCGGAGCCGCACCCGCCCCCGCACCGGGCGGCGCCGCGCCAATTCTGGGCACCCCGCCCCCGGCCGATCCGACCACGCCCGTCGCCTCTGCCCCTGCACCAGCCGCCCCGGCCCCCGGCGGCATCGGCGCGGCCCCCGGCCCCGCCCCGATCCTGGCCCCCGGCACTGGCGCGGCCCCGGCCGAACCCGGCGGCGTCGCCGCTGCGCCCGCCGAGCCGCCCAAGCCCAAGATCAGCGGCACGATCAAGGGGTCCGGCACCGGCTTCTACATCGCGCCTACACTTCTTGTGACCGCCGCGCATGTGGTCGAAGGCTGCGGCGCCATGGCCATGATCGACGGCACCCCGCTTGAGGTGATCGCCTCGGATTCCAGCCTCGACCTCGCTGTACTGGCGGGCGCGACCGATGCCGGAGCCTGGCTCAAGCTCTCGGCGCTGGAAGTGCCCAAGCTGGGCGAGGCGGTCACGGCCCTCGGCTATCCCTATTACACCTCGCTCGACCAGGGCCTGACCGTGACATCGGGCAATGTCAGCGCGTTGAGGGGCATCGACGGCTCGTCCAACCGCGTGATGATCACCGCCCCGGTCCAGCCCGGCAATTCTGGCGGCCCACTTCTGAACAAGAAGGGCGCCGTGATCGGCGTGGTGGTGGCGCGGGTCGATGATCTGGCCATGCTCGAAGAGACCGGATCGCTGCCGCAGAACATGAATTTCGCCGTGCCGTCCGGCCCGCTTCTCACCTTCCTCGCCCAGAACCGGGTGACCCGCCCGCAGGGCGACGGCACCTCGGGCGAGATGTCGGGCGAAGTGCCGCAGGGCGTCTCGGATGCGGTCGTGCCGCTGCACTGCTACCAGTAAGCCGCGTCCGGCCCTTGCAAATTCCCGGCGGCCCGGACCTTCCCCAAGGTCCGGGCCGCCAGCGTTCCAAGCCATGCCGCCAGCGCAGCCCGGCCTTGCGCCTGTTCGGGTTTTCTGCGCCGCAGCATCAGCCTATATCGCCACGAGGGAGGCAGAAAGATCAAGGAGAACGGCCATGTCCGTCCACGCATCCCCCCGCTCCGCCGCGCCGGCCCAACCCAGCGCCCAGATCAGCTTCCATGCCGAAGAACGCGCGATCTTGCGCAACGTGAACCTGCGCGCCCTGACCGCCATCGAACAGATGTATGCCTATTGGGGCAGCGACCGCGCCTGACGCGCGTTTGATCCTGTTCCGGCCAATCTGGAATCGTTCCAAACTTGACTTGCGCCCCTGCCGGGCGCATATCCGAGTGGAACGGTCGGAGATATCAGATGTTCATCCAGACGGAATCCACGCCCAACCCGGCAACGCTGAAATTCCTGCCCGGCCAGACCGTGCTTGATCTTGGCACTGCCGATTTCCCCAATGCCGAGGCGGCCGCCGCCTCGCCGCTCGCCCGCCGCGTCTTCGCCGTGGCCGGGGTGACGGGCGTGTTCCTCGGTTCGGATTTCGTCACCGTGACCAAGGCCGAAAGCACCGACTGGCAGCATATCAAGCCCGCGATCCTGGGCGCGATCATGGAGCATTTCCAGTCGGGCGCCGCCGCCGTCGAAGGCGGCGCTGCCAGCGGCGGCCATGCCGCCCATAGCGGCGAAGATGGCGAAATCGTGCGCCAGATCAAGGAATTGCTCGACACCCGCGTCCGGCCCGCCGTGGCGCAGGATGGCGGCGACATCACCTTCCACGGCTTCGATCGCGGCGTGGTCTACCTGCATATGCAGGGCGCCTGCGCGGGCTGCCCCTCCTCGACCCTGACGCTGAAGATGGGGATCGAGAACCTTCTGCGGCATTACATTCCCGAAGTCACCGAAGTGCGCCCCGTCGCCGCCTGAGGCAAGATGCCTGCGATCCTTGCCTTCGACAGTTCGGCGGCGCATTGCGCCGCCGCGTTGCTTCTTCCCGATGACAGCATTCTCCAGCGCGTTGAAGCGATGGAGAAGGGTCAGGCCGAACGGCTTCTGCCTTTTCTTGAGGAAATTCTCGCCGCAGGCGGTCTTGCATGGTCCGACCTCGCCGCCCTCGCCGTCGGCACCGGCCCCGGCAATTTCACCGGCATCCGCATCGCCGTCGCCGCCGCGCGCGGCCTGTCGCTGGGCCTTGGCATCCCCGCCATCGGCATCACCGCGCTGGAAGCGCGCGCCTATGGCCTGCCCCGCCCGCTGACCGTGATCGAGGATGCAAGACGTGGCGAGACCTATGTCCAGACCTTCACCGCCGAAGGCCCCGGCCCCGCCCGCCTTGCCCCCGCCAACGCGGCCCCGCCCCCCGGCGCCCTGACCGGCAGCGCCGCCGGGCCACAGGCCCTGCCGCAGCCCGTGCCGCTGGCCGAGGCGATCCTCCGCCTCGCCGCCCAGCGGCTGCACCAGACCGGCCTGCCGCGCCCCGCCCCCTTCTACCTGCGCGGCGCCGATGCCGCCCCGCCGTCTGACCCGCCGCCGGTCATTCTGCCCGACCCCGCGCTGCCATGACACCCGACCGGCTTGCCGCGCTGCATGCGCTTTGTTTCCGCAGCCCGCCGCCCTGGTCCGCCGCCGATTTCGCCAGTTTCGCCGCCGATCCGCTGGCCTTCCTGCTGGTCGAGGGCGATGCGGCCTTTCTTCTGGGTCGCGCCGCCGCAGGCGAGGCCGAGCTTCTGACCCTGGCCGTCGCGCCGGAATCGCGCCGCCTCGGGCTTGGTTCGAAACTGCTGTCGCGCTTTCTCTATCAGGCCCGGCTGCGCGGCGCGGATCAGGCCTTTCTCGAGGTCAGCGCCCAGAACCCGGCTGCGGTCAAGCTCTACGAATCGCAGGGTTTCATCCTGTCCGGCCGCCGCCGCGGCTACTATGCCACCCCGGAAGGCCCCCGGGTCGATGCACTGGTGATGACCCGCGCGCTCTAGGCCCGCCGTCCTGCGCGGCTGCGCCTGGTAAAAAACCTGACCATAAGGTCAGGAACACACAGGCAACACAGCGAATCCGACTTGACCCCCGCTGGGCCTTGGCGCGTAATCTGACGGATGAAACGCCCGCAGGCGGCCGCTGAACCGGCCCCGCAAGAACCGGGCGGCAATGGTTTGTTCAACCGGGAGAAAACCGATGACCCTGATGAAATCCCTTGCGGGGGCGACCGCCGCCATGGCGCTCATGGTAGGCATGGCCGCCGCCGATCCGGCGATCATCTACGACCTTGGCGGCAAGTTCGACAAATCCTTCAACGAGGCCGCCTTCAACGGCGCCGAGAAATGGGCCAAGGAAACCGGCGGCACCTACAAGGAACTGGAAATGCAGGACGAGGCCCAGCGCGAACAGGCGCTGCGCCGTCTGGCCGAGGCTGGCGCCAACCCGGTGGTGATGACCGGCTTCGCCTTTGGCGATGTGCTGGCCAAGGTCGCCCCCGATTTCCCCGACACCAAATTCGCCATCATCGACATGGTTGTCGATGCGCCCAACGTGAAATCGGTGGTCTTCACCGAGCATGAGGGCAGCTATCTGGTCGGCATGTTGGCCGCCATGGCCTCGAAGACCGGCACGGTCGGCTTCATCGGCGGCATGGACATCCCGCTGATCCGCAAATTCGGCTGCGGCTATGCCGAAGGCGCCAAGGCGGTGAACCCCGACATCAAGGTCGTGCTGAACATGACCGGCACCACCCCGGCCGCCTGGAACGATCCGGTCAAGGGCGCGGAACTGGCCAAGGGCCAGAAGGCGCAGGGCGCCGACGTGATCTATGCCGCCGCCGGCGGCACGGGCGTAGGCGTGCTGCAAGCCGCTGCCGATGAAGGCATCCTGTCGATCGGCGTCGACTCGAACCAGAACTACCTGCACCCGGGTTCGGTCCTGACCTCGATGATGAAGCGCGTCGACAATGCCGTCTACAGCGCCTTCAAGGAAGGCACCGACCTCAAGCCCGGCCTCGAGGTGATGGGTCTGGCCAATGAAGGCGTCGGCTACGCGATGGACGAGAACAACGCCTCGCTCGTGACCCCCGAAATGGTCGCCAAGGTCGATGAGGCCGCCGCCAAGATCAAGTCGGGCGAAATCGTGGTCCATGACTACATGTCCGACAACACCTGCCCGGCCGCCACGTTCTGATGCCGGATCGGAATACCGCGACGGGAGGGAGGCAGGCGACTGCCCCCCTCTCTGCGCGTTGCGTCACCTTCTGCGGCCCGGCGGCGCTTCTTGCCGCCGCGCTCGCTGCGCCAGGCCCCGTGATCGCCGCCGGAACCGGGGACGAGATCGTCATTGTCCGCCGCTATGAGAAACTGGGCGATGCCAAGGTCGATTTTGCGCCCACCCGTCCCGGCCAGATCATCTGCTATGCCTATGACGCGAAAGGAATCACCATCGGCCATGAGTTCGGCGCAGCCGAAACCGGGTCGATCCGGTTCTATGACATCCCCCTGGCGGATGTCGCCGATGTGAATTGCGAGAGGCAGGATTGACCAAAGACGCCCCCATCGCCATCGAACTCAAAGGCATCTCCAAGGCCTTCGGCCCGGTGCAGGCCAACAAGGACATCAACATCGCCGTGCCGAAGGGCACGATCCACGGCATTATCGGCGAGAACGGGGCCGGCAAGTCGACGCTGATGTCCATCCTCTACGGCTTCTACAAGGCCGATAGCGGCCAGATCCTGATCAACGGCACCCCGACCCCCATCCCCGACAGCCAGAGCGCCATCCGTGCCGGCATCGGCATGGTCTTCCAGCATTTCAAGCTGGTGCAGAATTTCACCGTCCTCGAAAACGTCGTCCTGGGCGCCGAGGAAGGCGCGCTTCTTGGCCCCAGCCTGCGCAAGGCGCGGGCGGAATTGCAGCGACTGGCGCAGGAATACGACCTTGATGTCGATCCCGACGCGCTGATCGAGGATCTGTCCGTCGGCCACCAGCAGCGCGTCGAGATCCTCAAGGCCCTCTACCGCCAGGCCGATATCCTGATCCTTGACGAACCGACCGGCGTCCTGACCCCGGACGAGGCCGACCACCTGTTCCGCATCCTCAAGGGGCTGCGGGACCAAGGCAAGACCGTCATCCTGATCACTCACAAGCTGCGCGAGATCATGGAGGCAACCGACAATGTCAGCGTCATGCGCCGCGGCACCATGGTCGCCACCGTCAAGACCGCCGAGACCAGCCCCGAGGCGCTGGCCGAACTGATGGTCGGCCGCAAGGTTCTGCTGGAGGTGGAAAAGCCCCCGGCCCGGCCCGGCGCGCTGGTGCTTTCCGTGCAGGACCTGCGCGTGCGCGACGAACATGGCGTCGAACGGCTCAAAGGCGTCAGCCTTGAGATCCGCGCCGGCGAAATCCTGGGCATCGCCGGGGTCGCGGGCAATGGCCAGTCCGAATTGCTCGCGGCCCTTGGCGGCATGATGCCCGCCACTGGCAGCGTTTCTCTGAACGGCGCGCCCCTGCCCCTGTCGGGCGCCGGGGCCGATGGTCGCAGCCGCCGCGCGGCGGGCGTGGGCCATGTGCCCGAAGACCGCCAGCATCACGGGCTGATCCTTGACTTCACCGCCTGGGAAAATGTCGCCTTCGGCTATTCGGACGATCCGAAATACCAGGCCAATGCGCTGTTCATGTCGAATGACGCCCTCCGCGATGACACCCGGCGGAAGATGGAAACCTTTGACGTCCGCCCGCCCGATTGCTGGTTGGCCGCCAAGAACTTCTCGGGCGGCAACCAGCAGAAGATTGTCGTTGCGCGCGAGTTCGAGCAGAACCCGACCCTGCTTCTGGTCGGCCAGCCCACCCGCGGCGTCGATATCGGCGCGATCGAATTCATTCACAAGCAACTCATCGCGCTGCGCGATGCCGGGGCCGCGATCCTGCTGGTCTCGGTGGAACTGGACGAGATCCTCTCGCTTTCCGACCGCATCGCCGTGATGTTCGACGGACAGATCATGGGCACACGTGACCCCGACACCACCAATGAACGCGAACTGGGCCTGTTGATGGCCGGGATCACCGACACGCCCAAGGGGGAAGCCGCCTGATGGACCGCCTCCCGAAATGGGCCGATGTCACGCTTGTGCCGCTGGTCTCGCTGCTTCTTGCCGCGCTCTGCTCGGCCTTGGTCATCCTTGCCATCGGCCAGGACCCGCTCGAGGCGCTGGACGTGATGATCCAGGGCACGGTGATGACCGCAAGCGGCTGGGGCTATACGCTCTATTACACCACCAGCTTCATCTTCACCGGCCTGGCCGTGACCATGGCCTTCCATGCGGGCCTCTTCAACATCGGCGGCGAGGGGCAGGCCCAGCTGGGCGGTCTTGGCGTCGCGCTGGCCCTGCTCTACATCCCCTGGCCGCATTGGAGCCTGGCACTTCTGGGCGCGGCCTGTGGCGCGGCGCTGTTCGGCGCGCTCTGGGCGGCGATCCCGGCCTGGCTCCAGGCCAAACGCGGCAGCCATATCGTGATCACCACGATCATGTTCAACTATATCGCGGCCAGCCTTCTGATCTTCCTTTTGGTCGATGTGCTGCGCCCGGCCGGGCAGATGGACCCCGCCACCGCGCGCTTCGGACCCGATGCCGCCCTGCCGCGCTTCCACGAGATCCCGGGCCTGCAAACGCTGTTCCAGCGATATACGGCGGATGGCGCGGTCAAGTTGAACGCGGCGGGCAATATCGACTATCAGATCGTTCCCGCCAATGTGACCTTCTTCGTGGCGCTTCTGCTGGCGCTGGGGGTCTGGGCGCTGCTGTGGCGCACGCGGCTGGGCTATGACATCCGCGCCTTCGGCAAGTCCGAGGCGGCGGCGCGCTACGCGGGCATCGGCGCGACGAAGATCATCATGATCGCCATGATCCTGTCGGGCGGCCTGGCCGGGCTGATGGCGATCAACAATGTCATGGGCGAGGCCGGGCGTCTGGTGCAGAATTCGGCCTCGGGCGCGGGCTTCATCGGCATCGCCGTGGCTCTGATGGGCCGCAACCATCCGATTGGCGTCGTGCTCGCGGCCTTCCTCTTCGGCTTCCTGTTCCAGGGCGGCGCGGAGCTTGGCCTCTGGACCAAGATACCGATCGAGATGCGGATCGTGGTGCAGGGCCTCGTGATCCTGTTCACCGGCGCGCTGGATGTGGGGGTGCGGATGCTGCTGACAAGGCTCTTCTCGCTGTTCCGCCGCCCGAAACCCGTCGCCGAGGGGGCCGTGTGATGGATTACAACACGCTTCTCCAGATCCTCGACACGGCGCTGCGCTTCGCGACGCCCCTGCTGTTCGCCTGCCTGGCCGGTCTCTATTCCGAACGCTCCGGCGTCTTCGACATCGGTCTTGAGGGCAAGATGCTGGCCGCCGCCATGTGCGCGGGCACCATGGCCTTCTATTCCGGCTCGGCCTGGGTCGGTCTGGCGGCGGGGATCGGCGGCTCGCTGCTCTTTGCCCTGATCCATGGCCTGACCTCGATCACCTTCCGCGGCAACCAGCTCATCTCGGGTGTGGCGCTCAACTTCCTTGCCGCCGGACTGACTGTCCTTGTCGCGCAGCGGCTGTTCGGCCAGGGCGGGCGCACCCCGCCGCTGGAAGGCGCGGCCCGCTTCGGCACCATCACCCTGCCCTTCGCCGAGGAAGCCCGCGCCATCCCGCTGATCGGCCCCTTCTATGCCGAGGTGATCTCGGGCCATGCGCTTCTCGTCTACATCGCCTTCGCCTGCGTGGCGCTGACCTGGTGGGCGCTGTACCGCACCCGCTTTGGCCTGCGCCTGCGCGCCGTGGGCGAGAACCCGGCGGCCGTCGACACGGCCGGGGTCTCGGTCACCCGGCTGCGTTTCTCGGCGCTGATGATCACCGGCATCCTTTGCGGCTTTGCCGGGGCCTATATGGCCACCGCGCTTCAGGCCGGCTTTGGCAAGGACATGACGGCGGGCCGCGGCTATATCGCGCTCGCGGCGCTGATCTTCGCCAAATGGCGCCCGGTCGCGGCGATGTGGGCCTGCCTTCTCTTCGGCTTCTTCCAGGCCCTGGCGCTGCGCCCCGATGTTGTGGAATGGGTGGTGCGGGTCAAAGTGCCCGTCCCCTTCCTCGACGCCCTGCCCTATGTGCTGACCGTCTTCGTCCTTGCGGGCTTTGTCGGCAAGGCCATCCCGCCCCGCGCCGGGGGCGAGCCCTATGTGAAGGAGCGCTGACCCGGACGCGATCCGCCCTGCCCCATTCCCGGGGGTTTCACACCCCCGGACCCCCGTGGGATATTTGAGAACAGAAGAGGCAATAGCGCGGAAAGGAAAGAACCCTGCCGCGACGCATGGCCCAGAGAGGGACCGCTCGCCGGGCAAACCGGCTGCAGCCAGGCCTTGCCGCTTCTTCGGTTCCGCTGTTCATAACTATCCTCCGGGAGTCCGGGGGCGAAGCGCCCCCGGGGCCAGCCGAAAGCGAAAGACCTGACATGCACGATCCCGCCGCCACCGCCGCCCTGATCCGCGCCCGCGCCGGGGCGGACCCCATCCGCCTCGGCCTGATCCTCGGCTCGGGCCTTGGCCATCTTGCACATGCGGTCGAGGGCGTGGCCATCCCCTATGGCGATCTGCCGGGCTTTCCCCATATCGGCGTCTCGGGCCACAACCCGCATCTGCATGTGGGCCTCTTGGAAGGGGTGCGCGTCGCGGTCTTCGGCGCGCGCGAGCATTATTACGAAAGCGGCAACCCGGCGGCGATGCGCCCCGCGCTTGAGGTGCTCAAGGCCCTTGGCGCGCAGGAGCTGATCCTGACCAATGCCGCAGGCTCGCTGCGCCCTGACATCGCGCCGGGCGATCTGATGCTGCTCGATGACCATATCAACTATTCCGGCCTGAACCCGCTGATCGGCGAGAAGACCGATGCCCGTTTCGTGCCGATGACGGATGCCCATTCCCCCCGCCTGCGCGCCGCGCTGAAAGCCGCCGCCGCGGCCGAGGGCCTGCCTTTGCCCGAAGGCGTCTATTGCTGGTATTCGGGCCCCTCCTTCGAGACCCCGGCCGAGATCCGCATGCTGAAGCGTCTCGGCGGCGACGCGGTCGGCATGTCCACCGTGCCCGAGGTCATCCTCGCCCGCTTCCTGGGGCTTGAGGTCGCCGCCATCTCGACCATCACCAACATGGCCGCCGGGATGAGCGACGAACAGATCAGCCACGAGCATACCAAGGCCATGGCCCCGCTGGGTGCGGCAAAACTGGAACGCATCCTGCGGCATTTCCTCCGCGACCTGCGATGAGCGCGCTGGTGATTTGACTTCGCGGCCCAAGGCGCGCAAGCCTTTGGTCAGACACTCCTCTTCCTGATCCCCGCGCCCGGCTTATGCAGATCTACCTCCCCATCGCCGAGGTCTCGGTCGACGCCTTCCTGATTCTCGGGATCGGTGGGGTCGTGGGCTTCCTCTCGGGCATGTTCGGCGTCGGTGGCGGCTTCCTCATCACGCCGCTTCTCTTCTTCATCGGCGTGCCGCCCGCCGTCGCCGTGGCCACCGGAGCCAACCAGGTCGTCGCCTCTTCGGTCTCGGGCGTGCTGGCGCAGCTCAAGCGCAAGGCGGTGGATTTCCGCATGGGGATCGTGCTGTTCCTGGGCGGGATGGCCGGATCGGCGGTGGGCATCTGGGTCTTCGCCTGGATGAAGGCGCTCGGCCAGATCGACCTTTTCGTCCAACTCTCCTATGTGCTTTTCTTGGGCCTGATCGGGCTGATGATGCTGCAGGAATCGCTGCGCGCCCTGTTGCGCAGCGGCAAGGCCGGCGGCGCGGTGCGGCGCGGCCATACCCATAGCTGGGTGCATGGCCTGCCCTTCAAGATGAAGTTCCGCGCCTCGGGCCTGTATATCAGCGTCATCCCGCCCCTGCTCGTGGGGGCGGTCGTGGGCTTCCTGGCCGCGATCATGGGGGTTGGCGGCGGCTTCATCATGGTGCCCGCCATGATCTATCTGCTCGGGATGCCCACCAAGGTCGTCATCGGCACCTCGCTGTTCCAGATCATCTTCGTCTCGGCCTTCACCACCGTGATGCACGCCGTCACCAGCCAGTCGGTCGACATGATGCTGGCGCTTCTTCTGATCTTCGGCGGCGTGATCGGCGCCCAGATCGGCGCCCGCGTCGGCGTGCGGCTGCGGGCCGAACAGCTGCGCGTCCTGCTCTCGCTTCTCGTCCTGGCCGTCAGCCTGCGCATCGCGGCCGACCTTCTGCTACGCCCCGACGAGCTTTATTCCGTCACGGCGGTCTCGCTGCCATGACCGCGCGCCTGTTCATCGCCCTCGCCGTCTCCGTCGACCTTCTCGCCGCGACGGCGCGCGCGCAGGAAGCGGCGCCCGAGGCCATCGTCGCGGGGCTCAGCCAGAGCCGTGTCTCGATCACCGCCAATTTCGACGGCTCGGAAATCCTCGTCTATGGCGCGGTCAAGCGCGAGACGCCGATCCCCGAGGGCAAGCTCGAGGTCATCGTCACCGTCGAGGGCCCTTCCGCGCCGGTCGTGGTGCGCCGCAAGGACCGCGTCGCCGGGATCTGGATCAACGATGCCGCCGTCACCGTCGACAGCGCGCCCTCCTTCTATTCCGTGGTCACCACCGGCCCGATCGACAAGATCCTGTCGCATACCGAGAACCTGCGTCATTCGATCACCATCGACCGGGTGATCCGCGCCGTCGGCATCGCCTCCGAGGCCGAGAACTCCCCCACGTTCATCGAGGCGCTGGAGCGCGTGCGCGGCGACGAGGGCCGCTACCGCCTGTCCGAAGGCAAGGTGCAGCTTACCGATGCCACGCTGTTCCGCGCCGATGTGGCGCTGCCCGCCAACCTGACCGAAGGCGGCTACAAGGTGCGCATCTTCCTTTTGCGCGGCGGCAAGATCGTCGCCAGCCAGGAAAGGCTGATCGGCGTGCGCAAAGAGGGGCTTGAGCGCGCCATCTTCAATCTCGCCCAGGACCGGCCGCTGATCTACGGCCTTTTGTCGCTGCTTCTGGCCGCCGTCTCGGGCTGGGCCGCCAGCGCCGCCTTCCGCTTCATCCGCACCTGACCTGTCAGGCCTCGGCCAGCAGGGCCTCGAGGTCCAGCCGCTTCGTCACCATCTTCAGCGCGCCGCTGGCGTCGCGCGGCCAGTCGGCCTCGGGCCGGTCGCGATAAAGCTCCACCCCGTTGCCATCGGGATCGTCCAGATACAGCGCCTCGCTGACGCCATGATCCGAGGCCCCGGTCAGCGGCCAGCCGGCCGCGCGCAGCCGCTGCAAGACCTGCGCCAGCGCCTTGCGGTCGGGAAACAGGATCGCCGTGTGGTAAAGCCCCGTATGGCCGGGCGGCGGCGGGCTTGCACCTTTGGATTCCCAGGTGTTCAGCCCGATATGGTGGTGATAGCCGCCCGCCGACAGGAAGGCCGCCTGGGTTCCGTAGCGTTGGGTGACCTCGAAGCCGAGGATGCCGGAATAAAAGGCGAGGGCGCGGTCCAGATCCGCGACCTTGAGATGGACATGGCCGATGCGGGTTTCGGCGGGCAGGACGGGGGCGGTTTCGGGCGTGACGGGACCGGACATGGCTTGGCCTTTCGGGTCAGGGGATCACGGCCCAAGATAGGCCCACCCCGGCCCGCCGCCCAGATCCTTCACCGCACCCGATCTGTGCGCCAATGGCGGGGCAACTGCCCGCGCGGTCCCCGGCCGCGATCCTTCGCGGAAAGCCCCCCGGCCTCAGACCTTGGCCGCCAGCGCCGCTTCCAGCGCCGCGATCCGGGCCGCCAGCGCGTCATTCTCTTCCCGCGCCTTCTGCGCCATCGCCCGCACGGCGTCAAACTCGTCACGGCTCACGAAATTGCGGTCGGCCATCCAGCGGTCGACCATGCTTTTGAATGCCGTCTCGGCCTCGGTCTTGGCCCCCTGCGCCACGCCCATCGCATTGGTCATAAGCTGGCTCATGTCGTCGAAGAACTTGTTGCGGCTTTGCATCGGCGCCTCCTGGCTTTTCCCCTATATGCGCGCCTGCCCGGCCCTTCACAAGCCCGCGGGCCGACCGGCCCGCCGGTTGACTTCGCCCCCCGCCCGCCCGACAAGCGGCGGAACGCATCCAGCAGGAGACGGGCATGATCCCCTTCCCCGACATCTCGCCCGAGATCGTCTCGATCCCGATCGGCGACATGACCTTCGCGCTGCGCTGGTATGCGCTGGCCTATATCGTCGGGCTGCTGCTGGGCTGGCGGCTGATCACCCGCGCCGTCGCCACCCCCCGCTTGTGGTCCGGCGCGGCACCGCTGAGCGGCGAGCAGGTCGAACGCCTGCTGACCTGGGTCATCCTCGGCGTCATCCTTGGCGGGCGTCTCGGCTATGTGCTCTTCTACCAGCCCGGCCAGTACCTCTCCCATCCCGGCGACATCCTGAAGGTCTGGGAGGGCGGCATGTCCTTCCATGGCGGCTTTCTGGGCGTCGTGGTCGCGGGCCTGTGGTTCGCCCGGCGCGAGGGCATTGCCCCCCTGTCCCTCGGCGATCTGATGGCCATGGTCGCGCCCATCGGCCTGTTCCTGGGCCGCATCGCCAATTTCATCAATGCCGAGCTGTGGGGCCGCGCCACCGACCTGCCCTGGGGCGTGATCTTTCCGGGCCAGGCCGCCCAGGCCTGCGCCACCGCCACCCAAGCCTGCGCCCGCCACCCGAGCCAGTTGTACGAAGCCCTGCTGGAAGGGCTGATCCTGGGCGCGGTCGTGCTCTGGATGGCCTGGCGCTCCGGCGCCTTCCGCCGCCCCGGCCTGATCATGGGCACCTTTCTGACCGGCTATGGCCTCGCCCGATTCCTGGTCGAATTCGTCCGCCAGCCCGACGCGCAGTTCGTCAGCCCCGGCAACCCGCTTGGCCTTGCCTTCCATCTCGGCGGCTATGGCCTGACCATGGGCCAGATCCTGTCGCTGCCGATGATCGCCGCGGGCCTGTGGTTCATCGCCCGCGCCCGCCGCGCCGCCCTGCCCGTGGCCGCATGACGCCGCTTGGCGACCTGATCGCCCGGCGCATCGCCGCCACCGGGCCGATCACACTGGCCGAGTATATGGCCGAATGCCTGCTGCACCCCGCGCTGGGCTATTACACCACCCGCCCGCCCTTCGGCACGGCGGGCGATTTCACCACCGCGCCCGAGATCAGCCAGATGTTCGGCGAGCTGCTGGGCCTTTGCCTTGCCCAGCACTGGCTCGATTGCGGCGCGCCCGCCGCCTTCACGCTGGCCGAGCTTGGCCCCGGCCGCGGCACGCTGATGGCAGATGTGCTGCGCGCCACCCGGACCGTGCCGGGCTTTCACGCCGCCGCCCGCCTGCATCTGGTCGAGGCCTCGCCCGCGCTGCGCGCCGAACAGGCCCGCAGGCTTGCCCCCCACAGCCCGGTCTGGTGCGAGCGCGCCGAAGACCTGCCCGACGCGCCGCTTTATCTTTTGGCGAACGAATTCTTCGACGCCCTGCCGATCCGCCAGTTCCGCCGTCAGGGCGCAGGCTGGGCCGAAACCGTCATCGGCCTGTCGCCCGAAGGCGGGCTTGGCCTTGGCCTTGCACCTCCCGCCCCGCTCTCCTTCCTCGCCTCCCGGCTGGCCGACACGCGCGACGGCGATGTGGTAGAGCTGTGCCCCGCCGCCGCGCCGATCATCGCCGGCCTTTCCTTGCGCATCGCCAGCCATGGCGGGCTTGCCCTCATCCTTGATTATGGCGGCTGGCGCTCGCTGGGCGACACGTTCCAGGCCCTCAAGGCGCATCAGCCTGTCGATCCCCTGGCCGATCCGGGCCGGGCCGACCTGACCGCCCATGTCGATTTTCAGGCGCTGGCCCAGGCCGCCACCGGCCTGCAAGCCCGCTATACGACGCAGGGCGTGCTTCTGACCCGCCTTGGCATCGCCCCGCGCACCCAGCGGCTTGCGCAGTCCCTTGCCGGTGCCGCGCTTGACAGCCACCTTGCCGCCGCGCAGCGCTTGACCCATCCGCAGGAAATGGGCGAATTGTTCAAGGCGCTCGCCCTGACCCGGCCGCAAGACCCGCCGCCCCCCGGATTCGCCTGAAAACCCGACAAGACACCCATGCTGGACATCATCACCTCTGACGCGATCCCCTTCCGCCACGGGTTCTTCACCCGCAAGGGCGGCGCATCTTCCGGCATCTTCGCCGGTCTGAACTGCGGCGCAGGATCGTCCGACCAGTCGGAGATCGTCGCCATCAACCGCACCCGCGTGGCCGAGGCGATGGGCGTCGAGCTGCCCGCCCTCATCAACATGAACCAGGTCCATTCCGCCGATGTGGTTCCGGTCACCGGCCCCTTGGCCGAAAGACCCCGCGCCGATGCGCTGGTCACCGCCACGCCCGGCCTGGCCCTTGCCGTCCTGACCGCCGATTGCCAGCCCGTTCTTTTCGCCGACCGCAAGGCCCGCGTCATCGGCGCGGCCCATGCCGGCTGGCGCGGTGCTTTCGACGGCGTGCTGGAAGCCACGCTCGACGCGATGGAGGGGCTGGGCGCGCGGCGCGCCGACATCGCCGCCGTGATCGGTCCGACGATCAGCCAGGCCGCCTACGAGGTCGGCCCCGAATTCTTCGAGACCTTCACCGACGAAGACCGCGACAATGCCCGCTTCTTCGCCAATGGCACGGGCGACCGGATGCTTTTCGACCTGCCCGCCTATGGCCTGCACCGGCTGCGCGCCGCAGGCGTGGGCCAGGCCGAATGGACAGGGCACTGCACCTATTGCGACCCCGAGCGATTCTTCAGCTATCGCCGCAGCACCCATGCGGGCGAGGCGGATTACGGTCGCCTGATCTCGGTCATCCGCCTTTAGCCCCGCCTACCGCACCGCGATTGCGGCGAAATACGCGACAAACCCCGCCATCGCTCCGGCATTGTCCGCGTCTTTTGCCTTTTCATCGCCCGACTTAGAAACGATTTCCGCCTGCCGTGATTGATTGTGCTGCGCCAGGAAATGGCCGCAATCCTTCACCGATTGGTCGCAGAGAGGCCGCATTGGACAGGGAATATTCCCCCAAGGCCCGCTGCGGCCGATCGATGCGGAGAAATGCGATGACCAAGGAAATCCAGACCGAACGCCGCTGGCTGCGCTCTGTAATCGCCGCCTCGAGCGAGCCCTTGCCGAACTTCCCCTGGATGCGCGGCACCAAGCGCCGCCCCGAAGCGCTTGAGACGGCCCCCGCCGTCCCCACCGCCCGGGTCGTGCCGGTCCACCCGCATCTGGCGCACAATCCGCGCCGCCGCGCGCCCATCGCCGCGCATTGATCCCGGCCCTGCGCCCCCGGCGCAGGCAGCCCAGACTGCAAGGCGAATCGCTGCGCGCGATCCTTGGTTAAATCCTTCAAATCTTAACGATTTCTCCGCGCCACAATCGCGCGACCGGCCTTGCCACTGTCACAAGTGGGCTTGCCTTGCCGCGCCGAAATTTGACCCGAAACCCCAGGCGCAGCATCTTGCCTTCACGACGGCTGTCCCTCCGTCGCTCCGGCCGACGCGGCCCCTGCCCTTCCCTGGCACCCTGGCCGGGACTGCGTCCGCCCCAGGATCCGCCCTCCCCGCAGTCTCGGGGGTCGCGCGATCCCTGCACCCGCGTGGCAAATGCGCGGGTGGAAAGCGGCCCCGGCGCACCTCTGGCGCCAGACGGGGCCGCTTTTGCCTGGCACCGGAACGCGGGATGCGCGCTCAGGCGCTGCGGGCCAGCCGCGCCTCAAGCACGTCGAAGGGAACGCCGGCCTCGTCCTTGGCGCAGCGGATCACCAGGCTGGTCTTCACATTGGCCACATTGGCGGCTTTCAGCAGCTCGCCGGTCAGAAAGCTCTGAAAGCTCGACAGGTCGGGGGCCACGCATTTCAGGATGAAGTCGATCTCGCCATTCAGCATGTGGCATTCGCGGACCAAGGGCCAGGACCGGCAGCGGTCCTCGAACGCGGCCAGATCGGCCTCGGCTTGCGAATTCAGCCGCACCATGGCAAAGACCGACACTTCAAAGCCCAGCTCGCGGGCGTCGATCTCGGCATGATAGCCGGTGATATAGCCCTGCTCCTCCAGCGTGCGCACCCGGCGCAGGCAGGGCGGGGCCGAGATGCCGACGCGGCTGGCCAGCTCGACATTGGTCATCCGGCCATCCGCCTGCAACTGGGCCAGGATATGCCGGTCGATCTCGTCAAGCTTGTGGCTTGCCATGGGTCAGTCTCCTTCGCTGCGGACTATCTAGGCAATTGCCCTGCGCCGCGCAACAAAGTTTCAAACTGACGCCCGGTCAAAGCGCCTCGGTTGCGAGAATGGACGCCGGAACGCAATGGTTCGGGGCTTTCGGCCCGGCTTCCGGCTGGCTATATCAGGCGCCGGACCCGGAAGACGATCGGAAGACGTTTGCAAGACGTTCGGAAGACGCCGGGAAGACGCAGAATTCAGGGGCAAGACATGGGCGCGACGAAGCACAGCAAGGTTCTGATCATCGGCTCCGGCCCGGCAGGCTATACCGCCGCCGTCTATGCCAGCCGCGCCATGCTTGAACCCGTGCTGGTGCAGGGAATTCAGCCCGGCGGCCAGCTGACCATCACAACCGACGTGGAAAACTGGCCCGGCGACAAATCGGTCATGGGTCCCGACCTGATGGTGCGGATGGAAGAACACGCCCAGGAAATGGGCGCCGAGATCATCGGCGACATCATCACCTCGCTCGACTTGCAGAAACGTCCCTTCACCGCCCATGGCGACTCTGGCACCACCTACACCGCCGACGCCGTGATCCTGGCAACCGGCGCCCAGGCCAAATGGCTGGGCCTGCCCTCGGAAGAACGCTTCAAGGGCTTCGGCGTTTCGGCCTGCGCCACGTGCGACGGATTTTTCTATCGCGGCAAAGAGGTTGTGGTGATCGGCGGCGGCAATACCGCGGTCGAGGAAGCGCTGTTCCTGACCAACTTCGCCTCCAAGGTCACCGTGATCCACCGCCGCGACAGTTTCCGCGCCGAGAAGATCATGCAGGACCGTCTGTTCAAGAACCCGAAGATCGAGGTGGTCTGGGACAGCGAAGTGACCGAGGTTCTGGGCACCGACGCGCCTTTGGGCGTGACGGCGGTCAAAACCCGCAACCTCAAGACCGGCGCCGAACGTGACATCCCCTGCGCGGGCTTCTTCGTCGCCATCGGCCATGCCCCCGCCAGCGAGTTGGTCAAGGACCAGCTCGAGCTGCATTCCGGCGGCTATGTGAAGGTCGAACCCGGCAGCACCCGCACCTCGATCCCCGGCGTCTTCGCTGCGGGCGATCTGACCGACCACATCTACCGCCAGGCCGTCACATCGGCCGGCATGGGCTGCATGGCCGCGCTGGACGCGGAAAAATTTCTCGCCGGACACTGAAGCGCGGGACAATCCCCCGCTTTCGGTGAATTTGTGCTGAAAACCGGACCGGATTCCCGCCGTGTCCGGTTTTCGTCTTTCCGGTAGAGAAGAAATATCCTATCAGTTCACGCGTGAACGCATTTTGAGTCTCCTGATGCCTGCCGCCGCAGTCAAATTTGCCTTGCCCGAGGAAGCGCAGCTCTTCCTTCTGTTGCGGCAACTTGACCTGCAACCCGAAGCTTCGCAGCGCGCGACGGCCGAGGCGCTGGGAATCAGCCTGGGCAGCCTGAACGCCCAATTGCGCGCCGCCAGCGAAGCCGGGCTGATCACCGTGCAGGATCGTCCCGGCCCCGACCGCCGCCAGCGTTTCGCCTATGCCCTGACCACCCGCGGCGCGACCGAAAAGGCCCGCCTCGCCGAAGGATTCCTGGCCGGAAAACTGGCCGAATATAACGCCTTGCACGCCGAGCTGACTGGCGCGCTTCCCCATCTGATCGCCTCGAAGAACAGGACCAAAGACATGCAACAGAACTTCGCGCCCGTGCCCGAACTCTACGTCTCCTACGATTCCGCCCAGAAGCTGAAGGTCGAGGCGGGCAACCTGCCCTCCTGGGATCTGACCCCGCGCCAGATTTGCGACCTGGAACTGCTGATGAATGGCGGCTTCGCGCCGCTGAAAGGCTTCCTGTCCGAAGCCGATTATGACGGCGTGGTCGAGAAGATGCGCCTCGCCGACGGCACGCTCTGGCCGATGCCGATCACGCTGGACGTGTCGGAGAAATTCGCCGAAGGCATCGAAGCCGGTCAGGACATCGCGCTGCGCGATCAGGAAGGCGTCATCCTTGCCATCCTGTCGGTCAGCGACAAATGGGTGCCGAACAAGGCCAATGAGGCTGAGAAGGTCTTTGGCGCCGACGATCTGGCCCATCCGGCGGTGAACTACCTGCACAATGTCGCGGGTCCGGTCTATCTGGGCGGCCCGATCACCGGCATCCAGCAGCCGGTGCATTATGACTTCAAGGGGCGCCGCGACACGCCGAACGAGCTGCGCGCCTTCTTCCGCAAGATGGGCTGGCGCAAGGTCGTGGCTTTCCAGACCCGCAACCCGCTGCACCGCGCGCATCAGGAACTGACCTTCCGCGCCGCCCGCAATGCCGAGGCGAACCTCCTGATCCACCCGGTCGTCGGCATGACCAAGCCGGGCGATGTGGACCATTTCACCCGCGTGCGCTGCTATGAAGCCGTGCTCGACAAGTACCCGGCCCAGACCACCCAGCTTTCGCTGCTGAATCTGGCGATGCGCATGGCCGGCCCGCGCGAGGCGCTGTGGCACGCCATCATCCGCAAGAACCACGGCCTGACCCATTTCATCGTCGGCCGCGACCATGCCGGCCCGGGCAAGAACAGCCAGGGCAAGGATTTCTACGACCCCTATGCCGCGCAGGAACTGGTGCGCCAGTATCAGGCCGAGGTCGGCATCGAGATGGTCGATTTCAAGCAGATGGTCTATGTGCAGGAAAAGGCCCAGTATTTCCCTGTCGACGAAGTGCCGGCAGGTGCGACCGTGCTGGACATCTCGGGCACCGAACTGCGCCGCCGCCTGCGCGAAGGGCTTGAGATCCCCGACTGGTTCTCTTTCCCCGAAGTGGTGCAGGAACTGCGCCGCACCTCGCCGCCGCGGGCCAAGCAGGGCTTCACCGTCTTCTTCACCGGCCTCAGCGGCTCGGGCAAATCCACCATCGCCAATGCGCTGATGGTCAAGCTGATGGAGATGGGCGGCCGCCCGGTCACGCTTCTGGACGGCGACGTGGTGCGCAAGCATCTGTCATCCGAGCTGGGCTTCTCGAAAGAGCACCGCGACATCAACATCAAGCGCATCGGCTATGTCGCCTCGGAAATCACCAAGAACGGCGGCATCGCGATCTGCGCGCCCATCGCGCCCTATACCTCGACCCGCCGTGCAGTGCGCGAGATGATCGAGGCCTTCGGGGCCTTCGTCGAAGTGCATGTGGCGACCAGCATCGAGGAATGCGAACGGCGCGACCGCAAGGGCCTGTACAAGCTGGCGCGCGAGGGCAAGATCAAGGAATTCACCGGGATCTCCGACCCCTATGAAGCGCCGGTCAAGGCAGAGCTGGTGGTGGACACCGAGAATGTCGATGTCGATCACTGCGCGCATCAGGTCCTGCTCAAGCTGGAATCCATGGGCCTGATCAAGGGCTGAGACCTTGGTTTAAAACAGAAAACGCCCCGCCGGATCCGGCGGGGCGTTTTGCATTTCGGTCCGGACGGCGGTTCAGGCCGGGCGCAGCATCCGCCGCAGGATGCCATCCTTCAGCACAAGATGGTGATAGAACCCGCCCAGCGCATGAAAGGCGGCCAGGATCACCATGACATTGGCCAGAAGCGCATGGGGCTCCCCCGCCGCGTCGATGGCGCCGAACCAGGCCAGCGCGCCCAAGGCGGGCACCAGCAGGATCAGCACATACAAAAGCCCATGGACGGCCGAAGCAACCTTGCCCAGCGCGCCCGGCTCCGCAGGCGGGCCGCCGCGCAGCAGCCGCAGCGCGATGCGCAGCACCGCCAGCACCAGCACGGCCACGCCGATCCAGACATGCCAGGAGGCGACGTCAACCGTCACCGCCTCGCCATCCAGGTTCTGGTCAAGTGCCTTGCCCATGCCCTCGCTGACGACATAGTTGAACAGCACGCCCAGGGCGACGCCCCAGTGCAGCAGGATCTGTGTCGCGGAATATCCGGTGGTGGTTTTCATCTTGCTCTGCGCCCTCGCTGGCTTGATCTGGCCCTTTGCCAAACGTCCGGGCGCGCAAGTTCCGTCGCGCCCGGCCCATTCGGGTCCGGCCTGTCTGCAAGCTGCGATGCAAAGATGAAGAAATCCAGCGCGGCCGAATAAGCGCCCGCGCCTTTCGCCTGCCGCTTAGGCGTCAGTGCACGCTGACCGGCGCGAAATCATGGCTGCGCGCCAGATGGAAGGCCAGCTTGCGGTCAGCGACCAGCGCCAGCTGCTGGCCGTCGGGCGCATGGACGGAATAGACCGTCTCGGCCTCGCCCACCTGCTCGCGGATATCGTCGGGCAGATCGGCCACCGCCACGGGGCGGACATAGACGATCCGCTCGGCGGTTTCGGGAAAGCCCTGGAATGGCGTGTTCATTTCCGTCCTCCTTCCTTGCGGCCGATCGGGATGGTCTGCACCACCGTTTCAGGCACGCTGCGCCGCAGATCGATGTTCAGAAGCCCATGCTCCATCCCCGCCCCGGCCACCTCGACCCCGTCGGCCAGCACGAAGCTGCGCTGGAACGCGCGCGAGGCGATGCCCCGGTGCAGGAAGACCCTGTCCCCCGGTTCGTCGGCCTGGCGGCCCCGGATCACCAGCTGGCGATCCTCGACCGTGATGGCCAGATCCTCTTCGCGGAACCCGGCCACGGCCAGCGTGATGCGATAGGCATTTTCGCTGACGGCCTCGATATTGTAAGGGGGATAGCCCTCGGCCCCGGACTTGGCGGTGCGTTCGACCAGCCGTTCAAGCTGCTCGAAGCCCAGAAGATAGGGATGGGCCCCAAAGGTCAGTTTCGTCATCTGCGGGCTGTCCTTGCACAAAGCGACATCTCCGGTCCCGGAACCCTGGCATCAGGCATTCCGGCCATGATGGAAATATGGGGGCGGTCAGGAGAGGCCGCAAGTCCCCTGCCGTCAGGGCGCGATGAGAAGTTTCCCAGAATCAGTCGCCGCGCTATACACTTCCCACAAATACCAAGGCGAGCCGAACTGCCATGAACGCCCCTTCCGAGATGAGCTTTGACGAAATGCTGCGCGTGAAGCTTGAAGTGCTTCGACGCGAGCATCGCGATCTGGACGAGGCGATCCATGCGCTTGAAACCAATGGTCGACCTGATCCGCTGACGCTGCGGCGGCTGAAGAAGCAGAAACTGGCGCTGAAAGACACGATCACCAAGATCGAGGATCAGTTGATCCCCGACATCATCGCCTGACGCAGCCCGAATTGCCGTCGAAAATCCGCCTTCGGCGCCGCAAGGCTTGCTGCCCCCCCGTCCTGCGTATAATCCGCCCTTGCAGCCAGGAACGAAGAGGCAGGGCATGGCAGGGGTGAGCGTCGGCATCATCATGGGCTCGCAGTCCGACTGGGCCACCATGCGCGAGGCGGCGGCCGTTCTGGACGAACTGGCCATTCCCTATGAGGCCAGGATCGTTTCGGCCCATCGCACGCCAGACCGGCTGTGGACCTATGGCAAGACCGCGGTCGAACGCGGTCTGAAGGTCATCATCGCGGGCGCGGGCGGGGCGGCGCATCTGCCCGGCATGATGGCCTCGAAAACCCGTGTTCCGGTGATCGGCGTGCCGGTGCAGACAAAGGCCCTGTCGGGCGTTGACAGCCTTTACTCCATTCTCCAGATGCCCAAAGGCTTTCCGGTCGCCACCATGGCCATCGGCGCGGCCGGGGCCGCCAATGCCGGCCTGATGGCTGCGGGCATTCTGGCAATTTCAGACCCCGACATTGCCGCAAGGCTTGACGCCTGGCGCGAGGCCCTGTCGGCCTCGATCCCCGAGGAGCCCAAAGATGAATGACGCCCTGCCGCAAGGTTCCGTGATCGGCATTCTGGGCGGCGGACAACTGGGCCGGATGCTGTCGGTCGCCGCCAGCCGCCTGGGCTATCGCTGCCACATCTACGAACCCGGCGCCGCACCGGCGGGCGATGTCGCGCTGAAGGTGACGACCGCGCCCTATGAGGACGAGGCCGCCCTGCGCGCCTTTGCCGAATGCGTCGATGTCATCACCTATGAATTCGAGAATGTCCCCACCGCCGCGCTGGACCTTCTGGAAAGCCTGCGCCCGATCCGGCCGAACCGCCGCGCCCTGGCCGTCAGCCAGGACCGCATCGCCGAGAAGGATTTCCTCTCGGGCCTTGGCCTGACCGTCGCGCCCTATGCCGCCGTGACCACTGCCGCCGATCTCGATGCCGCACTTTCCCGCATCGGCGCGCCCGCGATCCTGAAAACCACCCGGCTTGGCTATGACGGCAAGGGCCAGGCCCGGATCATGGCGCCCGGCGACGCGCCCGCCGCCCTGGCCGCGATGAACGGCGCGGCTTCTGTTCTGGAAGGCTTCGTGAATTTCAGCCACGAGGTTTCGGTCATCGCCGCGCGCGGACTGGACGGCTCGGTCGCGGCCTTCGATCCCGGCGAGAATGTCCATCGCGACGGTATCCTGCGCAGCACCACCGTCCCGGCCCGCCTGACGCCCGCCCAACGCTCGGACGCCGTTCTGCTGGCCGCCCGCATCCTCAATGCGCTGGATTATGTCGGCGTGATGGGGGTCGAGCTGTTCGTGACCACCGAGGGGCTTCTGGTCAATGAAATCGCCCCCCGCGTCCACAATTCCGGCCATTGGACCCAGCAGGGCTGCGCCGTCGACCAGTTCGAACAGCATATCCGTGCCGTCACCGGCCTGCCTCTGGGCGATGGCAGCCGCTTTGCCGATGTTGTGATGGAGAACCTGATCGGCGACGACGTGCTGGCCGTGCCGCAGATCCTGGCCGAGCGCGATGCTGCCCTGCATCTTTACGGCAAGGGCGCCCCCCGCCCCGGCCGCAAGATGGGCCATGTGAACCGCATCCGCCGCAAGGCCTGACTTCAGGCGCGCTGGAACCGCCCCTCGCGCAGGAAATGCCGCACCTGCCGGATCACGCGCGGGTCCATCATCATCCAGGTATGGCTGACCGGCAGCACCAGATGGTCGGCCATGCCCTCCATCCGCGTGCTTTCCACGGTCACCTTGCCATCATCCGGCCCGGGCAGCAGGGCCGAAAACCACGGGCTGACCGACCCCGTCCCCGCGATCACCCCCATCTCATGCCGGGGCGGCGGCAGGCGGTTGGGCCAGCTTCCCGCCCCTGTCCCCAGCGCCATCCCCGCCGGGCCGTTCACCAGCCGGAAGGCCGGGCCCAGATGCCTGTCCTCGCCCAGCCGGTCCACCAGTTCCGAACCATGGTTCGGCGGCCCCAGCAGCACCGCCCGGCCAAAGCCCGCTTGACTGCCCCGCGCCAGCCAGTCGCGCAGGATCAAGGCCCCCATCGAATGCGCCACCGCATGGACCGGCCCCTCCAGCTCCAACGCCGCCACGCGGGCGGCGAAATGCGCCACCAAAGCCTCGGGCGCAGCCTTGGTCGAGGGATAGGCGACCGGCGCCACCCGATAGCCCGCCGCCCGCAGCGCCAGCCCCAGGGGTCCCAGCGACCGCGAGGTCCGCGCCAGGCCGTGAATCAGAAGGACCGTCCCCGCCATGGATCACGCCTCGGGGGAATCGGTGTCGCTGTCGCCCCGCGCCCGCTTGTCCCGCGCTTGCCGGGCCAGATCCTCATAACGGGCGCGGAACGCGGCCAGGGCCTTCTCGTCCAGCTCCTCGAGGTCCAGCAGCGCGTTATGCGCGCCCGCCGTCGCCCGGATCAGCTCGTCCAGCTTCAGCTGGATCGCCGCCGTGTCGCGGTTCTGGGTGTTCTGGATCAGGAAAACCATCAGGAAGGTCACGATCGTCGTGCCGGTGTTGATCACCAGCTGCCAGGTGTCCGAATAGCTGAACACCGGCCCGGTCACCACCCAGACCACGATCACCCCCAGGGCAAGGACGAAGGTGCCCGGCCGCCCGCACCAGGACGAGACCCGCTTGGCAATGCTTGTGTAATCCATGCCGCACCTCCGCTTGGGTCCATCCTGCGCTGGCGTGCCCGCCCGCCGCAAGGCTGGACAAAGCCACCGTGCTGGCCCAACGCTGCGTCATGGCCGCCCGTTTCAAACCCCGCCTCGCCGCCCGCGCGCTGATCCTGCATCAGGACCGGCTTCTTCTGGTCAATGCCTATCCCGGCGGCACATCCGACCTGTGGTGCGCCCCGGGCGGCGGGGCCGAGGCCGGTTCATCGCTGCCCGACAACCTTGCGCGTGAAGTCTTCGAGGAAACCGGCCTGACCATCGCCGTCGGCCCCCCCGCTCTGATCAACGAATTCCACGATCCGAAGACCGGCTTCCATCAGGTCGACCTGTTCTTCCGCGCCACCGTCACCGCCGGATCACTGCGCGAAGATTGGCGCGACCCGGAAGGCGTGGTCAGCCAAAGACGCTTCTTTTCCCGCGCTGAACTTGTCGACGGCCAGATCAGGTTCAAGCCCGACAGCCTGCCCCGGGCCGCCTGGGATGAGGGTTGCTTCTATGACCCGCTCGAGGAAATCGTCGCATGAGCAGGGCCTTCGTCAACGAGGATGCCGGGTCTGACCGGCCGGATCTGCCGGAACTGCCGGTCTCGCCGCACCCCAATTACGTCACCCCGCGCGGGCTGGCTGATCTGCAAGCGCGGCTTGCGGCGCGCCAGGCCGATCTGGCCGCCCTCCGCGCCCGCGCCGAGCGGTTGGATAAATTGCCCGAAGCCGCTGCCGAACGGGATATCCGCTGGCTTGAAGCCCGGCTGAAAGCGGCGATCACGGTCGACCCGGCAAACCATGACCTGTCCGAAGTCGCCTTCGGCCTGCTTGTGACCGTGGCCGATGAAGATGGCCGCGAGACCACCTATGAAATCACCGGCGAGGATGAGGCCGACCCCGCCCTTGGCCGCATCGCGCCCCATTCGCCGCTGGCCCGCGCGCTGATCGGTGCCCAGGTCGGCGACGAGGTGACCTGGCACCGGCCCGCCGGGGATTTGACGCTGGAAATAGTGAGCATCGCCCATGCAAGCTGACCAGGATATCCGCGCGCTTGACCCGGCCAGCGATCTTGCTGCTGTCAACGCGTTTTACGACGAGGCGCAGGATTACTGGCTTCTCGCCGACCGCCGCCCGCCCGATCTGCAAAAGGCGCGCGATTTCTTCACAGACGGCCCGCCCGGCTGCGACCCCGCGCGCGGCCACCGGCTTGGGCTTTTCATAGACGACCGGCTGTCAGGCCTGGCCGAACTGTCTTTTGGCTTTCCCTTGCCCGAAGATGCCTATCTCGGCCTGATGATGCTGGCCCCGCGCATCCGCGGCACCGGCCATGGCGCGCGGTTTCTTTCCCTTGTCGAGCGCCTTGCCCGCGCCGCCGGATCGCCCCGGCTGTATCTGGCCGTGCTTCAGGAAAACCCGCGCGGCCGCGCCTTCTGGGAAAGACAGGGCTTCGCGCCCACCGGCCTCAGCCGGGCCGATGACGAGACTGGCCATGTGATTCACCGCTTGGTGAAAGCCCTGTAATTCAGGCTCGCCAGCGCGACGCCCCCCAGCACCAGCACGGAAGCCGCCACGAAACGCCAGCCCGGCGCCTCGGCGATCAAGATCGCCCCGCCCATGGCGGCCAGGATCGGCACGGTAAGTTGCGCCACCGCCGCCCGCGCCGCGCCCAGTTGCGGCACCAGCGCATACCACAGCGCATAGCCAAGGCCCGAGGTCATTGCGCCCGAGATCACGGCCAGAGCCGCGCCCTGCGCCGCAGGCATCACCAGCCCAGACGCCAAGGCGACCAGCAGCGCCAGAGGCACTGACAGGAGGAAATTCCAGGCTGTCGCCGCCAGCGGGTCAGCGGCGCGCCGCCCGGCCAGCGAATAGATGCCCCAGCCCAGCCCGGCCCCGGCCATCAGCAGCACGGGCGCCAGCGGTGGCGCCGATGCCCCCGGCAGGGCCATCAGCGAAAGCCCGGCAAGCGCAAGGCCCGCCCCCGCCCAGCGCCGGGCAGGCACCGCCTCGCGCGCCAGAACCGCCCCCGCGAACATCGTCACCTGCACCGCCCCGAACAGGATCAGCGCGCCGGTCCCGGCATCAAGGCCGCGATAAGCAAAGGAAAAGCCAAAGAGATAGACCAGCAGCCCCAGAACACCCGGCCCGCGTCCCGCCAGCCCCGGCCAGACCCGCCCGCGCAGCGCCAACAACAGGCCCAGCATCGCGGCCCCGCTGACCAGCCGGATCAGCGCGAATTCCACCGCGCCGATATGGCCCGGCCCCACCGCCATCCGGTTCAGCACCGAATTGCCTGCGAAAGCCAGCATGGTCAGGGCGGTCAGCAGGAAAAGCCGCATCTTGCCTGGTCAAAGCGCGTAGGTGAAATGGCCGGTCCACCAGCCCGCGTCGCCGGAAAACCGCGCGGCCAGCTTGACCAGCCCCGCAATCAGACCCAGCGGCCCAAGCACCAGCGCGGCGCTGCGCAAGCCACCTTCGGGCGCGGATTTCAGGATCTGCATCCATAGCACGGCAAGACAGACCGTCATCGCCAGGTCGAGACCAAGCTCCATATAGACCAGGGTCGCCGGGTCATATTCGTCTGCGGTGACAAAGACCGCGCTCAGCGCGCCGAAGATCAGAACCGCGCTCATGAAGATCACGATGTAGAAAGGCTGCTTCACCGTCTTTTCTGTCATCCCGTTCTCTCCCCTGTCCCTGCCGGCATCCTGCGCCCGTCCTGGCCCCGGCGCAAAGAAAAAGGGCGGCCCGAAGGCCGCCCTTTCCCATCCCGTTGAAGGGGCCGGATCAGAAGTCCATGCCGCCCATGCCGCCGCCGGGCATCGCCGGAGCAGCGGCCTTGTCGGCCGGCTTGTCGGCGATCATCGCCTCGGTGGTGATCAGCAGCGAAGCGACCGAAGCCGCGTCTTCCAGAGCGGTGCGGGTCACCTTGGCCGGGTCGATCACGCCGAACTTGAACATGTCGCCATATTCTTCGGTCTGCGCGTTGAAGCCAAAGTTCTTGTCGCCCGATTCACGGATCTTGCCGGCAACGACAGCGCCATCGACGCCGGCGTTTTCAGCGATCTGGCGCAGCGGGGCTTCCAGGGCGCGGCGGACGATGGCGATGCCGGCGTCCTGGTCGCTGTTGGCGCCCTTGAGGCCTTCCAGAACCTTGCCGGCCTGGATCAGAGCCACGCCGCCACCGACGACGATGCCTTCCTGCACGGCCGCGCGGGTCGCGTTCAGGGCGTCATCGACGCGGTCCTTGCGCTCTTTCACTTCGACTTCGGTCATGCCGCCGACGCGGATGACAGCGACGCCGCCCGCAAGCTTGGCCACACGCTCCTGCAGCTTCTCGCGGTCGTAATCCGAGGTGGTTTCCTCGATTTGCGCCCGGATCTGGCCGACGCGGGCTTCGATCTCGGCCTTGTCGCCAGCGCCGTCGATGACGGTGGTGTCGTCTTTCTTGATGATGATCTTCTTGGCGCGGCCCAGCATCTCCAGCGTGACATTCTCAAGCTTCATGCCCAGATCGTCCGAGATCACCTGGCCGCCGGTCAGGATCGCGATGTCCTGCAGCATGGCCTTGCGACGGTCGCCGAAGCCCGGAGCCTTGACGGCGGCGATTTTCAGGCCGCCACGCAGCTTGTTGACGACCAGCGTGGCCAGGGCCTCGCCTTCCACGTCTTCGGCCACGATGACCAGCGGGCGCTGCGACTGGATCACGGCTTCCAGCAGCGGAACCATCGGCTGCAGCGACGAGAGCTTCTTCTCGTGCAGCAGGATGTAGGCGTCTTCAAGGTCGGCAATCATCTTGTCGGCATTGGTGACGAAATAGGGCGACAGGTAGCCGCGGTCGAACTGCATGCCTTCCACGACATCGGTCGAGGTTTCCAGGCCCTTGTTCTCTTCGACGGTGATGACACCCTCGTTGCCGACCTTCTGCATCGCATCAGCGATCTGGCGGCCGATTTCCGATTCGCCATTGGCCGAGATCGTGCCGACCTGGGCGACTTCGGCGCTGTCATTGACCGGGCGGGCCGCGGCCTTGATCGCCTCGACGACCTTGCCGGTGGCGAGGTCGATGCCGCGCTTCAGGTCCATCGGGTTCAGGCCGGCCGCGACCGACTTCATGCCTTCGCGGATGATCGCCTGCGCCAGAACGGTGGCGGTGGTGGTGCCGTCGCCAGCCTCGTCATTGGTGCGGGAAGCGACTTCCTTCACCATCTGCGCGCCCATGTTCTCGAACTTGTCGGCCAGTTCGATTTCCTTGGCGACGGTCACGCCGTCCTTGGTGATGCGCGGCGCACCGAAGGACTTGTCGATCACAACGTTGCGGCCCTTGGGGCCCAGGGTCACCTTGACCGCATCGGCCAGGACATTGACGCCACGCAGCATGCGGTCGCGGGCATCGGTATCGAAACGAACGTCTTTCGCACCCATTGTGCTACTCCTCGAATTTCAGGTTGATGTGGGGAAGTCGGAGGGCCGGGCCTGCGCCCTGCCAAGCTCAGCCGATGATGCCGAGGATGTCCGATTCCTTCATGATCAGCAGCTCTTCGCCGTTCAGCGTGACCTCGGTGCCCGACCACTTGCCGAACAGGACGCGGTCGCCAGCCTTGACCGAGGGGGCGATCAGCTCGCCCGAATCCTTGCGCGCGCCTTCGCCGACCGAGACGACCTCGCCCTCGGCGGGCTTTTCCTTGGCGGTATCCGGGATGATCAGCCCGCCCTTGGTCTTTTCTTCGGATTGGACGCGGCGCACGAGCACGCGGTCATGCAGCGGTTTGAAAGCCATCTGGTAACACTCCCTAGGTTCCAGGTTGAATTCCGTTAGCACTCACACAGGGCGAGTGCCAACACGCGCCTTGAGATAGGCAAAGCCCTCCGGCCTGTCAACGGGCAGGGCTGATCCTCTCGGCAAATTTGCCCAGGGCCCTTTCGCCGGGGCGCTTCGGATGCCAGTTTGGGCGCTGACCCCGAACGGAAATCCCCCATGCGTCTTGCCCAAACCCTTGCGCCCCTTGCCTTCCTTCTCGGCCTCGCCGCGCCGCTTGCGCCCGTCGCGGCCAGCGCCGAATGCCAGGGCCGCGACCTGATCGCCAGCATGGCCCCCGAGGAACGGGCGCGGATCACCGCGCTGGCCGATGAACAACCCTATGCCAGGGGGAATCTCTGGTCGGCCCGGCGCGGCACGGAAAGCCTTGTGCTGGTCGGCACCTATCACCTTGACGATCCGCGCCATCCGGCAACGCTCAAGGCCGTGACCCCCCATCTGGAAAAAGCCAGCGCCCTCCTGGTCGAGGCCGGGCCGGATGAGGAAAAGGCGCTGATGGATCACGTCGGCAAGAACCCGTCGGCCATGTTCATCATCGATGGCCCGACCCTTCTGGAACGCCTGCCCGCCGAGACCTGGAACCGCCTGTCGCGGGCCATGGCCGAACGCGGCGTGCCGGGCTTCATGGCGTCGAAGTTCCAGCCTTGGTATGCGACCGTCGTCCTGGCCATTCCGCCCTGTGCCGTGGCCGAGATGACCGATCCCAAGGGCCTTGACGGGCTGCTGATCGACGCGGCCCAGGCCGATGGCGTGCCGGTCAAGGCGCTGGAACCCTATGACACGGTGCTGAAACTCTTCGGCGGGCTGACCGAGGCCGACCAGATCGCGATGATCGAGCAATCGCTTGCCACCGAGGATCAGGCCGAGGATTTCGCGGCCACGCTGGTCGAGGCCTATTTCCGCGGCGAAAGCCGCCTGATGTGGGAATTGATGCGCGACCAGGCCTATGCCCAGCCCGGGATGACCCGCGACCAGGTCGATTCCGATTTTGCGCTGATGGAGAAGCTTCTGATGGATGATCGGAACCGGGCGTGGATTCCGGTCATCGACGCCGCCGCCGCCGAGGGGCCGCTGGTCGTGGCCTTCGGCGCGCTGCACCTGCCGGGCCAGAATGGCGTCCTGAACCTTCTGGCGCAGGACGGCTGGACCATCACGCCGCTGGAATAGGGCGGGTAGAGGCCGGTCCCGTTCCGGCGCGGCCCGAAAGCGCGGAATCGTCGTTCCCGGTTTCGATTCCGCTTTGCGCAGTCGGGCCGGCGGGGTAAAAATTTCGCGAACAAACGGGAAACATCATGCGCCTTTCAGACCACGGCCTTGGCGTTCTTCTGGTGACCGGCTCGGCTGTCGCATGGAGTACTGCAGGGCTTTTCACCCGTCTTCTGGCGATGGATGCGCCGACGATGCTGGTCTGGCGCGGAGTGTTCGGCGCGGCGGGACTGCTTGTGGTCCTGCTGCTGCGCGACGGCACCGCCGGTCTGGCTGGGTTCCGGCAACTGGGCAGGGCGGGCTGGCTTTACGCGCTGGTCTCGGCAGCCGGAATGCTGTGTTTCATCACGGGGCTGACTTTGACATCTGTGGCGCATGTCGCCGTGATCTACGCGGTCGCGCCCTTTCTTGCCGCCGGTCTGGGCTGGGCCTTGCTGGGCGAAGCACCGGGACGGGACGGGCTGATCGCGGCCGCACTGGCCCTGGCGGGGGCGGCAGTGATGGTGGGGCTGTCGGCCGACGGCGGGCTTTTGGGCGACCTCCTGGCCCTGGGCATGACCCTGGCCATGGCCCTGATGATGGTGATCGCCCGGGCCAGGCCCGGCATTCCGACATTGCCCGCAGCCAGCCTGTCGGCGCTGCTGTCCAGTCTGGCGGTCCTGCCCTTTGCCAGTCACAGCCTGCCGGTCGCCGCCGACATAATCGTGCTGGCCGGGTTCGGTCTGGTGAATTCGGCTTTGGGCCTGGCGCTATTCCTGGCAGGATCGGCGCGGCTGCCCCCGGTGCAAACCGCGCTGATCGGCGCGCTCGACGCGCCTTTGGCACCCCTCTGGGTCTGGATCGTTTTCTCCGAGGCGGCAGGCCCGGCAACCCTTGTCGGCGGGGCGGTGGTGATGGCGGCGGTGATCTGGCACATCCTTGCGACGGCCCGACCGGCCGACGCCTAGAAACGAGGCGCAGAAGTTAAGATTTGGTTACTGCCAAAAATCAAGATATTGATTTCATTATATATCCCGATTGTCTCACCGTGGGACAGGCAGCCGCACCCTTCCGCTTGGGGCGCGACCCCGCGCCGGGGTGACAATTTCCCCGCCCTCGGCTACAAGCCGCGCCAAATCCAACCGATGAGAGCCCCCATGACCACCCTCGTTTTCGGCCATAAAAGCCCTGACACCGATTCCACCGGCAGCCCGATCGTCTGGGCTTGGTACCTGAGCGAAGTGAAGGGCACCCCCGCCAAGCCGGTGCTGCTGGGCGAGCCGAACACCGAGGCCGCCTTCGTTCTCAAGCATTGGGACCTGCCCAAGCCCGAGATCGTCGCGGGCGTCGAGGCCGGCACCTCCGTCGTCATCGTCGACACCAACAACCCGGCGGAACTGCCCGAGGGCATCAACGACACCAGGATCGAGGCGATCATCGACCATCACATGCTGGTCGGCGGCATCAAGACCAAGACGCCCATCGACATCACCATCCGCCCGCTGGCCTGCACCGCCACCGTCATGCATGACCTGATGGGCGCCGACCTGGCCAAGGCCCCTAAGGCGATCAAGGGCGCGATGCTGTCCTGCATCCTGTCCGACACGCTGGAATTCCGCTCGCCCACCACCACGCCGCATGACAAGGCCGTGGCCGAGAAGCTGGCCGCCGATCTGGGCGTGTCGATCCCGGCCTATGCGGCTCAGATGTTCGAGGCCAAGTCCGATGTCTCGGCCTTCTCGGACGAGGCGCTGCTGCGCATGGATTCCAAGGAATACAATATCGGCGGCAAGGAACTGCGGGTCTCGGTGCTGGAAACCACCGCGCCCAAGCTGCTTTTGGACCGCAAGTCCAGCCTGATGGCAGCAATGCCCGGCGTGGCCAAGGCCGATGGCGCCGACCAGGTGCTGCTCTTCATCGTCGACATCCTCAAGGAAGAAGCGACGCTTCTGGTGCCGAACGATCTGGTCAAGGGCATCGCCGAGGCCTCCTTCGGCGCCAAGGTCTCTGGCGATACGGTCGTCCTGCCGGGGATCATGAGCCGCAAGAAGCAGATCCTTCCCGCGCTGAAGATCTGAGGCGCTGGCGGATACAACCGGGGGCTTTGCCCCCGGACCCCCAGGATATTTGAGAACAGAAGAAAGCAGGAGGCCCGCATGGCCGAGATCGTCGCGTCACTGGCCGGGATCGGAGCACGCTATGACGCGGTCTTCTGCGATCTCTGGGGCTGCCTGCACAATGGCCGCACGCCCTTTCCCGCCGCCGTCGCCGCCCTGCAGGGCTATCGCCGCGCGGGGGGCACGGTGGTGCTGCTGACCAACTCGCCCCGGCCCAAAGCCTCGGTCGTGGCGCAACTGGACGGGATGGGCGTGCCGCGCGATGCCTGGGACGAGGTGGTGACCTCGGGCGATGCGGCGCAATTCGCCATGCTCTCGGGCGCGGTGGGACGCCGGGTCTTCCATATCGGCGCCGAGAAGGACGAAGCCTTCTTCACCGATTTCGCCGCCGATCTGGCCGATTACGCCAGGGCCCAGCCGCCGATCACCCGCGTGCCGCTGCGCGAGGCCGAGGGCATCGTCTGCACCGGCCTGCGCGACGATATGGTCGAGACGCCCGACGACTACCGGGCCGAGCTGCTTCTGGGCAAGACGCTGGGACTGCCGATGCTCTGCGCCAACCCCGACATTGTCGTGGATTTTGGCGACAAGCGTCTCTGGTGCGCCGGGGCGCTGGCGCGGGATTATGAGGCGATGGGCGGTCGCGCGCTGTACTTCGGCAAACCCCATCCGCCGATCTACGACCTGGCCCGCCGCCGCCTGGGCGCGCTGCGCAAGGGCGACCCGCAGATCCTGTGCATCGGCGACGGGATCGCCACCGATGTCCAGGGCGGCATGGCAGAGGGCCTGGACACGCTGTTCATCACCGGCGGCATCGATGCGGCGGCATTCGGCCCCGATTCGAACCACCCCGATCCGGCCTTGCTGGAACCCTGGCTGGCGGCACGACAGCTGTCGGCGACCTTTGCCATGGGCCATCTGCGCTGAACAAAAGAATTGGCCCGATAACATAGTTGCGCCTTTCTTCGGATGGGCGCAAAATTATTACGCTGCGGAATTGCGCCGCGATGCAGCATCTGCTAGGCTCCCCGCCAGTTCCAAAGGGTATGTCCCAGGATGGCCGAGATGTTCGACACGACCCACAACCTGCCGCGCGGCACGATCTGCATCGAGGATCTCGAGATCGGGATGTCGCGGTCGCTGACCAAGCAGATCACTGACCGCGACATCGAGCTGTTCGCCGAGGTCTCGACCGACCGCAATCCGGTGCATCTGGATGACGGCTATGCCCAGGACACGATCTTCGAGGGCCGCATCGCCCATGGCATGCTGACCGCGGGGCTAATCTCGGCCGTGATCGGCGAACAGCTTCCCGGCCATGGCACGGTCTATCTGGGCCAAAGCCTGAAATTCCTCGCCCCGGTGCGGCCGGGCGACGTGGTCACCGCCGAGGTGAAAGTGTTGGCCATCGACCATGCCAAGCGCCGGGTGACCCTTGAAACCCTCGCTTCCGTGGGCCATACGCTGGTCCTGAAGGGCGAGGCGCTGGTTCTGGCGCCCAGCCGCAAGTTCGACTAGGGCGCCGCCCGCGCTCTGCCCCGCCGGAGAGCGTATGCGCATTCACCAGGACTGGCAGTGGCTTGCCCCAGAAGCCCGGGGCGCATCCTGCGCGCTGGGGAATTTCGACGGCGTGCATCTGGGCCATCAAAGCGTGATCGACCTGGCGCGGGGCACAGCCCCCCTGGGCGTCGTGACCTTCGAGCCGCATCCGCGCCAGTTCTTCCAGCCCGACGCCGCCCCCTTCCGCCTGATGAACGCGGAATCGCGCGCCAACCGGCTGGCCAAGCTGGGGGTCGAACATCTGTTCCAGCTGCCCTTCAACAAGGCGCTGGCCGGTCTGACGCCCGAGGCCTTCGCCGCCGAGGTTCTGGCCAAGGGCCTGGGCATCAGCCATGTCGTGGTCGGGGCCGATTTCTGCTTTGGCCAGGGGCGCGCGGGCAAGGCGGCGGATCTGGTGGCGCTGGGCGAACGCTTCGGCTTCCGCACCAGCATCGCCCCCATCCTTGCCATCGCCGATGTCGAGATATCCTCGACCGCCATCCGCCAGGCCCTGAGCGAGGGCCGCCCGCGCGACGCCGCGGACATGCTGGGCCATTGGCACCGGATCGACGGCGCGGTGCTGCATGGCGAGAAGCGCGGGCGCGAACTGGGCTTTCCCACCGCCAACATGGCGCTGAACGGGCTGCACCTGCCGAAATTCGGCGTCTATGCGGTCGAGGTCGATGTGCTGACCGGGCCGCAGGCCGGGCGCTATCAGGGCGCGGCCAGCCTGGGCGTGCGGCCGATGTTCGCGGGCGAGGTGCCGAACCTTGAAACCCATCTCCTGGACTTCAAGGGCGACCTTTACGGCCAGCATCTCTCGGTCGCTCTGGTCGGCTATCTGCGACCCGAGATGAAGTTTGACGGCCTGACCGGCCTGATCGCGCAGATGGAGGCCGACTGTACCCGCGCGCGCGAAATCCTGTCGGCGCTGTAACCCCGCCCCCTTCCCTTTTCCGCCGCCGCGGCGCAGGTTGCGGCGATGGAAAAGCTGCGGCCGAAATTCTGGGAAACCGTCCCCCTGGCGAAGATGACCCCCGCCGAATGGGAGGCCTTGTGTGATGGCTGCGGCAAGTGCTGCCTGAACAAGCTGGAATATGACGACACCGGCGAGGTGGTCTATACCTGCGTGGCCTGCCGCCTGTTCGACGATGCGACCAGCGGCTGTTCGGACTATGCCAACCGCAAGGCCCATGTTCCCGAATGCGTGGTGCTGACGCCGAAGTCGCTGAAGAAAAGCGCCTATTGGATGCCCGCCACCTGCGCCTACAAACTGCTGTGGCAGGGCCTGCCCCTGCCCGACTGGCACCCGCTGGTCACCGGCGATCCTGAAAGCACCCATCGCTCCGGCCATTCCATGCGCAATCGCACGGTCTCGGAACTGACCGTGCCTGAAGAGGACTGGGAAGAGTATCTGATCGAGGAAACCCCCTGATGCATTTCGCCTCTGACAACGGCTCGGGCGTCGCGCCCGAGATCATGGCCGCCTTGGCCGCCGCGAATGGCGGCTATGCGCGCAGCTATGGGACGGATGCGCTGATGGAGCGGGTGACGGCGCAGATCCGGACGGTGTTCGAGGCGCCCGAGGCAGCGGTCTATCTGGTGGCAACCGGCACGGCGGCCAATGCGCTGTCAGTGGCGCTGACCTGCCCGCCCTGGGGCGCGGTCTTCTGCCATGACAAGGCCCATGTGGCCGAGGATGAATGCAACGCGCCTGAGTTCTTTGCGGGCGGGGCCAAGCTGGTGCTGGTGCCCGGCGCGCATGGCAAGATGACACCCGCCACCCTTGCCCCCGCGCTGGAGCGGATCGGGGCGGGGGGCGTGCATTCGCTGCAAAAGGGGATGCTGACGGTGACCAATGTCACCGAGGCCGGCACGGTCTACACCCCGGCCGAGATCGCCGCCCTGACGGCGCTGGCCCGCGCCAAGGGCCTGCCCTGCCACCTGGATGGCGCGCGCTTTGCCAATGCCATTGTTGCCAGCGGGGCCACCCCCGCCGAGATGACCTGGAAGGCGGGGATCGACCTTGTGTCCTTTGGCGGCACAAAGAACGGCTGCATGGGCGTGGAAGCGGTGGTGATCTTCGACCCGGCCCGCGCCTGGGAGTTCGAGCTGCGCCGCAAGCGGGCCGGGCATCTGTTCTCGAAGCACCGCTTCCTGTCGGCGCAGATGGCGGCCTATCTGGAAGACGGGCTGTGGCTGCGGCTGGCCGCGCAGGCCAATGCCATGGGCGCGCGGCTGGCGCAGGGCCTGGCGCGGGTGAACTCGGTCATCCAGACCCATCCGGTGCAGGCCAATATGATGTTCCCGGACTGGGCGGCGGGCACCAATGCCCGGCTTCAGGCGGCCGGGGCGCAATATTACGCCTGGCCCCTGGCCGATGGCCGCGAAGGCGCGCGGCTGGTGACAAGCTGGAGCACGCAAGAGGCGGATGTCGACCGCTTCCTAGCCGCTTTCTGAGGCCGGGCCTGACACCCCCAGATAAAACAACGCCCCCGCCGATCACTCGGCCGGGGGCGCCTGCCTGGGCCGATCCTTCAGGACCGGCCGGAACTCCCCTCGCACCGCCGGGGCGGGCCTTTCGAAACAATGGGTCCATCGCGGCAGAACGCACGCCCACGTCAACTCGTCACACGGCCCGAACCAGGTAACAGGGCACAACGGGCAAAAGACCGAACAAAACCTGGCAGAAACAACGCACTCGTAAAGAACCGTAAGCTGGCCGCGCGAGGGGTTTGGCGCGGCCGTTACTCGTTACGGGGTCATCAGTCACACAAACACTTGCCTTGATGCCACTTTTAAGACACTAATGCGCCATTAGCAAGTCTAATATCAATCGCGTCGGGAAACAAACTATTGCGAAACACGCATCGCGCGATCCCAATGTGAAAACGCCCGCGCCAGCCGGACGGACAGCATGACCTTTCGGGCGGAGACGATTGCGGGCCGGGTTCTTGGAAGACCGCCTCCTGCGGGCGGCATCCCGGGCCAGAACCCGCAATGCCGCCAGAGGGGCACGCCCTTGGTTTACGCCTGATCGAACCGTGCCGTTGCCAGATGCGGCTCGCGGGGGCGGACCGCCGCCGGAGTGCTGCGATAGCTTGGGTCCTTGCACAGCTCTTCATGGACCGTATGCAGGTGCCGCGCCGGAATCTGCGGGAAGAGATGGTGCACAAGATGGTAGGAGTCGTTGCGCGGGAAGAACACCAGGCGCACCAGGGTCGGCGCCAGCACATTGCGCGAGGCCTGAAGCTCGTCATCCGCCCCGACCAGACCGGCATGATCCAGACAGTCGGTCCAGAAGTTGATCGTCGGATAGATGTAGAACAGCGGCAGCACCGCGAAGATCAGGGCCGCCAGCGGGTTCACGAACAGGAACACGCCAATCGCCGCCAGCAGCGCCAGCCGCATCGCCACGAAGCCGCGCCCGTCTTCGGCCGACAGGTTGATGCCGGTATACATCGGCAGATGGCGCAACGTCAGCGGTGTCACCAGATGGCGCAGGATCGTGCGCGGGGTCAGCGGCTCGTGCAGGCCGAATTTCTCGATCAGACCGAATTCGGCGTCATGCTCGTAATCGCCATTGTTGGCATGATGCGACAGGTGGTCGTCCCGGTACTTGCGGAAGCTCTTCATAAGCAGGGCGGTGCAGAAGCGGCCGATCCGCACATTGTCCTGACGCTGCTCGGCAAAGGTCGAGTGGCTGCATTCATGCACGATATTGTTGATCCCGCGCAGGCGCGTGCCAATGAAGAACGCCAGCGCGACCATGCCCGCAACCGACCAGATTGACAACTGCAGGGAGAGCAGGTGCGTCCCCAGGGCAATCGCCCCCAGGATGAGCGCCACATAGCTGCCGACGACCATCCAGGCGACGGGGCGTGAGTAGCGCGACATCCCAAGAAAGCGGCGAATGTATGTTCTTCGTAAGACCTGACCTGACATGGTGCCCCCATTCTTGCCACAATTTTAACCAAATCCCTTTTGAAATTAAACAGTTTCGGCGTCATGTTTATCATTTTTCAACAATGCATCAGTTGAGCTAATGCAGATTCAGCAAATCTCTTGAAGGCCGTTTGGATTGTAGTATTATTGATGGGGACGCATAAGGCTCGCTTATGCTGCGAGGTGAAGATGTCCCGCATCGACTATGACTCCCTGACGATTCTTGCTGCGGTTGTGCGCGAGGGAAGCTTCGAAGCGGCCGCGAAATCGATGAACGTGACCCAGTCTGCGGTCAGTCAGCGAATCAAGCAGCTTGAGGAAAAGGTGGGCGTCGTGCTGGTCGCGCGCGGACGCCCCTGCCTGCCCACGGATGCGGGCCTGCAATTCTGCCGCCATGTCGAACAGGTTACCCTGTTGCAGCAGGAACTGGCGGAACGGATGCGCGCACTGGTTGGCGGCGAGGATACCCAGGCCGCCACCGTGCGCATCGCGGTGAACAATGACAGCCTGGCCACCTGGTTTCCCAATCTGATCAAGCGGGCGACGCAGGAGCTGGACATCCGCTTCGACATCCTGCCCGACGATCAGGAACATACCGAAGACAGCCTGAAATCCGGCGATGCTTTGGCCGTGATCACCACACTTGAGACGCCAGTGCAGGGCTGCCAGCGCATCTCGCTGGGAGCGATGGATTACGTCGCCGTCGCCTCGCCCGACCTGTACCGCCAGTATTTCTCGTCCGGCGTCTCGCTTGACACGCTGCACAATTCGATCTGCGTGGCCTTCAATCGCAAGGACACGATCCAGGACCAATGGATGGAGATGTGCTTCGGCGACACGGTGCCGTTGTCCACACATTTCGTGCCGTCCTACGAAGGCTATCTCAATTGCTGCCTCAAGGGCGCGGGCTGGGGGCTGGTGCCGGTCATGGCCGGCCAGCCCTTTATCGACCGGGGCGAGTTGATCGAACTTAGCCCCGGCAAGGATGTGCGGGTCTCGCTGCATTGGCAGGCCGGCATGCAATCAAGCGAGATACTGCGCCGGCTTGGCAATCTTGTGCTTGAAGAAGCCCGCACCCACCTGCGGCCGGACGATTTCCGGCCCGACTGAGCGCGCCGCCGCGCCCTTCGCCCCCCGCGCCACCCCAGCCTTTCCCCGTGATGGGCGCATTTGCGCCATATTGCGCGCGCAGATTGGGCCCAGAGCCCCCGCGCAAGGAAGGGGGCGGTTCAGGATTCAAGGGCGGTACACAGTGATCTCGCATATCTTCCAGCGCGGCGCGGAACCACGTTCCTTCACCTTCGATCAGGCGCCCGCGCGCCCCGCCACGCACCGCCATCTGAAAGCCTGGTTCCGCCAGGCGGCCGAGATGCCCGAACGGCTGACAGATGAGGTCCGCGTCCTGCGGGTGTTGATCGAAGAGTTCGGCGGCGAGGCCTATGGCACGGCGCTTGACCGTTTTCTGGCCCAAAGGGCCGCCGTGACCGGCGACGCGCTGTCCGGCAGCACCCGCAGGCTTCTGGCCGACCTTGCCATGATGGGCGCGCTGTCGCTAGAGTCGATCGCCGATGCCGAAATCGTGGCGCGGATCCTGCCGCAGGGCGCCGCCCTTGCCTATGATCCGGCCTTGCGCCGCTAGGCCAATTCACCGCGCCTTATCCGCGCCCACGCCCGGAGCCTCGCAGGTCAGGCTTCGGGTCTTTTCATTTCAGAGCGCCCCGAATACCAGGCGGCCAATCCGCCCGGGCATCAGTCCTCTGCGCCAAACGCGTCGCGATCGGCCGCATTGCGCGCGGGCACCCGCACCGGCACACCCTCGGCCAGAATGACGGCGTCCTCGCCCAGATCGAGCGTGAAATAGGTCATCACACCGTGAAAGACCGTCGCGATCAAAGGATTGCGCGTCAGCCTATCCGCGCGGCTCTTATGCGCCTGGGGCGTCGCACTGCGCAGCTCAAGCTCTTGTGCCGGGGAAACCAGCATGTCCTGCATCGGCAGGCCACGGCCCAGCGCGTTTTCGGGAATAAGGACCGGCTGTGCCGAGGGCCGGGCCAGCAAGAAACCGCGATCCAGCCCGATCCGGTCGATGCGGCGCACTTTCAGCACCCTGCCCAGCGGCGTCACCAGCGGGTCATTCACCCGAAGCGCCTCAACCGGAAGATCACCGAAGGTTGTGCGGATGCGCGTCTTGCCGGCAAAGCCGGGGAGTGTCCAATCAGCCTCTGCCGCAGCACAGGTTGGGAGCTCCGGCAGATGAGCACGCTCGATCCGCCGGAACACTGGCACAAGCACGTCACTCTGAAACAAGCCCAAGATAGACACTCCCCAAGTCAACATATTACGTAGCGTAATGCACCATTAGAGACATTCAATTGAAGGAAATCTTGTGACCAAATTAAGGCAGCCTGTCACAATTTCCCAAGGATGGTTTCTAATTTTTTAATTATAATTCAAATATTTAAGCCAAAAATTCGAGATTATTGAGCCGGAATCCACCGCCAAAACTCTCCAGAAACGGATCGTTTCCAGTTTATGTTCCCGTATTGGTTGTGATCCGAAATCCGACCCTGGGACACGCACAGGCGGGTAATTCGCCCTCATGCCGCGCTAGCCGCGCCCTTTTTCCCCTTTTTCATCAGGGTCGGGGCAACGCCAAAACGGCTGCGGAAGCTTTTGGAGAAATGCGAAGTCGTCTCGAATCCGCAGGCCGTCGCGATCTCAAGCAGCGTCAGGTCTGTGGTCGCCAGCAAATTCCGTCCCCGATCCAGCCGCAACCCCCGGTAGAACTCGCCGGGCGTCTTTCCGGTCGCATCGCGGAACAGCCGTTCCAGATGTCGGCGTGAATATCCGGCGGCCTCGGCCAGATCGTCAATCGACAGGGGGCTGTCGATATGGCGGTTCATCAGGTTCACGCTGGCGATCAGCACCGGATTGCGCGAGGCCATGAGTGCGGCCGTCGAACTGCGCTGATGCGCCTCGACCCCGGGCATCACCGGACGCAGGCACATGTCCGAGACGATGGCCGCAAAAGCCGCGCCGTGATCGGCCGCGACAATCGCCAGCATCAGGTCGGTCGCCGCCGCCCCGCCGCCGCAGGTGACGATGCGGCCATCGGTCTCGAACCGCGCGTCGGTCGGCTTCAGATCGGGAAAGGTCTCGGCAAAGGCGACCTGGTTTTCCCAATGCAGCGTGAAGCGACGCCCCGCCAGCAACCCGGCCTGCGCCAGGGCCACCGTTCCGGTGCAGATCCCGCCCACAGTGCCGCCAAAACGGTGATGGCGCTGGATTGCGGCAACGATGGCGGGCGCGGCAGCGGCCATCGCCGGATTTCCCGCGCAGACGAAAAGCCGCGTCTCCTTGGCGCGCGGGCCGATCTTGCCGCCGACGCCGACGGGAATGGCCGAAGATCCCGCGACCGGCGCGCCGTCTTCGGACAGGATTTCCCAGGCGTAAAGCGGCTGCTGCGACAATTGGTTGGCGATGCGCAGCGGCTCGACCGCCGAGGCAAAGGCCAGAAGCGTGAAGCCGGGCACAAGAATGAAGGCATAGGCCCGGGTCGGGCCGGGGTTCTCGACCGGATGAAAGGCCGCACCCAGCGGGACTAGGGCCTCAAGCCCGGTTGGCACGGCAGTCTGTGACATGTCCGAACGGCTCTCCCCCTGTCTGTTCGGCAGGGCAGGCGCCCCGTCCCCTTCATCAACGGCGCAACCGCGCCTTTTGCAAGCCCCGCCCGGGCATGGCTTGCGCCCGGCCGTGGGCCGCGCTAGTCGGGCCGCTTTCGCAAAAGCAGCAGCGCGGGGTGCATGATGCAATGGCTGGCCATCGACTTCGGCACTTCGAATTCCGCCGCCGCCCTGCCCTATCCGGGCGGCGTCTACCGCATTCCGCTGGAACCTGGCGCCGACACCCTACCCACGGCGGTGTTCTTCCCTGCCGACCACGGCGCGATGCGCATTGGCCGTTCCGCCGCCGAAGCGCTGATCACCGGCGAGGAAGGGCGTTACATGCGGGCACTCAAATCCGTACTTGGCCTGCCACTTCTGCATGAATCCCGGCTGATCGCCGGGCGGCGGCGCACGCTGGCCGAGGTGATCACCGCCTATCTGCTCGAATTGCGCAACCGGGCCGAAGCCGCGACCGGCCTGACCCTGCGCCATGCTCTGTCGGGCCGCCCTGTGCATTTCCACACCGCCGACCCCGACAAGGACGCCTTGGCCGAGGCCGATCTGCGCGCCTGCTACCTGGCAGCCGGGTTTGACGAGGTGCAGTTCCTCGCCGAACCCGAAGCCGCCTCTCTGGCCAGCCACCGCGCCGGACCGGGCCTGGGCCTGATCGTCGACATCGGCGGCGGGACGTCGGATTTTTCGCTGTTCCGCAGCGCGGGCGGGCAGCCCGAAATCCTGGCCAGTCACGGCATCAGGCTGGGCGGCACCGATTTCGACAGTTCGGTCTCCTTGGCCCATGCCATGCCGCATCTGGGCCTGGGCGGGCAGTTGCGGCGCGAGATGGGGCCGGGCCTCCTGCCCGTGCCGCGCGCGCCTTATGTCGATCTGGCGACCTGGGCCAAGATCCCGTTCCTTTACACGCCCGAGACCCGGCGCATGGTGGCAGGGATGCAGCGTCTCGCCGAAACCCCCGAAGCGATGGGCCGGCTGCGCGCGGTGATCGAGCGCGAGCTGGGCCATGCGCTGGCCTTCGCAGTGGAACGCGCCAAGATCGAGGCGAATGGGGCCGCCGCGCGCGGGCGGCTGGCGCTGGACGAGATCGGCCTTGCCGCCGAGATCAGCGGCGAGGGCCTTGAAGCGGCCCTGGCGGCGCATCGCGACGAGCTGCGCCTTGCCGCCGCGCAGACGGTTTCACTGGCGGGCGCCGAGCCCGCGCAGGTGACCGAGGTCATCCTGGTCGGCGGCTCCAGCCTGATGGGCATGGTCCGCACCGAAATGCAGGCCCTCTTCCCCAGGGCCGGCCTGCGCAGCGCCGAGGCCTTTACCGCTGTGGTCGACGGCCTGGCCATCGCCGCGCGCGACAAGCTGGCGGCCTGACGCCCTCAGGCCGGGCGCGGCTGCAGGGGCGGGCGCAGATCGGCGGGCAGCGGGCAGCGATAGGGCGTCGCCGCCAGCCGCTGCGCATGTTCCGCCTTGGCGCGCGCCAGCAGGTCGGCATCCTCGATCAGCCGTTGGGCCAACCCCGCCATGGCACGGGCGGCATGGGTCATGCCCTTATGCGCCGCCGGGCTTTTGCCCTGGGCGGTGATCTGCCAGCTATGCGCGGGCGTGCCGATGGCATGGGTGGCGACCAGCACCTCGGTCGTCGGCACGGCCCAGGTCACATCCGCCACATCGGTCGAACCGATCATCTTCTCGCCACCCGGGCGCAGCGACACGACATAGTCGCACAGCGGTTCGTCCCGGCGCGGCACCATGGCGACGCCGCGATAGGGCGCGGCGATATCTTCGGCCGACAGCGTGGCCTGGATGGCGCGCGCATAGGCGCGGTCGCCCTCGTCAAACGGCACGCCGCCCAGCGCCTCGAGCACCGAATGCATCGCGCGGTCCATGGTCTCGTTGACCAGATTGTTCGACACGGCGGAAAAGACCTGCATCTCGACCGTGGTGCCGGTCATCAGCGCCGCCCCGCGCGCCACGTCCTTGACCCGCTCGACCAGGGCCAGCATGTCGGCCAGTTGCAGCGCCCGGATCGAATAGCGCACCCGCGCCTGGGCCTGCACCACATTCGGCGCCTGGCCGCCCGCGTCGAGATAGGCGTAATGGATGCGGGCATCCTGAACCATATGCTCGCGCAGATAGTTGACGCCCACCGACATCAGCTCCACCGCGTCCAGCGCCGAACGGCCCAGATGCGGGCTGGCGGCGGCGTGGCTGGCGCGGCCGTGGAAATGAAAGTCCATCCGCGTATTGGCCAGCGATTCCGGGTCGTCTACCCGCGTCATCCCGTCGGGATGCCAGGTCACCGCCGCATCCACCCCCTCGAATGCCCCGTCGCGGACCATGAAGGTCTTGGCCGCCCCGCCCTCTTCCGCCGGGCATCCGTAATAGCGCACGCGGCCCGGCCTGCCGGTCTCGGCCAGCCAGTCCTTGACCGCGCAGGCCGCCAGCAGCGCCGCCGCGCCCAGAAGGTTGTGGCCGCAACCATGGCCATGCCCCCCCGGCACAACCGGCCTTGGCTCGGCAATTCCCGCAACCTGAGACAGGCCCGGCAGGGCGTCATATTCGCCCAGAATGGCGATCAGCGGGCCACCCTCACCCGCCTCGCCGATCACCGCCGTCGGAATGCCGGCCGGCGCCTCGGTGATGCGGAACCCCTTGTCGCGCAACATCTCCACATGCGCCTCGGCCGAACGGAATTCGGCATACAGCGTCTCGGGCGTCTCCCAGACCCGGTCGGCCAGCCCTTCCAGATCGGCGCGATGGCGTTCGACCAATGCCCAGACCGGCAATGTATTCTGCATAGCTTGCCCTTCCTGCCCGTTGCGGGCCGCATCAAACGCCCGCGCCGGGGCCGGGACAAGCCCCGCCGTCGCGGCATGTTCTGTCTGCAAACATCCCCGCCAAAGCCCCCGGCCCGCCCGGCGCGATCTCGCCTCAGACGTTGGACCAGCCGCCGTCGATCACATGGGCATGGCCGGTGGTGAAGGAACTGTCATCCGAGGCGAGATAGACCACAAGCTGCGCGATTTCCTCGGCCTTGGCCATGCGCCCCATCGGCTGGCGCGCGGTGAATGCCTTCATGGCCGCATCGAAATCGCCCGTCGCGCGCAGCCTTTCGAACAGGCTCGGGCTTTCCACCGTGCCGGGGCAGACGCAATTGCAGCGGATGCCCTGGGTCACGAAATCCGCCGCGATCGCCTTGGTCAGCCCGATCACCCCCGCCTTGGTCACGCCATAGACGAAACGGTTCGGCGCCGCGATGATCGAGCCCACAGCCGAAGCCATGTTGACGATCGTGCCGCCGCCTTGCGCGATCATGCCGGGCAGGAAGGCCTTGCACATGCGGAACGCCGCCTTGACGTTCAGATCCAGCGAGAAATCCCATTCTTCCTCGGTGCAATCAAGGATCGTGCCATTGGCCACGAAGCCCGCGCAGTTGAACAGGACATCGGTTTCGGGAAACTCGGCCGCCAGCGCCGCCACCGCCGCCGTATCGCGCACGTTGAGATGGCGCGTCTCCATCCCCAGCGCCGCCAGTTCTGCCAGCGCCTTGTCATTGATGTCGGTCGCGATCACCCGCGCGCCTTCGGCCTGCATCAGCTCGACCGAGGCCCGCCCGATCCCCTGCCCCGCCGCCGTCACCACGCAGACCTTGCCGTCCAGCCGCCCCATTTCCCGCCTCCCCGCCTGTTCGCGCCAAGCCTAGCGCCTGGCCAACTGACATGCCAGTTCGGCAATGCAGCGAGCCCGCAAGTTTTTATGCAGAAGGGGGTTGAATTGCTGCACTGCAGCCCCAAGATGTGGCCTCGCGGGCCGGGCCCCTCTGACGATGCGCTGTCAAAAGGCGCCGTGATGTCGGACCGCGATCGGAAACCATGCGTTCCGATGGTCAGCCCGGCACTGCGCCTCGCCGCCTTGCGGCTGATCCTCGGTGCGTCAACAAAAGGCATCAGGGGAATGGAATTTCTCTCGACACTCTTTCTCGGCACACCCTTGTGGATGTGGGCCACGTTTCTAGCCCTTGTCGCAGCGCTTCTGGTGCTGGACCTGGGCCTGCTGAACCGCAAGGGCGGTGAAATCGGCATCACCCGCAGCCTCAAGCTCTCGGCCTTCTACATCACGCTGGGCCTTGCCTTCTCGGGTTTCGTCTACACCCAGATCGGGGCCGAGGAGGCCAAGCTCTATCTGACCGCCTTCGTGGTGGAAAAGACTTTGGCGATGGACAACGTCTTCGTCATCGCACTGATCTTCTCCTACTTCGCGATTCCTCGCCTCTATCAGCACCGCGTGCTGTTCTGGGGCATCCTTGGCGTGATCGTGCTGCGCGGCATCATGATCGGCGTCGGCGCGACGCTGGTGGCGCAGTATCACTGGATTCTCTATGTCTTCGCGGCCTTCCTGGTCCTGACCGGCATCAAGATGCTGGTGACCGAGGAGAAAGAGGTCGACATCTCGAAAAACCCGATCCTGCGGCTGATGCGGCGGATGTTCAACGTCACGGACAGCCTGCGCGGCAACGCCTTCTTCGTGCGCGAGGCCCATCCCAAGACCGGCAAGATCGCGACCTTCGTCACCCCGCTGTTCCTGGCCCTGGTCCTGGTCGAGATCGCCGACCTGATCTTCGCGGTCGACTCGGTGCCCGCGGTCTTCGCCATCACCTCGGACCCGTTCATCGTCTATACCTCGAACATCTTCGCCATCCTTGGCCTGCGCGCCCTGTATTTCGCGCTGTCGGCGATGATCCATCGCTTCCACTATCTGAAATACGCGCTGGCGGTGCTGCTGATCTTCATCGGCTCCAAGGTCTTCGTGGCCGATCTGTTCGGCTGGGCGAAATTCCCGGCGGATGTCTCGCTGGGCGTCACCTTCGCGATCCTGGGCGCGGGTCTTGCCTGGTCCTTGTGGAAGACGCGCGGCACGGCCGCGCAGGGGGAAATCAACCCCCACTGACCGGCCGTGGGCCGCCCCGACGGGCGGCCCACAGTTCGCTTGCCGGAATCGCGCAACAGGCGCATCGTCCGCCGAGGCTTCATCAGGAGGTTGCGATGCACTGTCTCAAGGCCCTTGCCATTTCCCTTCCTCTTGTCCTCGGCCTGCCCGCCCTCGCCCAGACCGTCTCGGACGTTCATTTCCAGGCCGGAAATTATGGTGCCATGGTCTCGGGCACGGTGATCGGCCGTGAATATATCGACTACCGGCTTGGCGCGAAGAAGGGCCAGAAGCTCTTTGCCGAGTTGACCGTTTCGGGCACCAACGGCTCGGGTACGGTCTATTTCAATATCCTGCCGCCGGGCAGCGACGACGTGGCGATCTACAACAGCTCGGTCGAGGGCAATTCCGCCACCGTCACCCTGACTGCCAGCGGCACCTGGACGATCCGCGTCTACCAGATGGGCAATGACAAGGATGCCGGCAAGACCAGCGGCTTCAACCTGGATCTGTCGATCCAGTAGCCCGGCGGCTTGCGGCGCCTTGCCCGGCTGACTAGCCTGCCGCCAAAGGCGGGAGGATGCCCATGACCCAGACCGGACCCACCCCTGCAAGCCTGACCGCTGCAGGGGTTTCACTGTCCTTCCACCCGCGCGGCGGGGTGCTGTGCGACCTGAGCGTGCAGGATGAGGGCGCAACCATCGCCCCCCTGCACCGCGCGCCCTGGGCCGAGACGGAAGTGCCGCCCGATGCCCCGCCGCATCAGCGCTGGTTGCAGGGCGATTTCCTGGCCGCACCGATGGGGCCGGGGCCGCAAGGCCTGCACGGGCCTGCGGCGAATGGCGACTGGGCGCTCCTGCCCGCCGCCCCCGGCACCCTGCGCGCCGTGCTGGACCAGCCCATTCTGGGCGCCAGCGTGGTGAAGGAACTGTCGGTTCAGGACGGCCATCCCTTCGTCTATCAGCGCCATCTTTTCATCGGCGGCGCCGGGGCGCTGCCCCTGGCCAATCACGCCATGATCGCGCTGCCGGGCGGCGCCAAGCTGTCCTTCTCGCGCAAGCGCTGGTTCGAGACCCTGCCCGAGGCGCTGGAACCCGATCCCGCGCGCGGCCGCTCGGCCCTGGCCTATCCGCGCCGCTCGGAAGACCCGGTCGAGTTTCCGGGCGCCCAGGGCGGCACGGTCAACCTGCTGCGCTACCCCTGGGGGCCGCGGCATGAGGATTTCGTCTCGGCCGTCGAGGACCCGGCCTCGCTTCTGGGCTGGACCGCCGTGGTGCGGCCCGATCAGGGCGACCTGATCCTGTCCCTGAAGAACCCCGCCGCCCTGCCCATGACGATGCTCTGGCATTCCAATGGCGGGCGCGACTATGCGCCCTGGAACGGGCGGCACCTGGCCTGTCTGGGCGTCGAGGAAGGCGCGGCCCTGCCGAACCTGGGTCTTTCGGCCAGGGAGACCCCCGATCCTCTCAGCGCCGCGGGCCAGCCGCCGCTGGTACGGCTTGATCCGCTGGGCACGACCGAGATCCGCCATATCCTCGGGGCGATCCACTGGCCCTCGGGTCAGGCGGTGGCAGGGGTGATGCTCGAAGGCGACCAGCTGACCGTCACCGGCGACTGGGGGGCCGAACGGCACCTGCCGATCCGGGGCGGCTGGCTGGGCCTGAAAGCCGCCGCCGCGCCCGCGCCGCGCGCCGCCCCATCGGGCTGGGAGATCTGAGCGCGGGGCCTGTCCCACGCAGGGACAGAAAAACAGCCTTGAAAAGAAACAGTTATTTCAAGAATTTAACTGTTTCTTAACCCCTAAATCCTGGCCCGAACATCCTGCGGGGAGGTCGGGATGGCTGCAAAACCCCTCAGGCAGCAAGGCAAGACCAAGACCCCAGGATCAGCGCCGATAGGCGGGTTTCTGCGCCCAGGCCCAGGCATCGCCGATCATCTGGCGCAGGGTCGATCGCTGCGGCTCCCAGCCCAGTTCCTCGAGGGCCCGTTTCGATCCCGAGACCAGCGTGGTCGCATCGCCCGCGCGCCGCGCGCCCTCGATGATCGGCACGTCGCGGTTGGTCACGGCGCGCGAGGCGTCGATCACCTCGCGCACGGTAAAGCCGGTGCCCGAGCCAAGGCAGAAGACCCGGCTTTCCTTGCCGTCCAGCAGCCAGCGCAGGCCCAGGACATGCGCCTCGGTCAGGTCGGTGACATGAACGTAATCGCGCACGCAGGTGCCGTCGCGGGTGGCATAGTCGCTGCCGAAGACCGTCAGCGCCGGGCGCTTGCCCGCCACCGCCTCGAGCATCAGGGGGATGAGATGGGTCTCGGGCCAATGCTGTTCGCCCAGCTCGCCCTCGGGGTCGGCCCCCGCCACGTTGAAGTAGCGGAAGATGACATGGTTCAGCCCATGGCTGGCGCGATAGTCGCGCAGCATATCCTCGATAGCGCGTTTCGAGCCGCCATATGCGTTGATCGGGCGCTGCGGCGTATCCTCGTCCAGCACCACCCCGTCCTGATCGCCATAGGTCGCGCAGGTCGAGGAAAAGACGAAGTTCCTCACCCCCGCCGCGCAAGCCGCTTCGATCAGGTTCAGCGCGCCGCCGACATTCACCCGCCAGTAGAGCCCCGGGTCCTTCATCGACTCGCCCACCAGCGACAGGGCGGCGAAATGCATCACCGCCACCGGGCGATGTTCGGCCAGGGCGGCGTCGATCGAGGCCCGGTCCATCAGGTCGCCCTGCGCCAGAGGGCCGAACTTGACCGCCTCGGCCCAGCCGGTCGACAGGTTGTCGAAAGCGACCGGGGTGAACCCGGCGCGCGCCAGCGCCTTGCAGGCGTGGCTGCCGATATAACCCGCGCCGCCCGTCACCAGAACCTTGCCGCCCATGCGCCGCCCCCGCCGCCCCGTGTTGCCGCCATCGGGTTATCCCAGCGCCGCCGCAATGTCGAATGACCGTTTCAGCGCCGCGCCCGCGATCCGCCGAGTCAGAAAACCCTGAGTTGAACCGTCTCGTGGAATATGCCAGCCTGCCGCCCGTAGAACCCTTTTTCGGCGTGTCAGCAGGCGGTCCGATTTGCAGTATTGCCTGGCGTCCCGGGTCTTGCACCACCTTGGCTCCGGCTGGCGGGGCCTGGCCATGTCAGCGGCTGCGCTTTTTGCGGGTCTGGCCGCCCCCGTGACTGAAGCCCACGCCAAGCCCCCCTCGATCGCGGTGAATTGCCGGATTGCCGCCAAGATCGATGCGACGGCCGGCCAGCAGGTCTGCCGCGAATTCATATCCTACCTGCGCGAGGCCCTGCCGGAGCGCGATTTCCAGACCGGCGCGGACGCGCTGCCGCGCCTGGATCTGACAGTCACGCGCGCCGATGACAGGGGCATCGGCTTCGGCCTGTCCTGGATCGGGGCGGATGGCAGCGCCACAGCAGGGATGCCGCTGTCGACAAGCTTCTACGACCGCGCGTCCGACGAAACCCTGCGCCGACGGTTCTTCAAGACCTTCCTTGGACAGAACCCCCTTCCCTTCTGACCTTCCCTTTCCTGTGAGGCTTTCAAATTGGCCGTTTCCCGTCTTGTCCCTGATCCGAACGCCCCGGCCGCCGCCGGTTACGCCGCCCCCGGCTCTTCCGCGCCCGACATGGCCCCGGCCACGCCCGCGGCGCTTGGCGACCGCTTCTGGCAGGGCATCGCGGCGGGGACCGAAACCGGCGATGCCGCGGCCTCGACCACGACGACCTATACTTTGCAAATCGGCCAATCCTTCTATGGCACGATCGGCAGCCAGGACGATGGTGACTGGATCGCGGTGCAGCTTGTCGCGGGCCAGAGCTATGACATCCGGCTGCTGGGCCAGGGCAGGAACTTCCTGTCCGACCCGAGCCTGCTCATCTTCGATTCATCCGGCATGCAGGTCGCCGCGGATAATGACGGCTTCACCTCTTTCAGCGACACGCATGAGAGGGATTCGCGCGCCACTTTCACCGCAGATTACACCGGCACCTATTTCCTCGGGGCGGATGCCTTCAGCACGCAGAGCGGAGACTATCTGCTCAGCGTGACCGATTTCAATCCGGGCGGCATGGTCTTCACCGCCGACGAGATCGCCTGGCAGCTGACCAACAATGGCCAGGCCTATTTCGCCGCCGATGAGGCGGCGCGTTTCGATGTGGGGCCGGGCGGCACGCTGGGCGTGAACATCACGGCGCTGACCGCGCCGGGCCAGTATCTGGCGCGGCAGGCGCTGCTGGCCTGGAGCAATGTCACCGGCATCCTCTTTGAGGAAACCTCGGGCGCGGCGGCGATCACCTTCGACGATTCCGATCCGGGAGCGACCGCCTATGCCTATACCAATATCAGCGGGGGCGTGATCACCTCGGCCTCGGTGATGGTTTCGACCGGCTGGCTTGGCGCCTTTGGCACAGGCCTCGCCAGCTACAGCTTCGAGACCTATATCCATGAAGTCGGCCATGCCCTGGGCCTGGGCCATGGCGGCAATTATAATGGCGACGCGACCTATGGCATCGGCAACTATTACCTGAATGACAGCCTGGCCTGGTCGATCATGTCCTATATGCAGGCCGAGACCGACGAATTCGCCGGCGGCGGCGACTGGAACACCCATACCGATGCCGCCTTCCGCTATCTGGTGACGCCGCAGATCGCCGATATCATCGCGATCCAGAACCTATATGGCAGCCATGGCGGCGCCTTCACCGGCAATACGGTCTGGGGCTTCAACGCGAATACCGGCATCGCCGCGCTGGACACGGCCGTCAACTCGGGCGCGCTGATGGCGATGACCGTCTATGACAATGGCGGCAGCGACACGCTGGACTTCTCGAACACCAGCCGGACGCAGGTGATCTCGCTCATCGCGGAATCGATGTCCTCGGTGCTGGGCGGGCGGCACAATCTGGCCATCGCGCGGGATGTCACAATCGAGAATGCAAAGGGCGGATCGGGCAGCGACACGATCTATGGCAATGCGGGTGGGAACGTGATCTGGGGGAATTCCGGCGGCGACATGCTCTATGGCGGGGAAGGCAGTGACATCCTTCTGGGCGGCGCGGGGGCCGACGCCCTGTATGGCGGGGACGGCGCCCACGACCGCGCCCAATACAGCGATGCCACGGTCGGCATCCTGGCGGATCTGCAAAGCCCCGGCGCGAATACGGGCTTCGCCGCGGGGGACATATATGCCGGAATCGAGGATATCTACGGCAGTTTCCACAATGACACCTTGCGGGGCGACAGCGGCGGCAATGTTCTGTGGGGCGATGCGGGCGCCGACGTGATGCTAGGCCGCAGCGGGGATGACGCGCTTTACGGCGGCAACGGCAACGACGTCCTCCTTGGCGGCGATGGCGCAGATCTTTTGGCAGGCGGCGAAGGAAGCCGCGACAGGGCGCAATATTCCGATGCGACGGCGGCGCTGCGGGTCGATCTGCAAAGTCCTGCCAGCAATACGGGCTTTGCCGCAGGCGACATTTTCACCGGCATCGAGGATCTCTACGGATCGTTTCATGCCGATTCCCTGCTGGGCAATGCCGAGATGAACATCCTGTGGGGCGATGCCGGGAACGACGTGCTCCAGGGTCGCGGCGGCAATGACTCGATCTATGGCGGCGCCGGGAACGACGTCATGCTGGGCGGACAAGGCTTCGATCTTCTCGATGGCGGAGCGGGCACGCGCGACCGGGCGCAGTATACCGATTCCGCCGCCGGACTGCAGGTCGACCTTTCTGCGCCGGGAGCCAACACGGGTATCGCCGCCGGGGATACGTTCAGCGGAGTAGAGGATCTTTACGGCAGTTTTTTCGCCGATACCCTCCTGGGCGATGGCGGCGACAATGTCATCTGGGGCGACGCAGGCAACGACCTGCTTCATGGCCGTTCGGGCAGTGACTCGATCTATGGTGGTGCCGGTGACGATGTCCTGGCTGGCGGGGCGGGGGCGGACATTCTGGATGGGGGGGCCGGGCTTCGCGACCGGGTGCTATACGGTGATTCTGCGTTCGGCCTTCGGGTGGATCTGATGACCGCGGCCGTGAATTCCGGGATTGCGGCGGGCGATACATTCGCCTTCATCGAAGATCTTTCCGGCTCTTCCCATGGCGATACACTGGCCGGGGACAGTGCCGCCAATGTCATCTGGGGCGATGGCGGCAATGATCTGATCGACGGCCGACGTGGCAATGACACACTTCTAGGCGGCGACGGCGCGGACACGCTGTACTTCGGGGTAAGCTGGGGCGACGACGTGATCCTGGATTACGAGAACGGCTATGACCGGTTGGACTTCCGCAATCTGGCCGGACAGGGCCTGCACGGTGTCGACGGACTTGGCATCGCAACGGAGGCAGGAGGAACGATGATCACCTTCGCCGGTCAGAGCCTGTTCCTTCAGGACATCTTCGGGGTCGACACGTCGAACTGGGTGTTCGCTTAAGCAAGGCGACCCGTCACGGCACAATGGCGACAGTCGCGACGGCTTGAGTTCCGCCGACGTCCCGCTCAGGATCGTCGCATGTCAGTGCCGAAGATCAAGATCCTGCTTGCCAGCTTTCAGGGCGCCCCTTTCCTAGCAAGTCAGCTGGACAGCCTGAACGCGCAGCGGATCGGGCCGCTTGAGGTCGACCTTTCGGATGACGGGTCCACCGACGGCACTTTGGCACTGGTCGAGCGAAACAAGGCCGGATGGGACCGGCTGTCAATCCTGCTGCGGCATGGTCCCGGGCAAGGCGCGGTTGAGAATTTCCGTAGCCTCGTTCTGGCGCAAACCGACGAGTCAAGCGACTATTTTGCCTTCTGCGACCAGGATGACATCTGGCATCGCGACAAGCTTGCCCGTGCCATCGCCTGGCTTGACACGGCAGGGGGACAGCCTGCCCTGTTCTGCGGTCGCACGCGCATCCTTGACCAGAACGGCAGGATCATTGGCAATTCGCCGCTCTTCGCCCGGGCGCCGGGGTTTCGCAACGCGCTGGTCCAATCGATCGCGGGCGGCAACACGATGGTCATGAATCGCGCCGCTTTCGGCCTTGTGCGCCAGAGCCTGCTTGCGGGTACCCCGGTGGTGCATGACTGGTGGTGCTACATCATCGTCAGCGGCGCGGGCGGACTTGTCCATTACGACCCCAAGCCGCTGGTCGATTATCGCCAACACGCCGGCAATCTGATCGGCGCGAATGACGGGTGGCGCGCCCGGCTGAGGCGCATTGGCGGTTTGCTGACCGGGCGGCAACGCGCCTGGAACGACCGCCATCTTGGGCTTTTGCGCCAATGCGCGCCGCTGCTGACCCCCGAGGCACGCACCATCGCCGACATGTTGGCCGAAATGCGCACAGTGCCCCTGTTGCGAAGACTTGTCCTCCTTCGCAAATCAGGCCTTTACCGCCAAAGCCGGATGGGACAGGTCGGCCTTATCTTTGGATGTCTTCTCGGTCGCATCTAGGCCTGTATCCGCCGATCACTGAAGCCTAAATCGCCTTGCAGGCGATTGAGCTTCCTCACCATTTGCGGGTATGCCAAGGTCGCGCCGCCCCCAGAAGGAAGTTCTCGACCTATGGCAAGACAAGCCAAATCCACAGAAGACAAGGTGCGGAAGAAGGCCGACGGAAAGCTTCATCACGGCGTCGACGGGGCACGCGATACGCCGGAAATGTTGGCCAACTCTGACGACCGTCCTGTCTGCCTGCTGATCCTTGGAATGCACCGGTCGGGGACAAGCGCGCTTGCGCGCACCCTTTCGCTTCTTGGGGCCGCGCTGCCCCGCCGCCTCATGGGTGCCGGCGAAGGCAATGTCGTAGGCCATTGGGAACCGGAGCGGCTGGTTCATTACCACGATCAGTTCCTGGCGGAATGCGGCACGTCCTGGCACGATTGGCGCCCGCTTGATCTGACCCGCCTGCCGGTCGCCAACCGGCTATCCATGCAGGCCGATATGCTGCGCCTGGTTAAGGAAGATTATTTTGGCCAGAAGCTTGTCGTCCTCAAGGACCCGAGGATCTGCCGCTTTCCGACCCTTTTCCTGGACGTGCTGCAACAGGCTGGCTATCGGACGCTGCCGATCCTGTCGCTGCGCAATCCGGTCGAGATTACCGAGTCGCTTGTGACTCGTGAAATCTACTGGCCGTCCGAGAAAGGGCGTATCGACGCTGCGATGCTCTGGCTGTCGCATATGCTTGAGGCCGAAGCCGCCACCCGCGACATGCCGCGTGCCATCATCAGCTATGAGCGGCTTTTCGATCACTGGCAGGAACTGGCACCGCGGCTGGAAGCGCAGGGTGGTTTCCGCTTTCCGATCGCGGCCGAAGATGCCGCAGAAGAGATTGACGGCTTTCTTGATCCGACGATGCGCCATCACGCGGTCGATGCCAGCTCGGTCCGTCTGGATCCGGTCCTGCGTGGATGGACAGCCGAAGTCTACGACATCCTGCGTCGCCAGGAGACCGGCCGGGCCCTGGCCTCTGACCTTCCCCGTCTGGATGCGATCCGTCACGAATTCCTGGGGCTTCTGCCGATTCTTGAAACCATATCGGCCGAACGGAACGCTGCAAGGAAGCAGTCGCAGGACAGCCAAGACGCGCTTGCCGGGGCCGAACAGACCCTGCACCAGCAAGAAGCGCGGCTGACGCAGATCGAAGCGGAACAGGCCGACCGCCAGCACAGGCTGCAATTGGCGCAGACGGAAGCCGATCACCTGCGGCGCGCCAGTGCGGAAAAGGATATCAGGATCAGCGCTTTGGATGCCGAGCAGGCCCGGTTTGCCGGGTTGATCGAGGCTTTGCGCGACGAACAGCGGCAGGCGCAAGATCGCCTGGCCCAGAACGCTGTCGAACTTGACGAGCAACGGGCGCAGGCCGCCCGCAACGCGGCCGCCCTGGAGGCCGAGCGCAGCGAGATACAGGCGCTGCTTGACGATATCGAGACAGAACGCGGTGCAGCGGATCACGAGATCGACCAGCTGGGTGCCGCGCGCGACCTGCTGCGGGCGAACACGCGTGCGTTGGTCGACATGCTGAACCAGGCGCGTGACAAGGAGCGCGCCCTGCACCAGACCTATCGCGGCTCGACCTCGTGGCGCGCGATGGCACCGTTGCGCTGGTTCTCGTCGCGGCTGCGCGGCCTTGCGCCCGAGGCGCCTGCCGTTCCCGGCCCGCTTCGCCCCGAAGACTGGCTTGACAAGCCGGATGCCGCGCTGGCCCCGGGTCAAGGGCGGTCCAACGCCCCCTCGCCGGGCGGCAAGGCCGGCAAGATCGTGTTCTTCACGATCTGCTCGCGCAATTTCATGGCCTTCGCTCGCACCTTGCACCAGTCGCTGCTGCGCTTTTATCCCGGCATCCACTTTCACGTCGCCCTGTGCGACGACCGCGCCGACAGCCCGCCCTTCGTGGCCGCGCAAGAGAAGTTCGACTTCATCTATCTTGACGAACTCGGCATTCCGGACTGGCGCGAGATGAGCCAGCGCTACAACGTCACCGAGTTCAACACCGCGATCAAACCCTTCGTATTCCAGCACCTCTTCCAGAGCACCAATACCGATCACGTTGTCTATTTCGACCCCGACATCTATGTGGTCGATCATCTGACCGAGATCGAAGCCGCCTTCGGTGCGGGCGCTGATGTGATCTTGACCCCCCATATGCTGGAACCGAATGAACGCGCCGAGATGAACGAGCGGCGTCTTCTGCAATACGGCATCTACAATCTGGGCTTCCTGGGTGTTTCACGTACGCCCAAGGCGCTTGAGATTATGGCCTGGTGGGCAAGACGGCTGGAACATGAATGCATCATCAAGCGGGATGAGGGACTGTTCGTCGACCAGAAATGGGCCGATCACTTCCCCGCCTTCTTTGACTCCCCAGCCATCCTGCATCATCCCGGATACAACCTGGCCTATTGGAACCTGTCGAACCGCAAGGTGACGTGGCGCGGGCAAGGTTGGTGGGCGAATGACAAGCCGCTGCGCTTTGTTCATTTCAGCGGCAACGATCTGGACAACCCCAAGCTCTTGTCGCGCCACAGTGGCGAACACCGCGCCGATACGATCGGAGAGCTGAAGGCCCTGCTTGACGAATACCGCGATGCGGTCTTTGCCAATGGCCATCACGATTTCCGCCGCATCCCCTATGCCTTCAGTTGGAACGGGGCTTCTGGCGTCAATGAGCATACCCCCCGTCCCGACGGCGGGTCCGAGCCGGAACAGGCGCTCGCCCCAACCACGCCCGCGCGTTCGGGGACGACGCAGGTCGAGATGTTGCGGACGGCGATCGACATTGCGGGCGGTCCGGGCAAGCTGATCGGCAAAGCGGCACGCGCCATTTCGCGTGGCGATGTTGGGGTCATCCGAGAGCGCATCGCCCTGGTGCGCGACCGCGCGCAAGGCCGCGCCGCCGCCCAGAACCGCCTCGCCCCCCAGAAGCGCGCCGATGCAAGCGACGTGTTGTCATGGCGAAAGCGCATTCTGGTGATCGAATGGACCTCGCCACGCCCCGACGCCGATTCTGGTTCGCGCACGGTGTTCTATACCGCCGAGATCCTTACGCTTCTGGGCTATGACGTCACTTTCCTGCCCATCGATCTGAAACATGCAGGCCGCTACACCGAAGCTCTGGAACGCATCGGCATCACCTGCATCGACGCAAGCACAAGCCCGACGGCCCGCGGTTTCTTCCAGAGCCGCGGCGGAGAGTTCGATTTTGTGATGCTGAACCGGGTCTCTGTGGTCGGTCCGCATATGGCCGATATCCGCCGCTACTGCAGCAAGGCCCGGCTCGTCTTCAACACGGTCGATCTGCACTATCTGCGCGAATTGCGCGATGCCGAACTGAATGGCCAATCCACCGAAGCGGCGCTTCGGCTGAAGTCCGAAGAACTGGACATCGTGCGCAGCAGCGACGCGACAATCGTGCTCTCCTCGGCGGAGCATGACATCCTTCAGGCCGAAGTGCCCGAGGCCAGGGTCGAAGTCCTGCCTCTGGTTTTCAACGAGATCGACCCCAATCCCCCCGGGCATGCCGAACGTGCCGATATCCTTTTCATCGGCAGCTTTCCCCACAAGCCGAATGTCGACGCGATCCTGTATTTCGCCGACGAGATCTTCCCTGCGCTGCGCGCGCGCCTTCCCGGTATCCGCCTTCATGTCGTCGGCAGCGAGCCAACGCCGCAGGTGCTGGCGCTGGCGACGCGACCGGGAATCGTCGTGCATGGTTTCGTGGCCGATCTGACCCCCCTGTTCCGGTCGGTGATCGCCACGATTGCACCACTGCGCTTTGGCGCCGGGATCAAGGGCAAGGTCGCGACAAGCCTTGCATATGGCGTGCCCTGTGTCTGCACACCTGTCGCCGCCGAGGGCATGAACCTTGGCGAAGGTCAGACGGTCCTGGTCGCCGAGACGGTTGCCGACTGGTGTGACGCGATCGGACGCCTCTGCGAAGATCCGGCCTGCTGGGACCGGCTCAGCGCGGCGGCGCAGGAATTTGCGGTGTCCGAGTTCTCGGTCGCGGCAAATGCGCTGCGCATGGCGCGGCTGATGGCATCGGTCGATCCCGACCCCAGCGACCTTGTGATGCTGCCGTTCACATCGAAATCCGAATTCGACAAGTTCTGGGCGCGGCAAGGCGACAAACTAAACGATCAGCGCGCTGTCGAGACGGCACTCGTGCCGCAGCGCGAGGAGGTGATCACGTCTACCGCCTTCTGCGCGGTTTGTGGCCAGGCTCGGGATTTCACCACCCCGCACCGCCAATCGGGCGCGGCTGGTGGGGGCCTGCCGGACATGCCGACCTGGTCCGCAGGATTGGTGTGCTCGTCCTGCGGCCTGGCGATGCGCCATCGCTTGGCACTGCATATCTTCCTCGCCCGCTGCGCCCCTGCGCCCAAGGCATCGCTGCGCCTGGTTGGCGCGCCTGTGGCGTTGCATGACTGGCTGGCCAAGCGGTTCTCTGGGCTGCAAGACGGCGGGCCCAACGATGCATCTTCGCAGTCGGACAAGGCCGGTCTAGACGCCATCCTATGCCTGGATGAGTTGCAGGCGGGGACCGAAGCGACAGGACTGCTGGAGCGAGCATTCCGCGATCTGCGCCCGGGTGGGACGGTTCTTCTTGTGCCGCCGATCCCCGCCACCCTGCGAGCGACAGCGCTGCGACCACCTGCGCCACAGGATGCGCCCCAATGGGGTCTGCTTGCTGCCGCACGGGCCGCAGGCTTCGCCACGGCGGAGCTTATCGAGATCTGGTCGCGGGACTTTGCCTATCTTGGCGAGTCTGGGGTCGCCATTCTGGCGCGCAAGGCATAGGCAGAACGAAAGACGTGACAGACCGGACGTCGCCATCGGATCAGGCACCATGACACCTCGCACCCAGCGCTTCCGGGCAAGGCGCCTGATCCTGCATCTCGGTCTTGCCAAGACCGGCACGACCCTACTGCAGGAAAGCCTGCATGCGAGCCGTGCCGCTCTTTTGTCGCAATACGGCATGCTTTACCCGTCGATGGCGGCCAACCACTATCATTTCCAGACGGTCACAAGCCGCCGACCCGAGACACTCATCCAGATCAGGCGCGACGGGGTTTCCGAGCCGGGCGCGGCGCGGCGGCTTGGCCAAAGGTTTCTAGAGGCTTTCGTGGAAGAGCTTGCCCAGACGCGGCCCGACACGATCGTGATCTCCAGCGAGTATTTCGCCTCGATGCCAGCAGACGAGTTCTCTGAGCTGCTGCTCTTGCTGCGACAATATGCCGATGAGGTCAGCGCCGTGCTCTACATGCGCGACCCCTGGAGCTATACGCTCAGCCTCGTGCAGCAATATATCTGTGACGGGCTTGCGCTTGCGCCGGTTCGGCCGGGCTATGCAAGCGGCCAGGTCGAGTTGATCCAGAAGTTCGAGGAGGTTCTGGGGGACGCGCTGCAAGTGCGGCCATATCTGGGGGGACCACAGCGCACTGACATATTGGCCGATTTCTGCACCGTCGCAGGAATCGACGCGCGCCACGTCGCGCGCCAAAGCGGTGCTGCCGAAAACAAGGCCATCGGTCATATCCGGGCGACCATCATCGCCGAATTCAACGCGCTTTGGCCGCAATATGACGGGAATGGCCTCTACATTCAGTCCAACGCGCGCGATGCGGTAATGCGCCATCTGCTGGAGCTCCCCCTGCAAGACCGCAAGATGGAGCTTTCCCGCAGGCACGCGGATATAATCGCGACCCGCGCCGCCACGGACATGGCCTATGTGGAGCGGAGATATTTTTCAGGACAACCGGTCTTCAGCGGATTGATCAAGGATGTTCACTTCAGGTCTTTTAACGAGATTATCTCAATGGATACGCTCGGCCCCGACGACTTGCGGCACTATGCCCGCGCGACTATACACGCGCTGCGTGAGACTTCTGAGATCCAGCAGGGCGAGGGATGAAGCGCAGCGACGCAGAAGGAGAATTGTTGTGGACCAAGATCTTTCGCGCCGCCTGAAGGACTTTCTCAACGGGCCCTTCCCGCAGATCGAGGGATGGTGCAACCCCTATATCTTCCAGCTTCTCCAACCCATCGCCGAGTTCCAGCGCAGCATCGGCCTTGCCGCCCCAATCTGCGAGATCGGCGTGTTCAAGGGCAAGTTCTTCAATGCGCTGGTCAAGACCTCTCCGCTGCGCGAAGGGCATCATGCGATCGATGTCTTTGATCTTCAGGAATTCAACCTGGACTATGCCGGGGCCGGGAATCTCAAGGCGTTCAAGGACAACATCATCAGATCGGGCGAAGACCCGGAGAAGATGGTATTCATCGAACGCGACAGCACGACCTTCCGACGCCGCGACCTAGATGCGATCCGTGATCGCGTGGGCGGTTTCTCGATCTTCAGCGTCGACGGCTGCCACCTGGCCGAGCACACGATCAACGACATCCGCATCGCGATGGAGTTGACCGCCGATGCTGGGGTGATCTTCGTGGACGATTACTTCAATCCCAGTTGGCCCGGCGTGCATGAGGGCGTGTGCAAACTGTTCCTCACCGACGCGCCGCTATATGTGCCGCTCGCTTACTCCGCGAACAAGCTGGCGCTTTGCCATATCGGTTATCACCGTCGCTATCTGAGCTATCTCAGCGATTTCATCGGCCAGCACTATTCCGGCGTGCAGATCAAGAAAGTCAGTCAGTTCGGCTATGAAAGCCTTGTGCTTCTGCCCGCGCAGGGCGGTGGCGGCGACACGATCATCGCCTGAAACGCAGGTCACCCCGGCGGTATGTGATGAAGACGCTAGCCTTCGTGCAGCAGACCCTTCGCATTCCGCCGGAGCAGGAACAGGCCGCTCAGAAGCAGGACGAGCGATACACCACAGACATAGGCTGTCGAGACATAGTGGTCATCGTAGCTGGGATAGAAGCCCGCCCTCATGCGACCGACGCAATGGACCAGGGGGTTGTACCACAGCCATACCTTCAAATCGGCGGGCAGCTTGTCATACATGAAGAACACGCCCGAAATGATGAAAAGCGGGCGAGAAATCAGAGACCAGGCCACATGCCAGATGTGGAAGCGCATGAAGAGATAGGCGTTCAGCGTGCCAAGGCCCAGACCGAACAGGCTGACCAGCGCAAGGCTTTCAACGATATGCCCGATGTCGGGCACGGCGCGCGTCTGATAAAAGAAGATAATGCCGCAAATCACCAGAACGAAAACCATCAGCTCTGTCAGCGCATTTACCAGGAACCGCGCGACGATCGCGTCGACGAAGGTCACCGCCGGAAAGGTGAGCAGCGGCTTTGAGAAGACCAGCGCCGTCCCCACCCGGTTTGCGATGGTGGTGAACATCGCGAAGGGCAGCATTCCGGTGGCATAGAACAGCTCGAAACTGGTGCCGATGGGCGGCTTGGCGAAAAGGAACGAGAAGGCGAAGGTCAGAATAGCCACGCCGACGACCGGCTCGAAAATCGCCCAGAAATACCCCCCCGGGGACTTGCCATAGGTGGACGCCATCTCACGCAGCATCAGCGCGAAGATCGAGCGCAGACTGGCGAAACGCCGCTGCCTGACGATCCGGGGCCTTGCGGCCTGCGCGTATGTGAAACTGCTGCCCATGGGCCTTCCTGACGCTGCCCTGCCGCCATCTACCACCCTCCGCCGCCAGCGGGCAAGCGCGCAACACAATCTGGGCGCGTGGGCAGGCACTAGCATTTGCGACAGGGGATGCTAGTCTGGGGCGGACGATCCGCCTTCCGGGCAGACCGAAGATTGCACTATCGGGCAGAGAGCTGAATTGGTTGAACGTATTGCCCAATCGGGAGAGATGTCCGACAAGCCTGCCTTGACAGGATCTGTTGGCAGACTTTCTGGTCCGACGATGTCCATGCCACGCACCGACACCCCGGCGCTGTCAATCGTCGTGTCGCGGCAAGGCGCCGCAAAACCGCCCGGACCACCGCCCCTGCGTCACCTTCCCGCTGCCGCCCACCAGGTCGCACCGGTCCTGCGCGCGCCCGCGGTTACCGTGCCCGTCATCGACGAACCGGGCGCAATCCGCCACTTGCCGCCAGCTTCGTCCAGCCGGATGCGGCGGCGCCATTTCGGGCTGATGATCAGTTTCGTCGTGTTGGTGGTGTTGCCCGCGCTGGTGGCCGCCTGGTATCTCTGGACCAGGGCGGCCGATCAATATGCCTCGACGCTGGGCTTCTCGGTCCATCGCGAAGGGACAACCCCCGGGCTGTCGCTTCTCAGCGGTCTTTCCAGCCTTTCGGGGTCCAGCTCAGCCGATACGGACATCATCTACACTTATCTTTCCGGCCAGCAGCTTGTCGCCGCGATCGACAAAGAGCTGGATCTGCGGGCGATCTGGTCCAAGGCGGAAGGTGATCCCTATTTCACCTTCGACACCACGGGTTCGATAGAGGATCTTGTCGAATATTGGGAGCGCATGGTCAGCGTATCCTATGACAGCACCACCCATCTGATCGAAATTCGCGTGCTGGCCTTCACGCCGGAAGACGCCCAGCGCATCGCCCAGGCGATCTTCGACGAGTCGACAGTGATGATCAACCAGCTGAACGACATCGCCGCGCAGGACACTGTGCGCTTTGCGCGGGAAGAGATGGACAAGACGCGGGCCGACCTGATCGAAATCCGCAACAAGATGACCGAATTCCGCAACAAGAACCAGTTCGTCGATCCGGCGGCTGATCTTGTCGCACAGAGTACGATCCTGGGGTCATTGCAACAGGAACTGGCTGCCTCGCTGATCGAGCTTGACGTGCTGAAGGAAACCTCGACCCCCAATGACCCGCGCATCCCGCCCGCCGAACGCCGGATCAAGGTGATCGAAGACCGTATCCAGGTAGAACGCGGCAAGATGGGTGACGGGTCGCAAGGCGACAGCAAGGAAGCCTATGTCGCCATCGTAGCGACCTTTGAGGCGCTGACCGCCGATCGGGTCTTTGCCGAAACCGCCTATCAGGCCGCACGAACCGCCTATGAGGTGGCGCGGGCCGAGGCAAGCCGGCAAAGCCGCTATCTTGCCGCCCATACCGCGCCGACACTGGCCGAGACCTCGCGCTTCCCGGAACGCGGAACGCTGTTTGCCATCGTTTCGGCCTTTCTGGTCATGCTCTGGTCGATTGGCACCTTGATCTATTATTCTCTGCGCGACCGGCGCTAGTCCGTCAGCAAGGACGCATTCCATGATCCGGCTGGTCAATCTGACCAAGACCTACGAGCTTGAAGGCGTGCGCAAGACGGTGATCGAGAACGTCACCCTGAACCTGCCCGCCAATACCTCGATCGGCCTTCTGGGCCGCAACGGTGCCGGTAAATCGACATTGCTACGGATGATCGCGGGTACTCAGGCCCCGACCTCGGGCAAGATCGTTGTCGAAGGGTCGGTGTCTTGGCCTGTCGGCTTTGCGGGCAGCTTTCACCCTGATCTGACCGGCGGCCAGAATGCGCGCTATGTCGCCCGCATCTACGGCGTGGACAGCGATGAACTGGTCGCCTTCGCTAAAGATTTCGCCGAGCTTGGCTCGCATTTCAACTTGCCCCTGCGGACCTATTCTTCGGGCATGGTGTCGCGCCTGGCCTTTGCCATCTCGATGGGCATCGCCTTTGACACCTACCTTGTCGATGAAGTGACTGCCGTCGGCGACGCCGCCTTCCGGCAGAAATCGCATGACCTGTTCCGCGAGCGCATGAAGAATGCCGGAGCGATCGTGGTCAATCACAGTATGCCCTCGATCCGCGAACTTTGCACCAAGGCGATCGTGCTGGAGCAAGGCCAACTGATCTGGTTCGAAGATATCGAGGAAGCGATCCGCTATCACAACAAGAATATGGTGGTGCGGTAGGGGCCGACCGGATCGCCCCACCCATCACGCCAGATCGAAACTGCCGACAAGCGCCTGAGCGTCGGACAGACCTAGGATGCAAAGGCTGTTTCCCATACCGAACACCAGGGTGACGCTGTTCTCGTTCACATTCGCGACCGCAGCCTGAAGCAAAGCTGCGATTGCGGCTGGGCTGCTATCGGAAAAAAGTGGATCGAGGCGAAGGCGATCCTCACCCACGGCAAAGGCCAGGATGCGGTCATTGCCACCATCGAAAACAAAGCAGTCCGTCCCCGCTCCGCCATCCAGAGTATCCGCCCCCGCCCCGCCCACAAGCGTGTCGGCGCCGCCGCGCCCGACGAGGTGGTCGTTGCCATCAAGTCCGCTGATCCAATTCGCGCCATGATCCCCGAGAAGTTGATCTCCGAATTTGGACCCGGCAAGCTGTTCGACAGCCTGAAACGTGTCACCCGCGGCCTCGCCCCAAGTCCAGGAGGGCGACAAAAGATCGGCGCGGACCGGGCCGGTCGCGTCCCAGAAATAGGCCAGGTCAATTCCTTCACCACCGTAGAACCGATCCGCGCCCAAACCGCCTGACAGGCTGTCATTGCCCGCGCCGCCATCCAGCGTGTCGCTGCCGCCGCCGCCGAGCAACTGGTCGTCTCCGGCCCGACCGACCAGGTAATCGTCCCCCCAAAGACCGCTGATCCAGTTCGCTGACGTATCGCCGAGCAACTGGTCATTGTAATTCGTGCCGGCCAGATTTTCGATTCCTTGGAACTGATCCCCGGCTGCATCGCCCCAAGTCCAGGCGGGCGCGTAGAGATCGGCACGGACGCCCGCCATGGCATCCCAGTAATAGGCCAGGTCAGTACCCTGCTGCCCGATCATCAGATCGGCGCCCGGCCCTCCGGCAAGACTGTCATTGCCATCGCCGCCATCGAGCGTGTCATTCCCTGCACGACCGACAAGATAGTCATTTCCCGCCATGCCAAGGATCGTATTGGCATCGGCGTCGCCCAGAAGCTGATCACCGAAACTCGACCCGGCCAGGATCTCGATGCCAATGAAGATATCCCCACCCGCATCGCCCCAAGTCCAGGCAGGCGCGTAAAGATCGGCCCGCACCGCCCCTGTCGCGTTCAAGTAGGTCACCAGATCGTTGCCCGATCCACCATCCAGAACGTCCGCCCCCGCGCCGCCGTCCAGCGTATCGTCACCGACGCCACCGGCAACAGAGTCATTTCCGCCGCGCCCGGCCAGAAGATCGCCTCCCCCGCCGCCCGTAAGCCCGTCAGCCGCATTGCCGCCCCGAAGCGTGTCGCCGAAAGCCGAGCCGACAAGCGCTTCGACCCCCGAATAGACCTGCCGCGATCCGCTGGCAAAGGCCGCGACGCCGTTGAGAAGATCGACATCGACTGGTTCCCCGATCGCCGAATACTCGATCGTATCAAAGCCCGCATCGCCATGGATCGTGTCATTTCCAAGTGTTGCGAGGAAAGTGTCGGCATTTGCGCTGCCCCCGACATAGTCGCCATACGGCGTCCCCAGGAAGGCGCCAGTGCTCGTCACAATCACGGACCTGGCGTGCCAAAGCGCAAGGGGCAATGCTGCCTGCACCTGTGCAAGGCTGAGCGGCAGGCCGTTCGCGCTGGAGATGTCCAGAATTTCTGTCCCGTATGTGACCCGCGCGCCCCAGACGGTCGAGGTCACAGCCAGTTCGGACAGATCCAGAAGCGGTGCCCAGCCCGAAAGATCCAGCCGGTCGATCCCGGGCTGGAAATCGCGGATCGCGTCCGCCGCGCCATCAGCGGCCAGCGCGAAAAGATCGGCCCCTGCCCCTCCGTAAAGCTGATCGCTGCCAGTTCCGTCGGCCAGGATGTCATCCCCCGCCCCACCACGAAGCAGATCGTCGCCCGCCCCGGCCCAGATCAGATCGTCGGCGGTTCCACCGGCCAGGTCATCCGCCGCCGCCGAGCCCAGCAGGGGCGCGCCCAGCGCGGTCAGCGCCAGAGCGAGGCGGGTGATGCCGCCGCCCTCGCCGCCCACGAAGATCTCGATCCCCGCGACCGTCGGCTGCACCGCCAGCGCGGTAATCGCCTCCAGCGCCATCCCGGGCGTGTCGAGGATCTGCGCGCTCAGGACAAGCCGACCGTCGGGCAGAAGCTCAAAGAGGTTGAGCCCGCCATCGCCCCCGCCCGCCAGCACGAAAGGACGGCCGTTGCAGGTGAAAGTCTCGACCGCGCCCACCCCCTGGAAGCGGGTGTCGAGCGTGTCGATCAGATGATCGCGCAGCGACAGAGCGCCGGTTTCCGAAATCGCAAGCACCGTCAGCGAGGAGGACGCGCCCGACCCGACGACCAGAAAGCTGGTGCCATAGGCGGTCAGCGCCTTGACCGCGCCCGGATCCGCGATGCCCAGGCCATTCGCCGCGCCGATCCTGTCGGCCAGGCCAAGCGTGCCATCCGTGCCGACGCGCAACAGCGAAACACTGTCGGTCGCGGGTGAGGTCACGGCCAGAAACTGGCTGCCGCCGACCGTGATCCGGGTCATGTTGGTGATGTTGACGCCCTGACTGTCATCGCCCAGCGCCAGATCCTGCACCAGCGTCAGCGTGCCATTGCCAGCCATGCGATAGGCGCAGATCGAGCCGTCATTGGCCCGCGCGGCATAGACATAGGTGCTGCCGCCCAGCACCACCACCTCTTGCGCCGATGTCACGCCAACAGGCCCGCCCGGGGGCCGGAAAGCCCCGCCGATCGTGCCCGCCCCTTCGATGCGGTAGCTGACCAGCGTGGTCTGGTTTGCGCCGCTGACCACCAGATAGGGCAGGCTGCTCACCTGGATCAGATCCAGCGTCGGCGCGACGGGCAACTGGCTGGTGACATTGAAGGACAATTGGTCCGCCACGGTCATCGCGCCGTCAATGTCGAAAGCCACCACCCCGCCGCCCGCGCGGGTTGCGGCATAGAGCATCCGGTTGCCGCCCTGAGTGGAGATCAGCATGTCGCCGATGCCCGAGATCATGTTCAGCGGCAGAGTGCTGAAGGTCTCGACATGGGTGAATTGCGGCATGGCCTGCCCCGAAGCTGCTGTTCCCGCCCCCCCAGATAGCGCCGGGGAAACGCCAGATGATGAACGGGACCGGGCCGCCCTCAGGGATCTGTCGCGGATTTTCGCAAGAGTTGAACGATTGCGCGCGCCATCGCTTTGCGCCATCACGGGTCCTAGGCAAGGGGCGGGTCGGGCGCGGGACGTGACAGAGGTCGTGACCATCGTGATGGCAACGCGCAACGGCGCGGCTCATCTGCCCGAACAGCTGGCCAGCATTGCCGCGCAAAGCCATGCCGCCTGGCGGCTTTTCGTTTCGGATGACGGGTCGAACGATCAAACACTTGCGATTCTTGAGGAATTCTCGCGCGACCATCCGGTTCAGATCGTCGCCGGCCCCCAATCCGGCGCCGCGGCCAATTTCCTGTCAGCCTTGTGCCATCCCGACCTGCCACCCGGTCCTGTGGCGCTGGCCGACCAGGACGATGTCTGGCTGCGAGGCAAGCTAGCACGCGGGTTGCGGCGCATGGCAGCGGCGCCGGGCAACGGCCCGCTGCTTTATGCGGCCGAAAGTCTGCTGGTGGATGCGGCCTTGCAGCCCCTTCGGCGGTCCAGCGCGAATGCGGCGGAACCCGGCTTCGCCGCGTCCCTGTGCCAGAACCTGTTCGGCGGCCATACCACGATCCTGAATGCCGAGGCGCTGGAACTGGTGCGGGCGGCGGGGCTGCCGCAGCGCCTCGCCTATCACGACTGGTGGCTGTATCAGCTTGTCGCCGGGGCGGGTGGGCGGCTGATGCTGGATGCCGCCCTGGTGGCGCGCTATCGCCAGCATGGCGCGAATGCCTTGGGCGGGTCGGGTGGCACTGGCGGCGCTTGGCGGCGTCTGGCGCAGGGGTTGGATGGCACCTGGGGGGCGCAGATGCACGCGCAGGCCAAGGCGCTTCAGGAGGTAGCGCATCTGCTGACCCCCCAGGCGCTGGAAGTATTAGACGCGTTCCTCGATGCGCCCAAGGGCGGCCCGGCCCGCGCCCTGCGGCTTTACCGGCTGGGCCTGCGCCGGTCGAGCAGAGCAGGCACCGCGCTTATGCTGGCAGCAGCCTGCCTCGGTCGGCTCTGATTAGCGTCCGATGCTGGCATAGGCGACGAAACCCGCCGCCTGCGCTTCCTTGGGATCATAGATATTGCGCAGGTCGACCATGCGCGGCTTGCCCATGCCGCGGGCCAGCTTGGCCAGATCCAGGGCGCGGAATTCGTTCCATTCGGTCAGGATCACCACCAGATCTGCGCCCTTGGCCGCCTGATAGGCATCGCTGGCCCATTTCACGCCCGGCAATAGCGCCTCGCCCTCATGCCGGCCCTGCGGATCGCAGACCCGCACCTTGGCCCCGGCGCCAATCAGCGCGGGCACGATGGTCAGCGAGGGCGCGTCGCGCATGTCATCGGTATTGGGCTTGAAGGTCACGCCCAGCACCGCGATCTCGCGGTCGCGCAGGCTGCCATCGCATTGATCCTCTATCTTCTCGATCATGCGGCGCTTGACCTCGTCATTGACCTTGATGACGGTCTCGACGATCTGCATCGGCACGGCATGATCCTGGCCGATCCGCGCCAGGGCCTTGGTATCCTTGGGGAAACAAGACCCGCCATAGCCCGGCCCGGCATGAAGGAACTTGTTGCCGATGCGGCCGTCCATGCCCATGCCCTTTGACACGGCCTTCACATCGGCGCCAACCTTCTCGCACAGGGCGGCGATCTCGTTGATGAAGGTGATCTTGGTGGCCAGGAAGGCATTGGCCGCGTATTTGATCATCTCGGCGGATTCGAGGCCGGTATAGACGACCGGGAATTCGCGCAGGAACAGTGGACGGTAAAGGTCGGCCATCACCCGCTTGGCGCGTTCGGATTCCACGCCCACCACGACGCGGTCGGGGCGCATGAAATCGTCGATCGCGGCACCTTCACGCAGGAACTCGGGGTTCGAGGCGACGTCGAATTCCGCGTCAGGCCGCGCGGCGCGGACCACCTTTTCCACCTCGCGGTTGGTGCCGACCGGCACGGTGGATTTGGTAACGATCACCGCATAGCCGGTCAGCGCCCGGCCGATCTCTTCCGCTGCCGCCATCACGAAGGTCAGGTCGGCATGGCCATCGCCCCGGCGCGTCGGGGTGCCGACGGCGATGAACACCGCCTCCGCCCCATCGACCGCCGCCGCAAGATCGGTGGTGAAGGACAGCCGCCCGGCCGCGACGTTCTTGGCCATCAGCGCGTCGAGACCAGGCTCGTAGATCGGCACCTCGCCCTTGTTCAGTCGCTCGATCTTGCGCGGGTCCTTGTCGATGCAGATCACATCATGCCCGAAATCCGAGAAACAGACGCCCGAGACCAGCCCGACATAGCCCGTTCCGACCATTGCAATCCGCATGACCCGCTCCTGCCGTGTTTGCGGGCCTAGGTAGACCGTGCAGGCGCAGAATGTCAAACCCGCCGGTGCTTAAGCCGCTATCCCGCCGCCCGCCGCCAGGCCGGAATAGTGCCGACGCCCATCTCGTAGAGCACGATCAGGTCGCTTGCGGTGGTGGTCGAATTGGTCGCCACCACGCCCGCGCCAAAGGCATTGGCACTGGCGGTCGGCAGGTTGGTGGTCAGGGTGACATCCATCACGGGCGTGGCATTGGCGTTCTCATAGACGCGGAACCGCGCGGCGACGGCGGCGGCATCGACCTCGATATCAAAGGTGTAAAGGCTGTTCGCGGCCAGCGTGTAGGTGGTGCCATGCGTCGTGCGCACCGAATTCGCCGCCGTCTTGGCGCTGACCTGATCGGCGGCGATCTCGAAATAGGCGCCGTTGTTGCTGTCGGCATTGTTGGTGGCATTGTGGAAGCCCAGCCGCACCGTGTTTGACGCAGTCGCGCGCCACAGGCATTTTCCGCGGAACTTCCGGCTGGTGACGCCGAAATAGTCGCTCGCCGACGTGGTGATGTAGCGATAACCGCTGTTCGCCGTGGCAGAGGATCGCAGGAAGACGCCAAAAGGGTTCAGCCCGTTCAGTGCCGCCGCCGGAATCGCGGTGGAATTGGTGCCCGAGGAGACCGCCGCGCCCGAGAATATCCCGACCGTGGCCGAGGTCGAGCCGAAGCGGGCGACCGACCAGAAATCCGCCGGCCCCAGGCTTCCCCCCGCGCCCAGCGTGACCGTGCCCCCCGCGACGCGCAGCCGCACTTCGCCCGCCGTCGTGTTCAGCCACAGCGTGCCATTGGCGGGGCTGGCCGGATCGCTTGCCTGCCCGCCCAGATGCAGGGGCTGCGGCAGGGTGACCTCGCCCGTCGCGGCGGCGGCGCTGAAGGCGGTGTTCCAGGCCACGCCATCGGCCGAGACCTTGACCGAGAAATCACTGCTGCCGACGGTTCCCATCTCGGCCCGGCCCGAGAATCCGGTCTGGAACAGAAGGCTGGCCGTGTCGCCCGCCGCAGCCTTGTTGATCTTGAGCTGATGCCCCGCGCCCGCATGGTTCAAAAGCACGGCGGGCGAGATCACGGAAAGCCGGTTGGTCGCATCGGGCGTGGCCGAGACGCCCAGTTGCGCGAATAGCCCCGGCCCCTGCGACGGCGTCACCCAGGCCAGCCCGTTGAAAACCGCCGTGGCCCCTTCGGCCAGGATATGTGCCTGCCAGCCCGGCAGCGGCGTGGTGAACTGCCAGCCGGTCGCCGTCATCAGCGCGATCTTGCCATCCTGCCCCGCCCAGTCGACCAGCCCCCCCGCCGCGACGATGTGGCGATCCCCGGGCACGGCCAAAGCGGGCGGTGTTGTCTGGTTGCGGTCGATCACCGCCAGCTGGACGGCCAGATCCAGCATGGTCAGCGCCTCGTTATGGGTGACATGCTTCTGCGCCTGGGCGGCAAGGATCAGGGGCAGGCCCAGGATCGTCGTGTCATCGGGCATGGAAAACCTCCGCAGGATCGCCTTGACCGGCGACCCTAGGCGGACAAGGCTAACGGAAAGTCAGAGCGTCGCGCGCGCGTCAGGCTCGGGGCGCAACAGAGGCGCTGGCTGCGACCACAGCGGCCTGCCTGCGTCCGCGCCGCGCCTCGATCAGCGTATTGGCGCTGACCGCAGCCACGATCACCGCGCCCCCGACGATGACCCAGGGGTCGATCCGCTCGCCAAAGACCAGCACGCCCAGAAGGCTTGCCCAGATGATCTGAAGAAAGACCACCGGCTGCGTCACTGCCAGCGGCGCGGCCTGAAAGGCGCGCGTCATGGCGTAGTGCGCCAGCGTCGCCAGCAGCGCCACCAGCGCCAGCCACAGGATCTGCGTCAGGCTGACGGGCACCCAGACCCAAAGCGCCATCGGCAACAGCCCCAGCGTGACGGAAAAGGACATCATGGCCACCACGACACCCGCCGGAACGGCAAGGCTCAGCCGCTTGGCGCAGATATAGGTGGCGGCGAAGCACAGGGTCGCGGCAAGCTGTGCCATGTGGCCCGGGCTGATCTCTCGCAGCCCCGGCCGCAGCACCATCACCGCGCCCAGCAGCGCCACCCCCGCCACGGTCAGCCGCCGCGCCGAAAGACCCTCGCCCAGAAGAAGCCCGGCAATGATCAGCACCAGCACCGGATTGAGAAAGCCGATCGCCGACATATCCGCCACCGGCACCCGCGCCATGGCATAGAACCAGAACAGCACCGCTGCCACATGCAGCACGCCGCGCAGAAGAAACAGCCGCCAGATCGGGGCAGGATAGGCCGTGCGCAGCATGCCGGGCAGCATCGGCAGAAAGACGAATACGCCAAAGGCAAAGCGCAGAAAGGCCGATTGCGCGGCGGGCAGGTCGGTGCCCAGATGCTTGACGATGCCGTTCACGCCCACAAAGGCCAGGGTGGACAGAACCATCCAGGCGACGTCCTGCGCAGGTCTTCCCAGATCTGTTCCGCCCGTCGCCTGCATGGCACGGACATGCGTCGCCGCCTAGGAAAAGGCAAGCCCCGCCGCCAGAAGCCACATCGTCATGCCGACGCCGATCTCTAGCCAGACCCAGGCCTGCGGCTTTGCGAAGATCGGGGCCAGCAGCCGCGCGCCGAAGCCCAGGGCCGAAAAGAAGCTGAACGATCCCAGGGCTGCGGCAAGGTAGAAGGCCAGGCCATGCGGCTTGTACTGCGCCGAGATCGACCCCAGCAGCGCCACCGTGTCCAGCCAGACATGCGGATTGGCCCAGGTCAGCACCAGACAGGTCGCGATCACCCGGCCCAGCGGCACCGCCGCCGCGCCATTGGCAGGCTTCAAGGCCTCGCCGCCCTTGCGCGCCGCGGCAAAGCGCATGGCACCATAGACGATCAGGAAGACGATTCCGCCCCAGCGCATCGCCTCGCCCAGCCAGGGCACGAAATGCGATGCCGCACCAAAACCCGCGACGCCAAGCCCGATCAGCAGCGCATCCGACCCCGCGCAGATCGCGACGACCCAGCCGATATGTTCGCGCCGAAGGCCTTGTCGCAGCACGAAGGCATTTTGCGCGCCGATCGCCAGGATGAGACTGAGTGAGGTAAAATAACCTGCAATCGCCGCTTCAAGCACCACTCACCCCATGCAGTATCAGTCCAAATCAACGCCTGTTTTCCTAGCGGGCGCAGCAAGAATAATCGAGTTAATCGTCTTTCATCTGGTTAAGATGCTCTTAATTGATCTTTGATTCCCATCGCCCCGGATTGCCGTGAATGCCTGATTCCGCCCAGCTTGCCGCGCTTTCGGCCATCCACCACCATGGGGCTTTCGACCGGGCCGCCGCCGCCCTTCATGTCACGCCCTCGGCCATCTCGCAGCGCATCCGGGCGCTGGAAGAAGCGCTCGGCACGCCGGTTCTGCATCGCGGCCCCCCCGCCAGCGCCACCGAGGCGGGCCTGCGCCTGATCCGCCACCATGACGAGATCGCGCTTCTGGAGCGCGAGTTGGCGCAGGATCTGCCCGGCCTTGTCGCCGCCCCGGCGCGGCTTCGCCTTGCGGTCAATGCCGACAGTCTGGCCACCTGGGTCTTGCCCGCACTGGCCGCCACGCCCGGCTTTCTTTTCGATCTGGTGATCGACGATCAGGATGTCAGCCAGGACTGGCTGCGACGGGGCGAGGTGGTAGCGGCGATCACCGGACATGCGGGTCCCGTCCAGGGCTGCGACACGCTGGCCTTGGGCGCCCTGCGCTATCGCGCCACGGCCAGCCCCGATTTCGCCGACCGCTGGTTCGCCCGGGGCGTCACCGCCGAAACCTTGTCGCAGGCCCCCGCGCTGAACTACTCCGAGAAGGACCGGTTGCAGGAACGCTGGGTCGCCCGGCAAACCATCGGCGAGCGCCAGCCCGTCACCCTGCCCAGCCATCGCCTCGCCTCGTCTCAGGGCTTTGTCGAGGCCTGTCTTCTGGGCCTTGGCTGGGGCCTGAACCCCGAACCCTTGGTAAAACGGGCAATTGCTGAGGGAAGACTGGTCGAGATCGCGCCCGACAGCGCGCTGGATGTGCCGCTGTTCTGGCAGTTCACCCGGCTTGCCGCCCCGGCGCTGCGCGATCTGACGGCAGCGATCCGCACCCAGGCCGCACAGGTTCTGGTGCCGCGCGTTTAGCCCCGAGGATTGGCCAGTTACAGCGTTTGAGAATGGAACTTCCGCCCGGATCACCAGCGGATGCGCTTGGGAAAGACGAACTCGTCATTCGCCGCCGGGCCCTGCCCTCCACTCAAGGCAAAGGTCGCGGCGCGCAACCGGGCGACGATGCCGCCCCTCTCCTCGCCCTGCATCGCCATCGGCTCGCCCACCGCCAGCCGCACCGCCCGGCCCATCCGCCGCGTCGTCTCGCGGAAGATCAGCGCCACCCGCAAGGGATAGGACCAGTGGCTGACCATCTGGAACAGCCGCGAATTCTGGCCATGGACAAAGACCGGCAGCACCTGCACCCCCGGACGCATCGCCAGACGCGACACGAAAGGATGCCAGGCCGCATCGGCGGCCCGGCGTGAGAAGGGCTTTTTCACCGTGGCGACGCCGCCCGCCGGAAAGATCACCACGACATGGCCCTGATCCAGCCAGTCGACCGCCAGCCGCCGCGTCTCGGCGCTTGTCCGCCGCGCCTCGGCCCCCGCGCCGAAATCCACCGGCAGCAGAACATCCTTGGCCTCGGTTGGCTGGCACAGCAGCGAATGGACCATCAGCTTCACATCGGGCCGCACCGTCGCGATGAGATGCCCGATCATCAGCCCGTCCACGATGCCGAACGGGTGGTTCGCCACGACCAGCAGCCCGCCTTCGCGCGGCACGCGGGCATAGGAACCGGCGGTGAATTCCGGCCAGAGGTCCAGCTCGCGCACGGCGGCGGTGAAGATCTGCTCCTGCACCACCTGCGGCCGCTGCCGCCAGCGCCGGTACAGCCGCTCCAGCTTGTTGCGCCCGGAGGCGGCCTCGATCAGCCGGATCAGGCGGCGGCGAAAGCGCGACTGGCCGGCATGGGAATAGGTGAAAACCACATCGTCCGGCGGCGCGGGGGGCAGGGGCAGGATGGCCAGCGCCGTCGCCGTGTCGAAGTCTTCCGCCCGCATCATCCCGGTCATGTCGCACCCCCGCGCTTGGCAGCCGCGCCCGTCCGCAGCGGCTCGCGCGAGATATGCCGCGCGCGGATCACAAGAGAATGACGCCCCGGCGACAGGGCGCAGGCCTCAGCCCTGCAGGGCCGCCGCCACCGCCGCCAGCGCCGTCTGGCCGATCTCGTCGGCGCGGCCCGCGCTGTCGGCCTCGGCATAGACGCGGAATTCCGGCGCGTTGCCCGAAGGGCGCAGATGCAGCACCTCACCGCCCTCCAGATGCGCGCGCCAGCCATCGGTGCGGTCGACCGAGGCAACCGGGGAAAGTCCCGCCGCCGCCATGAAGGCCGCGGGGTCGGCCTCGACGCGCGACAGGAATGCCGCCGAGACCGCAGGCTCGACCCCCTGCAGGCGCAGCGTGGCGGTGAAGCGGGCGGGCAATGTCGCGACCAGCCCCGACAGCGACAGGCCCCGCGCCCGCGCTGCGGCCAGCGGGGCCAGAAGCGGCAACAGGCAGTCGCGGGTCATCAGCGGGGCCAGCGGCCCCGTCGGCCCCTGCGCCGCAAAGCCCAAGAGGAAGCCGCCATTCGGTTCGTAGCCGACGACGCGCGCGCCCGCCGCCTCTTCCATCGCCGCGATGACATAGGGCGATCCGATCTTGGTGCGCCGCACCGAAAACCCGCCCATCAGGTCGACAGAGCCATTGGCGGAAACCGTGGTGGCCACCACCTCTGCCCGCAGGGCCTGCGCGGTCAGAGCGCCCAGCACATCGCCCGGCACCAGACGGCCCGTCTCATCGGCCATCAGCGGGCGGTCGGCATCGCCATCGGTCGAGATCAGCGCATCCAGCCCCTGCGCCGCAACCCAAGCCCGGAACGCCTCGCGCCAGGGGGCCTCGACCGCTTCGGTATCTACCGGCACGAAGCTGTCGGACCGGCCCAGCGCCACCGGCACCGCGCCGCAATCGGCCAGAACCTGCATCAGAAGATCGCGCGCGACCGAGGAATGCTGCCAGACGCCGATGCGCAGACCCGCCAAAGCGCCGCCATAGGCCCGCAGATAGCGCGCGGCAAAGGCCGGGGCGGCCGCCGCCCCGTCGGACCAGCCGCCCGCCCTGCCCGCCGGAGCGGCGCCCAGACCGGCAAGAATGGCGGCCTCGTCATCCTTGGTGATTTCGCCCGCAGGCGTGTAGAATTTGAGGCCGTTGCGGTCAGCCGGAATATGGCTTCCGGTCACCATCACCGCCGCCGCCCCCGCCGCCATGGCGGCCATGGCCAAAGCGGGCGTCGGCAAGGCGCCGCAATCGGTGACATCCAGCCCCTCGCACCGCGCCGTGGCTACGACCACCGCCGCCAGATCGGGCGACGAGGCGCGCAGGTCGCGGCCCACGAAGACCGCGCCGCCAGTCGGGCAGGCGCGCAGGAAGGCGCGGACATGGTCGGCCACCAGATCGGCGGTCAGCTCGGTCACCAGACCGCGCAGACCCGATGTTCCGAACTTGGGCGCCATGCCCGCCTCCCTTATCCGCTCAAAGCTGGGCGGCGACCGCTTCGGGCACGTCGAAATTATGCGTCACGGCCTGCACGTCATCGTCTTCTTCCAGCAGGTCGATCAGCCTCATCAGCTTCTGCGCCGTCTCGAGGTCAACCTCGGTGCGGGTCTGTGGCCGCCACACGAGCTTCGATTCGGTCGATTCCCCCAGCGCCTTTTCCAGCGCGTCCGAGACGGTCGAGAGGTCTTCGACCTTGCAATAGATCCAGTGGCCGTCCTCGTCGCTTTCGACGTCATCCGCCCCGGCCTCGATCGCGGCCATCATCACGTCATCGGCAGACCCGGCGCTGGCGGGATAGGTGATCTCGCCCACGCGGTCGAAGCCATGGCTGACCGAGCCGGTCTGCCCCATATTGCCGCCCGCCTTCGAGAAATAGCTGCGCACATTGCTGGCGGTGCGGTTCAGGTTGTCGGTCAGCGCCTCGACGATGATGGCGATGCCACCGGCGCCGTAACCCTCGTAACGGATTTCGCTGTAATCAGCCGCATCGCCCATCTGCGATTTCTTGATCGCGCGGTCGATCACGTCCTTGGGCATGGACTGGGCCTTGGCCGCCTTGACCGCCAGCCGCAGGCGCGGATTCATGTCGGGATCGGGCATCCCCATCTTGGCCGCAACGGTGATTTCCTTGGACAGTTTGGAAAACGACGCCGAGCGCGCCTTGTCCTGCTTGCCCTTGCGGTGCTGGATGTTCGCCCATTTCGAATGGCCTGCCATGGCCTCTTACTCCGGTCATTTTTCGATGATGGGCTGCCTTACACCGGCCATGGGGGAACTGGCAAGCCCGGCCGCCCCGCGACCCGGGGCCTAACGCCCGCGCAGCCGCAGGAAGAGGGCAAAAATCCACAGCGCAACGCCCAGACCGGCCACGCCGCCCGCGACCTGCCCGATGGTCTTCATCACATCGGCTTGGGTCAGCCCCTCGGCCGGGGTCAGGCCGTTATGGGTTCCCCAATAGAACAGCCCCGCCGCCACCGCGACGGGGATCGCACCAGCAATGAAAAGACGTGTCGATCTGCGCAAGACTTGGCCCCCCTGCCCCCATGCCGCGTCCGGCCCTGGGGGCCGGTCGGCGGCCCTATCCCTCGACCGGAGCGGGCGAGGTGAAGACGAAATCGCTGCCCGCCGGATCGGTGATCACCACCTCCGCCTGCGGGGCCAGCACCCCCTCGGCGCCCAGGGTCAGGAAGATGCCCTCGACCAGCTGCCGCAGGATGTTGGGCTTTTCCTCGACATGCACCGCATAGACATAGCCCGGGCCGCAAGTGTCCATCCGGCCCGACGGCGCCTGCGCCCAGTTCACCTTGCAGACCGTGCCATCGGTCAGCCGCAGCGACAGATGGGTCGCGTCAAGCCGAACGCTGTCCGGCTGGACAGGACCTTGCAGCGCCGCGCAGGCGGACAGCGGAAGGGATGCAAGGGCAAGGACAGAAAGAAGGCGCATCAATTCACCTGGGGAAGAACGGGGGTCAGCGGCCACAGAAGCGGGATCAACAGCGAAACGACCAGCATGATCAGGATGTTCAGCGGCAGGCCGATCCGCACATAGTCGGTAAAGCGATACCCGCCGGGACCGTAGACCATCATATTGGTCTGATAGCCGACCGGCGTCGCGAAGGCCAGCGTGGCCGAGAACATCACCGCCACCGCAAAGGGTCGCGGGTCCAGCGCCAGGTTTTCCGCCAGCTTGATCGCGACCGGCGTGTACAGAACGGCGACGGCATTGTTCGACAGGAACTCGGTCAGGATCAGCCCGATCAGATAGACGGTCAGGATCAGAAGGAAAGGCGGCAGGTCCGCCATATAGGGCGAGGTCGCATCGACGATCATCTGGACCGCGCCCGATTGCTCCAGCCCCTCGCCCACAGCGATCATCGCGAAGATCATCGCCAGAAGCCGCCCGTCAATGAAGGAAAAGGCCTCGTCGCTGTCTACGCAATGGGTGACCAGGATCACCGCGACGGCCAGGAAGGCCAGAAGCATGATCGGCGCCACGTCCAGCGCCGAAAGAACCACCACCAGCAACAGCGCGGCAATGGCGATGGGCGCCTTGGCCCGGCGGAAAGGCCGGATAGACGGGCGAGAGACATCGACCAGGTCCATGTCGGCGGCCAGGCGCTGGATATCCTCGACCGCGCCTTCCAGAAGAAGCGTGTCGCCCACCCGCACCACCAGATCGTCAAGCTGCCGACCGATGTTCTGGTTGCGGCGATGCGCGGCCAGCACATAGACGCCATAGCGCCGCCGCAGGCGCAGATCGCCCAGCCGCTGCCCCTCCATCCGGCAACCCGGCCCGATCAGCACCTCGACCGTCTCGGTCTTGACCGAGGACAGCTTGTCGACCGTATGCACGTCCTTGCGCTGTTGCAGGCCCAGAAGCTCGGTCATTTCGGTGCGCAAGACCACGCGGTCGCCCGCTTCCAGCCGCACCGGCGCCAGATCGCGCCGCAGGCTGGCATCGCCGCGCAGGACGTCGATCAGCCGCACGCCCTCGCGGCGGAAGAGGTCGATCTCCTGCGGCGATTGCCCGATCAGCGGGCTGTCCTCGGGGATGGCGACTTCGGTGAAATATTTCATCCGGCGCCGGTCGCTCAGCAGCGTGCCCATCGACTGACGGTCGGGCAGCAGGCGATGCGAGAACAGCGCAAGGTAAAGACCGCCGACCACCGAGACCGCAAGGCCGAGCGGGAAGATCTCGAACAGGCCGAAATGCGCCAGCCCCTTGTCATGCGCCACCCCGTCGACAAGGATGTTGGTCGAGGTGCCGATCAGGGTCATCATGCCCCCCAGAACGGTCATGTAGCTGAGCGGGATCAGCAGCTTGGATGGCGACATCCCGATCTTGATGGCAATCTGCATCACCACCGGAATCATCACGGCCACCAAGGGCGTGTTGTTCATGAAGGCCGACGCCACGGCGACAAAGCCGAAAAGCACCACAATCGTCAGCACAGGCCTTTCGCCGACATGTCGCTCGGCCGTGCCGATCACCATCTCGACCGCGCCGGTCCGCACCAGCCCGCCCATCACCAGAAACATCAGCGCGATGGTCCAGGGCGCCGAATTCGACAGGATCGAACCTGCCTCTTTGATCGGCAGGATGCCAAGCACCATCATCGTCGCCGCGCCGCCGATGGCCGTCACCTCGACGGGCATGGCTTCCATGACGAAAAGGGCGAACATGATGACCAGGATCAACAGGGCCATCCAGGGCATCGCTTCAGCAGGCAGGGTCAGGCCGAACATTCAAGTCCTTGCTTAGGGTCGCGCGCCCCCGCCGGCGATCTTGCCGGAGAACGCGGCTGCACCAATGCCACACCAAACAGCATGATAACAAGCGCAAGCCACAGGATCGGAGAAAACCTTTCCCCCAGAAGCAGCATCGCCCATAAAACGCCCGCTCCGGTGACGACATAGCTGGTCTGCGCCGCAAAGACCGCGCCCGCCCGCGCCGCCATCCAGACATAAGTGGCATAAAGCAGCGCATGAAGCGAGGATGAGGCCGCAAGCGCCAGCTCTGATCGGCCAAGCGGCAGGGGCCAGAAGAACTGGCCCAGAGCAAGCGTCACCGGCAGGCACAGCAGCAACCCCGCGACCGAGGCACCGAACATCGCCTGCACCGGGTCCATCCCCGCCATGCCATAGCGGGCGACATAGGTGCCCTCCAGCGCATAGAACAGCGGTCCCACCATGGCCAGCGGCAGAAAGGCCACCATGGCACGGTCCGGCAGGCTCGCCCCGGGCAGGGCGATCATCGCCACGCCGCCCAGGCCCAGCAGAAGACCGACCAGCCGGCGGAACGAGAAACGCTCGCTGCGCAGGATCAATGCCAGCGGAAAGGCGATCAGCGGCACGGTCGAAATCAGGATCGACATGATCCCGGCGGGCAGGCGCGTGACCGAGATGTAGAAGGCGGCATTCGGCACAAGCGTGCCCAGCACCGCGACCACGACATAAAAGCGCAGCGCGGCGCGGCGCAGCACCAGCCCCCGGCCACGCGCCAGGCTGATCGTGCCCAGAACCAGAACGCAGACCACCAGTTGCCAGAAGATCAGACCGAAGGGGCCATGGCCGGATGTAGTGGCGATCTTGCCCAGCGGCTGGGTCGCGCCCCAGCCGATCCCGACCGACAGCAGGATGGCGGGCATGGCCCCGCGGCGGTTCACGGTGCGGCCTCCTGCAGGCGTCCGCCCTGCCGCACCATCGCCACCCGCAGCGCCCGGCCGGTCTTGTCATCGGTCTCGACAAAGACGCCCGACAGCGTGGCCGCGCCATTGGCCGGCTCGAACCGCGCCTTCGACATGCCGGTGACAAAGCGGCGCATCGGCTCCAGCTTCTCCATCCCGATCACCGAGTCATAATCGCCGCACATGCCGGCATCGGTCAGATAGGCCGTGCCGCCCGACAGGATCTGCGCATCGCCCGTCGGCACATGGGTATGGGTGCCGACGACAAGGCTCGCCTGCCCGTCGCACCAATGGCCCATGCCCATCTTCTCGCTCGTCGCCTCGGCATGGACATCGACAATCGCCGCCGTGACGGCCCGGCCCAAAGGATGCGCCTTCAACACCGGCTCGATCGCGCTGAACGGGTCATCGAAGGGCTGTTTCATGAACACCCGGCCCAGCACCTGAACCACCAGAACCTTGCGCCCGCCCGGCGCGTCGAACACTCGCGCGCCATGGCCGGGGGCAAGTTTGGAGTAATTGATCGGCCGCAGGATGCGCGGCTCCTGCTCCAGCAGGGGCACGATGTCCTTCTGGTCGAAGGCATGATCGCCCAGCGTCACCACATCGGCCCCGGCCGCCAGCAGCCCCTTGGCATGTTCCGCCGAAAGCCCCATGCCTCCCGTGGCATTCTCGCCATTGACCACGATGAAATCGAGGCCCCAGTCGGCGCGCAGTTTCGGCAGCCGCTCAGCCACCGCCGCGCGCCCGGCCCGCCCCATCACATCGCCCAGAAACAAAAGCCGCATCGCATCCGCAGGGCTCCCGCCCGCGCGGCCCCCTGCCCCTTCATCTTGGTCAAAATACTCTGCGGGGGCCGGGGGTGCAAAACCCCCGGGGGCCGACCACAATCCCTTTCGCCTTAGGCCCCCGCCCCCGCCCCTGCAAGCCCCGCGCCGACGCTTTCCCGCCGCAAACGGCCCATCCCCCCTTTGATCGGCGCATCGGCGCGCCTACCTTGGCCCGCATGCAGGCCCTTCCCGCCCCCCTTGCCACCTGGATCGCCACCCGAGGCTGGCGGCTTCATCCGCATCAGACGCAGATGCTGGCGCGGGCCGACGAACCCGCCAGCCTTCTCATCGCCCCCACCGGCGGCGGCAAGACGCTGGCGGGCTTCCTGTCCACATTGGCCGAACTGGGCGCCACCCCGCCGCCCGGCCTGCACACGATCTACATCTCGCCGCTCAAGGCGCTTGCCGCCGATATCCGCCGCAATTTGCGCACCCCCATCGAAGGCGCGGGCCTGGCGATAAGGGTCGAGGACCGCACCGGCGACACCCCGGCCACCCAGCGCAAGCGCCAAAGGGTCGACCCGCCGCATATCCTGCTGACCACGCCCGAAAGCCTGGCGCTTCTGCTCAGCTATCCCGACGCGCCGCGCCTGTTCGCCTCGACGCAGCGCGTGATCCTGGACGAGCTGCATGCCCTGGCCGAAACCAAGCGCGGCGACCAGCTCATGCTGCTTCTGTCGCGCCTGCAAAGCCTGGCCCCCGGCCTGCGCCGCGTCGGCCTGTCGGCCACGGTCGAGGACCCGCCCGCTTTGGCGCGTTTCCTGTCGCCCGACACGCAGATCCTTCTGGCCGATCCCGGCCCCGACCCCGACATCGCGATGCTGGAAACCGCGGAGCCTCCGCCCTGGGCCGGGGGTAGCGGGCGCTATGCCATTCCGGCCATTCTCGCCCAGGTCCGCGCCCACAGAACAACTCTGATCTTCCACAACACCCGCGCCCAGGCGGAACTCTTCTTCCGAGATCTCTGGATGGCGAATGAGGAAGACCTGCCCATCGGCATCCATCACGGCTCGCTCGCGCGCGAACAGCGCGAACGGGTCGAACAGGCCATGGCCGAGGGCCGGCTGCGCGCCGTGGTCTGCACCGGCTCCTTGGACCTTGGCATCGACTGGGGCGATGTCGATCTGGTCATCCAGGTCGGCGCGCCCAAGAACGTCAAACGGCTGGTGCAGCGGATCGGCCGTGCCAATCACCGCTACAACGCGCCCTCCAAGGCGCTGCTGGTGCCCGCCAACCGCTTCGAGGTGGTGGAATGCCAGGCGGCGCTGCAAGCCGTGCGCGACCACGACCTTGACGGCGATCCGCGCCCGGACGGGCCGCTGGATGTGCTGTGCCAGCACATTCTGATCGCCGCCTGTGCCGGGCCTTTCGCGGCGGATGCGCTTTTCGCCGAGGTCATCACCGCAGGCCCCTATCGCAATCTGACCCGCGAAGCCTTCGACGCCACGCTCGATTTCGTTGCGACCGGCGGCTACGCGCTGCGTGCCTATGACCGCTGGCAGCGGCTGAAACTGTCCGACGGGGTCTGGCACCTGCGCGACCCGCGCGCCGCCGCGCTGATCCGCCAAAACCTTGGCACGATCATCGACACCGAGACGCTGAAGGTCCGCCTGCGCGGCAGGGGCGGCGCGCCTTTGGGCGAGGTCGAGGAGTTCTTCGCCGCCTCGCTGACCCAAGGCGACACCTTCCTGATGGGCGGCGAGATCGTGCGCTACGAGGGGCTTGACGAAATGACGGTCGAGGTCAGCCGCGCGCCCGGCCGCCCGCCCAAGGTGGCGGTCTTCGGCGGCACGAAATTCGCCACCTCCACCCAGCTCTCCGACCGCATCCTGCGCATGTTCCAGCAGGGCAGCTGGCCCGAATTGCCCAAGCACACCGCCGACTGGCTGGCACTGCAGGCCCGCGTCTCGCGCCTGCCGGAACCGGGGCGGCTCTTGCTGGAAAGCTTTCCACATGAAGGGCGCGAGCATCTGTGCATCTATGGCTTTGCCGGACGCAATGCCCAGCAGACGCTGGGCCTTCTGGTCACCAAGACCATGGAAGAGGCGGGCCTCGCCCCCCTGGGCTTTGTCGCCACCGATTACGCCACGCTGATCTGGGGGTTGGAGCCGGTCACCGACCCCGCCCCCCTGTTTGCGCCCGAAACCCTGCGCCACGGCCTTGATACCTGGTTGCAGGGCAATGCGCTGATGAAGCGCAGCTTCCGCAACGTCGCGCTGATCGCGGGCCTGACCCCCCGCAACCATCAGGGCAACCGCAAGAACGCGCGGCAGGCAACCTTTTCCTCCGACATCCTCTACGACACTTTGCGCCGCTATGACCCAGACCACCTGCTCTTGCAGATCACCCGCGACGAGGCGATGCGCGGCCTGATCGACTTCTCCCGCATCGAGGGGCTGCTCGCCCGCACCCATGGCCGGATCGATCTTCTGCGCCTGCCCCGCGTCACGCCGCTGGCAGCGCCCCTGTTCCTGGAACCCGGCAAGGTGCCGATCCACGGCGCCGGGCGTGAAAGGCTGGCCGAAAGCGCCGCGCAGGCGCTTATGGCGGCGGCAGGTCTGGCAGAGGCTCCTGTCCCCCTGTCCGGTCCGGCGCGTTGAGGACCGGCCCGCTTTTGGGCCTTCGGCGGGACCATGCCGCTTCTCCACGCCCGCCAACAAGAAGGTGAAAGCCAGTGCGGCCTTTCTGCGCTAGACTGTAAAAAAACACGTCGAGCAGGACAGACCCATGAACCGCCTTTCCCCGCGCGCCGTCGGCGCCTGCCTTGTCTTGGCGATCCTTGCCAGCTGCGGCCCCCGCCACACGCCGCAGGAATGTATGGAGCGGGCGATGTATTTCGAATCGAACCGCTCAAGCCGCGACGGGATGATCGCGGTGGGGTCCGTGGTGATGAACCGGCTGGAATCGGGGCGCTATGCGCGGGATGTCTGCGGTGTCGTCGGTCAGAAGAACCAGTTCGCGCCCGGCGTGATGACCAAGAAGATGAACCTCCGGACCGCGCCATTGATCCCCGAAGCCGCCAGCGCCGTTCTGGCGGGCGAGCGTCACCCGCTGATCGGCAATGCCCAGTTCTTCCACACCGCCACCTACCGGGCAGGCTACAACAACATGCATTATGTCCTGACCACGGGCGGCAACGCCTTTTACGAGAAGATCGATCCCGAACTGGTTACCCAACCCGTCCCCGTGCCTCCGACCGAGGGGTTGACCGGCCCGCGCCTGTCCGCCCTGCCGCCGCCACCTGCGCCCTGGCTGCAATGACGCCTGCGCAGCGGCGCGACTTTGGCGCGTCAGCGCGCGCGTCCGCCCTTGCCAGCGGCGCGGCCTTCGGGGCAGATCGGGCCCATGCACCATGTCCTGACCCTTGGCCCCGAAACGCTGCACGCCATGCCCTCGGGCGCGCTCTACTGGCCCGCGCGGGGCGTGCTGGCGGTCTCGGACCTGCATCTGGGCAAATCCCTGCGGCTGGCCCGGCGCGGCGGCGCGCTGCTGCCGCCCTATGAGGGGCAGGTGACGCTGGATCGGCTGTCCGCCGAAATCGCGGCGCTTTCCCCCGCGACCGTCATCTGCCTGGGCGACAGTTTCGACGACCTCGCCGCCGCCGATGAATTGCCGCGGTCCGAGACGCTGTTTCTGGCGGGCATGATGGCCGGGCGCGACTGGATCTGGATCGAGGGCAATCACGACCCCGGCCCTCTGGCCCTGGGCGGCAGCCACCGCGCCGAAGTGCAGATCGGCGCCCTGACCTTCCGCCACATCGCCACAGCGGAGGCGCGGCTGGAAATCTCGGGCCATTACCACCCCAAGGCCAGCCTGGCCGGGCGCAGCCGCCCCTGCTTCCTGGCCGATGAGGCGCGCATCCTTCTGCCTGCCTTCGGGGCCTATACCGGCGGGTTGCGCTGTGACGCCCCGGTGCTGGACGCGCTGATGCGCCCCGGCGCGCTGGCCGTGCTGACCGGCGCCAGGGCGCTTGCAATCCCGATGCGGCTTTGACGCCCTATGCTGTGAGGCCTTCTGGTTCTGGGAGGTGGTTTGCGCGGCATGCGGCGGTGAGGGTGTTTGCGAGGAGGCAGGCGATGGTCATGGGTCCGACGCCGCCGGGGACGGGGGTGATGGCGCCTGCGACCTTTGCGG
>JAYRZG010000013.1:0-157587 GCA_041916535.1 Fuscovulum sp. | reverse complement strand
ATCCAAATCCGCATCGCACTCATGAACCGCTTCTCGGCCCTCGGAACGGCCGACATCGTTCGCGTCGGCTGACCCAGTAGGGGAAAAGGGCAATCATGCCTCAGGTGTGAGTTACGCAACAACGCCGCTTCAGGGCATAAAGCAGGACGGATGCCGGAGGTCCGGCCGCGAAGACGCTGGCGGGCGCATCCGGCACTGTCACCGTGCGTCCCGTCGCGTCGACGACATCGCGCGCTTGGGCAAGGGGGGCAGATGCCAGTAGCAGCAGGGTCGCGAAAAGCGCCGGCACCGCGGCGCGCATTCTGGTCAGGCGGGGACCGCGCCGTCCGGGTCTCATGCCGCCACTCCCGTCAGGTGGCCGAATTCCGGTTTGATATCCAGAAGCGGCGTGCCGTCCACGCAATCAAGCCCCCGGACCGACAGTACCGGCCCGTCGATATCGATCAGCCGCACCAGGCTGGAGGCGATCGGATTTGGCCGCTGTGGCGAGCGCAGCGCGAAAGTGCCCCGCAGGTTTCCGTCAGAACGCGGGCTTTGCAGCAAGAGTTCGCGCCGCGCCAGATGCAGCCAGTAGAGAAGCTGCAACCGCGCGCCGGGCCGCAGGCCCGACAGGGCCGGCGCCAGATGCGGGACAAGTTCGATGAAGCAGATCGGGCCGCCCGCCGCGTCTCCTTGCTTCGGGCAGTCCTGTGCCGAAGCCCAGGGCGCGCCGATCGTTCCGATGAACTGCACTGTCGCGTCGGCGCTGATCGGCCGGTCCGTCGTCGTCTCGCCGGGGCGCAGGGCGCTCCAGGCCTTCGGTCCGTCCAGGGTCATTGATCTATACCCACCATGACATCCGAGGCCTTGATCACGGCATAGGCCCTTTCCCCCACCGCCAGCCCAAGTTCGCGGACGGCGTCATTGGTGATCGCGGCCGTGACGATGCTGCCGCCCATGTCGATCCGGACATGGGAGGTAACCGCCCCGGTCGCGATGTCGACCACCGTTCCGGGCAGGACGTTGCGCGCGCTCAATTTCATGACAGGCTCCTGAATCGATATGTTTCGCAAAAAATATCGCAGGGCTGTCCGGGCCTGTCGAGAGGGAATTTGCCCAGGGAGCGGCCTGTTGGGCTTGCCAGCGATAGGCAGTTCCGGAAATATCGTCTCGGGTCAGAGCGGAGCCCCCGATGACGGCACTCAAGCTGCGTATCCTGTTCGACGGCGCGATGATCGGCCCCGGCAAGGCCGAGCTGCTCGAGCGTATCCGCGAGACGGGGTCGATCGCCGCAGCCGGGCGGCAGATGGCGATGAGCTACAAGCGCGCCTGGATGCTGGTCGAAGAGATGAACGCGGCTTTCGTTGACCCCCTGGTCAGCAGCGCGCGCGGCGGGCCGGGCGGCGGCGGGGCCCGGTTGACCGATGCCGGGGCTGCGGTCCTGCGGCTTTACCGCGATGTCGTGGAAAGATCCGAACAGGCGGCGGCCGCGCCGCTGCTGAAACTGGAAGGCATGCTCCGGGCAAAGCCGACGGGCGACCCATCCGGCGGAAGATGAGGCTTGCGCGGCTGTCGCTTCGCACAGGGGAGATGCCAAAGGACGCAAAGGCCGGGCGGCAATGGCCTGCCGCCTGCCTGCCGCCTGCCTGCCGCCTGAACGCCGATCCGGCCGGGGCAGGGCGGGACGGCCTGGCATGTGTCGCGGCGCATCGCCGGTTGTCAGGCCTTCCCCCGCATTGCGCCGTGATGCCTGAAGGTTGACACGGTCTGACGCCGCCGGGCCGCCGTCTTTTGCAGCGCGCGGCGCCCCCCGATGCGGCGAACCGGGATGCGGCGCCCCGGGATGCAGCGCCCCCTGATGCGGCGCCCCCCCGGATGCGGCGCCCTGCGATCCGGCGATCCGGGATGCGGCGGCGGGTCCGGTCTTGCCGGGACAACGCTGTGGGCCCTGCGGCGAACCACGATGCGGGCGCGCCGCGATGTGGCGGGGGGCGGCGATGCCCCGCGCGGCGGCAGGACTGGGCCGCGCCGGATCTCAGGCCGCGCGGCGCGCGGCTTCGGCCTCTTGCCCGTCCCCGACCCGGAACCGCGCCACGGCGCTGGCCAGGCCGCCCGCCTGGCCGTTCAGCTCCTGGCTGGCCGAGCCGACCTTTTCGGCCATGCCGGCATTCTGCTGGGTCACCCGGTCCAGCGCCGAGACGCCCGAATTGATCTCGGACAGGCCCTGCGACTGTTCCGCCGCCCCCGTTGCGATCGAGGAGACAAGCTGCGCCATGCGCGCCACCTGGGTGACGACCGAATTCAGCGCGCTGCCGGTGGCATTCACCTGCTCGACCCCGCGATGGATCTGCTCGGTCGAGGTGACGATCAGCGTCTTGATCTCTTTGGCGGCCTGCGACGAACGCTGCGCCAGCGCCCGCACTTCCGAGGCGACGACGGCGAAACCCTTGCCCGCCTCGCCCGCCCGCGCCGCCTCGACCCCCGCATTCAGCGCCAGTAGATTGGTCTGGAAAGCGATGTCGTCGATCACGCCGATGATCTGGGCGATCTGGCCCGAGGACGTCTCGATCTCGTTCATCGCGCCCACTGCGCCTGCAACGATCCGCCCGCTCTGTTCGGCCTCGCCGCGCGCCTCGACCATCGCCTTCTCAACCTCCTGCGCGTTTTCCGAGGCCGAGCGGACCGAGGCGGTCATCTCTTCCAGCGCGGCGGCGGTCTGTTCCAGCGTCGCGGCCTGCGATTCGGCGCGCTGCGACAATTCGTTCGAGGCGCGGCTGATATCCTCGCTCATGCGGTGGATCGACACGCCCGCCCCGACCAGCCCGGCGATCAGCCCGGCAAGTTGCTCCATCGCCTCGTTGAAATCGCGGCGCAGGGGTTCGTAATCTGCGCCGAAGGGCCGCGTCAGCCGCCGTGTCAGATCGCCCGCCGCCAGATCGCGCAGCCCCTCGCCCAGGGCAGTGATCACCGCGCGGCTTTCGGCCTCCTGCGCTTCCTGCGCGGCCATGGCGCTGCCCACGGTCTCGGTCAGCTTGTCGATGTCGCGGGCGATGGCGCCGATATCGTCATCGCGGGTGATCGCGCCGATCCGCACCGTGAAATCGCCCTGCGTGACCGATCCCAGCGCCCCGCGCAGCCGGTCGATGGGCATGGTGATGCTGGCGGTCACTTTCCGGTTGCCCAGCGTCACCAGCAGCAGCGTCGCGGCCGAGGCGGCCAACAGCACGAGCATCAGCGTGTGGTTCAGCCCGGCCACTTCGGCGCCGCTGTCATGGGCATAGGTCTCGATCGAGCCTGCCACATCGCCGAGTGACAGTTTCAGCGCCTCGAAATCGGAATAGAACAGGGGCAGATCGGCCATGGCCTTCTGGTCATCCACCCCGATCTCGCCCGCGACCTTTTCGGCCGAGGCGACATAGGCCATGACGTCATCGGCCACGGCGGCCACCTTGCCCTGCAGGTCGCCGGGCAGCGGCGTGGCTTGCAGCTTATCCAGCGTCTCGCGCATCAGCGCCGTGTTTTCCTGGATTTCCTGCACCGAGGACTTGATCTGCTCCTCGTCTTTCCGCTGGGAAAACAGCAGGGCGCTGGACACGCCGGCATAAATCCCGTCATGCAGCATATCCATCAGCATGCTTTCGCGCATCGCCGAATTGGCATTGCCTTGGCCCAGCAGCCCGGCATTGCTTTTCCACATGCTGACCAGGCCCAGCCCGGCGGTGATCAGGATGGCGGCCATGGCCAAGCCGCTGGCAATCCGCAGGTAAGACTTGATCGAAAGCGTCCGCAGCATCTCGCATCTCCCGGCAAAGACGGCGGGACAATGCCACCCAAGAGCCTAAGAAATCGCAAACGCCGCTTCAGCCCGAATCCTTCACCGCCTCCATCGCCACATAGGTCGAGGTCTGGGCCACATGGGGCAGGGCGCTGATCCGTTCCGCCAGCACCCGGCGGTAATCGGCGATGTCGCCGGTCCGCACCTTCAGCAGATAGTCGAAGCGGCTGGCAATCATGTGGCATTGCTCGATTTCCGGCACCATCACCACCGCCTTGTTGAAGGCCTGCAAGGCCGCCTCGCGCGTGTCCGACAGCCGCACCTCGACAAAGGCGACATGGGCCTGGCCTGTCTTTACTGGGTCGAGCAGCGCGCGATAGCCCGCGATCACCCCGGTCTCCTCCAGCCGTTTCATCCGCGCCTGGGTCGGCGATTTCGACAAACCGATCCGCCGGGCCAGTTCGACCGCGCTGATCCGCCCTTCGGCGGCCAGAACCCGCAGGATCGCCCGGTCGAAACGGTCAAGCTCTGGAAGATCGTTCGGCATGGGTTCATTCCTCAAATGCGGCGTAACGCCCGCCATATGCCATATCTTCGGGCGAACCGCCCGCGAATTCGGTCGTATCCTCGGATCATCGCAAGAGGTTTGCCATGCCCGATTCCGCCGCCCCGACCCCCTGGTCGCAGATCACCCACAAGGCCCTGGCCGACGAGCTGGCGCTGGTCGCCCGCCTGATCGCCGAGGCGGCGCTGTCGCCCGCCGACCGTGCCCGCATCTCGGCCGAAGGCGCGGGCCTTGTCACCCGCATCCGCGCCAGCGTGAAACCGGGGCTGATGGAGGTCTTCCTGGCCGAATACGGGCTGTCGACCGACGAAGGCATCGCGCTGATGTGCCTGGCCGAGGCGCTGCTGCGGGTGCCGGACGCGGAAACCATGGATGCGCTGATCGAAGACAAGATCGCGCCTTCCGACTGGGGCCGCCATCTGGGCCGGTCGGCCTCGTCTCTGGTCAATGCCTCGACCTGGGCCCTGATGCTGACGGGCCGGGTGCTGGAAGAACGCGAGCCGGGCGTCGTCGGCCATCTCAAGGCCGCCATGAAACGCCTGGGCGAGCCGGTGATCCGCACCGCCGTCACCCGCGCGATGAAGGAAATGGGCCGCCAGTTCGTGCTGGGCGAGACGATCGAAAAGGCCATGGCCCGCGCCGCCGAACAGGAAAAGCGCGGCTACAGCTATTCTTACGACATGCTGGGCGAGGCGGCGCGGACCGAAGCCGATGCCCGCCGCTACCATCTCGCCTATAGCCGCGCCATTACCGCCATCGCCAGCGCGGCCAGGGGCAGCGATGTGGGCGAAAACCCCGGCATTTCGGTCAAACTCTCGGCCCTTCATCCGCGCTACGAAGTGGCAAAGCGCGCCCGCGTGATGGAGGAACTTGTCCCCCGCCTGCGCGCGCTTTGCGGCCTGGCCAAAGCGGCGGGGCTGGGCCTCAACATCGACGCCGAAGAGGCCGACCGGCTGGCCCTGTCGCTTGAGGTGATCGAGGCCACGCTTTCCGATCCGGCGCTCAGGGGCTGGCACGGCTTCGGCGTGGTGGTGCAGGCCTATGGCCGCCGCTGCGGCGCGGTGATCGACTGGCTGCACGCCCTTGCCACAAGGCTGGACCGCAAGATCATGGTCCGGCTGGTGAAAGGCGCCTATTGGGATGCCGAGGTCAAGCGCGCCCAGGTGCTTGGCCTGGCCTCCTTCCCGGTCTTCACCCGCAAGCAGGCGACCGATGTCAGCTATATCGCCAATGCCCGCAAGCTGCTGGGCATGACCGACCGCATCTATCCGCAATTCGCCGGCCACAACGCCCATACCGTCGCCGCCGTGCTGGACATGGCCAAGACCCTGGGCGTGGGCCCGCGCGATTACGAATTCCAGCGCCTGCATGGTATGGGCGAGCGCCTGCATGACCTGATCCTGGCCGAACGCGGCACCCGCTGCCGCATCTATGCCCCGGTCGGCGCCCATCGCGACCTGCTGGCCTATCTGGTCCGCCGCCTGCTGGAAAACGGTGCGAATTCCAGCTTCGTCAACCAGATCGTCAATGGGGACGTGACCCCCGAACAGGTTGCCGCCTGCCCGCTGACCTATATGGAAACCGTCTCGCCGGTGGAAAACCCCGCCGTCACGCCACCCGCGGCCCTGTTCCCGGCGCGGCGCAATTCGCAGGGCTGGGACCTGGCCGATCTGGCCGATCTTGACCGCCTGGACGATGCCCGCGCCCCCCATGCGGAAGCCGAGGCCGAAGCCACCCCCCGTCTGGCGGGCCGGATGGCCGGCGGCCCGCGCCTGGCCGTCCTGAACCCCGCGAATGGCGCCCGCGTGGGCTTTGCCCTGACCGCAAGCGCCGCCGATGTCGACACCGTCTTCCGCCTGGCCGAACCCTGGGCCGCCGCGCCTGCGATCCGCGCCGAGGTCCTGCGCCGCGCCGCCGACCTCTTCGAATCTGCGGCGGGCCAGATCTTCGCGCTTCTGGCGCGCGAGGCGGGAAAGACTCAGGCCGATGCCATCGCGGAACTGCGCGAGGCGGTGGATTTCCTGCGCTACTATGCCAGCCAGTCCGAAACCCTGGCCCATCCGGCCCGCGGCATCTTCGCCTGCATCAGCCCGTGGAATTTCCCGCTCGCCATCTTCACCGGCCAGATCGCCGCCGCCCTGGCGGCGGGCAATGCCGTTCTGGCGAAACCCGCCGAACAGACGCCGCTGATCGCGACCCTGGCGACAGACCTCCTCCTCCGCGCGGGCGTGCCCGCCACCGCGCTCCAGCTTCTGCCCGGCGATGGCGCGGTCGGCGCGCTGATCACCCGCGACCCGCGCCTGTCCGGCGTGGCCTTCACCGGCTCGACCGCGACCGCCCAGGCCATCCGCCGCAGCATGGCCGACAATATCGACCCCACCGCCCCGCTGATCGCCGAAACCGGCGGGCTCAACGCCATGGTGGTCGACAGCACGGCGCTGCCCGAACAGGCGGTGCGCGACATCATCGCCTCGGCCTTCCAGTCGGCGGGCCAGCGCTGTTCGGCCCTGCGCTGCCTCTATCTGCAGGAAGACGTGGCCGGGCCGATTTCCGACATGCTCTTCGGCGCGATGGACGAACTGTCGCTCGGCGACCCGTGGTCCCTCGCCACCGATATCGGCCCGGTGATCGACGCCGAGGCGCAGCAGGACATCGCCGCCTATGTCGCGGCGGCGCGCAAGGAAGGCCGCGTCGTCAAGGAACTCTCCACCCCCGCGACCGGCCATTTCATCGCGCCCTGCGTGATCCGCGTCGCGGGGATCGAGGCGATGCCGCGCGAGATCTTCGGCCCCGTCCTGCACCTCGCCACCTTCAGGGCGGGCGACCTGCCCAAGGTCATGCAGGCGATCAACGCCACCGGCTATGGCCTGACCTTCGGCTTCCACAGCCGCATCGACACCGCCGTGCAGCAGGTGGTCGAGGGCGTCCATGCCGGCAATATCTATGTCAACCGCAACCAGATCGGCGCCGTGGTCGGCAGCCAGCCCTTCGGCGGCGAGGGCCTGTCGGGCACGGGGCCAAAGGCGGGCGGCCCGCATTACCTGGCCCGCTTCACCCGCGCCCCCGCGCCCCCCCATGCCGGGCCCGAAGGCGCAGCGGTCACTGAGGCCGAGGTGAAAGCCCGTCTCGCCACCCCGGCGACCGCGCCCGACCCCGAACCGCTCGACCTGCCCGGGCCCACCGGCGAATCGAACCGCCTCCATGCCAGCCCGCGCGCGCCGCTTCTCTGCCTCGGCCCTGGCGCCGCCGCCGCCCTGGCCCAGGCTCAGGCCGTCCGCGCCCTGGGCGGCCTGGCGGTCGAGGCCCCCGGCCTGCCGCCCGAAACCCTCGCCAGCCTTCAGGGCTTTTCGGGCGCGCTGTGGTGGGGGGGCGAAAGCGCGGGCCGCCCCTATGCACAGGCGCTGGCCCGCCGCCCCGGCCCGATCCTGCCGCTGATCGGCGGCGCCCCCGATGCCGCCCATGCGCTTCTCGAACGCCATGTCTGCATCGACACCACCGCCGCCGGGGGCAATGCCCGCCTGCTGGCCGAAGTGGGGCAGGGCTGACTGCGCCCCGGCGGGGCGCGCCGGTCAGGCCGGGGGGCTGACCCCCCCGCACCGGCTGCCCGGGCGCGCCGCCGCAAGGCTTGACCGCGGCGCGGCGATCGGAAACTCTCGCCGCCATGTTTCCGATCCGCGACCACAACCCGTCCGGGCGCAGGCCCTATGTCACCCTCGCCCTGATCGCGGCGAATGTGCTGGTCTTCCTGGCCTATTTCCCCGGTGCCCAGTCGGATTACGCCCTGGCCCGCTTCTACATGTCCTGGGGCCTCGTGCCCGCGCGGCTGATGGCGGGCGAGGGGTACGAGACGCTGCTGACCCATATGTTCCTGCATGGCGGCTGGATGCACCTGGCGGGCAACATGCTGTTTCTGTGGATCTTCGGCGACAATCTGGAAGACCAGATGGGCCATCTGGGCTTCGCCGCCTTCTACCTGATCTCGGGCCTTGCCGCGGCCGCGCTGCAGATCGCGCCCGATCCGTCCTCGCCGGTGCCGATGGTCGGGGCCTCGGGGGCGGTCGCCGGGGTGATGGGCGGCTATCTGCTGCTGTTTCCCAGGGCCAGGGTCGATGTGCTGATCATCATCGTGATCTTCTTCCGCATCTTCGCGCTGCCCGCCTGGCTGATCCTGGGCATCTGGTTCGGCATCCAGCTCTTCTCGGGCCTGGCCACCCCTACGGCCGAGGGCGGCGTCGCCTATTTCGCCCATATCGGCGGCTTCATCGCCGGACTGGCGCTGACCCTGCCCCTTTGGCTGCGGCGCGGGGCAGGGGGATATTGGCAGGAAACCCATGGCCAGCCGCCGCATCCGCAGGCGAACTATACGCTGTCGCGCAGCTCGATCCCCCGCGTGCCGCGGCGTTAGGGCTTACCCCCGGATCACCTTGCGGAACGGTTCGAACAGCGCCTCGTTGCCCGCGATCAGCGCGCCGTCCAAGGGCTCCTGGCCCTCGCGCAGGCCCGAGACCATTCCGCCCGCTTCCTTGACCAGAAGCAGCCCGGCCGCGATGTCCCAGGGTTGCAGCTCGCGCTCCCAATAGCCGTCGTAGCGGCCGGCCGCGACATAGGCGAGGTCCAGCGAAGCCGCGCCCCAGCGCCGCACGCCCGCGCATTCCGGCATCAGCCGCGCCAGATCCTGCACCATGGCGGGCAGGGTCTTTTTCGCGCCAAAGGGAATGCCGGTGGCAAAGACGGCTTCGGCCAGGTGGCGGCGGCCCGAGACGCGCAGGCGGCGGTTGTCGTTCAGCCAGGCGCCCGCGCCCTTTTCGGCCCAGAACATCTCATCCTTGGCCGGGTCATAGACCACGCCCGAGACGATCTCGCCCTTGTGCTCGAGCGCGATCGAGATGCCCCAATGCGGCATGCCGTGCAGGAAATTGGTGGTTCCGTCCAGAGGATCGACGATCCAGCGCCGGGTCGGGTCTGCCCCGGCCGTCTCGCCGGTTTCCTCGCCCAGCCAGCCATAGCTCGGCCGCGCGCCCATCAGCTCTTCCTTGATCAGGCGTTCCGCCTCGCGGTCGGCGCGGCTGACGAAGTCGCCCGGACCCTTGGCCGAGACCTGAAGGTTCTCGACCTCGCGGAAGTCCTTGACCAGCGAACGCGCGGCCTTGCGCGCGGCCTTGATCATCAGGTTCAGGTTGGCGCTTCCCTGCATGGGTCGTCTCCTCGGGTTCCGGCGGGGCGTCCTAGCGCCAAAAGCCGCGAAAGGAAAGCCCGCCCGATCCCTATTGCACGATCACCACGCGGGTATGCTCCATCCCCTCATACTTGACCATGCCGAACAGGATTTTCGCATGTTTCGGGTCCAGCCGCACGCAGCCATGGCTGGCGGGCCTGCCCAGCCGCTTGACCTGATCCGTGCCATGGATGGCGTAATTGCCGTCATAGAAGATCGCGAAGGGCATCGGCGCATTGTTGTAGCGCCTTGATTTGTGGTTCCGCGACAGGAATTCGGGCTGATAGATCCCCAAAGGCGTGATCTTGCCCGCCTTCGCGGTCGAGACCGGCCAGTCGAACAGTTTCCGTCCCTCGTGGAACACCTCCATCCGCTGATGCGTGATCGAGACCCGCACCTCAACCCGTTCCGCCCAGGCCGCCGTGCCGTTGAGAACCACCAGCGCCAGCGCAGCCAATATTCCGCGCATTCCCGCCTCCATCAGATCGCGGGAAATGCCCGCAGGATGGGGCAAGTCTTCCCGCCCCTGCGGACAGGATCAACGGAAAATCCGGCAGGATCGGGTCGGGAATCCCGCAGTCTCATGGCAATCCAGCGCCGCCACCGCCTCGGTCAGTTCGCGTTGCAGCTTGCGGCGGATCGCCTGCGGGAAATCGGTGTGGCGCAGCGCCAGTTCGACAAAGGCACCGGGGCCGCGGATCAGCGAGGCATGGAAGTAATCCGGCAGTTGCAACTCATGGCTGCCGATGGCCAGACCGTTGACCGTGATCCCCTCCCAGCCGCCCAGGGCATAGATGCGCTCGGGCGTCGGCCCGGCATTGTTGCGCCCGTCGCCCGCGACATCCAGCACGCGCCTGTCGCAGTCCGGCGCGGTGTCCAGCAGGTCGCGGCCGAATTCCAGCCCGCGCCCCAGCGCCGTGTTCAGTCGCAGTTCCGGCGGCTTCAGCCCGCGCAGCAGCGCCACGATCGGCCCCAGATCGGCCGGTTCGCGGATCTCCGTCCAGCCGACCAGCACTTCCTGATAGGCCTCGCCGCTCCATTGATAGACCGCCAGCGCCACGTCACCCGCAGGGGCGAAAAAGGCGGTCTGAATCTCGGGCGCCTCCAGCGCATCGGCCAGACCCTGGGTCTGGATCGCGAAATCCTTGGCATCGACCGAGCGCGACACATCCATCGCCAGCGCAAGCGCCAGCCGACATTCGGCCCGCACCGCTTGGGGCAGGCACAGGCAGACCGTCAGGACCAGGGCTGCGCAGCGCATCCGTCCCTCCGTCTCGCGACAGCCCGATCCTAGCGCATTTTGCGCGGCACCGGGCGAAAATCGCGCGGCGGCAGGGTCAGGCCCCGGCCGCGTCGCGCAGGAAGGGTTCGGGACTGTCCACCTCTTCCAGAATCGCGCCGCGCTTGCCCGGCACGATCTGCCAGAAGCGGTTGCCGACCGCCCGCAGGAAGGCGCGGTCATGGCTGACCAGAAGACAGGCCGCCTCCTGCGCCATCAACTCGCCCTCCAGCGCCTCCTGGCCCTCGATGTCCAGATGGTTGGTCGGCTCGTCGAGAAGAAAGAAATTCGGCCGCTGCAGCCGCAGGATCAGCAGCGCCAGCCGCGCCCGTTGCCCGCCCGACAGGACCGCCACTTTCCGCCCCTGCCAGTCGGGCATTATCCCCGCCCCGGCCAGCAGGCTCCGCGCTGTGGCATCGGCCTGGGTCAGCCGCGAGACCAGCGCGAAGGGCGTCTCGCCCGGCGCAAGCTGCGACAGCATCTGGTCGCAATAGCCCAGCACGCAAGCCGCCGCCCGCCGCAGCGGCCCCTGCGGCCCCGCCGCCAGGATCGCCCGCACCAGTTGCGTCTTGCCGGTGCCATTCGGCCCCAGCACCACCACCCGGTCGCCCGGCGCGATCCACAGCCGCCCGCTGCGAAACAGCACCCGCCCGTCCGGCGCGCGGATCTCGGCCTCCTCCAGCGTCACCAGCGCCTTGGCCGCCGTGTCCGAGGCCGCCAGTTTGATCGCGCCCGCCGCCCGGTCGCGATGCGCGGGCCGGGCCTGCGCTTCGATCCGCCCGGCGCGTTCCGTCAACTGCTTGGTCTTCACCACCAGAAGGTCCGAGCCGGAATTGATCCCGATATTCTTCAGCTTCGCCGCCTGCCGCCGCAACTGCGCCGCGCGGGCCAGATCATTGTCATAGCGGCGGCGGTCGGCGGCATCGGCCTCGTCCAGCGCCGCCCGCGCCGCGCCATAGGGCAGGGCGAAGACGCGGCTCGCCTCGGGGCGCAGGAACAGGCTGCGTGTCGTCGCCGCCTCCAGAAAGGCGCGGTCATGGCTGGTCAGGATCACGCCCGTCGCGCGCGGCAGCCCCGCCAACCAGGCCTGCAAGGCGGCGATCCGCGCCAGATCCAGATGGTTCGTCGGCTCGTCCAGCAGGTAAAGGTCCGGCTCCGCCACCGCCGCCCGCGCCAGCAGAACCATGCGCTGCCAGCCGCCCGACAGATCGGCCAAAGGCCGCGCCCGCAGATCCTGCGGAATGGCCAGATCGTCCAGCGCGATATCGACGCGCCAGCTTTCCTCCTCGGCCACGGCTTTCGGCAGGCCCGAAGCCACCGCCTGCGTCACCGTCAGGGGCAACAGAGCCTCGGGCACATCTTGCGGCACAGGCGCCAGCACCAGCCCGCGCGCCCTTGTGATCGTGCCGGATGTCGGCTCCAGCACCCCCGCAAGACAGGCCAGCAGCGCCGATTTGCCGCTGCCATTGGCGGCGATCAGCGCCAGCCGGTCGCCGGGGGCCAGGGAAAAGGAAAGATCGGTGAAAAGGGGCTGACCCAGGGTCAGCGACAGGTCTTTGACGGCAAGAAGGCTCATGGCAACAGGTCCGGTTTTGCGGAAAGGGGCGGCGCGCGAAAGCGCCGGGGTTCCGGGCGGACCTGAGCGGTGATGCGTCTCGGGTCAGCCCTGCGGGGTGCGCAGGGCGGAAACAGGGCCGGGGCGCAAGGCCATGATGAAAAGCCGGGACATGGCCGCAGGATGCGTTCCCGCCAGCCCAAGGTCAACCCCTCGCCCGCAATGCGCAGGAAACGGATCGCCGTAAGGCAAGGCCGCATGGTTTCTTGACCGCAACGCCCACAGGAGACCGCCATGACCACGATCCGCTTCCACCCGCTGCCCACGTCCGAAGTTCAGGCCCTGCGCGCGGGCGGCCCCGATGCCTATGGCAATGCGCCCGAGCGGGTGCGGGCCGAGGGCGCGGGCAACCCCTGCCGCCATTGCCTCGATTTCGTGCCCGAAGGGGCCGAAATGCTGATCCTCGCCCATCGCCCCTTCGACGCGCTGCAACCCTATGCCGAAACCGGCCCGATCTTCCTTTGCGCCGATTGCCCCGCCTGGGACGGCGCAGGGCAGGGCGACAGCCTGCCCCCGATCCTGACCCGCAGCCCCGATTTCCTGCTCAAGGGCTACACGGCCGACCAGCGCATCCGCTATGGCACAGGCCGCGTCACCCCCGGCGACCAGGTCGCAAGCTACGCCGCCGACCTGCTGTCGCGGCCCGAGATCGCCTTCGTCGACATCCGCTCGGCGCGCAACAACTGCTTCCAGCTGCGGATCACCCGCGGCTGAGCGTGCCGACCCGATTCGTCCAAGACGGTTAACGTCGCGGCTCCTTCCCGCCGGCAAGACCAAAGGAAGACAAAAGGAAGACGCAAGGAAGACGATAGCCGAGACCGCCACCTGGTCAATTAACCATGCGACCTCAACAGCTTGCTCGCGCAGCGCGCATCGCGACCCGGTTCAACCTCTAGAGCAGAGTTTCATCGAACCAGACATCGTCATACTCACCGTCGGTCAGAAAGCGCCACCCCGGCGGCAAAGACAGAAACTTCAGACAATGAGGGCATCTGCTTTCCAGATGTCGCGCGTGCAGCGGCAGAAAGAAATTGGAGTCTTGAGACAGGCTTTCGCCGCCCCAGATAAACCAGCCGGTGGTCCCGCTTTCTGGCGGATGTCGAAGGCCATTCAGCGGCAGCTCCCCATCCAGCGCTGAGCGCGAGATGCCAACTTTCTTCGCAAGATCAGCTATATATGGGGCGGCCGCGTACTTGTGGCAAATGGCTTCCTGTTCCTTTATCAGCTCTTGACTGTTCAAAGATTCCCCCGCTGCAACTTCACCGGCTCGCTGCGCCCCAGCCGCAGGAAATGCGCCATATAGGGCTTGGCGACATCCTCATCGCGAGTCGCCGCATAGAGCCGCTTCGAGATATTGCCCGGCCCCAGCGGCAGGGTGACGTAATCGCGGTTGCCCTTGACCTCGCGCAGCACCCAGTCGGGCAGCACGGCGACGCCGCGCCCCGACCCCACCAGCATCAAGATCACCGCCGTCAATTCCGCCGTCCGCTGCGCCCGCGGCTCGATCCGGGCAGGGGTCAGAAGCTCGGTGAAGACATCCAGCTTGTCGCGCCCGACCGGATAGGTGATCAGCGTCTCGTCGCGGAAATCCTCAGCCGAAACAAAGGGTTTTCCGCAGTTCGGATGGCCCGCCGGCGCGACGAAAGTGGGCAGGTAGTCGAAAAGCGGATTGAAGGTGACCCCCGGCAGTTCGACCGGGTCCGACGAGATGACAAGATCCACCTCCTCGCGGTTCAGCGCGGGCATCGCCTCAAAGGCCAGCCCGGCGCGGATGTCGACATCCACTTCGGGCCAGGCATGGCGGAACAGTTCCAGCACCGGAAACAGCCAGTCGAAACAGGCATGGCATTCGATGGCGATATGCAGCCGCCCGGTCTTGCCCGACCGCAGGGCGCGGAACTCTTCCTCCATCGCGTCGATCTCGGGCAGGATGCGGTCAGCGGCCCGCAACATCCTGATTCCAGCCGCAGAAAGCCGCATCGGCTTGGACCGGCGCACGAAAAGCTCCATCCCCGCCTGATCCTCCAGCGCCGCCACCTGATGCGACAGCGCCGACTGCGTCATGTTCAGCATTTCCGCCGCCCGCCCCAGCCCCCCGGCCTGCTGGATGGCGCGGATCGTGCGCAGGTGCTTCAACTCGACGTACATGAGGCGATCTCATAATCATGCTGCGGATTATGAATTGGTCTCACATTCCCGAATCTGCCACAAGAGGGCCAGTTCAGGAGCCGCATCATGTCCAACACCCCGCGCATCTCGTTCGAGTTCTTCCCCCCGCAGACGCTGGATGCGTCCTTCCGGCTGTGGGAAACCGTGCAGGCGCTGGCGCCGATGCAACCGGAATTCGTCTCGGTCACCTATGGCGCGGGCGGCACCACCCGCAAGCTCACCCATGACGCCGTGGCCACGATCCATCGCAATTACGGGCTGAACGTCGCGGCGCATCTGACCTGCGTTTCGGCGACAAAGGCGGAAACCCTTGAGATCGCTGACGCTTACGCCGCCGCAGGCGTGACAGAGATTGTCGCCCTGCGTGGCGATGCGCCCAAGGGTGCGGCGCAATGGGAACAGCATCCCGAAGGCTTCGCCTCCTCGGTCGAGCTGGTCGAGACGCTGGCCAGGACCGGCAAGTTCAAGATCCGCGTCGGCGCCTATCCCGAAGCGCATCCCGACAGCGCCGATACCGCCGCCGACGTGACCTTCCTGAAACGCAAGATCGACGCGGGCGCCACCAGCGCGATCACCCAGTTCTTCTTCGACCCCGACACTTTCTTCCGCTTCCGCGATGCCTGCGTGAAGGCCGGGATCACCGCGCCGATCATTCCGGGCATCCTGCCGATCACAAGCTGGGAAGGGGCCAAGAAATTTGCCACCCGCTGCGGCAGCGCCGTGCCGCAGAAGCTGGACGAAGCCTTCACCCGCGCCATCGCCGATGGCCGCGAGGAGCTGTACGCGCTGGCCCATTGCACCCAGCTTTGCGACCGCCTGCTGGAAGGCGGGGTCGAGGACCTGCATTTCTATACCCTGAACCGCCCGCATCTGACGCGCGAGGTCGTCCGCGCCCTGTGCATCCAGCCCGCTTTGGTGCTGGAAAAGGTGGCCTGACCCGAATTCCCCATCCCCGCCAAGGGGATGGGGTCCGATGTCTCCCTGACGGCCCAGGCGTCACCTGACGCTGGGCCGTTTTTTTATCGGTGGCAGGCGGCGCGGTTCCGGCTAATCTCGCCCGGGAAGGAGCGCCTTATGACCAAGCTGATCACCCTTTTGAACGGACCCAACCTCAACCTGCTGGGCCAGCGCCAGCCCGAGGTTTACGGGCATGAGACGCTGGATGATGTGGTCACGGCCTGCACGGCGCTGGCGGATGAGCTTGGCTTGCGGATCAAGCCCTTGCAGTCGAACCATGAGGGGCAGCTTGTCGACTGGATTCAGGCGGCGCGGGCGGATTCGGCGGGGATCATCATCAATCCCGGCGCCTATTCCCATACTTCGGTCGCCATTCTTGATGCGCTGAACACTTTCGACGGCAAGGTGCTTGAGGTCCATATCTCTAACATCCACAGGCGCGAGGCCTTCCGGCACCATTCCTATGTCTCGTCCCGCGCCGAAGGCGTGATCGCGGGTTTCGGCACAGAAGGCTATCTGCTGGCCCTGCGCCGCATGAAGACGCTGGTGGTGGCATGACCGGCGCGCTGCCCGAGAACGGCTTCAAGCGCGGTCTGGCCGAGGGGCGGCAGCTTCTGGGCATCTGGAACACCATTCCCGGCCCGGTGGTGGCCGAATTGCTGGCGACGGCGGGTTATGACTGGGTGCTTCTGGATACCGAACATTCCCTGACCGACATTCCCGACCTCATGGGCATGTTGCAGGCCGTCGCGCCCTATCCGGGGTCGGCGGTGGTGCGGGTGGCGGGGCAGGACCCGGTCCTGATGAAACGCGTCCTCGACATGGGGGCGCAGACCGTGATGGTGCCCTATGTCCAAAGCGCCGAGGAGGCGCGGGCCATCGTCGCCGCCATGCGCTATGCGCCGCGCGGCATCCGCGGCGTTTCCGGCATGACGCGGGCCAGCCGCTTTGGCGCGGTCGGCGATTACGTCGCGCGGGCCGAGGCGGAACTGTGCCTGATCGTGCAGGTGGAAACTGCCGAAGCCGTTGGCCGTATTGGCGAAATCGCGGCGGTCGACGGGGTGGACGCGATCTTCATCGGACCATCTGACCTTGCGGCCTCTATGGGTTTTCCGGGGCAGGCGGGGCATCCGCAGGTGGTGGCGATGATCGAACATGCGGTGAAGGCCATCGTCGCTGCGGGCAAACCTGCGGGGATCCTGACCGGCGATCCGGCTTTTGCGCGCAAATGCATGGACTGGGGCACGCGTTTCACCGCCGTCGGCATCGACATGTCGATCCTTGCCGCGGGCGTCCGCGCCCTGCGCGGGCAGTTTTGAAACGAAAACCGGCCCCCGCGGGGGCCGGCCTGTTCGATGCGATGTGATCGGGCCAGAGGCGCGGCGGGGTCAGGCCCGCGACAGCAGGCCCTGCGGCCGCGCCTTGGCCAGACCCTGCGCCAGGAAGGCCGCCAGAACCGCCTTGACCAGATCGCCCGGCACGAAGGGCAGCATCGCCACGGTCGCGGCCTTGGTCTCCATGCCGGCATTCACCACCAGCCCCGCGATGCCGAGGATGTAAAGCACGACAATCCCGCCCAGGATCGCGCCGACAAAGGTGGCAACGCCCACCGGGGCGCGCAGCTTCTCGACCACAAGGCCGGTCACGAAAGCCGCCACCGGGAAGCCGATGATGAAACCGCCGGTCGGGCCGGCCAGGACGCCGAAACCACCCGTGCCACCCGAGAAGATCGGCAGGCCCAGAAGACCCAGCGCCACATACAAAGCCACCGCCAGAAAGCCCAGGCGCGCGCCCAGCACCGCGCCCGCAAGCATGATGCCCAGAGACTGCGCTGTAATCGGCACGCCAATCGGCAGCGTCACCGCCGGAACGATCGTCAGAATCGCAATCAGCGCTGCGAAAAGCGCCACATAGGCCAGTTTCCGTTCCATATCAGCCTTCTCTCCCTTTTCAGACAGGCAGTTGCATCCTGCCAAATCCTTTGCTGCAATTGCAGCATTACCTTACGTCACCTCTGGCCCGCAAGGCCTCGGCCACCTGTTCCGCGTCATCCAACGCCCCCAGCGTCGCGGGCAGGACGATGCGCCACCCCGCCCGCCGGGCCGAGCGCGCCCGCCAGGCCTCGGTCAGCCGCGCCACCCGTTCGGCCATCACCGGAATGAAGCGGATCACCAGCGCCACCGCCAGCCCCAGCGCACGCGGCGGCAGGCCAAAGCGGGCCAGCGGTGCTGCAAGCCGCTCGATCACGGCGACGATGTCGGACAGGCGGGTGGTCATGGTGAACAGGTTCGCCGCCGCGACGCCCGTGACCAGCCGCAGCGCGATGGCGGCGCCAAGGCGCGGATTGCCAGAGTAGAGGTGCCAGGCCGCGACCAGGACGACAAAGGGCAGGATGGGCCGCATGAGCCGCAGCCCGTGCCGCGCTAAGGGCCAGCCGCCGCCCCAAAGATACAGGGTCGCGACAAGGCCAAGCGGCAGCAAAAGCGGCAAGGGCGCGCGGATCACCACCAGAAGCGCGGTGAAGAGGCACAGCGCCAGCAGCTTCGTCCCGGCGGGAAGCCGGTGAAAGGGCGTCTCGACGGGTGACAGCAAGCTTAACATTCTTCCAGATCGCCCAGCCGCGCCATTTCGGCCTCAAAGGCCGGAAGCACGCGGTCCGGCGGCCCGTCCGCCGCCAGCGCGCCGCCTTCCAGCCACAGCACCCGGTCGCAGGCGGAAAGCCCGCGCGGATCGTGGCTGATGGTGATCAGGCGCTGGGGCAGGGCATCCAGCCGCCGCGCCAGCCGCGCCTGCGTGGGCAGGTCCAGCGCGGCGAAGGGTTCGTCCAAGAGCAGCGTGCCGGGCCGCATCAGCAGCACCGCCATCAGGCAAAGATGCTGTTTCTGGCCCTGGCTCAGCGCCTGGGTCGACAGGCCGGCCCAATGGGCGCGGCCTTCCTCGGCCAGAAGGGCCGCCACCGCTGCCGCCGCATCGGCCTTGCTTTGCCCCTGCTGGCGCAGGCCGAAGGCAAGCTCCTCCTCCACCGTGGGAAACAGGATCTGGTGATCGGGGTTCTGGAACAGGATGCCGATCTGGCGCAGCGCCGCCTTGCGGTCGCGCCACAGATCCGCCCCCTCGACCGTGACCTGGCCCGAGACCGGCGCCACCAGCCCGGCAATCAGCCGCAGAAGCGTGGTCTTGCCCGATCCGTTTCGCCCGATCACCGCGATGCGCCGTTCGGTCAGATGCAGGTCCAGCGGACCCAGTGCCTGCCGCCCGCCAAGCTGCACTCCGCCCGCGGCGATGGCGATGCCCTGACGGCGAAGCGGCGGCTCGGTCATGGGGTGTCCTCAAGGAAAAGCCCCCGCCTCATAACGGGGCGGGGGAGGTATGCCAAGCCGGGACGACCGACTTGATCCTTGAGACAACGGGGGAGACAACGGGGGGCAGCGGAACGGGGCGGTGCCTGCGCACCGCCCCGGAACTCAGACCCTTAGCAGGCCGCGATGTAGCGGTTGCCGTAGGCGTCGCGATAGTAGCACTGGCCGGGCTGGTTGGTCTGGCCGATCAGCGTGCCGGCGATGGCGCCCACGGCGGCGCCGGTCAGCGCGCCCTGAGTCTTGTCCCCCTTGCCAGAGACGGCCGTCCCGATCGCGGCGCCGGTCAGCGCACCGACCGCGGTGTTCTGCTCGGGCGTCGCCACGCAGGCGGACAGGCCCATCGCGGCGATCAGGGGAAGGGCAAGGAAAGCGGATTTCATGGCGTACCTCGTGAAGCGGTGTTTCATGAGGCAAACGTATCAGCCGTCCCGCGGTTCCCTTGGATCACGATTTCCTGTTGCGGCGGGTTCCGGCCCAGACCGGGCGCGGAATCCGCCGGAACTTTGCCGAAAGGCCTCAGCCCGCGCGGGCCGCTGCCACTGCTTCTTCCAGAATGGCCATGGCTTCGGCGAAATGCGCCTCGGGGATGGTCAGGGGCGCCAGGAAGCGGATCACGTTACCATAGACGCCGCAGGTCAGCAGGATCAGCCCGCGCTTCAGCGCCTCGACGCGCACCCGGCCGGTGAAGCCCGCGTCGGGTTCCTTGCTGCCCGGCTTGCCGAATTCCACCGCGACCATGAAGCCCGGGCCACGGATATCCATGATCTCGGGCGTGGTGGCGCGCAGGCTTTCCAGTTTCTGCTTCAGGCGCGAACCCAGCTCGTTGGCCCGCGCGCAGAGGTCTTCCGCCTCGATCACGTCCAGAACGGCATTGGCCGCAGCCACGCCCAGCGGGTTGCCGGCATAGGTGCCGCCAAGGCCGCCCGGCTGGCTGGCATCCATCAGGTCGGCGCGGCCGGTGACGGCCGAAATCGGCAGGCCGCCGCCCAGACCCTTGGCCATGCAGGTGATGTCGGCGGCGACGCCATGGGCCTGCATGGCGAACATGGTGCCGGTGCGGGCAAAGCCGGTCTGCACCTCGTCGGCGATCATCACGATACCATGCTCGTCGCACAGCTTGCGCACCGCCTTCATCAGGTCGGTCGGGGCCGGGTAGAAGCCGCCTTCGCCCTGCACCGGCTCAAGGATGATCGCGGCAACGCGGGCCGGGTCGATATCGGCCTTGAACAGCTTGGTGATCCCTTCCATCGCGGTCGCGGTCGAGATGCCGTGCACTTCCTGCGGATAGGGCACATGGAAGACGTCGGGCATCATCGTGCCGAAGCCCTTCTTGTAGGGCTCGACCTTGCCGGTCAGGGTCATGCCCATGAAAGTGCGGCCATGGAATGCGCCGCCAAAGGCGATGACCGCGTTGCGCCCGGTGGCGACGCGGGCGATCTTGACCGCGTTTTCCACCGCTTCCGCGCCGGTCGTGGCGAAGATCGTCTTCTTCTTCCAGTCGCCCGGCACTTTCTCGTTCAGGCGCTCGGCAAGGCGGATGTAATTCTCATAGGGCAGGACCTGATGGCAGGTATGGGTGAAGCGGCCCATCTGCTCGGCCACGGCGGCCATGACCTTGGGGTGGCAATGGCCGGTATTCACCACGGCGATGCCGGCGGCGAAGTCGATATAGCGGTTGCCCTCGATATCCCAGACTTCCGAGTTCAGCGCCCGGTCGGCATAGATCTGGGTGGTCATGCCCACCCCGCGCGAGACCGCATCATCGCGGCGCTTGGCAACTTCGGCGTTTTTCATGGCAGATTCCTCTCGGGCTGGGGCGGTATGCCCCGTCTCGCGCCATTTGATCAAACTTCGCGGCGGCGTTCAATCGCGGCATGAGGCCAGACCGGGCGTTTCGCCAAGTCCAGTCCCCCGGCTTGTGGCGTGGCGACCGGAGACGGGGGAGGGGCGATTGGGTTTACCAAGCATTAACCAGATCCGCGCATCCTGCGAGTCGCGGACAAGGCGGGGGTGGTCATGGCAGACGGTCGGCTTTCGGACCCCACACACCCCACTGCACCCTTGACGGAGGAAGATCGTCTCGACCGGCTTCGTCTTGTCCGCTCCCGCCGGGTCGGCGCGGTAACCTTTCACCGCCTGCTGGCCGAACATGGCACGGCCCGCGCCGCGCTGGCGGCCCTGCCCGAGGTGGCGCGGGCGGCGGGCGTCAGCGATTATGAACCCTGTCCGCCCGGCGTGGCGCTGGCCGAAATGCAGGCCGCGCGCAAACTGGGGGCGACGATGCTGTGCCATGGCGCGCCGGGCTATCCGGCCCTTCTGGCCGAACTTGCCGATGCGCCGCCGGTGCTTTGGCTTCTGGGTGATGCCGGGCTGCTGGCGCGGCCGATGATCGCCATCGTCGGCGCGCGCAACGCCTCGTCCCTTGGCGTGCGCATGGCGCGGCGTCTGGCCGAGGGGCTGGGGCAGGCGGGCTATGTCGTGGTTTCCGGCCTGGCCCGGGGCATCGACTGCGAGGCGCATATGGCCTCTCTGGCCAGCGGCACGCTGGCGGTGCAGGCGGGCGGGGTCGATGTGATCTATCCCGAGGAGAATGCCGTGCTTGCGGGCGAAATCCGCAGCCGGGGCCTGCTGCTTTCCGAACACCCGCCCTGCCTTCAGCCGCAGACCCGCCATTTCCCGCAGCGCAACCGCATCGTCGCGGGCCTGTCGCATGCGGTCGTGGTGGTCGAGGCGGCGGCGCGGTCGGGCAGCCTGATCACGGCCCGCATGGCGCTGGATCAGGGGCGCGAGGTTCTGGCCGTGCCGGGCCACCCGTTCGACGCCCGCGCCGCCGGTTGCAACATGCTGATCCGCGATGGCGCGACAATGGTGCGCAGCCCGGCCGATGTGCTGGAGGTGCTGGGCCATGCTGGGGCCGCGGTCGAGGAGACGGGCGAAGTCCTGCCCGAGGCCGGCCTTCCGGGCCAGGCGTCCTTGCCCGGACCCGCGCCGCAGAACCGCCCGCTGGCCGAGACTGCGGCGTTGCACCGGTTGATCCTTGATCGGCTTGGCCCCAGCCCGCTGGCTGAAGACCAGTTGATCCGCGATCTGGCCCTTCCCAGTGCACAGCTTGCACCCGAACTGCTGGCGCTTGAGCTGGAGGGCCAGATCCGCCGCGCCCCCGGCGGGCTTCTGTCGCGGGCCTGATCTGCCGGGGTCGGGGATGCCGGACCCCCGGCCCGATGCGGCATTCCGCGCCCTGCGGTTGACATTTCGCCGGTCTGCCCCACATGGTGCCCCGCCATTGTCAGGCTTATCGGGAACAGGGATTCATGCCAGTCGTCGTTGTCGAATCTCCGGCCAAGGCCAAGACAATCAACAAATATCTTGGTTCCGACTATACGGTTCTCGCCTCTTACGGCCATGTCCGCGACCTGCCCGCCAAGGATGGATCGGTCGATACCGAGCATGATTTCGGCATGACCTGGGAGGTCGCGGCCGAGTCGAAAAAGCATGTCCGCGCCATTGCCGAGGCGCTTAAATCCGATGACAGCCTGATCCTCGCCACCGACCCCGACCGCGAGGGCGAGGCGATTTCCTGGCATCTGAAAGAGGCGCTTGCCAGCAGTCTCAAGAAGGGCAAGACGGTTGCCCGCGTCACGTTCAACGCCATCACCAAAGATGCGGTGACCAAGGCGATGAAGGAACCGCGCGACATCGACACGCCCCTGGTCGAGGCCTATCTCGCCCGCCGCGCGCTGGACTATCTGGTCGGCTTCACCCTGTCGCCGGTCCTGTGGCGCAAGCTGCCCGGGGCGAAATCGGCGGGCCGGGTGCAATCGGTCTGCCTGCGCCTGATCGTCGAGCGCGAGATGGAGATCGAGGCCTTCCGCGCCCAGGAATACTGGACGGTGAAGGCGGTCCTGGTCACGCCAAGGGGGCAGGAATTCGAAGCCGGGCTGGTCAGCCTGGGCGGCAAGAAATTGCAGAAATTCGACATTCCCACCGCCGAGGCGGCGGAACTTGCCGTCAAGGCTGTCACTTCGCGGACATTGACGGTCGCAGGCGTGGAATCGAAGCCCGCCAGCCGCAACCCCTGGCCGCCCTTCATGACCTCGACCTTGCAGCAGGAAGCCAGCCGCAAATACGGCATGGGCGCCAAGCAATGCATGAATGCCGCCCAGCGGCTCTATGAAGCCGGGCACATCACCTATATGCGGACCGATGGCATCGACATGGCGCCCGAAGCCGTGATGGCCGCGCGGGCCGAGATCGAAAGCCGCTTCGGCAAGGCCTATGTCCCTGACGCGCCGCGCATGTACAAGAACAAGGCCAAGAATGCGCAGGAAGCGCATGAGTGCATTCGCCCCACCGACATGGCCCTGTCGCCCGACAAGATCCGGGCCGAGGATGACCAGCGCAAGCTCTACGACCTGATCTGGAAGCGCACGCTGGCCAGCCAGATGGCGGCGGCGCGGATGGAACGCACGGCTGTGGATGTCGCCAGCGCCGATGGCCAGGTCGTGCTGCGCGCCAATGGCCAGGTCGTCTTGTTCGACGGTTTCCTCAAGGTCTATGACGAAAGCCGCGACGAGGATGGCGAGGATGAGGGCCGCCTGCCGCAGATCATGCAGGGCGAGGCGGTGGACAAGCGGTCTGTCGCGCCCGAACAGCATTTCACCCAGCCGCCGCCGCGCTATACCGAGGCGACGCTGGTCAAGCGGATGGAAGAGCTGGGCATCGGCCGGCCTTCGACCTATGCCTCGGTCCTGTCGACGATCGTCGACCGCGAATATGTGCGGAAAGACAAGAACCGGCTGTTCCCGGAAGACAAGGGGCGGCTGGTCACGGCCTTCCTGTCGAACTTCTTCCACCGCTATGTCGAATACGATTTCACCGCCGATCTTGAGACGGAACTGGACGATGTCTCGGCGGGCGAGCGGAATTACAAGGAAGTCCTCGCCCGCTTCTGGCGCGATTTTTCCGCCGCCGTAGCGGAAACCGCCGATCTGCGTATCGGCGAGGTGCTGGAAAAGATTGACGATTTTCTGGCGCCGCATCTGTATCCGCCGCGCGCCGATGGCGGCGATCCGCGCGTCTGCCCGACCTGTGGCTCGGGGCGGCTGCATCTGAAGACCGCACGGTCCGGCGGGGCCTTCATCGGCTGCGGCAATTACCCGGAATGCCGCTACACGCGGCCCCTGGGCGGTGATGCCGAAGGCGGCTCGGCCGATGGGCGGGTGCTGGGGCAGGATGCGGCAGGCAATGACATCACGCTGCGCGCCGGGCGCTTTGGCCCCTATATCCAGCGCGGCGAGGCCACCGAGGCCCAGCCCAAGCCCGGCAGGTCCAGCCTGCCCAAGGGCTGGTCGGCCGACAGCCTGACGCTGGACCGCGCGCTTGATCTGCTGGCTCTGCCGCGCCTGATCGGCAATCACCCCGAGGATGCGCAGGCCGTCGAGGCCGGAATCGGCCGCTTCGGTCCTTACGTCAAGCACGGCACGGTCTATGCCAATATTCCCGATGTCGAAGAGGTCTTCACCATCGGCATGAACCGCGCGGTCGAGGTGCTGGCCCAAAAGGCCGCGCGCGGTGGCAAGGGCGCGCGCGGGGCGGCGGCAGAGCCGCTGAAGGTTCTGGGTGACCATCCCGATGGCGGCGCGGTGCAGGTCATGCCGGGCCGCTACGGGCCTTATGTGAAATGGGAAAAGGTCAATGCGACCCTGCCCAAGGAACTGGCTCCCGAGGCGGTGACGCTGGAAGAGGCGCTGGCGCTGATCGCCGAAAAGGCCGGTAAGTCCGGCAAGAAACCGGCGAAGAAGGCGGCGGCCAAGCCGGCGGCCAAGAAGGCCCCGGCGAAGAAACCCGCCGCCAAGAAGCCCGCCGCCAAGAAAGCAGCGCAGGGCTGAGGGTCCGGGCGCGGCGCAGGAAGATGCGCGCCGCGCCGACAGGGGTTGGGATTAGCCGCGCGGATTCAACAGCTTGCCCATCACATCGGCGGCGCGGATGACCCCGATCCCGTGCCCGCCTTCCGTGACGCGCAAGGCCTCGGCCCCGGCCTGAAAGCGCTCCATCACCGCCTTGACCGAGGTTTCCGCCTCGACCTCGGCCGCGCCCTCTGCCGTGCCCGGCGCCATCACGTCGCGCGCGGTCAAGACGCCCAGCGGGTTCATATGGGCCACGAAATCGGCCACATATTCCGAGACCGGATTGGCGATGATCTCGCGTGCGGTGCCGCATTGCACGATGCGCCCGCCTTCCATCAACGCGATGCGGTTGCCGATCTTGAAGGCCTCGTCCAGATCATGGCTGACGAAGATGATGGTGCGTTTCAGCTTAGCCTGAAGGTCAAGAAGCTCGTCCTGCAATTTCGAGCGGATCAGCGGGTCCAGCGCCGAGAAGGGCTCGTCCATCAACAGGATCGGCGCCTTGGTGGCAAAGGCGCGGGCAAGGCCCACGCGCTGCTGCATCCCGCCCGACAATTCGCCCACCTTGCGGTCGGCCCATTGCGACAGGTTCACCAGCGCCAGTTGTTCGTCCACCGGGGCGCGACGGTCGGCGGGGGAAATGCCGGCCAGTTCGAGCCCCAGCCCGACATTCTCGCGCACCGTGCGCCAGGGCAGCAGGCCGAATTGCTGGAAGACCATCGCCACCCGCGTGGCGCGCAACTGGCGCAGGGTGGCCGGATCGGCATGGGTGACCGAAACCATCTTCTCGCCGTCGCTGACACGCACCTCGCCGCGCACCACGGGGTTCAGCGCGTTCACCCCGCGCAGAAGCGTGGATTTGCCGCTGCCCGACAGGCCCATCAGCACAAGGATCTCGCCTTCGGCCACGGTCAGGCTGCAATCATGCACGCCCAGAACCTGCCCGGTGCGCTGCTGGACTTCGGCCCGCGACAGACCTTCGTCCATCAAGGGCAGGGCGCGGTCGGGGTTGTCGCCGAAGACGATGGACACGCGGTCGAACTCGACCGCCGGACGGGAAGAGAGCTTCATTTCCGCGACACCCTCAGCAGCCGGTCCAGCATGATTGCGACAACCACGATCACGAAGCCCGATTCAAAGCCAAGCGCGGTGTTGTTCTGCCCCAGCGCCCGCACGACCGGGATGCCAAGGCCATTGGCGCCGACCATGGCGGCGATGACGACCATCGACAGCGACAGCATGATGGTCTGGTTCAGCCCGGCCATGATCTGCGGCAGCGCCCAGGGCAATTCGACCTTCCACAGCTTCTGCTGCGGGGTGGCGCCGAAGGCGGTGGCCGCCTCGACCAGCGCCTGCGGGGTCGAGGAAATGCCCAGAACCGTCAGGCGGATCGGCGCGGGGATGACAAAGATCACCGTCGCCAAGAGGCCCGGCACCATGCCAAGGCCAAAGAAGACGACGGCGGGGATCAGGTAGACGAAGGTCGGCAGCGTCTGCATCAGGTCAAGCACCGGCGACATGGCGGCATAGAGCTTGGGTCGGTGCGCGGCGGCAATGCCGATGGGCACGCCCAGGGCCATGCACAGAAGGCAGGAATAGAACAACAGGACAAGGCTTTCGGTCGTGGCCTTCCAGTAGCCCTGGTTGAGGATGAACAGAAAGCCCAGCAGCACCAGCAGGCAGATCTTCCACGACCGCTGCAAATACCAGGCCAGCGCCACGAACAGCGCGATCAGCACCATGGGATGGGGATATTGCAGCACGGCCAGGCTTCCGTCGATCAGCCAGTCCAGCCCGGAGCTGATGCCGTCAAACAGCCAGCGTGCATGTTCCTTCAACCAGTCGACGACAACCTTTGCCGCCCAACCGACGGGAATTTTTGGAATCTCTAGCCAGTCCATGCCGGTCCTTCGGATGCGGGGCAGGGGGAACGGGCCGCGGCACAGGAAGGCCGCGGCCAGCCGGGGGCTTTTGGGCCGCCCGGCTATGCCGGTGCGGGCTTACTTCAGCGCCGCCTCGACCGCAGCCTTGGCGTCGCCGCCGTCCTTGGTGGTGACGCCGTCAAGCCAGGGGGTCCATGTGTCGGGATTGGCCGCGAGCCAGGTCTTGGCGGCCGCCGAGGGATCGGTACCGTCGTTCAGGATCGCGCCCATGATCTCGTTTTCCATCTTCAGCGAGAAGACGAGGTTCTGAAGCAGCTTGCCGGTGTTCGGGCATTCGGTGACATAGCCCTTGCGGGTATTGGTCGCCACGATCGCGCCGCCGAAATCCGGGCCGAACACATCATCGCCGCCCGCCAGATAGGTCAGCTTGAAATTGGCGTTCATCGGGTGGGGTTCCCAGCCCAGGAACACGATTGGCTTGCTGTCGGAGGTGTGACGCTCCACCTCGGCCAGCATTCCCTGTTCCGAGCTTTCCACCAGTTCAAACCCGCCCAGGCCGAACTTGTCGGCGCCGATCATGTCCAGGATCAGGCGGTTGCCGTCATTGCCGGCCTCGATGCCGTAGATCTTGCTTTCCAGCTCGGCCGCATGATCCTTGATATTGTTGAAATCGCTGATCCCCAGCGCGGCACCGGCCTCGTTGGTGGCAAGCGTGTATTTGGCGCCTTCAAGATTCGTCCGCACGGTGTCCACGGTGCCGGCCTCGCGATAGCTCGCGATGTCGCCCTCCATCGTCGGCATCCAGTTGCCCAGGAAAACATCGATATCGCCTTCGGCCAGACCGGCATAGGTCACCGGAACGGACAGGATGTTGGTCTCGGTCTCATAGCCAAGCGCATTCAGGACAAGGCTGGTGGCGGCGGTGGTGGCTGTGATGTCGGTCCAGCCCACATCCGAGAAGACGATCTTGTCGCAGCCTTCGGCAAAAACCGACCCGGCCAGGGCGAAGGTGACGGCGCTGGCCAGAAGAGCGGAACGAACAGACATGGAATCCCCCTGTCATTTTTTGTTGATTGACGAGTCAATAAACTTCGTGCTTCACCGGAAAAGCAAGCAAATTGTTGAGTGCCCGATATGCCGAAGCTTGGGATGGAGCCTATCCGAAAGGAGGCCCTGGTCAAAGCCGCGATCGTCGAGATCGGGCGGGCCGGGTCTCTGGACGTGACCGTCAGCCAGATCGCCAAGCGGGCCGGGATGTCGGCGGCGCTGGCGCATCACTATTTCGGGTCCAAGGAAGAAATGTTCCTCGCGGCGATGCGCCATATCCTGACGCTTTACGGCGCCGAGGTGCGCGGCGCGCTGGCGGTGGCCGAAGGGCCGGAAGGCCGGTTGCGGGCGATTCTGCGGGCCTCGTTCAGCCCGGGCAATTTCCGGCGCGAGGCGGTGGGGGCCTGGCTGAACTTCTGGGTCCTGGCGCAATCGCAACCGCAGGCGCGGCGGCTGCTGGCGATCTATCAGGGGCGGCTGCGGTCGAACCTTCTCTCGGCGCTGCGGCCGCTTGCAGGCGCACGCGCCGGCGAAGTGGCCGATGGGCTGGGCGCGCTGATCGACGGGCTTTACCTGCGCGAAGTGCTCAAGACCGGCGCGCCCGATGGGGCGGCGGCGGTTTCCGTGGCGCTGTCTTATCTCGAAACCGCTTTGGGACCAAAGAGATGAGCGCCGATCTTCCCGGCCCGGATGAACTTGCCGCCGCCTATGCCGAGACGCGCAAGGCGTCGCGGGTGACGCCGCTTCTGGACGCGCCTGGCCTTGCCGCGCAGGTGGGCGCCGCCGGGCTGTGGGTCAAGGCCGAGAACCTTCAGCGCGCGGGCAGCTTCAAGCTGCGCGGGGCGTGGTGGCGGCTCGCCTGCCTGTCCGATGCCGAAAAGGCGCGCGGCGTGGTGGCCTATTCCTCGGGCAATTTCGCGCAGGGCCTTGCTGCGGCGGGGCGCGAGATGGGGGTGCCGGTCACCATCGTCATGCCGCTCGATGCGCCGGAAATGAAGCGCCGCGCGACCGAGGGTTTTGGCGCAAGGGTGGTTCTGTCCGATCATGGCGACAGGCCGCGCGAAGAGGTGGCTTCGGCGCTGGCGCAGAAGATCGCGACGGATCAGGGCCTTGTCCTTCTGCACCCGTTTGACGACCCGCGCATTGTCGCGGGTCAGGCTGGGGCGGCGCTTGAGGCGATGGAGCAATTGGGCGGCGCGCCGGATGTGGTGCTGTGCCCCGTGGGCGGCGGCGGGCTGATGGGCGGCGTGGCGCTGGCGGTGCGGGCGGCGAATCCTTCGGTCGAGATCTGGGCGGTCGAGCCTCTGGGCTATGACGGGATGGGCCGGTCGCTGGCGGCGGGCGCACGGCAGAAGGTGGCGGGCGGCGGCACGCTTTGCGACGCGCTTCAGGCCACCATGCCGGGCGTCGCGCCCTTTGCGGCGGCGCAGGCGGCGGGGGTAAAGGGGCTGGCGGTCAGCGATGCCGACGTGCGGCAGGCGCTGCGGGTGGCTTTCGAGACTTTGAAGCTGGTGCTGGAGCCTTCGGGCGCGGTGGCGCTGGCGGCGGTGCTGGCGGGCAAGGTGCAGGTGACGGGCAGGAAGGTGTTGGTCTTCGCCACGGGCGGCAACATCCCCTTTGACCGTTTCGCGGAAATTCTTCAGGCAGAACAAGCATGAATGCGGATTATGTGATCGTCGGCGCGGGATCGGCGGGCTGCGCCATGGCCTATCGGCTGGCCGAGGCGGGCAAGCGGGTGACGGTGATCGAACATGGCGGCTCGGATGCCGGGCCGTTCATCCAGATGCCGGGCGCGCTGTCCTATCCGATGAACATGGGCATCTATGACTGGGGCTATCGAAGCGAGCCGGAACCGTATCTGGGCGGCCGCACGCTGGCCACGCCGCGCGGCAAGGTGATCGGCGGCTCGTCCAGCATCAACGGCATGGTCTATGTGCGCGGCCATGCGCGCGATTACGACACCTGGGCCGAGATGGGGGCGGACGGCTGGTCCTATGCCGATGTCCTTCCGTATTTCAAGCGGATGGAGCACAGCCATGGCGGGCAGGGGCCAGACTGGCGCGGCGCGTCGGGGCCGCTGCACATCACGCGCGGGCCGCGCCACAATCCGCTCTTCAACGCTTTCATCGAAAGCGGGCGGCAGGCCGGCTATCCGGTGACGGCCGACTACAATGGTGAGCAGCAAGAGGGTTTCGGCCCGATGGAGGCGACGATCTGGCGCGGGCGGCGCTGGTCGGCGGCCAATGCCTATCTGAAACCGGCGATGAAGACCGGGAATGTCCAGGTGATCCGGGGGCTTGCGCGGAAAGTCGTGTTCGAGGGCCGCCGCGCGGTGGGGGTCGAGATCGCGGCGCGCGACGGCATTCGGGTCATCCGGGCGGCGCGCGAGGTGATTCTGGCGGCCTCGTCGCTGAACTCGCCCAAGCTGTTGATGCTGTCGGGGATCGGGCCGGCGGCGCATCTGCGCGAACATGGGATAGAGGTGCTGGCCGACCGCGCGGGCGTGGGGCAGAACCTGCAGGACCATCTGGAAATCTACATGCAATTCGCCGCGCTTCAGCCGGTGACCCTGTATAAATACTGGAATTTGTTCGGAAAAGCCTGGGTCGGCGCGCAATGGTTGCTGACGGGGGGCGGGCTTGGCGCGTCGAACCAGTTCGAGGCCTGCGCCTTCATCCGGTCCAAGGCCGGGGTGGAATATCCCGATATCCAGTATCATTTCCTGCCCATCGCCGTGCGCTACGATGGCAAGGCCGCGGCGGGGGGGCACGGGTTTCAGGCCCATGTCGGGCCGATGCGGTCGAAATCGCGCGGGTCGGTCACGCTGCGGTCTGCGCGCCCCGAGGATGCGCCGGTGATCCGCTTCAACTACATGTCCGATCCGTCCGACTGGGAAGACTTCCGCGCCTGCATCCGCCTGACGCGCGAGATCTTCGGCCAGGATGCGATGAAGCCCTTCGTCAAGTCGGAAATCCAGCCCGGTCAAGGGGTTGAGACCGATGCACAGTTGGACGATTTCCTGCGCGAACATGTCGAAAGCGCCTATCACCCCTGCGGCACGGCGCGGATGGGCCGGGCCAGCGACCCGATGGCGGTGGTCGATCCGCAGGCTAGGGTGATCGGGGTCGAGGGGCTGCGGCTGGCCGACAGCTCGGTCTTCCCGCAGGTCACGAATGGCAATCTGAACGGGCCGTCGATCATGGTCGGCGAGAAGGCGGCGGACCATATCCTTGGCCGCGACCCGCTGCCCGCGTCGAATCTGCAACCCTGGATCAACCCGGATTGGCGCGTGGCGCAGCGCTGAGGCGCGCCGGGCCAAGGCGCTGGAATCGCTTGAGTCCGGCGTCTTGCTTGCGTCTTCTTTTCGTCTTGCTTCCGTCTTGCCGGATGCTTGCGTTTTTTATCGGCCCAAGGCGGCGAACTTGACCGGGATCAAGGTCTGCGGCAGGCCTAGAGGCGAGGGTAGGCCCGAATGGAAGGCAAAGGAGAAGGCCATGGCCAATACGCCGCACACGCTTCAGGAAGAATTCCCCGGCGAGGCCGCGAAGATCAGCGCGCTCAAGGGCAGCGACGCCCATTTCGCGCGGCTGTTGCAGGAGTATGACGAGGTGAATGACAAGGTCCACCGCGCCGAGACGCGGGTGGATGCCGTGTCGGAAGAGCATGAAGAGGCGCTGCGCAGACAGCGGGCGCGGGTGAAGGACGCCATCGCGGCGGCGCTGCGGGCGGCCTGAGCGGGCCGTGGATCAAGCCGCTTTCTTGCCTGATGAAGTATTCCGAGCTATATTTCATCAGGAAAGGTGATCGTGATGCTTGATCTTCACAATCAGGGCGTCGCGCCAGAGCGCGGCGCCGTCATCACCAAGGCCGCGATCCGGGCCGCCGAGCGGCTGGATCTGTCGGGGCGTATACTGGCCGAAGTGCTGGGCGTTTCCGAGGCGCAGGTCTCGCGGCTGCGCAATGGCGACGCTGCCTTGACCGACCGCAGCAAGGGCTTTGAGCTTGCCGCGCTGCTGGTGCGGGTGTTCCGGTCGCTTGACGCGATCACCGGCGGGGATGAGGCGGTCGCAAGGGCCTGGATGCGCGCGCCGAATGCGGCGCTGGGGGCGCGGCCCGTTGAAAGGATCGTCTCGGCGCAGGGGCTTGTCGATGTCGTCACCTATCTGGACGCAAGACGCGCTGCGCTCTGAACTTCGCGCCTATGCGGGGCAGGCTTGGCGGATCGTCGAGGCGCAGCACCGCATCTCGACGTTGAAGCTTGTGGATGGTCTGGCCGAGCAGGGGCTTCTGGAGACCATCCTGGAGGAGTCGAAGCCGCCTCTGCCAGCCGAATGTCGCGGGCTGGACTATCTGTTGGCAACACCCTTCCGCTATCGGCCCTATCCGCATGGGTCGCGGTTCCGCTGCGCCGGGGTGACGCCGGGCGTGTGGTACGGCGCCGAGCGGGCCGAGACTGCGCTGGCGGAAATAGCCTTTTACCGCCTGCTCTTCTATGCCGAGAGCCCGCAGACACCCTTTCCCGACGATGCGGCGGATTACACCGCCTTTGCAGCAGGGCTGGACAGCGACCGGGCGCTGGACCTGACCATGGGGGACCTGGCCCGGGATGCGGCGCTCTGGACGCATCTGAGCGATTATGAGCCGTGCCAAAGTCTTGCCGAAGCGGCGCGCGGGATCGGGGTCGAGGTGATCCGCTATGCCTCGGTCCGCGATCCGGGCGCGGGCGCGAATCTGGCGGTCCTGTCCTGCCTGGCCTTTCGCCCCGCCGCGCCGGTCGAGCGGCAAAGCTGGCGGATCAGGATCGGCGCGGCCGGGGTGCAGGCGCTGCGCGACCATCCGCGCGACGGGATCGAATTCGGACGCCGTGCTTTCGCGGCCGACCCGCGGCTGGCGGGCATGGTCTGGGAGCGGGTGAGGGCGCGGTGAATTGGCCCTGTCAATCCGCGATCTCATAGGGCAGCGTATCGCGCCGGTCGGGGTTGACCTGAAGGCGGCGTTCCAGCGGCGGGACCGAGCGCTGGTGGCAATTCGGGCGTTCGCAGATGCGGCAGGAGATGCCGATGGGTTCGAAGCGGCCCTTGAGGTCTAGACCGTCGGAATAGACCAGCTCGCTGGCGTGCTGCACTTCGCAGCCAAGGCCGATGGCATAGCGGCGGACCGGGGCAAGGTAGGCGCCTGCGGGTTTCGCGACATCGCGCGACAGGCACAGGTAGCGCACGCCATCGGGGGTTTCGGCAAGCTGGCGCAGGAACTGGCCCGGCGTTTCGAAGGCGCGGTGGACGTTCCACAAGGGGCAGGCGCCGCCGAAGCGCGCGAATTGCAGGCGGGTGGCCGAGTGGCGCTTGGTGATGGTGCCGGCCTGATCGACGCGGACGAAGAAGAAGGGAATCCCCTTGGCGCCGGGGCGTTGCAGGGTGGACAGGCGATGGGCGACCTGTTCGATCGAGGCGCCGAAGATATCGGCCAGGCGTTCAAGGTCATGCCGCGTTTCGCGCGCGGCGTCGAGGAAGGCGCGATAGGGCAGAAGGGCGGCCCCGGCGAAGTAATTGGCCAGCCCGATCTTGGCGATGCCGCGCGCCTCGGGTGTGGAAAAGCGGGCAAGGTCGAGGGTCGCTTCCAGAAGCGGGTTCTGGGTGATCAGGGCAAGCTGGTGCAGAAGCTGGAAGCGGCGGGTGGGCGATTGGGCGCGGCCCGAGATGTCCAGCTTTTTCGCCGCCGGGTCATAGGCGCGGATGCCGGGAATATCCTTGTAAGTCAGCGTGACGCCCTGGCGGCGGAGGGTTTCCTCGGCCAGTTGGGCCACGTCGCGGCGCTGGCCGCCGGGCATGGCGAAATGTTCGGCGGCGCGGTCGACGGCGTCGAGATAGTTGTCGCAATAATGGAAGAAATCGCGGACCTCCTCCCAGGGGCTGGGTTTGAGGGCGGCATCTTCGCGCCCCAGCGCCTCGTCCAGCGAGGCAAGGCGTTCATGGCTTTGGCGATAGGCGCGGTGCAGGTCAAGAAAGGCGCGGGCCAGGGCCGGGGCGTTGGAGGCGGCCAGGCGCAGATCGGCCAGGGGCGGGGTGCCGGAGGTGAAGACCGGGTCGGCCAGCGCCTCGCGCATGTCCGAGACGAGGCGCTCGCTTTCGCCGACGGTGAGTTCGGTGACATCAAGGCCGAATTCCTGCGCCAGCGCCAGAACGACGGCGGCCGAGACCGGGCGGTGGTTGTTCTCCATCTGGTTCAGATAGGGCAGCGAGACACCCAGACGGTCGGCGAAGGCCTTTTGGGTGAGCGACAGCCGGGCGCGGATCTCGCGCAGCTTGACCCCGGCATAGAGTTTCTGGCTGGCCATGGCTGCTCTCCCCCGCTTTGCAAAGAGATCAACAGCTTTGCAAAGCGGGCGTCAAGCCTTAGCCGGGCAGGCCGATGCGGCGGGCGCGGTGCAGGACCCAGAAGATCGCGGCCATGGAGGCGAGCGAGGAGGTGAGCATGAGAAGGATCAGGGGCAGCTCGGTGGAGCCGGGGGTCAGAAGCGCGCCCGCAAGCGAGGCCAGCGCCGCGCCGCCGCCGATCATGATCGCGCCGCCAAGGCCCGAGGCGGAGCCGGCCAGATGCGGGCGGACCGAAAGGATGCCGGCATTGGCATTCGGCAGCGCCATGCCATTGCCCAGGCCCATCGGCACGGTCAGGCCGAAGAAGACGACGGGATGCGACAGGCCCATGAGCGTGAACAGGGTCAGAAGGCCAAGCCCCACCGTGGTGGCGGCGGTGCCGAGAAGGATCATCCGGTTCATGCCGATGCGGGTGGAAAAGCGCCCGGCGAGGAAGTTGCCCATGGCATAGCCGACGGCGGTTAGCGCGAAGAGCATGCCGACATGGAAACTGTCCAGCCCGAAGACCTGATTGCCGACAAAGGGTGCGCCGCCCAGATAGGCGAAGAAGCAGCCCGAGGCGAAGGCGGCGGAAAGGCAATAGCCCCAGAAGCGCTGCGAGGTGAACAGAAGGGGATATTCGCGCAACTGCGCCAGGATCGAGGTATCGCGCAGGCTGGCCGTCTCGCCCAGGTCGCGCCAGACCAGCAGGGTCACGGCCAGACCAAGGACAAGAAGGGTGGCGAAACTGGCCTGCCAGCCGAAGGCCTGGTCAAGCCAGCCGCCGATGACCGGGCCGATCATCGGCACCAGGCTCATCCCCATGGTGACGTAACCGATCATCGAGGCGGCCTCGGCATCCGAGGTGACGTCGCGCACGATGGCGCGCGACAGGGCCATGCCGGCGGCGACCACGGCCTGCAACATGCGGCAAATGAGGAAGGTGGTGGCATCGGGGGCAAGAAGCGTGCCCAGCGTGGCAAGAAGGAAGATAACCAGCGCCACCTGTAGGACGCGGCGGCGGCCGTAGCGGTCGGCCAGGGGGCCGATGACGACCTGAAGGGCGGCGGAGAGCGCGAGATAGAGCGGCACGGATTGCTGCATCGTGCCGTAGCTGACGCCGAACCACGCGGCCATGCCGGGCAGCGAGGGCAGGAAGATGTTCATCGCCAGCGCCGAAAGGCCCGCAAGCAGGATCAACGTCGAGATATGCGGCGGGGTGGTGGGATCGAGAAAGCGGGTGCGGGCGGCCATACCCCCGCGCTAGCGGCTTGGGGAGCGGATGTCCATGGGCCGGACACGCTGCGCCGCGGCGCGGATCAGGACCATTTGTGGAAGATGAAGAAGGCCCCGAGCGCAATGAAGGCGAAGCCGACAAGGTGGTTCCAGGTCAGCGGTTCCTTGAGGTAGAGGGTCGAGAAGATGGCGAAGACCGTCAGGGTGATGACCTCCTGAATGGTCTTGAGCTGGGCCGCGTTATAGACGCCGTACCCCACCCGGTTCGCGGGCACCATCAGGCAATACTCGAAGAAGGCGATGCCCCAGCTGACGAAGATCACGGTGATCAGCGGGGCGGAGCGGTCCTTGAGATGGCCATACCAGGCGAAGGTCATGAAGACGTTCGAGCCGATCAGCAGCAGGATCGTCAGAATCGGGGCGGGGATCGCGGGCATCTTGGGCCTTTGGTTGGATGGGGTCCTGGTCTTGCGGGCCTTGGCCTGTTTCCACGCCCCCGGAGGGGTTTGCCCCGCATCGCGCCTTGCCGCGGGATACATGAGCCGCGGTAGAGGGGCGGGTTGCGGGTGTGACGGGCCGAAAGCGCCTGGGGCAAGCGATAGAGCGGAAGGCGGCGCGCGGCCAGTCTTTGCGATTATGCAATTCGCGATGGATGGCTTGGGAAATCTTTGCAAATTTTCCAAACATCGCTTTGCGTGCGCAGCATGGGCCGCTATGGTCGCGCGCAATTCAGGGTCGGCCGGCCCTGCGCAGCATCGGGGGAGGCGTGATGAAGGACATTCTGGCAGAGCTTGAGGCGCGGCGCGATGTGGCCCGGGCCGGCGGCGGGGCACGGCGGGTCGAGGCGCAGCACGCCAAGGGCAAGCTGACCGCGCGCGAGCGGATCGAGCTTTTGCTGGACGAGGGGTCCTTTGAAGAATTTGACATGTTCGTCGCCCATCGCTGCACCGATTTCGGCATGGAGGCCGACCGGCCCGCGGGCGATGGCGTGGTGACCGGCTGGGGCACGATCAACGGCCGCATGGTCTATGTCTTCAGCCAGGATTTTACCGTCTTCGGCGGGTCGCTGTCGGAAACCCATGCGCAAAAGATCTGCAAGATCATGGATATGGCGATGCAGAATGGCGCGCCGGTGATCGGGCTGAACGATTCCGGCGGGGCGCGCATCCAGGAGGGCGTGGCCTCGCTTGCGGGCTATGCCGAGGTGTTCCAGCGCAACATCATGGCCTCCGGCGTGGTGCCGCAGATTTCCGTCATCATGGGCCCCTGCGCGGGCGGCGCGGTCTATTCCCCGGCGATGACCGACTTCATCTTCATGGTGAAGGACAGCTCCTACATGTTCGTGACCGGTCCCGATGTGGTGAAGACGGTGACGAATGAGGTGGTGACCGCTGAAGAGCTGGGCGGGGCCTCGACCCATACCAAGAAATCCTCGGTCGCGGACGGCGCTTTCGAGAATGATCTCGAGGCGCTGGCGGAAATCCGGCGGCTGTTCGATTTCCTGCCGCTGAACAACCGCGAAAAGGCGCCGGTGCGGCCCTTCTTTGACGATCCGGCGCGGGTGGAATCGAGCCTCGACACGCTGATCCCGGACAATCCGAACCAGCCCTATGACATGAAGGAACTGATCCTGAAGGTCGCCGATGAGGGCGATTTCTTCGAGATCCAGAAGGATTACGCGGCGAATATCATCACCGGATTCGTGCGGATCGAAGGCCAGACCACGGGCGTCGTCGCCAATCAGCCGATGGTGCTGGCGGGCTGTCTGGATATCGACAGCAGCCGCAAGGCCGCGCGTTTCGTGCGCTTCTGCGACGCGTTCGAGATTCCGATCCTGACCTTCGTCGATGTGCCGGGCTTCCTGCCGGGCACGGGCCAGGAATATGGCGGCGTGATCAAGCATGGCGCGAAGCTTCTGTTCGCCTATGGCGAGGCGACGGTGCCCAAGGTCACGGTGATCACCCGCAAGGCCTATGGCGGGGCTTATGACGTGATGGCGTCCAAGCATCTGCGCGGCGACTTCAACTATGCCTGGCCTACCGCCGAGATTGCGGTGATGGGCGCCAAGGGCGCGGTCGAGATTCTGTATCGCAGCGAATTGGCCGACAAGGACAAGATCGCCGAGCGGACCAAGGATTACGAGGGCCGCTTCGCCAACCCGTTCGTCGCGGCCGAGAAGGGCTTCATCGACGAGGTGATCCTGCCGCGCTCGACCCGCCGCCGGGTGGCCCGCGCCTTCGCCTCTCTGCGGGGCAAGAAGCTGGCCAATCCCTGGAAGAAGCACGACAACATCCCGCTCTGAGGCGCTGCCATGCTGCCGATCCGCCGCCTTGCCCTTGCCTGCGCCAGCACCCTGCTGCTGGCCGGGGCAAGCTGTGACGAGGACGCGCCCGCGGCGGGCGGGGGCGAGGCGGTGCCCGTGCCTTCGGGCCGGGAGGTGACGCTGCTCGATGTGATCACCAACGCCCCCGGTGTTGACGGAACGGCGGCACGGTTCCGTTTTGTCGTGCCGGGGCTGAAGGCCGGAGAGGCCGATGCCTGGGCCGATGACATGCTGGCCCTGTGCCAGGATTACGCCCTGCCGCGGGTCCGCGACAATGTGCCCGAGCCGCGCCAGATCATCATCTCGCTGTCGGACCGCGCCGTGCCCTTTGGCGAGGCGGCCCCCGAGGCGGTGCAGTTTTTCGAGGCCTATGCCCCGAAAGGCGAGAGCTGCATCTGGGAGATGTTCTGAAGATGCCACTACATCTTGTTGATCTTGCCGGGGTTTTGCGGGCCGCTGATGTAAGCGAGTCACAGGGGCGCATTCAGGGTTGCGCGCCGGTCCGGGCGCAATGTCAATGGCGTGCGTTCTCGGCTATTCTTGCCGAAGGCCGCGAAAAGGCGGTCGAACTCGGAAAATGGGGGCCGTCGGCGGGTATCTCCGGCGCGACCCCCCAAGAAAGATGGAGTCGAGGATGTCGAAGAGCAAACAGATCGTTCTGGTTCTGGCCTGCGCCGCTGCACTGGCCGCCTGCGCCAAGAAGGAAGCCGAAGTCGTCTATGTGGACGAGCCCGTCACGGTCGAACCGACCTATACCGGCAAGTACAAGTAAAACCTGCGAAACCGGGGGGCGGGCCTGTCGGTCGCTTGCGGCCGCAGGGCCCGCCCCCTTGGCATTTCCGGGGGTCTTTCCCGCAGTGCCGCAAAACCCTGCCGATCCCTTCACGAAGCTGTTTGCCCTTGGCGTTGCGCATCAATATGGTGCCGCCACCTGCACAGATTCTGAACGGAGTAAATCATGCGGAATATCGCCATCGTCGCTCTCGTGGCCGTCGCCACGCTCGCTGCCTGCGCAAAGAAGGAAGAAGCCGTGGTCGTCGATGACACTGCGGTCACCGTCGAGCCGACCTACACCGGCAAGTACAAGTAACCCTGCCGGACGGGTCCGGCAGCACGATCTGCCGGCGCCCGTCCTGCGGCTTGCGGGGGCGGTGACGCATCGCCCCCTGCCATGCCCGGCGCGGTTCCGGCGGTCAGGCCCCGAGGAGGGCAGGACATGCTGAAGCACCGCGGGTTTCCGGGACGTCTCCCGAGCACCGATTATCAATTCACCATCCGCCGCGCCAACCACAAGGAAGGCGCGACCAAGATCATCCGGCGCGAGCGGTTCAAGGACCGCAAGGCGCTGGACCGCAAGGCCGACGAGGCCTTCCTGGCGGCGCTGTGGTCCTATTTCGGCGAAGAGGTCTTTGAACGCGGAAATCTGGATGCCGGGCGCCTGTCCTGGCTGTTCGGCCGCGAGGTCGTGGCGGCCGAAGACCCGTTCGATCCCGCCTCTTACGACGCGCTGCTGAAGATCGACCTGGCGCGCGCCAAGGCGTCTTTCCCCGATGTCTTCGACCCGCCCGCGGGCGCCCCGGCCTATGACTGGGATGACGAGGAGGAGGAGGACTAGGCATGTTCCCGCCGCCGCCCTTCCTGATCCGGCGCTCCTTTGCCGAGGCCCATGCCGCGGGCGATTTGCCCGTTGCGCGGGCCCGGCACGAGGGTCAGTCTGATCCTGTGGCGGCCGGTCAGCCCTGCCTGGCTTTGCCCCCTGTTCCTGATTGCTTTTCTCCTTCGCGGCGGTCCGGCCCTTTCATGGCCGGGCCGTCCCTTTCGCGGGGGGATGGGCAGGATGATGCCGATTTTGTGATCGGCAAAGGGAACCCTTTTGAAACGCTGTGGTTTGCGCTAGAATCGACGGCAATAACAACCACAAACCGAGGCAGTATCCCATGCGCAAGTCGCTTATCCTCTTCGCCCTTCTCACCGCTCCGCTGGCCGGATGCATGCAGGACCCGGCCTCGCGCGGGCTGGCTGGCGCCGCAACCGGCGCGCTGCTTGCCGATGCGACCGACAACAACGTGCTTACCGGCGCGGTCATCGGCGGTCTTGCCGGCGCTGCGACCTGCGGCATCGAGCTGGGCCTGCCGCCCTGCCGCTCGGGCTACTGAGCGCCGTGATCTGATTTCGGCCGCCCGCGCCGCGGGCCGGCCTTCACCTGACTTTGACGGGGTCGTCCGGGCGGAAAGCCTGGGCGGCCCCGTTTCGCATTCGCCCGCTGGCCCGGGCCGAGACTTCAAGGGGGAGCCATGTTCAAGAAGATCCTGATCGCCAACCGGGGCGAGATCGCCTGCCGCGTCATCAAATCGGCGCGCAAGATGGGCATCAAGACGGTGGCGGTCTATTCCGATGCCGACCGCAACGCGCTGCATGTGAAGATGGCCGACGAGGCCGTGCATATCGGCCCGTCCCCGGCGGCACAGTCATATATTGTCATTGACAAGATCATGGCGGCGATCCGCCAGACCGGGGCGGAAGCGGTGCATCCGGGCTATGGCTTCCTGTCCGAGCGCCGCGATTTCGCCGCCGCGCTTGAGGCGGAAGGCGTGGTTTTCATCGGGCCGCCCAGCCCGGCGATCGAGGCGATGGGCGACAAGATCACGTCGAAGAAACTGGCGCAGGAAGCCGGGGTTTCCACGGTTCCGGGCTATATGGGCCTGATCGCCGATGCCGATGAGGCGGCGAAGATCTCGGGCCAGATCGGCTATCCGGTGATGATCAAGGCTTCCGCCGGTGGCGGCGGCAAGGGGATGCGGATCGCCTGGAACGAGGCCGAGGCGCGCGAGGGGTTCCAGTCGTCGAAGAACGAGGCGGCGGCCTCCTTTGGCGATGACCGGATCTTCATCGAGAAATTCGTAACGCAACCGCGCCATATCGAGATACAGGTCCTGGCCGACAAGCATGGCAATTGCGTCTATCTGCATGAGCGCGAATGTTCGATCCAGCGCCGGAACCAGAAGGTCATCGAAGAGGCCCCGTCGCCCTTCCTGGACGAGGCGACGCGGAAGGCGATGGGCGAACAGGCCTGCGCGCTGGCGAAAGCCGTGGGCTATACCAGTGCCGGGACGGTGGAATTCATCGTCGATGGCAGCCGGAACTTCTATTTCCTTGAAATGAACACCCGCTTGCAGGTCGAACATCCGGTGACCGAACTGATCACCGGTGTCGACCTGGTGGAACAGATGATCCGCGTCGCCTATGGCGAGAAGCTGCCCTTCGCGCAGAAGGACCTCAAGATCAACGGCTGGGCGATGGAAAGCCGGCTTTACGCCGAAGACCCGTATCGCAACTTTCTGCCCTCGATCGGCCGCCTGACCCGCTACCGCCCGCCGGTTGAGGGTGCGACGCCGCGCGGCGGCATCGTGCGCAATGATACCGGCGTCTTCGAGGGCGGCGAGATCAGCATGTTCTACGACCCGATGATCGCCAAGCTCTGCACCTGGGGCAAGGACCGCGCCGCCGCGATCGAAGAGATGCGGCTGGCGCTGGACACGTTCGAGGTGGAAGGCATCGGCCACAACCTGCCTTTCGTCGGCGCGGTGATGGACCATCCGCGTTTTACCAGTGGAAATATCACCACCGCCTTCATCGCCGAGGAATATCCTGATGGCTTCCAAGGCGCCACGCTGGATGAGGCCGGCCTGCGCCGCGTGGCGGCGGCAGCGGCGGCGATGAACCGGGTGGCGGAAATCCGGCGCACGCGGATCTCGGGCACGATGGACAATCACACCCGCCGGGTGGGCGATGACTGGGTGGTCAGCCTGCAGGGCGCGGCTTTCGCGGTGAAGATCAAGGCCGACCCCGAAGGCTCGACCGTGACTTTCGTGGATGGTCAGGCGCTGCGGGTGGAAAGCGATTGGGAGCCGGGTCAGCCGCTGGCCACGCTTTGCGTCGATGGCGCGGAAATGGCGATCAAGACCGCCAAGATCCCGATGGGCTTCCGGATGCGGCTGCGCGGCGCGGATCTGAAGGTGCATGTCCAGTCGCCGCGCCAGAAGGCGCTGGCGGCGCATATGCTGGACAAGCTGCCGCCCGACACTTCGAAATACCTGCTCTGCCCGATGCCGGGCCTGGTGGTGAAAATCTCGGTCGAGGAAGGCCAGGAAGTGCAGGAGGGCCAGCCCCTTGCCACGGTCGAGGCGATGAAGATGGAGAACATCCTCAAGGCCGAGAAGCGCGGCGTGGTGAAGGCGATCAAGGCCACGGCGGGCGCGAGCCTGAAGGTGGACGACGTGATCCTGGAGTTCGAATGACCAGCCGGGCGCAGGCGCGGAGTTTTCGAAATCTCCGCGCTACCGCCCGGCGGGGTTCTTCTCCAGCGCCTCGGCGCGGGCGATGGGCATCTTGTCGATGGAATTGACGATCTCTCGCCCTTCCCAGGGCAGGGGTTTGCGGATCGAGGGCTTCCAGTCCTTGTCCATCAGGACCAGCGAAAAGCCGCGCGGCCGCAGTTTCAGCCGCAAAGCGGAAGGGGTGGCCGGGCTGGTATCGGTGATCAGGATCACGTCGCGCGCGGCGAGATCGTCATAGGAGCGGGAGAGAAGCTCCATCTGGCGGACGTAGTTGGGGTCGTTCGGGCTGTCGGCAAAGACCAGCACCGGGCGGCGCAGGAAAAGATAGTCGGCCTCGACCACCTGATCGGCTGGGACGGGGGCGAAGGCGGGGGCCTCATCGGCCCTGACAGGCATGGCGAACGGCGCAAGCGCCGTAAGGAACAGGACGGAACGGCGGTGCAGGCGGATCTCCATGCCCTTGATATAGGGCAGTCCGCGGCAAAGCCCAAGCAGGGACGGCATTGGCCCATGCCGCCCAAGGGGATGTGAGGGAAAGATGACGGACAAGACCACCTGGGAGAAGCTGGCGTCGAAAGAGCTGAAGGGGGCATCGCCCGACAGCCTGACCTGGGACACGCTGGAAGGGATCGCGGTCAAGCCGCTGTACACCGCCGAGGATGTGCAGGGCCTGCCGCAGATGGGCGAGCTGCCGGGCGTGGCGCCGTTCACCCGCGGGGTGCGGGCGACGATGTATGCCGGGCGGCCCTGGACGATCCGGCAATATGCGGGGTTTTCCACCGCCGAGGAATCGAACGCCTTTTACCGCAAGGCGCTGGCCGCCGGGCAGCAGGGTGTGTCGGTCGCCTTCGACCTGGCGACGCATCGGGGCTATGACAGTGACCATCCGCGCGTGGTGGGCGATGTGGGCAAGGCGGGTGTCGCGATCGATTCCGTCGAGGATATGAAGATCCTGTTCGACGGCATCCCGCTGGAAAAGATCAGCGTCTCCATGACGATGAACGGCGCCGTCATCCCGATCCTGGCGAATTTCATCGTCACGGGCGAGGAGCAGGGCGTGTCGCGGGCCGCGCTGTCTGGCACGATCCAGAACGACATCCTCAAAGAGTTCATGGTGCGGAACACCTATATCTTCCCGCCCGAACCCAGCATGCGGATCATCGCCGACATCATCGAATACACTTCGAAAGAGATGCCCAAGTTCAACTCGATCTCGATCTCCGGCTATCACATGCAGGAGGCGGGGGCGAACCTGGTGCAGGAGCTGGCCTATACGCTGGCCGATGGGCGGGAATATGTGCGGGCGGCGATCGCGCGCGGCATGAATGTCGATGATTTCGCCGGGCGGCTGTCGTTCTTCTTCGCGATTGGCATGAATTTCTTCATGGAAGCGGCCAAGCTGCGCGCGGCGCGGATGCTGTGGACGCGGATCATGCAGGAATTCAAGCCGCAGAAGCCGGGCAGCCTGATGCTGCGGACCCATTGCCAGACCTCGGGCGTGTCCTTGCAGGAGCAGGACCCCTATAACAACGTGATCCGCACGGCATACGAGGCAATGGCGGCGGCCCTGGGCGGCACGCAAAGCCTGCACACCAACGCGCTGGACGAGGCGATTGCCCTGCCGACCGAATTCAGTGCCCGGATCGCGCGGAACACCCAGCTGATCCTGCAGGAAGAGACCGGGATCACCCATGTCATCGACCCGCTGGCCGGGTCCTATTACGTCGAGAGCCTGACGGCGGAACTGGCCGAAAAGGCCTGGGCGCTGATCGAGGAAGTCGAGGCGATGGGCGGCATGACCAAGGCGGTCGCCAGCGGCATGCCGAAGATGCGGATCGAGGAAACCGCGGCGCGGCGGCAGGCGATGATCGACCGTGGCACCGAGGTGATCGTCGGCGTCAACAAATACCGGCTGGCCAAGCAGGACATGATCGACATCCTGGATATTGACAATGTCAAGGTACGCGACGGCCAGATCGCCCGGCTGAAGGCAACGCGGGCGGCGCGGGACGAGGCCCACTGCCAGGCGGCGCTGGCCGAGGTGACGCGGCGCGCGGAACAGGGCGGCAATCTTCTGGAGGCGGCCGTCGAAGCCGCGCGGGCAAGGGCCACGGTTGGGGAGATCTCGGACGCGATGGAAAAGATCTTTGGCCGCCACAGGGCGGAAGTGAAGACGCTGGCCGGGGTCTATGGCGCGGCCTATGAGGGCGATGCGGGCTTTGCCCAGATCCAGAAGGATGTCGAGGCCTTTGCCGAGGCCGAGGGGCGGCGACCGCGCATGCTGGTCGTCAAGATGGGGCAGGATGGCCATGACCGGGGCGCGAAGGTGATTGCCACGGCCTTTGCCGATATCGGCTTTGACGTCGATGTGGGGCCGCTGTTCCAGACGCCCGAGGAAGCGGCGCAGGATGCGGTGGACAATGACGTCCATGTCATCGGCATCTCGTCTCAGGCGGCGGGGCACAAGACGCTGGCGCCAAAGCTGATCGAGGCCCTGCGCGAAAAGGGCGCCGGGGAAATTCTGGTGATCTGCGGCGGGGTCATTCCGCAGCAGGACTACGATTTCCTGAAGGCCGCAGGGGTGAAGGCGATCTTCGGGCCGGGGACCAATATCCCGGCGGCGGCGAAGGAAATCCTCGACCTGATCCGCAGCGCGGGCTGAGACGGTGCAGGGGGGCTTTGCCCCCCTATGCCCCGGGCATCTCGGCCAGGACGAAAGACCGGATCAGAGGTCGATTTCGCCGTTCGGTCCGGGCCGGGTGATGCCGGGCGGAACGGGCGGCGCGATCTTCGGTTCCGCGCCGGGCAGGTCGGGCATCGGCGGGGCATCGGCCTTGCGGCGGATCAGGATATCGCCATTGTCGAGCCGGATCGGCGCCTCGTAATTGCGCACATCGCCCATCAGCGCGGCCATTTCCTTGACCCAGGGCGTCAGCTCCTTCATCGCCGGGCCAAGCGTGTCCATCGCCGCGCCCATATCGTCCAGCGCGGGTTCCATCTCCTTCATCAGCCCGCGCAGCATGAGCTTCGCGCCCTCTTCGAAGAGCGAGCTGTCCTCGGATTGCGGGGCGGCATCGGGGGCCGGGTCAGGAATCGCGGTCTGGGCGCGCACGGGAAGCGGCGCGGGCAGGGTGACGCCGAAGGTGGCGGCCATAGCAAGGGCGGTGGTCAGGGCGATCCGGGCCATGGGGCCTCCTGTCGTCACGGGGTGCCGCGCCAATATGGGGGCGCAGGGTCACATGCGCAAATCACGGCGCGGTCAGGCGGGCGGGATCGGCAGGTCGATGCTGACGGGGAAATGGTCCGAGGCCTGCAACAGCGCCTCGCGCAGTTCCGGCACGGCGGCGCAGCCGGGATCGTTGAACGGGTGCCAGATGCGCCAGTCCGGCACGCGGGCGGCAAGGTCGGGCGAGACCATGATGAAATCCAAGAGCGCCTCGAACCAGCGTTTCTTCGGCCCGTGCCAGAAACGGGCCGAGGTGGGCTGCATCGAGACCCGGCTTTGCAGCGCCATGGCGGCATGGGGATCGGTCAGGCGGCGGTCGGGCGGTTCTTGGCTGCCCAGCACGATCTCGACGCCGGAGCGGCCGAAGAGGCGCTCGAATTCATCTAGCCCTGGGCCATCGTTGAAATCGCCCATGACCATCAGGCTGTCGCCCCGGCTGAGGTGATCCTCGACCCGGGCGCGGATCCAGATGCATTGGGCAAGCTGCTTGCGGCGGTTCTCGATCGACAGCCGCATGAGCTGATCGGGGCTGGTGGCGCCATGCGGGGCCTTGGATTTGGCATGAACGCCGATCAGGCGCAGGGCCGCGCCGCCCTGCGGCGTGACCCGAAGTTCCAGCGGCGGTTTCGAGAAGCGGATCACCTCGGGCGCGATGTCCGTGTCAAGGTCATAGCGGAAGGCGGTGTCGAAGCGCGGCGTGCCGGGGGCGGACAACATGCCCGCCGTGGTGGCGGGCAGGCCCTGAGGCGCGTGTTCGGCGGACAGGCGGTCGGGATCGTATAGAAAGGCGATTTCCTGTTCGGTCTCGGAGGAAAAGCCATGGATGCAACGCCTTGCGCGCAGGCCGAACATGGCGGCGAAATTCTCCAGCGCGGTCACGGTCGAGCGGCGGGAATTGCTGTCGGGCGCCTCGATCACCATCACGCCATCGGCGTCGAGCGCGGTGAAGACGATGCCAAGCGCGCCAAGCTGCTGGGCGCGGCTGGTCTGGTAGCGGGCCGAGGGGGCGTCGTCGTCATAGGGGTGGCCGCGATCGTCGAACAGCGCGTTGAACCATTCGGTGTTGTAGCTGGCCAGCCGCAGCGGGCGGTTGGGCGCGCCCCCGGTCATGCCGCCTGCCGGGTTTCGATTTCCTTCCAGGCGGCATTGACCAGCATCAGGCGGCGTTCCGCCAGTTGCAGCGCCTCGGGCGGGACACCGCGGGCGATCATCCGGTCGGGATGGCTGTCCTTGACCAGGGCGCGCCAGGCGGCCCGGGCCTCGTCGGTCGTGGCGGTGTGGGGGATGCCCAGCACGTCATAGGGATCGCGCGGCGCGCCTTCGACCAGACGGGCGCGGACGGCGCGGAAACAGGGTTCGTCCAGGCCGAAGATGCCCGCGACATGGGCGAGGAAGGCGTCTTCATGGTCGTGATAGGTGCCATCGGCCAAGGCGACGGTGAAGAGGCCCTCCAGAATGTCGATCAGCACCGAATGGCTGTCGGCGCAGATCTTGCGGCCCTCGGGGTTGAAAAGCCGCGCGATCTTGGTGGCATAGGCGTCAAAGCCCGCCACATCCTGCCGGGCAAGATTGAAGACGCGGGCGGCATGGGCCTCTTCCTCGGGGGGCAGCATGAAGATGCGGCGGAAGGCTGTGACCTCGTCGCGCGTCACCTCACCATCGGCCTTGGCCATCTTGGCGCCAAGCGCAAGGACCGCAATGGTGAAGCCAACGGATTGTTCCGGTGCCCCGGCCCCCGTCAGGCGGTCGAAGACGACCGACAGGGGTTCGCCCTTGGTGAGGGCGGAAAGGGCGGCGGCGATGCGGGTCCAGATCGACATGATGCGGGCAGGATATGCGGCGGCGCGGCATCTGTCACGGCGGAAGCAAGGTGCATTTCAGCACAATCACGCCAGCGTCAGCACGGCCCGTGCGCGGCTTCACAGAAACTTCTGCAAAAGCCAAAGGTCCATGTAACGGCCGAACTTGAACCCCGCCTCGGGCACGATGGCGATCAGGCGATACCCAAGCGCCTCGTGGAAGGCACGGCCTTCGGGGTTTTCGCCCGAGACGCCCGCGATCATCTGATGCGCGCCGCCTGCGCGGGCATGGTCTTCGACCGCCCGCATCAGCGCCCGGCCCGCACCCCTGCCGCGGGCTTCAGGGGCGAGGATGACAGAATGTTCCATCGTGCGGGCATAGCCCGCGCCGCCGCGGAACTGCGCATAGGTAGCGAAGCCAAGCAGGGTGCCGCTGGATTCCGCGAGGAAGAAAGCCTGGCCCGCCGATTGGCGCGCGGCGATCAGGGCGGCCATGTCTTCGGGGGTCTTGGCATCGGGGTTGAAGGTGATCGCCGTGCCGGTGATCCAGGGGTTCCACAGCGCGGCGAGGGCCGGGGCATCGGCTTTGGTCGCCGGGCGCAGGGACAGGCTTGAAGCGGGCGCCGACGGGCTGGGCAGTGTCATGGCAGCGCGCGTGGTCCTTGCGGTGTGTCGATCTGGGCAGAAAGGCCAGTGGGGCCGGTGGCGAAGCGCAGCCTCGGGTCTTCGGCCAGCGCGCCCAGAGCGGTGCGCAGGGCGGGGGCCTCGGGATGGCTGACAGTCAGACGGGCGAGGCGGCAGCCGCTGTCGGGCAGGGCGGCGGCGGGGTGCAGCGCGCCTTGCCAGCGGATCAGGGCGGGAAACAGGTTGTCATAGGGCAGGCGGCCGGTTTCGGGCACGGCCATCTGCCAGCGGTAATCGCCACGCGCCAGCGAAAGCGGCTTGCCTGTGCCGGGCGGGGCGGCGGCGAGGGCGGCGTCCAGATCGTCGCAGGCGGCGATCCAGTTGGTCAGGCGCGGCGGACCGGTGAAATGGTCAAGGTCGAACCAGCGCGGGCGGCCCGGCGGCGGGGCGGCGGGGTTGATGGCGATGACTTCGAGATACAGGTCACCCAGCGACAGGAGCCGGTTATGCGTGCCCATCAGCGGGTGGTCGCCGCCGCCCGCCATGGTCACGCCAAGCGCGGCCTCGACCGCCGCGACCCCCTCGGCCAGCGTGGCGGCAGAGATGGCAATATGGTCCAGCCGCAGCGTCATGCCGGTTCGGCCAGCGTGACCCTGGGCTGCGCCTTCATCGCGACGGCCAGCGCCGTGAAGCGGGCCTGTGCCACTTCGCCGAAGAGGCCAGCGCCATCCTCGGTCAGTTCCAGCCCCAGCACGCGCTTCTTGGCCTGCCAGGTCAGGCGCCCGGCCTGCGCAGGGTCCCCCACGGCGAACATCGCGCCGAAGCGCATCGCCTTGCCCAGAACCTCGGCCTGGCGGATGTCTTCGTCCGAGAGCAGCCGGAAAATCGCCTCCATCCGGCTGCCGCTGCGGCTGTTCTTGTAGCGGTGCAAAAGCGCCAGACCCAGGAAGACGCGGCCCGGATGGTCAAGCCCGCCCAGATTGGCGCGGGTGGCATTGTCGAAACAGGCCTCGGCGCGATAGTCCGGGTGGGCGCGCCAGGTGGTGTCATGCAACAGGCAGGCGGCCTTGATCAGGCGCAGCCGATCCTTCGGAGCGTCCTTGAACAGTGGGGTCAGGAAATCGAACAACTTCTTGCCGAAGCCGGGCATCCGGGCCTGGGTCTGTTCGGTGACACGCGCCGCCTCGATCAGCGGGTCGCGGGCGCGCAGTCTTTCCGGCATCTGCTCGTAGAGCAGCCCCTCGCGGATGCCATAGGCAGAGACGTCGATTTCAGAAGGCTTGAGCTGGGCCACAAGTTCACGCAGCACTTCGCAGGCCAGCGGGACCAGTTCCATCCGTTCCGCCGATGTGCCGGTGCGGGCCCGCAGAAGGGCAAGGTCGGAGGCGGCGATCCAGTCAAGCGTGTCGAGCAGCCCCTCGGGCGTCATGCGGTATTCGTGCAGGACCAGAAGAGGATAGTTGCGCCGCTCCATATCCAGCCGCGCGATCACCCGCCACGAGCCGCCGACGAGGTAGATCCGTTCGCCCTGCGACTTTATCACCTCCTGCGCTTCACGCAGGAGGCGGTCGATATGAGCCTGGCGCTTCTTGGGCCCGCCCTCAAGCTGTTGCAGGCGGAAGGGGCCAAGCGGCATGGAGATGCGCTTGCCGACGCGGCCATCGCCGATGCGGGCCAGTTCCATCGAGTTGCCGCCGATATCGCAGACCACACCCTTGGCATCGGGCCAGCCCAGAAGCACGCCCTGGGCCGACAGCCGGGCCTCTTCGTCGCCGTCGATGACGTGAAGCTTCAGGCCGGTCTCGCGGGTGACCTCGTCCTGGAAGGCGGGGCCGTCCAGCGCCTCGCGCGTGGCGGCGGTGGCGACGGCGGTGAGGGGCGAGATGTCCATGCCGCGCGCGACAAGGGCAAAGCGTTTCAGCGCGGCCAGCGCGCGCTTGCGCCCCTCGGGGTTCAGATGGCCGGTCTCTGCCAGGCCCTTGCCTAGACCGGCCATGATCTTTTCGTTGTAAAAATAGGCCGGGCTGCGCGCGGCGCCATCGAAGACGACCATCCGCACCGAGTTGGAGCCGACATCGACCACGCCGACCCGCGACAGGGCGCGGGCGGAAGGGTCACCGAAAAGCGGGCGGCCGAACGGCTCCCAGTCTTCTTCGTCTTGGCTGGTGGTCGGACCGTTGGATGACATGCAGAATCCCCCCGGAGCCTTGCGGCAAAACACTGCCGCCCCGGGCGGGGCGGGTCAAGGTCGGACGCGGCAGAAGTGCGGGTCCTGTGCGGTGACGATCCTTCGCCGAAGGATCGGATGCGGAATTTCGTCGGAAATCCGGGCGGTTCAGTCTTCCATCGCCTCAAGCTCATCGATGAAGCCCGCGATCATCGACAGGCCCTTGTCCCAGAATTTCGGGTCCGAGGCATCAAGGCCGAAGGGTGCCAGCAAGTCCTTGTGATGCTTCGACCCGCCCGCCCTGAGCATGTCGAAATACTTGTCCTGAAAGCCCGGCAGGCCGTCGGCATAGGCGGCGTAAAGCGCATTCACCAGCCCGTCGCCGAAAGCGTAGGCATAGACGTAGAAGGGCGAGTGAACGAAATGCGGGATATAGGCCCAGAAAGTCTCATACCCGTCCATGAATTCGAAAGCCGGCCCAAGGCTTTGGGCCTGAACGCTCATCCACAGGGCGTTGATGTCGTCGGGCGTCAGCTCGCCCTCGGCGCGTGCAGCGTGCAGCTTGCATTCGAAATCGTAGAAGGCGATCTGGCGCACGACCGTGTTGATCATGTCCTCGACCTTGCCCGCCAGCAGGGTCTTGCGTTCGGCCGGGGTCTTGGCATTGTCAAGAAGCGTGCGGAAGGTCAGCATCTCGCCGAAGACGCTGGCGGTTTCGGCGAGCGTCAGCGGGGTCGAGGACAGAAGCTCGCCCTGACCGGCAGCCAGAACCTGATGGACGCCATGGCCCAGCTCATGGGCCAGGGTCATCACGTCGCGCGGCTTGCCCAGATAGTTCAGCATCACATAGGGATGCACGGTGGTGACGGTCGGATGGGCGAAGGCGCCCGGGGCCTTGCCCGGCTTCACGCCCGCATCGATCCAGCCCCGCTCGAAGAAGGGCCGGGCCAGATCGGCCATTTGCGGCGCGAAGGCGCCATAGGCCTGCATCACCGTTTCCTGCGCCTCTGCCCAGCCGACGGTCTTGGGCGTCTCGATCGGCAGGGGGGCGTTGCGGTCCCAGACCTGAAGCTTGTCCAGCCCCATCCATTTCGCCTTCAGCGCGTAATAGCGATGCGACAGCTTGGGGTAGGCTGCGACCACGGCATTTCGCAGCGCCTCGACCACTTCCGGCTCGACATGGTTCGACAGGTGGCGCCCGGTCTGCGGCGTGGGCATCTTGCGCCAGCGGTCGGTGATTTCCTTTTCCTTGGTCAGGGTGTTGTGGACGCGGGCGAAAAGCTTGATGTTCCTGTCAAACACCTCGGCCAGCGCCCGAGCAGCCGCCTCGCGCTTTGCGCGCTGGGGATCGGTCAAAAGATTCAGCGTGGCCTCGAGGTTCAGCTCTTCCTCCTCGCCCGCGACCTTGAACATCAGCCCGGCCATGGTCTCGTCGAAGAGCTTGTTCCAGGCGCTGGCGCCGACGACCGAGGTGTCGTGCAGAAACTTTTCCAGCTCGTCCGACAATTGATGCGGCCGCATGGCGCGCAAGCGGTCGAAAACCGGCTTGTAGCGAGCGAGATCGGCATTGGCGGCCAGAAGGGCGGAAAGGTGGTTATCGTCCAGCCGGTTGAATTCCAGCGACCAGAACACCAGCGGCGTGGTGAATTCTGTCACATTGCCCTCGGCATCGGCCATGAACTTGGCGCGGTCGCTGTCCATGGTGTTCTGGTAGTAGCGCAGACCGGCATAGGACATCAGCCGCCCGGCGGTGATGTCGATCTGTTCATAGTCCTGCACGGCTTTCAGCAGGCCCGCGGCATCCAGCGTGGCAAGCTTGCCTTCATAGGTGGCGGCAAAGCTGGCGCAGGCTTTTTCCAGCCAGTCCATGTCGCGGGCGAATTCCGGCGCATCGGGCGCGGGGTAAAGGTCGCGGAGGTCCCAGTCGGGCAGGTTGCCCAAGCCCCCGCCGGCGGGGTTGGCGTCGAAGACGGGGCGGGGCAGCGGCAGGGAGAGGGCCGGAAGCGGCATGGGGCGGACCTTTCAAAAGGGACGGGTCGTCAGGGTCGGGGCCTATCTAGGCGCGGCGGGGGGGCCTGTGCAAGCCATGCGGCGGGTGCATCATTTCTTGGCGATTGATGGTAGAATGGGCGGAAGATCGCGCCAGTCCCGGGCGGGCGGCGCCGAAACGCCGGAAGGCCGTGCGCCCGGTGCTGCGGTGCAGCATAGTGGCGGCGGGAGGTCCCTGATCTATCAAGAGGGTGCCATGATCGAGCTTGCATTCATTGCCTGCCTGTCGGCCGAACCTTCGGCCTGCGAGCGGAAAAGCCTGTTGCTCGACAATATGTCGCCGATGACCTGCATGATGGACGCACAGGCCCAGTTGGCCGCCTGGATCGGCACCCATCCGCAATGGCGCATTGCGCGCTGGTCTTGCGGTGTGCCGCGCGCGGGCGGTCAGGAGATCTGAGCTTTCACGCGCCCCGCGCCGCCAGAAGCGCCTTGAGGCTGTCGAGCGTGTCGATTTCCGAGACCGGCTTGTCGCGGCGCCAGCGCAGCATCCGGGGAAACCGCAGCGCGATGCCGGATTTGTGGCGCGGGCTGGCCTGGATGCCTTCAAAGCCCAGCTCAAACACGAGTTCCGGCGGCACCCGGCGCACCGGGCCAAAGCGTTCAAGCGTATGGGCCTGGACCCAGCGGGTGATCTCGGCGAACTCGGCATCGGTCAGGCCGGAATAGGCCTTGGCAAAGGGGACAAGCGCGTTGCCGTCACGGACGGCAAAGGTGAAATCGGTGAACAGCGCCGCGCGGCGGCCGTGCCCGGCCTGGGCGTAGAGCATCACCGCGTCGACCGTGTAGGGGTCGAGCTTCCATTTCCACCAGTCGCCCCGCTTGCGGCCAGTGAAATAAGGGCTTGAGGCGCGTTTCAGCATCAGCCCCTCGGCGAGATGGTCGCGGGCGGTTTCGCGCAAAGCCGCCAGACCCGGCCAGTCCGGCGCGGTCAGCAGGGGGGAGGCGGCAAGGGGCAGCCCGGGCGGCAGGGCATGGAGCAGCCGGTCCAGCCTGTCGCGTCTTGTGGCCAGGGGCAGCGGGCGGAGGTCTTCGCCGCCTTCCTCGAGCAGGTCATAGGCGAGCAGCCGGGCCGGAGCCTCGCGCAGCAGCGTCTTGGGCACAGTCTTGCGGGTGATGCGCTTTTGCAGGGCCGCAAAGGGCAGGGGGCGGGTTGCTTCGGCGTCCCAGGCGAGGATTTCGCCGTCGATGACGGTGCCCAAGGGCAGGAAATCGGCGAGCGGCGCGAATTCAGGGAAGCGGTCGGTGATCAGCTCCTCTCCGCGTGACCACAGCGCGAAGGCGTCCGCGCGGGCGATCAACTGGCCCCGGATGCCATCCCATTTCCATTCCGCGAGCCAGTCGGAGGTCTCGCCCAGCATCTGTGGTTCGGCCTCGAGCGGTGAGGCCAGCGCGAAGGGATAGGGCTGGGCACCCTGCGCGCCGGGGGCCTCGGTCAGGGTGGCGAAGCGGGTGGTTGCGGGGTCCCAGTCGCCCATCAGGCTTTGCGCGACGGCGGTTTCCGCAGCCCCCGTGGCCTGGGCCAGCGCCCGCGTCATCAAGCCCCGGCTGACGCCCATGCGGAAGCCGCCGGTCAGGAGTTTGGTGAAGAGAAACCGCTCGGCGGGCGGCAGGCTGCGCCAGGCGGCCAGGATTGCGGCGCGGCGTGCCTCGACCGGCTGGCCGGGCAGGCGGGACAGGGCGGACAGGGTTTCGCTGAGGCCCAGGGTCTGCGCGGCGCTGGCCGGGGGCAGGATCAGGGAGATCGTTTCTGCCAGATCGCCGACCAGGCTGTAGCTTTCCTCGAACAGCCAGTCGGGCAGCCCGGCCTCTTGCGCCGCCCATTGGCGCAGCTCGGTCGAGGTGGCGGCGCGTCTGGGGCGGCGGCCCGATAGAAGCGCCACGGTCCAGACCCGGTCGGCTTCGGGCGCGGTGCGGAAATAGTCTGCCAAGGCCGCCGTCTTGGCAGATGTAGAGGTAGTGGCGTCCAGCGCGGCGAACAGGGCGGCGAAGCGGTTCATTTCGTGGCCCCTTCGTCAGAAAGGGGCGCGTCCGTGGTGTCAGGCGCAGGCGGGGCAGGGGCGTCTTCGGCCTCGGTGCCGAACTCGGTTTCCAGGGGGCTTGCCTGATAGCCCTGATCGGTCAGCCAGCGGGCGAAGGCATGGGTATAGCCATGGGTCGCCAGAACCCGCGTCGCGCCGGTTGCGCGGATCGCGGCATTCAGCCCGTCCCAATCGGCATGGTCCGACAGGGCGAAGCCGCTGCCAAGGCCCCGGCGGCGGCGGATGCCGCGCACCGCCATCCAGCCCGAGGCCATGGCTTCCTCGGCCGGCTCGAAGCGGCGCGCCCAGGGCGTGGCCAGTGCCGAAGGCGGCGCGATGACCAGCGCGCCGGGATGGGTTTTCGCGCTGATCTCGGGCGTGACGCGGGTGGTTTCGGGCAGGGCATAGCCTTGGCCGCGCAGGATGCCATTGATCTCCTCGACCGCGCCATGGGTCAGGATCGGGCCAAGTTGCGGCAGGGCGGCCAAAAGGCGCTGCGCCTTGCCAAAGCTGTAGGCGGCGAGAAGCGAGACCTTGCCCGCGGCGGCATTCGCCCCCCACCAGGCGGCGATCTCGGCGATGGTATCGGCCTGCGTCTGCCAGCGGAAGAACGGCAGGCCAAAGGTGCATTCGGTGATGAAGGTGTGGCAGGCGACGGGGGCGAAGGCTTCGGCCAGCCCATCGGCCTCGGTCTTGTAATCGCCCGAAACAACCCAGACCTGCCCCCGGTGTTCGACGCGGATCTGGGCAGACCCTGGCACATGGCCCGCCGGATGGAACGAGACGGTGACGCCGTTGATCGACAGGGGTTCGCCATAGGGCAAAGTTTCGGCCATGAGCGGGCCAAGGCGGTGGCGGATGACGGGAAGGGCCTGCGGGGTGGTCAGATAGGCCGCATGGCCGGCGCGGGCATGGTCGGAATGGCCATGCGTGATCAGCGCGCGGGACACCGGGCGCCAGGGGTCGATGTGGAAATCGCCGGGCGGGCAGTAAAGTCCCTGCGGGGTCAGGGTCAGAAGATCGGCCATCATCCAGGAAACCTGTGGATTAATGGGCGCTGCGGCAAGGGGGGCTGTGCGGCGGGGGCCTGCGCCGAGGGCGTCTTGATTGCGCCGCGGCGGGCCGGGCGGCATGGGTGCAGCAAGGGGAATGGCGGAAGAAGCGGCTTCACGATCTTCGTCAGGTCCTTCGCGGCATGGGGTTCAAAGGGCCTGGTGGCAGGCGGGCTGAAGAATTGCCTAAAGATTGAGCAAGCGCCCATCTGCGATGCGGGCTGTCGCAGAAGAGGCTTTACGACGGCGGCCCGGTTGGATTGACTGGACCCATCGTGTCAGGGGGTAACGGGTGACGGCCTATTTCGACGAGATGAACGGCAAGGGCAGCGGGGTGCGCGCGCCCTATGCCCGCCTGCAGGACTGGGTCGGCGCGATGCCGGTGGACCTGCGGACATTGAAACAGGCCGAGGCCGAGACGCTGTTCCGCCGCATCGGCATCACCTTCGCCGTCTATGGCGAGGGCGGCGATCCCGACCGGCTGATCCCTTTCGACATGTTTCCGCGCGTCTTTTCCGGTGCGGAATGGGCCAGGCTGGAAAAGGGCATCAAGCAGCGCGCCCGCGCCCTGAACGCCTTTCTCGTCGATGTCTATGGCAGGGGTGAGATCGTGCGTGCGGGCCGCATTCCCGCGCGGCTGGTCTATCAGAACGCAGCCTATGAAAAGGCCTGTGTCGGCTTCGTGCCACCCAAGGGGGTCTATTCCCATATCGTCGGCATCGACATCGTGCGGACCGGACCGGACGAATTCTTCGTGCTGGAAGACAATTGCCGCACGCCCAGTGGCGTCAGCTACATGCTGGAAAACCGCGAGATCATGATGCGGATGTTCCCCGAACTGTTCCGGGAAAACCGCATCGAGCCGGTGGACAGCTATCCCGAAAAGCTGCGCCGCACCCTGGCCAGCGTTGCGCCCGCGAAATGCAAGGGCGAGCCAGTGGTCGTGATCCTGACGCCGGGGCATTTCAACAGCGCCTATTACGAACATTCCTTCCTGGCCGACCTGATGGGGGTCGAGCTGGTCGAGGGGCAGGATCTCTTTGTCGAGGGTGAGTATGTATACATGCGCACGACCGAGGGGCCGAAGCGGGTGGACGTGATCTACCGCCGCATCGACGACGCCTATATCGACCCCTTGTGTTTCCGGCCGGATTCCATGCTGGGGATTCCCGGGCTGATGGATGTCTACCGCTCGGGCGGGGTGTCGATCTGTTCGGCCCCCGGCGCGGGCGTGGCCGATGACAAGGCGGTCTATACGTTCGTGCCCGAGATGGTGCGCTTCTATCTGGGCGAGGAGCCCCTGCTGAACAATGTGCCGACCTGGCAATGCGGCAAGGCGGATGACCTGAAATACGTGCTCGACAATCTGGCCGAACTGGTGGTCAAGGAAGTCCATGGTTCGGGCGGTTACGGGATGCTGGTCGGGCCGAAAGCGACCAAGGCGCAGGTCGAGGCCTTTCGTCTGAAGATCGAGAATGACCCCGGCAATTACATCGCCCAGCCGACTTTGGCGCTGTCTACCGTGCCGTCCTTTGTCGCCGAAGGCGTAGCGCCGCGCCATGTCGACCTGCGGCCCTATTGCCTTGTGGGTGAGCGGATCGAGCTGGTGCCGGGCGGGCTGACGCGGGTCGCGCTGACCGAGGGATCGCTGGTGGTGAACTCGTCGCAGGGCGGGGGGGTCAAGGACACCTGGGTTCTGGCGGAGTGAGGGTGGTGGCGCGATTTTCCGACGAAAAATCAGTCGCTTCACAGTTGCGTGTGGAAGGAGGCGGGCTGTGCTGAGCCGGACGGCGGACAACCTTTACTGGATCGCGCGCTACATGGAACGGGCCGACACTTCGGCGCGGCTTCTGGAAGTGGGCAGCCGGATCTCGCTGATGCCCTCGGCCCATGGCTATCGCAGCGAATGGGACAGCCTTCTGCAGGCCTCGGGCATGGCCGAGGGCTTTGCCCGGAAATATGGCGACCCGGTGCAGCGCAATCTGGAAAGCTGGCTGTTCTTCGACCGTGACAACCCGTCTTCGGTCGCCTCCTGCCTGACTGCCGCGCGGGAAAACGGCCGGATCGTGCGCACGGCGCTGACGGCGCAGGTCTGGGATGCGCTGAATTCGGCCTTTCAGGAACTGCGCGTGCTGGAACGGCGCGAGCGGTCCTCGCTGGAACTGTCCGAACTGACCGATTGGGTGATGCAGAAGGCGGCCATGGTGCGCGGCGCGATCGACGCCACGCTTTTGCGCAATGACGGCTACAACTTCCTGAACATCGGCTATTATCTGGAGCGCGCCGACAACACCGCCCGGCTGATGGATGTGAAATATTACGTCCTCCTGCCGCGGGTGGAGTTCGTGGGCTCGGGTCTGGACAATTACCAATGGACCACGCTTTTGCGCGCCATGGGGGCGCAGCGCGCCTTTCACTGGGCCTATGGCGGCGAGGTGACGGCGGCCAAGATTGCGGAATTCCTGATCCTGAACCTGCAATGCCCCCGTTCGCTGACCACCTGCGTGGCCGGGATCGCCAACCATCTGGGGCGGCTGGCCAAGGCCTATGGCCGCGAGACCGGCGCGCAGGGGCGGGCGCGGGCGATGCTGGCCGATCTGGAAAGCGAAAGCGTCGAGCGGATCTTCGACGAGGGCCTGCATGAATACCTGTCGCGCTTCATCGGCGATGCGGCAGGTCTGGGCGGGGCGATCCATGAAGTCTATCTGAGCGGGGAGACGCGCTGATGCGGCTGAGTGTCGATCATGTGACCCGGTATCGCTATGACGCGCCGGTGCGCGGCGTGCAGCAAAGCCATCGCCTGACCCCGGCCGATTTCGCCGGACAGAAGGTGATAAGCTGGACGGTCGAAGTCGCGGGCGGGATCAGGGGCGGCACGTTCCGCGACGGGGCGGGCGACCGGATGCAGGCCTGGTCGGTGCCGGGGCCGGTCGATGAGGTCACCGTCACCGTGCGCGGCACGGTCGAGACCACCGATACGGCGGGCGTGCTGAAGGGCCTGCGCGAGACGGTGACCCCCGCCTGCTATCTGGTCGAGACCCAGGCGACCGAGATCGAGGGCACGCTGCGGGCCCTGGCCGATGCGGTCGAGGCGGATGGCCCGCTGGCGCTGGCGCATAGGCTGGCGGCGGTCGTGTCCGGCGCCGTGGCCTACAGGCCCGGCGTGACCCATGCCGCGACCACCGCCGCCGAGGCGCTGGCGCTGGGCGAAGGCGTCTGTCAGGACCATGCCCATGTGCTGATCGCCTGTGCGCGGTCGCGCGGCCTGCCGGCGCGCTATGTCTCGGGCTATCTGTTCACCGCCAAGGACGGCACCCCGCATGAGGCGGCCCATGCCTGGGCCGAGATCCACATTGCCGGGCTGGGTTGGGTGGGGTTCGATCCGGCCAATGAATGCTGCCCGGATGAACGCTATATCCGTATCGGCAGCGGTCTGGACGCGCAGGACGCGGCCCCGATCCGGGGCATCGCGCGCGGGCAGGCGGCGGCATCGCCCGAAGCCCTGGATGTGACGGTGCGGGTTCTGTCCGAAGCGCAGCAGGGGCAAAACCAGTCGCAATAGGGGATGCCTGCCTTGCCGTCCTTGCGGGCGGCGGGCAAGGTTCGGCCGCGCCCGGCAGGAGGAACGGCTTTGGCGGATCTTCCCTCGCGGCTTCTGGTCACTGGCGCCCGCGCGCCCGTCGCGGCGCATCTGGTGCGGCTCGTGGGTGAAAGCGGGCACCATGTCGAGACCGCTGACAGCATCGTCCCGAGCCTGGCGGGGGCCAGCCGCTATTCAGCGGTCTTTCACCTGGTCCCCTCGCCGCGTTCTGCGCCCGAGGCTTTGGCTGCGCAGCTAGAGGCGATCTGCCGCGCGGGTGGGCTGGGGATGATCCTGCCGACCTGCGAAGAGGTCTTTCATCTGGCCGCGCTGCGCGAGCGGGGCCTCTTGTCGGTGCCGGTGCTTGCGCCGCCGCTGGCCGCGCTTCTTGCCGTGCATGACAAGGGCAGGTTCGCCGAGCTGCTGGCGCGGCTGGGCCTGCCGCATCCGGTGACGCGGCGGCTGGAGGGGGCGGGCGATCTGGAGGGGCTGGACCTGCGTTCACTGGTGCTGAAACCCTGCTTCTCGCGCTTTGGCGAAGCGGTGCGGGTGCGGCCCGCACGGATCGACATCGCGCCCACGCCCGCGCTGCCCTGGGTGGCGCAGGATTTCGTGGCGGGGGAAGAGATTTCCGTCGTCGCGCTGGCGCGGGCCGGGCGGGTGACGGCGCTTTGCGCCTATCGCGCCGGATGGCGGACCGGGCGGCACGGGGCCGGGCTCTGCTGCGAAGCGGTCGATCCCGGAGGGGTGCGTGCCCTGGCCGAAGGCGTGGCGGGCGCGCTGGGCTGGGAGGGCTTTCTGTCCTTTGACACGATCCGCCGCGCCGACGGGGTGCATGTCGCGATCGAATGCAATCCGCGCCCGGTGACGGGGCTGCATTTCTTTCGCGATCCCGTGGCCTTCCGGGCGGCGCTGGCGGGGGCGGAGGGCTGTCTGGCCGCAGATGCGACCGGCCCGCAGGCGATGAAGCTGGCGCTTTGGGCCTATGGTCTCGGGCGCGGCAATCCCCTGCGCCTGTGGCGCGATTCGCGGCGGGCGACGGGCTTTCTGGACTGGCCCGGCGATCCGGGGCCGGGCCGGGCGCAGCTTGCCGTCTTCGCGGCCTTCGCCCGCCGTGCGCTGCGCCAGCGGGTGTCGCTGACCCGGGCCACGGTCGAGGATATCGCCTGGGATGGCTAGGGTCTTGCCCTGCGCCTGACCCCGGAGGGTAATTTCGGACGAAAATGGCGGCCGGTCAAAGCCGCATCCGCCGCATGAGCGGCACTGCGGCTGTGGTCAGCAACAGGCGCAGGCCGGTCAGGGCGGCGCGTTGCCTGCGGGGCAGATGGTCGGCGAAGACGGCGGTATATTCGATGGCGGGCGTGGCGCCGCGCAGCCGCTTGAACCGCGCCGCCCCGGCCGAGGCGTTCATGAGAAGGCCGCCGTCGCGGGCGGCAAGATGGGCGCGCATCACGGCAAGGCGATAAAGGCCTTCGCGCTGCGGACGCGACAGGTCATAGCCCAGGATCGGCTGGGTCAGAGTGGCGCCGTTGCGGAAAAGGCCCGAGACGGCGACCAGATCACCCTGCGGCCCGCGCCAGCCAGCCAGGTCGATCAGGCCCGCCTGCGCGGCCCCCCGCAGGAAGGCGGCGGTATAGGCCGGGTTCAGCGCCGGATATTTCCGGCGGTAAAGCTGGTCATAAAGATCTGCGGCGCGGGGGAAATCTGCGTCTGTGAAAGCCGTGGCGGGGATCAGCGGAAAGGGGCAGCGGGCGGTCAGCCTTGCATCGGCGATGAGGTCGCGCCAGCGGGCGGCCTCGGCCCGGGGCGGGTCGATCCGCCAGACCTGCCGCGCGGGCAAAAGCACCCAGCCCAAGGACTTGAGTGCGGCGAGCGAGGCGGCATCGTCCACCTCGTTCAGCGACCGGATCACAAGGGCATGTCGCGGGTGGCGGGGCGAAAGCCGGTCGGCCAGCGCGGCGGCCGTGGCGGTCGACAGCGGCGGGACCGGGCAGGTGGAAAAGAGCCAGTTGTTGACCTGCACCTGCCGGTCAAGGCCGGTCGCCCGTACCAGCGGCCCCGCGGCATGGATCAGCCCCCGCATCGCGGCGCGCAGCGCGGGATGGGCGGCGAGGTTGCGGGTCTCGGCCAGGGCATAGTCGAGATAGGCAGTGACGCCATCGACCAGATAGCAGGTCGGGCCGCCATCGCTGATTGTCACGGGCCAGAGCCTGCCGCCGATCTCGTCCACCGCGAAAGCGGCCCGCATGTTCCGCGCGAGCCCTTCGGTCCGGCCCTGCGCCAGTTCGGCAAGGGTGGCCAGACGGGGGGCCTCGTTCCAGCTCATGCTTTCCATTGCCGTTCCACCCGGCGCAGCTTGCGCGTGGTGTCGAGGGGCAGGGGGCTGGTTGTCAGCAAGACCCTTGTGTCGGGGTCAAAGCGGTGCAGCAACGCCGTGACGGCCGTCAGCGCGTCTTGCGCGCCGGGCTGGCCGGGCGGCAGGGTCAGGGTGACAGACTGAGCGTCGGTCTGGATCAGGCGGAAATCGGTGATGCCGGGATGGGCCATCAGCACGGCATTGCGCAGGATGTCGGGGGTGACCGGCTGACCGCGCAGATGGAAGATGTCATCGGCGCGACCCGCCACTTCGGCGACGGCCTGGAAGGGCAGGCCGCAGGAACAGGTGCCAAGGCGCAAGAGATCGTTCATCGCGTAGCGTGCCATGATCTGGGTCTGGCGGCGGAAGGCGGTGATGCGTGGGGTGACGAGATCGCCCACGGGCGCGAATTCGAAATGCAGCGAATCCTCGCAAAGATGCAGCGTGCCTTGGGGGCAGGACACGGCCAGCAGCCCCTCGGTCGCCATGTAGATCTGGCGCAGCGGCGCGCCGAAACGGGCCTCGATCGGGGCGCGGTCATTGGGGTCCAGCGTCTCGGCGGCGGAAAAGACACGCGCCGGGGAGAGGCGGAAATCCGCTTCGGCCAGATGGCGCAGGATCTTGGGCGGGGCGACCAGGACGGTGGGGGCAAAGGCCTCGATCCGCGCGCGCCAGGCGGCGGGGCCTTCGGTCAGGTCGAAATGCTGAAGGCGCAGCCAGCGGCCTCGCGCCGCGCCATAGATCCCTGCCGATTGCGGCAGGACCAGCGCGACACGCTGGGGGCGGGCGATCATGTCGGGCAGGGCGTGGGCCAGGATCGCGCCCAGCCAGCGGTGGCTTTCGGCCCTTGTGGCAAGGTAAAGGCCGCGATTGCCGGAAGTGCCGGTCGAGGCCCCGGCGATCAGGTCGCCCTGCATCAAGCCTGCGGCGATGATGGCGCGGGCGTCTTCGGCGGAAATGCCGCGCGTGTTGAAGGCGGCGAAATCGGCCATCAGCGCGGATTTGTCGGTCAGGGGCAGGGCGGCCAGCGGCTGGCCCGCAAAGCCTTGATAGAAGGGCGCGCGCGGCAGGTCGCGGGTGAGCCAGCGCTCGAGCGCGCGCGCCTGCCAGTGCAGAAACTGCGCCCGCGACAGGCGCGCCAGGCGGCGGGTCAGAAGGAAGCTGGGCAGGGCTTCGGTCAGGATCAGCATGGCGCTTGCTCCGCTTCGTCCCAGGGCGTCACGCCGGGGGCGTGGCAGTAGACGACCGGCGCGCCCGTCGCGGCATGGGCCTGCACGGCGGCCAGGCTGGCCGCGAAACCCGGCCGGTCGGGCGCGACAAGGCGGCCGGGAAAGGGCGGCGGCGGAGCATCGGGCAGCCAATGGCTGTCGGCGGCATAGAGAAGCCCGGTCGCGGGCCAGAACAGCCCGTGATGGCCAAGGGCATGGCCCGGCAGCGGAATGGCCAGCAGGCTGCCATCGCCGAACAGGTCATGGCCCTGCGGCAGGGCGGGCGAGGCAGTGCGCAGGGGCCGCGTCTCGAACCCGGTCAGGCGCTGCGGCAGGTCGGGCGGCAGGAATTCGCGGAACGTCGCATGGCGCAGGCGGCGCAGCGGCGACAGTGCCAGCAGCTCGGCAAGGCCGCGGGAGGAGGCCATGATCCTGGCCTTTGGGAAGCGGTGCAGTGCGCCGATATGGTCGGCATGGAAATGGGTCAAAAGGATCAGGTTGATATCGCCGGGGCGCAGGCCGTGGCGCGACAGGAAAGCCTCGGTCTGCCCCGCCGGCAAGAGTTCGGGCGCAAAGGTGGCTGCATAGGCGCGCAGGGGCAGGCTGCGGCGGCGGCCCAACTCGGCATCGGAAAACAGCGCGCGGTCATAGCCGGTGTCGATCAGGGCAGGACCCTGTGGGCTGTCGATCAGTCCATAGCGCACGGGCAGGGCCAGATGGCCCTTCGCGCCGCGACGCAGATGCGCGGCCCTGACATGGACCAGCGCGGAATTGGCGAAGCAGGGGGTCACGGCGCGTCACCTGCCCCGGGCAGGGCGGTCAGCAGGCCTCGGCTGAAGGGAATTTCCGGTCGCCAGTCCAGCCGGGCGGCGGCGGCGGAAAGATTTAGGCTTTGGCGATAGGCAAAGAGGCCCAGCCCGTAGCGGGTGACCGGCGGCTCCGCCCCGCCGGTCAGCCGCGCGACGACCTCGGCCGCGCCTGCCAGGGCAAGGGCGGGGCGCAGCGGCAGGGGCCGCCAGGACAGCGGAACCGACGCGCGCGCGCAGACCTGTGTGACGATTTCGGTCACCGGCAGGACCTCGCCGCCGGAAATGTTGTAGATCCCGCCCAGCGCGTCGCGGGGTGCGGCCAGGGCGGCCAGGCAGGCCCGGGCGGCGTCGGCGACATGGGTCAGGTCGATCTCGGCCACACCCTTGCGCAACAGCGGCAGCGGCCCGCGCCGCGCCGCGCGCAACAGGCGGGGCAGCAGGGCGCTGTCGCCCGCGCCATAAAGGCCGCGCGGGCGCAGGATGACGGGGCACAGTTCTGGATGCGACAGGACCAGCCGCTCGGCCTGCCGCTTGGTGGCGGCATAGGCGTTGACGGGCGGCGGCAGCGGAGCGTTCTCGCTGCGCATCAGGTCATCGGCAAAGGCGAAATAGACCGTGGGCGAGGAGACCAGCACGAAACGGTCCAGCCGGGGAAAGGCCTCGATCAGCCTTTGCGTGGCGGTCACATTTGCGGCGGTGAAGGCGTCGGCCGGGCCGAAAGGGGAGGATAGCGCGGCGCAATGGATGACCGCGTCGACATCGCGCGCGGGCGCGGGCAGGGGATCGGTCAGGTCATGGGCCAGGACGGCAAAGCCGCGCCGCTGCAGCCGGTCGATGCGCGCGGCATCGCGGCCAAGGCCCAGGGCCGAAATGCCAGCCTCGCGCGCCTGGGCCAGCACCTCGCCGCCCAGATGCCCGGTCGCGCCGGTGACGAGAAGGCGCTCAGGTCTCAAGCGCCAGCCCTCCGAAGGTGACGCCCGCCGCCGTGCCCAGCAACAGGACCCTGCGTCCGGGGCCCAGCAGGCCGCGCTCCTGCGCGATGGCCAGGGCAGTCGGGATCGACGCGGCGACTTGATTGCCGTATTCGGCGGAGATGTCGATCATCCGCCCGGGCGGCACCTCCAGCGCCCGGGCCATCCGCGACAGCGCGCGGGGGCTGGCCTGATGGGGAATGATCAGGTCGATCCCGGCCATGGTCCAGCCCGCCTCGTCCAACAGGTCCTGCAGGAAGGCGCGGAAATGGCGGGCGGTCAGGCGGAACAGCGCCTCGCCCTCCATATGGAACCAGGCGCCGGCGGCGAAGCCTGCGGGATCGGCGCGCAGGTCGATCGCCGTGCCGCCCGAACGCAGGCCGCAGGCCTCGTAGCCCGAGGGGTAGCTGCGCAACCGGCAGGCGACGATGCGGCCCGGGCCGGGGCCAAGCACCACCGCCGCCGCGCCGTCGCCGAAATGGGCCGCAACGAAGGGGTCGCCCGCGAAATCCAGTGCACGCGAGGCGATTTCGGATGAGAAGACAAGGGCATGGCGGGCGCGTCCCAGGGCGATCTGGGTTGCGGCATGATCAAGCGCGGGCAAGAAGGACAGGCAGGTGGCGTTCAGGTCATAGGCGGCGGCCTGCCCGTCGGCGATGCCCAAACCGCGCGCCACAAGCGGGGCCGTGGCGGGCAGGGGCTGATAGGGCACGGCATTGGCGCCCAGCACAAGGTCGATTGCGGCAGGCGCGACCCCGGCACGATCCAGCGCCGTCCGGGCGGCGGCAACCGCAAGGTCGATCTGGCTTTCGCCTGCCACATGGAACCGGGCGGAGATGCCGGTCGCGGCCTCGGTCCGGCCTTCGGGCAGGCCGCAGCGGCGGTCGATCTCGGCCGAGGGGATACGGCGCGCGGGCAGGGCATGGGCTGCCGCAAGGATCATTTCTTCCCCTCCACCGGGTGCATAAAGGCTAGTCTTCTGCCAAAAGCGCCGCAAGGCGGCAGGGGCGCAAGGTCTGGTTCTGCCCACCTTCCGGGCAGCAGCGCCAAGCCATGGTCACGAGGGTGCGAGCGGCGCTGGCACCGGCTTTCCCGCGCGGGCGGCTTCTGCCTATCATGGGAAGACATGTGCCGGACGTGGCGGGGTCCTCTCGACTTTTCCTCGACGGAGTTTCGCCGTTGCGACGTATCATGGCGGCAGGTGCAGCGCGGGCCTGGCCGCGCCACCCCATCTCTGGCACAGGGCCGTGCCCCATTCGACAGGAAGGACCGACCACCGCATGAGGACCCTTTCGCAGCTCGCCCTCGTCCTTGTGTTGGGGGCCGTGGCGGTGCCTCTGGCGGCCCGTTTCGTTCCGGGCACGCATCCCTGGCTGGACAGGGTCGGGTTGCTGGTGCCCTTGCAGCAGGCGGGGATCGTGGTCGCCCCCGCGGAAGCGGCAGGCGGAGAGAGCAGCGGTCAGGGGGGTGGTCAGGGCGGGGCATTGGTCGTGGCGGCCCCTGCCGCGCATGAGGTGCTGCGCGATGTTGTCACGGCCATCGGTTCGGCGCGGGGCGTGCAGGCGGTTGTCGTCTCGCCCGAAGTGGCGGGACGGGTGATTGCCTTGCGTGCCGCGCCGGGACAGGCGGTCAAGGCGGGTGACCTTATCGCCGAGCTGGATGCCGAACAGGCCGGGCTGGCGGTGGAACGGGCGAAGCTGGTCTATGAGGATGCGCAGGCGACGCTGACGCGGCTGGACCGGCTGGCGGGGTCAGGGGCCACGACCGATCTGCAACGGCAAGAGGCGGAACTGGCGCGGCGCACAGCGGAACTGGCGCTGGCAACGGCCGAGCGCGATCTGGCCGATCACCGGCTGGTCGCGCCCATTGCGGGCTTTGTCGGGCTGATCGAAGTGCAGGTCGGCGATCTGGTCACCTCGTCGACCGTGGTCACGCGGATCGAGGACCGTTCAAGCCTGATCGTCGATTTCCGGGTGCCGGAGCGGGTGGCGACGCTGGTGAAGCCGGGCGATGCCCTGACCGCCGCGCCGGTCTCGGCCCCCGGCACGGTGCTGGAGGGCAGGATCACCGCGGTCGACAACCGCGTCGATGAAACCAGCCGCACCCTGCGCGTGCAGGCGCAGATCGGCAATGACGGCGACAAGCTGCGTGCGGGCATGGCTTTCCGCATCGCTCTGGAATTCACCGGGGCCGACTATCCGGCGGTCGATCCCCTGGCGATCCAATGGGGCTCCGAGGGGGCCTATGTCTGGATCGTGCGCGAAGGAAAGGCGGCGCGCCTGCCGATCCGGATCCTGCAACGCAATGAAATGACGGTGCTGGTCGAGGCGGCGTTGCAGCCGGGCGATCTGGTGGTGACGGAAGGCGTCCAGACGCTGCGGCCCGGCGCCGCCGTGGCGCTGGCCGGGGCCGAGAGGGCGGCGGGATGAGCGGGCAGGAGGAGGTAGCGCAGGAGGCAAAGCCCGATCTGCTGCAGGATGCCGCGGCAGGCCCGGACGAAGCTCCGCCCGCACCGCCGCCTGAATGGCCGCCGGAGGTGCAGGTTCTGCCGACGGGGCGAACCGCCCTGTTCATCCGCCGCCCCATCCTGGCCTTTGTTCTGAATGCCCTGATCGTCATCGCCGGGATCGGCGGTTTTCTGGGCGCCGATGTGCGGGAATTGCCGAATGTCGACCGGCCGGTCGTCACCATCTCGACCGCCTATTCGGGGGCCGCGCCGGAAACCGTCGACCGCGAGGTGACCTCGGTCATCGAAGGCGCGGCCGGACGGGTGGCCGGAGTGAAAGGCATCTCTTCCTCATCGCGCTTCGGCAGCAGCCGGGTGACGGTCGAGTTCCGCGACGGTGTGGATCTGGATGTCGCCGCCACCGATCTGCGCGAGGCGGTGAACCGGGTGCAGAACAGCCTGCCCGACGATGCCGATGCGCCGCGGGTGGTGAAGGCCGATGCTGACAGCGACGCGATCCTTCGTATCGCGCTGACCTCTTCCCGGCGCAGTGCCGAGGAATTGACCCAACTGGTTCAGGATCAGGTGGAAAGCCGCCTTCTGGGCGCGCCGGGCGTGGCCGATGTGCAGATCTTCGGCGATCGCGGGCTGGTCTTCCGGGTCGATGTCGACCTGATGCAACTGGCGGCGCGCGGGCTGACGCTGGCCGACCTGCGCAGTGCCTTGGGCAATGCGGCGTTTGACGCGCCGGCGGGCGCGCTGTCCTCGGACCGGCAAAGCCTGATGGTGCGCACGACAGCCGCGATCAGCAGCGCCCCGCAGATCGAGGCGCTGACGGTCGCGGGCGATGTGAAACTGGGCGATGTGGCGCAGGTGACGCTGGGGCCTGAGCCGGGCGCCAGCATCCTGCGCGCGAATGGCGAGACCGGGATCGGGCTGGGCATTATCCGCCAAGCCAATGGCAACACCTTGCAGATCTCGGCGGCGGTGCGTCAGGTGGTAGCGGATCTGCAGCCTATCCTGCCGCCCGACGTGCGGATGTTCATCACCTCGGACAGTGCCGATTTCATCAATGGTGCCATCCATGAGGTGGAAATCGCGCTGGTCCTTTCCGTGCTGATCGTGACAGCGGTGATCTATCTGTTCCTGCGCGATGCGCGGGCGACGCTGATCCCGGTGATCGCCATGCCGGTGGCGCTAGTCGGTACGCTGGCGGCGATCTGGCTGGTTGGTTTCTCGATCAACATCCTGACGCTGCTGGCGCTGGTGCTGGCGACGGGCATCGTTGTTGATGATGCCATCGTGGTCTTGGAAAACATCGTGCGGCGGCGGTCCGAGGGGATGGGGGCGCGTGCGGCGGCGGTGATGGGGACGGAGCAGGTGTTTTTCGCCGTTCTGGCGACCACCACGACCCTGGCCGCCGTGTTCATCCCGCTGTCGTTCCTGCCGGGCCAGACCGGCGGGCTGTTCCGCGAGTTCGGCTTCACGCTCGCAATTGCGGTGCTGCTGTCTTCTGTCACGGCGCTGACGCTGTGCCCGGTTCTGGCGGCACGGATGCTGCGGCCGCATGTCGAGAAACGCGGGCCGATGACCGCGCTGGGCGATGTGCTGGCCGGGGCCTATGCCTGGACGCTGCGCTGCTGCCTGAACGCGCCCCTGGTCGCCGTCGCGGTGGCGGCGATCTTCGCCGCGCTCGCGGTGGCGAGTTTCGGCAGCCTGCGGCAAGAGGTGACACCGGCCGAAGACCGCGCCACGATCCTTTTGTCGGTGCAGGCGCCGCAGGGCGTGTCGCTGGAATTCACCGATGGCAAGATGCGCGAGGTTGAGGCTTTGGTGGAACCCTTCCGCCGCTCGGGCGAGGTGGTCAGCGTCTTCTCGATTACGGGGCAGGGCAGTTCCGACAATCGCGGCTTTCTGGTCGTGACGCTGGCCGATTGGGCCGACCGCGCGCGGAGCCAGCAAGAGATCGTGGCCGAGTTGCAAAAGGGACTGCGCGGCGTGGTCGGCGTGCGGGCCTTTGCGATCCAGCCCAATTCGCTGGGCATTCGCGGCGCCGGGCAAGGCCTGTCCTTCGCGCTTCTGGGCGATGACTATGGCGCGCTGTCGCAGGCGGCGCAGGCGCTGGTGGCGAAGATGGAGGAGGATCCGCGTCTGGGTCAGGTGCGGCTGGGCTATGACACGACCCAGCCGCAGCTTTTCATCGAGGTCGACAGGTCCAGGGCCGAGGATCTGGGTGTGGATATCGACGGTCTGGCCGAGGCCTTGCAGGCGGTGCTGGATGGCCGCACCGTGGGCACGTTGTTCCTGGACGATGACAGTTTCGACATCCGCCTGATCTCGACCGCCGATCCGGTGAACGACCCGGGCGATCTGGAACGCATCTTCATCCCCGGGAAGGATGGCCAGATGATCCCGATGTCCAGCTTCGTGACGCTGAGCGAACGGGCCGTGGCCCCGGAATTGCAGCGCGAAAGCCAGATGCGGGCGGTGCCGATCACCGCCGGACTTACACCCGACATCGCGCTGGGCGATGCCCTGACCGAAGTGCAGGCCATGGCCGAGGATGTGCTGGGCGAGGGGATGCGCATCGCGCCCCTGGCCGAGGCGGCAACATTGGGCGAAACCTCGTCGGGTTTGCTGGTCACCTTCGGCATCGCGCTCGCGGTGGTGTTCCTGGTCCTGTCCGCCCAGTTCGAAAGCTACGTCTCGGCGGTGATCGTGATGGCGACCGTGCCTCTGGGCCTTGCCTGCGCGGTCTATGCGCTGCTGGCGACTGGGGGCAGCCTGAATGTCTACAGCCAGATCGGGCTGGTGCTGCTGGTCGGCATCATGGCCAAGAACGGTATCTTGATCGTGGAGTTTGCCGATCAGCTGCGCGAACAGGGGGCGAGCGTGCGCCAGGCCATCGAACGCGCCTCGATCCTGCGGCTGCGTCCGGTGATGATGACGATGATTGCGACCGTTCTGGGCGGAGTACCGCTGGTTCTGGCGCAGGGCGCGGGGGCCGAGGCGCGCGGGGTTCTGGGCTGGATCATCGTCGGCGGTCTGGGCCTGGCGACATTCGCCACGCTCTACATCACGCCGGTCGCCTATCTGCTGCTCGCGGGCCTGTCGCGGTCGCGGGCGCATGAACAGGATCTGCTGGCGGCCGAGATGCGGGCGGCGGCGAAGGGCCGGGCCATGCCTGCGGAATAGACGGCCGAGGGCGGCACCGGGCGCGGCCCCCGGGGCGTTTGCACCCCCGGACCCAAGCAGAGTATTTCTGCCTCTGTGATGGGGCAGGTTCGGCGTCAGGCGGCGCTTTGCGGCAGAAGCCAGGGGCCGGTCTGCGGCGGTGTGGTGATGCGGATCCGGCAGCCATAGGCCTGCGACAGCAAGGCGTCGGTTAGAACGTCCTCCGGCCCGCCCTGCGCCAGCAGCGCGCCGGATTTCAAGAGAAGAACCCTGTCCGCCGCCATGGCGGTGAGGTTCAGGTCATGCAGCACCATGACCACGCCGCCCCCCGCATCGGCGAAGCTGCGCGCGAGGCGCATGACCATGAGCTGATGCGCGATGTCGAGCGCGGCGACCGGCTCGTCGAGGAACAGCCAGCCGGGGCCGTCGGCGGTGACGGGCTGGCGGGCCTGGGCCAAGGTGCGGGCCAGCTGGACCCGCGATTGTTCACCGCCCGAGAGCTGGTGATAGGGTCGGTCCATCGCGCCCGCTAGGTCGACTTCGGCCAGCAGGCGGGCGGGCAGGCCGGGATCAGCGGGGCCGGACCCGGCATCAAGGCCGAAACGGACGATCTCGCCCGCCGTGAAGGGGAAGGCCACGCTGGTCGATTGCGCCAGAACAGCGCGGAACCGGGCCAGGATGCGCGGGGGCGTGCGGGCGATGTCATGGCCGTTGAGGGCAAGGGCGCCGGTGGCGGGCAGCTCTCCGGTCAGGGCGCGCAAGAGCGTGGTCTTGCCCGAACCGTTGGGGCCGATGATGACGGTGATCTGGCCGGGGCGGGCCTGAAAGGTCAGACCGCGCAGCAGGGGGCGGCGGGAAAGAGTGACCGAAAGGTCTTGAACCGTCAGCATGTCAAAGCCCCGACAGGCCGCGTCGGCCAAGAAGGATCCACAGGAAGACCGGTGCACCAAGGCAGGCGGTGACGATGCCGATGGGCACTTCGGCAGGGGCGGTGATCGAGCGGGCGATCATATCGGCCCCGATCAGCAGCGCGGCGCCCAGCAGAGCCGATTGCGGCAGAAGCGCGCGGTGGTCGGGGCCGCAGGTCAGGCGCAGAAGATGTGGCACCACAATCCCGATGAAGCCGATCCCGCCCGAGATCGCCACGGCGGCCCCGGTCGAGGCGGCGGTGACGAAGATGGCAAGCCGTTTCAGAAGCTGGACGCGGATGCCCAGATGCAGCGCCTGTGCCTCTCCCAGCGCCAGCGCGTTCAGGCCGCGGGCGAGGAAAGGGGCAGCCAGAAGCGCGGGCAGGATCAGGGGCAGGGCGCTGGCGATCTTGCCCCAGCCTGCCCCGGCCAGCGAGCCCATCGACCAGAAGGTCACGTCGCGCAATTGCCGGTCATCGGCAAGGTAGATCAGGATGCCGGTCGCCGCCCCGGCGAAGGCGGCAAGGGCGATGCCCGCAAGCAGCAGGACCGCGACCGAGGTCTGCCCGCCCCGGGTTGCCAACTGATAGAGCAGCAGCGTGACGCCAAGTCCGCCGATGAAGGCGGCGAAGGGAACAAGATGCAGGCCCGCAATTGCGGCAAGGCCCGGGGGCAGAAGTCCGCCCAGCACGATGGCCAGAACCGCGCCAAGGCTGGCCCCGGCACCGACGCCGACAATGCCGGGATCGGCCAGCGGGTTGCGGAACAGACCCTGCAACAGCGCGCCAGACAGGGCCAGCGCGGCCCCCACCAGCGCCCCCATCGCCAGCCGGGGCAGGCGGATGTCCCAAAGGATCACTTGCGCCTGCGGCGAAAGCCCGCCTTCGCGCAGGGCGCGGGCCAGATCGGCCAGGGTCAGACCCGCAGCCCCGGTGCCGAGCGAGGCCAGCGCCGTCACCAATAGAAGCAGTGCAAGGCCAAGGGTGACCCAAGCGGCCGGGGGGCGACCCCGACCCCCCCTTGGCGCGGCTAGCGGCAGGGCGACCATGCTTCAGCTCGCCGCCGGATAAAGCGCGTCATAGAGCGCCGTCGCCGCCTGCGGGCTGCGCGGGCCAAAGCCCAGAAGCAGCATCCCGTCCATGCGGATCACCGCCTTCGCCTGACCCGCGGGCGTCAGTGCCAGCGCCGGATGCGCCCAGAGATCGGCATCGGCGACGGCCAGATCCCCCTCGCGGTCCATCATCAGCACCACATCGGGCGCGGCGGCGATCACCGCCTCGTCGGTCATCTGCTTGTAGCCCGAAAACCCCGCGCCTGCATTCACCCCGCCGGAGAGCGCAATGATGCCCTCGGCCTCGGTACCCTCGCCGCCCGCCATGATCCGCCCGCCTTGCAGGGACAGGATGAAGAGGACACGTTTCTTGGCTGTCAATGCATCGGCACGCGTGCGGGCCTTGGCCAGATCGGCCCCGACCTGCGCCGCCAGCCGGTCGCCTTCGGGCACCAGGTCGAGCGCCGCCGCGACGGCGGTGATCTTGGCGGTCACGCCTTCGGGGGTGGTCGCTTCGGGCAGCAGGGTGAAGGGCACGCCCGCCGCTTTCAGGACCTCGACCGCTTCGGGCGGCCCGGCATCGCCCTCGGCCAGGACAAGGTCAGGGTCCTGCGCCAGCACGCCCTCGGGCGAAAGCGCGCGGATATAACCGACATCAGGCAGGGCGAGGATCCTGTCAGGGAAATTCGAGGTTGTGTCGCGGGCGACAAGCCGCGCCTCGGCGCCAAGCGCCACCGCGATCTCGGTCACCGAGCCGCCAAGCGCGATGACGCGCTGCGGCGCTTGGGCAAAGGCGCTGGCGGCGAGGCCAAGGCCCAGACTGAAGATCAGACCGGCCTGAAGCCGGGCATAGGTCAGGCGGGGCATGGGTCAGCCCTCCGCCTTGGGCAGGGTCAGGGTCAGCGCGTTCCAGGCATCGGGCGCGGTGTCCTTGCGATAGCCGAAGATTTGCAGGATCAGCCCGCCTTGCGCATCGAAAGCCTCGACGGAAATCGCGGCGCCGCTGCGGGTGGGCTTGTTGACCAGCCAGACCTCGGCGATGTGGTCGCCGCGCAGATGCAGGTTGAAGCGCGGGTCCATGACGTTGATCCACGGCCCCATCGGCACGACCTTGTCAATCTGCCCGCCATGGATCTGGATGCAGCCCTGATTGCCGACGAAGATCATCACCGGGACGCGGTCTTCGGCGGCCTGCACCAGTGCTGCGTTCACCGCCTTCGGATCCAGCCGCTGGGCATAGGGCGCGCCCGCGACGCGGTTTGCGCCAAGGCGGTTCATCCTGTGCGTCTTCACCAGTTTCAGGAACTGATGCGTGTCGGTCATGCGGTCCCAATCGGCGCGCAGGGCTTGCGCCCGGGCTGCGTCTTCGCGGGCGGGTTCCACCGGCCTGCGCGGCTCCAGCACCAGCGCCTGCGGCTGGGCGTCACGCCGCAGCGCCGCGACCAGACGGTCAAAGGCCGCCACATTGCTTTCCGGCTTGAGATGGACCTTGTGGATGGCATCGCCCGCCGCGTCGAAGATCTGAAGGCTACGCCTGACCGCGCCATCCTCGCCGGTTTCAGCCAGGGCGAAGCCATGCACCCAATGCGCCGGGAAGATGCGCAGGTCGATTTCGGGGTCGAGCACCATGCTGGCATGGGCCCCCCCGTGATAGTCACTGTAATGCCCGCGCCGTTCATGCACGCAGCTTTCGTTGCGCGTCAGCGCCAGCACATCGCCCAGATCCCCGATCAGCGGGACCAGTCGGTCGGGTGTCGCATCAATCACGGTGGCCCCATGGCCGACATGGGCGGCGACCAGATCAGCCTCGGTGATGCCCTGCGCAGCGGCAAAGTCGCGGGCACGCGGCTTGGGGTTGTCGGCGCGGAGCGCGCGGATCGCGGCAGGGGAAAGCGGGGCATCGGTGATGGGACCATCGGCCATGGTTTGTCCTTTCGCATCAAGCATATGGGGCGCAGGTCTGGCGGATGGCGGCCCGCACGGGGCGGCGTCCATGGCTGGGGCGCAATGATCTGTCAGTCCGTCGCTTCGGATACTTGACAGTTACACTCGGCTTTTCTAGAAGCCATTTCCTGACAGATCAAGTCGGAATATTCCGACCCCTGCATCGCCAGCTCCGCAGCGCCGTGAAGGCCCGGGCCAGCCCTTCCATAAAAGCAATCGACCGAAGGGACGCCCATGTCTGCCTGCCGCCCCGCCCGTTCCGGGCTGTTCACCACCGCCGCCACGGCCCTTGTCCTGTGCAGCCAGCCTGCGCTGGCGCAAGATCAGGGCGATGGCTTCTTCACCATGCTGGGCCGGATCATCCTTGGCACCGGCACCGCGAAAGTGGCGATCGACACGCCGCAGGCGGTGACGGCGCTGGAGCAGGAGGATCTTGACCAGCTTCAGCCCGCGACCATCGCCGACCTTCTGAAAACAGTGCCAGGCGTTCAGGCGGCAGGGGCCTCGGCGCGGGCGCTGGGCATGGCCTTCAACATCCGCGGCATCGGCAATACCGAACAGAATGCCAGCGAGGAACGCATCAAGGTCGTGGTCGACGGTGCGCCCAAGTTCTTTGAGAAATACCGCATGGGCAGCTTCTTCGGCGATCTGGACCTTTACAAGCGGGTCGAGATCCTGCGCGGCCCGGCCTCGAGCACGCTTTACGGCTCGGGTGCGATCGGCGGCGTGGTTGCTTTCACCACAAAGGACGCGGCCGATTTTCTGGGCGAGGGCGACGGGTCGGCGCTGCGCGTCAAGCTGGGCTTTGACAGCAATGGCGCTGGCGACAGGGAAGGCGTGATCTATGCCACCCGCAAGGGCAATGTCGAATTCCTGGCGGCGCTGAACCGGTCATCCGGCGGGATCATGCAGGATGGTTCTGGCACCGACCTTCTGGGCACCGAACATGAAAGCTGGTCGGGTCTGGTGAAGGGCAAGCTGACTTTCGGCAATGACAATGAGCAGAGCCTGACCCTGGCGCTGTCGCGCACCGACAGCGATCTGGACGATACGCAGGTCGCGCAGACCGGCGGTGCGACGGCGGGTTTCTTCGGCACGGCGGATGTGCATGCAATAGACGACACCGTGACGCTGACCTACAATAATGCCTTTCCCGACAGCCCCTTGCTGAACCTGACGGTGCAGCTTTCCTATACCGACACCGCCACCCGCCTGCGCAATTTCTCGTTGGGGGCGATGTGCGGGCCGGGCAGCCTGCAGATCCTGTGCGACAATGACGCGGCCTATAGGACGACGACGCTGAAGGTCGAGAATCTGGCCGACCTGTCGACCGGCGCCTGGGAGAATTACCTGACCTTCGGCGTCCAGCTTTCGGAACAGGAACGGACGGCGACTTCGACCCTGGGGGATCTGAGCTTCCATCCGCAGGGCACCGACCGCAAACTGGGGCTATATGTGCAGGGTGAATTCACCCTGAACAACACGCTGACGATCATCCCCGGCCTGCGGGTCGATTTCGGCGACCGCACGCCTTCGGCGGCCTCGCTCGCGGCGGGGGCGACGGCCACGGAAGACACCGCCGTCTCGCCCAAGCTGGCGGTGCTGTACAAGCTGAATGACAACTGGGGCCTCTTCGGCTCGGTCGCGCGGACCGAACGCATGCCGACGCTGGACGAATTGTACAGCTTTGACGGCGACGAGCCGCCCAGCCTGAACCTGGACAAGGAAGAGGCGGCCTCGGTCGAGTTGGGCTTTACCTTCCAGAAGGGGGATGTCCTGTCCTCGGGCGATAGTCTGCAGGTCAAGGCCACCGCCTTCCACAACGACCTTTCCAATCTGATCGCGCGGGACAGCACCTCGGGAACACCCTATTACCGCAACATCCGCGATGCCGAGATCTGGGGGGCGGAACTTGAGGCCGCCTATGACGCGGAACGCTGGTTCGGCAGCCTGGCCTGGAGCCATGTCAAGTCGAAGGACCTGTCCACCGGCCTGACCCTGGCCGATACGCCGGCCGAGTCGGTCGCGCTGACGCTGGGGGCGAAATTCCCCGACCAGAACCTGACGCTGGGCTGGCGCGCGGCCTATTTCGATAAGATCACCACCTCTTCGGCCACCACCTCGGGCAATGCCTATGACACGCATGACCTGTTCGTGTCCTGGAAGCCCGATCAGGGTGCGCTGGCCGGGATCGAGGTGAATTTCGCCATCGAGAATGTCTTCGACAGGACCTATCGCAACAACCTCGCGCTGGACAATGCGACCGGGCGGAATGCCAAGCTGACCATCTCCAAGGGCTTCACCTGGTGAGGCTCCGGGCAGGATATCTGGCGCTGGCCCTTGGCTGCGCGGCGCTGGCCCTGCCCGTCGCGGCGCAGGAGGGGGCGGGACTGCCTCCTTCTGCCCCGGTCGAGGCCCCGTCGCTGGCGCCCCTGGCCGAGACCGGGCCTTCCTCTGGCGTGACGCTTCCCTCGGACGCGCCAGAGGCGGGGCTTCCGGTGCCGCCGGCTTCGGCAGAGACGGGTCATGCCCCGCTGGTCGAGATCGTTCTGGTCGCGCATCCGGTGGTGCAGGCGGTGATGGCGGTTCTGGCGCTGGCGGGTTTTGTCGCGCTGACCATCCTTGTCCAGAAAACTGCCGAATTCGCACTGGCCTTCGCGCGGCTGCGCCGGGCGGCCAAGGCGCTTGGCGCGGCCACCGACCTTGCGGGCGCGGCGCGGTCACTGGCGGGCGAGCGTGGCCCTGCTGCCGCGATGACCCGCGCCGCCGCCGAGGAATTGCGCCTTGCGGAACAGGATCCGGCGCTTTTGCCCGGCACACAGATCCGCAGCACTGCCGCCCTGGCGCGGATCGAGGCGGGGGCGGCGCTGTCCCTGCGCGCGGGCACCGGCATCCTGGCTTCGATCGGGGCGATCGCGCCCTTTGTCGGCCTGTTCGGCACGGTCTTCGGCATCATGAACAGCTTTCTGGCGATTGCCGAGACCAAGACCACCAATCTTGCCGTCGTCGCACCGGGGATCGCCGAGGCGCTTCTGGCCACCGCCATCGGTCTGGCAGCCGCCATTCCGGCGGTGCTGATCTACAACCTTCTGTCGCGGCGGTTGGCGAGTTTTCGTCATCGACTGACCGACCTGTCGACCATGGTGCTGGTGCTGCAAAGCCGGGCGCTGGACCGGCTGGCGGCGCCGCAGACCGCGCGCACCTTGGGGGGCTGAGCCATGGCCTTCAGCATCGGCGGCGGCGAGGAGGGGCCGGAGGAAATGGCCGAGATCAACGTCACCCCCTTCATCGACGTGATGCTGGTCCTCCTGATCGTCTTCATGGTGGCGGCGCCCCTTTCGACCGTCGACACACCGGTCGATCTGCCGGTCTCGACCGCCCCGCCGCAGGACCGCCCGCAGGACCCGCTGTGGCTGACCGTCGCGGTCGAGGGCGATCTGATCCTTGGCGACAGGCGGCTTACGCCCGAGGCGCTGGCGGCGGCGCTGGATGCTGCGACCGGCGGGCAGCGCGACACGCCGGTCTTCCTGCGCGCCGATCAGACCATCGCCTATGGTCGCCTGATGGCGGTGCTGAACGCGTTGCGGGCGGCGGGCTATCTGAAGGTGGCGCTGGTCGGCCTTGAAGGGGGAACACCATGAGCGAACCGCGCTGTCCCTTTCGACCGGAACTGACGCTGGTCGCCGCGCCCCGCAAACGCGGCGCGACACTGGGCTGGTCGGCCTCGGCGGCGGTGGTGGCACTGGGCCTGTCGGGTCTGGCCGCGCTGGCGATGCAGGCGGCCCCTGGCGGCGAGGCGGGCGAGGCCGAGATGGCGATCCCGATCCTTCTGCCGCCCGCGCCCGCGCTGGGGGCTTTGTCAGAAGCCGCCCCCGAGGCCGCGCCGGAAATGCCGGAAACGGCGGAAGCGCCGGTCCAGGACATGACGCCCGACCTGCCTGAGAGCGCCGATGCCCCGGCGCGACCCGAAACCCCGCAGACCCCCGGCGCCGACCATGCCGAGGCCGCGCCCGAGGTGGAGAGCGCCGCCCCGCCGCCGCCCGAACCTGCAGCGCTTGCCGAGGCCGAAGTGGAGCCTGCGCCACTGGTTAGGCCCAGCGCAAAGCCGCAGAGGCTGATGGAAAAGCCGGCCACCAAGAAAGAAGCGGCGGCGGAAGCCAAGCCCGTGCAGAAGGCGAAACCGGCCGAGGTCGCAAAAGACCGCAGCGTGGCTTCGGCCGAGGCGGCTCCGGTGCTGAAGCAGGCGGCGAAGGGCGTAGGTGGCGGCAAGGTCGCGGCGGCAAGCTATGGCGCCGAAGTGATGAAGAAGATCCGCAAGACGAAGAAGCACAGGGCGGGCGCGCGGGGCACGGCGGTGGTGGGCTTTCAGGTCTCGGGTTCTGGCGGGCTGGCGCTGGCCCGGATCATCCGCTCTTCGGGCAGCCCGGAGCTGGATAAGGTCGCGCTGGACCATATCCGCCGTGCCGCGCCCTTTGCCCCGCCGCCACCGGGGGCGGAGACGCGGTTTTCCTTCGAATTTGTCGGCAAATAGCCGTCAGATCGGCCCCAGGGCCGGTTCCAGAATCGCCAGCGCCGCCGCGCGGGCCGACCCGGCTGACAGCCGTTCCGGGTCGATCTGCACTTCTAACCAAAGCCCGTCGATCACCGCCACAACCGGCCGCGCCAGCGCCCTTGCGTCAACCCGGCGCCCGGCTGCGGCGGCGTGGCGGGCAATCGCGCGCTCGACATGGTCGAGATAGGCATCGTAGCGGCGGCGATGTTCGTCGCGCAGCGCGGGATTGACCGAAATCTCGCCCCAGAGCGCCAGCCAGATCTTCAGCGTGTCCCGGTTGAACAGCTCTGCCGAAAAAGCCCGGTCCAGCACGTCGCGCAGCGATGGCTCTGCGCCGTCTGGTGCAAGGATATCCAGAAAGCCGCGATAGGCCTCGGCATGGACGGCGGCAAGAAGCCCGTCCTTGCCGCCGAAATGATGCGCGATCAGGCCGCGGCTGACCCCGGCTTCCCCTGCGATCTTGTCGATGGTAAAGGCCGCCAGCCCGCCGCGCGCAAGACAGGCGATCCCCGCCTGCACAAGCATCGCCGAACGGCGTTCGGGCGTGAAGCGGCGGAAACGCGGGGCCTCGGTCATTCCTTCGATATGACGTCAGACATGATCCCGCGCAATGCTTTCCTTCCAGCTTCGGCTGTACAGGTTTTCGCCATTCTCGCTGACTTTCAGATGCATCTCGACATGGAAATGCGAGGCGTCACAAGTCATCGTGCCGTGGCTGTCATGGCGGAAGGTGCCATCCTTGCGGATGATCTCGCACATGGCTTCGGTCTCGCAGCGGGCGGACAGCGGATCATTGCCGGTGATCCGGTAGCGCGCCATGGCATGGCTGCGCACGGTGGTGGCGATGTCGGGCATTTCGGTCGCATAGGTCCAGCGCGGAAAATCCACCACGCTTTCGCCTGTCAGCAGGTCGCGCGTGACGCGGCGGCGCACCGAAGCCTGCATCGGGTGGTCGATCCGGGGCAGGGGCGGAGCTGCTTCGGCCGGATCGAAGGGGCGCAGGGCGGCATCCGCCGCGCGCGGCGGACGGATGGGCAGGTCCAGCCGGCACTGCGCCAGATCAAGCGTCAGTGTCGCCAGTTCGGGGCTGGGCCAGGCGATCGGCCAGTAGGTCGTAGACAGCGACAGGGCGATGCGATGGCCCGGCGGGAAGGCATGGGCGATGTCGTCCAGATCGACCACGGCCTCGGTCCATTCCCCCGGCACCAGCGCCCGGGGCGCGCCATGGCCCCGGTGGTGACAGAGGTTCAACAGACCCAGTGAAACGCGGGTCGAGGCGCCATCGGGGGCGACATCGTTCAGGCGCACCGCGACCAGGGCCTGCGGCCGGTCCGACCGGAAGCGCAGGCGAAGCTGCGGCGCGCCCATGATCTCGGTCCGCTCAGCCAGCGGGGGCGGGCTGAAGACCAGCGAGCCGCCATCATCCTCGCGCTGGTCGGTCGGCCAGTCGGCCTCGTCGCCATAGCGGCCGATTTCTCCCGCCGCCAGACCGACCCACAGCGGCGAGCAGATCGCGGCCTCGCCCGTGCCGGGATGCGGTGACAGGGTGTTTCCGTTGGAAAGATGATGACTTTGCCAGGCGATCCGCAGGCTGGGCCAGCAGTCTTCGCCAACCCAGCGGCCGGGGCGTTCGGTGTAACAGGTCTGCGGCGGCACGCTGTCCTGCATCCAGACCCGCAGGGCGGGTTCGTCCATGATGCCGGTGTCCCGCCCCTTCATCCAGTGATCGCACCAGCGGACAACCTCTTGCAGCCAGCCGATTTCCGGCGCGACGCTGGCGTCCTGCGGATAGGAATGCGCCCAAGGGCCGATCAGGCCGCGCACGGGGGATTTCAGCCCGGCGACCAGCCTTGGCACGGCTTCGGAGTAATTGTCGGCCCAGCCAGACACGGCGTAGACCGGTATCTTGATGGCGTCAAAATCCTCGCAGACCGAGCCCTGTTTCCAATACTCGTCGCGGTGCTGATGGGCCAGCCAGGTCAGGATCCAGGGCGTATTGGCCCGCATCCGCGCCTGCCAGATCTCGCGCCATTGCGCCCCGACGATCTCGGGGTCAGGCGGCAGGTCCTGGCTGGCGAACATGGTCTGCGACCAGTCGAAATTGTCTTTCGACAGGCAGCCGCCGATGTAATGCACATCGGTGGCATAGCGATCGTCGGTCGAGCCCACGGTGATGATCGTCTTCAGCGCAGCGGGCTGGCGGGCCGCGATCTGCAGGCCGTTGAACCCGCCCCAGGAAATTCCGATCATCGCGACCTGGCCGTCGCACCAGTCCTGCGCCGCGATCCATTCGATCGCGGCGATGCCGTCCAACTGTTCGGTCACGGTATATTCGTCGTCGATCAGCCCCTCGCTGTCGCCCGTGCCGCGAATGTCCAGCCGCAGCGAGGCATAGCCGTGACCGGCGAAATAGGCGTGCCATTGGTGATCGCGGCCGCGGGTACCATCGCGCTTGCGATAGGGCAAGTATTCCAGGATTGCGGGCGCCGGCCCGGCACCTTCGGGCAACCAGAGCTTTGCCGCCAGTAGGGTGCCGTCCGGCATCGGGATCTTGATATCCTCGATCACCTTGATCCGGTTTGGAAATTCGGTCCGCTCGATTGGCACGGCACTGTCTCCTCTTGCTGAACCCTTATGCGACAGCGGTCATCCGGCGATCAGCGAGGCTTGACCGATGTCCTGGTTACACTATTGTACGGTTGTTCAGCAAGAGGAAGCCATGCCGCGCAACCCCCGCTATGACATCCTGTTCGAGCCGGTGAAGATCGGCCCCAAGACAGCGAAGAACCGTTTCTTCCAGGTGCCCCATGCCAGCGGCATGACCAATGCCGCGCCGCAGGTGCGGGCGGCGTTCCGCGGGATGAAGGCCGAGGGCGGCTGGGGTGTCGTCTGCACCGGGGCGGCCTCGGTCGATCCTTCCTCGGATGACAGCCCCTTTCCCTGCGCGACGATCTGGGACCGCGCCGATATCGCCGCGCATCGGGTGATGACGGATGCGGTGCATGACCATGGCGCGCTGGCGGGGATCGAGCTGTGGCATGGCGGCGCGGCATCGGTGAACCGCACCACCCGCCTGCCGCCGCTGTCGCCTTCGGGCGTGCCCTGGATGGCGACGCATGTGCCCTTCATCTCGGCGGCGCGGCCCAGGGTGATGGATGCGGGCGATATTCGCGACCTGATCCGCTGGCATGCTGAAGCAGCGATCCGGGCCGAGGCTGCGGGGTTTGACATTCTTTATGTCTATGCTGGCATGGGATATCTGCCCTATCAGTTCCTGCTGTCGGACTATAACCATCGCAGCGATGCCTATGGCGGCTCGGTCCGCAACCGGGTGCGGCTGGTGGAAGAGCTGATCGACGCGGTGCGCGAGGCGACCCATGGCCGCTGCGCGGTGGCGCTGCGCGTGTCGATGCAAGAGCTTCGCGGCCGCCCTTCGGATGTGGCGGAAAGCGAGGCGCATGAAGTGATCGGGCTTCTGAAGGACGCGCCTGATCTTTTTGATGTAAAGATGGATTATTCCGGCACGGATTGCGGCCCCAGCCGCTTTGTGCCCGAAGGCAGCCACAGGCCGATCGTTGATTTCCTGAAGCAGATCACCGACAAGCCGGTGGTGGGCGTCGGGCGGTTCACCAGCCCCGATACGATGGTGCAGATGCTGCGCGAGGGCGTGCTGGATCTGATCGGCGGCGCAAGGCCATCCATCGCCGATCCCTTTCTGCCGCAGAAGATCGACGATGGGCGGGAAGTGGACATCCGCGAATGCATCGGCTGCAACATCTGCATTTCCTCTTGGCATGACGGGGTCTGGGTGCGCTGCACGCAGAACCCGACGGCGGGCGAGGAATGGCGGCGCGGCTGGCACCCGGAACGCCCGCGCGCACGGGGCGAGGGGCAGGTGCTTGTGGTCGGCGGCGGGCCTGCCGGTCTTGAGGTGGCGCTGACGGCGGCGCGGCGCGGCTTTCAGGTGGCCCTGGCCGAGAAGGCCGATGATTTCGGTGGCCGCCTGCGCTATGAAACCGCGCTGCCAGGGCTGCGGCAATGGGGCCGGGTGGCCGAGTATCGCCTTGGCCAGCTTCGCAAAATGGCGAATGTCTCGCTTTTCGCCGGTTCGGATATGTCGGCCGATGACGTCGCGGAATTCGCTGCGGATCAGGTCGTGGTCGCGACCGGGGCGCGCTGGACCAAGGCGCTTCTGGCGGCCAGCGAATTGCCCGAGGGCGGGCTGAACGGCCCGCGCGTCTATACGCCCGACGATCTGGCGGCGGGGCTGCGGCCCGAAGGTCCGGTCGCGGTTTTCGATTTCGACAATTACTATCTGGGCAGCGCGATCGCCGAAGACCTGTCCGCCAAAGGCCTGGCCGTCACCTATGTCACCAGCGCCGGCGCGGCCTCGGCCTGGAGCTTTCTGACCAATGAACAGGGTCATATTCACGCGGCACTGGCCCGCCGGGGCATCGGCTATCGCACGTTGCAACGTGTCACCGGCTTTGATGGCGAAACCGTTGCTCTCGCCCAGATGATGAGCGGCGAGCCCTCCAGCCTGCCCGCAAGGTCGCTGGTGATCGTGGGGCTGCGGCAGGGCGGCAGCGGTCTGTATGACGCGCTTGTCCAGCGCGGCCTGACCCCGCATCTGACCGGCGATGCCAATGCCCCCGGGGCGATTGCCCATGCGGTCTGGCAAGGCCATCGCACCGCCGAGGAGCTGGGTCTTTCCAATGTCATGATCCGGCGCGATCCTGGCCCGGCCGCCTTGCCGCAGGTGGCGCAATGACCCGGCGGCCGCGTCGCGCCCCGGGCGGCATCCGCCAGCTTGCCTTTGGTCAGGTTCCCCGCCTGTATGATCCGCTGAAGGTGATTTCCGACGATCAGGTGGCGGCGATCCATGCCGCCGCGCTTGAGGTTCTGGCCCGACTGGGGATGCGGGTGCTGCATTCCGGCGCCCGTGCCCGGTTCCGGGCGGCAGGGGCCACGGTCCGCGAGGATATGGTCCATCTTGACCCCGGCCTGATCGCCGAACGGCTTGCCACCGTTCCGGCCCGGTTCACCCTCGCGGCCCGCAATCCGGCCAAATCGCTGCGGCTGGGTGGCGGGGATTGCGTCTTCGCCTCGGTCGGCGGTCCGGCCTATGTGATGGATCTTGATCGCGGCCGTCGTGACGGCAGCTATGCCGAGATGTGCGATTACCTGCGTCTGGTGCAGGTGCTGAACGTGATCCAGCAGGAAGGCGGCTGTCCGTTCGAGCCGATGGACCTGCCCGCGAACACACGCCACCTGGATATCTACCGCGCGCAGATCGGGCTTCTGGACAAGAACTGGCAGACCCAGACCCTGGGCCATGCCCGCACGATGGACGGGCTGGAAATGGCGGCCATCGCGGCAGGGACCACGCCAGACCGCCTGCCGGTCCAGCTTCTGGGGATCATCAACACCAATTCCCCCCGGCAGCTGGACATTCCGATGGCCGAAGGCCTGATCGCCATGGCCGAACATGGCCAGGTCAATGTCATCACGCCTTTTACCCTGGCGGGCGCGATGTCGCCCGTGACGCTGGCCGGAGCCCTGGTGCAGCAACATGCCGAGGCGCTGGCCGGGATCGTGCTGACCCAGATCGTGCGACCGGGCGTGCCGGTGATGTATGGCGGGTTCACCAGCAATGTCGACATGCGCTCCGGCGCCCCCGCTTTCGGCACCCCGGAATATGCCAAGGCCGCCGCCGCCTCGGGGCAGTTGGCCCGCCATATCGGGGTGCCTTTCCGGTCGTCTAACGTCACCGCCGCCAATGCGGTCGATGCCCAGGCCGCCTATGAATCGCAGATGGCGCTTTGGGGGGCGGTGATGGGCGGGGCGCATCTGATCGAACATGCGGCGGGCTGGATGCATGGCGGGCTGACCGCCAGTTTCGAGAAGCTCATCCTTGATGCCGAGATGCTGCAGATGATGCAGGCCTTCCTGGCGCCGCTGGATTGCCGCCCGGAAGCCTTGGCGCTGGAAGCCATGGCCGAGGTCGGCCCCGGCGGCCATTTCTTCGGCGCGGCCCATACGATGGAGCGCTATGAAAGCGCCTTCTATGCGCCGATGCTGTCGAACTGGGACAATTATCCGCAATGGCTGCAGGCGGGTTCCGTCGAGGCCCCGGCGCGGGCGAACGCGATCTGGAAAGAGCTTCTGACCCAATATGAAGAGCCGGCGCTTGATCCGGCAGTGGCCGAGGCGCTGGATGCCTATGTCGCCCGTCGCAAGGAAGAAGGCGGGGCGCCGATGAACTGACCGGGGCGGGGCATCGCTATGTGCCGGGTGCCGTCGCGGAAATCTGACCGCATCCCATTGCGCCGATACAGCCTTTCCATCAGGTTCTGGCTGTGCCGCCCGGTCCCGGGGATGCGCCCGCTGGCGCGGATCGGGGTCTGTGGCGCCAAGGTCATGGCGAAGGAAAAGATCATGCCGCTTTCATCCAGGACTACCGCAGCTCTGATTTCCGGGCCGGAGAGGGCGGCATGAGGCTGGTCAACCGCACCTTCGACGAGTTGCAGCCGGGCGATACGGCCGAGTTGCGCCGCCTGATCACGCAGGATGATCTTTACGGCTTCGCCTCGGTTTCTGGAAATTTCAACCCGATGCACCTGCCGAACGAGGATGGCGACGGCGATGGCCACCCCGATGGCATCGCGCCGGGCATGTTCGTGGCCTCGCTTCTGTCGGCGGTGCTTGGTTCGCGCCTGCCCGGACCCGGGACGCTGTATCGCCGCCAGGCGCTGGAGTTCCATCAGCAGGTCCGCGAGGGCGATGAGCTGATCACAAGGGTCACCGTCCTGTCCAAGGCCGCAAATGGCGAGGTGACGCTGGCCACCGAGATTCGCCGTGCCGGCGATGCGGCGCTGGTCCTGTCGGGCGAGGCGGTGGTCATCGCGCCGATCTTCAAGTTCGACCGCGACGATATCGAAGTGCCGGGCCTGATCGTGCAGCGCCACCGCCATTTCGACGCCTTTCTGGAAACCGCCCGGCCCTTGCCTGCGCTGGTGACGGCGGTGGTCTGTCCTGAGGAGACCAATTCTCTGGACGGCGCGCTGCTGGCGATGAAGGAATCGATCATCACCCCGATCCTTGTCGGCCATGCCGCCGCGATCCGGGCCGCCGCGGCCCAGCTTGGCGCCGAGCTGAGCGGGATCGAGATCGTCGAGGCCGCGACCCCTGCCGAAGCCGCGGCCATGGCCTGCACCCTGGTGCATGAGGGCCGGGCGCAGGCGGTGATGAAGGGGCATCTGCACACGGATGACCTGCTGAAACCCATGGTCGACCGCGACCGGGGCCTGCGCATCGGCCGCCGCTTCACCCATGTCTTCGTGATGGATGTGCCGGGCCAGCCGCATCCGGTGATGGTGACGGATGCCGCGATCAACATCGCACCCGATCTTCCGACCAAGGTGGATATCTGCCAGAATGCCATCGACCTTGCGATCTCGCTGGGGATGGAGCCGAAGGTCGGCGTCCTGTCGGCGGTCGAAACGGTGAACCCGGCGATCCAGTCCTCGATCGATGCGGCGCTTCTTTCGAAGATGGCGGATCGCGGCCAGATCAGGGGCGGTCTGGTCGAGGGGCCGCTGGCGATGGACAATGCCGTCGACCTGGCCGCCGCCCGCAGCAAGGGGCTGAAGGGGGGCGTGGCCGGACAGGCCAATATCCTCGTGGTGCCGGGGATCGACGCGGGCAATATGTTGGCCAAGCAGCTTGCCTTCATCAGCCATGCCGAGGGCGCGGGCCTTGTCCTTGGTGCCAAGGTGCCGGTGATCCTGAACTCGCGTTCTGACAGCAGCATGTCGCGTCTGGCCTCTTGTGCGGTCGCTGCCATCCATCACTTCCACGCGAAAGGCACGACAAGGGCATGAGACAGGCTGGGGAGGGCCGGGCATGACGGCGCAAAGGGGGAAGGGCGGATGGGCGGCATCCTGACGCTGAACGCGGGCTCGTCCTCGCTGAAATTCGCGCTGTTCGGCCAGACGGGCGAGGCGCCGCTGGCGACGGGTCTTGCCGACCGGATCGGCCCCGAGGGCAGTCTGAAGATCAAGGATGGCGCGGGGGCGGCGCTGCCGGTAGCGGGGGGAAGCCTTGCGACCCATGCCGAGGCGCTGCGTTGCGTCCTGACCAGCCTTCAGGCGGCCTTTCCCGGCACGGGCGTGGCGGCGGTCGGGCACCGGGTGGTGCATGGTGGCCCTGACCGCGCGGCCCCTGTGCGGCTCGACGCGGCGCTGCTGGACGATCTGGCCACCCTGTCGCCCTTCGCCCCCCTGCACCAGCCGCACAATCTGGCGGGGATCCGCGCGGCGATCGAAGCCTTCCCCGAGGCCCCGCAGGTCGCCTGTTTCGACACCGCCTTCCATTGCGGCCACCCCTGGGTGAACGACACCTACGCCCTGCCGCGCGACCTGTATGACCTTGGCGTGCGTCGCTATGGCTTTCACGGCCTCTCCTATGACTATATCGCCGGGGAACTGGCCCGCAGCGCCCCGGCGCTGGCGCAGGGCCGGGTGGTGATCGCGCATCTGGGCAATGGCGCCTCGCTTTGCGGGCTGCTGGCCGGGCGCTCCATCGCCTCGACCATGGGTTTTTCTCCGCTGGACGGCTTGCCGATGGGCACAAGGCCCGGCCAGCTTGACCCCGGGGTGATGCTGTTCCTGATGGACCAGCAAGGGATGAGCCCGCAGGACATCTCGGACCTCCTTTACAGAAGGTCGGGTCTTCTGGGCCTTTCCGGCCTATCCAATGACATGCGCACGCTCGAGGCCAGCACGACCCCCGAAGCGGCGCAGGCCATCGACTATTTCTGCGCCCGCATCCGGCGCGAGATCGGTTCGATGGCGGCGGCCCTGAACGGGATCGACGCGCTGGTCTTTTCGGGCGGCATCGGCGAGAACTCGGCCCTGGTCCGGGCCAGGGTCTGTGACGACATGGGTTGGCTGGGGATAAAGCTCGACCCTGTGGCCAATGCCGGACATGCGCGTGTGATCTCGGCAGCCGGGGGGGCGACGCAGGTGCTGGTCGTGCCGACGAATGAGGAACTGGTGATCGCAAGGGCCACGCGCGCGCTGGCCGGGGGCGGTGAAAGGACGGCGGCATGAAGGGCGTGTTGAAACCCGAGGCGGCGGCGGCGATGATCCCCGATGGCGCCAGCCTGATGATCGGCGGCTTCATGGCCGTGGGCACGCCCGAACGCCTGATCGACGCTCTGGTCGCGCGGGGCGCGCGCGGGCTGACGGTGATCGCCAATGACACGGCCATGCCGGGTAAAGGCATCGGCAAGCTGATTTCGGCGGGCTGCGTGGCACATGTCATCGCCAGCCATATCGGGCTGAACCCGGAGACACAGGCCAAGATGATCGCGGGCGAGATCGGGTGCGAGCTGGTGCCGCAGGGCACGCTGGTCGAGCGCATCCGCGCGGGCGGCGTCGGTCTGGGCGGGGTGCTGACGCCGACGGGCCTTGGCACCGAGGTCGAGGAGGGCAAGCAGGTGGTCGAAGTTCACGGCAAACGCTATCTGCTGGAAACCCCGCTGACCGCCGATTTCGCGCTGATCGCGGCCCACACGGCCGATTACATCGGCAATCTCAGCTACATGCTGACAGCACACAATTTCAATCCGGTCATGGCCATGGCCGGACGCACGGTGATCGCCGAGCCGGACAGCATCGTGCCCGTGGGCGTGATCGCGCCTGATGCGGTCAAGACGCCGGGCGTGCTGGTCGACCATCTTCTGATCCGCAAGGGGTAGCGCCATGGATGCCAAGGACCTGATCGCCCGCCGCGTCGCGCGCGAGATCAAGCCGGGGATGCTGGTCAATCTCGGGATCGGACTGCCGTCAATGGTGGCGAATTTCGTGCCTGCCGCGCGCGGGGTTTTCTTTCAGGCCGAAAACGGTGTGATAGGATTGGGCGCCCGCCCGCCCGAGGGGATGGAGGACCGCCACCTGACCGATGCGGGCGGCGGTTTCGTGACCGCCGTGCCGGGCGCGGCCGCGATCGACAGCGCGATGAGCTTCGGGTTGATCCGGGGCGGCCATCTGGACATGACCGTTCTGGGCGGGCTTCAGGTCGATGAAGAGGGGCATCTGGCCAATTGGAAAGTGCCGGGCAAGATGGTGCCGGGCATGGGCGGCGCGATGGATCTGGTGACGGGGGCGGCCTGCGTGATCGTCGCCATGCAGCACGCGGCCAAGGGGCAGTCAAAGATCGTGCCCCGCTGCACCCTACCGCTGACTGCCCTGCGCCGGGTCGATCTGGTGGTGACCGATCTGGCCGTGCTGCGGCCCGAGGCGGATGGTCTGCATCTGGCCGAACGCGCGCCGGGCGTCTCCGTGGACGAGATCCTTGCCGCGACCGAAGCGCGGCTGGTCGTGCCGGCCGAAGTGCCGGAAATGTGCCTCGACTGACGCGGGGCTGCATCGCCAGCATCATCCTGGCGCAAGGACTGTGTCAGGATGCCCTGCAAGGATCGAACGCATTGGCCAGACGCGGCGGGAAGGGCGAGGGATGAGCGAAGAGTTTCTGGCGGAAGACGGCACCCGGCTCGCCTATCAAGACGACGGCGCGGGCCTGCCCGTGCTGGCCTTGGCCGGGATGACGCGCGACGGGCGTGATTTCGACATTCTGGCGGATCACCTGCCCGCCGATATCCGCCTGATCCGGCTTGACAGCCGGGGACGCGGTGCCTCGGCCTGGGCCGACTGGCACAGCTATACCGTGGCGCAGGAGGCGCGCGATGCGCTGGCGCTGATCGACCGTCTGGGACTTGACCGCGTGGCGGTCATCGGCACCTCTCGCGGTGGACTGCTGGGCCTGGTCATGGCGGCCTATGCGAAGGCGCGGCTGACCGGGCTGTGCCTGGTGGATTGCGGGCCTGTGCTGGAGCGGGCTGGCCTGCAACGGATCGGCGACTATGTCGGCGTCGCGCCCCCGGCGGCCACGCTGGCCGAGGCGGCGGCGCGTCTGGCGACCAGCCCCGGCTTCCTGAACGTCCCGCCCGGCCGCTGGGCGGATGAGGCGACGCGGCGCTATGTCCAGCTTGAGGGGCGGCTGGGCCTGCCCTATGACCCCGCCCTGCGGCAAAGCTACGAGGCGGCGCTGGCCGCCCCCACCGCCGATGCCTGGCCGTTGTTCGACGCCTGCGCGGGGCTGCCGCTGGCCCTGATCCGGGCCGCGAATTCCGATGTGCTTTCGGCGGAAACCGCCGCCGAAATGGCCCGCCGCCGCCCCGACCTGATCCGCGCCGAAGTGCCCGACCGTGGCCATGTGCCCTTCCTCGACGAGCCGCAGGCGCTGGCGGCAATCATCGCCTGGCTGGCCGCCGTGCGGGATTTCGCGGCCAGGCCTCAGCCCGCCGCCACCGCGCCATAGGCCATCCGGCCCGCGACCAGCGTCTGGCGCACCGCAGGGGCCTGGCCCTCGGGCCAGTCGACCAGCACCAGATCCGCCCTTTGCCCCGGCGCGATCTCGCCCCGGTCATGCAATCCCAAGGCACGCGCGGGATTGGCGGCGACCAGCGGCCAAAGCCTTTCCAGCGGCGCCACCCGGTCGGCCCGCAGCCGCGCCACGGCGGAAAGCAGGGCTGGGTAGTAGTAATCCGAGGCAAGGATGTCGCACAGCCCTTCGGCGACCATCGCCGCCGCGCCGGGCGAACCCAGATGGCTGCCGCCGCGCGCCGCATTGGGCGCACCGAAGACGATCTGGTCGCCCGCATCGCGCGCCGCCCGCGCCGTGGCTAGGTTCATCGGAAACTCGCTGATCCCGGCGCCAAGGGCGCGGTAGAAATCGCGCGTCTCGGCCCTTGTGTCATCATGGCTCAGCATCGCGGCGCCCGCCTTGCGCCCCAAAGCCGCGACTTCGGCGATCCTTGGCGGCACTTGCGGGCGGCGCGACCAGACCTCGCGGATCAGCTCGACGCAGGCCTGCGTCTCCATCTGCGACCGCTTGGCGCGCAGCTCCATCTTGGCCAGGAAGACCGGGTTGTCGAAAGCGGTCACGGGAAAGCCCGGCGCATGTTCGAAGGGGCGGTCCTGCAAGGCAACCGAAGGGTCGAGAAGGATCATCGAGGTGTGGTCGTTGAAGGCGACCGAGGGCGTCAGCGGCCCGGCCAGCGCGGCCTCGATCAGCGGCACGGCTTCGAAGCAGAAGGTTTCCCAGCGCAGTTGCAGCCGGTTCTCGACCGTCAGCCGCGGGGCGATGCGGTTCAGTGTGCCCAGCACGTCCCAGCCCATCTGGACCGAGCGCAGGCCCGGCTCCCAGCTCAGGGTCAGGGCATGATAGGCGGTGGCGATGCCGTTCGCGGCAAGCTGGCGATCGGTTTCCAGAAGCGCCGCCTCGACCGGAAGCAGGACGCCCGGGCGCGGCATCAACTGGCGCTCGAAGGCATCACCGTGAATATCGACCATGGCAGGGGCCAGAAGCATCCCTCGCGCTGCGATCCGCCGCGCGCCATCTGCCGCGACGTCCAGCCCGGTGATGCCGCCGTCTTCTATGCGGACAGATACCCGCGCCAGCCCGTCGGGCAGCAGGACCTCGGCGCCTTCGATCAGCAGGGCGTCTTCGGTCCGGGCCGGGTTTGCGGGGGGCAGAGCATTCATCGGCGGGCCTTTCCTTGGGCGGGTCCCCGGCGTCGGCACCGGGCAGCGCGCGACTATAGCGCGCAGGTCACAGCCAGATGGCAAGAGCGATCACGCCGCCTCGACAATCGGCGCCGCTTTGCCGAAGGTCGCGCCGCTGATCCCCCTGGCCCGGACGGGCCTGCAAGAGAGGACTGTCCTGCCTTTGTCACCCGTCTTGCGCATCGCCTTGGGGCTGGCCATCGGCCTTGCCGGTGGGGCCGTGTTCTATTGGCTGACCCTGCCGCTGCCTTGGATGTTGGGCGCGTTGTTCGCCACCATGGCGGCAGCGGTCGCCGGTGTGCCGGTCAGGGGACCAAAGCGGTTGCGCCCGGCCACGGTGGCGGTGATCGGTGTGCTGCTGGGATCGCGTTTCACGCCCGAGGTTCTGGCAGGCGCGGGTCAATGGGGCATGACCCTTGCGATCATGCTGGTCTATCTGGTGGTTGTCGGCCTGGCCGTCGTGCCCTTCTATCGCTATGTCGCGCGGTTCGACTGGACCACCGCCTATTTCGCCGGAATGCCGGGCGGGTTGAATGAAATGGTCGAGATCGGCGAGGCGCGGGGCGCACGGATCGAGCAGGTGATCCTGGCGCAGAGCCTGCGCATCGTGACCGTTATCGCCATGATCGCCCTTTGGTTTCGGGTGGTTCAAGGCGCGCAGATCAGCGGCGCGGCGCGGGCTGGTGCAGGTTGGCCGGATTATTTGGATCTGGCGCTGATGCTGGCTGCGGCCGTTCTGGGCAGCGTGGTGGGGCGCAAGTTGCGGCTTCCTGCGCCAACCTTCCTTGGCCCGCTGATCCTGTCCGTCGCCCTACATCTGGGCGGGCTGACCGAAAGTGCGCCGCCCGGCCTTGTCGTCAATGCGGCGCAGGTGATCCTGGGAACGGTGCTGGGTTGCCGGTTTGCCGGGATCGGGGCGGCGGCGCTGGGCCGTGCCGGACTTCTGAGCCTTTGCGCCACCGTTCTGTCGCTGGCGCTGGCGCTGGCGGGCGGGCTGGCCATGCAGGCCGCGACCGGGGTGGGCATGGAGCAGGCGCTTCTGGCACTGGCCCCCGGCGGACTGACCGAAATGGGGCTGGTCGCGCTGGCGATCCATGCCGACGCCGCCTTCGTGGTGCTGCACCATGTCGTGCGCATCCTGGCGGTGATCGTCGCCGCACCATTGATGCATCGCCTGCTGGTGCGCGACACTTCCCCATCGGCCTGACGCAGCCGGGGGCGGGGGGTTCAATACCGCCCGGTCAGCTTGTTGCCCCAGCCCGCCAAACGAGATGGCGCGGTCGTGCCCGGTCTGGCCTCGGCCCGGTCGGCGGCGTTCAAAAGCGCATACATGCCGTGGACGCCCAGCCAGCGGAAGGGTTCCGGCTCCCAGTTGCGCACCCGGCGGTTGACCCAGGGCAGGGTGGTGAGGTCGGTCTGCCGCCCCAGCGTCAGGTCGGCCAGCGTGCGGCCCGCGAGGTTCGAGGTCGAGACGCCCGTGCCGACATAGCCGCCCGCCCAGCCCCAGCCCTGCGCCGGGTCATATCCGACGGTTGCGCACCAGTCGCGCGGCACGCCCAGCACGCCGCACCAGGCATGGGCGATGCGGTGGCGCGTGGCGGCGGGGAAATGGCGGTGCAGGATCGCGGTCAGGCGGCGGATCGTCTCAGCATCCGGGGCGCCGTTGGAATCAAGGTTCGAACCGAAAAGATAGGGCACGCCGCGCGCGCCCACGGTGATGCGGCCTTCGCGGGTGCGCTGGCAATAACAATAGCCATTGGCGAAATCGCCCACGATCTCATGGCCCTGCCAGCCGATCTCGTCCCAGACTTCTGCAGGCAGGGGTTCGGTCGCGATCTGGGCCGAATTCAGGGGCAGCCATTCGCGCTTCATCCCCGGCAGACCCGCCGTGAAGCCTTCGGTGCAGCGCAGGACGGACGGGGCAGTCACCACGCCCCGATCGGTCGTCACGCGGCCTTTTTCAAGCGCGGTGACGGTGGTGCCTTCGTAGATGGCGATCCCGGCCTGTTCGCAGGCGGCGGCCAGGCCGCGCACCAGTTTCGCGGGCTGGATGCGGGCGACATTGGTCACCACCAGCGCCCCCAGCGCGCCGGGAATGCGGATGCGGCCCGCCATTTCCTCGGCCCCGATGCGATGGACCCGCGCCTCTTCGCCCCAATGGCGGCGATGTTCGACCTCGGCCCGCATCCGCTGGGCCTGGGCCGGGTTCACCGCGACCAGCAATTCGTCGGTACGGCGGATATCGGCGTCGATGCCCTGCGCCTCGGCCACGGCGATCACCTCGTCCACCGTGCCGTTCATCGCCCGCACCATGCGGCGCACGGCGTCTTCCGACGTGGCTTCGGCATAGCGGCGATGGTTCCAGGAGAAGCCGCCCGAGAGCCAGCCGCCATTGCGCCCCGAGGCGCCAAATCCGGCGAACTCCTTTTCCACCACGACGACGCGCAGCGACGGTTCGGCCTGTTTCAGATACCAGGCGGTCCAGAGCCCGGTATAGCCCGCGCCGATGATGCAGACATCGGCAACGACATCCCCCGGCAGGGCGGCGCGGCGGGCGGGCAGGCCGATATCGGCATACCAGAAGGACACGTCGCCGATACGGTCGGGGGTCTGCGGGCTGGACATGGCTCTCTCGCAAAGGGGGGCGGGGGCAGGTAATCACGGCCCGCCCCCCCGGCGCCAGCCCCGCCAGCGCGCGGGAGGGCGATTTTCACGCCGTCAATAGCCGCGTGCAGCGTCGGCGACCGCTTCGGATGTGCCCGTCGCCTCGAAGCTGCGGATATTCGCGGCGATGACCGAAGCGCCGGTCTCGGCATCGATCATCGAGGCGATATGCGGCGTCACCCGGACCCTGGGATGCGCCCAGAACGGATGCCCGGCGGGCAGGGGCTCGGTGCGGAACACATCCAGCGTCGCGCCGCCGATCTGGCCGCTGTCCAGGGCCGACAGCAGGTCGGCCTCGACCAGATGGCCGCCGCGCCCGGCATTGATGATCCGGGCGCCCTTGGGAAGCTGCGCCATCAGCCCGGCATCCAGGATGTCGCGGGTTTCGGGCGTCAGCGGCAGCAGGCACACCAGGATCTCGGTCCGGGCCAGGAAGGCGGGCAGGCCTTCGGCCCCGGCAAAGACGGTGACGCCCTCGACCGCGCCGCCCGAGCGCGACCATCCGGCGGTGTCAAAGCCCAGACCCGCCAAGATCTGCGCGCAGGCCCGGGCGATGTTGCCCAGACCCATGATGCCAACGCGGCGGCGCGCGGCCAGGGGGGTGACGATCTGTTTCCACACCCCCGCGCGCTGATTGGCATCGGTGATGCCCAATTCGCGGTGATGGGTCAGCACATGCAGCGCCACATATTCCCGCAGCCGCTGCACCATGTCGGGGCCGGTGGTGCGCAGGATCGGCAGGTGTTTGGGCAGGTCGGGGTCGCGCAGCACATGGTCGACGCCCGCCCCGATCGAGACCACGGCCTTGAGGTTGGGGAATTTGGCGATGGCGCCGGCAGGCGGGCCCCAGACCGCGGCATATTCGACCTTGGCCGGATCGGCGGGGGCAAGCATGTCTTCGACGGTGAATTCCGGCAGAAGGCGCGCCAGCAGCGCCACCCATTCCGCGGTTTCGGCGTCATCGCCCAGATAGACGGCAATCGTCATTGTCTTCCCCCTACACCTTCAGCCCGGCTTCGATCCCGGACCAAAGCGCGCCATATTCATCCACCGTCACCTGCCAGGCGGCGCCCAGCTCGGCTGCCAGCCTACGCTCGACTGCGGCCCAGGCCGGCATGATCCAGATCTTGCCTGCGGCCCTGGCGGCGGCGGCGATGCGGCGCAGATCGTCGAAATCGGCCTCGGTCTTCATATAGGCGCCGCGCCCGCGCGACAGCGACAGATCCGAAGGGCCGACGAAGACGCCATCCACCGTGGGCAGGGCAAGGATCGCCTCGATATCCGCCAGCGCCTCGGCGCTTTCGACCATGGGCAGGCACAGCGTCTCGGCATTCTCGCGGGTGTAATAGTCCTGCGTCACCGCGTCATAGCGGGCGGGGCGCGTGCCCGAGAAGCTGCGGACGCCAAGGCCCGGATATTTGGCGGCGGCGGTCACGCGGCGGGCATGGTCGACATCGCCGATATGCGGGATGATGACGCCATGGCAGCCGATATCCAGCGCCTGCTGGATCGGGATCGTCTCCGGCCCCAGAACCTTGGCATAGACCTTGGCCCCGAGCGCCCGGATCAGCGCGACCAGCTTGTCGGTGCCGTCGAGATCGAAATAGCCATGCTCGATATCCAGCACGAAGCGGCGGCAGCCCAGGCCATAGGCGATCTCGACCAGTTGGTGATGCGGGGTCGAAAGCCAGACCGCATGGGGCGAAAGCGCGGGCGTTTCCGCATAAACTTGGTCAGACACCGGCACCCTCCATCCCGTTCTTTTGCAGCATGGCGCGGATGTCGATCAGATCCTGAAGTTTCGCGCCCTTTTCCAGCTTGGCCACCCAGTCGCCTTCCTCGGCCTGGTCGGCCAGCGCTGTGTCGATCAGCCGGTCCAGCCGGGCAGGGGGCACCACCACGACGCCGCAATCATCGGCCAGGACTGCATCGCCCGGCGTCACGGCGACACCGCCGATGCTGACCGGCACGTTGAAGCCGCCGCCCAGGTTCAGAAGCTTGGTCGTCACCGCCGATGTGTCGCGCGCCCAGGTCGGCACGCCTGCTGCGCGGATCGCGGCAGGGTCGGTCACCGCGCCGTCGATCACCACCCCGGCAAGGCCGCGGATGCGGGCGACCGCCGCCATGAAGCCTCCCCAGCAGGCCTGGCGGTGGTCGCCCGCGCGGTCAATCACAAGCAGGTCGCCCGGACGCACCCGATCCATCGCATAGTAAAGCAGCGTTGAATCGGGGCCGGTGATCTGCACGGTGACCGCGTTCCCCGCCACGCGCGGCCCGACGATCAGGGGCCGGATGGCGGTATCGACAAAACCCGCATGGAGGTAATGGCCCAAAGTGGCTGCCTCGACCTGGGCCAGCCTTGCCGCCCGGTCCGGGGCAAGCTGCGGCGGCAGCGGCTCGATACGGTAGATGTCTGTCATGGAACTGTCCTGCGTCTTTAAGGGCGTCAATTCTGGAAAAGGCGGATATCGGCGGGGTCGAAGGCCAGCCGCGTGACCTCGCCCGGGGCGGGGATCGGCCCGCCGCAATTCTGCTGGCGCAGCACGATGCGGGTGCCGTCGGCAAGGGCATAGACAAGGCGCTGATCGGTGCCGATGAAATCGACCTCGTGCAGCCGGGCCTCGGGGCCATCGGCCGTGGCGTTGCGCCGGAGGCGTTCGGGGCGCAGGGCCAGCGTCACCTCGGCCCCGACCGGCGCGGAGGAAGGCGGCAGCATCAGGCGGCGGCCCAGCGTCTCGACTTCGGTGCCTGCGGGGCCGGTCACGGTGACACGGCCCTTGAAGAGGTTGGTCTCGCCGATGAATTCGGCGGCATAGAGGCTTTGCGGCGCATTGTAGAGGCCGCTCGGGCTGTCGAGCTGCACGATCCGTCCGCCCGCCATGAGGGCGATGCGGTCCGACATGGTCAGCGCCTCTTCCTGGTCATGGGTGACGAAGACGAAAGTGATGCCCAGCCGCTTCTGCATCGCCTTCAGTTCAAGCTGCATCTCCTTGCGCAGCTTGAGGTCGAGCGCCCCAAGGGGTTCATCCAGAAGCAAAACCTTGGGCTCGTTCACCAGCGCCCGGGCCAGCGCGACGCGCTGCTGCTGGCCGCCCGACAACTGGCTGGGCTTGCGGTCGCCGAAGCGGCCCATCTGCACCATGTCCAGCGCCGCCTGCGCACGCTCGCGCTGTTCGGCCTTCTTCACGCCCTTGACCCGCAGGGGGAAGGCCACGTTGTCCCGGATCGTGAGGTGCGGGAAAAGCGCATAGCTTTGAAAGACGGTATGCACGGGCCGCTGATAGGCCGGCACCTCGGACACATCCTGCCCCGAGATCAGGATCTGCCCCGCACTGGGCAATTCGAAGCCCGCGATCAGGCGCAGCGTCGTGGTCTTGCCGCAGCCCGACGCACCGAGCAGCGTGAAGAATTCGCCCTGGCGGATGGTCAGGTCCAGCCGGTCGATGGCGGTCATGGTGCCGAAGCGCTTGACAACGCTGCGCAATTCGACCGCTGCGGGGCCGTGGATTTGGTCTGGCATGGGGGAAAGGCCCTGAGGATGGGGCGGCGGCAGCCCGCGCGGGGCCGCCGCCGCGATAGGCTTACTGGGCGGCTTTCACCTTGGTCCAGCCGTCCTGATAATATTTCATCGCATCACCCAGATCGAGGATGAAGTCGGCATTGGCGATGGTCGCCTCATCGGGAAAGACGGCCGAGTTGCTGGCCAGTTCCGCGGGCAGCAGCGCCTTCGCTTCGGTCACCACGGTGGCGGTCTGGGTCAGCTCGGTGGTCTTGGCGGCCACTTCCGGGCGCAGGATATAGGACAGGAACTTGTAGGCCGCGTCGGGGTTCGGCGCGTCCGACAGGACCGAATAGCCGTCGATCCACATGGTGCCGCCTTCTTCCGGCAGGACATAGACGACATCGGGGTTGTCCTTGATCGCCTGCAGCACCGAGGAGGACCAGCTTTCCACGATGCAGGCCTCGCCCGACGACACCAGGTCGGCGAAGTTGGTGCTGTTATAGCCCGCGAGCAGCGGCTTCTGCGCGATCAGGGTCTCGGTTGCCTTCTCGATTTCGGCCGGGTCCGAGGTGTTGGCGCTGAAGCCGTTCACCTGCAGGCCCGCGATATAGGCGGCCAGCATGTTGTCCAGCATGTAGATGCGGCCCTTGTACTTTTCGTCGAAGAGCGACTTCCAGCTGGTGATCGGCTCGTCCACGCAGGTCTTGTTATAGGCCAGGCCCGTCGTGCCCCAGACATAGGGGATCGAGTACTTGTTGCCCGGATCGTAGGAGACTTCCTTGAACGAGGGACCGATCTTGTCATAGGTCTCGATCTTGGAATGGTCGAGTTCGGCGATCCGCCCGCGCGCGATCAGGATCTGCACGGCATATTGCGACGGGTTCACGAGGTCATAGCCCGCGCCGCCGGCATCCAACTTGGCGATCATCGATTCATTGCTGTCGAAGGTGTCGAAGGTGACAGCGATGCCGGTCTCGGCCTCGAAATCGGCCAGCACCTCATCGGGCATCTCATTCGCCCAGCCGAAGATGCGCAGCTCTTCGGCAAGGCCCGGGTTGGCGGCGCAGAGGGCCAGCACCGAGGCGGCGAGGGTCTTGGAAAGACGTGTCATTTGGCAGCTCCTTGTTGGATCGGGTTGTCCGGCTGTTCACCGCCGGTTGGTTTTCAGCATCAGGGGCAGGTAGCGCCCCATCACGAGGAAAAGGATCGCGACATTGGCGACGACCATCAGGGCGCCAAGCGCATTGATTTCGGGGGTGATGCCCAGCTTGAGCATCGAATAGATGCGCAGCGGCAGGGTCGTGGTGCCGACCCCCGATGTGAAGGTCGACATCACCAGATTGTCGAATGACAGCGTGGCCGACAGGATGAAGGCCGTGAACAGCGCGGGCGCAAGCTGCGGCAGCGTGACCATGCGGAAGGTCTGCCATTCATTCGCCCCCAGATCGGCGGCGGCGTTCTCCAGCCTTGCGTCCAGCGACGAGGCGGCGGCGCGGATTATCAGCGTGGCAAAGGGGATCGAGACCAGCACATGTCCCACGATCATCGTGCCATAGCCCAGCGTCACCCCGGCAAAGGACATGAAGACCAGAAGCGCCACGCCCAGAACGATCTCCGGCAGCACCAGGGGCGCGGCCAGCGCGGCACCCAGCACGTCGCGCCCGGGAAACTGCCGCCGCGTGATCGCCACGGCGGCCAGCGCGCCGATGGCGGTCGAGATGGCGGCGCTGGCCAGCGCCACGATCAGGCTGACATTAAGCGCGCGGGCGATGTGGCGGTTGGACCAGACCTTGCCGAACCAGTCGAGCGAGAAGCCCTGCCAGACCACAGTCGATTTGCCCGCGTTGAAGGCGAAGGCGATCAGGATGACGATGGGCGCCAGCATGAACAGGTAGGTCAACAGCGTGATCCAGCCGGATATGCCGTGGATGAAGGTGCGGGTGGCCCAGCCGGGCGCGCGCGGCGTGCTCATTTCATTGCCTCCACCCGGCGCAGGGCGCGCATGTAGAGAAGGATGCCGATGCCCGAAAAGACCAAGAGCAGGACCGAGACCGCTGCGCCGAGGGGAATGTTGCGGAATTCAAGGAACAGCTGGACGATCAGGTTGCCCAGGATGATCTCTTTGCCGCCGCCCAGCAGAACGGGGATGGCGAAGACACCCATGGACGGCACGAAGACGAACAGCGCGGCGGCCAGAACGCCGGGCAGAGACAAAGGCAGGGTCACCCGCAGGAAGGTGGTCGCGGGGCCGGCGCCAAGGTCGGCCCCGGCCTCGAGCAGGCGGCGGTCGATCGGTTGCAGCGCGGCATAGATCGGGAAGACGGTCAGCGGCAGGAAGGCATAGACCATGCCCACCAGCGTCGCGCCGACCGTGCCCAGCATTCCGACCGGCGCATCGATGATGCCGGTGGCCAGCATCCCCTGATTGATCAGCCCACCGCGCCCCAGAAGCACGACCCAGGCCGAGATGCGGATCAGGAAGTTGATCCAGAACGGTATGAGCAGCAGCATCAAGAGCGCGGGTGCCCAGGGCCCGGCCCGGAAGGCGATGAAATAGGCCACCGGATAGCCGATCAGAAGGCAAAGGACCGTGGTTGCCGCCGCCAGTTTGAAACTGTTCACGAAGACCAGCAGATAGACGCTTTGGAAAAGCTCGCGGTAATTGTCCAGCGTGAAGCCGGGCAGCACCGCGCCATAGGGATCGCGCAGGGCGAAACTGTAGGTCGCCACGACGCAAAGTGGCACCAGCACGAAAAGAACCAGCAGCACGACCGACGGGGCCAGCATCGCCCCGGTCTCGATCCGCTCGCGCCAGGCCCGTTGCATCACGACACCTGCCGTTTCACGCCGCCCAGGCTTTCGGCCATGGCTTGCAGCGGATTGATCGTCAGGTGATGCGCCATCGCCGCCCGCGCCGCCGCCGGGTCGCGCATGCGGATGGCGGTCAGCACCTTGCGATAGGAGGCGATTTCGTCGCGCACCATCGTGACCGGAATGCGCGAGACATAAAGCGTGCGCACCGAAAGGCCGAAGAGGAAGGCCAGATATTGCTGGGCGAAGCGGTTGTCCGAGGCCTGGGCGATGATGCGGTGAAACTCTTCGTCAGCCGCCAGTTCCCAGGCCTCGCCGGGCGAGGGGCCGGACAGGCCCTGCTCGATGCGGGTCAGGAAGGCGTCGAAACGGTCTAGGTCGTCCTGGGTGCGCCGCTCGGCTGCAAGGCCTGCGGTGAAGCATTCGATTTCGCGCCGCATCTCGTAGATGCGCATCATGTCGGCCGGGGTGGCCGAGGCCACGACATAGCCGCGCCGCCCCATCGAGGCGACAAGCCCTTCCTGCTCCAGCCGCAAGACCGCCTCGCGCAGCGGCGTGCGGCCGATGTTGAGGGATTCGGTCAGGGCCTTCTCGTCCAGCAGCGCGCCGGGCGGCAGGTCCGCCATGACGATCCGGCGGCGCAATTCGCCATAGGCCTCATCGCTTTTGCGCTTGCTCATGCTTGGCTCACCGGTCGATATACTTTCAATATATTTACGATATACTCGTGGCGACCCGGCTGGCAAGCGATTCCACGGGTCGCGAAAAACGGCGGAAGGGCAGGGAAATGGCAGAAGCAAAGACAAGGGCGACGGCAGCGGATCAGTGGGTCACGTCGAAGCCCCTGGTCAGCGGCGCGGGTGGTGTTGTCGCGGCGCAGCATGTGGCGGCGGCGCGCGCGGGCGCGCAGATGCTGGGCTCGGGCGGCAATGCGGTTGATGCCGCCGTGGCGGCGGCGCTTGCCCTGTCGGCGGTCGAACCCTGGATGTGCGGTGTCGGTGGCAGCGGCTTCATGGTGATCTGGCTCGCCGCCGAAAAGCGCGCCGTCGCGCTGGATTTCCAGGGCGTGCTGGCATCGGGGCTGACGCCCGAGGATTACCCGACCGATCCCAGCCTTCCCGTCACCTCGATGGGCTTTCCCGCAGTCAAGGATTTCGCCAATACCCAGGGCGCCAAGGCGATCACCGTGCCGGGGGCTGTGGCCGGCTTTGACCATGCGCTGACCCGCTATGGCAGCAAGACCCTGGCCGAGACGCTGCAACCGGCCATCGCGCTTGCGGAAAGCGGCATCCCGGCAAGCTGGTTCTGCACGCTGATGATCGCCTCGGAAATGGCGATCCTGGCGAAGGACCCGGTATCCTCATCGATCTACCTGCCCGGCGGCGCGCCCCTGCAACCGGGCGAGACCCTGAAAATCCCGGGTCTTGCCAATACCCTGCGCCGCATTGCCGAACAGGGCGCGGACGATTTCTATCGCGGCGCCCTGGCGCGCGATCTGGTGGCCGATCTGCAGGAACAGGGCAGCCGGATCAGCCTTGAAGACCTTTCCGCCTATGAGGTCTGGGATTATGCGCCGATGGAGTCGCAGCATCGCGGCGCGACGCTGTACACCCCGGGCGAGCAGAGCGGCGGCCTGCGCCAGCGCGATTTCCTGGCCCATATCGCGGCCAGCCTGCCCGCGCCGGGCCAGGCGCCGGACGCGGCAAGCTGGCTTCTTTACGCCGATGCGCTGGAAAAGGCCTGGCATGCCCATCGCGCCCGCAACGGCACCCTGTCCGAGGTTGGCAGTTCGACCTCGGCCCTGGCGGCGGCGGATGCCGAGGGCAATATGGTGGCCGTCACCTATACGCTGCTCGACCATTTCGGGGCCGGCATCACCCTGCCGCGCACCGGCCTCGCCATGAACAACGGCGTCAGCTATTTCGACCCGAGTCCGGGCCTGCGCACCTCGATGCAGGGCGGCAAGCGGATCAATTCCTCGAACATGGTGCCCACGGTGGCGGTGCGCGACGGGCAGGCGGTCTTCGCTGTCGGTGCCTCGGGCGGCGATCTGATCATGCCCTGTGTGTCGCAGATCGCGGCCTTGATGCTGGATTTCGGCCTGACGCTGGAAGAGGCCTTCCATTCCCCGCGTCTTGACGCCTCGCATCGCGGCAGTGTGCGCGCCGATCCGCGCCTGGGTCCGGCGGTGCTGGACAGGCTCGCGGCACGGTACCGGCTGGAAGTCTCGGGCAATGTGGTGATGCCCAAGCTATACGCCTGCCCCTCGGGCGTGGCGCGGGGCGTGGATGGGCGGCTTCAGGGCATCAATGACCCGGCGCTGCCCGATGGCGGGGCGGCGGCGGTCTAGGCAAAGCTCGCCCTCAGCCACTCTTCATCTTGGCGCAAACATCCTGCGGGTGGCCGGGGGCGCAAAACCCCCGGCAGATTCAGCGGCCGCTGCCCTGGCGGAAGCAAAGCCGGGTTTCGGGCCTGGCCAGAGACAGGAACTCCAGCAGATCGTCCCGCGCCAGCGCGGCGCAGCCTGCCGTCGGCCCGTAATCGGGCCGTGCGACATGCAGGAAGATCGCACTGCCCGCACCGGGCAGGACCGGGGCGTCGTTATGGCCCAGAACGACGACGATGTCGTATAGGCCGTCCGCGCGCCACATCTCTTCATGGCTGGCGGCGAAGGGCAGTTTCACGGGGCGGTTGTAATCGCGATGATCCGGCGCGTCGCACCAGCCGTCTTCGGGCGCGATTGGGCTGACGGGGAAAACGGTCGCCGGGGCAGCAAGCCGGTCAGCGCGGTACAGGACCCGCCGGATCGGCCAGGATCCGCGCGGGCTGATGCCGTCGCCTTCGCCCCGTTTCAGGGCAATGCCGCCACGGCCCACGGCGCAGGGCCAGACCCGGCCCGCGAATTCGGCGCGATGGCCGCCATCCGCGGCCTTGGAGACGATGAGGTCCAGCACAGGATCCTTTGCGACAATGGCCAAGGGGGGTGGTAGGCCCGGAGGGATTTGAACCCCCAACCAAGGCGTTATGAGCGCCCTGCTCTAACCGTTGAGCTACAGGCCCCCAGACCGGCCCCTGTCCGTGCCTTGGGTATCAGAAGACGGGGCCGCGTCAAGCGGGGCGGGGCTGCGGCGCAGCGGCAAGACATTGCCGGTCGGCGTGGGCGGGGCATCGTCGGGACGGCTGGTCCAGCCAGTGGCCGTGTCCGACTGGGTGTAGCGCGTCACCTCGCGCGGGACGAAATCCAGCGACAGGCCTTCGGCCACCATTCGGGTCACGGTCACCGTCGCGCCATCCCAGTCGATCAGGTTCAGGTCGTTCTGCCCGCCCCGCAACCGGGTGGACAGGGTGGTTCCCGCCTGCACGCACAGCATGTTTCGCCCTTCCGACCGGACCCGATAGGGTGCCGCTGCCCAGGCGTGCAGATGGCCGCAGAGGACGACATCGGCCCCGGCCTCGGCCAAGGCCAGCGTCGCCGCCTCGGCCCCCGGAATGGGCGATTTGTCGGATTGCGGCGGCAGGTGCAGCGGATGGTGCATGGCCACGACGCGCAACTGGCCAGAGCGGGCCTTTTTCAGCCGCGCCAGCACCCGCGCCATGGCGTCGCCCTGTAGGCGGCCGCGTTCCCAAGCATAGGGATCGGCGGTGTTGAGGCCAAGGACCAGCAGGTCGCGCGTTTCGACCACGGGTTCCAGCACATCGCCCATATGGCGGCGCCAGGCGGCGAAGGGCCAGAACAGCCGCGCGACCGGATTCCACAGCGGCATGTCGTGATTGCCGGGAATCGACAGGACCGGTCCGGGCAGGGCCGAGGCCAGCGCCGCCGCCGGGCGGAATTGCGAGGCCAGCGCGCGCTGCGTCAGGTCGCCCGAGATCACGGTCACATCGGCACCCCAGCGCGGTGCCTGTTGGATCAGGGCCTCAGGCAGCCCCGGCCGCTCCATGCCGAAATGCAGATCGGAGATGTGAAGAAGGCGCGCCATCCGGTCAGGCCGCCAAGCCGCTGGCGGGTTTGCCCGGCCCAGGGGGTTCCGTGGCATCGCCGGAAGCCAGATCAGCGGGCGCCCCGGGCAGGACAAGGGCCGATCCGGCAGGCACGATCACCCGCAGCGCCTTGGGGCGGATGCGGAACTGGAAAGGCGCGCTCATCTTTTCGCGCTCGCCATCGCGGGCGATGGTGCGGCGCTTGCTGCGGGTTTCCACCAGAACCTCGCTTGCGCCTTCCAGCGTGAAATCGCGATAGGGCTGGGCGCGGCGCAGGGCCATCTTCAGCGCGAAGACCAGAAGCCGCCAGCGCCGCAGTTCCGGCGCGACGTAAAGCGCCAGCTTGCCGTCGCGGATCAGGTCGGCGCCTTCTGTCATGCCGTATTGGTCTAGCTGGAAGGCGTTCTGCGCCAGAAAGACCATCGGGCTGCGGACATATGTGGCGCGGCCATCGACGGTGATGCGCAGGTGGCTGGGCCGGTCATAGGTGCACAGGATGCGTAACGCCGACCAATAGGCGGCCAGGCGCGAGCGGCCGAATCTGGCATAGGCTGCCTCGCGCTGGTGCAGAAGCGCGGGGTAAAGGCCCAGGCTTGCGTTGTTCAGGAACAGGCGGCCATTCACCTCGGCCACATCGACCGCGGCGACATCGCCCGACACCAGCGCCGCGACGGCGGCTTGCGGGTCTTCGGTCAGTCCCAGGCTGCGGGCGAAGAAATTGAACGTGCCAAGGGGAACGATTCCCATGGCCGCCTGCGATCCGGCCAGCGCCTCGGCGACAGTGGTAATCGTGCCATCGCCGCCCGCCGCGATCACGGTGGCGGACCTGTCGCGCGCGCGTCGCGCCTCGAAGGGCAGGTCCTTGCCCTTGCGGATCACCCGCAGCTCCGCGTCCAGCCCGGCGGCGGCGAGGGGTTCCAGAAGATGCTCGATCCGCTTGGCCTGTTTGCCCGATCCGGCATTGGCCAGAAAGGTGACGGGTCCCTGCATCCTGATCTCCTGCCGTTGCGCACTTGCCTGATTGGGGGGGCAACGCCGCGCGCGGCGCTGTGGTTCCCGGCTTTGTTGCAGCCGCGCGGCACTTGGCGTATGGGGGCGGCAGATGCGGGATGAACGGGGACGCGCGCGATGGTGAAGGGTCCGAACGGGGCAGGGCATAACGGTCTGACCTATGCCGAGGCGGGGGTCGATATCGACGCGGGCAACCGCCTGGTCGACCGGATCAAGCCCGCCGCCAAGGCGACAAGCCGCGCCGGGACCATGGGCGGGCTGGGCGGCTTTGGCGCGCTGTTCGACCTGCGCGCGGCGGGCTATCAGGACCCGGTTCTGGTGGCCGCGACCGATGGCGTCGGAACCAAGCTGCGCATCGCCATCGACACCGGCATCGTCGACACGATCGGCATCGACCTCGTGGCGATGTGCGTGAACGATCTGGTCTGCCAGGGCGCGGAGCCGCTGTTCTTCCTGGACTATTTCGCCACCGGCAAGCTGGACGTCGAAGAGGCCACCCGGATCATCGAGGGCATCGCCCAGGGCTGCGCCCTGTCGGGCTGCGCGCTGATCGGCGGCGAGACGGCGGAAATGCCGGGCATGTATCACAAGGGCGATTTCGATCTGGCCGGCTTCGCCGTGGGCGCGATGGAACGCGGGCAGGACCTGCCGCGCGGCGTGGCCGAGGGCGATGTGCTCTTGGGCCTTGCCTCGAATGGCGTCCATTCCAACGGCTATTCCTTCGTGCGCAAGGTGGTGGAACTGTCGGGCCTGGGCTGGGCCGACGCCTCGCCCTTCTCGGAGGGCAGCTTGGGCGCGGCCCTGCTGGCGCCGACGCGGCTTTACGTCAAGCAGGCCTTGGCGGCGATCCGCGCGGGCGGGGTGCATGGTCTGGCGCATATCACCGGCGGCGGCATCACCGAAAACCCGCCGCGCCTGCTGCCCGAAGGTCTGGCCTGCGAGATCAACCTGTCCTCCTGGACGCTGCCGCCCGTCTTCCGCTGGCTGGCCGAGACGGCGAACATGGCCGAGGGCGAGCTACTGAAGACCTTCAACTGCGGCATCGGTCTGGTGCTTGCGGTCGAGGCCGAGCGGGCCGAGGCGCTGTCGGCCCTGCTGGCGGGCATGGGCGAGACGGTCTGCACCCTGGGCCGCATCGTCGCCGCCGAGGGCGGCGAGGGCGTGATCTACAAGGGCCGCCTGCTGTGAGTGCAGCGCAGAAGCGCGTTGCCATCCTGATCTCGGGCGGCGGGTCGAACATGATCCGCCTGGTTGAAAGCATGGGGCCGGACCATCCGGCGCGACCCGTGCTCGTGCTGTCGAACGATCCCGCTGCCGCCGGTCTGGCGCGGGCGCAGGCGCTGGGCGTGGCGACGGCGGCGGTGGATCACCGCCCCTTCGGCCGCGACCGCGCTGGGTTCGAAGCCGCGCTGTTGCAGCCGCTTCTGGCGGTGGAGCCTGACATCATCTGTCTTGCCGGGTTCATGCGGGTGCTTACCCCCGGCTTCGTCGCGCGTTTCGCGGGGCGGATGCTGAACATCCATCCCTCGCTTCTGCCAGACTACCCCGGTCTGCACACCCATCGCCGCGCGCTTGAAGCAGGCGATGCCGACGCGGGCTGCACCGTGCACGAGGTGACCGCCGATCTGGATGCCGGGCCGATCCTGGGCCAGGCGCGGGTGCCGGTCCTGCCGGGCGATACGGAAGAGACGCTGGCGCAGCGCGTGCTGACGATGGAACACCGGCTCTATCCGGCGGTGCTGGCGCGCTTTGCCGCCGGGGATCGCCGCCCGGTGCTGCTGCCCTAGGCGGCGCGATCTTTCCACGAAAAATCAGGGGCGCGCGCGGGATCAGCCGTGCGGGCCGGAGGGGCGGGTCAGCACGAAAGCCGCGCCCAGGCCGATCAACAGGCCCTGCGCGAGCAGGAGTTTCCAGGGCAGGCCGGCGATCAGGCTGGCGAGAAAGACCAGGCCCATCATGCTGACCGCCAGCGCCTTGGCGCGGGGCCGGATCGCGCCATGGACCTGCCAGTCGCGGATCGGCGGGCCGAACAGAGGATGTGCGGTCAGCCAGCCATGCAGCCGCGGCGAGGAACGGGCGAAACAGGCGGCGGCGACCAGAAGGAAGGGCGTCGTCGGCAGGACCGGCAGCACCACGCCCAGCCCCCCGAGGGCCAGGAACAGCAGACCCGAGGCCAGCCAGATCCCGCGCATGTCGCTGCTCCGTCTTGTGTCGGGCGCAGCCTTGCCCGCGCGCGCGCCCATGCACAAGCCCCCGAACAGCCCCGATACCGGGGGAGAAGTTCTTTCCTTTCGCGCCCGCCGCCCCTATAGCGGAAAACGCTGCGGGATGACCCCGCGACCGCCGGAAAGGGCCGCGATGCGCACGATTACAACGACCGAGGACCTTGCCGCCTTCTGTGCGGCGGCCAAAGACCAGCCTTACGTCACCATCGACACCGAATTCCTGCGCGAGCGGACCTATTGGTCGAAGCTGTGCCTGATCCAGATGGCGCTGCCCGGCAAGACCGGCGAGGCGGTTCTGGTCGACCCGATCGAAGGCGACGGGATGAGCCTCGAGCCGCTTTATGACCTGTTCCGCCATGAGGCGACGGTCAAGGTCTTCCATGCGGCACGGCAGGATCTGGAGATCTTCTTCGTCGAGGGCCGCTGCTTCCCGAAACCCCTGTTCGACACCCAGGTCGCCGCCATGGTCTGCGGCTTTGGCGAGCAGGTCGGATATGAGACGCTGGTGCGCCGCATCGCCAAGGCCAGCCTCGACAAGACCTCGCGTTTCACCGACTGGTCGCGGCGGCCGCTGTCCGAGGCGCAGAAGGATTATGCCATCGCCGATGTCACCCATCTGCGAGAGATCTATGAATGGCTGGCGGCGCAGTTGAAGAAGAACGGCCGCGCGCCCTGGGTCGAAGAGGAACTGGGCGTCCTGACCGATCCGGCGACCTATACGATCCTGCCGGAAGAGGCCTGGCTGCGGATCAAGACCCGCACCACCTCGGGCCGGTTCCTGGCCGTGGTGCGCGAACTGGCGCGGTTCCGCGAGACCTATGCCCAGACCCAGAACGTGCCGCGATCCCGCGTGATGAAGGACGATGCGCTTCTGGAACTGGCCTCGACCCGGCCGCAGTCGATTGAGGAACTGGGCCGGTCGCGGCTTTTGCTGCGCGAGGGCCGCAAGCCCGAGATCGCCGAGGGAATTCTTGCGGCGGTGAAGGCGGGGCTGGAGGCGCGGCCCGAAGACCTGCCGCGCGTCGATCAGCCCGCCGACCAGCCGCAGGGCAATGGCGCGCTGGCCGATCTTTTGCGGGTTCTTCTGAAGGCCAAGTCGGAAAGCCTGGGCGTGGCGCCGCGGCTGATCGCCTCGGCGGCGGAACTGGACGCCATCGCCGCGGGCGCGCGCGACATCGAGGCGCTGAAGGGCTGGCGGCGCGAGGCCTTTGGCGAGGATGCGCTGCGGCTGTGCAAGGGCGAGGTCGCGCTGTCGGCACGGGGCAGCGAAGTGCGGGTGGTGCGGCTTCAGGCCTGAAGCCTCTCTGCCCCGCCGGGGCCTCCGGCGGGAGTGTTTGGGCCAGGATGACGCGGCAAGCGCCTGGTCCCGAAGGGAAATGCGGCGCGGGCGACCCTAGCGTCGGGCGACGCGTGCGTTGGTCGCGCCCTGCACGACGATCTGGCGCACGTTTTCCAGCTTGATGTTCGACAGGCTGATTGCCGCCGTCACCTCGCGCGAGCGCGGCGTGTTCACATCGGTGTTCTCGACCGGCGGGAAAAGGCGGAACTCCAGCACCAGAACGCCGTCTTTGGACAGGGGCAGCGGCACCAGTTCGGCCTTCCACCAGCCCTGGGTCGGGGTGCGGCCCGTGGCGCGCACGATGGCGCCGGTCGGGATCGGTTCCACCGCCATGCCGATGACATCGGCCACCAGGGCGCGGCCATCCTGCGGCGTCTCGGGCAGGACCACCTTCTCGGCGGGCTGCGAGCGGCCGAACCAGTTGAAAGGGTTCAGCTTGCTGTCGCGCATTCCGCCGCAGCCGGCCAGCGTCGCCACAAGCAAAAAGACCGTCAGGCGCTTCATTCCCGGCTCCTTCATTCCCCTGCCTTGGCTAGCCCATGGCGCGGCTTTTGAAAAGCACCCGTTTCCCCCGCTCTGGACCTTTGGCGGCGATGGGATTACCTGAAAGGCCGCAAGGGAGCCCCGCCATGGCCACGCAAGCCTTTGAAGACATCGCCGAAACGCTGGAATTCCTGGACGATTGGGAAGACCGCTACCGCCATGTGATCGAGCTGGGCAAGGCGATGCCACCCCTCGACGATGCCTTCAAGGTGCCGGCTTACAAGGTTGATGGCTGTGCCAGCCAGGTCTGGCTGCGGCCGCGGCTGGAGGGCGGGCGGTTCGATTTCGAGGGCGACAGCGATGCGATGATCGTGCGCGGGCTGATCGCCATTCTGCACGCGCTGTATTCCGGTGTGGCGGTGGCCGAGGTGGGCCGCATCGACGCGCCGGTGGAGCTGGGGCGGCTGGGGCTGAACGACCATCTGTCGGCGCAGCGGTCGAACGGGCTGCGCGCCATGGTCGAGCGCATCCGCAAGACTGCGGCCGAGGCGCAAGCCTAGATTTCGCGGCAGGCCTGACGCAGCCAGTCCAATGTCGCGCCTGCGACGCGGGGTGACAATTTCGCAAGGGTTTCCGCGTGATAGGCGTTGAGCCAGTGCCGTTCCGCCTGGGACAGCACCTGGACCTGCACCAGCCGCAAATCGAAAGGCACGAAGGTCAGCGTCTCGAAGGAAAGCTGCTTGCGGTTGTCGCCCAGGGCGGGCGCCTCTTGCACCACGATCAGGTTTTCCAGCCGGATGCCGAAAGCGCCCTCGCGGTAATAGCCCGGCTCGTTCGACAGGATCATGCCCGGTTCCAGCGGCACCTCGGAGATGCGCGACAGGCGTTGCGGGCCTTCATGGACCGACAGGAAGGCGCCGACGCCATGGCCGGTGCCATGGTCGAAATCCTGGCCCTCGACCCAAAGCGCAAAGCGCGCCAGCGGATCAAGATCGCGCCCCGACAGGCCCAGGGGCCAGCGCACCCGGCTGATGGCGATCAGCCCCTGCAGGACGCGGGTATATTGCACCCGCGCTTCCTGCCCGGGGTCGCCCAGGGCCATGGTGCGGGTGATATCGGTGGTGCCATCAAGATATTGTGCGCCGGAATCGACCAGCAACAATTCATTGCGGTGGAGCGCACGGTCCGTCTCGCGCGTGACGCGGTAATGCATGATCGCGCCATTGGGGCCGGAGCCGGAGATGGTGTCAAAGCTGATGTCATGCAGGGCGTTGGTGGCGCGGCGGAAGCCTTCCAGCGCGGTGACGACGGAAATCTCGGTCAGGCTTTCCGGGTCCTGGCGATCCAGCCAGCACAGGAATTCCACCATGGCGGCGCCGTCGCGCAAATGCGCCTCGCGCATGCCCGCGATCTCGGCGGCGGTCTTTCTGGCCTTGGGCAGGCGGCAGGGATCGTCGCCCCAGGCGATGTCGATTCCGGCCTCGCGCAATTCGTCGGCCACGGCCAGTGGCGCCGTGGTCCGATCGACGCGGACCGGGCCTTGCAGCAAGCGCAGGGCAGGCACGAAGGCCGCCGGCGGGCGGGAAGTGACATCGGGGCCAAGATGGGCGCGGACCGTGTCATCCAGTTTGGCGGCATCGGCGAACAGGCTGACGCGGCCGTCGTCGAAGAGGATCGCGAAGCCATGCAGGATCGGGTTGCGCGGCACATCGGCGCCGCGGATGTTCAACAGCCAGCACAGGCTGTCGGGTAGGGTGATCACCGCCGCCCTCTGGCCCTGGGCGCGCAGCGCCGCTGCCAGACGGGCACGCTTTTCGGCGCTGGTCTCGCCTGCCAGTTCATCGGGGTGGGCGAAGGCGCGGCCAAGGGGGGCGTCTGGCTGATCTGGCCAGATCGCATCGACAAAATTCCTGCAAGACCGCAGGGTTACGCCGGATCTCTCAAGTGACGCCCGAAGCTTGGCGATCTCGTCCTCGGTGTGCAGCCAGGGGTCGAATCCAATCTCTCCGCCGGAAAGATTGTCCTTGATCCAGTCGCCGGGCTTTACCTCGGGCCAGGGCACAGGTGTGAAGACGGCAAGATCGACCTGGGCCTTGACCTGTGTGCGGTAGCGCCCGTCGATGAAGACCCCGGCCTTTTCCGGCAACACGATGCAAAAGCCCGCCGATCCGGTGAAGCCCGTCAGCCATTGCAGCCTTTCGTCGCGGGCGGCGACATATTCGCCCTGATGCGCATCGGCGCGCGGCACAAGAAAGCCGGCCAGCCCTTCGGCCCGCAGGACCTCGCGCAGCGCGGCCAGACGCGGCGGGCCCTGTTCGGGCGAGGCATGGCTTTCAAAGGTCTGAAACACGTCCTGCCCCTTCATCTTGGCAAAAATACTGCGGGATGACCCGGCCTAGACGGCCTTGCGGATGCCCATCATGCGCGCCCTTGCGCGCGGGTCCTTGTCGAACAGGCCGGCAAGTTGTTCGGTCATCGCACCGGCCAGCTGTTCGACATCGGTGATCGTCACGGCGCGCTGATAATAGCGGGTGACGTCATGGCCGATGCCGATGGCGATCAGTTCCACCGCCTTACGGCGCTCGACCAGGGCGATCACGTCGCGCAGGTGTTTTTCCAGGAAATTCGCCGGGTTGACCGACAGGGTCGAATCGTCGACCGGCGCGCCGTCGGAGATGACCATCAGGATCTTGCGCGCCTCTGGCCGCGCCAGCATGCGGCGATGCGCCCATTCCAGCGCCTCGCCATCGATGTTTTCCTTCAACAGCCCCTCTTTCATCATCAAGCCCAGATTGGGCCGCACCCGGCGCCAGGGCGCGTCGGCGGATTTGTAGATGATGTGGCGCAAATCGTTAAGGCGACCCGGCTGCTGCGGACGGCCCTGGGCAAGCCAGCGCTCGCGGGCCTGGCCGCCCTTCCAGGCGCGGGTGGTAAAGCCCAGGATCTCGACCTTGACCGAGCAGCGTTCCAGCGTGCGGGCCAGCACATCGGCGCAGATCGCCGCGATGGAAATCGGGCGGCCACGCATCGAGCCGGAATTGTCGAGAAGAAGGGTGACGACCGTGTCGCGGAACTCGGTGTCCTTTTCCCATTTGAACGACAGGGGCGTGGTGGGGTTGGCGACGACGCGGGCCAGCCGCCCGGCATCGAGAATGCCTTCCTCGAGATCGAACAGCCAGGAGCGGTTCTGCTGGGCCTGCAAGCGGCGCTGCAACTTGTTAGCCAGCCGCCCGACCGCACCTTTCAGGGGTTCCAGCTGCTGGTCCAGATAGGCGCGCAGCCGTTCCAGCTCGGCCGGTTCGGCAAGGTCTTCGGCCTTGATTTCCTCATCGAAATCCGTGGTGTAGACGCCGTAATTCGGATCGGCATCGGAATGGGGCGCGGGCGGCGGCGGTTCCAGCGGCGCTTCGCCTTCGGGCAGTTCGGCCTCGTCGCCCTGTTCCATTTCGGCCTGGTCTTCCATCGAGACCTCGGCCTGGGACTGGTCGTCCTGATCTTCCTGGCTGCGTTCGGGCGAGGCTTCCGACTCGTCGCTGTCATCCTCGTCCTGGCCGGTCGAATCCGGGTTGTCCTGGTCTTCTTCGGCCTCGTCGCCCAGCTCGTCCTCGTCGGGGCGGTCGGGGTCGTCACCCAGCTGGTCGCCATAGCCCAGATCGGCAATGACCTTGCGGGCAAGGCGGGCGAAGGCGGCCTGGTCGGAGAGCGCGTCGCCGACGCCTTCCAGCGTGCCTGCGGCCTGTTCCTCGATGAAGCCGCGCCAGAGGTTCATCACATGCTGCGCGCCCTTGGGCAGGTCGCGGCCGGTGGCAAGGTGCCGCACCAGATAGCCCGCCGCGACGGGCAGGGGGGCATCCTGGCTGTTGGTGATCTGGGCATAGCCCTTGCGCTCGGCCTCATGCCCGATCTTGGCGTCGATATTGCCGGCGGTGCCGGGCATGTCGCGCGCGCCCATCGCCTCGCAGCGGGCGGTTTCCATCGCGTCATAGATGTCGCGGGCCAGTTGGCCCACCGGCGCGTAACGGGCGGAAACGCCGTCATCGTGATATTTGCGGCGCAGGGCGAAAGCATCGGCGGTGCCGCGGGCCAGCAGCACCTCATCCCGCGTCATGCGGCGGCTAACCTGCGGAAGACGCACGCCTTCCTTGTTCATGCCAGGCGGATCGACCGAATAGGAGACGGTCATCTCCGGGTCGTCCGCCATGGTGCGGGTCGCCTCGGCGAGGGCCTTCTTGAACGGGTCGGCGGGGTTGTCTGCGGGCTTCGTCATGGCGGCGACTTTCGCACCGGCGCGGGGCTGCCGCAAGGGTGGTTCGCGCAAGCCCTAAAGGGGTTTTGCGGTGCGGCGCCGCACAGATGCGATGCGGGGCTGCGGAATTGCGCGAAAGGGACGGGAGGATCATGTTTCCCCCACCAAATTCAATCGGCATCAAGCGCCAATTCAAGGACTTACGCCATGACCACACCGAAAATCGCCGTCATCGTCTCTTCCACCCGCCCGACCCGTTTCGCCGATATCCCGACCGCCTGGATCAAGGCCCAGGCCGAGGCGCGCGGCGACATGGAGGTCGAGGTCGTGGACCTGCGCGACTATCCGATGCCCTTCTTTGACGAGGTTGCCTCGAATGCCTGGGCGCCGACGCAGAATGCCGTCGCGGTGAAGTGGCAGAAAAAGCTTGCGGAATTCGACGGTTATATCTTCGTGGTCGCCGAATACAACCGGTCGGTCACCGGCGTTCTGAAGAACGCGCTCGATCAGGCCTACGTCGAATGGGCGCACAAACCCTTTGGGGCGATCTCCTATGGCTCGATGGGCGGCGCCAATGCGCTGGGACATCTGCAGAATATCGGCGTCGAGCTGCAGATGGTGCCGGTGCGCAACAATGTCCGCATCGGCGGCACGGACTTCTTCAAGGTCCATCCGGGCTTTGGCGGTTCGGGCAAGCTGGCCGATATCGAAGCGACGATCGCGCCTTCGGCCAAGGCCATGCTGGATGACGTGATGTGGTGGGCCAAGGCGACGATCCCCGCCCGCAAGGGCTGAGGCCGGTCATTTCCGAATTGTGCAACGGGCGGGGGTGACCCCGCCTGTTGTTTTGGTGCAAGGGACTGGGAACGATGGATTAATTCCACCGTTTTCCGGGTTTTCTCTGGTCTGCCCAAGGGCTGCCGAAGGTCTGGCCAAGGTCTGGCACCTGACCGGCGGGCGGGGCGTTCACCATGGCGCGCGAATCGGGGGCGGCGGCGGGTCAGCCCGCGACGGCGGCCAGATCGGCCCTGCCGCTGGCTAGATCGGCCAGAAGCGCGACATGGACATCCAGCGCGTCGATGACGCGGTAGCCGGGGGTCTGGCCGTCAAAGGCCAGGTTCAGGTCGGTGCCGGCAAGGACCACGGCCTGCGCGCCCAGATCGGTCAGGCGATGGCCTGCATCGAGGAACAGCGCCCGCTGGGCGGGGGGGCAGGTGCCGGACACGGCCATGTCCTGATAGGTCTGGCCCAGGGTCTCGATGTCATCCTCGAGCGCCAGCGCGCGGGTCTGGCGCAACTGGCCGTAAAGTTTCGTCCGCATCACGACGCGGGTGCCCAGAAGCCCGATGCGGGAAATCCCCTCGGCCGCGAAGAACGCGTCGAGCGGGCGGACGGCGGAGACGAGGGGCAGGGGCGAGAGGGCGACGGTTTCGTCAAAGCAGAAATGCCCACCCAGCGAGGTGATGGCGGCACAATCGCAGCCCGCCGCCTTGAGCCGGTGCAGCAGCGGCGCATAGACCCGGGCCTGTTCCGCGCGCAGATCGGCAAGGTTGTTGCGGATCAGGGTCTGGATGTCGGCCTGCACGATGGTCAATTCCAGCGGCAGGCCGCGCCGCGCCATCTCGGCGCAGAGTCTTTGGTAATAGACCACGGTCGCCGCTGCGCCGATCCCGCCGATCAGGCCCAGGTGAAGCGGCTTTTGGCCTGAAGTCTCGTTCTGAATCTGCGTCTTATCGGACAATGCCATCAATCGTCATCCGCTTTGCCGTCAGAACAGGATCCCTCGCCGCACGTCAGTTTGTCGCATTTTGCGCAGGCCAGATCGTCTGCGCAAGCTGGCACAGGTGCTATCCCATTCGTCACTTCGACCAGACTGGCCAAGTGATCCTCATACAGGAAATAGATCTGGGGCATCACAATTTGGGCGGCGATGCAGTAATCACGGAACTCTGGCTGAAGCAAATCGTCGCCGCAGGGAACCTGGCGTTGCGGGACAAGCCTCAACGTCGCGTCGATAAACAGGCGCACGCTCGCGCGCTGTGCGCTTGCCTTTTCCGGGTCAAGACGCTGGAGGCGGAAATCATAGTCTGCCCGTGCGAGGTGCACGGCCGCGCATCCGAGATAATCGTAATAGGTGGGATCGGCCCAGGTCGCGCCAGGCAAACTGGCAAGAGTGATCGCAAGCGCGATCCTCTTGCCGTCCGTGATCACTTCATCGCCTGGCTGACCGCCGATTCCGGCAGTTCTTCATTGAAACAGCGCTGGTAGAATTCGGCGACGGTCTGGCGTTCCAGCTCGTCGCACTTGTTCAGGAACGAGAGGCGGAAGGCATAGCCGACATTGCGGAAGATCTCGGCGTTCTGGGCCCAGTTCAGCACGGTGCGCGGCGACATGACGGTGGACAGATCGCCATTCATGAAGGCGGTCCGGGTCAGGTCGGCCACGGTGACCATCTGCGAAATGGTCTTGCGGCCCTTCTCGGTGTTGTAATGCGCGTTCTTGGCCAGGACGATGGCGGTTTCCGCGTCATGCGACAGGTAGTTCAGCGTCGCGACAAGGCTCCAGCGGTCCATCTGCGCCTGGTTGATCTGCTGGACGCCGTGATAAAGGCCGGTCGTGTCGCCCAGGCCCACGGTGTTCGCGGTGGCGAAGAGGCGGAAGGACGGGTGGGGGGTGATGATCTCGTTCTGGTCGAGAAGCGTCAGCTTGCCGTCATGTTCTAGCACGCGCTGGATGACGAACATCACGTCCGCCCGGCCCGCGTCATATTCGTCGAAGACGATGGCGACGGGGTTGCGCAAGGCCCAGGGCAGGATGCCCTCGTGGAACTTCGTCACCTGCTTGCCGTCCTCGAGCTTGATCGCATCCTTGCCGATCAGGTCGATCCGGCTGATGTGGCTGTCGAGGTTCACCCGCACGCAGGGCCAGTTCAGCCGCGCCGCCACCTGTTCGATATGGGTCGATTTGCCGGTGCCGTGATAGCCCTGGATCATCACGCGGCGGTTGTAGGCAAAGCCCGCCAGGATGGCGAGCGTGGTGTCGGGGTCGAACTTGTAGGTGCTGTCGATCTCGGGCACGCGGTCGGTGCGGGTCTCGAAGGCCTTGACCTTCATTTCGGTGTCGATGCCGAAGACATCACGGACCGAGATTTCTTCGGTGGGCTTCATGGGCGTATCCAGCATCGTCAGGTCCAGCTTTCGGCAGCATTTTCGGATGAAAAAGGTTGTGGATCATATCGCGGGGGGGTGCAAGGGGCGGGGGTGCGGCAGCGAGGGCGGTGAAACAAATTCCTCTCGGGATACGTATCAGGGGATATGAGCCGCATCCGACCCGGAGGAGAAGATGAACCGCCGCCTGTTCCTGACCCTGACTGCCGCCGCCTCGGCCCTTGGCCTTGGCGCTGCGCGGGCCGAAAGTTTCGAGGTCACGCTGAGCGAGGCCGAATGGCGCAAGAAGCTGACCAAGATGCAGTTCTACGTGCTGCGCGAGGAAGGCACTGAACGCGCCGGCACGAGCCCACTGAACCACGAGACGCGCAAGGGCACCTTCTTTTGCGCAGGCTGCGATCTGGCGGCGTTCTCGTCCGAGACCAAATACGACTCGGGCACCGGCTGGCCTTCGTTCTGGCAGCCCCTGCCGGATGCGGTGCGGACGAAGGCGGACCCCGGCCTGTTCGGCAGCCGCACCGAGGTGCATTGCCGCCGCTGCGGCGGGCATTTCGGCCATGTCTTCGATGACGGGCCGAAGCCCACGGGCAAGCGCTATTGCATGAACGGTGCGGCGCTGGCGTTCCGGGCGGGGTAGGTCACTCGCGGAAGTAGCGGCTGTCCTTGAGCTGGTCCCAGGCCCAGACGACCTCTTGCAGCTGCTCTTCCTGGCTGCGGTCGCCGCCGTTCATGTCGGGGTGCAGGACCTTGATCAGCGCCTTGTACTGCTTGCGGATTTCGGTCTTCGACATGGTGTCGCGGGCGTCGAGGATCTCGATCGCGCGGCGTTCGGTGGGGGGCAGCTTGCGGGTGGCGCCGGACAGGGGCTGGGCGCCGGGGTTGCGGGTGGCTTTCTCGCCCAGGATCTCCATCGGGTCGTTCACGCCCATGCGCGCCCAGGCATTGCCATCGTCCTTGCGCGAGAAGGGCTTGGTCTCGCGGCCCCAGACCCGGTCCTTTTCGAGGAACTTGGCGAAGTCGTCGTCGGAGGAACCCTGGAAGTAATTCCACTTTAGGTTGTACTCGCGGATGTGATCCTTGCAAAACCAGAAGAACTGGTCGAGCGCATCGGGCGATTTCGGCGCGCGGAATTCGCCCGGCTTCTGGCAGCCGACATAGTCGCAGGCCCGTCCCGTGGCATCGGCCGCCGCCGCCGCGCCGCCGCGCCGTGTGGCGGACTTGCGCTTCTTGTCGGCGCTGACGCGCAGGTCGAATTCGAAGGGGGACTTGCTGACCATGGAAACTGCGGGCCTTTCAATGGCTTTCCGACTCGGGCGGCCAAGTTTAGGGGTTCTGGCAGCGGATTGAAGGGGCAGAGGAAAAAAATGCGCGTGAGAGACGAGATGGAGGCGCGGCTACAGGCGGCGTTCCGCCCGCAACTGTTGGAAATCGTGAATGAAAGTCACAAACATGCCGGTCACGCGGGCGATGATGGCACGGGCGAGAGCCATTTCGCGGTGAAGATCCGTGCGCCGGAACTGGCGGCGCTGGGGCGGGTCGACCGGCACCGGGCGGTGACGCGGGCGCTGGGCGATCTGATGGGCCGCATTCACGCGCTGGCGCTGGATGCGGGATAGGGGCTTCGCTGCCTTTTCCAGACCAAGAACCTTGCGCGGGCGCTTTCCCCGGGGGGATCACGCCCGGTCTTTGCATCGGGGCCGGAACCATCGCGGCGCGGGCGCGTTGGGCCAGTGTGACGCAATGACGCGATCCGCGAGGTGACAGGATGCTTCCTCCGCTGAGAACGCTGCTCGTCGGCCTTTGGGTGAGCTGCGTGGCCGGGGCCGCCGTCGTGGCCGGCCTGACCCTGGGCTATTACTCCTGGGCGACCTTTGCCGTGGCCGGGTTGGCCGGTCTTTTGATCGGCGTGCCGGCGGCCCTGGCCAATTGGGCGCATCTGCGCCCAAACCGGGCGGCGGCGCTGCGCTATCGGCTGCTGGGCTGAGCCGGAACAACTGCCAATCCGCGCGGCGTGGCCTGCGTGGATGCCGCCGGTCCCCGGGGATACGTTTCCCTGTTTTCCCGGGGGCCGGTGTTGCTGTCCGGCCCGGGCCGCCGGTCAGCCCGCCGCCTTGGCCTTGAGCCGCCAGGCATGAAGCAGGGGTTCGGTATAGCCCGAAGGCTGTTCGCGCCCCTTGAAGACCAGATCGCAGGCGGCCTGGAAGGCGACGCCCTGGAAGCCGGGCGCCATCGGGCGGTACAGCGGGTCGGCGGCGTTCTGGCGGTCGACCACTTCGGCCATCTTCTTGAGCGCGGCCATGACCTCGTCCTGAGAGACGATGCCGTGATGCAGCCAGTTGGCGATATGCTGGGCCGAGATGCGGCAGGTGGCGCGGTCTTCCATCAGCCCGACATCGTTGATGTCCGGCACTTTGGAACAGCCGACGCCCTGGTCGATCCAGCGCACCACATAGCCGAGGATGCCCTGGGCGTTGTTTTCCACCTCGCGCGTCACCTGGGCCCTGGGCCAGGCGCGGAAGGCGGCGAGGGGGATGTCCAGGATGCCGTCGACATGGGCGCGCCGCCCGCCCTTGGCCAGCTTCTTCTGCACGGCGAAGACATCGACCTTGTGGTAATGCAGCGCGTGCAGCGTGGCGGCGGTGGGCGAGGGCACCCAGGCGCAATTCGCGCCCGCGCGCGGCTGGGCGACCTTTTCATCCAGCATGGCGGCCATCAGGTCGGGCATGGCCCACATGCCCTTGCCGATCTGCGCGCGGCCCGACAATCCGCATTCCAGGCCGATATCGACGTTGAGGTTCTCGTAAGCGGTGATCCAGCCCTTGCGCTTGATGAAATCCTTGCGGCTGAACGGCCCGGCCTCCATCGAGCTGTGGATCTCGTCGCCGGTGCGGTCAAGGAAGCCGGTGTTGATGAAGGCGACGCGCGATTTCGCGGCGCGGATGCATTCCTTGAGGTTGACCGAGGTGCGGCGTTCCTCGTCCATGATGCCCAGCTTGACGGTGTTGGCGGGCAGGCCGAGCAGGGCCTCGATCCGGGCCATGGTGGCATCGGCGAAAGCCACTTCTTCCGGCCCGTGCATCTTGGGTTTCACGACATAGACCGAGCCATGATGCGAATTTCGCAGCCCTTCGGTCTTTTTCAGGTCATGCAGCGCGATTGTGACGGTGACCATGGCATCCATCAGCCCTTCGGGAATCTCTGATCCGTCGGGCAGCAGGATGGCCGGATTGGTCATCAGATGGCCGACATTGCGGACCCACAGAAGCGCGCGGCCCTTGACCGTGAAAGGGCTGCCCTGCGGGTCAAGATAATCCCGGTCGGGGTTGAGGCGGCGGGTCAGGGATTTGCCGCCTTTCTGGAAGGTCTCGGTCAGGTCGCCCTTCATCAGGCCGAGCCAGTTCTCATAGGCCTGGACCTTGTCTTCGGCATCGACGCAGGCGACGGAATCCTCGCAATCCATGATCGCGGAAAGCGCGCTTTCCATCTGCACATCGGCCAGAAGCGCTTGGTCGCGGGTGCCGATGAAATGGGCGCGGTCGAAGACGAGTTCGACATGCAGGCCGTTGTTGCGCAAGAGGATGGCGTCGGGGGCCTTGGGATTGCCGCGATAGCCCGCGAATTTCTCCGGGCTGACCAGCGGCAGGTCATCGACCAGCAGCGCGCCGTCCCTGACCACATAGCGCCGCACATCGGCATGGCTGGCCCCGGCGATCGGGAAGGCGTCATCCAGGAAGACGCGGGCGCGGGCGACGACGCGGGCGCCACGGCCCCGCTCATAGCCGCCCGGGGGCGGGGTGGAGCCCATGGCATCGGTGCCATAGAGGCAGTCGTAGAGGCTGCCCCAGCGGGCATTGGCGGCATTCAGCGCATAGCGGGCATTGGTGACCGGGACAACAAGCTGCGGGCCGGGGACAGAGGCGATCTCGGGATCGACATGGGTGGTGTCGATCTGGAAATCGGGGCCTTCGGGCAGGAGATAGCCGATCTCCATCAGAAACGCCTTGTAGGCGGCATGGTCATGCGGCTGGCCGCGCCGGGCGATGTGCCAGGCGTCGATCTTGGCCTGAAGATCGTCGCGCTTTTGCAGAAGCGCGCGGTTCTTCGGCGCGAATTCGGCACTCAGGGCGGCAAGGCCGCTCCAGAAGGCGGCGGGGGTGATGCCGGTGCCGGGAAGGGCGCGGTCCTCGATGAAGCTGGCAAGCTCGGTGGCGACCTGGAGGCCGGATTTGTCGAGGCGGGTGGTCATGCGCGTTCCCCCAAATGGTCTTTCTGTATGCCTTGGCACACATTAGGGCCGCAGGCGGGGTTGCGGCAAGCGCGGCGGCGGCAAGATTTTCGCGCAAACCCATCAAGCACTTGTCGGTGTTTCGCGATAATCGAATTACTTCGCATTTCAGCTAAGTTTTCTGTTGCGACGGTCGGCCCTCTGTGATTGGGTAAGGCATGGCCAAGCATGATCCTGATCTTTCACTTCTTTTCCAGGCGCTGTCCGATCCGACGCGGCGCGCCATCCTTGCCCAGCTTGCCCAGGGCACCAAGGCGGTCAGCGAATTGGCCCGCCCGACCGGGCTGCGGTTGCCCACGGTGATGCGGCACCTTGAGGTGCTTGAGGCGGCGGGGCTGATCTGGACCAGCAAGGATGGCCGCGTGCGGTCCTGCGCGCTGGTGCCGCAGGCGCTGATGCCGGTGCGGAACTGGCTGGAGGAGCAGCGCGTTCTCTGGGAGGGGCGGCTCGACCGGCTGGAAGGCTATGTCATGCAGTTGATGCAGGAGCGGGGCGATGAAGATTGATCCTGAGCGCGACATCCTGCTGTCACGGCTGCTGCCCGCGCCGCCCGCCCTGGTCTGGCGCTGCTGGACCGAGCCTGCGCTTTTCGCCGAATGGTATCTGCCCAAGCCCTGGCAGGCGCGTGATCTGGTGCTTGAGGCCTGGCCGGGCGGGCGCTTCGCCATGACGGTGGCCGGGCCGGAGGGGCAGGAATTTCCGGTCACCGGCAGTTTCCTGGTGGCCGAACCGGCGCGGCGGCTGGTCTTCACCGATCTGATGGATGCCGATTTCGCGCCCTTCGATCTGCCCGACACCTCGCTTGGGCCGTCTTTCACGGCGGTGGTGACGCTGGCACCCGAAGGGGCGGGGACGCGGCAGGTCTCGGTCGCGCGGCACCGTTCGGCCAGCGATTGTGCCGAGAACCGCGCCTCGGGTTTCGAGGCGGGCTGGCAGGTGACGGCGGATCAATTGGCGGCGCTGGTGGCGCGGCTGTGACGGAATTTTGCAGGGAAGGACTGGAAGAATGACCGATGCGACCCAAGGCAATGCCGCAGTTCCGGCCTGGCTGACCGATTACGACCCGAAGTTGGATCTGATCCTGGAGCGTGAGATCAAGGCGCCGCGCGAGATCCTGTACATGTGCTGGACGACGCCGGAACATCTGGTTCACTGGTTCGTGCCCAAGCCGCATCGGGTGACCGAATGCCATCTGGATGTCCGCCCCGGCGGCGCCTGCAACACCATGTTCGAGGTGGAGGGCAACCTGATGGAAAACAACGGCGTCTATCTGGAGGTCGTGCCGAATGAGCGGCTGGTCTTCACCGATGCCTATACGGCTGGCTGGAAGCCCAATCCCGAGCCGTTCATGACCGCCATCGTGAATTTCGAGGATCTGGGCCAGGGCCGCACCCGCTATGTCGCGGTGGCAAGGCACCGGTCGGCCGGGAGCGCGGAGGCCCATGCCAAGATGGGCTTCTATGACGGCTGGGGCACGGTGGTGACGCAGCTTGAGGCCTATGCGCAGGGGCTGATGAAATGACGGGGGATCTGTCGGACCGCACGATGCTGTTGCAGCGGGTGATCCGCGCGCCGGTCTCGGTCGTGTGGGGGGCATGGATGAACCCCAAGACCCTGCCGCAATGGTGGGGGCCCGACGGGTATTCCTGCCGGACAAGCCGGATCGACCTGCGCGAGGGTGGCGAATGGGTGTTCGACATGATCGGGCCGGATGGCACGGTCTTCCCGAACCACCACAAATACGGCGTGGTGCGGGCCGAGCACCGGCTGGAATACACGCTGCATTGGGGCGAGAACGGCCCGAAACACGCCGATGCCTGGGCCACCTTCGAGCCGGTGCCGGAGGGCACGAAAGTGACGCTGGGCATGGTTTTCGTCACCGCCGAGGAATATGAGAATGCCAAGGGCTTTGGCGCGGTCGAGCTGGGCCAGCAGACGCTGGGCAAGCTGGCGCGCTTCGTGGGGGCGGAATAGGCCCGCGGCGCCGTCCGTTTGGCCGGGATCTGCCAGGAGCCAGCGATGAAAGGTCGGCTATGACGGGTTCGTGGTGACAGGGCAGGGCGGCTGGCGCGGGCTTCCGGCAGGGATCTGGGCCCTGGGCTTCGTATCCATGCTGATGGATGTCTCGTCCGAAATGATCCATGCCCTGTTGCCCGCCTATCTGACGCTGGGACTTGGCGCCAGCGCCCTGGCCGTGGGGGTGATCGAGGGCATAGCCGAGGCGACGGCGGCGATCACCAAGGTCTTTTCCGGTGCGCTGTCGGATCGGCTGGGGCGGCGGAAGGGGTTGGCTGCGCTGGGCTATGGGCTGGCGGCCCTTACGAAGCCGGTCTTTCCGCTGGCCCCTTCGCTGGGCTGGGTGGTGGCGGCGCGGTTCATCGACCGGGTGGGCAAGGGCATCCGCGGCGCACCGCGCGATGCTCTGGTGGCGGATCTGGCGCCCGAGGGGCGGCAGGGTGCGGCCTTCGGCTTGCGGCAATCGCTGGACACGGTCGGGGCCTTTCTGGGGCCGCTGGCGGCGATCGGGCTGATGTGGGCCTTTGCCAATGATTTCCAGAGCGTGTTCTGGGTGGCGGTGATTCCGGGCCTTCTGTCCTTTGCGCTGATCCTGTTCGCGGTGGCCGAGCCGCCGCGCCCGCCGGGGCGGCGCGCGGTGCGCAACCCACTGGCGCGGGCGGAGCTGGGGCTGTTGGGCCGGACCTATTGGCTGGTCGTGGGGGTGGCGACGCTGTTCACGCTGGCGCGGTTCTCCGAGGCCTTCCTGATCCTGCGGGCGCAGGAGGCGGGGCTGACGCTGATGTTGCTGCCCCTGGTGCTGGTGGCGATGAACATCGCCTATGCGCTGACCGCCTGGCCGGTGGGCATGGTGTCGGACCGTGGCGGCAAGGTGGCGCTGCTGGCGGTGGGCTTGGGTCTTCTGGTGCTGGCCGATCTGGTGCTGGCCTTTGCGGGCGGGCTGTGGGGGCTGGCCGCAGGCGTGGTGATCTGGGGCCTGCATATGGGGTTCACCCAGGGGCTGCTGGCGGCGCTGGTGGCCGAAAGCGTTCCGGCCGAACTGCGCGGCATCGCCTTTGGCCTGTACAATCTGGTGACCGGGGTGGCGCTTCTGCTGGCCAGCGTGATCGCGGGCGCGCTGTGGCAGGCCTATGGCGCGCAGGCCACCTTTGTTGCGGGGGCGGGTTTTGCCGCGGCCTCGGCCCTGGGCCTGCCTGTTCTGGCGCGGCGACTGGGCGGGGCGGCGCGGGCGGTGTGACCGCATCCCCCCCTTGCGCCTGCGGTGCATTGGCCTAGCCTGCCGGGGCAGCATTCCCGGAGCCTGTCATGTCCGATCCCCGCACCGTCTATCTTGCCGATTACCGGCCTTTCTCGCATATCGTCGACCGGGTGGAGTTGACCTTCCGGCTGGATCCGCGCGCGACGCGGGTTTCGGCGCGGCTGCATCTGCGCCCGAACCCCGAGGCGCGGGGGCGGCATCACCTGTGGCTGGATGGCGAGGAGCTGCGGCTGGTCTCGGTCCGGTTGGACGGGGCGCTTCTGGACCTGACGGCAGAGGCGAACGGGCTGTCGATCCCGGCGGAACTACTGCCCGATGCGCCTTTCGTGCTGGAAACGCTGGTGGAAATCTCGCCCGAGGCGAATACGGCGCTGGAAGGCCTGTATATGTCGAGGGGCATGTATTGCACGCAATGCGAGGCGCAGGGGTTCCGCAAGATCACCTATTACCCCGACCGGCCGGATGTGATGGCGCCGTTCAAGGTGCGGATCGAAAGCGACCTGCCGGTCCTTCTGTCGAACGGCAATCCGGTCGCCAGCGGCGCGGGCTGGGCGGAATGGGACGATCCCTGGCCGAAGCCCGCCTATCTGTTCGCGCTGGTCGCGGGCGATCTGGTGGCGCATCGGGCGGGGTTCACCACGGCCTCGGGCCGGGCGGTCGATCTGGGCATCTGGGTACGCCCCGGCGATCAGGACCGCTGCGCCTATGCGATGGACAGCCTGATCCGATCCATGCGCTGGGACGAAGAGGTCTATGGCCGGGAATATGATCTGGACGTGTTCAACATCGTCGCGGTCGATGATTTCAACATGGGCGCGATGGAGAACAAGGGGCTGAACATCTTCAATTCGAAGTATGTGCTGGCCAGCCCCGAAACCGCGACGGACGAGGATTTCGCCCGGATCGAGGCGATCATCGCCCATGAGTATTTCCACAACTGGACCGGCAACCGCATCACCTGCCGCGACTGGTTCCAGCTTTGCCTGAAGGAAGGGCTGACGGTTTTCCGCGACCAGCAGTTTTCCGGCGACATGCGGTCGGCGGCGGTCAAGCGGATCGAGGATGTGCTGACGCTGCGGGCGCGGCAGTTCCGCGAGGATCAGGGGCCGCTGGCGCATCCGGTGCGGCCGGAAAGCTTTGTCGAGATCAACAATTTCTACACGGCGACTGTCTATGAAAAGGGCGCCGAGGTGATCGGGATGCTCAAGCGCCTTGTCGGCGATGACGGCTATGCCCGCGCGCTGGACCTGTATTTCGCCCGCCATGACGGGCAGGCGGCGACGATCGAGGATTGGCTGAAGGTTTTCGAGGATGCGACGGGCCGCGATCTGGCGCAGTTCAAGCGCTGGTATTCTCAGGCGGGAACGCCGCGGCTGAAGGTCAGCGACGACTGGGCGGATGGCACCTATACGCTGCATCTGGAACAGGTGAACCCACCGACGCCGGGGCAGGCGCAGAAGGACCCCAAGGTCATTCCGGTGGCGGTGGGGCTGTTGAACCCCAATGGCGACGAGGTGGTGCCGACCACGGTGCTGGAACTGACCGAAGGCAGGCAGAGCTTTCGCTTCGAGGGGCTGGCGGCCAAGCCGGTGCCGTCGATCCTGCGCGGCTTCTCGGCGCCCGTGGTGCTGGAACGCGCCGCCAGCGCCGAGGAGCGCGCCTTCCTTCTGGCGCATGACACCGACCCTTTCAACAAATGGGAGGCGGGGCGCGCGCTGGCCAAGGACATGCTGGGCCGGATGGTGACCGAAGGCGCGGTGCCGGGGCCGGACTGGCTGGACGCGCTGGCGCAGGTGGCGTTCGATGACAGCCTTGACCCGGCCTTCCGGGCGCTGGCGCTGCGGCTGCCATCGGATGACGACATGGCGCAGACCCTGCAGGGCGCGGGGGTGGTGCCCGACCCGGATGCGATCTGGGCGGCGCGGCGGCGCGCGGGCGAGGCGCTGGCGCGGCGGCTGGCGCCGGGCCTGCCCGGTCTGATGGCGGCCTTGGCCGACAAGGGGCCCTTCACGCCCGATGCCAAGGCGGCGGGGCGGCGGGCCCTGCGGGTTGCGGGGTTGCAGATCCTGTCGCGGGTCGATGGCGGGGCGGCGGCGGCGCAGGCCTTTGCCGGGGCCAATAACATGACCGAGCAGGCCGGGGCCCTGGCCGCGCTGCTGGATATCGGACAGGGCGCGGATGAAGTGGCGCAATTCGCCGCGCGCTGGGCGGGCGATGGCAATGTGATGGACAAGTGGTTCGCCTTGCAGATCGCCCTGGCCGCGCCCGATGCGGCGGCCGCGGTGACCGAGCGGCTGACCGCGCATCCGGCCTTTGACTGGAAGAACCCCAACCGCTTCCGCGCGGTGGTGGGGGCCTTGTCGGCCAATCATGCCGGGTTCCATGCCGCGTCTGGCGCGGGATACCGTCTGGTCGCAGATTGGCTGATCAAGCTTGATCCGCTGAACCCGCAGACGGCGGCGCGGATGTCGACCGCTTTCGAGACCTGGCCGCGCTATGATGCCGGGCGGCAGGCGCGGGTGAAGGGCGAATTGCAGCGCATCCTGGCCGCGCCGGGCCTGTCGCGCGACCTGTCCGAGATGGCGGGGCGGATGCTGGCGGCGGGCTGAGGCCCGCGCGCCGCGGCGTTTCGGCGGCAGGCGGGCGTCAGCCCGCCTGGCAATAGGGCTGGGCCGAAGTCCATTTCGCCATTTCGGCCCGTTTGCCGCTGGCGCGGAAGGGTGCCCAGTCGCGCCCGAGGCCATGCTTGCCATTGCCGGCGACCAGACCGTCACGGGCGACATCCTGCGACAGGATGGCGACGGCGCAGGTCAGGTTGGCCGAACCGTCCTTGAGCGCGCCCGCCGAACGGGCGTCGCAATCATGGCCGCGTGCCGTGCCGGGGGCGATCTGCAACAGGCCGATCCAGCGCCCGCCGCCGCCCGAGGCGCGCGGATTCCAGGTGCTTTCATGCTTGGCCAGCGCCGACATCAGCCCGACCCAGAAGGCGCGGCGTTCGTTCAGCGAGGCGTCTTCATAGCCGGGACACCAGGCGGTGATGTCGGCCGGCACGCGATTCGCCAGCACCGCATCCTCTTGCGCCACGGCAACCAGCGCGGCGCTGGTCCAATGCGTCGCCTCGGGCCGGTGGTCCCAGCGCATCGGCGGCGGGGTCAGGAAATTCAGCGCATCCGACTGCATGTCGGGCGCAACGCAGCCTGCCAGAACAGGCAGGGCGGCCAGGGTGGCGAGACGACGGAGCCGGGGTGCCAGCCGGGCGCCCGTTCGCGAAATCCGTCGCATTTTCATCAATTCGCCTTTTTTCGGGAGCATCGAAGTGCCTCAGCAGTCCAGAAATCTTGCAATCAGCCATGGCCCATACACCCAAGTCCGCCCGTTTGGCGACTCGACTGACCCGTCCCGCGCGGGATCTTGCCCATCGCATCGGCAGGATGGCGCGCAGGGCAGGGCGGACCGAGGCGCGGGCGGCGGCGCTGGAACAGGCCTCCTTGCCGCTTTCGGCGCGGCTGCATGTGCCGGTTCTGGCCGAAGCGCCGGAGGCGGCGGTCTGGCGCGACCTGACGGCCGCCCATGCGGCGCAGGCGGCGTGCGGCGACTGGACGGCGCTTCTGGGCGCGCTGGTCGCGGCGGATCAGTCGCGCGCGGCGGCGCCGGGCGGGCGGCGTCTGGCCGTTCTGGTCTCGGAAGGGGCAAGGGCGGCGCTGGCGCAGGCCATCGCGGCGCATGACATCGCCGGGGCCGAGGCAGAGCTTGCCCGGCTGGAAGACATGGCGGCGGCGCAAGGCGAGGGCTATGGCGCGGCGCTGATCGTCGCGCAGGCGCATCTGGACCTTGGTCTGGCGCGCCGGTCGGTCGCGGCCGAGGGCGGGCCGGGCCATGTGCCCTGGCAGGGCTATCTGAGCCATGTCGCTATGGCCGAGGCCGCGCTGGACCCGTTCGATCCGATTGCCGAAAACTCACCGCTGCTGGCCGCCACGCGCTATCAGCTTCTGCGCGGCTTGGAAGATGGCGAGAGGCTGTGCCGCGACTGGTATGAGGACTGGTCCGATCTGGACCCGACCTGTCCCGAACCCCATGCCGCCCATGGTCCGCATCTTCTGCCGATGTGGTATGGCGCGCTTGAGGATTTCGATGCCGAGGCGCGGGCGGCGGCGCGGCGGACCGGCGATGTGGCGGGCGGGGCGGCCTATGCGGTAATGAACATGGCAGCGGCCGAGGTGCTGGGCGAAGTGCCGCCCGGTGCCGATCACGGTCTCTATCTCAGCGGGCTTCTCGATTATTTCCACGCCACCGGCTGCCAGTATCGCGCCAATATCGCCGCCGGGGCCATGGCGGCCCTGGGCCGCGCCCTGGCCGAGGAGGCGCCGGGCTCGCTGCGCCAGCGCATGGTGATGGAAGTGCTGGCCGATCACCTGACCGACAATCTGCGCGCGTTTCACCTGCCGGCCTGGAAAGGCGGCACGGACCTGATCCACTGGACCCTGGGCGAGATCTTCGGCCAGGCGCTGGCGCGCGGCGACCAGATCGTCCTGGGTCCCGAGGGGATCGAGACACGGCCCGCGGGGGCCTGAGGCGCGGCACAGGGCGGCGCCTGTCTCTTGGCCCCCCTCTTGCCCCGCGCGCCCATGCGGCCTAAACGCAGGGGATCATCGCCCGAGTGCCGCAAGGGGTGCCATGCTCGATCTGTCCTATACGCTGCCGAAGCCCAAGGTGATTGCCGGGGCGAAATCCGACTGGGAACTGGTGATCGGGATGGAAATCCATGCCCAGGTTGCCTCGAACGCCAAACTGTTTTCCGGCGCTTCGACCAGTTTCGGGGCGGAACCGAACACCAATGTCTCCTTCGTCGATTGCGCCATGCCGGGCATGCTGCCGGTGATCAACGAGTTCTGCGTCGAGCAGGCGGTGCGCACCGGGCTGGGGCTGAAGGCCGCGATCAACCTGGTCTCGGCCTTTGACCGCAAGAATTACTTCTACCCCGATCTGCCGCAGGGCTATCAGATCTCGCAGCTCTATCACCCGATCGTGGGCGAGGGCGAAGTGATCGTGGAAATGTCGCCCGGCGTCGCGCGCCGCGTGCGGATCGAGCGCATCCATCTGGAACAGGATGCGGGCAAGTCGATCCATGACATCGACCCGACGCTGTCCTTCGTCGATTTCAACCGCACCGGCGTGGCGCTGATGGAAATCGTCTCGCGCCCCGATCTGCGCGGACCCGAGGAAGCGGCGGCCTATGTGGCCAAGCTGCGCCAGATCCTGCGCTATCTGGGCACTTGCGACGGCAATATGCAGAACGGCAACCTGCGCGCCGATGTGAACGTGTCGGTCTGCAAGCCCGGTGCCTATGAACGCTATCAGGAGACGCAGGATTTCAGCCATCTCGGCACGCGCTGCGAGATCAAGAACATGAACTCGATGCGCTTCATCCAGGCGGCCATCGATTACGAGGCGCGGCGCCAGATCGCCATTCTGGAAGATGGCGGGTCCATCGTGCAGGAGACGCGGCTTTACGACCCGGACAGGAACGAGACGCGCTCGATGCGGTCGAAGGAAGAGGCGCATGATTACCGCTACTTCCCCGATCCCGACCTGCTGCCCCTGGAAATCGAGCAGGAATGGGTCGACCATATCGCCGCGACCATGCCGGAACTGCCCGATGCCAAGAAGGCGCGGTTCATGGGCGATTTCGGCCTGACCGATTACGATGCTTCTGTGCTGACGGCGGAACTGGACGCCGCCGCCTATTTCGATGCGGTGGCCAAGGGCCGAGACGGCAAGCTGGCGGCGAATTGGGTGATCAACGAGCTGTTCGGGCGGTTGAAGAAGGAAGGCGTCGAGATCGCTGACAGCCCGGTCTCCTCGACCCAGTTGGGCGGGATCGTCGATCTGATCGGGGCCGGGATCATCTCGGGCAAGATCGCCAAGGACCTGTTCGAGATCCTGTGGACCGAGGGCGGCGATCCGGCGGAGATCGTCGAAGCGCGCGGGATGAAGCAGGTCACCGACACGGGCGCGATCGAGGCGGCGGTGGACGAGATCATTGCGGCGAACCCGGCGCAGGTCGAGAAGGCCAAGGCCAATCCGAAGCTGGCGGGCTGGTTCGTCGGCCAGGTGATGAAGGCCACCGGCGGCAAGGCTGCCCCGGCGGCGGTCAATGATCTGGTGATGAAGAAGCTGGGCCTTTAAGCCGCGCGCTCCGGGACCGGGCGTTCCGGGGGGCTCGGCCCCCCGGGGATGTTCTTGCCGGGATGAAGGGCGGCGGCGGGTCAGACGCCGTCAAAGGGAAAGGTCTTGGGCCTGCGGCTTTGGGCGGCAAGGCGGGCGCGCTGGAAGGCCACGAAATCCTCGGCGGGCTGGCCGGCCTCGATCATCGGCAGGAACGGGTCGCTGACCCTGGTGCGCTGGCCCGACAGGGTCTCGATCACGGCGAGGCCGCAGAAGGGAACCTGGGCCTCGGAATAGCCGCCTTCATGCACGGCAACAAGGCGGCCCTGGGCATGGGTTGCAGCGACCTCCATCAGCATCCGCGTCATCTCGCGATAGGTATCGGCGTGGGCCTGCATCCGGGCCAGCGGGTCCATGGCATTGGCATCAAGGCCACAGGCGATCAGGATGATCTCGGGGCGGAAGTCGTGCAGGGCGGGCAGGACCAGCAGTTCCATGGCGTCCAGATAGGCGCGGTGGCCGCCGCCGGGCAGCAGGGGCACGTTGAGATTGAAGCCCAACCCCGCGCTGCGGCCCATCGCATCGGCGGCGCCGGTGTCGGTCGGGTAGCAGCGTTCCTGATGCAGCGAGATGGTCAGCGTGTCGGCGCGGTCATAGTAGATCGCCTCGGTCCCGTTGCCGTGATGGACATCCCAGTCGATGATCGCGGCGCGCAGGGGGCCCGCCTCGGCCCGCAGCGCCTCAAGCGCGACCGGGATATTGGCCAGAAGACAGAAGCCCATGCCGCGATCGGGCAGGCAATGATGGCCCGGCGGGCGCGACAGGGCATAGGCATTGTCGACCCGGCGGTGCCAGGTGTCGGACAGCGCGGCCTTGGCAAGACCTGCCGAAAGGGCCGCGATCTCATACCCGCCATGCGAGAAGGTGGCCTCCTCGCCCATGTCGCCGCCGCGCTGGTCGGAGAGCGCCTTGAACCGGTCGAGATAGGCGGCAGGATGGATGCGTTCCAGATCGGCGCGGGTCGCGGCGGGCGCGCTGCGCGGCGCGAGATGGTCGATAAGGCCAGATGCCTCGACCAGATTGCGCAGGCGGCGCTTGGTTTCCGGGCTTTCGGCATATCCACCCGAGGCCAGCGGTTGCAGCCAGGGCTGAAGCGGCAGGTAAAGCACATGCTCGCCGCCCGAATGCCACATGCAGCGCTCGTCATGGTAAAAGCCGGTCGGCATGGTCTTCCCCCCTTCGCCTGTCGCAGAATCTTGCCGGGCGATCCTGCGCCGGAAGCGGGGGCGGGGGAAAGGGGGGGGCGGCAAGGCGCCGCCTGCCGGGGCGGCCGCTCACGCTTTGTCCATTTGCGCCTGTCGCGCGAATCCCGTTATGGTGCCGCCCGGATCGGTGGAGAGCCAGATGCAGCGATTTGAATTCAAGGTCATTCCGGCCCCGCGCCGGGGCGAGAAATCGCGCACGGCCAAGACGACCGAAGAGCGTTTCGCGCTGGCCCTGAGCACGGTGATGAACCAGATGGGGGCCGAGGGCTGGGATTATGTCCGCGCCGATGTGCTGCCCTGCGACGAGCGGGCGGGGATCACCGGCGGGGTGAAGACGAGCTTCCAGAACATGCTGGTCTTCCGCCGGGTTCTGGGCAGCGAGGGCGTGATGCCCAGCGTCCTGGCCGAGACGGTGCCCGCCCTGCGCAGCCCGGCCGAGCCGGAACCCGCCGCGCCGCCCCTGCGCCTTGGCGCGGCCGAACAGCCCGCCGGGCTGGCGCCGCCGGTCGGGCCGGCCAAGCCGGAACTGGCGGCCGAGTGATCAGCCGGCCGCGGCCCTGAGCGCCTGGGGCAGCACCTCTTCCACCACATCGAGCGCGGCCTCCGGCCCGGTCGAGATGCGGATGCAGCGGTCAAGGGGCGCGACGCCCGGCATCCGGATGAACAGGCCGCGGCTTTGGCATTCGGCCAGGATGCGGCGGGCGAAATCGCCGTCGCGGCCGCAATCGACGCTGACGAAATTGGTGGCCGAGGGCAGGGCCAGAAGGCCATTGGCGGCGGCGATGGCGGCGATGCGGCTGCGCGCCCGGGCGACCTGCGCCGTCACATGGGCCAGCCAGTCCTGATCCGCCAGCGCCGCCAGGGCACCGATCTGCCCGATGCGGCCGAGGCCGAAATGGTCGCGCAGTTTGTCGAAGGCCTTTGCCAGATCCGGGTTTGTCAGGGCATAGCCGATGCGCGCCCCTGCCATGCCATAGCCTTTCGAGAAGGTGCGGAAACGGATGACCTGCGGGTGGTCGGGGGAAATCTGCGGCACGGCATCGGGCGGGGCGAGGTCGGAATAGGCCTCGTCCAGCACCAGCAGGCTGTGGTCGGGAAGGTTCGCGACCATATCCTCGATCACCCGGCCGGGGTGGTGGCTGCCCATCGGATTGTCGGGATTGGCGAGGTAGATCAGCCGCGCCTTGGTCTGGCGGGCGGCGTCGAGCAGGCTTTGCGGGTCTTCGTGATTGCCCCTATAGGGCACGCGGGTCAGCGCGCCGCCGCAGCCCGCGACATGGAAGTTGAAGGTCGGATAGGCGCCCAGGCTGGTGACGACGGCGGTGCCTGGATCAAGCGTCAGGCGGCAGAGCGTGCCGAACAGCGTGTCGATCCCGCCGCCCACGGTGATATGGGCCGGCGTGCAGCCGTGATGGGCGGCGAGCGCTGCCTTGAGGTCATGGCTTTCGGGGTCGGCATATTGCCAGACCTGTGCCGCCGCCTGTTCCATGGCGGCGATCGCCCTGGGCGAGGGGCCGAAGAGCGATTCATTGGCGCCAAGCCGGGCGCGGAAGGGGCGGCCTGACTGGCGCTCCAGTGTCTCGGGGCCGGTGAAGGGCACGGTCGAGGGCAGGGCGGCGGCATGGGGGGTAAGGAAACGCGTCATGATGGCCAGAGTTAGGGCCAGGGACGGGCCGGGCGCAAGGGGTGTCTCACGCAGGGACATTCGGGCGGGCAAGCAAGATCAAGGGCTTGCGATCTGGCGTTAAGGATTTGGAAGGAAATTCCCGCCTCAGAAGCCCTGCCGGTAGCCACCCCAGGGCGAGAGGCCCGCGCAAGAGGCCAAGGGCAGGCCGAGGCAGAAGGCGATCAGCAGGGCGCGGCAGAGCCGGGGCATCGGGTCTATCGCAGGAACTTGCGGCGGGAGTCTTCGGCAATGGCCTGCCGCATCTCGATCTGGGCAAGCCTGGCCATGGCCTCTTTCCGCGCGGCCGCGTCGGTCAGGGTGGCAAGATGGGCGCGCTGCGCGGCGGCCTGTTTCTTGAGCGTGATCTCTTCGGGCAGGACGCCGGCCTGGGCCATGATGCGGAAGCCGACGGCATCGCCCGCAGAGACGAAAGCATCGCCGGGCCGGTCGGGCAGGGGTTTGCCCTCGCCTTCAAGGCCCTGAAGCTGGCCCTTGAGCCGGGCTTTCTGGATCTGGCGTTCGGCGAGGCGGGAGAGCCAGGACATCTGCTTGCCCCTTTCGGACAGAAGATGCGCCTTAGTCCGCGGAAGGGCAAGGGGGGCGCTGCCCCCCGCTGCGCTCCCCCCGGGATATTTTCGAACGGAAGAAGGGGCAGGGGCGGCCCCCCCCGTCCGGTCGGATCGGCTGGGTCAGACGAGATCGGCGAGGCGGTTCAGCGCAGCCTCGATCTTTGCCGCCTCGTCCTCGCGGGCTTCAAGGTTGGACTGGGCTTCCATCACCACATCTTCCGGCGCGGATTTGGCGAAGTTGGGGTTGTTGAGACGCCCCTTCAGCCCGCCGATTTCCTTGGCCAGCTTGTCGCGCGCCTTTTCCAGCCGGGCCTTTTCCTCGGCCACGTCGATCAGGCCCTGAAGGGGAATGGCGAAGCTTGCGCCTTCGACCGTCAGCGCGATGGCGCCCTTGGGGGCGGCGCCTTCGGAGAAGGTCTCGATCCGGGCGAGGCGGCGGATCAGCGCCTCGTTTCTGTCCCAGGCCTCGCGGGCGGCTTCGGGCAGGTCGGTGGCGATCAGGTCGATCTTGAGGCCGACCGGGACATGAACCTGGGCGCGGGCCGAGCGGATCTCGTCGATCAAAGCGGTGACGAAGCCCATCTCGGATTGCGCCGCCGGATCGATCAGGTCGAGGCCATAGGTCGGCCAGTCGGCATGGACCAAGAGCGACTGGCGGCTGCCGGTGGTGGACCAAAGCTCTTCGGTGATGAAGGGCATGAAGGGGTGCAGCAGGATCATCGACTGGTCGAGGACCCAGGCCATGGTCGCCCGGGTTTCGGCCGCGTCATCACCGTCGAACAGCGGCTTGGCAAATTCGACATACCAGTCGCAGACCTTGCCCCAGACGAATTTATAAAGCGCATCCGCCGCCTGGTCGAAGCGGAAGTCGTTCAGCGCGGCATTGACCTCGGAGAGCGCACGGGCGGTCTCACCAATGATCCAGCGGTTCGCCGTGGCCTTGGGCTGCGGCGGGGCGGATTGGGTGGCGTGGCCGTCCCAGACGCCGTTCATCTCGGCGAAGCGGCAGGCGTTCCACAGTTTGGTGCCGAAGTTGCGGTAGCCGGCGATGCGTTGGGTGTCGAGTTTCAGAACGCCCCCCAGCGTCGCCATGGCGGCATTGGCAAAGCGCAGCGCATCGGCGCCGTATTCGTCGATGATCTCCAGCGGGTCGATGACGTTGCCGAGGGATTTCGACATCTTCTTGCCCTTGGCGTCGCGGACGAGGCCATGCAGGTAGACGGTGTGGAAGGGGATGTCGTTCACGACGGCCAGCTGCATCATCATCATCCGGGCGACCCAGAAGAACAGGATGTCCTGCCCGGTGACGAGGACCGAGGTGGGGAAGTATTTTTTCAGCGCCTCGGTCTGGTCGGGCCAGCCGAGCGTGCCGATGGGCCAGAGGCCGGAGGAAAACCAGGTGTCGAGGACGTCGGGGTCGCGAGTCAGCCAAACCGTTTCGGAGGCGCTATCAAACACAGCACGATCACCCTCGGTATCAGAAACCGATATCTCAACTCCGGTAGCATAGTAGGTTTTCGCCTGCTCTCTCGCTTCCACGAACGTCGCCGCACAGAAAGTCACAAGCCGCTTGTCGGACCATACTTCGATCGATCCGCCATCCTTTAATCGGGTCACCTCAAGATGCGGCCCATACCACACCGGGATCTGGTGCCCCCACCACAGCTGGCGGCTGATGCACCAGGGCTCGATATTCTCCAGCCAATGGTAATAGGTCTTCTCGCCCGAGGGCGGGATGATCTTCGTCTTGCCCGTGCGAACGGCGTCCAGCGCCGGTTCGACGATCTTGGCAGTGTCAACGAACCATTGGTCGGTCAGCATCGGCTCGATGACGACTTTGGAACGGTCGCCGAAGGGCTGCATGATCGGCTTCGACTCGACATAAGGCACCAGTTCCAGGTGTTCCGAGCCGGTTTCCTTGTCGATGGTCTTTTTCAGCGTTGTGACGGCCAGCCCCTCGGCGGTGATCTGTTCGACCACGCGCTTGCGCGCCTCATAGCGGTCAAGGCCGCGCAGGTCTTCGGGCACGAGGTTCAGGGCGTCGACCTCGGATTCCGTCAGCGACACGGGCTGCTCGGCGATGCCGGGCAGGGCATAGCCCTTGGCAATCAGCCAGGCGCGCGAGGCGGCTTGGGCCACGGCGGCGGCCTCGGCATAGGGGGCGCCATCGGCGCGCATCTGGGCGCGGGTGTCCATCAGCCGGTAGCAGGGGATGCCCGCGCGCTTGGCGACGGCATAGTCGTTAAAGTCATGCGCGCCGGTGATCTTGACCGCGCCCGAGCCGAAAGCCGGGTCGGGATATTCGTCGGTGATGATCGGGATCAGGCGGCGATGTTCGCGCGGGCCGACCGGGATTTCGCAGAGTTTCCCGACGATTGGCGCGTAACGTTCATCCGAGGGGTGAACCGCGACCGCGCCGTCTCCCAGCATGGTTTCAGGCCGCGTGGTGGCGATGGAGATGTAATCGCGCGTCTCGCGCAGGGTGACATTGCCCTCGGCGTCGCGTTCGACATATTCATAGGTCTGGCCGCCCGCGAGCGGGTATTTGAAATGCCACATATGGCCGGGAACCTCGGTGTTCTCGACCTCGAGATCCGAGATGGCGGTTTCAAAATGGGGGTCCCAGTTGACCAGGCGCTTGCCGCGATAGATCAGGCCCTTGTTGTACATGTCCACGAAGACCTTGATGACGGCATCGTGGAAATTGCCCTCTTCGCCCGCCGGCGCGCCGGGGGCGCCGGACATGGTGAAGGCCTCGCGCGACCAGTCGGCGCTGGCGCCAAGGCGCTGCAACTGGCCGATGATCGTGCCGCGCGACTTGACCTTCTGCTGCCAGACGCGGGCGAGGAATTTCTCGCGCCCCATCTCGCGGCGCGAGGGTTCCTGCGACAGGGCCATCTCGCGTTCGGTCACCATCTGGGTCGCGATGCCGGCATGGTCGGTGCCGGGCTGCCAGAGTGTGTCATCGCCCATCATGCGGTGCCAGCGGATCAGGATATCCTGCAGCGTGTTGTTGAAGGCATGGCCCATATGCAGGCTGCCGGTCACGTTGGGCGGCGGGATCATGATGGAAAAGGCGGGGTGGCCGGGCTTTGCATGGGCGCCGGCGGCGAAGGCCTTGGCGTCGAGCCAGGTCTTCGAGATGCGGGCTTCGGCCTCGGCGGCGTTGAAGGTCTTTTCCATCGGCATGGGCGTCATCCTTTGCGGTCCGCGCGGGCATAGCGAATCCGGGCCGCAAGGCCAAGGGGGAGGCTGGATTTCCGGCACGGATCGGGCAGGATGCGGGCAGGCAGGAGGGCGGGACATGCGGCGCGGTTTCAGGCGGGGAACGGGGTATTCGGTCAAGGTGGCGCCCGCACTGGTGCTGGGGCTGATCGCGGGGTTCCTGGCGATCATGGCGGTGATCTTCTGGTTCGTCGCGCAATCGCTGGATGCGACCGCCCGGCGGCTGGCCGAGGGCGGGCAGGAGATCGAGGCAGTGATCACCGACAAGCGCATCGTCGAGCGGGAAGAGGTCGACAACGATGGCGACCGGCGGCGCAGCACCAACCATTACCTGACCGTCAGCTTCACGCCGCCATCCGGCGAGACGGTGGTGGCGGATGAGCTGGTCGGGCAGCCGCGCTATGACGCGGCTCAGATCGGGCAGAAGGTGACGCTGTTCTATCTGCCCGAAGAGCCGACGCTGTTCGAGTTCGAGCGCGGCGACAAGGCCTCGGATGCCGGGGTGTTCCGCTGGATTTCGATCGGGCTTGGGGGTGTGGGCGTCGCCGTTGCCCTGGGCGCGTTTCTGTTGCGCGGCAGGCCTGCTGCCGTCTGAAAATGCGGCGCTGTCCGATGGTTGGACGGTGAAGGACCCAGGTGCACGCGAAAAAACTTGACGGCGCAAAGATGGCTGGTCAAGGCTTGGCCGGTGGGGACGGGGCGCATGAAAGAGAGGCTTGGAGATGGCAGACAAACCCTATCACCATGGCAATCTGCGCGCGACGCTGCTGACGGCGGCCGAGGCGGAATTGACCGAGGCCGGGGTCGAGGGGTTTTCGCTGCGCTCGGTCGCGCGGCGGGCGGGCGTCAGCCATGCCGCACCCAAGCACCATTTCGGCGATACGGCGGGGCTTTTGACCGCGCTGGCCGCGGAAGGGTTCCGCGCCTTTGTCGCGGCCCAGACCGCGCGCGAGGCGCAGGCGGGCGGTGGCGCGGCCGAGAGGCTTTTGGCCTCGGGCCTGGGCTATGTCGATTTCGCCTGTGCGCGCCCGGCGCTGTTCCGGCTGATCTTCACCTCGCGGCGGATCGACGAATCTTCGGATGAGCTGGTCGATGCCGGAAGTGCGGCCTATCTGCACCTTGCCAATGGCGTGATGGCGATGGGCGGGCGCGAGGGCGATATCGCGGCCTTCTGGGCCACGGCGCATGGCCTAGCCGAATTGATGATGTCGGGCCGTCTGGCGCAGATCGCCGATCTGCCCGGGGGCGAGCGCGACGCGGCGCTGGAAACCATCCTGCGCCGCGCCATGCCCTGAGCCGTCAGAGGGCGGTGCCCAGGGTCAGGACCGGCACGAAGCCGCCATAGACCATCCGCCTGCCGTCAAAAGGCATCTCGCCCATCTCGGCCCCGTCCGACATCATCTCGGCGAAGGCCTTGTCGCGGATCGCCTTGTCGGGCCAGGTCATCCAGGCGAAGACCACCGTCTCGTCCGGTTGCAGATCGACCGCGCGCAGGAAATCGGTCTGCTTGCCGGGCGGCACCTCGTCGCCCCAGCAGACGACAAGCCCAGTCGCGCCCTTGTCGCGGAAGAAGGGCCACCATTTGGCCTCATGGGCGGTGTATTCGTCCTTGCGGGCATTCTGGACCGGGATGAGGAAGGCGTCGACATAGGCCATGGGGGCGCTCCTGTGCTGCGGGACTGCGCCATGCTGGGCCTTGCCGCAGATTCGCGCAAAGCCGGGCGGGGGAATTCGCCGATGCCGGATCAGACCGCGCGGTCGATCTTGGTCGAAAGATGGATCAGGCTTTCTGAGGATTTGACCCCGGTCATCGCGCCGATCTGGTCCAGCACCTGGTCCAGCACCTGGGTGTTCGGGCAGGCGATCTGCAACAAAAGGTCGAAGCGGCCTGAGGTGGTGAAGCAGCGCTCGATCTCGGCGACGGCCTTGAGGCGGGTCAGGATCGCGGCCTGGGCGCGGGGTTCGATCGACAGAAGAACGCTGGCGCGCAGCCGGCCTTCGCGCGCGCCTTCGCCCAGCTTCAGCGTATAGCCCGCGATGACGCCATTGGTCTCAAGCCGTTCCAGCCGGGCCTGAATCGTCGAACGCGCCACCTTGAGCCGCCGCGACAGGGTAGCCACCGACATGCGGGCATCCGCCGAAAGCAGGCCGACGATTGAGCGGTCGAGTTCATCCATGGCGGCCACCTTGCAGTTTGATCGGGTTTTTCGTCATTATGACGATGTTTCGCGGCATTTATATAGTTTTAATCGGTGAAGATGTCACACATATCGCGCATCCTACCTGCAGGAAAAGGGCGGCTCATACGCACCTGGCCTGGTTCACTTGAAACCACGCTGGTGCCCGGCCCACTGCCAGGGAAGGGCGAAGCGTCTTCATTGGCTGAAAGGACAAAGCTGATGGGACTCTCGAAGACGATCTGGACCAATCCGACTGAATTCCTGCGGATGCAGCAACCGGAAAACCCGGTTCTGTTCTTCGCGCCTTCGGCGGTGCAGGCGGCGGCGCGCCGCTTTATCGACGGTTTTCCGGGCATGGTGACCTATGCGGTCAAGTCGAACCCGGGCGAAGAAATGGTGGAAAACCTCGCGGCGGCGGGCGTGCGCGGCTATGACTGCGCCTCGCCCTTCGAGATCGACCTGATCCGTCGCCTCGCGCCCGATGCGGCGATCCATTACAACAACCCGGTGCGGGCGCGGTTCGAGATCGAACATGCGGTGGCGCGGGGCGTGAAAAGCTATTCGGTCGATTCGCGCAGCGAGCTGGACAAGCTGATCGAGCTGGTCCCGGCCGAGGGCACGGAAATCTCGGTGCGCTTCAAGCTGCCGGTGGCCGGCGCGGCCTATAATTTCGGCGCCAAGTTCGGCGCGACGGCGGACCTTGCGGATGACCTGCTGAAAGTGGTGGCCGAGGCGGGCTTCATCCCCTCGCTGACCTTCCACCCGGGCACACAATGCACCGATCCCCATGCCTGGGAGGCCTATATCCGAGCCGCGGCCGAGATCGCCGCCGAGGCAGGCGTGACCATCGCGCGGCTGAACGTTGGCGGCGGCTTCCCGAACCACCGGCTTCAGGCGGTTGTCCCGGCACTGGAAGACACGTTCCGCCTGATCGACCGTGTCGCGACCGAGGCTTTCGGCGACAACCGCCCGCTTCTGGTCTGCGAGCCGGGCCGGGCCCTGTGCGGCGATGCCTTCACGCTGGCCGCGCGCGTCAAGGCGGTGCGCGATGGCCAGCATGTCTTCCTGAATGACGGCGTCTACGGCACGCTGATCGAGATGCCGCTGATCGGGATCATCGACCGCTTCCAGGTCGTTTCGCCGGACGGCACCCTGCGCAGCGGCAAGCCGCAGAACCGCATCGTGTTCGGCCCGACCTGCGACTCGGTCGACCGGCTGCCGGGCGAATTGCCGCTGCCGTCGGACATCGCCGAGGGCGATTACATGATCTGGCATGGCATGGGCAGCTATTCGGTGGTCACCAACAGCCGCTTCAACGGCTTTGGTGATCTTCAGATGGCCACGGTTCTCAGCCTTAAGGTCTGATCGTTTCGCAAACCCGTGACGGGCGCTGACGCGCTTGCGCCCCCGGCTGGACAAACCCGGCCGGGGGCGTAACCATTTGGGCAACTTGGAACGGGGAATACGGATGACGGCCGACATGAAGTTCGGGCAGGCGCAGAACCTGACCCGGCGCGAGGATCTGCGGTTCCTGACCGGCAAGGGGCGCTATGTCAGCGACATCGTGCCGGAGGGGGCGCTGGTCGCGCATTTCCTGCGCTCGGACCGGGCCCATGGCGCGATCGCGGCGCTGGATGCGACCGAGGCGCGCGGGATGCCCGGCGTGGCGGCGGTGCTGACGGCGGCGGACCTGCGCTCTTCGGGGGTGACGCTGGAGATGTGGGCCATGGTGGTGAAAGGCGGCGCCACCCCGGCGCGGCCGGTTCTGGCCGAGGGCCATGTCCGCCATGTCGGCGAGGCGCTGGCCTGCGTGATCGCGGAAAGCCCCGAACAGGCCATGGATGCGGCCGAGGCGATTGCGATCGAGATCGACGAGTTGGAACCCGTTCTGGCTTTGGAGCCGGGTCTGGCGCCGATCCATCCCGGCGCCGCCGACAATCTGGCCTTCACCTATGATGCGGGCGATGCGGCGGGCACGGCGGCGGCGCTGGCGGCGAGCCACCGGGTTGTGGCGATGGAGGTGCTTCACAACCGCGTCACTGCTGCCTCGATGGAGCCGCGGGCGGCCTGGGCGGAATGGGATGGCAGGCGGCTGCACCTTTGCGTCTCGGGGCAGGGGGTGTGGTTCCAGAAAGCGGAACTCGCCCGGATGCTGGGGCTGAAAAAGGCCGATGTGCGGGTGACGACGCCGGACGTGGGCGGCGGCTTCGGGATGAAGTCGATGTGCTATCCGGAATATGTGGCGATCGCACAGGCGGCGCGGATGCTGGGCCGGCCGGTGGCCTGGGCCGCGACCCGGACCGAGGCGATGCTGACCGACAATGGCGGACGCGATCTGGTGGCGCGAGTGGAAATGGGCTTTGATGCGGGCCACCGGATGACGGGCTACCGCGTTAACCTCGTGTCCAATCTGGGGGCCTATAATTCCCAGTTCGGTCAGGAGATTCAGTCGGAGCTGTTCGCCAAGGTGCTGTGCGGGGTCTATGACATTCCCAAGGCGCATCTGCACGCGGTCGGGGTCTATACCAACACCGCGCCGGTCGATGCCTATCGCGGTGCCGGTCGGCCCGAGGCGATCATGACGATCGAGCGTCTGGTCGATGAGGCGGCGCGGCAATTGGGCACCGACCCTTTCACGCTGCGGGCGCTGAACCATGTGAAAGTCTTCCCTGCCACGACGATGGTGGGCGAGGTGATCGATGTCGGAGATTTCACCGCCGTTCTGGCGGCGGCGCAAGCCCGCGCCGATCTGCCGGGCTATGCCGCCCGCCGCGCGGCCAGCGCCGCCAAGGGGCGGGTTCGCGGCCAGGGCATCTGCCAGTATATCGAGGCCATTCTCGGCTCACCCGAGGAAACCGCGCGGCTGACGCTGGATGGCGATGGCGGCGCGACGATCTATGTCGGAACGCAGTCGAACGGGCAGGGCCATGAATCGGTCTATGCCCGCATGGTCGCCGCCGCGACCGGCCTACCCGCCGATCTGGTGCGCGTGGTCGAAGGCGACAGCGATGCCATTCCCAAGGGCGGCGGCACCGGCGGCTCGCGCTCGGTCACGGTGCAGGGCACGGCGGCGCGCAAGACGGTTCAGCAGATGGTCGAGGGCTTCCGGGCCTTCCTGGCACAGGAATGGGGCGCGGAAGGCGTCGACTATGCCGAGGGCGAGTTTGCCGCCCCCGGCACCAACCGCAAGGCGGGTTTTGCCGAGGCGGCGGCGCTGGCGCGTGACCGGGGCCGGGCCGGTCTTTGCGATCAAAGCGCCACAATCACGCTGGAGGGGCGGTCCTTCCCCAATGGCGTCCATCTTTGCGAGGTCGAAATCGACCCCGAGACCGGGGCTTTGACCCTGGACCGTTACACCGTGGTCGATGATTTCGGCACGCTGATCGCGCCCAATCTGGTTGAGGGCCAGGTTCAGGGCGGTCTTGCCCAGGGCTTCGGCCAGGCCGTGACCGAGGATTTCCGCTATGACGCGACCGGGCAGGTCCTGACCGGCAGTTTCATGGATTACGGGATGCCGCGCGCCGATCAGGTGCCGGGCATGGATTTCTCGACCCTGCCGACGATCACCGCCACCAATCCGCTGGGCATGAAGGGCTGCGGCGAAGCGGGGACGGTGGGCGCCTTGGCCGCGATCTCGAACGCGGTGCGCGATGCGCTGGCGCCGCTGGGCGTCGCCCGTGTCGACATGCCCTTCACGCCCTTGCGCCTGTGGCAGATGATCGAAGAGGCCAAGAGTGCTGCTTGACCGCCTTCGGAGCTGGTTCCGCCGCCGCCCGGTCGCCGAGACCGAACCTGCGGCGGCGCCGGAACCGGGGCGGGTGCGCGGGCGGGTCGATCATGTGATCATCCTCGACGGCACGATGTCATCGCTTGAGCCGGGGCAGGAATCCAATGCCGGGCTGACCTACCGGCTTCTGGCCGAGGGCGGGCCGAAGGTGCACCGGACGCTGTATTACCAGCCGGGGTTGCAATGGCAGGGGTGGCGGCGCGGCATGGATATCGTTCAGGGACGCGGCATCAACCGGCTGATCATGCGGGCCTATGGCCATCTGGCCAGCCATTACCGCGATGGCGACCGCATCTTCCTGCTGGGCTATTCGCGCGGTGCGTTCGCGGTGCGCAGCCTTGCCGGGGTGATCGACCGAGTGGGTCTTCTGCACCATACGGCCGCGCTGGAACGCAATGTCCGCCTGGTCTACCGGCATTACCGCCAGAACCCCGACAGCGCCGCCGCACGGGATTTCGCGCGGCTGAACTGCCATGCCGAAGCACCGATCGAGATGGTGGGGGTCTGGGATACGGTCAAGGCCCTGGGCATCCGGCTGCCGCTGCTGTGGATCTTCGCCGACAAGCGCAATGCCTTTCACAACCATCAGCTCGGCGCCTCGATCCGCCACGGCTTTCATGCCCTGGCGCTGGATGAGACGCGGGTCGTCTTTTCGCCGGTCCTGTGGGATTGCCCGCCGGGATGGGAGGGCAATGTCGAGCAGGTCTGGTTCCGCGGCGCCCATGGCGATATCGGCGGCCAGATCGGCAGCTATGATCCGGCGCGGCCCCTGGCGAATATCCCGCTGACCTGGATGCTCGACCGGGCGGAAAGCTGTGGCCTTGCACTGCCGACGGGCTGGCGCGGGCGCTTTCCCTGCGATCCGATGGCGCCGATGGTCGGCACCTGGATGAGCTGGGGCAAGTGGTTCCTCTATCGCCGCCGCCGCCGGATCGGCCATGACCGTTCGGAACGGCTGCATGAAAGCGTGCCGCAACGCGCCCGGCGCCGCTGGCCTGCCGCCGCTGCAGCGGGTCGCCCGGCGGAATAGGGGGCTTCCGCTCTTCCCCCTTCATCGCGGCTCAAATACTCTCGGGAGGTCCGGGGGGCAGAAAGCCCCCCGGGGGTTCAACCAGAGATCCGGTTCCACAGATGCGTCCAGTCACCTTCGCCGCCACCCAATTCGCATGTTCCTGGGATCTTCCCGCCAATGCCGATGCCGCCGAACGGGTGATCCGTGCCGCCGCTGCCAGGGGCGCGCAGGTCATCCTGGTGCAGGAACTGTTCGAGGCGCCCTATTTCTGCATCGAGGAGCGGGCGGAATATTTCGCCCTTGCCCGCCCCGCCGCGGGCCACCCGCTGATCGCGCGCTTTCAGGCGCTGGCGAAAGAGCTGGGTGTGGTGCTGCCCTGTTCCTTCTTCGAACGCGCGGGGCAGGCCCATTTCAACAGCCTAGCCATGATCGATGCCGATGGGCGCGATCTGGGCGTCTATCGCAAAAGCCATATCCCGCAGGGGCCGGGCTATGAGGAGAAATACTATTTCTCGCCCGGCGATACCGGCTTCAAGGTCTGGGACACTGCCTTTGGCCGCATCGGCGTGGCGATCTGCTGGGATCAATGGTTCCCCGAGGCGGCGCGGTCGATGGCGCTGATGGGGGCCGAGGCGCTTCTCTACCCCACCGCGATCGGATCGGAGCCGCCCAGCCCCGGCTATGACAGCGCCAGCCATTGGGAAATGGTGATGCGCGGCCATGCGGCGGCGAACATCCTGCCGGTCGTCGCCTCGAATCGGATCGGGCGCGAGGAAGCCCCGGGCGGGACGGACGTGACCTTCTACGGTTCCAGCTTCATCGCTGACCAGACCGGGGCGGTGCTGGCAAAGGCCGGGCGTGTGGAGGAGGAGGTGCTGGTGGCGACGGTCGATCTTGATGCCATCGCGGCGCTGCGGGCAAGCTGGGGCCTGTTCCGCGACCGCCGGGTGGATCTTTATGGCCGCATCGCCACGCTGGACGGTCAAAGCCGGTAGGACAGCCAGGTTGCCGCGAAAATCAGTCCGATCAGGACCGGCTGGTGGACCAGATAGATCGCCAGCGTGTGCTGGCCGGGCCAGGCGAGGCGGCGCAGCAGCGGCGTCTCGACAGGCCAGTGGCGCAACTTCTCCCACAGGCCCAGATGGGTGAAGATCCGGCCGGTCGCGATGCCCGCAAGGAAGGGCGCGGCCCAGGGGAAGAAGGGTTCGAAATCCGGGGTGATGGGGCGGTAATCGGCAAGCCCGGTCCAGACCAGCCAGCCGCCAAACGAGGGATGGCTGAAGAGATAGGGCAGGGCGAAGATCGCCGCCGCCGCCGCCAGCGTGACCCATGCGGGCAGGCGCAGGAAGGCAAGGCCAAAGAGGCTGGAGACGGCAATGGACTGCAGGATGCCGTAGAAGACCGGCGTGCCGGGCATGGCCAGCGCCGTGGCTCCGGTGACCAGCAGGGAAGCTGCGACGATCTTGCCCAGGCGGCGCCAGAAGGCGGGCCAGCGGATGCCCGCGCCATGGGACAGCCAAAGCGAGACACCGGCCAGGAAGATGAAGGACCCGGCGGTCAGCCGCGCGTGATACCAGAACCAGCCGGTGACCGAAGTGTAGGGCGGCACCCAGCCGAACAGGTCGAGGTCATAGGTGAAATGGAAGGTCACCATGCCCAGCAGCGCCAGGGTCCGCGCCAGATCCAGCGCGAGGATGCGCCCCTTGCCTTCGGCCATGGCCTGCTCCTGCACCTGTCCGGCCCCTGATTGCGCCATCGTCCGGGGCAGGGCAAGCCAAATGAAAAGGGCGGCCCCGGGGCCGCCCTTCAAGACATCGCGATGGCCGAGGCTCAGCGGTGGCGCAGATCGACATAGTCGCGCTTGGCCGCGCCGACATAAAGCTGGCGCGGACGGCCGATCTTGAGCGCCGGATCGGCGATCATTTCCTTCCACTGCGAGATCCAGCCCACCGTGCGCGAAATCGCGAAGATCGGGGTGAACATCGAGGTGGGGAAGCCCATCGCCTCAAGAATGATGCCCGAATAGAAGTCGACATTCGGGTAAAGCTTTTTCGAGATGAAGTATTCATCCGACAGCGCGATCCGCTCCAGCTCCTTGGCGACTTGCAGCAGGGGGTTGTTGTGGGCCCCCAGCAGCTCCAGCACCTCGTCCGCGGATTCCTTCATCACCTTGGCGCGCGGGTCGAAGTTCTTGTAGACCCGGTGGCCAAAGCCCATCAGCCGGAAGCCGGAATTCTTGTCCTTGGCCTTCTCGATGAATTCCGGGATGCGGTCGACCGTGCCGATTTCGCGCAGCATCTCAAGGCAAGCCTGGTTGGCGCCGCCATGGGCCGGGCCCCAGAGACAGGCGATGCCGGCGGCGATGCAGGCAAAGGGATTGGCGCCCGAAGAGCCGGCCAGACGCACGGTCGAGGTCGAGGCGTTCTGCTCATGATCCGCATGCAGCATCATGATGCGGTCCATCGCCTTTTCCAGCACGGGCGAGACCACGTAATCCTCGGCCGGGACGGCGAAGCACATGTTCAGGAAATTGCCGGCATAGGACAGGCTGTTCTTCGGATAAACGAAGGGCTGGCCGATCGAATATTTATAGGCCATCGCGGCGATGGTCGGCAGTTTTGCGATCATGCGGATCGCCGCCACTTCGCGCTGCCAGGGATCGGTGATGTCGGTCGAGTCGTGGTAGAAGGCCGCCATGGCGCCGACCACGCCCACCATCGTCGCCATCGGATGCGCGTCGCGGCGGAAGCCACGGAAGAAATAGTGCATCTGCTCATGCACCATCGTGTGCTTGGTCACGCGATCCGAGAAATCGGCCAGTTGGTCATGCGTCGGCAGTTCGCCGTACAGAAGCAGGTAGCAGCATTCCAGATAGCTGGACTTCTCGGCAAGCTGTTCGATCGGATAGCCGCGATACAGAAGCTCGCCCACATCGCCGTCGATATAGGTGATGGTCGACTCGCAAGAGGCGGTCGAGGTGAAGCCCGGGTCATAGGTGAAGACATCGGCCTGACCGTACAGCTTGCGGATGTCCAGCACATCCGGCCCCGCCGTCGGCGACATCACTGGCAGGTCGAAGCTTTTCCCGTCAAGCGTCAGTGTGGCTTTGCGGTTTGACATAGGCAAGTTCCCCGTTCTGGGCCGGTCGCGCGCGGCAGCGCAGCCTCCGGCCGGTGGCCAAATATCGCGCCCCTGAGCAGGGGCAGGCGCAAGGCAGAGGGGACGCGCGCTATTGGGCGGCGGCGTCCGTCAGCCGTGCAATCGTTTCGTCCCGACCGATGGCAAGCATCATGTCATAAACCGATGGCGTCACGCTGCGACCGGCAAGGGCGGCGCGCAGCGGGGCTGCAAGCTTGCCGAATCCGATGCCGTTCTCAGCCGCGATTCCAGTCAGAATGGGTTCTAGCGACTCTTTCGTCCAGTGAACATTTTGCAGGCGCGGCGTCAAGGAAAACAGTATACCACGGGATACCGTATCCAGCGACGCCTCGGCCTTCTCATCGCGCGAGATGGGGCGGTCAACCAAGGCAAAGCGCGCTTTTTCAAGTAGTTCCGGGAAAGTCTTCGCGCGTTCCTTGAGCGCCTCCATCGCGGTGGACATTCGCGCGCGCTGCAGGTCGGTCAGCGTGGGCTGACCGGTTTCTGCCAAGAAGGCTTCCAGTTCTTGCAGCAGTGCAGCATCGTTCATCATCGCGATATGATGGCCGCAAGTGTTTTCCAGTTTCTTGAAATCCAGCCGCGCCGGCGCCCGGCCGATGCCGTCGAGCGAGAATGCGGCCTTGGCCTCTTCGGTCGAGAAGATCTCCATATCCCCGCTGGCCCAGCCGAGGCGGGTCAAGTAATTGCGCATGCCTGCCGCCGGGTAGCCCATGGCCTGGTATTCCTCGAGCCCGGTCGCGCCATGGCGTTTCGACAGTTTCTTGCCATCCGGCCCGTGGATCAGCGGGATATGGGCCCAGACCGGCACGGTCCAGCCCATCGCGTCATAGACCATCTGCTGGCGGGCGGCGTTGTTCAGGTGGTCGTCGCCCCGGATCACATGGGTCACCCCCATGTCATGGTCATCGACCACCACGGCCAGCATATAGGTCGGCGTGCCGTCCGAGCGCAGGACGATCATGTCGTCCAGGGTCTCGTTGCGGATGATCACATCGCCCTGGACCTGGTCGCGGATGACGGTCTCGCCGCTGCGGGGCGCCTTCATGCGGATCACATAGGGCGCGCCGGTCGGATAGGTTTCGGGATCGGCGTCGCGCCAGGGCGAGAGGAAGACCGGATAGCTGACACCGCGCGCCTTTTCCGCCTCGCGGAAGGCCTCGATCTCGGCGGCGGTCGAGAAGCAGCGATAGGCGGTGCCGCGCGCCAGCATCTCATGTGCGACCTCGGCATGGCGGTCCTTGCGCTCGAACTGGCTGACGACCTCGCCATCCCAGTCAAGGCCAAGCCAGGTGAGACCTTTCAGGATCGCGGCAGTCGCCTCGGGGGTGGAACGTTCGCGGTCGGTATCTTCGATGCGCAGCAGGAATTTCCCGCCGCGGCCGCGGGCGAACAGCCAGTTGAACAGCGCGGTTCGTGCGCCGCCGATGTGAAGATAGCCCGTGGGCGAGGGGGCGAAGCGGGTGACGATCTCGGCGGTCATGGACGAGGTTAACCTTTCGGAAACCATGACGCGGCAGGCTGGGGCGCAATGCGGCGCGGGCCGGGCGGCGTCAGGGTGCAATGGAAGGGCGCGGTGTTGAGCCGCGGGGCATTTGGCGCGCATTTAGACGGGAGGAGGGGGGAAGGGCAAGGTGTCGGGCTGGTCGGGCCGGATCGCGGGGGGGATGCTGGCGGCGCTGCGCGCGGTGCAGGCGGCGCGCGGGCGGCTGTTCCCGTTTGCCGCCGTGGCGCTGGGCATCGGCATCGGCGCATGGTTCGGCTGGCCGGATGAGCCGGGCCCGGCGGAATATGCCACGGCACTGGCGGTCACGCTGTCGGGCCTTGCGGTCCTGCTGCGGGGCCTTGATCTGCTGCGGCCCCTGGGCGGCTTTGTCGCGGCGCTGGCGCTTGGCTTTCTGGCCGCCGGCCTGCGCGCGCATCTTCAGGACGCGCCCATGCTGAGTTTCCGCTATTTCGGCCCGGTCGAGGGCCGGGTGATCGAGATCGACCGCTCCGCGACCGACGCCTTGCGCATCACGCTGGACCGGGTGGTGCTGGAAGATCTGGCCCCCGCACGCACGCCGCTGCGGGTGCGGGTGTCGCTGCATGGCGATCCGATGCACGACCCGCAGCCGGGCGAGACGGTGATGGTCACCGCCTCGCTGGCCGCCCCCGATGGCGCGGTCGAGCCGGGGGGCTTTGATTTCCGCCGCATGGCCTATTTCGAGCGGCTGGGGGCGGTGGGCTATACGCGCAACCCGGTGATGCTGCTGGAACCTGCCGGGCGGGGCGAGGCCTGGATCGGGCGGCTGCGCACCCATCTGTCTGCCTATATGAAGGCGGCGATCCCGGGTGAGGCCGGTGCCTTCGCCTCGGGCGCGATGACCGGCGACCGGTCGGGCATCAGCCAGGCCACGGTCGAGGCGCTGCGCGACAGCTCGCTCGCCCATCTGCTGGCGATTTCGGGGATGAACCTGGCCTTTCTGGTGGGCTTCGTCTTCATGCTGTTGCGCACGGCGATTGCGGCGGTGCCGGTGCTGGCGGTGCGGGTGCAGGCCAAGAAGGTTTCGGCGCTGGTGTCGCTGGCAGTGGCGCTGTTCTACCTGTTCCTGTCCGGGGCCAATGTGGCGACGGAACGGGCCTTCGTGATGGTCTGCGTGATGCTGGGCGCGGTGCTGCTGGACCGCCGCGCGATCACGCTGCGCTCGGCGGCGCTGGCGGGGGCGGTCCTGCTCTTGTGGCAGCCCGAGGTGCTGCTGGCGCCCGGCTTCCAGATGTCGATGGCGGCGACGGTGGCTTTGGTGGCGGGGTTTCAGGCGCTGGACCGGGGGGTGATGCTGGGGCGCTGGCCGCGTTGGAGCCTGCCCGTCTTCACGCTGGTCGCGAGTTCGGCCCTTGCCGGTGTCGCGACCGCGCCCTTCGCGGCGGCGCATTTCAACCGCTTCACCGATTACGGCTTCGTCGCCAACCTGCTGACGGTGCCGGTGATGGGGGTGGTGATGCCCCTGGGGGCGCTGGCGGTGCTGCTTGCGCCCTTTGGCCTGGCGGGCCTGCCGCTTTGGGCCATGGGTCTGTGCTGCGACTGGATCCTGTCTGTCGCCTATCGGGTGGCTGGGATGGAAGGGGCGGTCACCGGGATCGCCGCGCCGGGACCAGGGGTTCTGGCGGCGCTGACCCTTGGCGCGCTGTGGCTGATCCTCTGGCCTGGCCGGTGGCGTCTGGCCGGGTTGCTGCCGGTGGTACTGGCCCTGGCGATCTGGCCGCTGGCGGGGCGGCCCGACCTGCTGATTTCGGGCGACGGGCGGCTTTTGGGGCTGATGGGCCCCGAGGGACGCGCGCTTTCGGCCGCCAAGGGCGGCGGCTTTGCCGCGCAGAACTGGCTCGAAAACGATGGCGATCTGGCCGGGCAAGAGGTGGCGGCGGCGCGGGCGGGCTTTTCCGGGCCGAAAGGCGCGCGGGAATTCGCCCTGGCCGGGCTGCGCGGCGTGGCGCTGTCGGGCAAGGGGGCCGAGGCGGCGCTGCCTGCGGCCTGCGCCGGGCATGATCTGGTGGTGATCGCGGTGGCGCTTGCGCCCGGGGCGGCGCCCGAAGGCTGCCGGGTGATCGACCAGCGGCTTCTGGCCCAGACCGGACCCTTGGCGCTGCGGATCACCGACAGGGGCATCTCGGTCGAGGCCGCGCGCGAGGGCGGTCGGATCTGGTCGGGCAGACCAATGGAGGCGGCGCTGATCGCCGGACTCTTGCCCCAGCCGCTGCGGCTGGCGCAGGCCCGGCCATAGGGCCAGGCCGCAGTCAGTAGCTGCGGATCAGTCCGACAAGGCGGCCCTGCACCTTGACCAGATGGTCGGGGAAGACACGGGTTTCATAGGCCGGATTCGCGGCTTCAAGCGCGATCATGCCGCCACGGCGGCGGAAGCGTTTCAGCGTCGCCTCGTGATCCTCGACCAGGGCCACGATGATATCGCCGTTGTCGGCCGTGTCCTGTTCGCGGATCACCACGATGTCGCCATCGTTGATCCCGGCCTCGATCATGGAATCGCCTTTGACCTCAAGCGCATAGTGGTTGCCACGGCCCGAGAGCATCGAGCCGGGCACCGCAACGTGATGCGAGACTTCCGAGATCGCCTCGATCGGGACACCGGCGGCGATGCGGCCCATGACCGGCAGTTCCAGCGCATGAACGGTGGTGACAGGCATCGCGCCGCGCGGCGGATCGACCTTGTCGCCCTTGATCACCTTGGGCGCGAAACCCGCCGCCTTTTCCATCGCTTCGGGCAGCTTGATGATTTCCAGCGCCCGGGCGCGATGGGCCAGGCGGCGGATGAAGCCACGCTCTTCCAGCGCGGTGATCAGCCGGTGGATGCCGGATTTCGAGCGCAGGTCCAGCGCCTCTTTCATCTCGTCGAACGAGGGCGGCACGCCATCCGTCTCGGTCCGGGTCTTGATGAAGGTGAGTAGTTCAAGCTGCTTGCGCGTCAACATCGGCCCGGCCCCTGTTTCTGGGTCTTGGTCATAATCGTTAACGCAATGTTCTGCCCGTGTTCCCGGTTTGTGTCAAGGCTTTTGGCGCTGCGCCTGTGGATAAGTCGCGAGGGCAGCCCATCGCCACACCCGAGTGCGTAGTTGCGCCAGGTTGAAGGCGGCGGCCTAAAGCGGCAGGTAGGACACCGCCTCGCCCGCCTTTGCCGGGGGGGCGGAAATCGGGCGGATCAAGAGGGCATTCGCTTCGGTGAGAATGGTCAGAAGGGCGCTGTCCTGCTTGTCGAAGGGCGTGATCTCCGGCCCGGTCAGACGGGCGCGCATGTAATGGGTGCGGGGGCCGTTGGCGGGCAGGTCGGTGGCGAGGGTGGCTGTCTGCGGCTGCGGCAGGGGGGCGGGGTCGCCTTGCAGGGCGCGCAGCAAGGGCAAAAGGAAAAGATGCCCGGTGACGATGGCTGAGACGGGGTTGCCGGGTAGGCCCAGCAGGATCGCATCGCCCAGACGGCCCGCCATCAGCGGTTTGCCGGGGCGCATGGCGATTTTCCAGAAAGCGGGGGCGAGGCCCATGTCCTGCGTGACGCGGCCGACAAGATCGTGATCGCCGACCGAAGCGCCGCCGATCGTCACAAGCACATCGACATCAGCGGCGCGGGCCAGCGCCTCGCGCAGCGCCTCGGGCCGGTCGGGGGCGATGGGCATCAGCCGCGCCTCGGCACCCTCGGCCCGGGCCATGGCCTGAAGGGCGAAGGCGTTCGAGGCGATGATCTGGTCGGGGCCGGGGTCCTCGCCGGGCATCACCAACTCGTCCCCGGTGGCGATCAGCGCCACGACCGGGCGGCGCGCGACCGCGACGCGGGGCAGGTTCATCGCGGCGAGAAGGGCAAGATCGGCCGGGCGCAGCCGGCGCGGCGTCAAGGCGGCACCGGTGGGAAAATCCTGGCCACGCAGCCGGATGTTGGTGCCGCTGTCGGTGTCGGTCAGGGTGATGCAGCCGCCGTCGCGGCGCACGTCTTCCTGGATGACCACGCGGGTCGCGCCCGCAGGGACAGGTGCGCCCGTGAAGATGCGCACGGCCTGGCCGGGACCAAGGGTTCCGGTGAAGGCATGACCGGCCCCGGCCTCGCCGATGACGGTGAAGCTTTCGCCCGGTGCGGGGTCGCCCTGGACAGCGTATCCGTCCATGGCGGAAGTGTCGAAGGGCGGCTGGTCGCGGCGGGCAAGGGCGGGTTCGGCCATCCAGCGCCCTGCCGCCTGCGTCAGCGGCACGGTTTCGGCGGGCAGGGGCCGGGCCAGGGCCAGAAGGCGGGCGGTGGCGTCCTCGACCGGAATCACGGCTGGGCCTCGTAGCGGCCCGACTTGCCGCCTTCCTTGACGAGAAGGCGTATTCCTTCGATCCGCATCGATTTCTCGACCGCTTTCACCATGTCATAGATGGTCAGGCAGGCCACGGTGACGGCGGTCAGCGCCTCCATCTCGACCCCGGTCTGGCCGCCGGTCCGGACGGTCGCTTCAACGCGGATGCCGGGGCGGGCCGGGTCGGGCGTCAGATCGAGCGCGACCTTGGTGATGGGCAGCGGGTGGCAGAGGGGGATGAGGGACGAGGTCTGCTTGGCCCCCATGATCCCGGCAAGCCGCGCGACGCCCAGCACATCGCCCTTCTTGGCCTGGCCCGAGGTGATCAGGGCCAGCGTCTCGGGCGTCATCACGACGAAACCCTCGGCCGTCGCGCTGCGGGCGGTCACGGGCTTGTCCGAGACATCGACCATATGGGCCGCGCCCTGGGCGTCGAAATGGGTGAGGCCAGAGGGGTTCGCCATGGCGTCAGATCCCGCCTTGCGCGGTGAGGGGCTTGGTCAGGATGGCACGGGTGGCGGCGGCCACATCGGCCTGCCGCATCAGGCTTTCGCCGATCAGGAAGCAGCGCGCGCCGAAGCGGGCGAGGTCGGCAAGGTCATCGGGGGTGTAAAGGCCGCTTTCCGAGACGATCAGCCGGTCTTCCGGCACCAGGCGAGCCAGTTGCCGGGTGGTGTCGAGCGTGACGTCGAAGCTGTGCAGGTTGCGGTTGTTGATGCCGATCAGCGGCGATCTGAGCAGCTGGGCGCGGTCAAGCTCGGCACGGTCATGGACCTCGATCAGCACATCCATGCCCCATTCCGTGGCGGCGGCTTCAAGCTCGGCCGCCTGATCGTCGGACAGCGAGGCCATGATGATCAGGATGCAATCGGCCGACAGGGCGCGCGCCTCGGCGACCTGATAGGGGTCATAGAGGAAATCCTTGCGCAGGCAGGGCAGGACGGTCGCGTCATGGGCCTGGGTCAGATATTCGTCGGCGCCCTGGAAGGAGGGCGTGTCGGTCAGCACCGACAGGCAGGTCGCCCCGCCTTCCTCATAGGCCTGGGCCAGGGCGGGCGGGTCGAAATCGGGGCGGATCAGGCCTTTCGAGGGCGAGGCCTTCTTGATCTCGGCGATCAGCCCATAGCCGGTCTGGGCGGCTTCGGTCAGCGCGCGGGCGAAACCGCGCGGCGCGGCGGCGGCACGGGCGGCGTCTTCGACCTCGGCCAGCGGGCGGACGGCCTTGCGGGCGGCGACCTCCTCGAACTTGTAGGCCTTGATGCGGTCGAGGATCGTGGTCATGCGCTGTCCTTTCGGGCGGTCTTCGCGGTGCCAGCCCCCGGGGGTTTCACACCCCCGGCCCCCCGTGGAGTATTTCCGCCAAGATGAAGGGCTTCGCCTCAGGTGTTAGCGCGGGGCGACGGGGAAGGAAAGGCGTCAGGCGGGATTGGCGCGGCGGGCCCAGTCGATCACGGGCTGCTGGCGGCTTTCGAACCAGGCATTGAGCGCCGAGAAGGGGCGCGTGCCGAAAAAGCCGCGATAGGCCGAGAGGGGCGAGGGATGCGGGCTTTGCAGGAAAAGGTGGCCGTCGCGGGGCAGCCGGGCGCAGAGCTTCTGAGCCGGGGCGCCCCAGAGCAAAAAGGCGCGGGGGCCGTCCGTGGCGGTGGCGGAAAGGATCTGGGCGGTCAGCGTCTCCCAGCCCCAGGCCTTGTGGCCGTTCGATTGGCCCTGGGGCACCGTCAGGACGGTGTTCAGCAGAAGCACCCCCTGTTCGGCCCAGGGGGTCAGGTCGCCATCGGCCTTGGCTGTGCCAGTATCGGCGGCAAGTTCGGTCAGGATGTTCTTCAGGCTGTCGCGGGGCGGTTCCCCCGGCGGGAAGGAGAAGGCAAGGCCGGTGGCGCGGCCGGGCGTAGGATAGGGGTCCTGGCCGAGGATCACCACGCGCACCGAAGGTCGCGGGGTCAGCCGCAGGGCGCGGAACGGATCTTGCGGCTGCCAGCCGGGCGTGGCGGCAAGGCGGGCGCGCAGCGCGGGCCAATGGGTGGTGAAGAAGGGCAGGCTGGCCCAGCTTTCGGGCGGTTCCGGCAGCATGGCAAGCCCTCCTGGGCTGCGGCGCGCGCGCAGCGCGGGCCGCCTAGAAGGTGTTGATGGAGAAGCCGACGAACGCCTCTTCGCTGTCGAACTTGTAGCCGCCGCGCAGGCTCAGATCGCCGCCGCCCAGGCGTTTCTGCACGGCGACGGTGGATTCGTGGTAATTGTCGCTGCCGCCGCGCGACAGTTCCAGCCCGAAGCCGCTGGAGGCATGGCTGACCTGGCCCAGCAGGAACCAGGCGTCATCGACCGTATTGTAGAAGCCCAGGGCGTAAATGCCGCCAAAGCCGGTGGCGGTGTAGTTTTCCAGCGCCACTTTGCCGCCGGTCTGGGTGCCCTTGTCGTCTGACCAGCCGATCGAGGGGCCAAGCCGCAGCGTGGCCGAGCCGAGCGGGATGCCGAAGCTCAGCGCCGCGCCGGTATCATGGCCGCCTTCATATTTCGAGGCGACGACTTCCGCGCCGAAGCGGCCCCAGACGCCGCTGGCGACCAGGGTCTGGGTCTGGCCCGACAGATCGACCTGCAGGAACGTGCCATCGGCAACGGCGGCGTCGCCGGATGCAAGGACAAGCGCGAGGGCGCAAAGGGCAGGGCGGTGTTGCACGGGCGGGGCACCTTCATCTGGGCGACCCACTAGAGGTAGACCGCCGGGTCGGATTCATGTCTAGCGATAGCATCCGGGCGGTCATCACCGCAACCGGGGCGGCCGCAGTGACGCGCTATCCCGCTGCAAGTGTTGCCACTTTTCGCCACTGGGCGGGCAGAGAGGGTCAGGCCTTGGTCAAGGCGACCAGCGCCGCAACCTTGGCCCTGGCCGCGCCGCTGTCGATGCTCTCAATGGCAAGCGCCACGCCGTCCTTCAGGTTGGCCGCCTTGTCGGCCACCACCAAAGCGGCGGCGGAGTTCAGCAGCACCGCGTCGCGATAGGCCCCCGGCGCGCCATCCAGCAGCGCGCGGAAGGCCTGGGCGTTCTCCTCGGGCGTGCCGCCGATGATCGCCTCGAACGGATGGGCGGGCAGGCCCGCATCCTCGGGATGGACCTCGAATTCGGTCACTTCGCCATGGGCAAGTGCCGCGACCTTCGACGGCAGGGCGATGGACAGCTCATCCGTGCCATCGCCGCCATGGACGAGCCAGGCCTTTTCCGAGCCGAGCGCCAGCAGCGTTTCAGCCATGGGCCGGATCAGCCGCGCCGAAAAAGCGCCGGTCAACTGGCGCTTGACGCCCGCTGGATTGGTCAGGGGGCCCAGGATGTTGAAGATGGTGCGGGTTCCCAGTTCCGCCCGCACCGGCATGACATGGCGGATAGCCGGGTGGTGCATCGGCGCCATCATAAAGCCGATGCCCGCTTCGGCCAGGCATTTCTCGACCACATCGGGGCCAACCATGACATTCAGGCCCATGGCCGTCAGCGCATCGGCGGCGCCGGATTTCGAGCTGAGATTGCGGTTGCCGTGCTTGGCGACCGGCACGCCCGCGCCTGCCACGACAAAGGCGGTGGCGGTCGAGATGTTCAGCGTGCCCTTGCCGTCGCCGCCGGTACCGACAATGTCCATCGCGCCTTCGGGCGCGCGCACGGGGTTGCATTTCGAGCGCATCACATAGGCGGCGGCGGCATATTCATCGACCGTCTCGCCGCGCGTGCGGATCGCCATCAGGAAGCCGCCCATCTGCGCGGGTGTGCCTTCGCCTTCGAACAGGGCCTCAAAGGCGGTTTCGGCCTCGATCCGCGACAGCGGGCGTTCGGCGGCGATGCCGATCAGCGGGCGCAGGCGGTCACTCATGCCGGCACCTTGACGCGGGCTTCGTCCAGGAAGTTGCGCAGAAGCTGATGGCCATGCTGCGAGGCGATGGATTCGGGGTGGAACTGCACGCCCTCGACCAGTTTCTCGCGGTGGCGCAGCCCCATGATCGTGCCGTCTTCCAGCCAGGCGGTGATTTCAAGGCTGGCGGGCAGGCTGTCGCGGTCCACGACCAGCGAATGGTAGCGCGTGGCCTCGAAGGGCGAGGGCAGGCCCGCGAAGACGCCTTTGCCGGAATGGTGCATGAGGCCCATCTTGCCATGGACGATCTCGTGGCACCGCACCACCTTGCCGCCGAAAGCCTCGCCGATGGTCTGATGGCCCAGACAGACGCCCAGAAGCGGCACGCCCGCTTCGGCTGCGGCCTTGGTCAATGGCAGGCAGATGCCGGCGGCGGCGGGATCGCAGGGGCCGGGCGACAGGACGATGGCTTCGGGGCGCATGGCCAGGGCATCCTGCACCTCAAGCGCGTCGTTGCGATGGACCTGCACATCGGCGCCCAATTCGCCCAGGTAATGCACCAGATTCCAGGTGAAGCTGTCGTAATTGTCGATCAGAAGCAGCATGTCGCTTGGCCTTATCTTGCCGGACCCCGCAGGAAAAGGGGGTGAAGGGCGGCGCTTGTCGCGCTATACATGGTCCGCAGAGGGCGGAAAGGTCAAGGTGGCGGCACGCGAAAGCGGGGCGCGATCGGGGCCGGACCGGCCGCAAAGCGGGGGCAACCCGCGAGCCGCCGGGCAAAGGCCGGGCGGGATGGCCGTCGGGGCAAGGGTTCGGGGCAAGGACGGAGGCGGAAGTGATCGGCAGGTTCCTGTTGGGTGCGGGGCTGGGTGCGCTTGTGGGCACGGGCGTTCTGGCGCTGATTTCGATCATTGCGCCTGGGCCGCGTGCGCCTGCGCCGCCCGCAGTGCCGGTTTCCGCGCCTGCCGCCGAAGAACCTTCCGCGACGCCCGCTCCCCAGCCCGAAGCGACGGCGGCGCCTTCGCCGGAGCCTGCCGCCGAACCGGTGCCTTCGCCAGCGGCGGAGACGGCAATGCCGACGGTTGAACCGACGGCGCAACCCGAACCGACCGTGACGCCGACGCAACCCGAGGCTGTCACGCCGGTGCCCGAGGTCGTTGAACCGACGCCGAAGCCGGAGGATCAGGCGGCGCTGGCGCCCGAACCGCCTGTCGCCGACGGGGACGCACCCGCTGCGCCGATGACCCCGGCCCTGGCCGAAGCCCCGGTGCAACCCGCCGCGCCGCCCGCGCCCGCGCAGCCCGCGCCACCGTCCGGCTTGTCCGCCCCCGGCGGCGAGGCCGCGCCCGCGCCGCTGGCG
>JAYRZG010000012.1:0-164225 GCA_041916535.1 Fuscovulum sp. | reverse complement strand
GAGCCTGCGCCCGCCGCTGCCGCTGCTGCCCCGCGCCCCGAGCCTGCCGCCGCCCAGCCGCGCCCCGCGCCCACCGAACGGCCCGCGGCGCCTGCCGCCCCCATGGCCTCGAACGTCACGCCCCTGCCGGTGCGCAAGGCGATTGTGCCTGCGGGCCAGCCGCTGCCGCCGCAGCCGAGCCTGAACGAGATCAGCCCCGAAGCGCTGGCCTCGGTGCGCGAGGTGGAAAAGCGCGCGCGCAAGCTGACGCTGATGGAACTGACCGAGCGGACCTGCAAATGGCCGATCGGCGACCCGGCGACCGAGGATTTCTGGTTCTGCGGCCTGCCCTCGCTGCCGGGCAAGCCCTATTGCGAGGCCCATGTCGGCGTCGCCTTCCAGCCGATGAGCGCCCGCCGGGACCGCCGCCGCTGAGGCGGCGCGGCCCGGCAAAGGATCGCGTTTCGGGACCGCCGCCGCTGAGGCGGCGCGGAAGATTCGTCGTCGAAAAACCTTGCAAGGCCCGGCGGATGCCGGGCCTTTCGCTTTGCTGCCAGATCCGGGCGAACTTCATCGCCGATGAAGAATGTCGCTTTCAGACGGGCGGTGCACCGGGCGGCGGGCTAGGGCTGGGCCATGAGCCAGGACCGTATCCTTCCGGGCATCGTCCTGATGCTTGCCTTCTGCGTGCTTGCGCCGCTTCTGGACACCTGCGCCAAGCTGGCGGCGCAGGGGGGTATTCCGGTGGGACAGATCACCACCGCGCGCTTTCTGGTCCAGACGCTGCTGATGCTGCCCTTCGTGCTGGCCATGGGCCACAGCCTGCGGATGAGCCCCCGGGCGCTGGTCTTCGTGATCCTGCGCGCATTACTCTTGGTGATTTCCACCTTCACCTTCGTCTCGGGCGTCAAGGTGATGCCGCTTGCCGATACGCTGGCCATCGTCTTCGTCGAGCCCTTCATCCTGCTGTTCCTGGGCTGGCTGATCTTTGGCGACACCATCGGGCCAAGGCGCATCGCGGCTGCGGCGGTGGGCTTCGTGGGCGTGCTGCTGGTGATCCAGCCTGCCTTTGACACGTTCGGGCTGGTGGCGTTGTGGCCGCTGGGCACGGCGCTGTCGTTTTCCTTCTACATGCTCGTCACCCGGGCGATTTCGGCCTATATGCACCCCATCCCGATGCAATTGCACACAAGCTGGACCGGGCTCTTGATCTGCCTGCCGCTGATGGTGGCCTTTGACGGCGGGCCGGTGCCGGAACTGGACCCGGTCTGGCCCATGGGCCTGATGTGGCTATGGCTTCTGGGTGTAGGGGTCTGGGCCACGGCCAGCCATACCTGCATGACCTACGCGCTGCGTTTTGCCCCGGCCTCGACGCTGGCGCCGTTGCATTACCTGGAAATCGTGGTGGCGGTGGCGCTGGGTTGGGCGATCTTTGGCGACCTGCCCAATCGCGAGACCATGCTTGGGATCGTGATCATCGTCGCCTCGGGCCTTTATGTCATCCACCGCGAGCGGATCGCCGCGCGGCAAGCCCCCGCGCAAGCCCCGGCGCCAGCGCCGCAATCGCCGCGGCCAGCCGCGATCGTGGAAGGATGACCACCATGCCGGGGCCGGAGACGCGCAGCCTGACCTGACGCTCGGTGACGCGGTTCGAGGTGCCGATCATGCCATCCGGGGCGAAATGCAGGCCCTGCAACGGCCAATAAAGCCCCTCGCTTTCCGCTGTCAGCGGCGCCAGGGGAAACAACGAAAAGGCCTCGCCCGGTCTTGTGGCCAGGGTCAACTCGGGCGGGCAGGCAAAGGCGAAATCCTTTGGTCCGATCACAAGGCAGGGTTGAGACGGATGGCGCACCAAGGCGTTGAGGACCGCGAGCCCATGGTCGATCCGGGCGCCCTGAAAGCCGAGGGCGAGGATGAGCGGAGCCTTGATCCGGGCCAGGGCCTTGTCGAAATCGGTGGTGTCCTGATCGGCCAGAGGGTGCTGCCGGTCCGGTGGCAGGGCGGCGCGGGCCTTGGGCGAGAGGCTGTCGAAATCGCCGATCACCGCATCGGGCAGGATGCCTGCGCGCAGCAGGCGGTCGGCCCCGCTGTCTGCGCCTACGGCCAGGGGGGCGCGGGCCAGCGCCAGGCGCAGGTCACGCGCCGCGACCGGCCCGCCCCCGACCAGCGTGACGGCGTCAGGGGATTCGACAATTGGCTGAATCATGCGGATACTGTTCGAATTGAGGCAACTTTTCCGGGGCCGGGACACAATCAATCCTTCAAATTACCCTTGTCTGTCCATGGATTTGAACAGGCTGACGGTAATGTTTCCCGTAAAGCGGAAGTGCGAGGGCTGCATCCATGATCGGTGCAAACAAGATCCTGACGGTGTCATACGGAACTTTCAGTTGCACGCTGGAAGGTTTCGACGAGCCCTTCAACACCATGAAGGCGATTGCGGAATATTTCCGTGATCTGGCCGCCGAGGACCGCTATTTCGGGGCCGAACCGCCCCAGCCCGATGCCGCCATGCTGCATCGCATCGCCGAACGCGAGATCCAGCGCCGGGTCGAGGCGCGGGTCGAGGAAAACAACCTGATTCTGAAGGCGGATGGCGAGGCCGCCCCTGCGCCGGTGGTGGCACCTGCTGTGGCCGCCGCTGCGCCCGCCGTTGCGGCGCCTGCTGTCGAGATGGCGCTTGCCGCCGCGCCCCAGCCTGCCGTCGAGCCTGTCATTGCCGAATCTGCCGTTGCCGACGCGGCGGCCCCCGCACCGGCCGCTTCCGAGCAGGTCGCGGACGCCGCAGAAGCCGTCGTCGCCGAATCGGCTCTGGCCGAGGATATGGCGCCCGAAGCCCAGGCCGCGGTTGCCGCCGATTTCGCCCGCGAGGCCGAACCCGCGCCCAAGCCCGAACCCGAGCCGGAACCCGAAATGCCGCGTCTGGCCCCGGCCATGCCCGAAGGCGTCGCGGCCAAGCTGGCGCGCCTGCGCCGGGCCGTCTCGCAATCGGCGGGTGGCAATGTTGTGTCGCTTTCGGTGCTGCCGCCGGTTGCCCCCGCCCTGTCGGGCGACATGGATTTCATCGAGGACGAGCCGGCCGATGTGCCCGGCATGGAGGCCGCGTCCGGCCTGATGGCCGGTGGTGCCCCCGAAGAAACCATGGCCGAAGTCGGGATGGAGGTCGCGGAGGACAGCTTCGACGACGTGGATGCGCCGGAGCTTGCCGACGATCTGGCCGAGGATTTCGCGCCCGATGCGGCGGCCGACGAGAGCGCCCCGGACGATATGGCGGAACCGGAGGCCCAGGAGGCCGTCGCCGTTGCCGAGGCCGCCGAAGAGGAAGAGGGGGGCGAGGATGACATGCTCGCCCGTCTGGCCCTGGCCGAGACAGTTGAGCCTGCTGCGGTTGCCGAGGACGAGACGGAAGCGGAGGACGAGTCTGAGGCCCTTGGCACGCTGATCGCCACGCTGGCGGGTGGCGCGCCGGATGGCGACGAGATCGTCGATGAGATGGATGATGCGGTGGCCGAGGCGGCCGAGGCCGATCCTTTCGCCATGGATGATGCGGCTGCCGAGGATGACGAGCTTTATGAACTCGCCGAGACGCCGGAAACCCCGGCCATGGCCCGCGACGATCTGGGCGATCTGAACGACGATCTGCCCGAAGCCCTGGCGGAAGACTTGGCTCGTTACGAACTGGCTGTCGAGGAACTGGCCGTCGAGGACCTGAGCGAAGACGATCTGTCCGACGAGGACATGGCCGATCTGGCGGCGCTGGACGATGTCGCGCCCGAGGCCGAGGTCACGCCGCAGGAAACCGGCGATTTCGGGGTGGATCTGGTCGAGACCGCAGCGGCGGCCCCGGCAGTTGAGGCGGAGCCCGAGCCCGAGGCCGATGGCGCTCTGGCCGAAAAGGTGCAGCGCGCCCGCGCCCGGGTGATCAAGATCCGCCGCGCCGATGCCACCCTGCCGCCGCCCGCCGCTGCGCCTGCCGCAGAAGACCTGCCCCGGGCGGATGCCGAACCTGCCCCGGGCGATGCCCTGGCGGCCGGCTCGGGCGAGGATGATGTCGAACGCCTGTCGAAGCGCGCCGATGACGAGATGGCGGGGCCGGAAAACCAGCGTCGCCTGGCCGCGATCAAGCATCTCAAGGCCGCCGTCGCGGCGACCGTGGCCGAACGCCGCGCCGGGGTGACCGCGCCGTCGGACGAGGACCGCGCCGATCCCTATCGCGCCGATCTGGCCCGCGTGGTGCGCCCGGTGCGGCCGCGCGCGGCCGAAAGCGGCAGCGCCCTGGCCCGCCCGGCGGCACCGCCCGCCGCTCCGGCGGCGACCGAGGCCCGGCCCGCGCCGCTGGTGCTGGTTTCGGCCCAGCGCATCGACCGGCCTTCGACCCCGGTCATGCCGGTGCGTCCGCGCCGCGTTGGCGGGGGCGGTGCCGCCGCGGCGGCGGCGGTCGGCATGACGCTGGTCAAGAACACCGCCGCGCCGGTGGCTGATGCCAGCGATTGGGATGAAGACGAAGAGGACAGCGCGCCCGAATCCGGCAATATCTTTGCCGAAGCGCGCGATTTCGGCGAATTTGCCGAGGCGCTGGGCGCGACCGGCCTGCCCGCGCTGCTGGAAGCCGCGGCGGCCTATGCGACGCTGGTGGAAAAGCGCGAGCATTTCACCCGCCCGCTGCTGATGCGCCGCCTGACCAGCGACGAGATCGGCGCCAAGATCACCCGCGAGGAAGGTCTGCGCAGCTTTGGCACGCTGTTGCGGGAAGGGCGGATCGAAAAGGTCCGCCGCGGACAATATGCGCTGCCGGAAGATTCGGCTCTGCTCGCCGAAGCGCGGCGCATTTCGGGCTGACTGCCATCAGTGCCGGAGAACCGGGCGGGGGTCCTTGCGGGCCCCCGCCTTTTTCAATGCGGGTCGCGGTCCTGCGGCGCGTCCGGGTCGGGCTGGCCGATGCCGCGGAAGATGCCGCGGAAGGGCAGCGCCCAGAGGAAGCCAAGGCCGATATAGACGGCAAGCTCCGCAAGGATCGGCAGCCGCCCGAAGCGGGCATCCAGCCAGTTCAAGAGCGTCACGGCGGCGACGACATAGGCAGGCATCCCGACCACAAGGATCAGCAGCGCGAGTTTCTTGCGGGTCTTGTAGGACAGGGCCATCGGGGCGCTCCTTCTGCGCCTGTGGGACGGCGCCGGGATCGCCCGGCGACGCCCCGGCAGGGTCAGTCTGCGAAAGGATCGGTGACGAGGATGGTGTCGTCGCGCTCGGGGCTGGTCGACAGAAGCGCGACCGGGCACTGGATCAGTTCCTCGATGCGGCGGACATATTTGATCGCCGCGCCGGGGAGATCGGCCCAGCTGCGCGCGCCTGCGGTCGACTCGCTCCAGCCTTCCATCTCTTCATAGACGGGGGTGACGCGGGCCTGAAGATTGGCGGCGGTGGGCAGGTAATCCAGCTTTTCGCCATCCAGCATATAGCCGGTGCAGATCTTCAGCGTCTTGAACCCGTCCAGCACGTCAAGCTTGGTCAGCGCGATGCCCGAGACGCCCGACGTGGCGCAGGTCTGGCGCACCAGGACCGCGTCGAACCAGCCGCAGCGCCGCTTGCGCCCGGTGACAGTGCCAAATTCATGGCCGCGCGTGCCCAGACGGTCGCCGTCCTCGTCGAAGAGTTCCGAGGGGAAGGGGCCTTCGCCGACGCGGGTCGTATAGGCCTTGACGATGCCAAGGACGAAATCGATCGCGGTCGGGCCAAGGCCCGTGCCGGTCGCCGCCATCCCCGCCAGCGTGTTCGACGAGGTGACATAGGGATAGGTGCCGAAATCGACATCCAAGAGGGACCCTTGCGCGCCTTCGAACAGGATGCGCTTGCCGGCGCGACGCGCCTCGGTCAGCACTTTCCAGACCGGCTTGGCAAAGGGCAGGATTTTCGGCGCGATTTCAAGAAGTTGCGCCTTCAGCGCCTCGGCGTCGACCGGGGGCAGGCCCAGCCCCGCGCGCAAGGCGTTGTGATGGGTCAGGAGACGGCCGATGCGGGTGTCGAGCGTCGGCGCATCGGCAAGATCCGCCACGCGGATCGAGCGGCGGCCGACCTTGTCCTCATAGGCCGGGCCGATGCCGCGCCCGGTGGTGCCGATCTTGGCGACCGAGTTCTGGCTTTCGCGGGCCCGGTCCAGCTCGCCATGGATCGGCAGGATCAGGGGGGTGTTCTCAGCGATCAGCAGGGTTTCGGGGGAAACCGCCACGCCCTGCGCCGCCAGCTTGCCGATTTCCGACAGAAGCGCCCAGGGGTCGAGCACCACGCCATTGCCGATGACCGACAGCTTGCCGCCGCGCACGATGCCCGAAGGCAGCAGTGAGAGCTTGTAGACCATGCCATCGATGACCAGCGTATGGCCCGCATTATGGCCGCCCTGGAAGCGGGCGACGATGTCGGCGCGCTCGGAGAGCCAGTCGACGATCTTGCCTTTTCCCTCATCGCCCCATTGGGCGCCCACGACGACGACATTGGCCATGTTGCGAAGGTCCTTCCTGCGTTCGGAATTGCGGGAACCCTATAGCGGGGTGCGCGAGCGGGGGGAACAGCTATTTCCGTCGCAGGCTGCGGCAAACCTGCGGAGGCATCCTAAGGGCAGGCCTGCGCCTCCGGCGGGGATATCTGAGAAACAGAAGAAGCGGCAATCGCCGTCTTCCGTTTGCAAGTATCCCGGGGTCCGGGGCAGAGCCCCGGGGCCTGGCGCGGGCTGTCCCGCCTCAGCAGTTGGGGACGTTGACCGCCAGCCCGCCCAGCGAGGTTTCCTTGTACTTTTCGTGCATGTCATGGCCGGTCTGGCGCATGGTCTCGATGCAGGCATCCAGGCTGACAAGGTGCTGGCCGTCGCCGCGCAGCGAAAGCGAGGCGGCCGAGACGGCCTTGATCGCGCCCAGGCCGTTCCTTTCGATGCAGGGCACCTGCACCAGCCCCTTCACAGGGTCGCAGGTCATGCCCAGGTGATGTTCCAGCGCGATTTCGGCGGCGTTTTCCACCTGTTCGGGCGTGCCGCCCAGAACGGCGGCCAGCCCTGCCGCCGCCATGGCCGACGCGCTGCCGACCTCGGCCTGGCAGCCGCATTCCGCGCCGGAGATGCTGGCATTGTGCTTGGCCAGCCCGCCGATCGCGGCGGCGGTCAGCAGGAATTCACCCACCCGCGCGGGCGAGGCGCCCGGCACATGGTCAAGCCAGTATCGGATCACGGCGGGAACGACGCCCGCCGCGCCATTGGTGGGGGCGGTGACGACCTGGCCGCCGGCGGCGTTCTCTTCGTTCACCGCCATGGCATAGAGGCTCATCCAGTCATTGATGACATGGGGGGCGACCAGGTTCAGGCCGCGTTCTGCCAGAAGCGCCTCATGGATGCCCTTGGCGCGGCGGCGAACCTTGAGGCCGCCGGGCAGGATGCCCTCGCCGACCATGCCGCGCGAGATGCAGGCGTTCATCACCTCCCAAATCCGGGCCATGCCGCGGTCCAGCTCGGCGGCAGAGCGGAATTTCAGCTCGTTGGCGCGTTTCATCGCGGCGATGGGCAGGCCCGACTTGCGCGCCATCTCGAGCATCTCCGCGCCGCTTTCGAACGGATAGGGCACATCGGCGCGGGCTTTGGCCTTGGCGCCGCCCGCCTCGGCCAACTCGCCCGCCGTCAGCACGAAGCCGCCGCCGATCGAGTAATAGGTCTCTTCCAGGATCACGTCGCCCTCGGCATCGGTCGCACGCAGCACCATGCCATTGGCATGGCCGGGCAGGGGGGGGCCGTAATCGAAGAGAAGGTCCCTGCCGGGATCGAAGCTCAGGGGCGGCAGGCCGGGGGCTTCGATGCGATGGGTCTGGCGGATCGTCGCAAGGGCTGCCTCGGCCTTGGCGGCGTCATAGGTTTCCGGCGAGAAGCCGGCCAGTCCAAGGATGGTGGCGCGGTCGGTGGCATGGCCGACGCCGGTGAAGGCGAGTGAGCCATGCAGGCTGGCGCGCAGCCCATGGGCGTGGAAGGGCGAGGCGCGCAACAGGTCAAGGAAGCGCGCGGCGGCGACCATCGGCCCCATCGTGTGGCTGGACGAGGGGCCGATGCCGACCTTGAACATGTCGAAGACGGAAAGAAACATTGCGGCGGCCCCGGTTGTCGTGCTGGCGCACCATGGCGCGGCCAGAGGCCGGACGAAAGGCGGAAAGCGACGCTGGCTGCGGTGCGGGCGTCAGGGCGAGGGGCGCGCGGCCCTGGGCGGGCGGGTGAAGGGCGTGGCCCCGAGACCTTCCTCCTCCGCGATCTGCCGCGCCGCGGGCAGGGCTTCGGCCAGGGCGGCATGGGCGGCAAGGTCGGGAAAGGCCTCAAGCCGGAACCAGGGCGGGTGGCCGGCGGGATATTGCGCGGCCCAGCGGGTCAGCATCAGCAGATAGGCGGATAGCGGGCCAAGCGGCGGGAAAAGCTGCGGCGTGCTGCGCATCGCCTCTTCGATCAACGCGAGGGCGCCCAGAACCCGGGCCGCGGCCAGATTGGCCTGGCCGGCCTCGGCCTCGGGCGCGGCGAAACGCCAGGGCCGGATCAGCTGGCGCAGGTCGGGATGCAGGGTGTTCGAGATGTAGAACAGCCATTTCAGGAAAGCCGGGCGCAGCGCGTCTGCGGGGCCGGGGCCAAGGCCATGGCTGTCGGAGAGATACAGAAGTGCCGCGCCGGTTTCCGAGACCGGGCCCTGCGGGGTTTCCAGAACGGGGATCGTGCCGGTGGGATTCAGGTTGCGATAGGCCGGGCTGTCCAGCCCGGCGCCGGAGCGGTCGATCGGAACAAGGTCGAGCGCAACCCTACCCTGCAATGCGGCAAGGCGAAGGACGGTTGCGGCTGTGTCGGGAGATATATGCAGGCGGAACATGGCTGACCACTGGGGCAGTATCCCGCCTAGAGTGCACGAGACGTGGATAATTGTCATCTTCCGTGATGTATTGCGGCAAAAATATGGCAAGAGTATGAAAAAAGTGGCCTTTGAGCGGCATTTCCGGGGCGATTTCCTTGACTCATGCTTAACTCTCGTTTGCCATGATCCAAGAACCGGAATCGCCAATCTGCGGAGTCGCCATGCCCCTTTTCGTTCTCGTCTCGGTTGTCGCGGGATTGATGATCTTTTCGTAATCCGGCCTGCGCCTTCCTGGCGGCAATCCGCCCCGCGCGCGGCAATTGCCTCTCGCCCTTGCAGGGGGTTTGCGCTAATTCCCGGGAACCCGACCCCGCAAGGAGCGCCGCCGATGTCCGCCGATCTGAACCCCATCGACAAGGCAAAATTCGTGGCTGCCAAGCGCGCGGTGGAGTTTGTCGAGGACGGGATGAAGCTGGGCCTTGGCAGCGGGTCGACCGCCGCCTGGATGGTGCGCTGCCTGGCCGAACGGATTCGCGAGGAAGGGTTGCGCGTCGTGGGGGTTCCCACCAGCCGCCGGACGGCCGAACTGGCGGCAAGCCTGGGCATCACGGTCCGCAGTCTGGATGAGGCCAAATGGCTGGACCTGACGATCGACGGCGCGGATGAGTTCGATCCCAACCTGAACCTGATCAAGGGCGGCGGCGCGGCGCTGCTGCATGAAAAGATCGTGGCGACGGCCAGCGACCAGATGATCGTGATCGCCGATGCCGCGAAAGAGGTCAGCGCGCTGGGGGCCTTTCCCCTGCCGGTCGAGGTGATTCCCTTTGGCTGGCAGACAACCAAGGCGCTGATCGAGGAAACGCTGGTCTCCATGGACGTGCTGGGCCGCGACGTGACGCTGCGGATGAACGGCGACCGGCCTTTGGTGACGGATGAGGCGAATTACATCCTGGACCTGCATCTGTCGCGCATCGGCAATGCGCGGCAACTGGCGCTGGTGATGAACCAGATCCCCGGCGTGGTCGAGAATGGCCTCTTCATCGACATCTGCGACATCGTGGTGATCGGCCATCCCGATGGCCGTATCACCCTGCGCGACATCAACACCGGAAGGGTCGAGGACGAGCAGATCCATTTCGCGCCCACGGACAATATCTTCGCGGATATGGATTAGGAACGGCTCCACGCGGCCGCGGCCTGCAACCCCGACCGGCCGCCCGCGCCCGCAGCCCCTTGGGCGGCTTGGGTGACATTGAAGCTACACTTCGATGAGGGGTTTACGTCGCGGAATTGACTTGGCCGCTTCTCTGGGTTTTTCCGGGCCCAAGGGGTGCGCTTCTTTCCGTCGGCGACCCTGTTCAAATTAGACCGGAAATGCGGCGGACGAGCAGTTCGCACTGGAGTGAACCATGAAAACCACCCTGGGGCTGGTCATGCTTGCCCTTGCGGCGCTGCCGTCGCTGGCGAACGCCCAGACGATTGAGGGCGATGTCGCGCTGTCTTTTGGCCGCGCACCGCTCAAAAGCACCGACGATGCCCACGAGCGCCTGGCGCAGCAGGCCTACAAGGCCTCGGGCTGGGTCGGCACGACCTTCAATGACTGGCGCGTTTTCGGCGACCTGAACATCTATCGCCGCAACCTTGACGGCGAGGATTATGAAGATGTCGCCGCCGGTGGCGCGCGCTCTTTCGGTCTCCATTTCGGCCGCAACCTTGGCCCGGCCTATCTCGGCGCCTTCTGGGGCCGCAACCAGTTCCAGGGCGACAATTCGCCTGATTTCAACGGCTATGTCTCGGGCAAGCTGTACGGCTTCGAAGCGCAGTATGACATTGCCGCCACAGGCGTGGTTCCGACGCTGTCGGCCCTCTCGGTCTTTGCCCAGGCGGGGCGCGCCGACATGATGGGCGATGGCACGGACACCGGCTTTGTCGGCGGGTTTGGTCGGCTTGGTGTTTCGGCCAGCTTTGACAAGCTTTCGGTGACGGTCGATTACGAAAAGGGCCGCTCGGACAATGTCTACGAAGACGAAGGCGACTGGGGCACATATGCGGCCATGGGCCTGGCGGTGGACTATCAGTTCCACGACCGGCTGATCGGCACCTTCGGTTATGAGAAGGTCAAGCTGACCGCGAATACCGAGGACAATGGCTATGACGAGTATTACTCGCTTGGCATCCGCATCCCGCTGGGCGCCAGCACCGGCAAGCGCAACAACCTGACCACCAGCTACCGTCCAGGCCTGGCTGCGGCCTGGGGTGAGACGCTGGACTGAGCCAACGCGCCATCTGCCAAGATTGTGAAGCCCGGTGCCCCTCGCGCCGGGCTTTTGCATGGCGGTTCGCGCCCCGGCAGGCTTCCGTTGGCCCGGCGCATGGCTTAGGTGTTCTTGCAGCCGGGGCAGCGGAGCGGGATGCATGACTTTCGACCTTGATCTTTTCGTCATCGGCGGCGGCTCGGGCGGGGTGCGGGCGGCGCGGATGGCGGCGGCTGCGGGCGCGAAGGTGGCGCTGGCCGAGGCGAGCCGTATGGGCGGCACCTGCGTGATCCGGGGCTGCGTGCCGAAGAAGCTGATGGTCTTCGCCTCATCCTTCCGTGAAATGCCGGCCGAGGCGCGGGCCTATGGCTGGGACATTGCCGACGGCGCTTTCGACTGGCCTGCCTTCCGCGCCAGGCTGCATGCCGAGCTGGACCGGCTGGAAGGCGTCTATCGCCGCCTGCTGGACGGGTCGGGCGTCACCATCCATGACAGCTGGGCGCGTCTGGCCGATGCCCACACGGTCGAACTGGCCGATGGGCGGCGGTTCACCGCCAAGCATATCCTTGTTGCCACCGGCGGGCGGCCGGAACGGCCCGACATGCCCGGGGCCGAACTTGGGCTGGTGTCGGACGACATCTTCCTGATGGATCGGCTGCCGAAATCGATCCTGATCGTCGGCGGCGGCTTCATCGCCTGCGAGATGGCCTGCATCCTGCAAGGGCTGGGCGTCGAAGTGACGCAATTCTACCGGGGCGCGCAGATCCTGCGCGGCTTCGACGACGAGGCGCGGGGTCTGGTGGCCGAGGCGATGAGGGCACGCGGCATCAACCTGCATTGCGGCACGAACATTCTTGAAATGGCCGGGGCGGGGGTCGACCATTCCCTTTCCGGCACGGTTACCGGCGGCGGCATGGGGCCGCCTGCGGGCGAAAGCCGCGCGCCGGATGGCGCATCGGGCGGGCCGGTCTGGGTCAAGGCGACCAATGGCACCGAGGCGACCTATGATGCCGTCCTGTTCGCCACGGGCCGCGCGCCGAACAGTGCGGGGCTGGGTCTGCAAGATCTGGGCGTCGCCATCGGGCGGCGTGGCGAAGTGGTGGTCGATGCCTATAGCCAGACTGCCGTGCCTTCGATCTATGCCATCGGCGATGTGACCAACCGGGTGAACCTGACCCCGGTGGCGATCCGCGAGGGCATGGCTTTCTCGCGCACCGTCTTTGACGGCGTGCCGACCCCGGTGGATCACGAGATGATCCCGGCGGCGGTCTTCACACAGCCGGAACTGGGCACGGTGGGGCTGACCGAGGAGGAAGCCCGTGCCAAGGGCCCGATCGAGGTCTATGCCACCAGCTTCCGCCCGATGCGTGGCGCATTCGCGGGTGCGCAGGACCGGGTGCTGATGAAATTGATCGTGTGCCAGCAAAGCCGCAAGGTGCTGGGGTGTCATATCGTCGCGCCGGAAGCGGGCGAGATGATCCAGCTTGCCGCCATCGCGGTGAAGATGGGGGCGACGAAAGAGGATTTTGACCGCACCGTCGCGGTGCATCCGACCATGGCCGAGGAACTGGTGACCATGCGGTCTCCGGTGCGAAAGGCGTAAGGATCGGCCGGATTTCGCTTGAAATTCGGCGAAGGATGCACAGTTAGGGCGGCAAGGACAGAAAAGGGACAGGTGAATGGCGGGAAGCGGTGGCCCTTGGGGCGGCGGAGGCAGTGGCGGCGGCGGCGATGACGATCGCGGCGGCAACCGGGGGCAGGGCGACGATGACCGCCGCCCGGGCGGACGGCGTCCGACCGAGGGCGGCTCGCCCATGCCCGAGATCGACGAGATCATGCGCAAGGGTCAGGAACAGCTGCGCGTCCTGATGGGCGGGCGTGGCCGCAACGGCAACGGTGGTGGCGCGCGCGGGCCGCAGCGCGGCGGGCCGAACCCGCTGTTCACGCCGCAGGGCATCGCGCTGGGCGTGCTGGCCCTGGTCGCGGCCTGGGCCTTCATGTCCTTCTACACGGTGCGCACGGAAGAACGCTCGGTCGAGCTGTTCCTGGGCGAGGCCGCAGGTGTTGGCCAACCGGGCCTGAACTTCGCGCCCTGGCCCCTGGTCACCTATGAGAAGGTGCAGGTCACGGGCGAACGGTCGACCGAGATCGGGATGAGCGCCGCCGTCGATGGCGGGCTGATGCTGACCCGCGACCAGAACATCGTCGATATCGGCTTTCAGGTGGTCTGGAACATTTCGGACCCCGAGAAATACCTGTTCAACCTGGTCGATCCCGAAGCCACGATCAGCGCGGTCAGCGAAAGCGCCATGCGCGACATCATCGCGCGGTCGGAACTGTCGCCGATCCTCAACCGCGACCGTGGCGTGATCGCCTCGGATCTGCGCAAGGCGGTGCAGACCACGCTTGACAGCTACAATGCCGGGATCAACGTCATCCGGGTCAACCTGCAACGGGCGCAGCCCCCGCGCGAGGTGATCGACAGTTTCCGCGAAGTGCAGGCTGCGCAGCAGGAACGCGACCGGCTGGAGAAAGAGGCCGATGCCTATGCCAACAAGGCCACGGCGGGGGCACGCGGCGAGGCGGCGCAGCTTCTGGAACAGGCCGAGGCCTATCGCGCCAATGCGGTGAACTCGGCCCAGGGCGAGGCGGCGCGCTTCCTTTCGGTCTATGAGGAATATGTGAAGGCGCCCGAGGTCACCCGGCGGCGGCTTTATCTGGAAACGATGGAGAAAGTTCTGGGCGGCATGAACCTGATGATCCTTGATGGCGTGCAGGGTGGGGCCGAAGGCGGCCAGGGCGTCGTGCCCTTCCTGCCGCTGAACGAGCTGGCCCGTCCGGCGCCGGGCGCCGCGCCCGCCGCAGGGGCCGCAGCCGGGACCGGAGGGACCAACTGATGCGCGCGATCCATATCGTTCCTGTCGTCGTGGTGCTGCTGGTCACGGCGCTGTCTTCGGTCTTCATCGTGGACGAGCGCAAGAAGGCGCTGGTCCTGCAATTCGGTGAGGTCACCCAGGTCAAGGAAGACGCCGGTCTTGGCTTCAAGATCCCCTTCATCCAGGAGGTCGTCTATTACGAAGACCGTATCCTTGGCCTGCAGACCGCGCCGATCGAAGTGACGCTGCTGTCGGATCGCCGTCTGGTGGTCGATGCCTTCGCGCGCTGGCGCATTACCGATCTCGTGGCCTTCCGCCAGTCGGTCGGCACTGGCGGCGAAGACCGGGCGCAGGTGCTTCTGGGCAATATCCTGACCCAGGCTATTCCCGAAGTGCTGGGCCGCACCACGCAGGACAAGGTGCTGAGCCAGGACCGTTCCGCCTTGATGAACCAGATCCTGGAAATCGCCCGGCGCGAAGCCGAGGCTCTGGGCGTCGATGTGATCGACGTGCGGCTGACCCGCACCGACCTGCCCGAGCAGAACCTTGCCGCGACCTTTGCCCGGATGCGGGCGGAACGCGAACGCGAGGCGGCGGACGAAAAGGCCCGCGGCGGCGAAGCGGCGCAGCGCGTGCGCGCGGCGGCGGACCGTACCGTGGTCGAACTGACCTCGGATGCGCGGCGCCAGGCCGACGTGATCCGCGGCGAGGCCGATGCCGAACGCAACCGCCTTCTGGCCGATGCCTTCGGCAAGGACCCCGAGTTCTTCGCCTTCATCCGCTCGCTCAGCGCCTATGAGACGGCGCTGCGCAGCGGCCAGACCTCGATGGTGATGACGCCGGACAGCGAGTTCTTCGACTATCTGCGCGGTGACCGGGCAGAGCCTCCGGCTACCCCGGCTGCTCCGACCGCTCCGTGAGTGTGGTCTTTCTGGCCATCGGCCTTGTGCTTTGTGTCGAGGGGCTGGCGCTTGCGCTGGCCCCTTTGCGCATGGAAGACCTGTTGCGCCATCTGGCCGAGATGCCGCCCGAACGGCGGCGCATGATCGGCCTGGGGGCGCTGGCCCTCGGTGTCGTGCTGGTCTGGGCGGCCAGGGCGCTGGGCGGTTGAGGCGCATCCCGGCGCGGCCGCCGGAGTGTTTTCTCCCAGACGAGAGGTGCCGCGCTGCAGAGGGGTGCGATCCCCGCGCGACTGTGTCAGGACTTCACACGGGCTTGAAAGACCGCGACGGGGTTTGCATTGCGCAACGCCTTGCCGCACTGTTTCTTCAGAACCCGAGCGGGGCCGCGCCGCATGGCCCGCCGCCCGCGCAGATGCGCAACGGAGTAGAGGAGCCACGAGCCGTGTCCGTTCATCCCACTTCCCTTATGACCCGCCTGCGATCGGGCACGCTTCTGGCCATGGCGCTCAGCGCGGGGCTGGCCTTCTCTGCCCCCGCCCCGGTCTTCGCCTTCGGCGCGCCGGAAAGCTTTGCCGACCTTGCCGACAAGATCAGCCCCTCGGTCGTGAACATCACCACCACCAGCACGGTGGCCGCATCGAGCGGCGGCAATCCGTTGGTGCCGCCGGGCAGCCCCTTCGAGGATCTGTTCCCCGACCAGAACAACCCGCAAGAGCCGCAGCGCTCGGAGGCGCTGGGCTCGGGATTCGTGATCAGCGAGGACGGCTACATCGTCACCAACAACCATGTGATCGAAGGGGCGGATGAGATCGAGATCGAGTTCTTCTCGGGCAAGAAACTGCCCGCGAAGCTTGTCGGCACCGACCCCAAGACCGATATCGCGCTGTTGAAGGTCGAGGCTGACGCGCCCTTGCCCTATGTGCAGTTTGGCAATTCCGATCTTGCCCGCGTGGGCGACTGGGTCGTCGCCATGGGCAACCCGCTGGGTCAGGGCTTCTCGGTTTCCGCGGGCATCGTTTCGGCCCGCAACCGCGAATTGTCGGGCACCTATGACGATTACCTGCAGACCGACGCCGCCATCAACCGCGGCAATTCGGGCGGGCCGCTGTTCAACATGGACGGCCAGGTGATCGGCGTGAACACCGCGATCCTGTCGCCCAATGGCGGGTCGATCGGCATCGGCTTCTCGATGGCGTCGAATGTCGTGTCCAAGGTCGTCGACCAGCTCAAGCAGTTCGGCGAGACGCGGCGCGGCTGGCTGGGCGTGCGCATCCAGGACGTGACGCCGGACATCGCCGAGTCGATGGGCCTGACGGAAGCCAAGGGCGCGCTGGTCACCGATGTGCCGGACGGGCCGTCGAAGACCGCAGGCATCAAGGCGGGCGATGTGATCACCATGTTCGCAGGCAACGAGGTGACCGATGCCAACAGCCTGACCCGCCGCGTTGCCGATGCGCCGGTGGGTGAGGCGGTGCCGGTCGTGGTGCTGCGCGAGGGCAAGACCGAGACGCTGCAGGTGACTTTGGGCCGCCGCGAGGATGAAGAGGCCAAGGCCTTCCCGGCCGCGACCCCCGCGCCGGCGGAACCGAATGAGATGGACCTTCTGGGGCTGACGCTGGCCCCCCTGACCGACGAGCTGCGCAGCAAGTTGGGGCTTGAGGCGGGGGCCGAAGGCCTGGTGGTGACAAAGGTGGACCAGACGACCGAGGCTTTCACCAAGGGCCTGCGCGAAGGCGATATCATCACCGAAGCGGGGCAGCAGAAAGTTATGCGACTCAAAGACTTGCAGGACCGCATCCAAGAGGCCAAGTCGGCGGGCCGCAAATCCCTGCTGCTGTTGATCCGCCGCAATGGCGATCCGCGCTTCGTGGCGCTGTCGCTCGAGTAAGGCCGGCGTGAAACGAAAAGGGGCGGCGCCGGGTGACCGGGCCGCCCTATGCTATTGCGCCTCGCGCAGCAGCCGGGCGCGGAAGGCCTCCATCCATTCCACCCGCTCTTGCGCCATCGCGCGGCCCGCCGCCGTGCGCATCGTTGCGGCGACGGGGAAAAGCTTCACCTCCAGATGGTCCAGCGCGAAGCGGTGGTCATCCAGCGGGCGGTGGCGGGCCAGCGGATCGTCGGCATCGAACAGTGCCCCGCCCATCTGCCCGGCGACCAGGAACATCCGCGCCAGGCCGATCGCCCCCAGCGCCTCAAGCCGGTCGGCATCCTGAAGGATCGCCGCCTCGCGCGTCTCTGGCGCGATCCCGGCGGAAAAGCTGTGCGCCTCGATGGCATGGGCGACGGCGGGGATTTTAGCGGCGGGATAATCCGCCACGCTTGCCAGGAACCGCGCCGCGACCTGGCCTGACAGGCGCGAGGCCCTAGCACGGTCGGGATGATCCTTAGGCAGGTTTACCGAGTCATGCAGGATCGCTGCGGGGATCAGCACGGTCTCGTCGGCGCCGCCCTCGTCCAGCGCGATGCGTCGCCCATTGGCCAGGACGCGGCGGACATGCCCCAGATCATGCGCGCCATCGGCATTCTCGGCCCAGAGCCGCGCCAGTTCCGCCTCGCATGCCGCTTGCAGCGCTTTGGGGTCCATGGCGTTAAAGATCGTCCGGTGCGGTCGCGACCAGCCCCAGGGCGCGGGCGGCGGCCAGCGAAAGCTGGCCGCTGTCCAGGCCGCGCGGGCTTTGATAGCGCCGGACCGCGGCTTGGGTGGGCGCATCCAGACTGCCGGTCAGCGGCAACAGGTACAGGCCCCGCGCCTTGAGCGCGCGTTGCAGCGTGGCGATGAATTCGGGCGTCATCTCGACGGGGCAGGGGGCGCGGAACCAGACGGTGCCGCGATCCTGCACGATCTGCTGATGGGTCTGGGTGGCGAAGACCGCCGGTGTCACAGCCCCGTCCGCGGCCACCACCTCGGGCTTGACCATCACCTGCTCGGTCACCGTCTCGATTACCGCCGGACGGATGTCGGATTGCCAACAGGCATCTGCCGGCCCTTTGGGCGGGCCTTCGGCGCCGCGCAGATCGATCAGTTCCGCCGCGAAATCGCCGCGCCCGACTTCGGGGTCACGCGCAGCCCCCACGCAGCCCGCCAGACAGGCGAGCAGGAGCATCGGCAGAAGGGCTGCGATCGGTCGGGTCGGGGTCATGGCCTGTATCTGCCCGGTCCGGTCCGGGTCGTTCGGCGCGCAGGATAGACCCGTGCCGCCTTGCTTGAAAGGGGCGTGGCGGCGGCCTCCGTGCCCGGCGTGGCTTTCGGACCACGCGCGCCCCCTCTGGCAAAGCCGCGCGAATTCGCCTAAGTCGATGGTCGCGCGCAAGAAGCAGTCTCGAGGACCCCATGGCACGGATCACCTACGTCGAATTCAACGGCAAGCGGCACGAGGTCGAAGTGCCGAACGGGCTGACCGTCATGGAAGGCGCGCGCGACAACGGCATTCCCGGCATCGAGGCCGATTGCGGCGGCGCCTGCGCCTGCTCGACCTGCCATGTCTATGTCGATCCGACCTGGGTGGACCGTCTGCCCAAGAAGGACGCGATGGAAGCCGACATGCTGGATTTCGCCTATGAGCCCGATCCCGTCCGGTCGCGCCTGACCTGCCAGTTGAAGGTCACGCCGGCGCTGGAAGGGCTGGTCGTGCAGATGCCAGAAAAACAGATCTAGTTTCGCCGCAGCAGGCTGAACTGGAACATCTGCGCCGCGCCAGACGGGGTCAGGTGGCGATGGCTGCGGCTTTCCACCAGCCGGAAGGCGGACCCCAGCGCCGCCGCCAGGGTTTCGGGACTGTAGCGCAGGACCGGCAGGCCGCTGCACCGTTCGGGCCCGTCCGGCGCAAAAGTGGCAATCACCGCATGGCCGCCGTGGCCAAGAGCGCCGTGAAGCGCCGCGACATAGGCGGCGCGGTCCTCGGGATCTGTCAGGAAATGGAAGGCCGCCCGGTCGTGCCAGATGTCGTAGCGGCGCGCGGGCTGCCAGCGCGTCACGTCCGCGGCGATCCAGACGACCCGCTCGGCCGCTGTTCCCAGCCTGGCCCGCGCGGTCGCCAGCGCCGGGGCCGCGATGTCCAGCACCGTCATGTCCCCGGCCCCCAGCGCAAGCAGATGGTCCACCAGCCGCGACGCGCCGCCGCCGATATCGATCACCGAAGTCCCCGGTGTGAAGCCCGCGCGCAGCAGGAGGTCGATCGAGGTCTGCGGCACCGCTTCATGCCAGCTCACGGCATCGTCGGGTCTTGTCGCGAAGACCTTGTCCCAGTGCCCTGCGCGATCCCCTGTCATTGCCTGGCCATCCTTGCATCCCCCACGGGGTCTGGCGATTGCGCGGCCCGCTATTCCGCAGCCCGCTATTCCGCAGCCTTGGGCGCCTCTGCCTTGCCCAGCCGCTCGGCCTTCTTGCGGACCAGGACCATGCGCAGATCGTGCATCGCCAGGAGAAGCGTGTCGGTCACCGCCTCAAGCTGCGCGTCCGTGGCCTTGGCCTGTGCCCATTGCGTCGTCAGGTTCATGTGATCGACCGCGCGCAGGATGTCGTCGAGGTCGCGCCGTTCCAGAAGCGCCCGGCGTTCGGCCAGCCAGTCGGCGATCAGCTTCTGCTCGGCTTGCGTCAGCTTCGTCTCGCCATGCGGCTTAATATTGCCGTTCTTCACATTGACGGCGGCGATCTCGATCAGCTCGATCCGGCGCTGGCGGTTCTCGGTATCGACCCGGAACACCGCCGCGCCATTCTCGCGGATGCGGAAGTAATAGTCCGGCAGCTCACCCGCCATCGCGTGCCTCCCCCAAATCCTCGCCCGCATCTGCATTGTCGATCACCCGCAGAAGCGAGCCATCGGGGTCGACCAGCGCGAACATGCGCGGCGCGGTGCCGGGCTTGAAGAAGCCGGTCAGGCGCGGGATCGCCCTGTCATCCCCGGGCAGGCCCGCCCCCCGCCATTCGGCCAGAAGCGCGTCCGGGTCATCGACCCGGATACAGGCGGAAAACCAGCTTGCCTTCGGGTCAAGCCCAGGATGCGGAAAGAATTCCAGCACCAGGGGCCCGCGGGCCAGGATCATCCAGCCCCTGTCGCGGAACCCCTCGCCAAAGCCCAGCCGGGCGTAAAAGGCCGCAGTGGCCGCGAAATCGCGGCTGGGCAGGTTGGCGGTGATCCGGTCGGCCATGCGGTCCTTTCAGACAAGCGAGGCGCAGAACTTCTGGATGCGTGCGCAGGCTTCGTGCAGCACCTCGTCCGAGGTAGCGTAGCTGACGCGGAAGTTGGGCGAAAGGCCGAAGGCCGCGCCGAACACCACCGCCACTCCGTTTTCCTCCAGAAGCGCCGTTGCGAAAACCTCGTCATTAATGATCACCGTGCCGCCGGGCGTGGCCTTGCCGATGCAGCCCGAGATATCCGGGTAGACATAGAAGGCCCCTTCCGGGCGCGGGCAGCGCAGGCCGGGCGCCTGGTTCAGCATCGACACGACCAGATCGCGGCGACCCTGGAAAACCTTGCGCCATTCGCCCAGAAATTCCTGCGGGCCGGTCAGCGCCTCGAGCGCGGCCCATTGGCTGACCGAGGACGGGTTCGAGGTCGATTGCGACTGGATCGTCCCCATCGCCTTGATCAGCGCGACGGGACCGGCGGCATAGCCGATCCGCCAGCCGGTCATCGCATAGGCTTTCGACACGCCATTGCAGGTCAGCGTGCGGTCATAGAGACCCGGCTCGATCTGGGCCGGGGTGACGAATTTGAAATCGTCGAAAACCAGATGTTCGTACATGTCATCCGACATCACCCAGACATGCGGGTGGCGCATCAGCACATCGGTCAGCTTGCGCAGTTCGGCCTCGGTATAGCCCGCGCCGGTCGGGTTCGAGGGCGAGTTGAAGATGAACCACTTGGTCTTCGGCGTGATCGCGGCCTCAAGCTGTTCGGCGGTCAGCTTGAAATCGGTCTCGATCCCCGCGACCACCGGCACAGGCGTGCCGCCCGCCAGAAGGACCATGTCGGGATAGCTGACCCAATAGGGCGCGGGGATGATCACCTCGTCGCCCGGGTTCAGCGTCGCCATCAGCGCGTTATAGAGAATCTGCTTGCCGCCGGTGCCGACCGACACCTGCTGCGGCGTATAGGTCAGCCCGTTCTCGCGCAGGAACTTGGCGCAGATCGCCGCCTTCAGCTCGGGGATGCCGTCGACCGCCGTATAGCGGGTCTTGCCGGCGTCGATCGCCCGCTTGGCCGCGTCGCGGATATGCTCGGGCGTGTCGAAATCGGGCTCGCCCGCGCCAAGACCGATCACGTCCTTGCCCTCGGCCTTCAACTGCTGCGCCTTGGTGGTGACGGCGATCGTGGGCGAGGGTTTCACGCGGGCCAGCGTGTCGGAAAGGAAGGCCATGTGCGGGGCTCCTGAAGCGATGGCGGGGCCATCGGTTTGCGCTTTTCGGTCAAGGGTCTTATGGTCGCCGCCCCGGTCATACAAGCGATATCGAGAAGAAGGAGAGGCAAGATGGCGGAAAGCAGCACCTGGTTCGCGGCGGATGTGGCGACCTTTGGCGACAGGCTCGCCGGCGCGCGCGAAACGGCGGGATTGAGCCAGGAAGACCTGGCGCAGCGCCTGGGCGTGCGGCTGACCACCCTGCAAGCCTGGGAGGAAGACCTGGCCGAGCCGCGCGGCAACCGCTTGCAGATGCTGGCGGGCATGCTGAACGTCTCGCTGCGCTGGTTGTTGACGGCGGAAGGCGACGGGCTGGAGGCCCCGGCGGGCGAGGCCACGCAGGCGCCCGATGCGGCGGTTGCGGCGCTGGCCGATCTGGCGCGGCTGCAGACCCGCGCGGCGGCGCTGGCCGCCGAGATCGCCGCGGTCGAGCGCCGCCTGCGTCCGCTTCTGCGCGCCGTGGCGTGATCATGGTGGCAGAGGACCCTTCGGCCCGGCTGAAACGCATGGCGATGCGCAGCTGGCGGCGCGGCACGAAAGAGATGGACCTCGTGCTTGGCCCCTATGCCGATGCGCATCTGGCCGCGCTTTCGACCGAGGATCTGGACCTTTACGACCGGCTTCTGGCCGAGAATGACCAGGATCTGATCACCTGGGTCATGGGCACCGCCGCCGCGCCCGCCTGGGCCGAGGCGCTGGTCGCCCGCATCGCCGTATTCGCGCGGGGCAGATTGGCGCGGGGCTAGGGCGGCCGCCGCGCCAAACGCGGGTGAATTGAAAAGAGATCGGCGCGAGTTTACGGAATGTTTGTGCTTTGTGCCGATTCTTCCCCTGTCTGACACAGGCGGAGCCCGAGATGTCCATCCACCAACCCCTTCTTGATGGATCGCAGAAAGCGTTCCTCTCCTGCTATCTCGACAACCTGTCGCTGGTCGAACGGCTGCACAGGCTGCTGCTCGACGTGATCAAGGACGAATTCGAACGGCTGGCGATCCTTGAGATCAACTCGGTCCAGGCGCTTCTTTTGTTCAACATCGGCGAGAATGAAGTGACGGCGGGCGAGCTGAAAAGCCGCGGCTATTACCAGGGCTCGAATGTCAGCTACAACCTCAAGAAGCTGGTGGAACTGGGCTACATGAACCACCAGCGGTCCGAAATCGACCGCCGCTCGGTGCGCGTGCGCCTGACCGACAAGGGCCGCAAGGTGCGCGGGCTGCTGAGTGAACTTTTCGCCCGCCAGGCCGAACAGATCGAGAAACGCGCGCTGGTTGACGCCTCCGGCATGGACGAGATCAACACCGCACTCCGCCGGATGGAGCGGTTCTGGACGGAACAGATCCGCTATATCTACTGAGCCTTTCCCCCCGTCTCGGCTGATCTGGCGGTGCCGCCTTGCGTGCGCGACGCGCAAGGCGGCAAGTCTATAACTCGGCCCTGCCCCCTGTCGGGCCGGGCCTCGGCGATGGGGGATTGGCCTCCCGATGGAGTAATTTGGACGAGGTGAAAAGGCGGTTCCGGGCCAACGCACCATGCAGCGGGTTTCGCCCTGTCCTACGGTCAGTTCGCCTTGCTGCGCGGGCGGAAGGGCAGGGGGGCGACCGGCACGCCATCCTCGATCAGCTTGCGCGCCTCGTCGGGCTTGGCCTCGCCATAGATCGCGCGTTCCGGCGCCTCGCCCTCATGCATCCGGCGGGCCTCGGCGGCGAAATTCATGCCGACATATTCCGAGTTTTCCTCAACCTGGCGGCGCAGCTCGGCCAGCTTCGCCTCGATCTCGCTGGCCGGTTCGGCCAGAGAGGGCCGCCCTGCGGTGGTCTTCGCTGCGGCTTTCGCCGCCTCGACGCGCCGCGCCGGGCTGACCGCCGGGGCCATCAGCGCCTTGGCCACCCTGGCCGAGCCGCAATGCGGACAGGAAAGCTGCCCGGCGGTGCGCAGCGCCTCATAGGCGGCGGCATCGGCGAACCAGCTTTCGAAGCGGTGCTCCTTGTCGCAGGCAAGCGTGTAGCGGATCATTTTTCCAGCCCAAGACCCTGCCAGGCGCAGGGCGATATCCCTTAGCTAGTCATCGCATCGGCAGGGTCAAGACGGTGTCGCGGCCGTCCCGGCCCCGGCGGCGGAGGCATCGCCGGCAAAGTCCAGGATCAGGCTGCGCAATTCCGGCTCGCCGACCCGGCGCGCGGCCTTGGCCAGGCTGAACCATTTGCGGCGGCGCTGGCCGCGTTCGGGATAGCGATGGGCCAGCTCCTCAACCCGCAGGGCAAAGACCTCGACCTTGCACAGGCGCGGATCGGCATCGTCGTAGAGTTTCGGATAATGGAAGGCGCCCAGGCTGGCCTCTTTGATCTCGCCGCGCACGCCTGCCTCCTCCCAGGCCTCTTGCGCGGCGGTTGCAGCGGCGCTGCGATCGGCCATCGGCCAGCCCTTGGGCACGATCCAGCGCCCGGTGTCGCGGCTGGTGATCAGCAGCACTTCCGGCGCGCCGCCATGCATCCGCCAGCACAGCGCCGCCACCTGGCGATGCGTGCCGACCGCCCCGTCGTCAAGCGAGGCCGATATCTTGCCTTGTCTGCTCATCCGTTCAGAACCGCCCGTTCCCCCCTTATGCGCGGAGGGTGCCAAATTCCGCATATCGTCACATGGATTCGTTGATATTCCTAGGCCTAACCCCATAATACGGGGAATATCCGCTCTTTTGCGGCCCGGTGCGCCGCAGCGGCCATGCCATAGGTCCACCATGATCCCTCTCTGCCGTGCCGCCCTCTTGGGCCTTGCCCTCGCCGCCCTGCCGCTGCCCGCCCTGGCGGGTTTCAGCTTCGACGCGATCGACGGCGGCAAGATCGACCTGGACGATTGGAAGGGCCATCCGGTGCTGGTGGTGAACACGGCCTCCCTTTGCGGTTTTGCCGGGCAATTCGACGATCTGCAAAAGCTGCATGAGGATCTGGGGCCGAAGGGCGTGCTAATCCTGGCGGTCCCGTCGAATGACTTCAATCAGGAACTGGCCAGCGCGGCCGAGGTCAAATCCTATTGCGAGATGCGGTTTGACCTGACCCTGCCGATGACAACGATTACCCCTGTCACCGGCGCGGCGGCGCATCCCTTCTATCTCTGGGTCAAGGATGAGGCGGGCTTCACCCCGGGTTGGAATTTCAACAAGGTGCTGCTGGGGCCGGATGGCGGGATCGAGGCCACCTGGGGGTCGGCCGCCAATCCTTCGGGCGCGATCCGCGACCGGATCGAGGCCCTCTTGCCGTGAAGCCCGGGCTGCCGCAGGCCGCGCAGGTCCTGGGGCCTGTCTTCCTTGGCTCTGAGATCTATCGCGGCTCGTCCTATGGTGGCAGCCATCCCTTGCGCGTGCCGCGCGTCTCGACCGTGATGGACCTCTGCCGGGCGCTGCACTGGCTGCCGCCCGACCGCTACCGCACCAGCCCGCGCGCCAAAGCTGCCGCACTCACCCTGTGGCATGACCCTGTCTATGTCGCGGCGCTGGAACGGGCCGAGGCGGCGGGCGAGGTGTCGGAGGCGACGCGCGCCCGTCACGGCCTTGGCACATTGTCGAACCCGGTCTTCGCGCAGATGTTCCGCCGCCCCGCCACCGGGGCTGGGGGCGCGATCTGGGCGGCCGAGATGCTGGCCGCCGCCCCGGCAGGCGTGGTGCATGTGCCGGGCGCGGGCACCCATCATGGCCTGCGCGACCGCGCCAACGGCTTTTGCTATCTGAACGATGTCGTGCTTGCGATCACCGTCCTGTTGCGCGCCGGGCTGACCCGGGTGGCCTATGTCGATCTGGATGCCCATCATTGCGACGGGGTGGAGGCGGCCTTTGCGGGCAATCCGCGGGTGCGGATGATTTCGGTGCATGAAGAGGGGCGCTGGCCCTTTTCCGGCCATCTCGCCGATACGGCGGGGGGATCGGGCTTCTTCCTGCCGGTGCCGCGCGGCTATAACGATACCGAGGCGCGGGCCGTGCTGGAGGGGCTGATCCTTCCCCGCGTGGCCGAACACGCCCCGCAGGCGCTGGTGGTGCAATGCGGCGCCGACAGCCTGACCGAAGATCCGCTGTCGCGCCTGTGCCTGTCGGGCCATGCCTATCTGGAGGCGCTGGCCGCGCTGCGCCCGCTGTCGCCCCGGCTGCTGGTCACCGGGGGCGGCGGGTATAACCCCTGGTCGGTCGGGCGGTTATGGACTGCGATCTGGGGCCATCTGTCGGGGCAGGACCTGCCCGACCGCCTGCCGCCCGAGGCGCAGTCCGTGCTTGCGGCGTTAAACTGGAATGGCGGCGCCCGCCCGCCGCCCGCGCCAGAGATGCTGCACACGCTGGTCGATGCGCCGCGCGAAGGACCGGTCCGCCCGGAAATCCGTGACCGCCTTGCCCAACTGGCCCGGCGATGAGGCGCGTCTTCCTTGGCCTTGAATTGCCCGACGACCTACGCTCCGCCCTGGCGGTGCAGCAATTCCTGCTGCCGCTGCCCCGGAAATCCCCGCCCGAGCAGCTTCATCTGACGTTGGTTTTCGTGGCCGAGGCGCCGGAAGCCGCCCTCGAAGCCGCGCATGAAGCCTGGTCGGCCCTGCGCTTCGCACCCTTTTCTCTTGACCTTCAGGGGCTGGGTCTGTTCGGCGGCGACAGGCCGCGGGCCGTCTGGGCGGGGCTTGCGCCATCCGAACCGCTGATGCGCCTGCAGGCCAAGGTGGAACAGGCGGCGCGCCGCGCGGGGCTGGACCCCGAACATCGCCGCTATTCGCCCCATGTCACGCTGGGCCATTTTCGCCCGCCCGGTTTCGCCCAGACCGCCGCGCTGGAACGCGCCGTCGCGGATGGCGCGGGTTTCCGCGCCGGGCCCTGGCCGGTCGGCGGCATGTGCCTGTGGGAAAGCCATCTCTCGCCGCAGGGCGCGCGCCATGATCTGCTGGCCCGCTATCCGTTTTCTTGACAAGCGCGACGCCCTTGTGCAGCACCGTCGCACAAAGGAGCGCCCCATGCCCAACGAGATCACCATCGCCGGCCGCAAGATCGGCCCAGCCCATCCGCCGCTGGTCATTGCCGAGATCGGCATCAACCATGGCGGCGATCTGGCCGTGGCCAAGGACATGGTTCGCCTGGCCGCCGGGGCGGGCTGCGAGATGATCAAGCACCAGACCCATATCCTGGAAGACGAGATGACGGATGAGGCCAAGGCGATCTTTCCGCCCAATGCCGATGTCTCGATCTGGCATGTGATGGAACGCTGCGCCCTGAGCCTGGACGAAGAGGCCGAGCTGAAGCGCTATACCGAAAGCCTGGGGATGATCTGGATTTCGACGCCGTTCTCGCGGGCGGCGGCGGATTATCTGGAAGGGCTGGATGTGCCTGCCTACAAGATCGGCTCGGGCGAGGCCGACAACCTGCCGCTGATCCGTCACATCGCGCGCAAGGGCAAGCCGGTGATCCTGTCGACGGGCATGCAGACCATCGAGACCATCCGCGCCTCGGTCAATGTCCTAGACGCGGCGGGCGTGCCCTATGCGCTGCTGGAATGCACCAACCTTTACCCCAGCCCGGCGGAAATCGTGTCGCTGCGCGGCGTGACCGAGCTGAAAGACGCCTTCCCCAAGGCGGTCGTCGGCTTTTCCGACCATTCCATCGGCCCCGAGATGGCGCTGGCCTCGGTGGCGCTGGGCGCCTGTATCCTGGAGCGGCATTACACCGACACGCGCTATCGCAAGGGGCCGGATATCATCAACTCGATGGACCCGGCCGAGCTGCGCTTCCTGATCGACCGGTCCAAGGAAATCTGGATCGCCGCCAACAACCCCAAGCAACGCTCTGCCCCGGAAGAAAACGTCTACCGCTTTGCCCGCGGCTCGGTCGTGGCCGATGCCGATCTGCCGGCAGGCCATGTGATCCGCGAGGAGGATATCTGGGCGCGGCGGCCGGGCAGCGGCGAGATCGCGGCCTATGATTTCGACAAGGTGGTCGGCAAGCGCCTGACGCGGGCCGTGACAAGGAACACCCAGTTGAAATGGGCGGATCTGGGCTAAAGGGGGGCGGCGGGTGATCCTTTCCACGTCGCACAGTTTCATCTTCGTCCATGTGCCGAAGACGGCCGGCACGGCGATGACGGCGGCGCTGGAACCCCATGCCGTCACCGGCACCCGCACAGCCCTGCGCCGCGCCCTGCGCTGGCTGCCGCTGCGCGAAGCGCCCGACCGCGCCTATTTCCGCAAGCATGAAACCGCCGCGGCGATGCGGGACAAGCTGGGGCCGCAGGTCTTTGACCGCTTCTTCCGCTTCACCGTCGTGCGCAATCCCTTTGATCACGCCGTATCGCATTACGAATACCTCAAGGAATTCCGCAATCCGAAGAAGGCGGCGGAATTCGCGTCGATGAGCTTTGCCGACTACCTGCGCTGGCGGACCACCGAGCGCGGCCCTTTCGTGCCAATCTTCTCCACCCTGCCCGATCAGGCGCATTGGCTTGTCGACGGGGCAGGGCGGCTGCTGGTCAACCGGGTGATGCGCTTTGAAACCTTGGCCGACGACTTCGCGCAAGTGATGGAAGAGGTCGGCCTTCCCGGCACCCGCATGGAGCGGATCAACCCGACCCGCGCCAAGGTCAAGGGCCGCAGTACCGCCAGCTATTATGATGCCGGAACGCTTGCGACAGTTCGCGCGCTTTACGCCCGCGACTTCGACCTGTTCGGCTATTCCCGCGATCTCCCAGCGTCTTAACGCTCGTAGCCGAAGCTTTCGAAGATCAACCTGTCGCGCGCCTGAAGCGCGGCCTTCTGCGACGCGCTCAGGATATCGCTCGCCGGTTTGCGGTCGCCGCGATGGCCCCCTTTGGTCACCGGCATATGCGCGGCAAGGTCCAGCCCCACCCGGTCCGACACCGGGGCCAGATCCTCGGCCATATGCTCATAGCGGATCACAAAATCCGGGCGGCGGCGGCGGTCGAAGAGATAGGGAAGGTTGGGCGAGCGGCGGGCGATCCCGGTATCGATCACCTGCGACAGCGGGGCGTCCAGGCCACGCAGCGTTTTCTGGTGCCAGGCCCATGAGACGGTCTGTTCATAGGGATGGCGCACGATCGTCACCAGCCAGGCCCTGTCCAGCATCTCGCCCGCGCCCCGGCTCCGCAGCGCCTTGGGTGTGATGTGGTTGTAGAACCGCGCCGCCGCCTTTGAATAAAGCTTGCCCTCGCCCCCTGGCAGGAAGCGCGACGGGATCGTCCCGGTCGCGCGATAGGCGGCGAAGTCCTGCAAATAGCGCCGCTCGCGCGGCTTCAGCCAGGCCCAGTTCCGCGGCAGATGCCCGCCCGCCTCGGCGCGCTTGACCTCATCCTCGGGCAGCAGGGGCGTGATGATGTCTTGGGCGTCGTGCGACGCGCAGGACAAAGCGATGTCGAGCGAGGTTGAGGCGGTCTTGTGCGTCTTGAGGAACAGAAGGTTCTGTTGCTTGAGAAAGATCATTGCGGTCCAGACACCAGACCGGCAGACGCGAAAGCGCCCGGCAGGGGCCGGTGGAAAGCGGGTTATCCTGGAAACGCGCCCGCTGCGGGGCAGATGAGTACTGTTACTGGTCGGTCCAGACCAAACGTCGCAGCTCGGGATTTCCGAACAGAGCGCGATTCACGATATCGTGACCCAGCCGTTCAGAGAGAGTCAAATCAGATGAAAGCAGGGACCGCCCCAGGTTTCCTGCACCATTTTTAAGCTTGAAGCCTAAAGATTCAACGATTGTCGGATAGATGTCCGGCATGATTGCAGGGCGGTCGCTGCGAACCCCGTCGCTGTTCCCGGCGCCGTTCAGCACCACGAAATAGTTGCGCCGGGCCTCGCCAAGATTGGTCAACTCCTTGCCCATCGTGTTCGGCATCGCCAGATGGTCGCTCATCAAGACGACGACCGTATCGTCGGCCAGGCCGCGCTGCGCCAGATCCGACAGGAATTTCTCGATCAGCTTGCCGGTGCAATAGATCGTCGCGGGCATCAGGCTGTCGGCGCGACGGGGCTTGACCGGCGGGGTATAGTCGCAGCCGGGGTCAAGATAGCCGCCCGGCCCATGGGTCGAGGCGGTGAACAGCATCAGCGCGAAGGGCGCGTCGCCCGCGGCCAGCCGGTCCAGCTCTTGCAGGCCGACATCGAACAGCACCGTATCCGGCACGCCCCAGGTGTTCGTGCCCTCGACATTGGCGAATTCCGATTCGGTCTTCAGCCCCCGCACCGTGCCGATGCCGTGGTCCTTGAGGAAATTGCCGATGGCGAAGATCTCGGTGTCCGAACCGTTCACATAGGCGCTTTCATAGCCCTGGGCCGACAGCAGGTCGCCCAGACAGGTCACGCCGGGCAGGAAGCGGCTGATGCCATGCTGCGTCAGGCCTGCGGAACTGGCGAAATTCTTCGGATCGGTCAGGCCGCGCGGCAGAAGCGGAATGCCGCACTGGCTCGCCACCAGCCCGGCCGCGCTGTAATGCGTGCCATGGATCTGGGCGAGGTTGCGGGCCGAGAAGCCGCGATCCTCGAATGCCGCCAACGGTCCGAAGGCATCGGCCGAAGCCGGAATGTCGCGATAGCTGCGCTCAAGCGATTCCAGATAGATGATCACCAGATTGCGCTTGGTGGCGGGCACTGAGACGATCTCGGGCGCGACCAGGTCCTTGCCGCTGACCATCTTCAGCGCCGGGTCGGGGAAGATCAGCCGATAAAGCGCCGCCGAGGGCTGGCTTGTCACGATGGCGAACAGGGCAATCGCGCCCAGAACCGGCACGAAGGCGGGCATCCGCCGCATCAGCCACCAGCCAGAACCCGCCAGCAAAAGCGTCGTCAGCGCGGTTTCGGCCAGGGGCCCGGCGAAATCCTTCACCGCCACGTCGACAATGTCGGTGGCACGGTTGTCGGCCATCGACATCATGACCGTCTCGAAATCGACATAGCCGAAATTGGCGGCAAGGAAGGTGAAGGGCACCACCAGCACCAGCGCCACCAGACCCAGTATCGCGACCACGCGGGTCATCCGGTCGGGCGCGCGGCGCACCAGCGGCAGCACCAGCGCCAGCGCGGTCGCCGCCAGCACGCAAGAGGTAAGCAGGGCGGTTTGGGGCGCGACGGTGAAATTCAACAGCCGGGTCGGCAGTTCGAAGCGGGCGATGGCATGCTGGATCAGACCCGCGCCGAAAAGCAGCATCGCAACGGCCCGGGCCAGGCGCAGCGCCGCCGCTATCAGCATGAAATCCCCCTCCGTTTGCGGCAAGACGCATTTCACCTGCGCCCCGCTCTGTCAAGTTTTGCCGGGCGGCACGCTGCCCGGAACTCTTGTCGCCCCCCTGTCCAACCGCTATCACCGCGCCACAGGCTGCGGCGCGGACGGGACATGCAGGCATCAGACGGCACGACGCGCTATCGCCCGGATATCGACGGCTTGCGGGCCATCGCGGTCCTGTCGGTCATCTTCTACCACCTCTCGCTGCCCGGCGCCGGGTCGGGCTATGCCGGGGTCGATGTGTTTTTCGTGATCTCGGGCTTCCTGATCGGCGGCATCGTGCTGCGCGAACGCGCCGAGGGCAGCTTCACCTATCGCCGCTTCTACGCCCGGCGCATCCGCCGCATCCTGCCCGCGCTTTTCGCCGTCATCCTGTGCATCCTGCCCTTCGCCTGGACGCAGATGACACCGCATGACCTGCGCTATTTCGGCGGCGCCATCGCCGCCACGCTCGCCTTCCTGTCGAATGTCTGGTTCTACACCCGCATCGACTATTTCAACCCCGAGGCCGAGCTTGACCCGCTGCTCCACACCTGGAGCTTGGGGGTCGAGGAACAGTTCTACCTGCTGTTTCCGCCGCTTGTGGCGCTGGCCGCCCGGTTCGGCCGCCGCGCCCTGGTGCCGGTTCTGGCCCTGCTGGGCCTGGCCAGCCTCGCCGTGGCGCTGAAGACCTCCGAGGCGCAGCCGACCCTGGCCTTCTACCTGCTGCATACAAGATTCTGGGAGCTGATGGCCGGCGTCCTGGCCGCCGTGTTTCTGCCGCGCGCACAGGGCCTGTTCCCGGCTCTTGCCACCGCCCTCGCTTTGGCCGGGCTGGCGCTTGTCCTGATCGGTGTCACCCTTCTGCCCGAACCGCAGGGCTGGCCCGGTCCGACGACGCTGGTCCCCGTGCTTGGCGCGGTGCTTCTGGTCCTGTTCGGGGCCTCCGGCCCGGCGGGGCGGCTTCTGGCCAGCCCGCCTTTCCGCGCGGTCGGCCTGATCTCTTACTCCGCCTATCTGATCCACCACCCGATGATCAGCCTTCTGGCGATCTCGGGCCACCCTGCCGAAAGCCTTGCCGCCAAGCTGGCGGTGGTCGCCGCGACGCTGGCGCTGGCCGGGCTGTGCTGGGCGCTGGTCGAACAACCCTTCCGCCGCCCCGGTCCGCTGTCCCGCCCGCGCCGCTGGCTGCTGGGGGTGACCTTCCTGGCGCTGTTCGCCTTTGCCATCGGCGGCCATGTCACCAAGGGCTATCGCGCCCGCCTTCCGGCCGAGGCGCAGGCCGTGCTGGCCCATAGCGAAAGCCGCTCGCCCACCTTTGACAAATGCGTCCGGGGCCGCACCGAGGTGGATGGCATGGACCCCGCCGAGGCCTGCCTGCACAATCCCGATGCCAAGGGGCCGCAGATCGTGATCTGGGGCGACAGCCATGTCGCCGCCGCCGCCTATCAGATCGCGCAGGCCCTGCCGGATTACCCGATGCGCGAGTTTTCGATCGGTGGCTGTCCGGCCATTCCGGGCATGAAGAACATCGACCAGCTGACCCATGCGCCGGTCGTGGCCGCCGCGGGCTGCGCCGCCTTTGACCAGATCGTCGAGGACTGGGTCATCGCGCAGAAGGACATCAAGCTTGTGATCCTTTACGCCTATTGGGGCAATTACATCGAGCGCGATCCCTTTGACACCCGCGCGGGCTATGTCCTGCCCGATGTGCAATATGCCGTGCCGGTCGACAATGATGGCTCGATCCCCGAGGCAGAGCGGCAAGCCTATCTGCAAAGGCAATTCGCCGGTCTGGTGCGCGATCTGGAAGCGGCGGGCAAAGAGGTGCTGATCGTCTATCCGCTGCCCGTGGGCGCCTGGCATGTGCCGCAACATGTGGCGCGGATGATGTGGAAAGAGGGGCTTAAGGTCGACCGGCTGACCTATCCCGCCGCCGCCTTCCGCGACCAGACCGCGAACAGCCGCGCGGTGCTGGATGCCGCGCCTTCGGGTCCGATGACCCATCGGCTGGATGTCAGCAACCGGCTTTGCGACCCCGAGGTCTGCACCCTCTATGCCGATGGTGTGCCCTATTTCTTCGACACCAACCACCTGTCGCAGGCGGGTGTCGCCCTGATCGCCCCCGATATCGCGGCGGCGGTCCGCGCCATCCTTGCCCCGGCCGCGCCGTGACAGGCCCGTGACATTTCCGCCCCCTGTGCTAAGGGCAGGACCATGACCCGCCAGATCCTCTTCCTCACCGGCACCCGCGCCGATTTCGGCAAGCTCGAACCCCTTGCCGCCGCCGCCCGCGATGCCGGGCATGACGTGGGCTTCTTCGTCACCGGGATGCATATGCTGGACCGCTATGGCCTGACCAAGCTTGAGGTCGCCCGGATGCCCGGCGTCGCGGTGCATGATTTCGTCAACCAGCGCCCCGGCGACCCGCAGGACATCGTTCTGGCCAAGACGGTCATGGGCTTTTCCGATTATGTCACCGAACACCGGCCCGATCTGGTGGTGATCCATGGCGACCGGATCGAGGCGCTGGCGGGCGCGCTGGTCGCCGCGACGAATTACATCCGTTCGGCCCATGTCGAGGGCGGCGAAGTGTCGGGCACCATCGACGAGGTCTTCCGCCACTGCAACACCAAGCTCTGCACCCATCATTTCGTCTCTTCCGACGGGGCGAAAAAACGGGTCATGGCGCTGGGCGAGCCGGGCGACAGCATCCATGTCATCGGCTCGCCCGAGCTGGATTTCCACGCCAAACCTTCGGGCGTCACCCTGGAAGAGGTGAAGGCGCGCTACGCCATCCCGTTCGATGATTTCGGCATCGCGGTCTTTCATCCGGTCACGTCCGAACAGGCCACGATGGGCGCGCAGGCCCAGGCGCTGTTCGCCGCACTCGCGGCGTCGGGGCGGAATTTCGTGGTGATCGCGCCGAACAACGATCCGGGGTCCGAGGCGATCTTCGCCACGCTCGACGCCCTGCCAAAAACGCGGTTCCGCGTTCTGCCATCGATGCGCTTCGCGCATTTTTCCGAATTGATGAAATCCGCCGCCGTCATGGTCGGCAATTCCAGCGCCGGGGTGCGCGAGGCGCCTTTCCTGGGCCTGCCCTCGCTGGACATCGGCACGCGCCAGTCGAACCGCTCGGATGCCGGATCGGTGACCGCCTGCGAGGCCTATGACAGCGCCACCATCGCCGGCTTCCTGTCGCGGATGTGGGGCCAGCGCCATCCCCGCGATGCGGGTTTCGGCCAGGGCCTTGCCGCCGACCGCTTTGCTCAGGTCCTTGCCGACCCCGCCTTCTGGGATCGCTCGCTGCAAAAAGCCTTTGCGGATGGCGGCTGATGGGCTGGCAGCTTGCGGCCTATCGCGCGGCGACGCGGGCGATGACCCCGCTGGCCGCATCGTTGCTGCGCCGCAGGCTGGCGCGCGGCAAGGAAGACCCGGCGCGCTGGCGCGAGAAGCTGGGCGAAACTTCCGCCCCGCGCCCTGAAGGCCGCCTTGTCTGGCTTCACGCCGTGGGCCTGGGCGAGGTGCTTGCCCTGCGCGGGTTGATCGCCGAGATTTCGCGCCAGTCACCCGATCTTTACTTTCTTATCACCTCCACCGCCCGCTCTTCGGCGCAGGTGCTGGCACAGAACCTGCCGCCCCGGACCCTCCACCAGTTCCTCCCCCTCGACGCGCCGCGCTATCTTGCCCGCTTCCTGCGCCACTGGCGCCCTGACCTGTCGATCTGGGCGGAACAGGACCTCTGGCCCAATGCCGTTGCCATGGCCGATGCGGCGGGTATTCCGCTTGCCCTGGTCAATGCCCGCATGAATGCCGAGGCCTTCACCCGGCGGCAGAAGGCGCGGGGTCTCTATGGCGATCTCCTGTCGCGCTTCCGCATGGTCGCGGCGCAGGATGCCGATACCGCCCGTCATCTGGCCGCGCTGGGCGCGCCCGCGCCGCAGGTCACCGGCGCGCTCAAGGCCGCCGCTCCGCCGCTGGCGGTGGATGGGGCCGTGCTCGCCGCCCTTGCGCCTGTGCTGGCGACCCGCAGGCCCTGGCTTCTCGCCTCGTCGCATCCCGAGGACGAGGCGGTGGCCCTGGCCGCCAGCGCGCGGATTATCGTCGAGAATCCGTCCGCTCTTTTGGTCATCGTTCCCCGCGACCCGCCGCGCGGCCGCGAAATCGCCGCCGCCGCCCGCGCCCTTGGCCTTGCCGCCACGCTGCAATCGGCAGGCGAGGGACCCAGCGCCGCGATCCATATCGCCGACGCTTTCGGCACACTGGGCCTGTGGTATCGGCTCTGCCCCGTCAGCCTGATCGGCGGCACCTTCGGACCGACCGAAGGCCACAATCCCTGGGAAGCCGCCGCCCTGGGTTCGGCCCTTCTGCACGGCCCGCACGTGGCTAATTTTGCAGCCGATTTCGCCACGCTGGACGGGGCAGGGGCGGCGCTGCCGGTCACGGCAGATACGCTGGCCAAGGCTCTGGCCCAGGACCACACAGCCATGGCCGCCCGCGCCAAATCCCTTTCGGATGACGCGCAAGGCAGCCTCGCCCCGCTTGCGCGCGACCTGCTGGGGCTGATGGGATGAGGGTTTTTCTTGCCCTCTGGTCGCTGCTCTGGGCGCTTTGCCTGCCAGCGATCCTTCTGTACCTCCGCCGACGCGGGCGGAAGGATGCGCTTTACGCCCGGCACCTTGCCGAACGCTTCGGCCGCTATGGCAACCCGCTGCCCGGCGCGGTCTGGGTCCATGCCGTGTCGCTGGGCGAGCTGCGCTCCGCCGTGCCGCTGATCCGCGCGCTTCTGGAGCGGGGCGAAAACGTCGTCACCACCCATTTCACACCGGCCGGACGGCGCGAGGCCGAACGTGTCTTTGCGCTGGAAAGATCCCAGAACCGACTGCGCGCCGTCTGGGTGCCGCTGGAGTTTTCCTTTGCCTTCAGGCGCTTTTTCCGGGCGTTTCAGCCAAAGCTGGGTCTGGTGATGGAGATCGAGATCTGGCCGCGCATGGTCTTTGCCGCGCGGGCTGCTGGCGTGCCGCTGTATATGTGCAATGCCCAATACCCGACCAAAAGCATCGCACGCGATGCCCGCTTTCCGCTGCGCCCGGCGGTGATGCGCGGCTTCGCGGGTGCCCTGGTGAAATCGCAGCTTCAGGCCGACCGCTTCGCTGCCGTGGGCGTGCGGAACATCCATGTCACCGGCGAGTTGCGCTTTGATCAGCCGATCCCGCCCGCCCTGGTCGCCGCCGCGCCCGCCGCGCGGCAGGCCCTTGCCGGCGCGCGCCCGGCCATTTGTTTCGCCTCGGCGGTCGAGGGCGAGGATGATCTTTATCTTGACGCCATCAAGACCCGCCTCGCCGCGCCCGACCACCCTTTCATCGTCTATGTCCCGCGCAAGCCGGAACGCTTTGACGAGGTGGCCGCGATGCTTCAGGGCCGGGGGATCGCTTTCGCCCGCCGCAGCCAGGTTTTCGACGAAAATCTGCTTGCCCGCACGGCACCCGAGATCGACCTTCTGCTCGGCGACAGCCTGGGCGAGATGTATTTTTACCTCGCCATGGCCGATCGCGTGGTGACCGGCGGCGGCTTCACCCCGCATGGCGCCCATAACATCATCGAGCCCCTGGCGCTGGGCCGTCCGGTCATCGTCGGGCCAGAGATCCACACCATCGAATATCCGGCGGTCGAGGCCATCGCGGCGGGCGTCTGCTTTCACGCCCGTAGCGCGGCAGAGCTTGCCCACGCCCTGACCCCGTCAGGCTGGCCCGGCCCGAATCCCCAACAGATTCAGGCCTTTCTCGCTGCCCATTCCGGCGCGACCGCCAAGACCATGGCGGCGATCGCGCCCTTGCTCACCAGGCGCTGAAGCCGCCGTCGACATTCACAAGCTGCCCGGTCATATAGCCTGCCGCGCCTGACGCGAGAAACAGCATCGCATCGGCGATCTCATCGGGCTTGGCCATGCGGTTCAGCATGATCAGCTCTCCGACCCGGCGCTGGAATTCTTCGGAATGGTTGTTGAACACCGCCCCGGGCGCGATGGTGTTGACCGTCGCCCCGCGCGGCGCCCAATAGCCCGCCAGCCAGACCGTCAGGCCATGGATGCCCGCCTTGGTCACGCCATAGGCCGAGAAATTCTTGAATGGCATGCCCTCGTAAATCGGGTGATGCGCCCCGTTCAGCGCATACATCGAGGCGACGTTGATCAGCGTGCAGGGGTATTTCCCCACGATGTCGCGGTCCATCTGGCGCGCGACCATGAACGGCCCGGTCAGGTTGGTGCGCAGGGTCTTTTCCCAATCTGACACTGTCAAGTCGCAGAAATCGGGAAAGCCCTTGCCCGCTCCCATCAGCAACTCGCCGGTGATCGCGGCGTTGTTCAGGACAACATTCGGCTCCCAGCCATCCTTGAGGATGCGCTGGAAGATGCCTTCCACCTGGGCCTCGTCGGCCACATCCAGCTCGTAGAAGCGGAAGGCGTCATTGCCGCCATGCGCCTCGAGAAGCGCTTCGGCCCGCTTGCCCGGCAGGTCCGAAGCGATCACCCGCGCCCCTTCGGCCAGCATCCGGCGCACATAGGTGCTGCCCAGCACGCCCCCCGATCCGGTGATGAAAACCGTGCGACCCTTGAGATTTTCAGCCATGTCCGGCCTCCTTCAGCAGAAATTCGACCAGCCGGAAATCGAACGGGCTGTCGATGTCGACGCAGCGTTCGGGCGGCATCAGAAAGGGGATCACGCGCCCTTCCCACAGCCCCTTGGATCGCCGCAGGTAATCGGGCGCGACCACATAGGTCGAGGCCGCATGTTCATAGACGACCGGCGCCTGCTGCCGCGCCACCACGCCGCCGGGCAGGGGCTTCGACACATGAAGCGCCCCGGTCGCATCCGGCTCGACAAGGTTGAAATATGGGTTTTTCCGGGCTTCGCAGCAGCTCATCACCAGGTCGGGATGTTCGCTTTTGTAAAGCTCGAGCGCGCCGGTGATGTCTTCCGGCAGCCGCAGGGGCGAGGTGCAGTCAAGGTCAAGGAAGGCATCGACCTTGCCGCACAGGGGTTCCGACACCTCCAGCGCGTGCTGCCAGACCCCGAACTTTCCCGCCGTGTCCGTCGCCAGATGCGCGGGCCGCAAGCCGACCTTCAGCGCGCCCTTGGCGACCGCGTGGTCATAGATCTCCTCGTCATCGGTCGAGACCACGACCGCATCCACCATCGGATGCGCGAACAACTGGTCCAGCGACCAGTCGATCAGCGGCTTGCCGCAGATCTGCCGGAAATTCTTGCGCGGCACGCCCTTGCTGCCCTTGCGCGCGCCGATATGGCCCAGAATCATTTGAAGACCTGCATCATGGGATGTCCTTCGTGATCTCGCCGGTAAAGTTCCGCGCCGCCCAGGCCTGCGCCACCAGCCGCGCCGAGGGCATGGTCAGGTCAAGCCGCGGCAACAGCGGGTTCCCTGAAGGCAGCCGTCCCGCCGCCAGCGCCAGAAAGTCGCGCATCGCATCCAGGAACATCGCGTTCCGCTCCAGCGGCAGGTCCAGCATCCGCCCGCCCGCGCCGTCGGTCACCCGATAGGCCTGGGCGGCAAAGTCGAAATCATGCATCCGCTCCGACCCGCGCAGATGCGCGCGGCGATGCAGGCCCGGCGTCAGGTAATCCATCGACACATCGCCGACCAGCCCGCCCCGGCGCAGCGAGACACGGCTGGCGAAATCCACCCCCGGAAAGGCCGGATGGGCCAGAGAGTCTACGGCCGTCAACTCCAGCCCCGGGAACAGGCAGGCCGCCATGTCCAGTTCGTGACACAGGTCCAAGAGCACCCCGCCGCCTTCGCCCCGTGCCGCGTAGCTTTCGGAAAACCGCCAATTGGCCCGCCATTGCGTCACGTCATGGCCAATCGTCAAGGCGAACTGGAACACGTCCGACAGATCCGCCTCGGCCAGCGCCCGCAGGGCCGGATGATAGCGCATCATATAGCCCAGCATCGAGCGCGCGGCCACGGGCGCGGCAGCCTGCGCGATCGCCTCGACCTCATCGGGCCGAAAGGCCAGCGGCTTCTCGACGTAAAGCGGCAGGCCGCGCGTCGCGGCTGCCCGGATCAGCGGCAGGCGGATATCGGTCGCCGTGGCCACCACCACGGCCTCGGCCTGATCCATCGCCGCAACAGCGCCGTCATGACCCGCCGCGCGCCAGGACAGCAGGTTTGGCACCGCCCCGAGCGTGGCAAGGTTTTCGGCATGACGCCGCCCGATCGACCCCGAGCCGATGACCAGAACCCGCATGAGCCCCCCTTTTGCGCCAGAGCTAACGCGAAAGCGCCCCCGCCGCCAGAGGCGGGCGCTTCTGCGGCCAAAGGGTCGCGTGGTGATAGGCCTGCCCGATGGCAAGCACCCCGGCATCGCCCCCCGACCGCCCGATGATCTGCATCCCGCTGGGCAATCCTTGCGGACCAAAGCCCAGGGGCACCGACAGGGCGGGCAGGCCGATCAGGCTGGCGGGGATCACCACTTCCATCCAGCGGTGATAGGTGTCCATCCGCCGCCCGGCGATCTCTTTCGGCCAGTCCCATTCCGCCGGGAAGGGCCAGACCTGCGCCGTCGGCAGGATCAGCGCGTCAAAGCGCGAGAACAGCCGCGCCGCATGGGCGTACCAGCGGCTGCGGATCACGCTCGCCTCATAGACCGCCTGCGCCGACAGCCCGAGGCCCTGCTCGATCTCCCAGATCGTTTCGGGCTTGGTCATCGCGCGCTTGGCGGGGTCGTCATACAGCGCCTTCTTGCCCCCGGCCGACAGCATGGCCCGCAGCGTCACCCAGGAGGACCACAGTTTCTCGGCGGGGAAGGGCGGGGCCAGGGGCTCCACCACCGCCCCCAGATCCTCCAGCACCTTCAGCCCGGTCTCGCAGGCCTCAAGAATGCCCGGCTCCATCGCATAGGCGCCGCCCCAATCGGCCAGCCAACCGATCCGCAGCCCCTTCACGCCGCGCTCCAGCCCCGACAGCACATCCGGGACGCTGCGGGGGAAGGGCACTTCGGGGTTCTCGCCCGCCTGCATCAGCAGGAAGCGTGCCAGATCCTCGACCGTGCGGGCCATCGGCCCCTCGGTCGCCAGCGTCGCCAGATGGGTGTCGCCCTCGGCATCGCCGGGCACCAGACCCCAGGTCGGCCGCAGACCGTAGACATTGCAGAATCCGGCCGGGTTGCGCAAAGACCCCATCATGTCGGACCCGTCCGCCACCCAGGCCATGCGCGCCGCCAGCGCCGCCGCCGCCCCGCCCGAAGACCCGCCCGCGCTGCGCGCCAGATCATAGGGGTTGCGGGTGACGCCGAAGACCGAGTTGTAGCTGTGCGAGCCCTGTCCCCATTCCGGCACATTGGTCTTGGCGGTGAAGATGGCGCCTGCCCCCCGCATCCGCGCCGCCAGAAGATCGTCCTTCGCGGGCACATGATCGGCATGGACGGGCGAGCCCCAGGTGGTGCGCAGCCCCGCCGTGGCCTGCAAGTCCTTGACCGCCAGGGGAATGCCATGCAGCCAGCCGCCGGGCGGCGCATCGTCCAGCGCCCGCGCCTCGGCCATCAGTTCGTCCGGGTCGCGACAGGACACCAGCGCATTCACCGCTCTGTTCACGGCCTGGACCTGCGCCAGATGCGCGGCCATCACCTCGGAGGGCGCGATCTTCCGCGCATGGATCGCCCGGGACAGTTCGGTCGCGCTCCAGTCCAGCACATCAGCCTGCTTCATCTTGGTCGAACTGCTCCAGGGGGGACCGGAGGTGGGAAACCCCCGGGGGATGTCTCAATGAAAAAGGCCGGGGCTTTTCGACCCCGGCCCAATCTCAGAACCTTACGCTTACTTCTGCAGCTCGGTCCAGATCGCGGTCATGTATTCCTGCGCCTTTGCGCTGCAGGTCGGGATGAAATGCCCGGCGGCCTTGAACTCTTCCGGCACCACGATTTCGGGCGCGGTCTTCATGTCTTCCGGCATGAAGGCGTCGGACCCGGCGATGCCATTCGCATAGCGCGCGAACGAGCTGATCATCGCGGCATTTTCCGGCTCGGCGATGAAGTTCAGGAACTTGTAGGCTTCCTCGACATGCTGCGCATCCTTGAGCAGCGCGACCGAGTCCATCCACACCGGATAGCCTTCCTTCGGATAGCCATATTTCACCGTCGGATTGGCCAGGCGTGCCCGCATGGTCGAGCCGTTCCAGTTCAGGCTTGCCGCCCAGTCATTGTTCGACAGCTTCTCGGTGGCGCCGTAATCCATCGACAGCCAGTCGGGCTTGGCGGCCAGCAGCGCGTCGCGCGCCTTCTTCAGCACTTCGGGATCTTCCGAGCAGCTGGTGCCGCCAGCCCACATCACCGCCATGTTCACCACGTCGTTCATTTCCGGCACGACGTTGATCTTGCCCTTCAGCTCTTCCGGCACGTTCAGGAAGATTTCCGAGGTGTTGATGTCACCGGAATAGACAGCGGTGTTGACCGCGATGCCGGTGGTGCCCCACTGCCACGGGATCGTGTAGGCGCGGTTCGGGTCCCAGGCGACATCCATCCATTCCGGGGCGATGTTCTTGTGGTTCGGCAGCTTGGCCAGATCCAGCGGAACGATCAGACCCTTCTCGACGAAGATCTGCACATATTGATGGGTCGGCACCACCAGGTCAAAGCCATGGCCACCGGCCTCGATCTTGGCCAGGGCCGCATCGTTGCTGTCGTAGTCGGTCACCGTGACGGTGATGCCGGTCTCTTTCTTGAACTTCTCCAGCAGTTCGGGGCTGGTGTAATTGCCCCAGTTGAACAGTTGCAGCTCGCCTTCGGCGGCGGCCATGCAGGTCGAGGCCAGCAGGATCGCGGTTGCGCCAAGCAGTTTCTTCATTGAACGTCTCCCGGTTGGTTGTCTTGTTGGTCTGTAAGGCATGTCAGGTGTTCTTCTTGCGCGTCAGCAGGAAGAAGGCGGTCAGCAGGGCCACGGTCACCAAGAGCAGCATCGAGGAGACCGCATTGATTTCCGGCGTCAACTGGCGGCGAAGCTGGCCCAGCATATAGGTCGGCAGCGTATCCTGTCCGCCCGCCTTGACGAACTCGGTGATGACGACATCGTCCAGCGAGATGACGAAGGCCAGCATCGCCCCCGCCGCGATGCCCGGCGCCAGAAGGGGCAGGGTGACACGGCGGAACGTCTGCCAGGGTGTCGCGTAAAGATCGGCAGCAGCCGTCTCGAGCGACAGGTCCATCCCCTCCAGCCGCGCGCGGATCGGCAGATAGGCGAAGGGGATGCAGAAGGCGCTGTGCGCCAGGATCACATAGCCGATGCCCTGGATGCCCGTCGCCTGCTTGATGATGCCGAACAGGATCAGCAGCGCGACCGCGGTCACGATCTCGGGCACCATCAGGGGCTGGTTGATCATCACATAGATGAAGGTCTGCCCCTTGAACGCGGCGCGGCGCGTCGTGCCCAAAGCCGCCATCGTGGCGACCGAGGTCGAGATCGCCGCCGCGAAGACCGCGATGATCAGGCTGCGCAGCGTTGCATCCTTGATCTGCTGGTTGTTCCAGGCCTTGGCATACCAGTCCATCGAGAAGCCGCCCCAGACCGCGACCGACTGGCTGGCGTTGAAACTATAGGCGACCAGCGTGAAGATCGGCAGATAAAGCGCGACAAAGACAAGCACGGCCGTCGTCGCAAAGCCGGGCAGGCGCGAGACCTCAAAGCCCCTGTTAGCCATGATGCGCCCCCCCATTCCGGCCCGCAAAACGCACATAGATCAACAAGGCGGCCGTCACGACGATCAGCAGAAGCATCGACAGCGCCGCCCCCAGCGGCCAGTTGCGGCCCTGGCCGAACTGCAGCTCGATGAAATTGCCGATCATCATCTGCTTGCCGCCGCCCAGGACGCGCGGCGTCACATAGGCGCCCAGCGAGGGCACGAAGACCAGGATCGACCCGGCCACGATGCCCGGCTTGACGATGGGCAGGATCACCCGGCGCAAGACCTGCATCCGGCTGGCGTAAAGGTCGTAGCCCGCTTCAAGCAGCTTCATGTCGAAGCGGTCGATCGCGGCGAAAAGCGGCAGCACCATCAACGGCAGATAGACATAGGTCATGCCGACGAAGATCGCGAACGGCCCGTAGAGCATTTCAAGCGGCGTCTGGATCAGCCCCAGTTCCAGGAGAACCGTGTTGATCAGACCTTCCTTCCGCAGCACCTCGTTGATCGCGTAGGTGCGGATCAGAAGGTTGGTCCAGAAGGGAATGGTGATCAGGAATAGCCAGAAGGCCCGGCGCTCGGGCGGCCGCGTGGCGATGAACCAGGCGGTCGGGAAGCCGACGATGAAGGTGAACAGCGTGGTCAGGAAAGACAGCGACACCGAGCGCCAGAAGATCGTCAGATGCGCATCTGCCAATTGCCAGGTGTCGTCGAAGATGTCCTTCGTCCACAGGATGCCGACCCAGCCGCTGGTCGAGAAGGACCATTCCACATTGCCGTACTTGCCGGCCGTGAGGAAGGAATAGATCGCCACGATGATCAGCGGTCCCGCGGCGGCGCAGAACAGCAGGATCAGGGCAGGGGTCGAGAGCAGCCAGCCATTGCGGGCTGATCGCCTGACGACCCTGTCTTCGGCGGGGCTCATGCTCAGTCCTCCACCTTCTGCACGGCGCCATCTGCAAAGCGCAGGCCGACCGTCTGGCCTACGGCATAGCCCGCCTCGCCCGTGGCCGGGCTTTGCAGCCGCGCCACCACTTCGGTTCCGTCCGCCAGCGCCAGATGGCAATGCGTGTCGGTGCCGAAATAGACCAGATCCTTGACCGTCGCGTCCAGCCCGCCTTCTTCCGGCTTGCCCAGACGCACCTGTTCGGGGCGCACCGTCACCGTGGTCGCGCCATCGGCGCGCAGGCCCGGCACCGGAATTCGCGCCCCGCCCGCCAGGCGCAGCGCATCATCCTCGGCCCGCCCGGTCAGGAAGTTCGTCTCGCCGATGAAGCTTGCGACAAAGCGATTCTTCGGCCGCGTGTAGATCTCTTTCGCCGTGCCCACCTGTTGCAGCTTGCCGTTCGACATCACGCCGATCCGGTCCGACATGGTCAGGGCTTCTTCCTGGTCATGGGTCACGAAGACGAAGGTGATGCCGGTCTCGACCTGCAACCGCTTCAGTTCGACCTGCATCTCCTTGCGCAGCTTCAGGTCCAGCGCCGAAAGCGGCTCGTCCAGAAGCAGGACCTTGGGCTGGGGTGCCAGCGCGCGGGCCAGCGCGACGCGCTGCTGCTGGCCGCCCGACAACTGGCTGGTCTTGCGCCCGGCCATCGCCTCAAGCTTCACCAGCGCCAGCATCCGCTCGGTCGTGGACTTCACTTCCGAGGCGGGCTTGCCCAGCATCTCAAGGCCGAAGGCGATGTTCTGCGCCACGGTCAGATGCGGGAACAGCGCATAGGACTGGAACACCGTGTTCACCGGCCGCTTGTTCGGCGGCAGGGTGGTGATGTCGGCGCCGTCCAGCAGGATCGTGCCGTCTGTCGGCATCTCGAATCCCGCGATCAGCCGCAGGAGCGTGGTCTTGCCGCAGCCCGACGGCCCCAAAAGCGTGAAAAACTCGCCGCGCAGGATTTCGACGGATACGTCGTCCAGCGCCCGAACCGCCGCTGTGCCCTGGCCAAAAGCCTTGATCACATGCTGCGCCAAAATGATGGCTTCTGCCGCCAATCCTGATCTCCCCCTAGGTAAAGCCCCGGTCAACGCCGGGGCAATATTTTGATCATATTGTGCGGCACGGCCGGGAATTGTCCAGCACTTTCCGTGCGCCTCTATCCGGCAATTGGGGCGCGTTTGGCCGCCCAGGGCAGCGCAAGCTCGATTTCCGCGCAAAGCGAGATCAGCATTTCGTCGGCGCCAAAGGGCGCGGCCAGATGCACGCCGATCGGCAATCCGCCGTCCGACCAGCCCAGCGGCAGGCTGGCGGCCGGCTGGCCCGAAGCGTTGAAAACCGCACAGAAAGGCGAATAGGCGAAGATGCCCTGCTTGCCGGTGCGGAAGGCGACGTAATCCTCGGTCGCATGGCTGAAGCGGCCGACCCTGGCGGGCGGTTCGGCCAGCGTGGCTGACAGCAGCACGTCATAGCCGGGGCCGGATTCGGGTTCGAAGAATCGGGCCATCTCGCGGCCGAAGGCATGGATTTTGCCCACCGCCTCCAGATAGCGGGTCGGATGCAGCGTCTCGGCATGGGCGCAGGCCCCCCGGCTGACGCCCTCGACCAGATCGTCGGTCATGGGGCGGCCATCCAGCGCATGGCGGATGCCCAGGGCGGTGCCCACGGCCACGATGTCGGTCCAGGCCCGCATCATGCCCAGCACGTCGGCGCGGGGCAGGGCGGGGGTGACCTCATGGCCCATCGCCTCCAGCAGCTTCGCCGTCTCCAGCACCGCCTTACGGACCTGCGGATCAATCGCCTGGCCGGTGAAGGTCGTGTCGCACAGCGCCACCCGCAGCCGCTTTGGCGGGCGGCTGATCGCAGCGGCATGGCCCTGGCCCAGCGGTGGCGCCCAATAAGGCGCGCCGGGATCGGCCCCGGCGCAGGCATCCAGCATCACCGCCGTGTCGCGCACCGAGCGGGTCAGGAAGCCGTCGATCGCCATTCCGGCCCAGCCTTCGCCGGAATAGGGGCCATCGGGCAGCCGCGCCCGCGTCGGCTTGAAGCCGAACAGGCCGCAGCTCGAGGCCGGAATCCGCACTGACCCGCCGCCGTCCGAGCCATGGGCAAAGCTGACGATCCCCGCCGCCACCGCCGCCCCGGCGCCGCCGGAAGATCCGCCCGACGTGTGATCGGTGTTCCACGGGTTGCGCGTCGGCCCGCCATAGACGGCGCTTTCCGTTGCCGCGCCGATGCCGCCCTCGGGGCTGGTGGTGCGGCCAAAGGTCACGACCCCGGTGGCCTTGATCCGGCTGAAGATCGCGGAATCGCCCGGATAGACCGTGTTGGCGTGCAGGCGCGAGCCGTTATGGCTGGGAAAGTCCTTCGCCTCCGCCCCCAGATCCTTCAGCAGGAAGGGCACGCCCCGGAACGGCCCCGGTGGCAGGCCCGCCTTGATCGCGGCCCGCGCGGCGGCTTCCTGCACCAGGACGACGGCATTGATCGCCGGATTGCGCGCCTCGACCGCCGCCAGGGCCGCATCCAGCAGCTCGTCCGGGCTGACTTCGCCCCGCGCCACCAGCCCCGCCAGCTCGGTCGCGTCCCGCGCCCCAAGATCACCAATCATCTTCGATTCTCCTTTTCCTCGCCGCCATGCTGGCCGGGGCGGACGGCCGGGTCCACCCCCGAAACGGCGGTTTGGGCGGGCGGAAACGCGGTCTGGGCCGGGCCAAGTTCGCCAGACAGTCGCCAGACGTTTGCCAGACCTTCGCCAGACGTCGGAAAGGCCCTGCGATGCGGCGGTTTCAGATCCTGTCCCGACCGCGTCGTGCTTGACTCCGCCCCTGCCGGGATTAAGGAGGGAAGGCCTTCGGTTCCGGGGTCAACGCCCCGGATGAAAAGGGAACGCGGTGCGGGTATCACGCCCAATTCCGCGGCTGCCCCCGCAACTGTAGGCGGCGAGCAAAGGTGCGACAGGCCACTGGGAAACCGGGAAGGCGCGCCCGAGCGATGACCCGCAAGCCAGGAGACCTGCCAGGGTGATCACCCTTTCCGCAGCGCGGGGCGCGCGACGGAGGGCGGGCATCCGCCAGTGGTGACGACCAGGGTCGCGGGGGGCTTTCCCCGCGGCGGATCGCATCAACGGCGGCTCCGGCCGCAGCCAGGGACTGACCATGCAAACCCTCCCGCGTCTCGCGCTTCTCGCCGCCCTTTCTTGCGGCACCTCCCTTGCCCCGGCCCTGCCCGCCGCTGCGCAAGATGATGAAATCATTGATCTTGGCGAGATCGTCGTCTCGGCCCTGCGCACCGCCGTCGAAAGGCTGCGCACCGGCGTTTCCGTCACGGTCCTGGGGCCGGACGAGCTGGCCAAGGATCGCGACGCCACCGTCGCCTCGACGCTGGCCAAGCTGCCCGGCGTCGCCGTCACCCAGTCCGGCCCCTTCGGCTCGACCACCAATCTGCGCATCCGCGGCGCCGATGGCCGCTACCTCGCGGTCTTCGTCGATGGCATCAAAGTGTCGGACCCTTCGGGCACCAACGTGACTTTCGACTTCGGCAGCCTGATGAGCGCCGATATCGGCCGGATCGAGGTGCTGCGCGGCTCGCAATCGGCGCTTTGGGGCGGATCGGCCGTGGGTGGCGTGATCAACATCACCACAACCAAGGCGCTGGAAGAGGGCTTCCACCAGAAGATCTCGGCAGAAGCCGGCAGCTTCGGCACCGCCCGCCTCAGCTATGGCCTGACCCAGAAAGATGACCGTCTGGAACTGGCCTTCAACGCCACGCAATTCCACACCGACGGCTTCTCGTCCTTCGTCGGCGGGGCCGAGCGCGACGGGGCGGAAGCCAGCCGCCTGTCCTTCTCGGCGCGCTACAGGGTTTCCGACACTCTGGCCCTGGGCGCCGCGGCCTTCGTGCAGCGCACCGAACAGGATTACGACGGTTACACGCCGCTGTTCGTTCTGGGCGATCTTGTTGGATATACTCAGGAAAAGACCGAAATCGGCGCGCGGGCCTTTGCCGAGCTGACCCTGGGCAATACAAGCCACAGCTTCGAAGTCAGCGCTCTGGATGTCGATCGCAGCTATGACGAGGCTGGCGACAGGTCCAGCTTCGGCGGCAAGCGGCTGAGCTTTGGCTGGCAGGGCACCACCGAGGTCTCCTCGGCGCTCACACTGGTCTATGGCGCGGACTGGTCGAAAGAGACGGCAGATTACACCAACCTGCCGGGCGGCGAGGCAGATACCACGATCTACGGCGCTTTCGCGCAGGCTGTCTGGGCGCCTTCGGAAAGCTTCGACCTTTCCGCAACCGTCCGCATGGACCATTCCGGCGGCTTCGGCGATTTCCCCACCGGCCGCATTGCCGCCGCCTGGCGGCCCGCGACCGGCACCACACTGCGGGCTGCCTGGGCCACCGGCTTCCGCGCGCCGTCGATCGACGAACGCTTCGGCGACTATCCGGGCTTCTTCCCCTTTGTCGGCAACCCCGACCTCGAGCCCGAGGAAAGCGAAAGCTGGGAACTGGGGATCGAGCAGGAATTTGCGGGCGGGGCAAACCTTTCGGCCACGCTTTACCGTTTGGACGTAGACAACCTGATCACCTATCAGTTCGGGGCGCCCTCGACGCTGGTGAACCTGCCCGGTGTCTCGACCCGGCAGGGGGTCGAGCTTGCGGGCAGCCTGCCCGTTTCCGATGCGGTGACGCTGGGCTTGGCCTATACCTATACCGATGGCCGCCGCCCCGATGGGCAGCGGCTGGTGCAAGTGCCCTATCACAACCTCGCCCTGTCGCTCGATGCCACGCTGTCCGACAAGCTGTCGGGCGGGCTGACGCTTCTTCACGTCGCCGGGCGGCGCGACAACGATGCCAACACCTTCACCGCCAAGGACATGCCGGATTACACCGTGCTCAACGCGCGGTTGGACTATGACCTGAACGACAAAACCGCGCTTTACCTCAAGGTCGAGAACCTTTTGGACGAGGATTATCAGATGGTTGACGGCTATGCCGCCTCGGGCCGGGCGTTCTATGTCGGTCTTGAAGCCAGGTTCTGAGCGCCCGCGGCGGGCAGGGGCCGGGCGGCGCCTTTCGGCGCTGGCCGCCGTGCTGCTGGCGGCAGCGCCCGCGCTTGCCGACACGGCTCCGGCGCGGGTGGTGTCGATGAACCTGTGCACCGATCAGCTGGCCATGCTGCTTGCCGCACCCGGCCAATTGGTCTCGGTCAGCCATCTGGCGTCTGACCCGCTCTCTTCCTCGATGGTGGCCGAGGCCGCGGCCTTTCCGGCCAATCGCGGCGGGGCCGAGCAGATCTTCCTGATGCACCCCGACCTTGTGCTGGCGGGCACCTATACCTCGCTCGCCTCGGTCAGCCTCTTGCGCGATCTGGGCGTGACGGTGGTACAGGTGCCGCCCGTCACCGCGCTGGACGAGATCCCGGGCCAGATCCGCACGGTCGGCGCAGCCATGGGGCGCGCGGCCCAGGCCGAGGCACTGGTGGCCGAGTTCCAGGCCGGTCTCGCCGCGCTGGCGACCGACCTGCCGCCGCGCCGTGCAGCGCTTTATTATCCGAACGGCTATACCGTGGGCGAGGGCACGCTGGCCGATGACGTGCTGCGCCATGCGGGGTTCGACAATATCGGCGCGCGGGCGGGGCTGACCGGCGGCGGCACGCTGCCGCTGGAGCGGCTGGTCATGGCTTCGCCCGAGATGATCGTCACCTCGACCAAATATCCCGGCGCGTCGCGGTCCGAGGACATTCTCGATCACCCCGCGCTGGTCGACCTGCGCGCGGCGGCGGGGATCGCCAGTTCGGATGCCGACTGGGTCTGCGGCACGCCGCATATCTTGCGCGCGCTTGCCGGAATGCGCGCCGCGCGCGAGGCGCTGGAATGAGGCTGCTTCTGCCCCTGTCCCTGCTGGTCGTGGCGCTCTTCGCGGCCTCGCTGCTGATCGGCCCGGCGGGGCTGGGCCTGGGTGAAAGCCTGCGCGCGCTGTTTCGCGGCGAGGGCGGGCCGGTCGTGCTGGTGATGCAGGAAATCCGCCTGCCGCGCGCGATCCTGGGGCTTCTGTGCGGTGCCGCGCTGGGCCTTTCCGGGGCGGCGATGCAGGGCTATCTGCGCAATCCGCTGGCCGAGCCGGGGTTGATCGGCGTCTCCTCCAGCGCCGCCTTGGGCGCGGTTCTGGCGCTGCAATCCGGCCTTGCCGCCAGTTTCGCGCTGGCCCTGCCGCTGGCGGCGCTGGCAGGTGCTGCGGCGGCGGTGCTCTTGATCCTGCTTCTGGCCGGGCCGCGCGGCGGGGCGCTGGCGCTTATCCTGGCCGGGATCGCGCTGTCGGCCCTGGCGGCGGCGCTGACCTCGCTGGTGCTGTCGCTCTCGCCCAATCCCTTTGCCGGGATGGAGATCGTCTATTGGATGATGGGCTCGCTGGCCGACCGCTCGATGACCCATGTCTGGCTTGCCGCGCCATTCATGGCGGCGGGCATGGCGGCGCTGCTGACGCTGGGTCGGGGGCTCGACGCCCTGACGCTGGGCGAGGATGCGGCGCGCAGCTTGGGCGTGAACCTGTCCCGACTGCGGCTGGTCCTTGTGCTGGGCACGGCGGCTTCGGTCGGGGCTGCGGTGGCGGTGGCGGGCAGCGTCGGCTTCATCGGCCTTGTCGTGCCGCATCTTTTGCGACCCTTCGCCGGGGCGCGGCCTTCGGCCCTGCTGCCCGCCTCGGCCCTGGGCGGCGCGGCGATGCTTCTGGCCGCCGACATCGCCACCCGCCTGATCGCCCCCGATGCCGATCTGAAACTCGGCGTGCTGACCGCCCTGATCGGGGCGCCCTTCTTCCTGCATCTGATCTGGCGGCTGCGGAGGGTCGAGGCATGAGCCTGCTGTCCCTGACCGGCCTGACCGTCCTGCGTGGCACCTGCCCGGTGGTGGACCGCGTCAGCCTGACCATCGCGCCGGGGGAATGCGTCGGCCTTCTCGGCCCCAACGGGGCGGGCAAGACCAGCCTGCTGCGCGGCGCGCTGGGCCTCTTGCCGCATCAGGGCGCGTCGTCGCTGACCGCCCTTGCCCCTGCCGCCCGCGCCCGCGCCGCCGCCTTCCTGCCGCAGGGGCGCGAGATCGCCTGGCCGGTCAGCGTGGAAACTCTGGTCGCGCTAGGCCGAAGCCCGCATGGCGCGGCGGACCCCGGCCATCCGGCGGTGGGCCGCGCCTTGGAACGGATGGGCCTGGACGGGTTCCGCAGCCGCCGCGCCACCGAATTGTCGGGCGGCGAACAGGCCCGCGCGCTGATCGCCCGGGTTCTGGCGCAGGAGACGCCGCTTCTTCTGGCGGACGAGCCGGTGGCCGGGCTTGATCCCGAAGCGCAGATCCGCACCATGCAGGTCTTCGCGGATCTGGCGGCGGAGGGCCGGGGGGTGCTGGTGTCCCTGCATGATCTCGGGCTTGCCGCCCGGCATTGCACAAGGCTTGTGCTGATCCATCGCGGCCAGTTGGTCGCCGATGGCGCACCGCGCGAGGTGCTGACCGAGGCGCGGCTGGCCGAGGTCTTCGGCATTCGCGGCTATCATGCCGAAACGCCGGACGGGCCGGTCTTCCAGCCGCTGGGCGTGGTGCGGTGAGGGCGCGCCCGTGATGATCACCCTGTCGCTGGACCGGCCCTGGCTGGTGGCGCGGCTGGCGCGGCAGATGCGCGTCCTGTCCCATGCGCCGCAGGGGGCGGGCTATGTCACCACCGATTGCGTGGTCTGGCGCGAGGTGCGCAATGCCGAACTGACCCAGGATTTCGACGTGGAAAGCTGGTTCGCCGACCAGATGGCGCGGTTTCCCGGCGCGGTCGGGATGATGACCTCGCGCGATCTGGGCCTGCATGACCGCGACGCGGCCCAAGTCGAGGGCATCAGCGCCGAGGCGGTGGTGACCCTTGGTTTGTCCAATGCCGAGGCCGTGGGCACGCGCCTGCCCTGGCACAGCGCCGATTACGGCACGATCAACCTTCTGGTCGCCACCGACGCCGCCCTGACCGAGGCGGCGCAGCTTGAGGCGCTGACCATCGCCGTGCAGGCCCGCACGGCGGCGGTGATGGATCTGGACCTGCCGCTGGCGACGGGCCGCGCCACCGGCACGGGCACGGATTGCGTGGCCTTGGCCTGCCTGCCGGGCGCGGGGCGCTATGCCGGGTTGCACACCGCCACAGGCGAGGCAATCGGCGCGGCCACCCGCCGGGCCGTGGCGCGCGCGGCGCTGGACTGGCGGCGCTGGCGCGACGCCGAACGGGCGCGCAGATGAGCGGCGCGCAACGCATCGTCTGCCTGACCGAAGAGACGGTCGAGACTCTGTATCTTCTGGGCCAGTCGCAGCGCATCGTCGGCGTCACCGGCTATGCCGTCCGCCCGCCGCAGGTGCGGCGCGAAAAGCCGCGCGTCGGGGCCTTCACCTCGGCAGATGCCGAAAAGATCGTGGCGCTGCGGCCCGATCTGGTCCTGTGTTTCTCCGACCTTCAGGCCGCCATCGCCGCCGAACTGATCACGGCGGGGATCGAGGTTCATGTCTTCAACCAGCGCGATGTCGCGGGCATCCTGCGGATGATCCGCACCCTGGGGGCGCTGGCGGGCTGCGCGGGCGCGGCGGATGCCATGGCGCAGGGCCATGAGGCGCGGCTTGCCGCCCTGGCCGCCACGCCCCGCGCCGCAAGGCCAAGGGTCTGGTTCGAGGAATGGGACGAGCCGCTGATCGCGGGCATCGGCTGGGTGTCCGAGCTGATCGGCATCGCGGGCGGCGAGGATATCTTTGCCGACCGTGCCCGGTCTGCGGCGGCGCGCGACCGCATCGTCACCCCGGATCAGGTTCTGGCCCGCGCGCCCGAGGTCATCCTGGCAAGCTGGTGCGGCAAGAAGGTGGTCCCCGCCCGCATCGCCGCCCGCCCGGGCTGGGCCGACCTGCCCGCGATCCGCGCGGGCCGCCTGCATGAGGTCAAGGCGCCGCTGATCCTTGCCCCCGGCCCCGCCGCGCTGACCGAGGGGCTGGCGGCCATTCACCATGCACTCTGGGGTGCGGCCCCGCCCTAAGCGGCGGGCCTAAGTCGCGGGCAGGTGGCGGGCCAGTTCGGCCAGAAGCTGTTCGGGGTCGATCGGCTTGACCAGAATCCCGTCCATCTGCGGCAGGGCGGCCACCGTGGCATCGGCGGTCATCGCCACCACCGGCACACGGGCATTGCGCCCGCCCATGGCACGGATCGCGGCCAAGGTCTCGACCCCGTCCATCCCCGGCATGTTCAGGTCCAGAAGCACAAGATCGACGGTATCCTCGTCCAGAACCTCAAGCGCCATCAGGCCGCTTTCGGCCTCCAGCACGCGGGCCTGGCTGGGCCGCAGATGCATGGCGGCAACAAGCCGGTTGGTGGCGATGTCATCGACCACCAGAACCGTGCGCCCGCGCAGATCGCCCGTCCCGGCAGGCCCGGTCAGATCCTGATCATCGCTTTCGACGGCGTGTCCGGCGGGCAGCCAGAGCCGGAACCGCGCGCCAGCCGCGCCCGTCGGCGTTGGCACCAGCGTGACATCGCCGCCCATCTGACGCGCTAGCGCCCGGCAGATCGTCAGGCCCAGGCCAGAACCCTGCGCCCCGGCGCGGCCGCGCCGGAAAGGTTCGAACACCATCTCGGCCTCGGCTGCGGTGATGCCCGGCCCGCTATCCGCCACCTCGACCGCGATGCCGGCGCCCTCGGCCGACAGGTTGACCCGCACCGGCCCGCCGCCGCCATGTTTCAGCGCATTGGCCAGAAGGTTGGCCAGACATTGCCGAAAGCGCTGCGGGTCAAGCCGCACCAGCGGCGGCAATCCCTCGGCCATGGTCAGCACAAGGGCCGAACGCTGCCGCGCCGCATTCTGGCGGAACAGCGCCACCGCCGCCGAAACTTCGGCCTGCGGATCGACCGGCCGCGCGCGCAGGCTGAGCCTGCCATCGGCGATGGCCGACATGTCGGTCGCATCGTCCAGGATCGTCGCCAGATCGCGGGCGGCGCCGACCAGATGCGCCAGCTTGTCGCGCTGCTGCGGCTCGGTCGCCTCGGCCCAGGCGGCATGGCCCATGCCGAGAACCGCGTTCAAGGGGGTGCGCATCTCATGGCTCAGCACGGCCAGGAACCGGCTTTTCGCCGCATCGGCCCGGATCGCCCGCGCCTCCTGCGCCCGCATGGCGCGGTGCAGGCGGTTGTTCGACAGCATGGCGATGAAGGTATAGGCCAGCCCGCAAAAGGCCGCCGTCGCCGCCAGCGCCAGACCAAGCGGGTTTTCCTTGTCGATCCAGTAGAGCGTGTTGAAGACCATCACCGCCAGCGCCACCGCCGCCAGCCCACACAGCCCGATCGGCAGGTGGATCGAGCGCACGGCGGACAGGTGCAGCAGGGCGCTCATGATCATGCCCACGGCCAGCGCCTTGGCATAGGGGGCGTCCTGCATCCAGACCAGACCCGCCGCCGAGGCGAAGGTCAGCTCTGCCATTGCCACCAGCGCCAGTTGCAGCCAGTAGGACCAGGGGGGCAGGGCCTTCGGCGCGGTTTCGGACCCGTCGGCGGGCTGGGCGGTCCCGCGCAGCCCGGCCAGTGACAGCCGGTGGTTGGCGGTTTCCGCGCCGATGTTGACAATGGCCAGCGGGGCCACCAGCGCCTGGGGCAGATAGATCAGGCACAGGGCAAAGGCGAGAATGGTCAGCCCGATCCGTTCGGGGAACTCGCGTCCCAGGATTTCGGCCTGCCAGAGAATCTCTGCCGCCTCGTCCCCCGGATCCGGTTCGGGTAGTTTGAGATCCAAGGCGGGGTTCTCCCAGGGCGCGCGCAGCGCCCAGTTGGCCGCCCCTGCCGCCCGGGGTCAACCCCCCGCCGCATCTCCGGCGACGGCCCCGGCATCCACATCCTGCCGCAGACTGCCATCGCTGCCATAAATCAGGATGCGCCCCGAGGCCGTCACCACGGCGGTCCAGCCCTGACCGAAGGTCACGGCGCTGGCTTTTTCGCCCGCGGGCAGCGCGATCGCTTCGGGCAGGCGCGGCAGGGGGGCGGTCGCGCCCGGCATCCGGGTGACAAGCAGCCAGACCACGGTTATGACACCGCCGATCATTGACAGCGTCAGAAGGATGACCAGCGCCTTCAGCACGCGCAGCGAGGGGGGAAGTCTCTCCCCGTCAGGAGCATCGGCCATGGGCGAGCCTTTCGATGACGATCTGCCGGCCGAAGGGTCGGTCCGGGAGCTTGAGGTGGTTCTGGGCGACGATGCGCCTGCCCGCCTTGATAAGGCGCTTGCCGAGGCGGTGCCAGAGGAAGCGGCGCTGTCGCGCTCGCGTCTGGCGCGGATGATCGCTGAAGGCGCGGTAAGCCGGGGCGGGGTGGCGGCGCTGGACCCCAAGACAAAGGTTGGGCCGGGCGAGGTCTGGACCCTGCGGCTGGATGCGCCGGTCGTGACCGAATTGCAGGCCGAGGCCATTCCTCTGGTGGTGGTCTATGAGGATGACGATCTGATCGTCATCGACAAGCCTGCAGGCATGGTCGTGCATCCCGCCCCGGGCAGCCCCTCGGGCACGCTGGTCAATGCGCTGATGCATCATTGCGGCGACAGCCTGTCCGGCATCGGCGGCGAAAGGCGGCCAGGCATCGTCCACCGCATCGACAAGGAAACCTCGGGCCTTCTGGTCGCGGCGAAAAGCGACCGTGCGCATCATGGCCTGGCCGCGCAGTTCGAGGCCCATACCGTCAAACGGCATTATCTGGCGCTGGTCCATGGCGTTCCCGCCTCTTCCGACCCGCGGCTGCGCGGGCTGCAAGGCTTGGGCTTCGAGACCGGAGGCGTGATCCGCATCGCCACCAACCTGGCCCGCCACCGCACCGACCGCCAGCGTCAGGCTGTGTGCTGGCCGCCCGAGGGCCGCCATGCCGTGACGCGGGCGCGGGTGACCGAAGGATTCGCGGGGCAGGCGGCACTGGTCGATTGCTGGCTGGAAACCGGGCGCACCCACCAGATCCGTGTCCATATGGCCTATGCGGGCCATGCGCTTCTGGGCGATCCGGTCTATGGCAGCGGGCGGCGGAAACTGTCGGACAAGGCGCTGGGGGCGGAGGCGGCGGCTTTGGGCAATGGATTCGCCCGTCAGGCCCTGCACGCGGCGACGCTGGGATTCGTCCATCCGGTCAGCGGCGCCGAAATGGATTTCGCCGCCGCCCTGCCGCCCGATCTGGCAGGTCTTCTGGCCGCCTTGCGCGGCGGGGCCACAGGCGCGGCCTGAGCGCGGCCAGGACTGCCACTTGCAACGCCGTGCCAAGGGGCGGTGCGCTCCGGCTTGTCGTGCCCGCCGGGCACGGGCCGGTTGCCTTTGCAGCCGCAGCATCTTGCCGCTCACGCACGAAGCGCGTAAAATTGATTCCTGTCAGCGGCCTGCCGCCGCATCCGACGCTGGAGACGCACCGCCCCCCGGCCAAAGGGGGTTCACCGGCACGATCCCCCCGGCCTTGCCGGTTGCGCCGCCTGCCAGCGGTACGGGATCCTCGCAAAGCCGATCCACGCCGCGGGCGACGGGATTGGTTGGCGGTGCCACTCTCTGACCCCCTCTCTGCTCACATGGTGACAGTCCGTGACCCATGATTCCGAGGCGACCGGTTCCGACCCGACCCCGGCCCCCAAAGCTGCCGGCACGCCGCCGAAGACGATTCCGCCGGGCCTGGGCCTGTCGCGGACCCTGCCCCATCCCGATGACGAGGCGGCGCTCGACATTGCCGATTATCTGCGCTCCGAGCAGGAAGGCGCGGGCGATATCCATCAGGGCGAGGCGACCCGTCAGGGCCTGGCCGCGCTGACGCTGGGCGCCATCGGCGTGGTCTATGGCGATATCGGCACCTCGCCGATCTATGCCTTCCGCGAGGCGATGCGCGCCACCGGCGTGGCCGAGCCGGGCCCGTCCGAAGTGCTGGGCATCCTGTCGCTTCTGATCTGGTCGCTGATCCTGATCGTCACCGTGAAATACGTCTTCGTCCTCTTGCGCTTCGACAACCGGGGCGAGGGCGGCATTCTGGCTCTGTACACGCTGGCGCGGCTGGCGATCGGGCGGCGGTCCCTGCCGCTGCTGGCGCTGGCCATCGCCGGGGCTGCCCTTTTCGCGGGCGATGCGGCGATCACGCCCGCGATCTCGGTCCTGTCGGCGGTCGAGGGCATGGGGCTCGTCCTGCCCTCACTTGAAAGCTATGTGATTCCCGTGACCCTGGCGATCCTGGTCGGCTTGTTCGCGATCCAGCGCAGCGGCACGGCCAAGGTGGCGCTGCTGTTCGGGCCGATCACCGCCGTCTGGTTCCTGGTTCTGGCGGGCATGGGCCTCTGGCACATGTGGGAGACGCCCTGGGTGATCTCGGCCTTCTCGCCGGTCTGGGGCGTCAAGTTCCTGCTGCACCATCCCGAGGTCGCCTTCATCGTGCTGGGCGCGGTCTTCCTGGCCGTGACGGGGGGCGAGGCGCTCTATGCCGATCTGGGCCATTTCGGCCGCCGCCCGATCAAGATCGCCTGGTTCGGCCTGGTGCTGCCCTCGCTGGTGCTGAACTATCTGGGGCAGGGCGCGCTGGTGCTGGCCCATCCGGCTGCGGCGGGCGATTCCTTCTTTGCGCTGGCCCCGCCCGGTTTCCTGCCCATTCTCGTGCTTCTGGCCACCATGGCCACGGTCATCGCCAGCCAGGCCGTGATCTCGGGGGCCTTCTCGATGGCGCGGGGCGCGATGCAACTGGGCTTCCTGCCCCGGCTGCGCGTCCGCCACACGGCCGAGGGGCAAAGCGGCCAGATCTATCTGCCCGCCATCAACTGGCTGTTGCTTGGCGGCGTGTTGTGGCTGGTGCTGGCCTTTGAAAGCTCGACCGCGCTTGCTTCGGCCTATGGCATCGCCGTCACCGGGACGATGGTGCTGACCACGGTTCTGGGCGTGGTCTATCTGGTGCGCTCGGGCCGGCTGTCGCTGGTCGCGGCCCTGGCGCTGGCGGCGCCGATCGCGGTGATCGAATGGGTCTTCCTGGCCTCGAACCTGACCAAGATCGCCGATGGCGGCTATGTGCCTGTGATTGCAGCCATCGTTGTCGGGCTGGCCATGGGCTGCTGGTGGCGCGGGGTGCAACTGGTCAATGCCCGCGTCCACAAGCTGGCCGTGCCGATGGACACTTTCGTGCGCGCCATGGCCAAGTCCTCGGCCCATGTCATTCCGGGCACCGCCTTCTTCCTGACCGGCGATCCCGATGTCGTGCCTTCTGCGCTGCTGCACAATCTCAAGCACAACCGTGTCTTGCATGATCAGACCGTCTTCCTGACGGTCGAGACCCTGCGCGTGCCCTATGCCACGGCCGAGGAACGGGCGAGCCTTGAGCATCTGGGCGGCCGCTTCTCGCGCCTGACCCTGCGCTTCGGCTTCATGGAGACGCCGAATGTCAGCCGCAGCATGGGCCATGCCCGCCAGGTCGGGCTGAAATTCGACGTGATGGCCTCGACCTTCTTCCTGGGCCGCCGCCGCGCGGTGGCGACGGGGCGCGGGCTCGAACTGTTTCTGGACAAGATCTATGTCGCCCTGAGCCGGTTCTCGGCCGATCCGACCGACTTCTACCACCTGCCGCGCGACCGCGTGGTGGAACTGGGCGAGCGGGTGGCGATCTGATCCTGCGGGCGGGCCGGGCGCTGGTCCCGGCCGGTCACGCCACGGCCATATGGGCGCGGATCAGGCTGATCTTGCGCCATTCCTCGCGGCCGGTAACCTCTTCGCCCAGCCAGTCGGGCCGGTCGAAGGCCTGGTCGATCGATGCCAGCTCGATCTCGGCCACCTCGATGCCCGCCAGCGCCCCGTGGTAACAGTCGATCTCCCAGGTCACATTGCCCTGCGGCACATAATGGCGGGTCTTGTCGATCGCGATCCCGGCGCAATGGTTGGCCAGCAGGCTGCGCGCATCCGCAAGCGGGATCGGATATTCGAACTCGTCCCGGGCCAGCCCGCGGCGTGCGCCCTTGACCGTCAGCGTCGCCTGATCGTCGGCGATGCGGACCCTCACCTTGCGGCCATCCGGCGCGGCGGCGATCAGGCCATCGGTCAGATGGGCGGAATGGCTGACATGGCTGCGCCATCCTTCCTACAGGAGCAGGAATTTGCGTTCGATTTCAAGGGGCATGGCTGGACAGCGTCTGGCTTCATCCGGGGCGGGCGCGCAGGGGGCGCAGGGGCGCGCGCAAAGGGCGAAACGGAACCCGGGACGCGCCGGGACGTTATGCCAGCAAGTCGCGGATTTGGCGAGTGGCGACTGACATTGCCGTGACCCGCCTGACATAAAGGCAGCAGCCCGACGGAGATGCACCTATCTTGCGTTGATAGACTTGTCCCGAACCGCTTGAAACAGGGGGATGGGATGCATAATTTTGCATGTCCCCGGGGGCTGATGGCACCGGGGCAGAACAGGGGGCAGAGATGAGCACCTACGCGAACCTTCCGGCGCCAAGTCCCGAACAGGGCTTGAACCGCTATATGCAGGAAATCCGCAAATTCCCGCTTCTGGAACCGGAAGAGGAATACATGCTGGCCAAGCGCTGGGCGGATCACCAGGATTCCAATGCCGCGCATAAGCTGGTCACCAGCCACCTGCGCCTCGCTGCCAAGATCGCCATGGGCTATCGCGGCTATGGCCTGCCGCAGGCCGAGGTGATCTCCGAGGCCAATGTCGGGCTGATGCAGGCGGTCAAGCGCTTCGATCCTGAAAAGGGCTTCCGGCTTGCGACCTATGCGATGTGGTGGATCCGCGCCTCGATCCAGGAATATATCCTGCGGTCCTGGTCGCTGGTGAAGCTGGGCACGACCTCGGCGCAGAAGAAGCTGTTCTTCAACCTGCGCAAGGCCAAAGCCAAGGTTGGCGCTTTGGAAGAGGGCGACCTGCGCCCCGAGAATGTGGCCCAGATCGCCAAGGACCTGTCGGTGACCGAGCAGGAAGTGGTCGAGATGAATCGCCGCCTCGCGGGATCGGATGCCTCGCTCAACGCCACCGTCGGCGGCGATGGCGAAGGCGCGACCCAGTGGCAGGACTGGCTTGAGGATGAGGACAGCGATCAGGCTGCGGATTATGCCGAGCGCGACGAGATGGACACCCGCCGGGCGCTGCTGGCGCAGGCCATGTCGGTGCTGACCGACCGCGAGAAGGACATTCTCGTGCAGCGCCGCCTGTCGGACGAGCCGGTGACGCTAGAGGACCTGTCCGAGAATTACGGCGTCTCGCGTGAGCGGATCCGCCAGATCGAGGTGCGCGCCTTCGAGAAGTTGCAGGGCAAGATGCGCGAACTGGCCAAGGGCAAGGGCATGGTTGTGCCGGCCTGAGGCCGGGTCCGGTCTTTCGGCGGAAAATCGAGCGTCCCGGTGATCCAGGGCCGCGCCCCGGTCGGGTCGCGGCCTTTTTCATTGCCCGCCGGGGTTGCAGCGGCTATCAGGCGCGGTCAAAGGAAAGGTGCCCATGTCCGTCTCGATGCTCTCGACCTTCGTCAAGCCGATGCACCGCGAAGGCATTCCCTTCGTCGCAGGTTTTGCCGCCGCCACGCTGGTCCTGTTCTGGATCTGGGACCCGCTGGGCTGGCTGGGCCTTGGCCTGACCGTCTGGTGCTATTACTTCTTCCGCGACCCCAAGCGCGCCGTGCCGCTGAATCGCGGTCTGGTGGTCAGCCCGGCTGACGGGCTGGTCAGCCTGATCGGCCCCGCCGTGCCGCCGCCCGAACTGGGCCTTGGCCCCACGCCGCTGACCCGGGTTTCGGTCTTCATGTCGGTCTTCAACTGCCATGTGAACCGCGCGCCGGTCGCGGGCCGGGTGACGGCCGTGGCCTATCGTCCGGGCAAGTTCCTGAATGCCTCGCTCGACAAGGCCTCGGAAGACAATGAGCGCAATGCGCTGGCGATCGAGCTTGAGGATGGCCGCAAGCTGGCGGTCGTGCAGATCGCGGGCCTGGTCGCCCGCCGCATCGTCTGCTGGACCAAGCCCGGCCAGGCCCTGCGCACGGGCGAGCGTTTCGGGCTGATCCGCTTCGGCTCGCGGCTGGATGTCTACCTGCCCGAGGGCGTTCTGCCGCAGGTGGCGCTGGGCCAGACCTGCGTGGCGGGCGAGACGGTGATCGCCGTGCTGGGGCAGGACGCCCCGCAGCGCATGGCGACCGAGGAATAACAGGGCAGGGAGAGACGATGGGCATGGATGACGATCCGACAGCCGAGGGGCGGCCCGATCCGCAGCTTCTGCTGATCCGGCTTTTGCCGAATTTCGTCTCGATCCTTGCGCTTTGCGCCGGGCTGACCGCGATCCGCTTCGCCATCGCCGGAAATATCAGCCTGGCGGTCTTCCTGATCGCGCTGGCCGCCGCGCTGGACGGGGTGGATGGCCGCCTGGCGCGGATGTTGCGCAGTGAAAGCGACATCGGCGCCGAACTGGACAGCCTGTGCGATTTCGTGAATTTCGGCGTGGTGCCGGGCCTTGTCCTCTATCTCTGGAGCCTCAAGGCCGAGGTCGGCCTGGGCTGGATCGCCGTGCTGATCTATGCGGTCTGCTGCATGTTGCGGCTGGCGCGGTTCAATGTCGGCAGCCGCAAGGCCCAGCCGGAAGAGAAGACCACCTTCACCGGCGTGCCTTCGCCTGCCGGGGCGCTGCTGGCGCTGTTCCCGATCTACCTGACCCATGTGCTGCATTGGGAAATGCCGCCCTTGATGGTCGCGATGTGGATGGTCGGCGTCGGCGCGCTGATGATCAGCCGCCTGCGCACGCCCAGCCTGAAACGCATCCGCATCGCCGCCAGTCTGGCGCGCTATGCGCTGGTTCTGGCCGTCGCGGCGGCGGCGGTGCTGATCACCTATCCCTGGCAGACGCTGTTCCTTCTGTCGCTGGCCTATCTGGCGGGCATTGCCACGCTGGCGCTGCGCAACCTGTGGCGCGCGGCCTGACCGCGCTCCCCTTGCGCGGGGCCTCGGGCGGGCCTAGCCTTTAGCGCAAACATCGCCTGCGGGAAGGGAAAGCCATGAAGCCGGTGCGTTGGGGGATTCTGGGGGCCGCGAAATTCGCCCGCGACCATATGGGCCCGGCGATCCATGCCGCCCAGGGGGCGGAACTGGCGGCGCTGGCCACCGCGTCGGAGGAGAAGGCTGCGGGTTTCCGTGCCTTCTGCCCGGCGCTGCGCGTCCATGCCAGCTATGAGGCGCTGCTGGCCGACCCGGATATCGACGCGGTCTATATCCCGCTGCCCAACCATCTGCATGTCGAATGGACGCTCAAGGCTCTGGCGGCGGGCAAGCCGGTGCTGACCGAAAAGCCGATCGCGCTGAAGGCCGAGGAGATCGACCGCATCATCGCCGCGCGCGACGCCGCGGGCCTCCTGGCCGCCGAGGCCTATATGATCGTGCACCACCCGCAATGGCAGCGCGCGCGCGACTGGTGCCAGGCGGGCGAGATCGGCGAGATCGTCCATGCCGATGCCCAGTTCAGCTTCCGCCTGACCGATCTCGAGAATATCCGCAACCGGCCCGAGGCGGGCGGCGGCAGTCTGCGCGACATCGGCGTCTATACGTTCGGCTCGGTGCGCTTTGCGACCGGGGCCGAGCCGGTCGAGATGTCGGCCCGGCTGATCCGCGACAACGGTATCGACAGTTTCGCCCATGTCTTCGGCACGATGCGCAATGCGAAGGGCAGCTTCACCTATGCCTCGACCACCTCTATGCGGGCCTATAACCGGCAGGTCGTCACGATCCAGGGCACGACCGGCATGATCCGGGTCGAGGGCGGGCCGTTCAATGCAAATGTCAACGATCTGGCCAAGGTGGAACTGCACCAGAACGGCAACCGCGTGATCACCGACCGCTTCCCCGGCGTGAACCAGTACAAGCTGCAGGTCGAGGCCTTTGGCCGCACGCTGCGCGACGGCGCCGCCTGGCCCTGTCCGCTCGAATTCGTGCGCGGCACCCAGGTGATGATGGACATGGCCTATGCCAATGCGACCGGGGTCTGACGGCAAGTCTGTGCCGCGCTAGGCTTGCCCCCGGAGCGGGCCTGCCCCCCTCCAGACCTCCCCGCAGGATATCCGCGCCGCGGTGAAGGGCCGGGCGGAAGGGCGCGTCAGGTGCCCGCCGCCTTTGCCGGGCCGGTGGCCGGGGCGGGGTCGATCTCGCGCACATGCAGAAGTTTCGGCGCATCCTTCGCGCCTGCCGTGCCGCGGCCCGACAGCGAGGGGTTCTTCATGAAGAAGTGGTGGCAGTTGAACGGGGTCTCGCCCGGTGCCGCCAGGTCGCGCGCATAGCTGCCATCGGCAGCCAGCACCCAGCTTTGCGCCTCGTCCGCCAGGTTCGCCGCCATGATCTGCGACAGTATCTGGGTCTTGACCGTGGGGTTCAGCGCCTCGACCAGGGTTTCCACCCGGCGGTTGAGGTTGCGCCCCATCCAGTCGGCCGAGGACAGGAAGACCCGCGCCTTCATCGAGGGCAAGGGATGGCCATTGGCGAAGCAGACGATGCGGGAATGTTCGAGGAAGCGCCCGACGATCGACTTGACCCGGATATTCTCGGACAGGCCTTTGATCCCTGGCCGCAACCCGCAGATGCCGCGGATGACAAGGCTGATCTTCACCCCCGCCTGGCTGGCGGCGTAAAGCGCGTCGATCACTTCGGGGTCGATGACCGAATTCATCTTGGCCCAGATCTCGGCCGGCTTGCCCGCGCGGGCATGGTCGGCCTCGCGCGCGATCAGCTCCAGCAGGCGGGGCTTCAGCGTGGTGGGCGAGATCGCCAGATTCTCCAGCCCCTCGGGCTGCACATAGCCCGACAGGAAATTGAACACCTTGGTCGCGTCGCGGCCCAGCGCGGCGTCGCAGGTGAAGAACGAGAGGTCGGTATAGATCCGCGCCGTGATCGGGTGATAATTGCCGGTGCCGTAATGGGTATACGTGACCAGCGTCTCGCCCTCGCGCCGCACGACCGTGCTGATCTTGGCATGGGTCTTGAGATGCATGAAGCCATAGACGACATGCGCGCCCGACCGTTCCAGCCGCCGCGATTGCCGGATATTCGCGGCCTCGTCGAAACGGGCCTTCAGCTCCACCAGCGCGGTGACGGATTTCCCGGCCTCGGCCGCCTCGCACAGCGCGCTGACGATGGGGCTGTCCCAGGAGGTGCGGTAGAGCGTCTGCTTGATCGCCACGACATTCGGATCGCGCGCCGCCTGTTCCAGGTAGCGGATCACCATGTCGAAGGTCTCATAGGGGTGATGCAGCAGGATGTCCTTCTGCTTGATTGAGGCGAACATGTCGCCGTCATTGTCCTGCACCCGTTCCGGCACGCGCGGGGTGAAGGGAGGCCACAAAAGGTCGGGGCGCGAGTTGAGGACCAGCTCTTTGAGGTCGGCCACGCCCAACATGCCCTTGACCTCGACCACCTCGTCAGGGGCGACGTGCAGCTCTTCGTTGATCATCGCCTGAAGATCTTCGGGCGCGCCCGAGGACAGGGTCAGCCGGATCACCTCGCCGCGGCGGCGGCGCTTGAGCGCGGTCTCGAATTCGCGCACCAGGTCTTCGGCTTCCTCTTCCACTTCAAGATCGCTGTCGCGCAGCACGCGGAAACTGCAATGGCCGCGGTCGGCATAACCGGGGAACAGCATCTCGAGATGCAGGAGAAGCAGTTCCTCAAGCGGCAGGAAGCGGTGCTCGCCCTCTTTGTCGGGCAGGGGGATGAAGCGGCGGACCTGCTGGGGAATCGGCAGCAGCGCCTTGAGCGGGCGGTGGTCGGCGACGCGCTCCAGCGACAGCGCCAGGCAGAAGCCGAGATTCGGGATGAAGGGGAAGGGATGCGCCGGGTCGATCGCCAGCGGCGACAGGACCGGGAAGACATTGGACAGGAAATGCTGTTCCAGGAATTTCAGATCCTTCACCCCCAGCTTCGAGCGGGTGAGGATGGTGATGCCCGCCTCTTCCATCTCGCGGCGCAGCGCGTTGAAGGTGGTCTGCTGGCTTTGCATCAGGCGGCGCGCATCGGCATGGATCAGCGCAAGCTGTTCGGCCGGGCTGCGGCCATCTTCGGAATGGCCGGGCGTGCCGTTGCGGATCAGGGCGCGCAGGCCCGCGACGCGCACGGTGTAGAACTCGTCCAGGTTGGTGGCCGAGATCGACAGGAAGCGCAGCCGTTCCAGAAGCGGCACCGCCGGATTGTCGGCCTCTTCCAGAACGCGCCAGTTGAAGGCAAGCCAGGACAGCTCGCGGTTGAAAAAGCGGCGCGGGCCGGTGATCTCCTCCTGGGATATCTCGATCGGCGCGGGGAACGGGGATTTAAGGAAATCTGCCTGGGTCATGGTGTCTGGCTTATGCCGCAAGGGGGGTGACTCTTTTGTGACAGATCACCATTCCGGCGCGTCCATGTCCAGAATCTCGGCGGCGAGGCGCAGGGTGATCGGGCGCGCCTCGGCCAGCGAACGCGCATCCAGCTCGGCCACGATGGCGCGGGCGGCGGCAAAGCTGCGCGGCATCCGGGCGACCAGCCAGGGCAGAAGGGCTGGCTGAACAGCAAGCTGGCGGTCGGCGAAAAGCTTGGCCAGCAGCTTGGCCAGCAGCGCGTCATCCGGCGGATCAAGCCGGGTCAGCGGCGCGGCCTGCATCCGGCTGAGAAGGTCGGGCAGGCGCAGCCCCCAGTCGCGCGGCGGGGTGCGGGCGGTCAACAGCAGATGGCCGGACCGCGTGACCATGTTGTGCAGGTGGAACAGCGCCTCCTCGGCGGCGGGGTCGCCCGCGAGGCGGTCGGCATCCTCGACCACCACGGCCCGGCTCCCGTCCAGCCCGGCAAGATCCAGGTCTGCAAGATCGGTTGCGGTCAGCGGCAGGGCGCCGGTATCGGCGGCCCAGATCGCCGCCAGATGGGTCTTGCCCGCGCCCTGCGGCCCGGCCAGCAGCATCTTGCGCCCCGGCCAGCCCTGCCATTGGTCCAGCGCAGCCAGCGCCAGCGCATTGGCGCCGGAAATGGTGAAATCCGCCCGCGTCAGCTTTTCTTGCGCGGGCAGGTCGAAGGTCAGCTGGCGGATCACGCGCCTGCGCCCTTTTCCGCAGCCTTTTCCGCAGCCTTGCGGCGCGGCGCGGCGCGCTTGGCCGCAGGTTCCGGCGGGGGCGCGGGCTGCGGCGGGGGCGCGGTTTCGACGACCGTGACCGTCTCGTCCGGCGTCTCGACCGAGACGGTCACCCTGCCTTCGGGCGGCACATTCAGTTCAAGCGCCAGATGCGCGGGCGCCATGCGCCCCTTCGCTCCGGTGAAAAGCAGGCTCTCGCGGTATTTCTCGACGGCAAAGCGCATGAAGACGCCGATAGAGGCCGCGACCGGCACCGCGACCAACATGCCGACAAAGCCGAACAGCGTTCCGAAGACGGACAGGGCGAACAACAGCCAGACCGGGTGCAGCCCGACCGACTTGCCCACCAGCTTGGGCGTCAGGATATTGCCTTCGATGAACTGCCCCGCGGCGAAGATCGCGCCGACCACGCCGATCGAAAACCAGTCGCCCCAGAACTGATACAGCGCAAGGCCAATGGCCAGAACGCCGCCCACCAGCGCGCCGACATAGGGGATGAAGGTGATCGTTCCCGCGATGGCGCCGACGACCAGCCCGAATTGCAGCCCCGCCAGCATCAGCGCGACGGAATAGTACAGGCCCAGCAGCAGGCAGACCGAGACCTGGCCGCGCACGAAGCCGGCCAGGACGGTGTCGATCTCACGCGCGAGGCGGCGGATCACCGGGGCATGGTCGCGCGGCAGCAGGCTGTCGACCCGCTCGATCATCTGGTCCCAGTCAAGCAGCAGGTAGAAGGCCACGACCGGAACGACCAGCAGGAAGACCACCGCCGAGACCACGCTGAGCGCCGAAGTGAAAAGGGCATTGACCAGCTCTCCGCCCTTGGACTGAACGGTCGAGCCGATATCGGACAGCGCCTGCCGCAGGGTCGAGGTGCTGTCGGCCAGTTCGGGGAATTTCTCAAGCAGGAAGCCCTGCATCCGCTTGGCGATTTCCGGCCCCGCATTCACCAGCGCGACCGCCTGGTTGATCAGCGTGGGAATGATCGCCAACACCGCCAGAACCACGATCAGCGCCGCACCCAGCGCGATCACCGCCGTCGCCGCCGTGCGCGACAGGCCCAGACGCTCCAGCCGGTCGGCGACCGGGTCCAGGAAATAGGCCATCGCCCCGCCGACAAGGAAGGGCAGCATCACATTGCCCAGGCCGTAAAGCAGCAGCAGGAACACCACCGCCGCGATGCCCCAGTATTTCGCTTGTTCCCGGACCGGCAGCGCCATGGCGTCTCCTTTTTCCTTCAGATGGCAGAGCGCCGGGCATGGCGCAAGGCCCATGGCCGATGGGCGGCAAACCGCTGTCAGCCCTTGCTTATGCCCGGTGCCGTAAACCCGGCTCGGATCGACGGCGGCGGCGGGGCGGGGCATCTGGCGGTCAACCGGGGCGCGGTGCCCCGGCCCGAGCAGTTTTGACCGAAAGGCTGACCAAGATGACCCGCGTGATTGCCCTTGCCCTTGCCCTGACCGCCGCGCCCCTTGCGGCGCTGGCCATGCCCGTGGTGGGCGATGTGGTCGGCACCAACCCGACCGACGCCACCACCGCCCTGAAGGCAAAGGGCTGCACCGTCACCGAATTCGAGGCCGAGGATGGCACGATCGAAGCCAAATGCACCGACGACGCCACCGGCAAGGCGATGGAAGTCTATATCGACCCCGCCTCGGGCGCGGTGGCCGAGATCAAGGGCAACGACTGATCCCGCAAGGAGGGCTGTAAGATGACCGTGCTTCCCCTTCGCAAGACCGACGCCCTGCCGGACACCCCGTCCCCCCCGACGCTGTGGGACCCGGTGGTGCGGCTGACGCATTGGTCGGTCGCCGTGATCGTGCTGGCCAATGCGCTGGTCACGCGGGGGGGAAGCACGCTTCATGTCTCGCTGGGCTGGGCGGGCATGGCGATCCTGGGCCTGCGCCTGGTCTGGGGCCTGATCGGCCCCGCCGAGGCGCGGTTTTCCGCCTTTCCGCCCAATCCGGTTGCGGCGCTGCGCCATCTGGGGCAGCTTGCCAAGGGGCGGCCCGAGACGCATTCCTCGCACAACCCGGCAGGGGCGGCGATGGCCTATGCGCTTTGGGCATGTCTTGCAGTGGTGATCGCCACCGGGCTTGTGATGACCCATGGCCGCACGCCGATGCAGGTGGCGGCGGATCAGGCGGCGGTGGCCAGCGGCGACTGGTCGGCGCTGGTCAAGGACGGGACGGCGGCGGAGGAAGACGATGGCGCGCTGCGCGATCTGGCAGGCGAGGTGCATGAAGTGGCGGCCAATCTGATCCTGTTCCTGGCCTTTCTGCATGTGGCGGGGGTGGCGGTGGAAAGCCGCGCCCTGCGCCGCAACCTGGTTTCCCCCATGCTCACCGGCCAGGGCCGCCGCCGGAAATGAGCGCCGATCTTTCCACTGCCGCGCGCCGGCAAAGCCTTGCGCTGACCGGCTTTCTGGCGGTGCAGTCGCTGGCCGCGGTGTTCTTTCTGGGTGATGTGATCGCCGATTTTCGCGCCGATCCGGCTTCGGTCCATGTCATCTTCGAGGCGTTGGTGACAGCGGCCCTGATCCTGGGCGTGATCTTCGGCGCCTTCGCGCTGCGCCGCACGCTGGAAACGCTGCGCGCGCAGGAAGCCGCGCTGGATGTGGCGCGCGGCGCGCTGGGCGCGGTGATCGAGACCCAGTTCCAGGCCTGGGGTCTGACGCCCGCCGAGCGGGACGTGGGGCTTCTGGCACTCAAGGGCCTGGACGTGGCCGAGATCGCCGAGCTGCGCGGCGCCGCCCAGGGCACGGTGCGGGCGCAACTGACCCGGATCTATTCCAAGGCGAGCGTCTCGGGCCGCGCCCAGTTCGCCGCCTTCTTCGTCGAGGACCTGCTGGGCGAGGGCCTGCCCAAGGCGCAGGCGGTGTAGGGCGGGGTCAACCTGTTGCGATCCGCTGACGGCCCATGCCGGGCAGCGGATGCGGGGTCAAACGCGCCGCGCGCAAGCCCAGCCAGTCGACAAGGTCTCTTGTGCTCGGGCGCTGGTCGTCACGCATGGCGGCAGAACACTCACAATTGTCACGCGCCGTCATGCTGCGGGGAGGTAACCTCAGCGGTCAATCCCCTGCATGTATTAACAATTCCTGAATCGGCGAAGGCTATCCCATTGGAATCCCTTGCGGCCCCCTCTTGTCTCACGGTGAGACATCGCCCCGATGCGCCCCCCAGCCTTGCCCGGCGGCGCGCTTCCCGCTAGGAACACCTCCGACCCTCTTGCCACAAAGGCCGCACCCATGCGTCTGACCCGCTACTTCCTGCCCGTCCTCAAGGAAAACCCCGCCGAGGCGCAGATCGTCTCGCACCGTTTCATGCTGCGGGCGGGGATGATCAAGCAGCAGGCGGCGGGCATCTATTCCTGGCTGCCGCTGGGCTACCGCGTCCTGCGCCGGATCGAACAGATCGTCCATGAGGAACAGCAGCGCGCCGGGCATATCCCCTTGCTGATGCCCACGCTGCAACCGGCCGACCTGTGGCGCGAGTCGGGGCGCTATGACGATTACGGCCAGGAAATGCTGCGCATCAAGGACCGGCACGAGCGTGACATGCTCTATGGCCCGACCAATGAGGAGATGATCACCGACATCTTCCGGGCCAACGTGTCCTCCTACAAGGACCTGCCGCTGACGCTGTACCATATCCAGTGGAAGTTCCGCGACGAGATGCGGCCCCGTTTCGGCGTGATGCGCGGGCGCGAGTTCCTGATGAAGGACGGCTACAATTTCGACCTCGACCGCGCGGCCGCGCTGCACGCCTATAACCGCCATATGGTCAGCTATCTGCGGACCTATGAGCGGATGGGCCTGACCGCGATCCCGATGCGCGCGGCCTCGGGCCCGATCGGCGGCGACAATACGCATGAATTCCTGGTCCTAGCCTCGACCGGCGAAAGCGAGGTCTTCTATGACGACCGCGTCACCGCGCTGAAGCTGGGCGCGCGCGAGATCGACTATGACGACCGCGCCCAGGTGGCCAAGGTCTGCGAAGAATTCACCACGCTTTACGCGCGGACCGACGAGACCCATGACGCCGCGGTCTTCGACCAGATCCCCGAGACGCATCGCAAGGTGGCGCGCGGCATCGAGGTGGGGCAGATCTTCTATTTCGGCACCAAGTATTCCGATGCGATGGGGGCCACGGTGACCACGCCCGACGGGTCGAAAGTGCCGGTCGAGATGGGGTCGCATGGCATCGGCGTCAGCCGGCTCCTGGGCGCGATCATCGAGGCCAGCCATGACGAAAAGGGCATCATCTGGCCCGAGGGCGTCACACCCTTCCCGGTCGGCATCGTGAACCTGAAACAGGGCGATGCGGCGGCGGATGCGGCTTGCGAGGCTTTGGAAAAGGCGCTGCTCGCCAAGGGTCTGGAGCCGCTTTACGACGACCGCGACGAGCGGGCCGGGGCCAAATTCGCCACGATGGACCTGATCGGGCTGCCCTGGCGGATAACGGTCGGCCCGCGCGGTCTGGCCAATGGCGTGGTCGAACTGACCAGCCGCCGGACCGGCGAAAGCGAGGAGATGTCGCCCGAGGCGGCGGTGGCCAAGGTCGCGGAAATCTACGCGGCCCATCCCTGAGCGGTTTGACGAGGGGAAGTGTCCCACGGTGGGACACTTCCCGCCGCAAGGGATTTCAAGGGGTTGGCCGGGCCATGTTAACCCGGCCTTAACCTTTGGCGGCAGCGCGCCTGCGAGCCTAATCGGGCTGATTGCGCTGAATGAGGCCGGTTATGGCGGCGGCGGCAAGGGCGGTGACGATCCATCCCCAGACCGCCAGCACCATGGTCAGGACCCGCGTGGTCAGGCCCTGCCAAGTGACGGTGGGCTCGGTCCAGGCCGCTTGCTGCCTGATATCGACCAGCGGCACGAAAACATCGAAGGCATAGGCGAGCGAATAGAAGGTCTCGTAATGCTGCGCCGGGCAGCGTCGCCAATTCGGGCGCGTCATGCAAGGGTCGGCTGGGGAAGGGAAGGCCCGGGGGGTGACCCTGCGTCAGGGGCGTGCGTGCCGCCTTGCGGCAGGTCCGGGCGCGGGCCATCTTCTATCGACCCTTCGCCTTGAAACTGGATGCCATGACCCTAGACGCCCGCCATCCGCGCCTGTTCAAGCGGCCCTTCTCGACCGGAGAGCTGCTGGCCGACGGGATCGTCCATGCGCTGGCGCTGCTGGCCGGGCTGATCGCCTTTCCGCTGTTGCTGTTCCACGCGCTTCAGACCTCGGGCCTGGGCGTCGTGGCGGCGCTGGCGGTCTATGCGGCGGGGTTCTTCCTGATGTTCGGCTTCTCGCTGGCCTATAACATGACGCCGCCCAGCGCGCTGAAATGGCTGCTGCGGCGGTTCGACCATTCGATGATCTATGTGATGATCGCGGGCACCTATACGGCGGTGATCCCGCATCTGGAGCATGCGGCCTGGGCCTGGGCGCTGGGCATCGTGGTCTGGACCGGGGCGGCGCTGGGCATTGTGGTCAAGGTCGTGTTGCCCGGCCGCTATGACCGGCTGTCGATCCTGGCCTATATCCTGCTGGGCTGGGTGGGGGTCATCGCGATCGGCCCGGTCTCGGCGGCGCTGCCCGCGATCTCGCTGTGGCTGCTGGCGGCGGGCGGGCTGACCTATGTGGCGGGGGTCGGCTTCTATGTCTGGAAGGGGCTGAAGTTCCACAACGCCATCTGGCATGTCTTTGTCGCCGTGGCGGCGGGGCTGCATTTCGCCGCCATCGCCGTGTCGGTCGCCTGAGCCGCGCTAGTCGTCGTCCGGCATCACCACCACGACCGAGCCGCGCTTGTGGCCGCTGTCGCAGATCGCATGGGCCTGGCCGATCTGGTCAAGGGGCAGGCGGGCCGAGACGACGGGCCGGATGGCGCCCCGCCGATAGAGGTCAAGCAGGCGGTCCAGCGCCTTTGGCCCGTCATCGGTGGTCGCGGCGGTGATCCGATGGGGGCCGCGACGCGGGCGCAGCGCCGCGCCCAGCATCGCGCCCAGGCTGGCGGTCGCGGGCATCAGCACGCCGCCGGGGGTCAGCAGCGCCTGTGACCGCGCATAGGGCAGATTGCCGGCAAGATCGAGGATGCCATCCCATTGGCCCTGGGGCGGGCCTTGCCGATAGTCGTGGCAGGTGGATGCGCCAAGGCCGCGGGCGAAATCGTGGTTCTCAGCCCGGCAGATCGCGGTGGTCACAAGGCCCAGATGGCGGGCGAGTTGCAGGGCGGCGGTGCCGACCTCGCCGGTCGCGCCATTGACCAGAAGGCTTTGGCCAGGGCGCAGCGCGGCCTTGTCCAGCAGGAAATCCGCCGCCGTCAGCCCGCCGAACATCAGGGCGGCGGCCTCGGCAACATCGAGAGATTCAGGGACGGGCCGCAACCGGGACGGGTCGATCGGGAGGTGGGTGGCATGGGCGCCCATGGCCATGCCGGTGCCGCCCATGACGCGGGCGCCTGCCGCCAGGCCGGGCGCGGGTTCGATCAGCCTGCCGCAGAAGAACATGCCCAATACAGGCTGCCGCGGGCCGGTCAGGCCGAAGGCCAGCCGCAGCATCGGGCCCAGCCCGCCGGGCGCGCGGGCGGCGCGGATGCGGGCATCGCCCACTGTCACGGCGGCCGCCAGAACCTGCACCGGAACCTGTCCGGCTTTGCGCTGGGGCAGGGGCTGAGTCTCAACCCGGATCGCCCCGGGCGGGCCGTAGCGGCGCAGGATGGCGGCCTGGCGCAGCGAAGGGGAGGGAAGGGGGCTGTCCTGCATGCCCCTTCCTGCCCCGGCTGCGTGGCGCGGTCAGGTCTGGAATGCGTGACCCGGGCGGCGCGAAGCGGCACGGCCGCGACGCCCGGGCTGCGGTCACTTGGATAGTTCGGCCATCATCGCGTCCATCGCCTTGCAGGCGGCGGCCAGATCTTCGCCAGTGCCCTTGGCCTTTTCGGTCACTTCTTGCAGCTTAGGCGTCAGATCCAAGAGCTTGCCCGGATCGGCCGCACCGACCTGGGCCACCTTGGCGGCCAGATCGGCGGCCTTCTTCTGCGCTTCGGAAGGGGTGCAGGCGGTCTCTTCGGTGCAGGCGCCAAGGGCTGCGACAGTGGCAAGGGCGGCAAGAAGCGCATGGGGACGCATGTCAATCTCCTGTCAGACGGGGCATGCCGCCTGAAGGCGGTGAGCTGCGGCATCGCACGGATAACTGACCGGGCAAAGACAGGCTTTCCGCACAGCGCGCGGCATCGGCAAAGCGCCGCCGCGCGGCGGGCTTCCTTGACCTTTCCCCGCCGAGGGGCCAGTTTGCGGGCCAAGGATAACGGGCCAGAACGGGCGGGCGGATGGCAGTCAGAACGGCACCCTTTTCGGGCTTCGAATGGATGATCGCCTGGCGCTATCTGCGCGCAAGGCGGGCCGAGGGCGGCGTCTCGGTGATGACCTGGATCAGCCTGATCGGCATCACGCTGGCCGTGTTCTCTCTGATCGTGACGCTGGCCGTGCGGGCGGGGTTCCGCGCCGAATTCGTCGACACGATCCTGGGTGCCAATGCCCATGTCACCGTCTACACGACGGACCGGATCAATGAACAAGGTGTGCGCGAGACCGGCTTTGCCGATTACGACGCGGCGGCAGCGGCGCTGCGGCAGGTGCCGGGCGTGACCCAGGCGGCGCCCCTGATCAAGGGCCAGGTCATGGTCACCGATGGCGAGCGCACCAACGGCGCCGAGGTGTTCGGCATCCGGCCCGAGGATCTGGCCGCGATCCCGCGCGTGGGCAAGGGGGCCCAGGCCGAGGGCGATCTGGCGCGCTTTCCTGACGGCATCGCGCTGGGATCGGTTCTGGCGCGCGAGCTGGGGGTGACGGTGGGCGACCGGGTCAGGGTGATCTCGCCCTCCGGCACCAAGACGGCGATGGGGTCATCGCCCCGCGTCAACGCCTATGAGGTGGTCTATGTCTTCACCGCCGGGCGCTATGACATCGACAAGGTCCGCATCTACATGCCCTTCACCGAGGCACAGAGCTTTTTCAACCGCGAGGGTTTCGCCGACGAGTTCGAGGTGATGGTGCAGGATCCCGAACATATCGAGCAATATGCCCCGGCGATCCTGAACGCCGCGCCGCGCGATGCGCTGCTGTGGAGCTGGAAGGACAGCGCCGGGTCTTTCCTGCGGGCGCTGGATATCGAGGACAATGTGATGTTCATCATCCTGTCGGTGCTGGTGCTGATCGCCAGCCTGAACATCGTTTCCGGCTTGATCATGCTGGTCAAGAACAAGGGCCGCGACATCGGCATCCTGCGCACGATGGGGCTGACCGAAGGGTCCGTCCTGCGGGTGTTCTTCATCTGCGGGGCGTTCACCGGGGTGATCGGCACCTTCTGCGGCGTGGTTCTGGGATGTCTTTTCGCGCTGAACATCGACTCGGTCATGGGATTTCTCAACTGGATCAATGGTTCGCCGGTCTGGGATGCCTCGGTCCGCGGCATCTATGCGCTGCCCGCCAAGTTGCAGATGAAGGACGTGGTCTCGGCCATGGCGCTGTCGCTGGGCCTGGCCTTCGTGGTGACGATCCTGCCCGCAAGGCGGGCGGCGCGGATGAACCCGGTGGAGGCGCTGAGATATGAGTGACGCGCTGGTTCTGGACGGGGTCGAGAAGGGCTATAACCGCGGCAAGCCGTCGGAAGTGCTGGTGCTGCGCGGGGCGTCGCTGCGCGTCGCGCCGGGCGAGGTGGTGGCGCTGGTGGCGCCTTCGGGGGCGGGCAAGTCGACGCTGCTGCACATTGCCGGGCTGCTGGACACGGCGGATGGCGGGTCTGTCGCGTTGGGCGGGCGCGAAATCGCCGGCCTGTCGGACCGGGCGCGCACCGAATTGCGGCGCGGCGAGGTGGGGTTCATCTATCAGTTCCACCATCTGCTGCCCGAGTTCACGGCGGAAGAAAACGTTATGATTCCGCAGCTTGCCAATGGCGAGGCCCGGGGGGCGGCGCAGGCGCGGGCGGCGGACTTGCTGGCGCGCGTGGGGGTGGGGCATCGCGCGGGGCACCGTCCGGCGGCGCTGTCGGGGGGCGAGCAGCAGCGCGTCGCCTTTTGCCGGGCACTGGCCAATGCGCCGCGGCTGTTGCTGGCGGATGAGCCGACCGGGAACCTGGACCCCGCGACCTCGGACCAGGTGTTCGGGGCGCTGATGGATCTGGTACGATCGACCGGAATGGCGGCGCTGATCGCGACGCATAACCTTGATCTGGCCGCGCGGATGGACCGGATCGTGCGGCTTGAGGCAGGCCGCGTGGTGGAGAACAAGACATGAGAAGACTGGCGGTTCTGGCGGTTCTGGCGCTGGCGGCGGGCTGCGTGGCCGAGGAAAAACAGCCGACGGGCGCGGAAGATTTCGCAACCTTTTGCGCGGGTTGCCATGGCGCGGCGGGCAAGGGCGACGGGCCGGGGGCGGCAGGGCTGCCGCGCCATCCGGCGAACCTGACGACGCTGGCCAAGCGGCATGACGGCACATTCCCGAAGCTGCGGGTCATGGCCAAGATCTGGGGCTATACCGGCAAATATGGCGATACGCCGATGCCGAATTTCGGGCCTTTGCTCGACAGCCCGCTGGTGCCCTATGACGCGGGCGACGGCATCAGCAGCCCGACGCCGCTGCGGCTGGTGCAGCTGGCGGAATATGTGGAAAGCCTGCAGGCGAAGTGAGGCGCGCGCCGGGCGGGCGGGGGCCGCAACGGCGGCGGCGCAAGGGGTTGGAAACGCTGCGTTAATCCCGCCGGTGGGCCGGGGGGGCGGGGCTGGCCAAGGTATGGCGATGGTCTGGCAAAGGTCGGGCGCGCCGGGACGGGCCGTGGCGTTAACCATATGGCGGGAATCGGGGGTGGTGCGTGCGAGCACGCACCCTACGAATTGCGGCTTTGGCGATGCGGGTGGAACGGCGGGCCATGGGGACGCCGCCGGGGGTTTTGCACCCCCGGACCCCCGCAGGATATTTGGGAACAGGTGAAGAGGGAAGCATCCTAGGATCGAGGTTGGAGCTACTTCTTAAGTAACTGAGCAAAAGTCGCGACAAAGAGGCCAAAGGTAAGCCACGCGATCACTCGATTGTATCTCTTTTGATCTCGATGTTTTCTGTCGTCAGAAACGTGATCTGAAATTGTCTTCAGCGCTTTACCGTTGACATAAATCTTACCGTTCTCGACTCTCAGGTCGGACGACTCAATAAGAGAATCGACAATTAGGTCAACTCTGGCGTGGATGGCATCAAAGTCAGGATGCGCCCAAACTCTAAATCCGTGAAGTAGGCTAGGAACATCCATTTTCTCAATTCCAATCGATTGATCGAAAGGAGACGGAATATCCTCGCTTTTTCTGCGCAAGTACTCTTGGGTCAATGCTTGCAAAATGTCTATACGATCATCGCGGATTTTCAGACTTCTGTTGAATCTCCTCTGTCGGTAGGTCTCCAGTAGGCGAGTTCTGGTCGCGTAAAGCGACAGTGTGCCCCAAAGATAGTCCCAATATCCTTTGTATGTAACTTCGATGCCTTTATGCCAGTGCCTGACCATGAGTCGCGATTGTGGCAGTCTCGATTTGGCCAAACTGGCTTCGTAGCGTTCTTTTTCCGAATTAATGCAAGAACATATGAACCCGTTTGGAATTTTTGAGATTACTCGATAACTTGGAAGCTGGCTGTCTTGAAAGGTCAGGAACGCCGCCTTGAAATTGTTTTCTCCACCCTCTGGGTTAAATTGGCTTGGGGTGGGATGCTTTATAGCATGTCGAATAATGAGAGATCTTACCCCGTCTAGCATCACACATCCAGCTCCTCCACGAACCGCGCGTTCTCCTGGATATACTGGAAGCGCAGTTCCGGCTTCTTGCCCATCAGCCGCTCGACCAGATCGCTGGTATCCCCCGGCTCGTCCTCGTCGATCGACACCCGGATCAGTTTCCGGGTCTCGGGGTTCATCGTGGTGTCCTTCAGGTCCTTGGCGTCCATTTCGCCCAGGCCCTTGAAGCGTTGCACGTCGATCTTGCCCTTGCCGCCCAGGCCTTTTTGCAGCCAGTCCTCTTTCTCGGCGTCATCGGCGACGTAAAGGCGCTTGGCGCCTTGGGTCAGGCGGTAGAGGGGCGGGCAGGCGAGGTAGAGGTGACCCTTGTCGATCAGGGGGCGCATCTGGGTGAAGAAGAAGGTCATCAAGAGCGAGGCGATATGGGCGCCGTCGACATCGGCGTCGGTCATGATGATGATCTTGTCATAGCGCAGGTCATCGACGCGGAACTTGGTGCCCATGCCGACGCCCAGCGCCTCGCAGATGTCGCGGATTTCGGAATTGTCGTTCAGCTTGTTCGAGGCCGCGCCGAGGACGTTCAGGATCTTGCCCTTCAGGGGCAGCAGCGCCTGATAGTTGCGGTCGCGCGCGCCCTTGGCCGAACCGCCGGCCGAGTCGCCCTCGACGATGAAGATCTCGGTGCCGCGGCGGTCGGTGGCGGAGCAGTCGACCAGCTTGCCGGGCAGGCGCAGCTTCTTGGTCGCGGTCTTGCGCTGGGTTTCCTTTTCGGCGCGGCGGCGCAGGCGTTCCTCGGCCCGCAGGACCAGGAAATCGAGGATGGCGCCGGCGGATTTGGGGTCGGCCGCAAGCCAGGTGTCGAAATGGTCGCGCACCGCGCCTTCGACCCATTTCGCGGCTTCCTCGGTCGCCAGCCGGTCCTTGGTCTGGCCGACGAATTGCGGTTCGCGGATGAAGACCGAGATCAGGGCGCAGCCGCCGGTGAGCATGTCGTCGCGGGTGATCTGGTCGGCCTTGCGGTTCTTGATCCGCTCGCCATAGGCCTTGATGCCCTTGAGGATGGCGGACCAGAAACCCTGTTCATGCGTGCCGCCTTCGGGCGTGGGGACGGTGTTGGTGTAGGAGGAGATGAAGCCGTCGCGTTGCGGTGTCCAGTTGATCGCCCATTCGACCGAGCCTGGGACGCCGTATTTTTCCTTGAACGACACTTTGCCGGTGAAGGGGCGGTCGGCATAGGTGCTGTCTTTGTCGAGCTGGGCCGAGAGGTATTCGCCCAGACCGCCGGGATAGTGGAAGGTGGCTTCCAGCGGCATGTCGCCATCGGGGATGGCGGATTTCCAGCGGATCTCGACGCCCGAGAAGAGATAGGCCTTGGAGCGCGCGGCGCGCATCAGGCGGGCGGGCTTGAAGGACTGGTGGCCGAAGATATCGGCATCGGGGTGGAAGGTGACGGTGGTGCCGCGCCGGTTGGCGGTGGGGCCAAGCTTTTGCAGCGGCCCAAGCGGTTTGCCGCGCGAGAATTCCTGGGCGAAAAGCTCGCGGTTCTTGGCGACCTCGACCCGCATATGGTCGGACAGCGCGTTGACGACCGAGGAGCCGACGCCGTTCAACCCGCCCGAGGTTTCATAGGCGTCGCCGTTGAACTTGCCGCCGGCATGGAGGGTGCAGAGGATGACCTCGAGCGCGGATTTGTCGGGGAATTTCGGATGCGGGTCGACGGGGATGCCGCGGCCATTGTCGCGGATGGTCAGGCTGCCATCGGCGTGAAGCTCGACCTCGATGCGGGTGGCGTGGCCGGCCACGGCCTCGTCCATCGAGTTGTCAAGGATTTCGGCGGCGAGATGGTGGTAGGCGCGCTCGTCAATGCCGCCGATATACATGCCGGGCCGCATCCGCACCGCCTCGAGCTGGTCGAGGACCTGGATCGAGGAGGCGTCATAGGTGGTTGCGGCCGGAGAGAGGAGGTCGTTGGGCATGGGCGGCCTTTGGTAAGGAGGTGACCGCCATTAGACCATTCCTGCGGGGGGAGACGCAAGATGTGGGGGAGGGGGACCGGAGGTTTCGCGGCTCCGGTCCCGGCCCGGTCAGCGCCAGCCCAGGGCCGGAGCGACCTGTTTCAGGATCGTCTCGATGACATGGGCGTTATAGTCGACGCCCAGCATGTTCGGCACGGTCAGGAGAAGCGTATCGGCCTCGGCGATGGCGCTGTCTTCGCGGAGTTGTTCGATCAGGCGGTCAGGGGCGGCGGCATAGCTGCGGCCAAAGACGGCGCGGGTGTTGTCGATCACGCCGATCTGGTCGCCTTCGGGGCGGCCCTGGCCGAAATACATCCGGTCCTTGTCATTGACCAAGGCGAAGATCGAGCGGCTGACCGAAACGCGCGGCTTGCGCTTGTGGCCGGCCTTGTCCCAGGCCGCGCGGAACTTGCGGATCTGGGTGGCCTGCTGGACATGCAGCGGTTCGCCCGACTCGTCCCATTTCAGGGTCGAGGATTGCAGGTTCATGCCCATTTCCGCCGCCCAGATCGCGGTGGCGTCAGAGGCCGCGCCCCACCAGATCCGCTCGCGCAGCCCTTCGGAATGGGGTTCCAGGCGCAGGAGGCCGGGCGGGTTGGGGAACATTGGGCGCGGGTGCGGTTTGGCGAAACCTTCCCCTTCGAGGAGTTGCAGGAAGACCTGGGCATGGTTGCGGGCCATGTCCTGGTCGGTCTCGCCCTCGGCGGGCTGATAGCCGAAATGACGCCAGCCATCGACCACCTGTTCGGGCGAGCCGCGCGAGATGCCAAGTTGCAGTCGGCCGCCCGAGATGAGGTCGGCGGAACCCGCATCTTCCAGCATGTAGAAGGGGTTCTCGTAGCGCATGTCGATGACGCCGGTGCCGATCTCGATCCTTTTCGTCCGCGCGCCGACGGCGGCAAGGAGCGGGAAGGGCGAGGCCAGTTGGCGAGCGAAATGGTGGACGCGGAAATAGGCGCCGTCAGCGCCCAGTTCCTCGGCCGCCTCGGCCAGTTCGATGGATTGGGTCAGCACGTCGCGCGCCGAGCGCACGGCCGAGCCGCGTTCATCGGCCCAATGGCCGAAGGACAGGAAACCGATCTTCTTCATGGCGGGGCTCCGCGAATTGGGTTGCCGGCAATTTAGGGTTTCGCCCGAAACCGCACCAGTGCTTCCGCCCGCACAGGAAGGGTGCGCCTATGCCGGTTCGGCCAGACGGTGCGCCCACATCGCCTGGAAGGCGGGGCGGTCCTGGCAGCGCTTGAGCCAGGCGGCAGTGGCGGGAAATTCCGCCATCAGCCCGGCATGGCCCTGGGCATAGCGCAGGCATTCTGCCACCACGACCTCGGCCACGGTGAAGCGCTTGCCGACCAGCCAGTCCTGGGTCTTGAGATGGGCTTCAAGCCGTGCCAGCGGGCGGCGCAGCTTTTCGGCCAGAACGGCGATGGCGGCCTGGCCCTCGGGCGTCTTGTCGCCGCCATCGGCCTGAATATACATCATCTCGAGCGCGGGGCCTTCGACGGCGGTGGCGGCGAAGAGCGCCCATTGGTCCAGCAGCGCCGCCTCGGCCGCATCGGCGGGACCAAGCGCGCCGCCATGGACGCGGGCAAGATGCAGGCAGATCGCGAGCGATTCCGTCAGCACCAGATCGCCGTCCTTGAGCGCGGGGATCTGGCCCAGCGGGTTGACCGCAAGGAATTCGGCAGAGGCGGTGTGCAGGGTGGCGTCGCGGGCCGGTCCTTCGGGCAGGCGATAGGCCTGGATCACCGGCACATGATCATAGGCGATGCCCGTCTCGGCCAGAAGCCACAGGGGGCGCGAAGCGCGCGAGCGGTAGACGCCGTAAAGCGTGAGCATGGTCTTCCCTCCGGGCGCGGGCGATTCCCGCGCCTAACGGCCCAAGTCTTGCCGCAAACCGCGGCGAAGTTGAACGGCATCGGCCATGAAAATCCTTGATCCATCGCAGGGCGGGCGGCAAAGAGGGGGTCATGTCGAAAGGACCCACATCCAGATCCTCGGCATCTTTCGCCGATGGTGGCCAGCGGGCCGAAATCGTGGACCGGCTCTACGATGTGGCGCTGGACCCGATCCGGCTGGAAGACCTGCTGGATGTCTGGGAGGGGCGGGCAGGCCCGCTGCGCGTCGGCCCGGTGGAACAGGCGATCCAGTTGGATGACCCCGAGATCGAGGCGCATATGCAACGCGCCACGGTATTCCTGGACCGGTTCGAGGCCACCAAGAAGGATGGCGGCTATCGCTCGGTCCTGGCCGATATTCCACGCGCGGCGGCCTTTCTGTCGGATGGCGGGGCCACGATCACGGCGGCCAACCGGGCGGCGGAGCAGGCTTTCGGGCTGCGCGAGGGCATGGCCTTCGCCACGCTGCCGTTCGAGGCCGAGGACAAGACCCTGCTGGCCGAGGTGATCCGCAAGGTGGCGGGCGGGCGGGCGGCGGAAAAGGTGATGACGCTGCGCATCCGGTCGACCGTGACGCAGGGGCCGGTGATCGTGCGGGTCTCTCCGATCGAAAGCGACGCGCCGCGCCCGCTGGCGCTGGTGCTGTCGACCGAACTGGTCTGGCCGGAGGGGTTTGCGGCGACGGTTCAGGAGGCCTTTGGCCTGACCCTGGCCGAGGTGGAGATCGTGCAGGGCATCACGCTGGGCCTGCCTGTCAAGGATATTGCCGGGGCGCGGGGCCGGTCGCCCGAGACGGTGCGGACGCAGCTGCGCAGCATCCTGGCCAAGACCGAGACCCACAGCCAGTCGGAACTGGTGCGGGTGGTGCTGGGGCTGATGGATGTGGCGATGATCCCGGTCGCGCCCGAGGAAGAGACGCCGGAGGGGCTGCGGCTGGAGCCAAGGCCGCTGCACTGGCTGCGATCGGCCGACGACCGGCGGCTGACCTGGATCGAATATGGTGATCCCGCCGGACGGCCGGTCCTGTTCATGCATCTGGATTACGGGCTTGTGCGCTGGCCTGCCGCGGCCGAACGCGCGGCGCGGCGGCGGGGCTTGCGGGTGATCACGCCGATCCGGGCGGGCTATGGCAAGACCGACCTGCATGCCAAGGGCGCCGACCATCTGCGCGAGGTGGTGCTGGATTATGCCACCGTGCTGGACCATCTGGGGGTGAAGGGCGCGGTGGTGCTGCCGCAGGGGGCGGACCTGCGATTTGCCATGCATCTGGCAAACACGCGGCCCGACCTGGTGCGCGGCATCGTCGGCGCGTCTTGCCAGCTGCCGATCCGCACCGGCGCGCAATATGAGCGGATGGACAAGTGGCAGCGCTTTATCCTGGCCAATGCGCGCTATGCGCCGAAAGTCCTGCCCTTTCTGGTCCAGGCGGGGTTTTCGCTGGCCCGGCGGCTGGGCAAGGAGGCGTTCTTCCGCACGGTGAATGGCGGCAGCCCCGCCGACATCGAGGCTTTCGCCCGCCCCGAGATCCGCGAGGCCGTTCTGGAGGGGTCAGAGGTCTGCATGACGCGGAAATGGGCGGCGCATGAGGCCTTTACCCGCGAATGCATCGGCTCGGAGAAGGACTGGTCGGCGGTGGTCAGGGCCTGCCTTGTGCCGGTGCTGCTGCTGCAAGGCGACCAGGACCCGCAATCGCCGGTGCTGACGATCCGCGAATTGGCGGCGGATTACCCGCATCTGGAGGTGCGGTTCCTGGCCTTTACCGGCCAGTTGCTGTTCTTTGCCGAATGGCCGCAGGTGCTGGACGAGGTCGAGGTGATGTTCGAGCAGGTCGGGAAAGCCTGACCCGGGCCGTGAATTCCGCTGCCCTACCACAAATGGGGTATGCGGCGACTCGGGAAGCTGACGTAACCAATATGTGTTGCGATTGAGTATAGAACCACCTGTTTTCAGAACGAAGTTTTCCCCCATCGGACTTGGCGGCACCCTGGCTTCCAGGGTGCCGTTTCGTTATGCGGCACTGTGCTCTGGCCCTTGTTCTTTTCCTGCCCAAGGATTAGGCGGAAATCATGATGCCGCAGATGTCCCTTTCCACCCACGCAAGGGCGACCCTTGCGTTGGGGCTGCCCCTGATCGGGTCCAGCCTCGCCCAGATGGCGCTGCACGTCACCGATACGGTGATGGTGGGCTGGTATGGCGTCGTCGCGCTGGCGGCGGTGGTGCTGGGGTCTTCGACCTTTTTCATCCTGTTCATCCTGGGCGCGGGCTTTGCCAAGGCGATCCTGCCGATGGTGGCGGCGGCGCGGGCGGCGGGCGACGAGGCGCAGGTCCGCCGCGATGCGCGGATGGGGCTGTGGCTGTCGGCGGGGTTCGGGCTCTTGATCTATCCGGTCTTCTGGTGGTCGGAGCCGCTGTTGCTGGCCCTGGGGCAGGAACCCGAGGTTTCGGCCCTGGCGCGGGAATATCTGCGCATCGCCGGCGCGGGCATGGTGCCGGCGCTGTGGGTCGCGGTGTTGCAAAGCTGGCTGGCGGCGCTGGGGCGCACGCAGGTGGTGCTTTGGGTGACGCTGGCGGCGGTGGCGCTGAACGTCGCCATCAACTGGGCGCTGATCTTCGGCAATTGGGGATTCCCCGAGATGGGGGCGGCCGGGGCCGCCGTGGCGACGCTGTCGGTGCAGGTTGTGTCCTTCATCGGGCTGGCCATCTATGCCGCGCTGCTGCCGGGCCTGCGGCAATATCGGCTGTTCCAGCGTTTCTGGAAGCTGGATGCCCCGGCCCTGGTGCAGGTGTTCCGGCTGGGTTGGCCCATCGGGCTGACCGGGATCGCCGAGGGCGGGCTGTTCCAGGCCAGCGCGCTGATGATGGGTTGGGTCGGCACGGTGCAGCTTGCGGCGCATGGCATCGCGCTTGAGGCGGCGGCCGTGGCCTTCATGATCCATGTCGGCCTGTCGAGTGCGGCCACGATCCGCATCGCGGGTTTTGCCGAGACAGGCGAGGCGCGGGCGTTGCGCGATGCGGCGGTGGTGTCGCTGGGCCTGTCCTTCCTGGTGGCGCTGGCGGTGATCGCGGTTTTCGTGACCCTGCCGGAGCCGGTGATCGGCGTCTTCCTGGACGAGACCAAGCCGGAAAGTGCCGCGATCCTGGCCTTTGGCGTGACGCTGCTGGCGGTGGCGGCGCTGTTCCAGCTGGCCGATGCGATGCAGGTCATGGCCTTGGGCCTGCTGCGGGGGTTGCATGACACCAAGGTGCCGATGGTGCTGGCGGCGGTCAGCTATTGGGTGATCGGCATCCCGTCCAGCTATGTGCTGGCCTTCCCGCTGGGCTTTGGCGGGATGGGGCTGTGGTTCGGGCTGGTGATCGGCCTGGTCGCGGCGGGGGCCAGCCTGATGCTGCGCTTCTGGGCGCTAGCGCCAAAGCCAGGCATGGCTGGCGAACCGGCCCTGTAATTTCGACAGCAGGCGGTTCAGGTGGCCCGGATGCGGGATCGCGCCACTGGCGAGCCGGTCGAGCGCCACTTCGGGCGGACAGGGGCGGCGCGAGGCCGGGTCCCAGTAGCGCGGATAGGCGATCAGCGCGGCATGGACCAGATGCAGCAGGTCGGGTCGGGGTTGCAGGCTGCCATCGGCGCGCCGCAGGCGGCGGCGGGGGACGGGGCCAAGATCGGTGGTCAGGCCCCAGCCGGCATAGAAGGGCGCGCCCAGGGTCGTGACCTTCTTGCCGCGGAGGAGGGCCTCGAAGCCGGTCAGCGAGGTGAGCGTCCAGACCTCGTCGATCCCGGGCAGGAGCGCGGCCATATTGGCATTGTCAAGACTGACATCGGCATAGGCGCGGACCTGATCCTGCGGCACTGCGCCGGGGCGCAGACCCGCCGCGACATCGGGATGCGGCTTGTACAGGATCACGGCTTCGGGGTTCGCCTGCCGTGTCGCCTTGAGGAGCGCGAGGTTGGTCGCGATCGTGCCGCAGCCCAGGCGGATCGAGGCATCATCCTCGACCTGGCCCGGCACAAGGATGCGGCGGCCCGCGGGCAGGGCGGGCAGGTCGCCGCCGAGATTGTATTTGGTCAGGCTGGCGGTGGTCAGCGCCTCCAGCAGCCGTTCGGCCCGGGCGCGGCCGCCGGGGGGCAAGGGCGACAGGATCAGGCGTTCCAACTGCGAGGCGCGGGTGGGATCGTAATAGATGCCGCTGTCATCGGTGACCAGCGACAGGGGCGGCACCAGTTCGGCCCCCAGCCCGCGCGAGCGCAGGAAACCGTCTTCCACCCGCAGGGCGGGGGCGGCGAATCCGGGCGGTTCCTTTCCGGCCCACAACAGGAGACCGCGTGACTTGGCATTGGCAAGTTTTGCGGCCCTTTCCGGATCATCCTTGAAGATCAGAGGTTTCGTGGCGCCAAAGAAGGCTTGCAGTCGGGCGCGCTTCCACAGCCGCATTCCAGTGGCAACATGGCCGCTGCGGTCGGCGCGGAAGGCGCGGGTCTCGGCTTCAAGCTGGTCGAGCACTTGCTCGAACGTGGCGAGACGGTCGCGGCAGGGGTCATACCAAGTGGGCGCAAGGATCATGGCGGCGGCGAAAAGCTGCGGCCGTGTCAGCACGCGGCCTCGGCGCGGCGGCGGGGTGCGGTCCTGGGTCAGACCCCAGCCAGCATAGAAGGGCTGGCCCCAGACATGCGGCTTGTGACCGGCCAGAATGGCCTCGAACCCCATTTGCGACGCGACGGTATAGACGGCGATGGCGCCGTCGAGCAGCGACCAGGGACTGTGCGCGTCGGTGACCCGCGTGATGCCGGGCGTTTCATGGCGCTTGCCGTAATGGCCGGGGCGCAGGCCAAGTGCGGTTTCGGGATGGGTCTTGATCAGGATAGGCGCGCGGGGATGGGTCTCGCGCGCGGTGGCCAGCATCTCGTCAAACAGCGCCTGCGTCGCGCCCGAGGCGCGCAGAGAGGCATCGCCATGGGTCTGGTCGATCACCAGAACATAGCCGGGCGGTGGCGGCGGCAGGGCGGGGTCGTGAAGATTGTATTTTGACAGGTTATGGTAACGGATACGCTCGATCCCCTCGCGTGCACGGGCGAGAATGTTGGAATTGTCCAAGGGATCGGTGGCCAGAATCTGCTCGATCCGCGAGGGGCGGGCCGGGTCGAAATGCAGGCCCAGCGGGTCGATCAGCAGGCCGAGCGGGGCATCGCCCATGCGGCCGGGGCGGAGCGAGCGCAGGAAGGCATCTTCCAGCCGGACCAGCGGCGCGCCGGTCCGCGCGGCGGCCCTTTCGCCGCGCCCGGCCGTGGGGCTGGCGCCCCAGACGGCGACGCCATCGCCCGGGCCGGGCAGGCCGAAGCGCAGCTCATGCCCGGCGAGCGCGAGAATGCGTTTCAGGCGGCTGTCGCGCAGGAAGGACAGGTTCTGATGGAAAAGCCGCCGCGGGGGTGCCGCGACGGCTGTTTCCTTGGGATCGCGTTCGACCGCCAAGGCGCGGCCTAATTGCCGATATTGGTGGCGGTGCTGGCAAGGTCGGAAGTGGCGGCGGTGGCGCCGGTCAGTGCCGCCAGCGTCTTGTTCCACTGCACATAGGGCGCTTCGGTGACATAGACCGTGTCACCATCGCGGATCAGGAAATCGCGGGCCTCGAACATGCCGGTGGGTGCCGTCAGGTTGAGCACATAGACCATGCGCTGCGCGCCCTGAAGGTCGGTGCGGCCCAGGACGACATTGGCGATTTCAGCGGGTTCGTTGCGGAAGACGAAGACCCCGGTCGGATCGGCGGCGGCGGTCTGCAATCCGCCGACGGTGGCCAGCGCCTCGATGGCCGAAAGGGTTTCGGATTCGAAGGGCACCAGCGACTGGCTGCCGGTCGCGCCCATGGCGGTGAAGCGGCGCTGGTCCTGTTCGATCACGATCATGTCGCCGGGGCGCAGCGCGATGTCGAGCCGGGGGTTTTCCCACAGATCCTTGAGCCAGACCTTGCCGGTCTGGCCGTTGCGGGTGACGCGGACGATGGCGACGGCGGGGTCGATCGCGACGCCGCCTGCCTTGGCCAGCATCGAGGCGAGGGTGCGGGTGGGGCGTTCGATCGGATAGGTGCCGGGGGCGGTGACCATGCCCGACAGCGTGACCGAAGAGCCGTCGCCCGCCAGCCGCGCGACCGAGACCTGCGGATCGGGGGTCTGGGCGTCGAGCTTGCGGGTGATGGCCTGGCGGATGCCTTCGGGTGTCTGGCCCGCGGCCTTGATGCGGCCGGCATAGGGGATGAAGATATAGCCTTGGCCGTCGACCTGCACTTCGGAGAGTTGCGAGACGCGCTGGCCGGTATTGCCCAGCAGAGGGTCGTCCTTGACGTTCTCGAAGACGGTGATGCCCAGCGTGTCGCCGGGCGAAAGCGTGTCGGAGCCGACAAGGCCGGCCTTGCGGAAACTGTCCGAGAAGCCCAGCGAGGGCAGGACCGACGTGGCGCGGGTCACGCGGGCATTGACGGTGACGATGAAGGCGTCGCCCTGTTCCAGCACGGAGCCCGCGAAGATCTCGCGCTTGTTGGGGCCGGGACGGGGCAGGCCGCAGCCAGCGACCGTGGTGGCGGACGCCAGCAGAGAGAGGACTGCCGCCCTCCGGGTCATTCTGTGGTTCACTGCTCGGGCTCCTTTTCGGATTTGCCTCAAGTTTTGCCCGCAACACTAGGGAATCCGCGGCGAAATTGGAAGCAAAGCCTTTTGTGGCCTTCAGGTCACAAGTCGCAACTGTTGCCGGGGTGCCGCGTTTCCGCTGGTGAGCGCGTCGTAGGGATCCTGCGAATCGAGCATCATATCCACCACCTGTCGCATCAGCCTGCGCCTGCCCCGCGAGGAGTAGTAGCCCCCGGCCACCTGGCTGGTTTCCAGCAGGTAGTGGCGAAAGTCGCGATAGGCGCGGGTGTCGGGGCGCCGGGCCTGGGCGAAGAATTGCTCGACCGGCTGATCCGAGACGAATTCCGGCTTGGAATAGACGGCGCGGCCAAAGGCCTTGAGCGGCAATCCGCGCCACAGGACCTGCTGTCCGGCGGTGGAATTCACCGTCACGGCGCTGCGGGCCTGGTTCAGAAGCTGGGCCAGCTTGCCGCCGCGCAGGAAATGGACCCGGTCGGCGATGCCATGGGCGCGGGCGAGGCGGCGGATTTCCTGTTTCACCGCGACGCGGCCATCTTCAAGCGGGTGGGCCTTGAAGACAAGGTGATGATGCGGCGGCGCGCCCCGGGCGAAGCCTTCGGTCACCAGCGACAGGAACTCGGTCATCGACGCGAAGGGCGAATGGTCGCGGAAGCTGGCGTCATGTTCCAGTTGCAGGATGGCGAGGTGGAAGGGAAAGCCGCCCAAGCGGATGCGCCAGGTGGCGAGGCCGCGTTCCAGCGCGTGAAAGGGCAGAAGCAGCAGGCGGCGGAGATAGAGCCGGAATTCCTGCGCCACGGTCAGCTTGCGATGGGGGCGGAAATTGCGGAATTCGCGAAAGCCGGTCAGCACGAACCAGTGATAGAGCGCGCCCCAGACCATGTGCTGGCGCATCTCGCCCCAGCGGGCCGGGGCATCGGGCAGCTCGGCATCCGTATCGGCTAGGGCGCTGCGCATCTGGGCAAGCGACAGGTCCATCAGCCGGGAATGGCCGTTCGATCCGCCGCGCTCATAGGTGACCCAATAGGGCCGCAGATAGCCTTCTTCAAAGACATGCACGGTCAGGCCGCGGGCGCGGGCGGCGGCGATGGCCTGGGCATGGATCGGGCGCGTGTCGCCATAAAGCACAAGGTCGGTGACCGCGTGTTGGTCAAGGATCGCCGCGCAGGCGGCGGGCCAGTCTTCCGGGCGGCCCTGGAAGGGGAGGAAGCTGGCGCGGTCGGACCAGAACACCCGGTCGCCCCGGTTGAAACCCACGCGCAGCGTGGTGGCGCCTGCCCGGCGCAGCATGGCGGACAGGCGGCTGAACCAGGGACCATGCGGTCCCTGGAGGAAAAGGAATGTCTTGCCCTGTCCCGTGATGCGCATCTGTGCCCCTTGCCCCCTTATGGCGCGGGCGGGGCGCCAGAGTGAAGGGGGGATGCTTTCCAATCGGTTTACCGTGACCTGCCCGCAGGGCGAAACTTGGGCGCTCTTGCGTCGGGGGGCGGTTTGCGCTTGGGTTCAGGCGGCAATGAAGGAGCAGGCGGATGTTCACCGGGATCGTGACGGATATGGGCGAAGTGCTGGCGCTGGAACAGCGCGGCGATCTGCGGGCGCGGATCGGCACGGCCTATGACGTGGCCGGGATCGACATCGGCGCTTCGGTCTGCTGCGACGGGGTCTGCCTGACGGTGGTGGCCAAGGGCAAGGCGAACGCGCGCGACTGGATGGATTTCGAGATTTCGGCCGAAACCCTGGGCAAGACCAATCTGGGCGGCTGGGCCGTTGGGCGGCGGATCAATCTGGAGCGGTCGCTGAAAGTGGGCGATGAGCTGGGGGGCCATATCGTCTCGGGCCATGTCGATGGCGTGGCCGAGGTGGTTGGGTTGCAGCCGGAAGGCGACAGTCTGCGGCTGCGCTTCCGCGCGCCCGAGGCGCTGGCGCCCTATATCGCCTCGAAAGGTTCGGTCGCGCTGAACGGCACTTCGCTGACGGTGAACGAGGTCGAGGGGCTGGAGTTCGGCATCAACCTGATCCCGCATACCCGTGCGGTGACGACCTGGGGGCAGGTGGCGCTGGGCGACCGGGTGAACCTGGAGGTGGACACGATGGCGCGTTACGTCGCGCGCTACATGGCGCGGCTGCGGGAGTTTGAATGAGCGGGATCGGCCATAATGGCGGACCCGCGCTGGAGCGGGCGACCGGCTGGAAGCGGCATTGCTGGACGGCGGCGCGCGCGGCGCTGTTGCCGACGCTGCCGATCGAGGTGGTTCGGCTGCGGGTGAAGCGGGCGGCGGAACTGGGGCTGGATTACAAGACCTATGCCGGAGTCCGGGCGCAGACCGGGCATGACGTGGTGGCCTTCCTGTTTTCGTCCAATGCCTTGCGCGTCACCGCGCTGCGGCCCGTGGCGCCGGATGCGGTGGCCGGGAAGCTGGCGGCGGTGAAGGCGGGGCGGCTGGGCCTTGCGGTGGCGCCGCTGTCGCCGGGGGTGCTGGAGGCGGCCAATCCGGCGCTGGACGGGGCCTCCGCCGCGCCCTATGCGCTGGCGCCCTGGGGGGCGGCACGGGCCGCGATCCGCGCGGCTTTGGGCAAGCTGCCGGGCGATGGTGTGGTGCTGGTCGGCACCCATGGGCTGGAAGCCGAGTGGTGCGCGGCGGGGCGGCTGGCGGGATATGTTCCGGCGGAGCGGTATTTCGCGGGATAGGCGGAGGTCGATGGCGAAGCCGGTCAAGGCGGCAAGACCCGGACCGGACCGGGGCAGGCTGGACGAGATCCTCTCCTCCTGCTCGGGCGCGCTGTTCCCGGACCAGCTTGGCGCGGCCCCGGTGGCCCTGACGACGACCGACTGCAACGGCGACACGCCGCTTCATGTCGTGCTGTGGCGTCGCGACAGGGATGCCGCGCTGACCTTGATTGCGGCGGGGGCGGATGTGAATGCCGTCGGCGACATGTCGGAAACGCCGCTGCATGTCGCGCTGCGGTGGGGAGATGGCAGGACCATCGCGGCGCTGATCGAGGCGGGCGCTGATCCGGAGGCGATGTCCGAGTTTGGCGAGACGCCCCGATCCATGGCGATTGATCGCGGCATCAAACTCCGCCGGTGAAATGAAAACGGCGGCCCCGGGGGACCGCCGTTTCCTTAATCCAACGGGTCAGAGCTTCAGGCCGCGCGCGACAGGAGGACCTCGTCCACCTTCTTCTGTGCGCCCGCCTCATCCGTGCCCGCAACAGCCGCGACTTCGCGGGTCAGGCGTTCCAGCGCGGCTTCGTAAAGCTGACGCTCGGAATAGCTTTGCTCGCGCTGGTCGTCGCTGCGGTGCAGGTCGCGGACCACCTCGGCGATCGCCATCAGGTCGCCCGAATTGATCTTCTGTTCATATTCCTGGGCGCGGCGCGACCACATCGCCCGCTTGACCTTGGCCTTGCCCTTCAGCGTGTCCAGTGCCTTGGTGACCACATCGGGGGCCGAAAGGGCGCGCATGCCGATCTCGGTCGCCTTGTGGGTGGGAACGCGCAGCGTCATCTTGTCCTTCTCGAAGGTGATGACGAACAGCTCAAGCTTGTGGCCGGCGATTTCCTGATCCTCGATCGAGATGATCTTGCCGACGCCATGGGCCGGATAGACCACGAATTCGTTGGGGCGGAAGTCAGGCTTCTTCGACTTGGTCATTCAGTCTTTCCTCGGGTGGGCCCATTTTCGCGACAGATGCCGCCCCCGCTGGCAAGGCCCAGCGGCGAAGCGGCAGGATTGTCACGAGAATATCTGTCCCGGGCAAGCAGCGGGGGATCAGAGGGCAGGGGTCCATGTTTGTCTGTAAAAGGAACATAACACAGAATCACCCCGATTCCAACTGTCGCGGGGGTCGGTGCGGGGTCGGAAACAACAGGTTACCCCAGCGATTCCGCCGGTTTTCGGGGGTTTACACGATTCGCTGATGCGCTGTGCCCGAATCGTGAGCGGTGGGATATGGCTCAGTCGCCCGCGCCGGGGGCTTCGGAGAAGTATTTCTCGCGCTTGCCGGTTTCGCCATCGCGCTCTTCATAGCCTGGCAGCGGGTCTTTCTTCTGGGTGATGACCGGCCATTGCACCGAATATTTCCGGTTGAACTCGACCCAGTCCTCCATGTCCGGCTCGGTATCCGGGCGGATCGCATCGGCGGGGCATTCCGGTTCGCAGACGCCGCAATCGATGCATTCGTCAGGATGGATCACCAGCATGTTCTCGCCCTCGTAGAAACAGTCCACGGGGCAGACCTCGACGCAATCGGTGTATTTGCAGGCGATGCAGTTGTCGATGACGACATAGGTCATGGGATTAACCGGCTTGGTTCATGGCTCTTGCGCCTGTTAGCCCCTGCGCGCGGATCATTCAAGCGGGTCGGGGGTCGCAGGTGGCGCGTCGAGGTCAAGATACAGCGTCTGTGCTTCGGTCGCGGGGCCGCGGCGCAGGCCAAGGGCGGTGACGCGGATCAGCCTGATCCGCCCGCCCTGCGGGAAGGTCAGGGTGTCGCCGGGCGCGATTTCGCGCCCGGGCTTGGAGATGGGCTGGCCGTTCACCCGCAGATGGCCGGTCTCGACCAGTTCGGCCGCCAGGCTGCGCGATTTGCAGAAGCGCGCTTGCCAGAGCCATTTGTCGATCCGGAGCCGTCCCGGTGTGGACATGGGGCAGGCGCCGCGCGGGTCAGACCTTGCCCTTCAGCGCCAGCAGGGCCGCGAAGGGGTTGTCGGGGTCGATGGGCTTCTCGGCGCGGGGCGGGCGGGCCTCATATTTGCGCTCGCCGCCCTTGGTGTGATCGCGCGGGCCGTCCTTGCGGTCGTCGCGCTTGCCCTGCGGCTTGCCATGGGGTTTGCCCTGCGGCTTGCCCTGCGGGCGGTCCCCCTGCGGGCGTTCGCCACGGGGGCGGTCGCCTTGCGGGCGCTCGCGCCGTTCGCCCTGGGGACGGTCGCCCTGCGGGCGGTCACGGCGGGGCTGGCCTTCGGGCCGGGGGCCACGTTCGGGGCGCTGGAAGCGCGGCTTGGGCGCCCATGTGAAGGTGTAATAGGCCTCCATCTCGACCGGGGCGGCTTCGACCGCTGCCGCCTCGCCGTCGGCGCCTTCGGCCTGGGCTGCGTCGGTCGCGACCGGGGTTGGTTCCGGCTCGGGCGCGGGCGCGAGGAGCGAGACCTCTTCCGGGATCGGCTGACCCGCCGCGATGGCGGCCTCGATGGCGGCATCCACGGCAGCGGGGGCGGCGGAGGTTTCGGCGGCTTTGGCCTTGGGCCGTTCGGCCTTTTCGCCCTTGTAGCCCAGACCGCCCATCAGATCGGCGAACTGGTCCAGCGTCATGCCGGTGATCGACAACATGTCGGGCGTGGCTTCAAAGCCCGCGCGGCTGTCGCGGGTGCGCAGGATATCGGCCAGGCGTTCCAGCATGTCGATGCGGATCGCGCGGGTGCCCGCCGGGTGATAGCCCGACAGCGAGTAATGCTGCTTCGGCACTTCGGCGATGTTCGGGATGGTCACGAGACCGGGGGGCGGGCTTTCGGGGAATTCCGACAGGCCATTCCACAGCGACCACAACACCAGCCGCAGCCTTGTGGGCGCGGGCTTCAGCAAAGCGGGCAGGAAGACGGTGAACTGGCCGAAGCGGATGCCATGCTTGCGCAGCGCGCCGCGGACCTCCTGATCCAGTTCCTTCACCTCTTGCGCCACGCCGTCGCGCGGCAGGACACCCAGGGCTTCGGTCAGGCGGAAGGCAAAGCCGCGGGCAAGCCCGGTCAGCGTTTCGTCGCGGCCCATGGCCAGAAGCGGCTCGTAGAGCGCGGCCACCTTGCGGTCGATGAAATGTTGCAGGCGGCGGCGGACCTTTTCGGTCACCTCTTCGCCCGCCTCTTCATCGACAAAGGGCTCGACGCCGGGGCGCAGCGGATCGGCGCCTTTCACCAGCTTGCCCACCGCCGAGTTGCCCCACATCAGGCCACCCTGTTCGGTGAAATCCATCTCTGTGTCGGGCGCGTTGTAGAAGCGGTCCGCACGCAGCGACAGTTCGGGGCGCAGCGCGGCCATCGCGGCCTGACGCAGGGTGCGGGCGGCATCGGGCGAGCCGGTCACGTCCTGCTGGAACCGGAAGCCTTCCAGCTTCCCGGCGAATTCGCCCTCGACGGTGACTTCGCCCTTGTCATTTACCTCGGCCACGAGGTCCTCCTTCTGTTTCAACCGGCGCAGAAGCACGGATGTGCGCCGGTCGACAAAGCGTTGTGTCAGTGCCGCGTGCAGCGCGTCTGACAGGCGGTCTTCTACAGCGCGCGTCTCGTCTCGCCAATGGGCTTCGTCATCGACCCATCCCTTGCGCTGGGTGACATAGGTCCAGGTGCGGATATAGGCGAGCCGCCGGGACAAGGTGTCTATGCCGCCATCGGTCTTGTCGATCTGGGCGATGCGTTGCGCCAGCCAATCGGTGGGAATCCGCCCGCCGCCGATGCCGCGCCCGCAGAGAAATTCGAAGATACGGGTCAGAAGATGGGCATGTTCGGATTCCGAGGCCGAGCGGAAATCGGGGATGCGGCAGACATCCCACAGAAGCTGCACCCGTTTCGGCCCCGTAAGCCGCTCTTGCACCTCGGGAAGCGCGGAGAGAGTCTTGAGGGCGACGACATCATCGGCATCGCGGGCGCGCGACAGCCATTCGTCCGACGTGGGGGCCTCGAGCGATCGGATCAGCCGTTCGGCGGTGCCGAAATCAAGATCGCTGTTGCGCCACATCAGTTTCCTGACCGGCGCGAAGCGGTGACCCTCGATCGCCTCGACCATATCCTCGTCGAAGGGCCGCGCCTCGCCGGTCACGCCGAAAGTGCCGTCTTCGGTATGCCGCCCGGCCCGGCCCGCGATCTGGGCGATTTCCTGCGGCGTCAGGTGGCGCATCCGGTGGCCGTCGAATTTCGCGGTCGAGGAGAAGGCGACATGCTTGATGTCGAGGTTCAGCCCCATGCCGATGGCATCGGTGGCGACCAGGTAATCGACCTCGCCTTCCTGATAGAGCGCGACCTGCGCGTTGCGGGTGCGGGGCGACAGCGCGCCCATGACCACGGCGCAGCCGCCCTTTTGCCGCCGGATCAGCTCGGCGATGGCGTAGACGTTCTCGACCGAGAAACCGACGATGGCCGAGCGCGGCGGCATCCGGCTGAGTTTCTTGGACCCGGCATAGGAAAGCGTCGAGAAGCGGTCGCGTTTGACATAGGTGTGGTGCGGCACGAGGCCCGCGATGGCGCCCCGCATCGATTCGGCGCCCAGGAACAGGGTTTCGTGCAAGCCGCGCGCCCGCAGCAGCCGGTCGGTGAAGACATGGCCCCGGTCGGGATCGGCGCAAAGCTGGATCTCGTCGACGCAGACGAAATCGGCGCCGATGTCCAGCGGCATCGCCTCGGTGGTGCAGACCCAATATTGCGTGCGGTCGGGGACAATGCGTTCCTCGCCGGTGACCAGCGCCACGATGGACGGGCCGACCTTGGCGACGACGCGGTCATAGACCTCGCGCGCAAGCAGGCGCAAAGGCAGGCCGATGACGCCCGTCCGGTGCATCAGCATACGTTCGATCGCATGATGGGTCTTGCCGGTGTTCGTCGGCCCAAGGACCGCCGAAACCCGCCGCGTGGCGTCCATCGGGCTTAAAGCTCCTGCCCCTCGAGTTTGGTCTCAAGACGCTCGATGGCGTCGTTGACGGGCTGGATATAGGGGTGAATCGCCTGCGCGGCCAGATAGGCCTTGAGCGCGCGTTTCTCGTCTCCGGTTTCCTCAAGGATCGTGCCCAGCCCCGCCAGCACATCGTAATGCCGCGGATCGGCAGACAGGACATGGCCCATATCGGCAAGGGCGGGGCCGATGTCGCCAAGGGCGTAATAGGCGCTGGCGCGGGAATCCCAGGCCAGGAGGAAATCGGGGTCGTGGTCGATGACGGCGGTGTAATGTTCGGCGGCGGCGGCGAAATTGCCGGCTTCCATCGCATCATCGCCGCGCTGCATCAGAAGGTCCATCGCGGGCGAGCCGGAGCGCGCCCATTCGATCTGGATTTCGGCCTCGATCCGCCCGGCTTCGCCCGCGTCCTTGGCGACCTTGAGCCGGGTGAAAAGATCGTCCAGCTTGGCGGCATCGACCGCCCAGGCGGGCGAAAGCGCCAGCATCAGCGGCAGAAGTGCCGCCACGACACAATTGTGAAACCTTGGCCGGTTTTCCATAACGGGATCGTAGCCGATTGGTGCGAGATTGCCAGCGGCCTTTGGGTCACGAAAGGGAGACTTGGAAGCGATGAGCGAAGTGGTGGATGCTGCGGTCGAGGCCTTGGGCAAGAAGCTTGCGGGCGGGTTCGACGGGATCGCGAAATTCGTGATCGAGGGGGAGGGGGCGATCATGCTGGACGGCACGGGCGTGCGCGCGGGCGATGAAGAGGCGGACGTGACGCTGACGGCCTCGGCCGAGACCTTCAAGGCGATCCTTGACGGCGAGATGAACCCGACCATGGCCTTCATGACCGGCAAGCTGTCGGTGGATGGCAGCATGGGCATGGCGATGAAGCTGGGCTCGGCCCTGTCATGAGCGAACCGGCCCCCTTCTTCGCCGATCTGGCCGATGGGCCTGCGGGCGGGCGCGCGGTCTGGCTGCGCACGCGCGATCAGGTGCGCATCCGCGCCGCGATCTGGGAAGGGGGCAGTCGCGGCTGGGTGCTGCTGATGCCCGGCCGCACCGAATATGTCGAGAAATATGGCCGGGCGGCGGGCGATCTTTTGGCACGGGGCTGGTCGGTCGTGGCGGTGGACTGGCGCGGCCAAGGGCTGGCCGACCGGGTTCTGGCCGATCCGATGCTGGGCCATGTGCAGGATTTCGACGAGTATCAGCGTGATCTGGACGCTGTCCTGGATTTCGCCCGCGGCGAAGCGGGACTGGAAGGCCCGATGATGCTGATGGCGCATTCGATGGGCGGCTGTATCGGGCTCAGGGCGCTGTATCGCCAACTCGGCTTTCGGGCGGCGGTGTTTTCCGCGCCGATGTGGGGGATTTCGATGGCGGCCTGGCTGCGGCCCGTGGCGCATGTCGTGTCGCGTCTGGCCGGGCCGTTCGGGCAGGGGCATCGCTATGCGCCCGGCACCGGGTCCAAGACCTATGTCCTTGAAGCGCCGTTCGAGGGCAATGTGCTGACCACCGACCGCGCGATGTGGGACTATATGCGTGCCCAGGTCACGGCGCATCCCGAGATGAGCCTGGGCGGGCCGTCGATCGTGTGGCTGAAGGCCGCGCTGAAGGAATGCGGGGCGCTGATGCGGATGTCCGCGCCGGTGATGCCCGCCGTCGTGGCGCTGGGCACGCAGGAGAAGGTGGTCGATGTGCCGCCGGTGCATCTGCGCATGGCGGGCTGGGGTAGGGGTGAGCTGGACCTTTACCCGGGTTGCGAGCATGAGATCCTGATGGAGGGTCCGGCGGCGCGGAAGCGGTTCTTCGACCGGGCCGCGGCGCTGTATGAGGCGCATCGCGGCTAGCCGGGCGGGCGGCGTCCGGCTGCGGCGGGGCGGCTTAGCCCTGGCAGCTATAGCAAAGGTCGTCGCCGGGCTTGGCGCTGAATTCCAGAACCCGGCCTTCGGCGCCGATCAGGAACAGATGGGTCTCGGCCTGTTCGACGCGCTGCATCGCTGCCAGCGCCTCGAAGTAGACCTGCTCTGCCGCAAGGTCGGGACAGGCCATCTCGGTGGCGCCGATGCCCGCCAGCGACAAGGCGGGCAGCGTGGCGCCGTTCTTGGCGAACCAGCGATTGCAGGGCGCCTGGCCCGCCACTTTGCCATCCTCGGCGAAGATCAGCGTCAGGGGCGCGGGGGCGCGCTGGCCCTCGATCCCGACCAGATGCCATTCAGTGCCGGTCAGGGGTTCGGCCTGGCCCGGCGCGACGCAGGCGGTGGCGGCCAGAAGGGTGGCGAGGGTGAGGGCGGCGGGCTTCATCGGCATCAGGTTTTCCTTTCGGTTTCCCCTATGACGCGTCAGAAGGCCTGCGGCTTGGCCTCGCGCGCCAGATGGTCCAGGACGGCATTGACGAATTTAGGCTCTTTCCCATCGGGGAAGAAGGCCTTTGCCACATCGACATATTCGGTGATCGCCACTTTCGGCGGCGTGTCCATCCGAGTGATTTCGGCCCCGGCGGCGCGGAACAGCGCGCGCAGGACCGGGTCGATGCGGTCGATCGGCCATTTCGCTACCAGGGCGCGGTCGGTCAACTGGTCGATCTGGGCCTGCCAGTTCACCGCATGGTCCAGGATGGCGCGGAAATGGTCGACATCGCCTTCGGCGAATTCGCCCTCTTCATAGGTCGCGCCGAAGCGGTGGGTCTCGAATTCGCGGGTCACGGCCTCGACCGTCTGGCCAGAGGCCTCCATCTGGAACAGCGCCTGGACGGCATAAAGGCGGGCTGCCGATTTCGCCCGCTGTTTCGGCGTGGGTTCGCGGCTCATGCGCGGAACCCGATGCCCTTGGTCTTGGCCGCCCAGCCGCGCGACAGCGCGATCAGGTGCAGCGCCGCCGCTGCCGCGCCGCCGCCCTTGTCCTGGCCCGCCGCCTCGGCCCGGACCACGGCCTGCTGGCGGTTTTCCACCGTCAGGATGCCGTTGCCCACCGCCGCGCCCTGAAGGCCCAGCATGGTCAGCCCGCGCGAGCTGTCATTGCAGACGGTGTCGTAATGCGTGGTCTCGCCGCGAATCACGCAGCCCAGCGCGACATATCCGTCGAAGTCGGCCAGCCGATGCGCCAGAGCGATGGCGGAGGGAATTTCCAGCGCGCCCGGAACCTCGACCACCTCGGCCGTCGCTCCGGCCTTTTCGGCCATGGCGCGGGCGCCCGCGACCAGCTCGTCGGCGATGTCGCGGTAATAGGGCGCGACCACGATCAGCAGTTTCACCGGCTTGTCGAAGACGGGCAGCGGCAGGGTGTAATGGGTCTCGGCGGTGGCCATGGCTTACTCCGGAATGGCTCGGGTGCCTGCGATGGACAGGCCATAGGCGTCGAGACCGATGAATTTCGGCGCCTTGGAATTGGTGACAAGCGTGATCTGGGACAGGCCGAGGGTCGACAGGATCTGCGCCCCCAGCCCGTATTGCCGCAGGGTCTGGGGCGAATGTTCGCCCGCCTCGACCATCTTCATCGTTGTGTCGCGCAGAAGAACGACGACGCCCCGCCCCTCGGCCCCGATCAGGCGCATCGCGGCGGGCAGTGATCCGGTGCCGATGCCCAGCACATCCTCGAGCGGGTTCAGCGCATGGACGCGGACCAGGACCGGCTCGGAGGTGGTCAGGTCGCCCTTGCACAGCACGACATGGTCGGCGCCCTGGGTGTCGTCGGTGAAGACCCGCATCAGCCAGTCGCCGCCATGGGCGGAATGCACCGGCTTGACCGAGGTTTCGTTGACCAGATTGTCATGGCGGCGGCGATAGGCGATCAGGTCGGAAATCGTGCCGATCTTGAGATTGTGCTTCTGGGCGAAGGCCACGAGGTCGGGCAGGCGGGCCATGGTGCCGTCGTCGTTCATGATCTCGCAGATCACGCCCGAGGGGTTGAGGCCGGCGAGGCGGCTGACATCCACCGCAGCCTCGGTATGGCCGGCGCGGACCAGCACGCCGCCATCGCGGGCGCGCAGCGGGAAGATGTGGCCCGGCGTGGCGATATCGGCGGGGCCGCGGGTAGGGTCGATCGCCACGGCCACGGTCAGGGCGCGGTCGGCGGCGGAAATGCCGGTGGTCACGCCTTCGCGCGCCTCGATCGACAGGGTGAAGGCGGTTTCGTGGCGCGACGAGTTCTTCGGGCTCATCAGCGGCAGGCCCAGCGCGTCGATGCGGTGGCCGGGCATGGCCAGGCAGATCAGGCCACGGCCATGGGTGGCCATGAAATTGATCGCAGAAGGCGTGCACATCTGGGCGGGGATGACCAGATCGCCTTCGTTCTCGCGGTCTTCATGGTCGACCAGGATGAACATGCGCCCATTGCGGGCATCCTCGATGATCTCGTCGATCGACGAGATGGCGTCTGAGAAATCGGTGCGGTCGGACATGCGGGCCTCGGATGCGATCTGGCTGGGGCATAGCGAAAGCGGCGGACAAAGGCCAGAGCCCGCGGCGCGTCGGCGCGCGCCTCAGACGCAGAGCGACAGTGCGGCGGCGAACGAAAGCGCCTGGGCGGCGCCCAGGATGTCGCCGGTCTGGCCATGGATCAGGCGCAGGGCGGCGCGGCCAAGCAGGGCGGCGATGAGGGCGGTGGCCAGCGCGGCCGGGATCGCGGCGCCGCCGCACAGCAGAAGGGCAAGGAAAAGCGCGAGGGCGGCGGCAAGACCGGCGGTGGCGGGGCCGGGCCGCCCGCTTTGCGCCGAAAGCCCGCCGGGCCGGGCCTGGGGCAGGGCCGCCATCAGGGCGGGCATGGCGGCGCGCGACAGCGCGGCGGCGGCGGGCAGGGCCGTCCAGTGCTGGCCGGTCGCCAGCGCCTGGGCCAGCGCAGACCAGGCGGCCAGGCTGACAAGGATCAGGGCAATCGCGCCGAAACTGCCGATCCGGCTGTCCTTCATGATCTCAAGCCGCCGCTCGACCGTGCGCCCGCCCAGCAGGCCGTCGGCGGTATCGGCCAGCCCGTCCTCATGCAGCGCGCCAGTGGCCAGCGCCAGCACGGCCAGCGCGAAGGCGGCGGCGGGGCCGGGGGCCATGCCGCAGGCCAGGAGAAGCGTGCCAAGCGCCGCCGCGCCAAGGCCGAGCGCCGCCCCGACCAATGGCCAGGCCCAGGCCGATGCGGCCCCGCGCGGGGCATGGTCGGGCAGGGGCAGGCGGGTCAGCAGCGCGGCAGCCGAGACAAGGTCGTTGCGCAGGCGGGCGATGATGTCGGGTTCCATTTCGGGGGCGTCTTTTCCGCGCTGGTCTTGTTCTGGCCAAGGGGGTAGCCCTTCGCCAGCGATGCCGCAACCCGGAGAGTTCCATGCCCGCCCCGACGACCCTTGCCGATTTCCGCGCCTGCCTGACCGCCTTGCCGCAGGCCGATTCTGCCGCCCAGGGCGCGGCAAGGGCGCGCGATGCGGTGCTGACCAAACCGCCGGGGGCGCTGGGGCGGCTTGAGGATGTGGCGATCTGGCTGGCGGGCTGGCAGGGCCGCGCCGTGCCGAAGCTGGACCGGGTGCAGGTTGCGGTCTTTGCCGGCAATCATGGGATCGTCGCGCGCGGCGTTTCGGCCTTTCCGGCCGAGGTAACGGTGCAGATGGTGGCGAATTTCGACCGTGGCGGCGCGGCGATCAACCAGTTGTCGCGCGCCTTCGGGGCCGAGATGGCGGTTCATGCCCTTGCGCTGGATCGGCCCACCGCGGATTTCACCACCGGCCCGGCGATGACCGAGGCCGAGCTGGTCGAGGCGCTGACCGTCGGCTGGAATGCGGTCGACGCCGCAGCCGATCTGTTCATCGCGGGCGAGATGGGGATCGGCAATACCACCACGGCGGCGGCGATGGCGGCGGCGCTGTTCGGCGGCACGGGCTGGGCCGGGCGCGGCACCGGGGTCGACGATGCCGGGCTGGCCCGCAAGGAGGCGGCGGTGGCGGCCGGGCTTGCCGCTCATGCCGGCCATCTGGCCGATCCGCTTGACGTGTTGCGCCGTCTGGGCGGGCGCGAGATCGCGGCCATGACCGGGGCCTATCTGGCGGCGCGGATGCATCGGGTGCCTGTGGTGCTGGACGGCTTCATCTCGGGCGCGGCGGCGGCGGTGTTGCAGTGCGCCGCGCCGGGGGCGCTGGACCATTGCATCGCCGGGCATCTGAGCGCCGAGGGCGCGCATGGCCGTCTGCTTGCCGCGCTGGACAAGGCACCGCTTCTGTCGCTGGGGCTGCGGCTGGGCGAGGGCTCGGGCGCGGCGCTGGCGCTGGGGGTGATCCGCGGCGCCGTGGCCTGCCATGGCGGCATGGCGACCTTTGCCGAAGCCGGGGTGAGCGACGGCTGAGCGACGACGGGTCACTTGACGGAGAGGCGGGCCGCCTATTCGGCGGCCTCGACCCGCTGGCCGGGGCGGGCCAGGTCCAGCTCGTCGATCAGCGCGGTCTCCAGATCGCGGTCCAGTTGGCGGGCACGGGCAATATAGGCCTCGTTCAGATGCACCGGCTGGCCGGGCTGCCACAACTCGGCCAGGTCCCGCATCGCGGCGCGGTCAAGCCGCCAGTAGGTCTGCGAAAGCTGCGCGGCCTCGTATTCGGTGAAGCCCATGTTCTCAAGCACATAGCGCCCGGCGCGGACCGACGAGTCGAAGGTTTCGCGCACGATGTCATCGGCCCCGGCCTGATACATCTCATAAACATGCACCCGGTCCTGGGCACGGGCGACGATATGTAGGTCGGGGCGCGATGACCGGGCATGTCTGATGATGCGCAGGGCGTTGTCGCGATCATCCACCGCCACGACCAGAACATCGCATTCGCTCAACCCGGCGGCATCCAGCAGTTCGGGGCGCGAGGGATCGCCGAAGAACCCCTTCACGCCGAAGCGGCGCATGGTCTGGATCGTCGCCATGTCGCTGTCGAGCACCACGGTGGTCAGCCCGGCCGAGCGGGCGAGCCGGTTCACCACCTGGCCGAAGCGCCCGATCCCGGCGATCAGCACGCGGCCCTTCTCGGTCACCTCATCGGGGGCCGGGGCGGCGGTCGCGGCGGCAAGCTGGCGGGCCAGCCGGTCATAAAGCAGGAACAGCAGCGGCGTCAGCAGCATCGACAGGCTGAGGACCAGAAGCACGGTCTGGCCCGTGGCCAGCGACATCACCCCTTCGCTGCGGGCAAAGGAGACCATGACGAAGCCGAACTCTCCGCCCTGGGCGAGGCTCAGGGAAAACAGGAAGCGGTCCTCGCCCTTGAGGCGGAAGATGACGGCAAGGGCGAAAAGGACGGCGGCTTTCACCAGCATCAGGGCCAGCGTCAGGCCAAGGATGGTGAAGGGCGCCCGTTCCAGCACCTGAAGGTTGATGCCGATGCCGACGGTCATGAAGAACAGGCCCAGCAGCAGGCCCTTGAAGGGTTTGATGTCGGCCTCGATCTGGTGGCGGAACTCCGAGTTGGCCAGCACCACCCCCGCGATGAACGTGCCAAGTGCGGGCGAAAGCCCGACCAGAGTCATCAGGAAGGCGATGCCGATCACGATCAGAAGCGACACGAAGGTCGACATTTCAGGCAGGCGCGAGGCATGGACGAAGCGGAACAGCGGCCGTGACAGGAAATGCCCGGCGGCGATGATCAGGGCGATGGCCAGAAGGGTCAGCCCGGTGGCGGCTGCAGCGGGCAGGCCCTGGAAGAAGGTCAGGATCGGCTCGACCGCGCTGTCGGCATGGGCGCCCTCGACCTCGGGGTTCACCACGCCGAACAGGTCGGCGCTGTAGCTGGTCATCGCGGGCAGGGTCAGCAGCGGAAGCAGCGCCAGGATCGGGATCACCGCGATATCCTGCGTCAGCAGCACCGAAAAGGCGGCCCGCCCGCCGGGGCCGCGGGCCAGGTTCTTTTCGGTCAGGGTCTGCAAGACGATGGCAGTCGAGGACAGGCTGAGGATCATGCCCAGCGACAGCGCGACGCGCGGGTCATGGCCAAAGGCCCAGAGCAGAAGAAAGATCGCCAGCGCGGTCAGGACGACCTGGCTGCCGCCCAGGCCGATCAGCTTGTGCCGCATGTCCCAAAGCGTGCGCGGCTCCAGCTCCAGCCCGATCAGGAACAGCATCATCACCACGCCGAACTCGGCGACATGCTGAAGGTCCTGGGTCTCGGCCCCGGCCAGGCCGAAGACCGGACCCAGCAGAATGCCCGCCGCCAGATAGCCCAGGACCGAGCCAAGGCCCAGGCGCACGGCCAGGGGCACCAGAAGCACCGCCGCCCCCAGATAGATGCAGGCCTGGAACAGGAAGCCTTCCATCAGCCGCGGCCCCGGCACTGGGGCGCGCGGCGGGGGGCGGGAAAGGCGGAAACGGGGGGCTGGGGCATGGGCAATCCGAAGAAATGGCGGGAAAGGGCAAAGCGGAAGGGGCGGGCGAAAGGGGGGATGCGCCGAGGCCGGGGCCGGGGCGACGGGACAAGGTTCCCTTGCCAGCGCCCGGGCCGCAAGGCGGAAAAACCCGAACTCGAATCACTTGTCTGCAATCTGCCGTAACAGCGCTGCGCGATGGGCGGCTTTCAGGCAGAAGGGGCAGGCATTGCGCGGTCGAAATGGGCCAGCGTTCGCAGGGCCCTGCGGTTCCCGGTCGCGGATCAGCCCTTGGGCATGGCGAGGACCACCAGCCGCCCGCCCTTCTGATAGCGCAGCTCGGTCTGGGTGATCGCCTGGATCGTGCCGCCGTCGATGCGGTCGCCGACCTTGACCTTCTTGTAGCGGCCATTCGACTGGCGGATCAGCGCATAGCGTTTCGACTGGGTGCCATAGACGCCGATCAGGTTGGTCTTTTTCAGGTTGATCGCGTTCTTGAACGTGGCCTGTTTGGCGACCGAGGCCTTGGTCGGGATTTTCGGCGCGACGCTGGCCGCGACTTCGGGCTCGTCGATCTCGGCCTGCTCGTCGGGCTTGGCCTTGCCGCCCGGCGCGGCGGCGGCGGACTGTTCGGGTTCGGGCGCGGCTTCGGGCAGGGGGGTGCGCACGGCGGCGGCGACGGCGGCCTCGACCGCGCGCGAGAAATCGCGGGGCTTTTCGACCGGGCGGCGCGAGATTGCCAGAAGCGCCGGGTTGGCGGCGTCAGAGACGGCCAGGGCGGCGGGTTCGATCGCCGCGTCGCCCGAGGCGCTGACAAGCGAGGCCCCTGCCGTCTCGGCGCGGGCAAGCTCGCCTGCTGCCAGGACGGTCGGCGGGCGTTCGCGCGGGCGCAGGCTGGCGAATTGCGGGGCCAGATCCCCCGACAGCGCCGCATCATCCCCGGCGGTGGCGGGGGCCAGGTCTGCCGGGCGGGCGCGTGCGCGCTGGCCGGCAAGTTCGGGGTTGGGCTGGGCCTCGGGTCCGGCGGGCAGAACGGCCGCTGCGGGCGTGTCGGCAGGCGGTGCGGCGGCGGCCGCGGTTTCGGCGGCCAGCGTGGCTGCGGCCTTGGCGGCGGCCTCTTCGGCCAGGGCGCTGCGGGCGGGGGGCACGCGATCGGGCTTGCCCGCAAAAATCATGAAGCCCGCCGGGCTGGGGATGCCGTCGGGCGTGGGAACGATCAGACCATTGGCGTCAAAGCGATAGACCGTGCCGGGGGCCGGTGGCGGCATCGGCGGGGCGGGCATGGCGTCGACCGCCGGGTCCGGGTTGGGCAGGGACAGCGCGTCGAAGGCCGGTGGCGGGGCTTCGGACGTGGCGAGGAAGATCTCGTCCTGGCCATCGTTCAACGGGGCGGCGGCGGGCGCATCGGCGGCCAGGCCGGTATCGGGCGCCGCCTCGGGCGCGGCTTCGGGTGCCAGCGCGGTTTCGTCGGCCCGTTCTGCGGCGGGCGCGTCCGTGGCCGAAAGGGCAAGCGTCTCATCGGCTGCCGGATCTTCGGCCCCCGCCGCCGGATCGGCATCGGGGGCCAGCGCCGTCTCGTCCGCCGGCAAAGTCTCAAGCGCGTCGGGATCCTGCGAATCGGCCAGCATCTCGTCTTCGATGGCGGGGATGTCGGCCTCTGGCGCGGGGTCCGCCGCCGAAGCGACGACAGCCGTGTCCTGATCATCCAGCGACGCGAGGTAAAGCGAGGACCAGGCCGCGACCAGCGCCAGGCACAGAAGCAGAATGATGGTCAGGATCAGCCCCAGATGGCGCGGCTTGCCGCGCGGCGGGCTGGCGAAGGGGGAACGCGACAGGCTGCGGGCCGCTTCGTCGGCGGCGGCAATCGGGCTTGTGGCGGCGCCGCTTGCCGGGGGGGTGACGCTGCGGGCTGCGGTTGCGGCGGGCTTCTGCTTGCCCTTTCGCGCGCCCGAGATTGCCGGGCCTTTGACCAAAGCGCCCAGCCCGCCGCGAATGGCCGATGGGGCGGCCGTGGCCGCTTTCAGCCCGGCCAGCCCCGAGACGCCGGAGCTCGCGGCAGGGGCAGGCCCGGCCTGCGCCGGGCGGGGCATCGGCGGCAGGTCTTCGACCGGCTTGCCGCGCGCGGCGCGCGCCAGCGCGGCGGCATCGGGGCGGTCCGCAGCCTCGGCCGCGCCCGGAGGCTCGGCCCCGGCGCGGCGATTGGCAAGAAGGGCCATTGTGGCGGCGGAGGGCGCGGGGGGAAGGTCGTCCTGCTCGTCCGGCAGCGAGGGGGCGGCGATGCCCGCGCCGCGTCCCGACCGCGCGGCGATCCGCGCAGCGGCCCCGGCAGGCAGGGGCGGAATATCGTCATCCAGGCCCGGCACAGACGTGTCGGCGACATGGGTGAAGGGTGCTTCCTCGGCAAGTTCGGGCGCGGCATCCGAGACGGCAGCGGCGGGGAGGCCCGGACTTGCCCCAAGCGGCGGCGGGGGCGGCACCGGGGCCGGTTCATCGCGCAGCGCCGCTGCCATTTGCGGGGCGGGGGGGGCGGCAACCGCCGCCGCGACGGGCGGGGTCTGCGCGGCTGCGGACGCCTGGTCGGTATCTTTGGCCTGGTCTGTAGATTGGGGCGCAGCCGCCTCTTCCGTGGCAGCTTCGGTCGGGGCAGCGTTCAGCGGCGGCGCGGCCATGGCCTTCGCCGCGCCGTTGACCGGCGTTGCCGCGGTATCGCCGCGCGCCTTGGCCACGGCCTCGGCCATCAGGTCAAGGCCTTCCGCGCGCGTCCCCTCGGCCGCTTCGGGCAGGGCTTCCTCGGGCTTTTCATCCTCGCCCATAGGCGGCGGCGGCGGGGCGGGCGGCAGGGTCGAGGGCGGCAGGACGATCGCGCTGCGGTCCCGCTCGACGATCTCGCCCGCCGCAAGCATGGCCTTGGCGGCGCCGGTCGGGCCGAACCACGGCTCGCCCGAATAATTGCCCTCGGGCATGGCGACGAAGGAGACCGGGTTGAAGCGGTGTTCGGTGGCGAAAGCCTCGGCCTCGGCCAGCGTTTCACGCGCGCAGGCGGCGACCTTGACCACCTTGCCCCGCCCCGAGAAATCAAAGGCGATCTCGTCGCCCTTATAGGGGGTGCGCCCCTCAAGCTCGGTCAGGATCTGGTCGCGGCGTTCCTGTTCGGAAGGGCCGGGGGCCGCGATCTCGGCATAGAGGATCTGGCTGTTCGGGATGACCAGCTTGGTCGAAATGCCGCCGGGTTCCAGATCCAGCGCGGTCTTGCGCAGGTAATCCAGCGCTTCCGCAAGATCGGGGGCGTCAAAGGGCGTCTCGCCCACCAGCGCCCAGCCTTTGGCGGTGCGGTGCAGAAGCGCGATGCCGGTATCAGAGAGATTGAGCGCGAAGTTCGGTTTCATGCGGTCGGGTCTAGCACATTGAAACGGGACGCGGAAACGCGCCCGGCCGGGGTGGCGCCTTCCTAAAGCAGAAATCTGCCGAAAGAAAGAAAAACACCCGTGAAGCGCCAAGGAAGCCTGTCCGGCGTGCGTCACACATGCGAAAAGTATCAGCGCAAAGAGGAGCAGACCATGCGTGCGATCCCTTCGACCCTTCGTTTCCTGCCTGTGGCGGCGCTGGCCGCGGCCTGCCTGGCCACAGCGATGCCCGCCCGGGCCGAGGCCCCGGCTTTCCCGACCATCACCGTGACCGGCGAAGGCAGTGTCGAGGCCGCGCCCGATCTGGCCACGATCCAGATTGGTGTCACCACCGTGGGCGAAAGTGCCGCCGAGGCGCTGGCTGCCAACAGCACGGCGATGCAGGCGGTGATGAAGCGGCTGGCCGAAGCGGGCGTGGCCGCGCGCGACCTTCAGACCTCGGGCCTGTCGGTCAATCCGAACTGGACCGGCTATGACAGCTCGTCCTCGGGCGGGCCGAAGATCTCGGGCTATACCGCAAGCAATATGCTGACCGTGCGGGTGCGTGCGCTGGACGGCCTGGGATCGGTGCTGGATGCCTCGGTCAGCGATGGCGCGAATACGCTGAACGGGCTGACCTTCGGCCTGGCGGAGCCCAAGCCCGCGATGGACGAAGCCCGCAAGGAGGCGGTCGCGGATGCCAAGGCCAAGGCCGCGCTGATCGCCGAGGCGGCGGGGGCCAAGCTGGGCCCGATCGTGTCGATCAGCGAGGGTGGCACCGTGATGGACCCCCAGCCGATGTATCGGGCGGCGGCTGACTCGGGCGCGGCGCCGGTGGCCGGCGGCGAGATCGGCTATTCGGCCTCGGTCACCGTGGTCTGGCAACTGGCCGAATAACCGGCGTGGCGGGGCAACCCGCCGCAATGGCTGCGAAAAGTGGGGCCGGGGGCAACCCTGGCCCCGAATTCCTTGCAGCTTTCGTCTTTCCGGCACCTTTCCGCCCCAATCGCCCCCTAGTTGAGATGGGCAGGTCTGGAAAGGATGGGATTGCCGATGGTGCGTGGTCCGGTAAGCATGGTCGTGGCGGGGGTGATCTCGCTGACCGTCGTGGCCCTTGTGGCGGGCGGCGGGCCGCAGGTCTTTGACAAGGTCCTGCCCGAAAGCGCCGTGGCCTGGCTGGACGATATGGGCAATGCCACGCTGATCAGCTCAATCGGCGGCGGGTCCAGCACCGCGAACAGCGGCGATCCGCTGGAGCATTTGCAGGATGGCAGCGGCGGCTGGCGCGCGGATGACAAGATCGCGGCCCTGCCGGGTGGCGGCGCGGCTTTCATCACGGATGTGCTGACGGCGCAGAAGACCCGGCTCAAAGCCGCGAAGCCCGCGGACGTGCTGGCGCTGGAGGAGGTTGCGGGCTGCACCTTCACCCCGCCCAAGCCCGGGTCGCTGGTGGCCCATGCCCGGATCGGGGGCGACAGCGGTCTGCACCTTGGCCTTGCCACCTATGGCGATGCCGATCTGGCCAAAGCGATGCAGGTTCTGGTCAATGTCTATCGCAGCGGCGGCGGGCTGCACAGGTCAAGCCTGTCGGACCTGCGCTACCAAGCCTATGACATCGCGGTCACGGAAACCGCAGTCCCGGTCTATCTGGTGCTTGAAACCGGCCCGCAATCGCGCGTCTTCAACCTTCATCTCGCCCCCGGTGCGCGGATCGAGCGGGTGGTGCTGATCGGCGGCGACCAGATCGGCGTGGCGAACCTGCCCGAGGGCGTTCCGGTCGAGGCGATGCGCGCGGCCAAGGCGGAAAGCTGTGGCTTCATGCCCTTCTACGGGCTGAATCCGGGACACCTGTTCTATCAATCCATCGCGGCCGGAGCGATCCGCAGCGATGAGGCCGAGGAAAAGAAGCGCCATTTCGCCGAGCTTGAGGCCACTTGGGACGCCACGTTCCGCCAGGCCTTTGGCGTGGGCGCCAAGGACAGCCTTGCCGGTGGCTGGGACAGCGGCACGGTAGCGGTGGCGGGCGGCATCCCGGCCACGCCCGAGGGACGGGCGGTCTATGCGCCCATCGACGGGGCGGTGCTGCGGGTGACGATGGATCGCTATGTCGAATTCGAAGGGCAGGACCCGGAACAGGGCTTTGACGCCCGCGTCAAGGCGATGGCGACCGAATTCGCCTGGGGCGACCTGCAAAACCTGCGGCAAGGGGTGGCCTGGTGATGATCGTCCGCATCGTTCTTTTCCTTGGCCTCTCGCTCATCCTTCTGTCGGTCGGCGCGATGGGCTGGCAATATTGGCAGGGCCTGCCGGTGACTGCGGCGCAGGTCGCGGCGGCCAAGGCCCCCAAGGCGGCCGCGCCCCAGGCCGAGCCGGTGGCGAAGAAACCCGCGGCTCCGCAGCAGAACTGGCTGATCTCGCCCGGCGGCAGCCTGGTCGACCGGGATACGGTGCAGGCCTATCTGCGCCAGGACCGCTTTGTCGAAAGCCGCACCTTGGACGTTCGCTTCCGCGCCCCGGTCGCGGCGCTGCTGGGCAAGGGCGAGACCTTGCCTGAACCGGCTTATCGCGAGGTCTTTGCAGATATCCGCGCCAGCGCCCTGTCCAAGGGTTTCTGTGCCGAACTGACCAAGCGCTGGGCCAGCGATTGCGCGCCCGACCGCGCCCGCGCCGTCGAAGGCAGCTATGACGAGGCCACGGAAACGGCCGAGTTTTCGGCCAGTCTGGCCTATACGGAAATGCCGCGCGGCGCTTTGCCCGACCTGACCACGCAGGTCCTCTACACCGGATATGGCGCCTTGGCCCTTGACCAAGCCGAGGCCGCGACGCCCGAGGCGCTTTTGGCGCTGGCTGCCGATGCCGCGGCCAAGGATTGTGCGGCCAAGGCGCCGGACCCGGCCCTGTGCCGCATCCGCAGTCTTGCGATCACTTGGGACGGTCCACAAAAGGCCGGGGCGCGCTGGCAGATCGCCTGGCTCGCGCCCCTGCCCAAGGGGATGTTTCCAGCGCCGCCGCTGTTCTGACAGCGGTCGGGCGGCGCCGGATGGCGGTCAGGCCGTGGCCTTGGCGATGGCCTGATCCAGATCGGCGATGATGTCGGCCGGATCTTCGATCCCAATCGACAGGCGCACGACATTCGGCGCGGCCCCTGCCTTGATCTGCTGTTCCTCGGACAATTGGCGGTGCGTGGTCGAGGCCGAATGGATGATCAGGCTGCGCGTGTCGCCCAGATTGGCGACATGGCTGAACAGCTTCACATTGTCGATCAGCTTGACACAGGCGTCATAGCCGCCCTTCAGCGCGAAGGTGAACAAGGCACCCGCGCCCTTGGGCAGCAACGCCTTGGCACGGCCATGCCAGGGCGAGGATTTCAGCCCGGCATAGGTCACTGTCTCGACCCTCGGGTCCTGCTCCAGCCATTCGGCGACGATCTGGGCGTTCTCGACATGCTTGGCCATGCGCAGGCCCAGCGTCTCGATGCCCATAAGGGTGTAATGCGCGCCTTGCGGGTTCATCGTCATGCCCAGATCGCGCAGCCCGACGGCGATGGAATGGAAGGTGAAGGCCATGCCGCCCAGCGTGGGGTGGAAGACGAGGCCGTGATAGGCGGGCTCCGGTTGCGACAGCGAGGGGAACTTGTCGCTGGCCGACCAGTTGAACTTGCCGCTGTCCAGCACGATGCCGCCGGTGACGGTGCCATTGCCCGTGAGGTATTTGGTGGCCGAATGGACGACGATGGTCGCCCCCATCTCCATGGGCTTGCACAGCCAGGGTGTCGCGGTGGTGTTGTCGACGATCAGCGGCACGCCCTTCAGGTCGGCAATGCGGGCCAGGGCCGGAATGTCGCTGATATAGCCGCCCGGATTGGCGATGGTTTCGCAGAAGACGGCGCGGGTATTGCCGTCGATCGCCGCTTCGACCGCGTTCAGATCGTCGGTATCGACGAATTTCGCCTCCCAGCCAAAGCGTTTGATCGTCTGGCTGAACTGCGTCAGCGTGCCGCCATACAGCCGCGTCGAGGCAACCACATTCTTGCCCGGCCCCATCAGCGGGAACAGGGCCATGATCTGCGCCGCATGGCCCGAGGAACAGGCGATGCCGCCTGCCGCCCCTTCCAGCGCCGCCACGCGGGCGACAAGGGCCGAGACGGTGGGGTTGGTCAGGCGCGAATAGATGTAGCCGATTTCTTGCAGATTGAAGAGTTTGGCCGCGTGATCGGCATCGCGGAAGACATAGGCGGTGGTCTGGTAGATCGGCACCTGCCGCGCGCCCGTGGCAGGGTCGGGCGCGGCACCAGCATGGATGGCCAGCGTGTCAAAGCCAAGTTGTCTTTCGGTCATCGGACTCTCCCGTTTTCGTTGCCGCGAAGGGTAGGCCGGGACGGGCTGCCGAGCAATGGGCGGCGAAGCTGCGGCGTCTCGAGTTTTTCAGCACGATGATGCGGTTTTTTCATCATGTCGGGCGGGGCAGGGCCGGACGCGATCTTTCGCCGAAAGGTCGGCCTTCAAAGACCCAGACGCGGGATCTCGATGGCCGGGCAGCGGTCCATCACCGCCCAAAGCCCCGCCGCCTCGGCCCGCGCCGCCGCCTGGGCGTCGATCACGCCAAGCTGCATCCAGACGCCTTTCGCGCCGATGGCGATGGCCTGATCGACCACGCCCCCCGTCTCTTCACTGCGGCGGAAGATATCGACCATGTCGATGCGCCCGTCCTTTTCCACCGCTTCGGCCAGCGTGGCCCGCACCACGCCGCCAAGTGCCGCCTGTCCGGCCTGGCCGGGATTCACCGCGATGACCTGATATCCCTGCCGCTGAAGGAAAGCCGCGACGCGATGGCTGGGCCGGTCGGGCTTGGGCGACCAGCCGACCAGGGCGATCCGTTTCACCCCGCGCAAGATGCCGCGCAGGCTTTCGTCATCGGTGACAGGCATGGGAAACTCCAAAAGAAAAAGGCGCCCGGGCCATCGGGCCGGGCGCCAAGTCGCGGAACGAGGGACAGTGAATCAAGGACGGGGGTTCCGGGTCCCGTGCCTCTGTCCTGTGACATGGAAACCCCAGGGCGCGATTAAAAGGGCTGTCGCGCATTTGTGATCGCGGCTTCAGCGGCTGGTCGCGGCGTAAAGCGAGACCGCCGCCGCATTCGAGACGTTCAGGCTGCCGAACGCGCCCAGATAGGGAATCCGGGCAAGAAGGTCGCAGGTCAGCCGCGTGCGCTCGCGCAGGCCCGGTCCTTCGGCGCCAAGGACAAGGCCGACGGGCCGCGTTCCGGCCTGGCCCAGCGCGCCCGACAGGGTCTCGCCCGCCTCGCCATCCAGGCCGATCAGGAAGTAGCCGGCATCCTTCAGCTCTTCCATCGCCTCGGCCAGGTTGGTGACGCGCAGATAGGGCTGCCGCTCCAGCGCACCACTTGCGGTCTTGGCCAGCGCCCCGGTTTCGGGCGCGGAATGGTGGCGCGGCGCGATCACCGCCCTTGCCCCGAAGACCTCGGCGCTGCGCAGGATGGCGCCGACATTGTGCGGATCGGTGACGCGATCCAGCAACACGACCAGCGGCGCGCCTTCGCCCGCCACGGCCACGTCGATCATCCTGCCCCAGTTCAGCGGCCGCACTTCCAGCGCCGCGCCCTGATGGACCGAGCCTTCGTCGATGGGGGCGGTGAATTTGCGCGGGTCCATCACCTCGGGCTCAAGCCCCGCCACGGCCACCGCCTCGGCGATCTTATCTAGTGCATTTGGCGTCACGATCAGCCGCAGCTTTTCGCGCGCCGGGTTCACCAGCGCATCGCGCACGGCATGAAGGCCGAAGAGCCAGACGGTCTCTTTCGCCTCGGCGCGCTTGCCGCGTTCCTTCTCGACGACCCAGGCCGGTTTCTTCATCGCTGAACCCTTCTTGCGCTTTCCCCTTCCTTGCGCGCAAAGGCCGCGCCCGTGCAAGCCCCGGCGCGGCAAATTCCGCTTCGACCCCGGCAGGTGCCGCGCGAAGAAACAGCCCTTGACGCCCCCCGCCCCCTTGGCTACATCCCGCCCCGTCGGGTGACGAGCTGCAAGGTGCGGCAGCGGACTGTAACTCCGCCGGGGCGACCCACGCCTGGTTCGATTCCAGGGTCACCCACCATCGCCCCAGAAAAACCTTTAAAAACAACGGACAAGTGTCCTGCGAAGGTTTCTCTGGGGCGATGGCGGATCAATGGGTTGGCCTGCGGGTGTCCCGCAGATTCGGGTTGGCAGCAGCACAGACTCCCTGGCCGCCGCCGTGAAGACAGAGCGCCGACCATGACCATCGGCGCCCCCGAACCGATCCCGCAACTCTTCAAGAATACCTGAAACGCCTGCGGCATCTTTGAAACCGGCGTTTTCTCAGCCCAAGACCAAGGCGGAATGCGCCCCGGAATGCAATTGCATCTGCCAAAAGACGACCCGGAAAACATGTGCCGATTTCCTGCCTTTGTTTCGCGCGCAAGCGGAAGGCGAAAGAGGCATCAATCCCGCTTGGATAGGGCGAAATACAATGCTAGCCATATCATGAATTGAACTGGTGAAGTGTGTTGTCGCATTCTTCAGGGGGTGGGGAAATGGGTGACGCGCCGCAACAAAATGGCCTGATCGGCGATGGGTTGGGGAATGGGGCGCGGGCCAGCAAAGATGAGGCTGAGTTTTCGGAAAACTCTTCCCGCCTAACGCCAGAGTCCCTGGCCAGTGTCCCTTGCCGCCGCGCCCGAGGCGCGGGTCCCTGCGCGGCCTGACGAAATGCGCAGCAAGCATATGGCCATGGATCAGATTCACGCCGCCTCCCGGCCGTCTCGCAGGCCATCGAAGCAGGCGATTGACGCAGGCCAGTGGCCAAGAAGAAATTTCCAATTCATCCTGCGGAGATGAGTGTGCTCGTCGTGCTTTTCCATGTGTTCGGGGCGTTCTGCTTCTTCTGGGTCTGTGCGGTCATATACCTGATCTGCAAGAATCTTAGCGACCCCTTGGTGAAGGAGGGGTATTTCGTGGTGCGCGTCAGGAAATGGCGGATCGTCGCCCCTTTCCTCTCTCTGACTGTATACCTTGCTCTGGTGATCGGTGGGTTCGTCCCGGAGCGGGTTTGACCTGAAATGGGGAACGGGCGCGATCGAGCTGCCGTTGTCCATTCCAAACCGGCAAAGTCCGCGCCAGCCAGCCAGAGATCTGCGTCGGACGCGATGCCTCTCCAGGATGTTTTTATTCCGGCAAGACAACTATTGATTGAAGATGTGACCTGAATGCCGCAGGGTGTTGCGCCTTGGCAAATTTAACCATTCCTGCGTCTTGTGATGGCCGCATTTCGCCGCGACGAGAAGGCTTGCGGCACTGAAGCAGGGCACCGCAGCGCAAGGCCGCCTGGGTTTGGGGGCCAAAACCAAAACGCAGGGCAGACAGGCAATGAACCGTTTCATCTACAGCATCACAGCAGCGATTCTCGCGGCGGGCAGCGCGCAGGCGCAGGATTTTTACGCCCATGGCACGATCCAGTATGAGAGCCTCGATTTCGGCAACGGGATTGGCGACATGCAGGTCTTCACCGGCGATGTGACGGTCGGCCTAAAGGGCATCGCGGGCACCGGCCTGGGCTTCGAGCTTGGCCTCAAGGGCTATGATTTCAGCGAATTCGATCTGGATGACATCGGGCTGCGCGATCAGGGCCTTTTCCCCGTCGTCTTCTACGACACTGCCTATGGCCGGTTCTCGGCCGGTATCCCGCGCTCGGCCACGGGCAGCTATTTCCGCCTGCCGGAAATCGCCGGGTCGCATCTTGTGTCGGAATTCGGCGGCGTCCTCACCGCGACACCCGACTTCTTCCAGACCGTCGTGGGCGACACGGTGGGTCTGCGCTATGACGGCACCTTCGACAAGATTTCGCTCGCCGTGTCCTATCACCGCGCCAACAACATCCTTGGCAGCCCCTTCGACGCCGAAGTCCTCAGCGCGGCAGGCAGCTACAAGATGAACGACTTCACCTTCGCCCTGGGTCTGAACCATGTGTCGGTCGAGGGCTATTCCGACACGGCGCTGATGGCGCGGGCGAATTACGACCAGGCCAAATGGGGCGCGCAGCTTATGTATGCCGAGGCGCCGACCAACGGCGCGCCGCTGAACCTGCAGGCCGATCTGGTGGCCCTGTCGGGCTATTACCGCCCGATCGACAAGCTCACGCTCAAGGCCGATATTGGCGTGCTGAGCGCGGATATCGGCGGGCCGTCGGCGGATGTCACCATCTATGGCGTGAACGCCGAGTATGACGTGTGGAACGGCGTCTATCTCGGCGCGGGCCTGGCCGATACCGATCAGAATTCCGACACGATGACCAACGTCTACGTCGGCTACAACTTCTCGTTCTGAGTCTGCCCCCCCCGGCCTATGTGACCGGGGGCGGGCCTTGCCGGGGCTTGCCGCCGCCGCGCGGCGCGTGCCAGATGACCGCATGACCGATGCATCCTTCCGCTTCACCCATGCGGTGACCCGCCAGCCCGCCGAATCCATCACCGCAGGCTTGCGCGCCGTCGATACCGGCGCGCCCGACCTTGCCGTGATGCAGGCCCATCACGCCGCCTATGTCGCGACCCTGCGCGCCACGGGTGCCACCGTGATCGAGCTGCCGCCGCTGGGCGCCTACCCGGATTCGGTCTTTGTCGAGGATACGGCGCTGTGCCTGCCCCAGGGCGCGGTGATCATGCGCCCCGGCGCGCCGTCGCGGCTGGGCGAGGCGGCCGAGATGGCCCCGGTTCTGGAGGCGCTTTACACCACTGTCCGCCGGATCGAGGGGGCCGAGAGTTTCATCGAAGGCGGCGACATCCTGGTGACCGGGCGCGAGGTATTGGTCGGGCGCTCGGCCCGCACCAATGCTGCCGGAATTGCCGAACTGGCCGCGATCGTCGCCGATTGGGGCCATAGCCTCCGCGAAGTCTTTACCCCGCCGGGCGTGCTGCATTTCAAGACCGATTGTTCGCTGATGGATGCCGAGACGGTGCTGTCGACCGACCGGCTGGCCGCCTCGGGCTGTTTTGCGGGCTACCGGGTGATTGCCGTGGCCGAGGGCGAAGAGGCGGCGGCCAATGCGATCCGCTTCAATGACGCCGTGCTGTTCCCCGCAGGCTTCCCGCGCACCCGCGACCGGCTGGTCGCGGCGGGCTTTGCCGTGACCGAGATCGGCAACAGCGAATGCGCCAAGCTGGATGGCGGCATGTCCTGCCTGTCGCTGCGCTTCTCGCCGGGATGAGCGCGCCCGGTGCCTTCAACATCCTAGCCGTGGTGCAGGGCGGGCGGCTGGGATATGAGGCGCTTCTGCTGGCGGCATCGTTGCGGGCGACGAATCCGGGGTTTGCTGGCAGGCTGTTCCTGGCCGAACCGCAGCCCGGCCCGCTCTGGGATCGCGATCCGCGCCTGACGGATCAGGCCCTGCGGGCGCGGTTGGAAGAGCTGGGCGCAGTCTTCCTGCCCTTCGAAAGCCGGGTCTTCGGCGCAAGCTATCCCCATGGCAACAAGATCGAGGCGCTTGCCGCCCTGCCAGAAGAGCCCTTCCTGTTCCTGGACACGGACACTTTGGTCACCGGAGATCTTTCGACGGTCGGCTTCGATTTCACCCGCCCCTCGGCCTCGATGCGGCGCGAGGGGACCTGGCCCCAGATCGAGCTATACGGGCCAGGCTATGCCGAAATCTGGGCCGCGCTCTATGACAGGTTCGGGCTGGATTATGAGAGCTCGCTCGACCTGACGCAGCCGCAGGAATACTGGCAGCGCCACCTGTACTTCAACGCGGGCTGGTTCTTCCATGCCAGCCCGGCGCAGTTCGGCGCCCGCTTCCTGTCCTATGCCAAAGAAATCCGCGACAACCGCCCCGCCGCGCTGACCTGTCAGGAGCTTTACCCCTGGCTTGACCAGATCGCCCTGCCGCTGGTGATCCACGGGTTTGGCGGCGGCAGGCCGGGGCCGGGCCTGGCAGGGCTGGATGGCGGGATGACCTGCCATTACCGCAATCTCTCGCTGCTCTATGCCCGCGAAAGCGATCTTGCGGTGCAGGTTCTGGAGCAGGTGGCCGAAACCAAGGAGAACCGCCGTCTGCTGCGCGACTGGCCGCAGGTCAAGCAGATGGTCTACCAGAATGGCGGGCGCAAGGCGCGCGCGCTGTTCGACCGCACCGCCCTGCCGCATCGCGGACAGGCGATCCGCAACACGCTGAAGCGCGAGGGGCTGTGGCTGCGCTAAGCCGGGCAGGCAGGCGATGACAGCCCTTGTCACGGGTGATTTGCGGGTTTTCATGCGACATTGGGGGCATTGATCCAGCGCTTTCAGGAGCCGACCATGCACCGTCTTGTTCTTGCTCTTCTTTTCGTCTCTTCCAGTCTTCTAACCGCCTGCGGCGCGCATCCCACGGATGGTTCAGGCAGTTCCTCGGGCTACACCGAGCGCGCGCAAGACCGGGATGACGGTTGCTGAGTGCAGCTTCAGCCGCCGACCGGCATTTCCAGCCGCAGAACGGGCCATAGCGAAGCGACCAGAAGGACCGCCATGGTCCAGTTGAAGGCCCGCAGCCGCGCGGGGTCTTGCATCCAGCGCCGCAATCCCTGACCGGCCGCTGCCCAGATCGCCACCGAAGGCAGGTTGATTGTCGCGAAGGCGACGGCCACCAGAAGGCAGCCAAGCGGCGTCGGATCGGGCAGGTAGGCCGCGACCGCACCCAGAGCCATCGCCCAGGCCTTGGGGTTGACCCATTGGAAACCCGCCGCCTGAAGGAAGGTCATCGGATTTGGCCGCGACCGCCCCTCGCCCGGGGCGGCAGAATGGGCGATCTTCCAGGCGAGCCAGAGCATATAGGCGACCGAGGCGAGTTTCAGCGCGGTCAGCGCGATGGGCAGGCTGTGAAAGATGCCCGCGATGCCCAGCCCCACCAGAAAGGCCATCAGCGCGAAGCCCACGGATATGCCCAGCATATGCGGCACGGTGCGGCGCAGGCCGAAATTCACGCCCGAGGCGAGAAGCATCATGTTGTTCGGCCCCGGCGTGACCGAGGTGACGAAGGCGAAACCCACAAGGGCAAGGAAAAGGTCAAGTGTCATGCCGCAACATTCGCGCGCCGGATGGCGAATGAAATTGCCAAATGATGCGGCTTCTGACTATATTCACAATCTATGACGAAGATCGACGCCATAAACGAAAAAATATTGCAAGAGCTGTCCCGCGACTCGGCGCAAAGCAATCTCGCCCTGGCCGACCGCGTGGGCCTGTCGCCCTCGGCCTGCCTGCGCCGGGTGCAGGAGCTGGAGCGCAGCGGTGTGATCAAGGGCTATCGCGCCATCCTTGACCCCGCCAAGCTGGGCATCGGCTTTGTCGCCTATGTCACCGTCGGCCTTGGCAGCCATACCAAGGCGGCGCAAGAGGCGTTTGAACGGGCGGTCGCGCGGGCGCCGCAAGTCCGGGAATGCCACAACATTACCGGGACGGTGGAATATCTTCTGCGCGTCGAGGCCGCAGATCTGCCGGCTTACAAGCACTGGCACACCGATGTTCTGGGCGTTCTGCCGCAGGTGAGGTCGATCACGACCTTTGTGGTCATGGGCAGCCCCAAGGATCGCGCCTGAGGTCACGACAGCAGGTAGCCCTGTGTTTCTGGCAGCAGTTCCAGCTCCCAGACCGGCGGGGGCGGGCAGTCGGGCAGGCGGCGTTCGGCCAGGGCCTCGAAGACCGGGGCGGGGTTGCCGGGAAAGCGCACCACCTGCGGCTGTCCATCGCGCAACACTGCCAGAAGGCCAAGGTCATAGTCCAGCAGCCCGCGCAGCAGGGGATCGCCATCTGCCAGCGCCCAGTCGGCAAAGGCGGCGGCTTCCAGGGGGGCGTAAAGCCGGGGCGAAACAGCCGTGAAATAGCGCGCCAGCAGCGCCTCGACCGCTTCGCGTTCGCGCAGGATCAGATAGCGGATCGCGCGGGGCAGGGTGCGCGCCAGCATCGAGCCGCGGAAGCTGCGGGCCAGCCGGGCATACAGGGCAACGGCATCGCCGTCTTCCCGATGCAGATGGGCATTGGTCTGCGCCTTCCAGACCGCCTCGGTCAAGGCCGCCTCCCATGCGGCGACTGACGGGGCGGGCTTTTCCGTAGGCGGCGCAAATGCGGCAGGGCGCGCATCCGAGACCGCGCGACCCACGCCCGCCCACAAGCCGCGCAGGGCCTCGGCGGTGCGGTCCAGTTCGCCCTCGCCCATGCGGGGGATGAATGTGTCATAGACCTCAAAATTCAGCGCCCCCAGCGCGGGCAAATCGGCAAGAACCTCGCGCGCGATGGCCAGAAGGTCGGGCGGGATCGGGCCGGAATGGGAATCAAGCCAAAATCCGTCCTGCTCCATCCCGCCTGCGAGATGCATTTCCCAGACCCGGTCGCGGGGCAGGGCGACAAGGAAATCGTCCAGCTTCAGCCGCCCGTTGCGGGCGTTGCACCAGACATTGTGCAAATCGAGCAGGATGCCGCAATCTGCCGTATCCACCACCTGCGCCAAATATACGCCATCCGGCATTTCAAAGGGTTTGCGCGCCAGATAGGCGACGCCCGTCTCCACCGCCACCGGGCGGCCGACCAGCGTCTGAAAGGCGCGGATGTTGCGGGCGGCCATGGTCACGCCTTCCTCGGTCTGCAGGGGCGGCAGGAAGAAGCCCGCCGCCTGATGCGGCGTGCCGCCGACTGACAGATGCTCGCTGACCCAAGGGCTGCCCAGCCGTGCCGCGGTATCGCGGATCAGCGCGCATTGCACCGGATCGGGCGCGCGGGTTCCGCCCAGCGGCAGGGAGACGGAATGGACCAGCTTGGCGCCGGGCAGGGCGCGGAACAACTCGATCCCGGCAGTGAATTCGTGGAACGGGCCGGCAAAGGCATCGTCGGCCAGCCACAGGGTTTGCGGCTCGATCTCGAGCAGGTCTAGGGCGGGGGCGGGGCCGGACATCCGGCGCTCCAGCCAGGGGCGGAGCGCCGGGGCAAAGATCATGCCGACACCCAGCCTTGGGGGCTGGAAGGGCATGGTTCAGCCCAGCCGCATGACCTGCGCCTCGACGGCGAGGTCCTGGTTGATCACGAACAGCTCTTCCATGTTCAGGAAGATGTCGCAGCCCGTGGCGCAGGCGGTGTGGCCGGTCATGTCGGCGATCCTGTCGATCATCGCGTTCACATCGCGGATCGAGGCGACCGCCTTGCTGCTGACGCCCACCGAGACCTTGCGCACATTGCGCCGCATCCCGGCCCAGCCCGCCACGCGGGCGGTTTCGGCAAAGCCCTTCGACAGCGCCAGTTCGCGTTGCAGCTCCAGATGGATGTCATGGCCCGAACAGCAGGCCGGGCAGCCCAACTTTCCCAGTACCTCGGCCAGCGATTTCTTCAGCCCGTCGATATTGCCCGCGACGGAAGCCGGGATCGACACCCGCACGCAGCGGGCGCTGTCAGGAATATCCTTCATTTGGCAAACTCCGTGGAAAAAGCTCTTCAGGGAAAGAGCCTTTATCCTCGGACCGGGGCATGAGTCGCGCAACGACCCCCGCGTGAGGGGGGCGTGAATAAATCGCGTCAGCCGCGTGAAGCCTTTTCGGCAATGCCAGAAGTGCCGTCGCGCCGGTCCAACTCTGCCAGAACATCCGCCAGCGTCACATCGCGGGCGGCCAGCATGACGAGAAGGTGGTACAGCACATCCGCCGCCTCGGCGGTCAGCTTGGCGCGGTCGCCCTTGACCGCCTCGATGATCGCCTCGACCGCCTCTTCACCGAATTTCTCGGCGCATTTCTCCGGCCCCTTGGCCAGGAGTTTCGCGGTCCAGGAGGTTTCGGGGTCGGTCCCCTTGCGGGCGGCGATGGTGGCGGCCAGGCGTTCAAGGCCAGTGGTCGGCGCGGTCATGTCAGCCTCATCGGAATGCCGGCGGCGGCCATATGCGCCTTGGCCTCGGCGATCGTATAGGTGCCGAAATGGAAGATCGAGGCGGCAAGCACTGCGCTTGCGCGGCCTTGGGTGATGCCCTCGACCAGATGGTCCAGCGTGCCGACGCCTCCGCTCGCGATCACCGGCACATCGACCGCATCGGCGATGGCGCGGGTCAGCGGCAGGTTGTAGCCGCCCTTGGTGCCGTCGCGGTCCATCGAGGTCAGCAGGATTTCCCCCGCCCCCTTGGCCGCGACCTTGCGGGCAAACTCGACCGCGTCGATCCCGGTCGCCTGCCGCCCGCCATGGGTGAAGATCTCCCACCGTCCCGGCGCCACGGTCTTGGCGTCGATGGCGACGACGATGCATTGGCTGCCGAAACGGTCGGCGGCTTCGGCCACCACATCGGGGTTGGCCACCGCGGCCGAGTTGAACGACACTTTGTCCGCACCGGCCAGCAGCAGCGCCCGCACATCGGCATGGCTGCGCACCCCGCCGCCCACGGTCAGCGGCACATAGATCTGTTCCGCCGTGCGGGTGACCAGATCGAACATCGTGCCGCGGTTTTCATGCGTGGCGTGGATGTCGAGGAAGCAGATCTCGTCGGCGCCCGCGCGGTCATAGGCCTTGGCGGCCTCGACCGGGTCGCCCGCGTCGATCAGGTTCACGAAATTCACGCCCTTGACGACGCGGCCATCGGCCACGTCAAGGCAGGGGATGAGACGGGTCTTCAGCATGGGCCGTGCATGAACCCGAAGCGGCAAAAAGGCAAGAGCGGCTCAGCCGCCGATGCGCCGCACCGCGCCGCGCACGATCAGGATATGGAAGGGCATCACCAGAAGCAGATAGGCCCGGCCCCACAGGTTGTGCGGATGCACCCAGGTCGACAGATAGATCCGCGCCCCCTGGCGCAGAACGGCGATGCGGAAGTTCAGGTGCCGGTCGTCGAAGCCAAGGACGAACTCGTCGCGGCTGTCGGTCTGGACCGGGAACATGCCCATCGCCCTGGTTCCGGCGGGGGCGTCGGTCTTCAGGCCAAGGGGGCGCACCAGCACGTTGCGCAGGCGCAAAAGGCCGCGCGCCCAGCCGGGCATCGACAGGCCGCGAGTGGCCGCTTCCTGCGGTGTCAGATCGCTTTCAACCGAATAGCAATCGAGAAAATCGCCGGGCCGGTGATGCGCCCAGAGCGTCGAGGTTTGCGGAAGCTGATCAGCGTGGGCCTGTGTCATGGGATCACTCTGTCACAACGGTCGCGGCCCGACATGGGGCGCTTCGTCGCGGAGGGCGGCCGACAAGGCGCAGCCCAGTCAGGCCTTCAGCGCCTTCAGCGCCGCCGTCAGGTCAATCGCCCCGTCATAGAGCGCCCGGCCCGAGATCGCGCCCGCGATCACGCCGGTGTCGCGCAGCGCGATCAGGTCCTCCATCCGGCTGACCCCGCCCGAGGCGATGACCGGGATCGACACGGCGCGGGCCAGCGCCTCGGTCGCCTCGATATTCGGTCCCTGCATCGCGCCATCGCGGTCGATATCTGTGTAGATCACGGCCGCCACGCCCGCATCCTCGAAGCTGCGCGCCAGGTCGGTCGCCATGACATCGGTCTCGGTCGCCCAGCCCTTGGTCGCGACGCGGCCCTTGCGGGCGTCGATGCCCACGGCGACCTTGCCGGGGAAGGCCCGCGCCGCCTCGCGCACAAGCTGCGGATTTTCCACCGCCACCGTGCCCAGGATCACCCGGGCCAGACCTTTCGACAGCCACATCTCGATCGTCGCCAGATCACGGATGCCGCCGCCCAGCTGGCAAGGCACTGTCACACGCGACAGGATCGCCTCGACCGCCGCGCCATTGACCGGGGCGCCCGCGAAAGCGCCGTTCAGGTCGACGAGATGCAGCCAGTCGCAGCCCGCCGCCTGGAACTTGGCCGCCTGCGCCGCCGGATCGTCGCCAAAGACGGTCGCCGCCTCCATCTCGCCGCGCAAGAGGCGGACGCATTGGCCGTCCTTCAGGTCGATGGCGGGATACAGGATCATGGTCGGGCCCCTTCGCAAGCTGCGCGGTCTTTGGCACGCGGCGACGGCGATGCCAAGAGGCGGTCCCGCGGCCAAGCGACCCGACGTCACACTTGATCGACGCCGGACAGGTCGCAAAGGATCAGCACCAGAGGAGCTTTGTGGGAGGAGGACCCCGATGAAGACATTCACCCTGGCAGGCGTGCTGGCGCTGGCCTTTGGCGGCGCGGCGCTGGCCGACCCGATCGAGGGCACCTGGAAGACCAAGACCGATGACAACGGCAATTACGGCTATGTCCAGATCAAGCCCTGCGGCGCGGCCTTCTGCGGCACGCTGGTCAAGGCCTTCGACGCCAAGGGCCAGATCGAAAGCCCCAATATCGGCAAACGCATCGTCTGGGACATGGTGGCCTATGAAGACGGCCATTACGACGATGGCAAGATCTGGTCTCCCGACCGCGACAAGACCTACAATTCCGAGATGGACCTCTCGGGCAACAGCCTTAAGGTCTATGGTTGCGTGATCGGCATTTGCCGCGATGGCGGAACCTGGACACGCGTGAACTAGGCGCCTTGCCGCAGGATCCGGGTCGCCCGAGCGGCCCGGATCGGGCAAAACCGGCGCGAAGGAGATGTCCATGCGCCGTTCCGACTGGGTCCTGCTGATCGCGCTGTCCTGTCTCTGGGGCGGCTCGTTCATGTTCGTCGAGGTCGCGCTGCGGGGCCTGCCGCCCGTCAGCGTGGTCTTCGGCCGGGTGGCGCTGGCGGCGCTGATCCTTGGCGGCGTTCTCGCCGCGCGCGGGCTGGCGCTGCCGCGCCGGGCCTGGGGTGCGGCACTGGTGATGGGGTTCCTGAACAACGCCGTGCCCTTCACGCTTTTCGCCCTGGCGCAGGGCCGCATCGACGGCGCGCTGGCCGCCATCGTCAATGCGACCACTCCCCTGTGGACCGTGGTCGTCGCGCATGTCTTCACAACGGACGAAAGGATCACCCCGGCAAAGGCGGCGGGGCTGGCCTTCGGCATCTGCGGCGTGGCGGTGATGGTGGGCGGGGCCTCTGGCGGCGAGGCGTTGGCGATCCTCGCCTGCCTTGGGGCGGCGCTGAGCTATGGCTTCGCAGGTGTCTGGGGGCGGCGGTTCAAGCGCATGGGCGTGCCGCCTTTGGCGACGGCCTTCGGCCAGGTCACGGCGGCAAGCCTTCTTCTTTTTCCGGTGTGGCTGCTGCATGACCGGCCCTGGGCGCTGCCCGCGCCGGGCGCGGGGCCGCTGATGGCCGTTCTTGCCATGGCGGTGCTTTCCACCGCGCTGGCCTATCTGATCTTCTTCCGGCTTCTGGCCAGCGCCGGACCGACCAATCTGTCCCTCGTCACGTTCCTGATCCCGGTCAGTGCGGCGGCGATGGGAGTTCTGTTCCTGAACGAGGCGCTTCTGCCGCGGCACCTCGCTGGCTTCCTTCTGATCGCGGCGGGGCTTGTGGCGATGGATGGAAGGGGGGCGAGATGGTTGGCACGGCAGCAAGGCGCGGCGCGGGACGCGAAGTAAGCGATGCGGAATGGGAGGCATTCCAGCAGGGGGCGGCGACGGGCCTGGTCTGGGCGGTGGTGACGACCGGCATCCATTGCCGCGACGGCTGCCCCGGGCGGCCGCTGCGCCAGAACCTGCGGGTGGCGGAAAGCCGCGTGGCGGCCGAGGCGGCGGGCTTCCGCGCCTGCAAGCGCTGCGGCGGCGGTTGACCGGCGCGAACGGGGCGCGCAGTCTGCCGCCATGCGCCCCGCAGCGATCCTCGAATCCGCCCTTTATGCCGAAGACCTTGGCGCCGCCGAGGCCTTCTATACCGGCGTGATGGGCCTTGAGGTGCTGGCGAAAGTGCCGGGCCGCCATGTGTTTTTCCGTGTGGGCGCGGGCGTGCTTCTTATCTTCGATCCGCGCGCGACCGAAACCACCCATCCCGGTGCCCGCCTGCCGGTGCCGCCGCATGGCGCACGCGGACCCGGCCATCTGTGCTTTGCCGCGACGCGGGACGAAATTGCCCGATGGCGCGCCAGGCTGGCCGCCGCAGGCATTGCCATCGAGGCGGAATTCGACTGGCCGAATGGCGCGCGCTCGCTGTATTTCCGCGATCCGGCCGGGAATTCGCTGGAACTGGCCGAACCGCGCCTCTGGGCCTGATCCCGCCAACGTCACCAAGGCAAGGGTTGTCTGCGGGAAGGATCGTAGGGGTGCAAAACCCGTCCGGGGCCTCTCAGCCAAAAACCGACCAGCCGGTCTCGCGCACGAGATGCTCCATCGCCAGCGTCCCCAGCGCCGAATTGCCGCGCGCGTTCAGCCCCGGCGACCAGGTCGCAACTGCCGCCCGCCCCGGCGCGATGGCCAGGATGCCGCCGCCCACGCCCGACTTGCCGGGCAGGCCGACGCGATAGGCAAACTCGCCCGAGCCGTCGTAATGGCCGCACATCATCATCAGGGCGTTGATCCGCCTGATGCGCGCGGGCGAGACCAGACGCGGGCAGCCGGGCGCGCCGACGAGGAACAGCCCGGCCCGGGCAAGCTGCGCACAGGTCATCTCGACCGCGCATTGATGGACATAGGTGCCGATGGTCAGCGCGGCTGGGTTTTTCAGATTGCCATGGGCGGCCATGAACTCGGCCAGCGCGATGTTCCTGTGCGCCGTCGCCTGTTCGCTGGCGGCGACCGCCTTGTTGATGTGGATGTCGTCATCCTCGGCTGCCAGCCGGATGAAGCGCAACAGTTCGCCCAGAACCTCGCGCGGCTGATGGCCGGCAAGGATCGCATCCGTCACCGCGATCGCGCCCGCATTGATCAGCGGATTGCGCGGGATGCCGTTTTCCTGCTCCAACTGGAGGATCGAGTTGAAGGCATGGCCGGAAGGCTCGCGCCCCACCCGCGACCAGAGCTGGTCGCCCAAGCGGCCCAAGGCGATGGCAAGCGTGAAGACCTTTGAGATCGACTGGATGGAAAAGCCTGTGGCGCTGTCGCCCGCCCGCACCACCTGCCCCCCGGGCAAGGCCACCGCGATGCCGAAAGGCGCGGTCGACTGACGCGCCAGTTCCGGGATGTAGCTGGCCACCTTGCCGCGATCCGTCACCAGCGCCATCTCGGCGGCGATCCCGTCAAGGATTGCCTGCAGGCGTTCGGGCGAGGGGGCGCGGCTCAGGGCGTCCATTTCAGAAAATTGGCGATCAGCCGCAGCCCGGTGGCCGAGGATTTCTCGGGGTGGAACTGGGTGCCGACGATTGTGTCGCGCCCGACGATGGCTGTGACCGGGCCAGCATAATCGACATGGGCCAGAAGATGCGCCGGATCGGCCACGCGGAACTGGTAGGAATGCACGAAATAGGCGTGGTCGCCGGTGGCGATCCCGGCCAGAACCGGATGCGGCTGGCCTAGGATCAGGTCGTTCCAGCCCATATGCGGCACTTTCAGCGCGCGGTCTTCCGGCGTGATCCGCGTGACCGTTCCGCCGATCCAGTCAAAGCCCGGTGTCTCGGTATATTCCAGCCCGCGCGTCGCCAGCATCTGCATCCCGATGCAGATCCCCAGAAACGGCCGGGCGCGGGTGGTCACCGCCTCGACGATGGCCTCGTACAGCCCCTCGCGGGCCGTCAGCGCCGCGCGGCAGGAAGGGAAGGCGCCGTCGCCGGGCAGGACGATGCGGTCGGCGCGGGCGACATCCTCGGGCCGTGAGGTCACGATGACCTGGCCTGCATCGCCCTCATGCGCCATGCGCTGAAAGGCTTTCTCGGCCGAATGCAGGTTGCCGGAATCGTAATCGACAAGGACGGTCAGGCTCATGCCTGGGCACCCCTCACAGCGCGCCCTTGGTCGAGGGCAATTGCCCCGCCATGCGTGGATCGGGCTCGACCGCCGCGCGCAGGGCGCGGGCGACCGCCTTGAAACAGGCCTCGGCGATGTGGTGGCTGTTCAGACCATGCACCAGATCGACATGCAGCGTGATGCCGCCATGGGTGGCAAGTGCCTGAAAGAACTCGCGCACCAGTTCGGTGTCGAAAGTGCCGATCTTGTCGGTCGGGAAGGGCAGGGACCAGACCAGATAGGGCCGCGCCGACAGATCCAGCGCGCAGGCGACCTGCGCATCGTCCATCGCCAGGTTGAAATGGCCATAGCGGCGGATGCCGGTCTTGTCGCCCAGGGCACGCGCCAGCGCCTGACCCAGCGCGATGCCGCAATCCTCGACCGTGTGGTGATCATCGATATGGGTGTCACCCTTGGCCTTGATCGCCATGTCGATCAGGCTGTGGCGGGCCAGCTGGTCCAGCATGTGGTCAAAGAACCCGACGCCGGTCGCCATTTCGGACTTGCCGGTGCCGTCCAGGTTCACCGCCACCTCAATCGCGGTTTCCTTGGTCTTGCGGGTGATCTCGGCCTTGCGCATCGCCATCTTCCTTCGCCTTGCGCCTTGGCCAGTAACCCGGGAAGCCCGCCGCGGGCAAGCACCAGAAATGCGAAAGGGCAGCCGAAGCTGCCCTTTGTCGCTGGAGCGGGCGATGAGATTCGAACTCACGACCCTAACCTTGGCAAGGTTATGCTCTACCCCTGAGCTACGCCCGCACTCCGTGGCGCGGCTGATAGCGCATGGTCGGGACGGGCGCAAGCGGCAATCGGAGGTCTTGCGGGGCCGGAGACGCGGCGGGTTGCAGCACACCCGGAAATGCAAAAGGGCGCCCCGAAGGGCGCCCTCTGGCTGGTCCGACTGGAGCGGGCGATGAGATTCGAACTCACGACCCTAACCTTGGCAAGGTTATGCTCTACCCCTGAGCTACGCCCGCGCCGGTTGGACAGGCGGGGATTTATGAGACCCGCGCAGGGGCTGCAAGGGGGAAATGCGGGCCGGGCCAAAAATTTTCCGGGCGGGCCCAAGGCAGGCCCCGGGGCAGGTCCATCGTGACCCATCGACTCAGGCGCGGAACCGGACGGATCGTGCTATCCTGAACCGGATCGCAACTTCTGGGGGAGGGCCGATCGTGACAGCCATGAACATCGTGCATATGCGGGTCAAGCCAGGCCAGCAGGACGCCTATGTCGCCATTCATCGCGAAATGACGCTGAACGGCATGGCAGGGGCGCGCAACTTCTGGCTCGTGAAGTCAGGCGAGCGCAGCTTCATCGTGGTGGGCGAATGGGACAGCCAGGCCGCAATGATCGAAGCGCGCCCGGCCATGATCGCCAATCTCGACCGGCTGCGGCCGATTCTCGAGGATCTGGGCGGCGGACGGGGCGTGACCGAACCCTGGTCGGGGGAGGTCGCGCTGCATCTGGCACCCTGACGGGGGGTAAAATCCGGAGGCCAAGGCTGACGGCAGTGCCGCCAGCCTTGGAATTGTCTGTCTGCGCCTATTCCAGCTCGATCAGCAGATCCTTGGCCTCGATCTGGCTGCCGGGCTGGGCGTGGATCGCCTTGACCACCGCCTCGCGGTCGGCGTGAAGGCCGGTTTCCATCTTCATCGCCTCGATGGTCAGCAACAGATCGCCGGGACGCACCTTCTGGCCCACCGTCACCGCGACCGAGGCCACCGCGCCCGGCATCGGCGCGCCGATGTGGTTCGCATTGCCGTCAGCCGCCTTGGGTTTGGCGGCGGTCTTCGCCTTGACCGCCCGGTTCGCGACGCGGATCACCCGCGGCTGGCCGTTCAGCTCGAAGAAGACCCGCACCTCGCCATCCTCGCCCACTTCGCCCACTGTCTGCAGGCGCAGTTCCAGCGTCTTGCCGGGGTCGATCTCGACCGCGATCTCCTCGCCCGGCTCCATGCCGTAGAAGAAGGTTCGCGTCGGCAGGGTGCGCACCGGCCCGTACAGGCGATGGCGGCCCATATAGTCGAGGAAAACCTTGGGATACATCAGGTAGCCGTTCAGGTCCTCGTCATCGACCTTGAAGCCGTTCAATTCCTCCGACAGCTTCTTGCGCGTGGCTTCGATGTCGACCGGCGCCGCCAGCAGGCCCGGCCGGTCGGTGAAGGGTTTCTCGCCCTTCAGGACCTTGGCCTGGATGCCCTTGGGCCAGCCGCCATGCGGTTGCCCGAGATTGCCCTTCAGCATGTCGACGACCGAATCCGGAAAGGCCACGTCGGTCTTGGGGTCCTCGACCTGCGCCCGGGTCAGGCCCTGCGCCACCATCATCAGCGCCATGTCGCCCACGACCTTGGAAGAGGGTGTGACCTTCACGATATCGCCGAACATCTGGTTCACATCGGCATAGGTCTGCGCCACCTCGTGCCAGCGCTCCTCCAGCCCCAGGCTGCGGGCCTGCGCCTTGAGATTGGTGAACTGCCCGCCCGGCATTTCATGCAGATAGACTTCCGACGCCGGGGCCTGCAGCCCGCTTTCGAAGGCCGCATATTGGGTGCGGACATGTTCCCAGTAATTCGACATCTCGCGGATCGCCGCCATGTCGAGGCCGGTGTCGCGCTCGGTATGCTTCAGCGCCTCGACAATCGAGCCGAGGCAGGCCTGCGAGGTGCCGCCCGAGAAGGCGTCCATCGCCGCATCCACCGCGTCGACGCCCGCATCGCAGGCGGCCAGAACCGTGGCCGCCGCCGCGCCCGATGTGTCATGGGTGTGGAAATGCACCGGCAGGCCGACTTCCTGCCGCAGCGTCTTGACCAGCAGCCGCGCCGCGGCGGGTTTCAGAAGCCCCGCCATGTCCTTGAGGCCAAGGATATGGCTGCCCGCCGCCTTCAGCTCCTGCGCGCGATCGACATAGTATTTCAGATCATATTTGGACCGGTCCGGGTCCAGCATGTCGCCGGTATAACAGACCGTGCCTTCCAGCACCTTGCCGGTCTCCAGCACCGCGTCCATCGCGACGCGCATGTTCTCGACCCAGTTCAGGCTGTCGAAGACGCGGAAGACATCGACCCCGGTCTTGGCCGCCTGCGAGACGAAGCCCTGCACGACATTGTCGGGGTAATTGGTGTAGCCGACGCCATTCGCCCCGCGCAGCAGCATCTGCGTCATCAGGTTGGGCATGGCCGCGCGCAGGTCGCGCAGGCGCTGCCAGGGGCATTCCTGCAGGAAGCGGTAGGCCACGTCGAAGGTGGCGCCGCCCCAGCATTCGACGCTGAAGAGCTGCGGCAGGTTGGCGGCATAGGCGGGGGCGGCCTTGATCATGTCGATCGAGCGCATCCGCGTCGCCAGCAGCGACTGGTGGCCGTCGCGCATGGTCGTATCGGTGATCAGCACCTTCTTCTGCGCCTTGAGCCAGTCGGCCACCGCCTGCGGCCCCTTCTGTTCCAGAAGGTTGCGGGTGCCCATCGCCGGTTCGCCCCGCGCCTTGGGCGCCTTGGGCGCCCGCGCCTCGGCCGGGGGCCGGGGGCGGCCCGCCGTCTCCGGGTGCCCGTTGACGGTGATGTCTGCGATATAGGTCAGGATCTTGGTCGCCCGGTCGCGCCGCTTCTTGAAGGTGAACAGCTCGGGCGTCGTGTCGATGAACTTGGTCGTGTAGCTGTAGTCCAGGAAGGTCGGGTGCTTCAGCAGGTTGATGACGAATTCGATATTCGTCGCCAGGCCCCGGATGCGGAATTCGCGCAGGGCGCGGTCCATCCGGCTGATTGCCTTTTCCGGCGTCTGGGCATGGGCGGTGACCTTCACGAGAAGCGAGTCGTAATAGCGCGTGATCACGCCGCCCGCATAAGCGGTGCCGCCGTCCAGCCGGATGCCATTGCCGGTCGCTGAGCGATAGGCAGTCAGGCGGCCGTAATCGGGGATGAAGTTGTTCAGCGGGTCTTCGGTCGTCACCCGGCACTGCACGGCATGGCCGTTCAGCTTCACGTCGGCCTGGGACCCTACGCCGGTCGCTTCGGCCAGGGTCTTGCCTTCCTCGATCAGGATCTGGGCTTGCACGATGTCGATGCCGGTCACTTCCTCGGTGACGGTATGTTCGACCTGGACGCGCGGGTTCACCTCGATGAAGTAGAACTTGCCCGAATCCATATCCATCAGGAATTCGACCGTGCCCGCGCATTCGTAATTGACGTGTTGGCAGATGCGCTTGGCCATGGCGCAGACATCTTCGCGCTCGGCCTGGGTCAGATAGGGCGCGGGGGCGCGCTCGACGACCTTCTGGTTGCGGCGCTGCACGGTGCAGTCGCGCTCCCACAGGTGCCAGACCTCGCCCGTCTTGTCGCCCAGGATCTGCACTTCGACATGGCGGGCGCGCAGGATCATCTTTTCCAGATAGCCCTCGCCATTGCCGAAGGCGGCCTCGGCCTCGCGGCGGCCCTCGCGCACCTTGGCCTCAAGTTCGTCCTCGTTGAGGATCGGTCGCATCCCGCGCCCGCCACCGCCCCAGGACGCCTTGAGCATCAGGGGATAGCCGACCTTCTTGGCCTCGGCCTTGATGGCCGCGAAATCCTCGCCCAGCACTTCGGTCGCCGGGATCACCGGAACGCCGGCCTCGATGGCAACCCGGCGGGCTGACGCCTTGTCGCCCAGGGCGCGCATCGTCTCGGCGCGCGGTCCGATGAAGGTGATGCCCGCCGCATCGCAGGCCTCGACGAAATCGGGATTCTCGGACAGAAGCCCATAGCCCGGATGGATCGCATCGGCCCCCGCCATCCGCGCCACGCGGATGATCTCGGGGATCGACAGATAGGCGCCCACCGGCGACAGGCCCTGACCGATCAGATAGGCCTCATCGGCCTTGAAGCGGTGCAGCGAAAGCTTGTCTTCCTCGGCATAGACGGCGACGGTCTTCTTGCCCATCTCATTGGCCGCGCGCATCACCCGGATGGCGATCTCGCCCCGGTTCGCGATCAGGATCTTCTGGAATTCAGGCATCGGACACGTCCCCTTCGTGGATGCGGTGCAGCGCACTTCGGGGGGCACTGTAAGGGTGCTGCGGTGCAGCGCAAGGGCGGGGTGTCACGGAACTGCAAAGTTTGCGAAATATTCAGGCAAGAATTTGCAGGTGCGAAGTCTGGATCCGGCGGGGCCGGGCGGGCCGTTTGCGGCAGGCCCCAGGGGAGCTTCGCCCCCGGGGCCTCCAACGAAGATTTGGACCAGGATGACGGCCGAGGGCCCGCCCGCTACTCGCCCTGTGGCGCGATGCGGTTCACCAGCAGGACCTCTTCCAGCACGAAGGCCAAGGCAAGGCCCGTCAGCGCCAGACCCAGCGAGATCCAGAACACCGGATGCAGGCTGGTGCTGACCGCCTGGCCGATCGTTTCCCGCGTGGCGGCGTCAAGCCCGGTCAACATCTGCGGCCCCAGCTCGGCCACGTTCACCGCGCCCGCACCTGCAGCCCCCATCGCCGCCGCCATGCCACCCGCGAATATCGCGCCATACAGCGCCACCGCGACCGATCCACCGACCTGGCGGAACATCAGCCCCGCCGCCGTGGCCGTGCCGATCTGCTGGCGCGGCACGGTGTTCTGCACCGCCGTCGTCACCACCGGGAAGATCGTGCCCATGCCGCCGCCAACCAGGAACAGCGCCAGCCACAAAAGGGGCGGGGGTGTTTCCGGCGAGATCTGCGTCAGGATCAGAAGCCCCACCGCCGACAGCGCCAGGCCGATCTGCGGCAGCACTTTGTAGCGGCCCGTCCGGCCCATATAGCGGCCCGACAGCGTGGACAGCGCCAGAATGCCCGCCGTCATCGGGATCATCTCCCAGCCCGATTGCGTCGGTGTCGCGCCCTTGGCGATCTGGAGATAGACCGGGATGAAAGTCAGCGTGCCGAACATCATCGCGCCCGCGACAAAGCCGATGGCCGAGGTGACGTTGAACACATTGCCCTTGAACAGCGACAGCGGCAGGACGGGTTCCGCCGCCCGCGACTCGACCCAAAGGAACAGGGCCAGCGCCGCCAACGCCAGCGCGATCAGCCCAAGGGCCTGCGGGCTGCCCCAGCCAAAGCTGCGCCCGCCCAGCGAGGTCACCAGCACCAGCGATCCCAGCGTCAGCGCCAGGAGCGCCGCCCCGGCATAGTCGATCCGGTGGTTCACCCGTGCGGTATTGGCGTGGAAGAACAGGGTGAACCCGGCCAGCGCCAGAAGACCGAAGGGCAGGTTGACATAAAAGATCCAGTGCCAGCTTGCGACCTCGACGAACCAACCGCCGATCAGCGGCCCGATGACCGAGGAAATCCCGAAGACGCCGGCGAAGACGCCCTGGATCTTGCCACGATCCTTGGGGGGGATCACATCGGCGATGATCGACAGGGCCAGCACGAACAACCCGCCGCCGCCAAGGCCTTGCAGCGCCCGCGCCGCGATCAGGAAGCCCATCGACCCGGCCATGCCGCAGAGGACCGAGCCCAGAAGGAAAATCGAGACCGAGACGATCACCATGGTCCGGCGGCCGTACAGGTCGCCCAGCTTGCCATAGATCGGCGCCACCACGGTCGAGGCCAGGATATAGGCGGTGACCACCCAGCTCAGATGCTCAAGCCCGCCCAGATCGGCAACGATGGTGGGCAGGGCGGTGGCGACGATGGTCTGGTCCAGCGCGGCCAGCAGCAGAAGCACGGCGACCGAGGCGATCACGACGCGGGTGGAGGATGCGCCCTGGACAACGGCGGACGGGGCGGGCGCCGCCACGGGCGCCGGGGCAGAGGAAGGGTCGGACATGGGAACCTGCACGGGATTTGAAGGGGCGAGGGAAATGTCCTCGCGACGCTGGTTAGAAATGCCGTTGCAGAAGATGTATGTCAATGGCATATATTTGCCATAAGCAGTTTATTGACACGGGCAGCACTTTGCCCCATCTGCGCAGGCCATGACCGAACCCTCCGCCCCCAAATCCCCTGCCGCCAAATCCGCCGCCCATCGGGCCGAAGCCGCCCGCGCCCTGTCCGATGCAGGTTTCGCCCCAGCGGCGATCGAGGCGCTTCTGGCCTTTGATGCCGAGCATTTCCTTTATGTCCGCCGGGTGATGAAGGGCGATATCCCGCAATCCCTGATGCGGGAACTGGATGCCGGGATCGAAGTCTCGCAATTCCACGCCCTGTCCGCGATCCTGCGCATCCGGTCGGGCTTTGGCCGCGCCGCGCCCGCCGAACCGACCGTGGGGTTGCTGGCCGAGGAGTTGTGCCTCGACCCGTCCCGCGCCAGCCGCATCGCCGCCGATCTGGTCGAGCGCGGCCTGGTCACCCGCGGCGTGAGCCAGGAGGATGGCCGCCGCTCGATCCTGCTGCCGACCGAGGCAGCGACGGCGCTGATGCAGGATTTCCTGCGCGCGAAATGGCAGCACAATGTCCGCATCTTCCAGGACTGGAGCGCCGAGGACATCGCCGCTTTCCAGCGCCTTTTCGCGCGCTACAATGAAGGTGTTCGCAACAGCTATCCGCTGTAGCGCAGACCCCCGAAAGGACCGCCATGACCATCACCCATGAGGACGAGCTGGACGGGCTGAAAGCCATCGGCCGCATCGTCTCCACCACGATGCACGCCATGGCGCGGGCGATGGAACCGGGCATGACCACGCGCGAGCTGGACCGGATCGGCCGGGCGCTGCTGGAGCGGGAAGGTGCGGTCCCGGCGCCCGAGGCGACCTATGGCTTTCCCGGCGCCGCCTGTATCAGCGTGAACGAGGAGATCGCCCATGGCATTCCGGGCGACCGGGTTCTGGCGCGCGGCGATTTGGTGAATATCGACGTCTCCGCCTCGAAGGACGGCTTTTTCGCCGATACCGGCGCGACCTTCCGGCTGGGCACGGTGAGGCCCTCGCTCGACCGGCTGTGCCGGGACGGCAGGCGCGCGACCGAGATCGGCATCGCCCAGGTCGGCGCGGGCCGTCCGCTGGCGGGCATCGGCAACGCCGTGGGCCGTTTCGCCCGGGCGCGCGGCTATACGCTGATCCGCAACCTGGCCAGCCATGGCATCGGCCGCGCCCTGCATGAAGCGCCCAAGACGGTGCCGACCTGGCCCACAAGCGGCGACCGGCGGCAGATCCATCGCGGCCTTGTCCTGACGGTCGAACCCTTCCTGTCGCAGGGCGGCCTCTGGGCGCGCGAGGGCGGCGATGACTGGACGCTTTACGCCGAACCGCCCGCCCCGGTGGTGCAATATGAGCATACGGTGGTCGCGACCGCGCGAGGAGCCATCGTCGTGACCCTGCCGGTCTGACGCCGCTACGGAGACAATGCGCGGCATTGTCCGCCGCAAGGGTGCTGATATTAACGGAAATTCCGTGTATAACGGGCCTGTCGACCCTAAGTCCCGTGTTGCATGATGAGTTATATCCGTTTCGTTTGCCCCAGCCGAAGGGAAGGCCTGTCTGCGCCAGAAGGCATCTTTGGCGCGGCCTATGCCCTGCGCGATGCGCATCGCGTCAGCCCGGCCACGGCAGAGCGGCTTGAAACCCTTCTGGACTGGTTCCATCACAACATGTCGATGCCCGGTTTCGGCACGCTGCCCGGTTCGAGCCGCAAAGCCGAAGCGGCGCTGGGGCTGAGCTGGTTCAAGGATGACGCCTCGGACGCGCTGGCCCGGGCCTATGACCTGACGCGCCTGCTGCAAGGCCAGGGCTACCGGATCGAGATCCTGCACAGCCGCCGCATCGGCGCGATCCTGTATGAGGATGACTATCAGGTCGTCGCCGAGCCGGTGGTCGGGCGCTGGCACTGATCGCGGCACCTGTCTTCGGTCGAATCCTGAACAATTCAAGAACAATGCTTTTCACCGCCCGCAGGGGCGGTTAAACTCGCGCCCCATGAGCGCCTGGGACGACCCCGATTCCGAATCCGCCGCCTTCGCGGCCGCCGTGCCCCTGTCGCAGCGCGCCGTCGCGGCGCGACCCGCCCCCTATCTTGACGGATTGAACCCGGCGCAGCGCGCGGCGGTCGAGGCGCTGGATGGCCCCGTTCTGATGCTCGCCGGCGCGGGCACCGGCAAGACGCGGGCGCTGACCGCGCGGATCGTGCATCTGCTGCATCTTGGCAAGGCGCGGCCCCATGAAATCCTTGCGGTGACCTTCACAAACAAGGCCGCGCGCGAGATGAAGGACCGTGTGTTCCGCATGCTGGGCGAGGCGGTCGAAGGCATGCCCTGGATGGGCACTTTCCATTCGCTCTCGGTGAAGATCCTCCGCCGCCATGCCGAGTTGGTCGGGCTGAAGCCCAGCTTCACCATCCTCGACACCGACGACCAGCTTCGCCTGCTGAAACAGCTCATGGAGCCAGATAGGCTCGACATGAAGCGATGGCCGCCTCGCGTTGTCGCGGCAACAATTGATCGATGGAAGAACCTAGCGCGCACTCCAAGTATGGTGCCCGACCGTGACGATTACGTGATTGATTTTGAACGCAACGTCGATGAATGGGACAAGAGCTTTTCCGCGCCCAAATATAACAAGGCGGACCGTGAAGCAGACTCAACGCGTGACGTCAGAGAGCCTATAACGGCAAGGCAGATCTATGACCGTTATCAGGACCGCCTGCGCAGCCTGAACGCTACTGATTTCGGCGACCTGCTTTTGCATTGCGTCGAGATCTTCAAGAAACATCCCGATGTACTGGCGCAATACCAGCGCTGGTTCCGCTATATCCTGGTCGACGAATATCAGGACACCAATGTCTGCCAGTATCTCTGGCTGCGGCTTCTGGCCCAGGCGCATCAGAACATCTGCTGCGTCGGTGATGACGACCAGTCGATCTATGGCTGGCGGGGGGCCGAGGTCGGCAACATCCTGCGCTTCGAAAAGGATTTTCCGGGGGCAAAGGTCATCCGGCTTGAACAGAACTATCGCTCCACCCCCCATATCCTCGCCGCCGCATCAGGCGTGATCGCGGCCAATGCCGGGCGACTGGGCAAGACGCTGTGGACCGAGGCCAAGGCGGGCGAGAAGGTCCGTCTGATCGGCCATTGGGATGGCGAGGAAGAGGCGCGCTGGATCGGCGAGGAGATCGAGGCCATCCAGCGCGGCACGCGTGGCCGGGCGCCGGTGGGGTTGAACGGCCAGGCGATCCTTGTCCGCGCCAGCCACCAGATGCGCGCTTTCGAAGACCGTTTCCTGACCATCGGCCTGCCCTACCGGGTGATCGGCGGCCCGCGCTTCTATGAACGGCAGGAAATCCGCGACGCCATGGCCTATTTCCGCCTTGCGGTCTCGCCGGACGACGACCTTGCCTTCGAGCGGGTGGTGAATGTTCCCAAGCGCGGCCTGGGCGACAAGGCGGTCCAGTCGATCCAGCGCGAGGCGCGGGCCAATGGCCTGACCCTGGTCGATGGCGCGCAAAGCCTATTGGCGGCGGGCGGGCTTGGCGGCAAGGGTGCCAACCAGTTGCGCGCCTTCACCGAGGGGATCGAACGCTGGCACGCCGCGATCCGCGATGCCCGGCCCGCGGTGGCGGATGCCGTGATCGAACCCCTGTTGCCCGACACCGCCCCGGCCAATGATCTTGGCCATGTCCGGCTGGCCGAAGTGATCCTTGAGGAATCGGGCTATGTCTCGATGTGGCAGAATGACAAGACGCCCGAGGCGGAAGGGCGGCTTGAGAACCTCAAGGAACTCGTGAAGGCGCTGGAACAGTTCGACAGCCTGCAAGGCTTTCTCGAACATGTCAGCCTGATCATGGACAACGACAGCGAGGATTCGTCCGAGAAGGTCAGCATCATGACCCTTCATGCCGCCAAGGGGCTGGAATTTCCCGTGGTCTTCCTGCCGGGCTGGGAAGACGGGCTGTTCCCCAGCCAGCGCAGCATGGATGAAAGCGGGTTGAAGGGGATCGAGGAGGAACGCCGCCTCGCCTATGTCGGCATCACCCGCGCCGAGGAGCTGTGCACTATCTCCTTCGCCTCGAACCGCCGGGTCTATGGCCAGTGGCAAAGCCAGATGGCCAGCCGTTTCATCGACGAACTGCCCGCCGCCCATGTCGAGGTGCTGACGCCGCCCGGCCTGATGGCGGGCGGCTATGGCGCGGCACCCGGCTTTGGCGGATCGGCGCTGGAAGAGCGCGCCACCAAGGCCGATGTCTACAATTCGCCCGGCTGGCGGCGGCTGCAGGACCGCCAGGGCAGCCGCCCGGTCAGCCAGCCGCGCGAGGCGAAGGGCGTGACGATCGATTTGCAGGCGGAAAGCTCCTACACGGTGGGCGAGCGGGTCTTCCATGTGAAGTTCGGCTATGGCCGTGTCACCGGGATCGAGGGCGACAAGCTGGACATCCGTTTCGACAAGGCGGGCGAGAAGAAGATCGTCGCGCGCTTCGTCATGCCCGCCGATATGGGCGACGAAATCCCGTTCTGACGCCCGTTCCGATGCCTGCGCCCGCGCGCCCCGGAGGTTTCGAAAAATCCGGTCAATCTTCCGCGAAGGAATTTGCCGCTATCGCAGCGCCGCAGCACGCTCCATCGCGTAGAGGCCAACTCCCGCCACCAGCCCCCAGAAGGCCGCGCCAATGCCCAGGAACGGCAGGCCTGCCGCCGTGATCCCCAGCGTCAGGGTCGCGGCAAAGCGCTGGTCCGGCACATGCATCGCCGTCGCCAGCGCCCCGGTCAGCGCCCCGAGAAGCGCCAGCGCCACCAAGGCCAGCATGACCTGCGGCGGCATCGCGGCGATCAGGGTCAGGATCACCGGCGAGAACAGGCCCAGCATCAGCCAGAAGAAGGCATAGGCCAGCCCGACCTTCCAGCGCTCCTCCTTTACCGGATGCACATCCGGCCCCATGCAGATCGCGGCGGTGATCGCCGCCATGCTGACGGTATGGGCGCCGAAAAAGGCGAAAAGGCTGGACACCAGACCCGTCACCCCCAGCGCGCTGCGCACCGGCGGCTCATAGCCCGCCGCCCGCATCGTGGCGAAGCCGGGCAGGTTCTGGCTGGCCATGGTCACCAGATACAAGGGCAGCACCAGCCCGACCACGGTACCCATCTGGAACTCGGGCCAGATCAGCACCAGCTTCGGAAAGGGCAGGGACAGGGCGGGCCATTCCGTGCCGGTGGCGAAGGCCAGGCCCAGCCCAGCCGCCAGCGCCCCGATCACCGCGATGGCGGGGTTCTTCAGCCGCACCAGCGCAAAGACCGCCAGCATCGGCAGCACCAGAACCGGCGCCGCCTGTGCCGCCCCCGCGCCCTTCAGCACGAAGGGCAACAGCACACCCGCCAGCATTCCGCCGGAAATCCCGTCGGGAATCATCGCCACCGCCCGGCCCAGCGGCCGGATCAGCCCGGTCAGCGCGATCAGAAGGCCGGTCAGCACGAAGGCCCCGACCGCCTGGTGAATGGTCAGCCCCTCGGTCGCGGCGATCAGCGCCGTGCCCGGCGTCGACCAGGCCAGCACCACCGGCACGCGGTGCCAGGTCGACAGCACCGCAGCCCCCACCGCTTTCGCCAGGCAGACGGCCAGCACCCAGCTTGCGGTCTGTTCCGCACTTGCCCCCACCGCCGCCGCCGCCGCCAGCACCAGCGCGATGGTCGATCCGTAGCCGACAAGAGAGGCGACGAAAGCCGCTGAGATCAGGGAAATGCGCATCTGTCCTGCCCGGTTTGGGACGGCGGACTATCGGCGCGGGTTTGTCGGAGATCAAGGGGGCAGGGGTGCGGCGGTGCCCGAGGGAGGAGGAGAGGGCACCGCCGCTTTGCTCCAGCGGCCCGAGGGAGGAGGAGGGGGCCGCCGAATGCCGTGGCCCGTTGCCGGGCCGGAAAGGGGCGCGGCGGTGCCCGAGGGAGGAGGAGAGGGCACCGCCGCGTTGCTCCAGCGGCCCGAGGGAGGAGGAGAGGGCCGCCGAATGCCGTGACCCGTCACCGGGCCGGAAACTTGGTGCGGCGACCCCAGGGAGGAGGAGGGGGTCGCCGCGGTTTCGAGGGCCCGAGGGAGGAGGAGAGGGCCACCGAAAGCATTTGGGGCGTCAGGCCCCGGATGGAAATTGCGGCGCCACCAGGGAGGAGGAGCGGTGGCGCCGCTTTGCCAAGGGTCCCGAGGGAGGAGGAGAGGGACCCAGCAATCGAATTCGTCGCGGCCTTAGCGGCCGTAGGCTGCCTCGCGGGCCACATCCACGATCGACACGCGCGAGATGCCCAGATCGGCCAGTTCGCGGTCGGTCAGCTGACGCAGTTCCGTGAGCGTCCGGGTATAGGCCCGGCGGCGGGCCAGCGCCGCGCCAAGCCCGGCGAAGAAGCCGAAGAACCGCTCGGTGGGGTGGGCCGCGGCAGCGCGGGAGGTGTTCACATAAGCCATGATGCTCTTAGCCTTGTCGTCTGTTTCGTCCGCCAGCGTTCTGCTGTGCTGTTAGGGGTAACATGCGCCTTTTGCTGCACCTGCACAATACCCGGGTCTCGCAATGCTGCCATGCGGCGACGTCATGGCTGAATGTCAAGAAATCGTGATTAATTTCAGCAGGTTTGCTGAAATCTTGATCGCTTGGTCAACGCACCCTTGCCCTTGCCGTGTTTTTCCCGACTTTAGTCGCAGGGGAATTTGGGGGTCCGCGCCGCAAAGACAAGGGCCGGACCGGACAGGAAAGGCAGACCGCCATGCAGCCGACACGCGACCAGGTGATTGAGGTGTTGCAGGGCGTCGCCCTGCCGGGCGGCGGCACGCTTGTCTCGCGCGACTTGATTCGCGCGCTGGCGGTCGAGGGCGGCGAGATCCGCTTCGTGATCGAGGCCGCCAGCGCCGATGAGGCCCGCAGCCTGGCCCCCGTCGAAGCCCAGGCCCAGGCCGCGCTGCGCGCCCTGCCGGGGGTGACCTCGGTCAAGATCGTGATGACCGCCCATGGCCCCGCAGCCAAGGCGCCCGCGCCCCCAAGCCTCAAGATCGGCGGTCATCCGACGCCGCAAGAGGGCGGACCGCAGAAGATCTCGGGCATCGACCGCATCCTTGCCGTCGCCTCGGGCAAGGGCGGCGTCGGCAAATCCACCGTTTCCTCGAACCTCGCCGTCGCCCTGGCGCGGCAGGGGCGCCGTGTCGGGCTGCTGGATGCCGATATCCACGGCCCCAGCCAGGCCAAGATGATGGGCGTCTCGCAGCGCCCGGCCAGCCCCGATGGCAAGATCATCGAACCGCTGCACGCCCATGGCGTCACCATGATGTCGATGGGGCTGCTGCTGAAGGAAGGCGAGGCTGTGATCTGGCGCGGACCGATGCTGATGGGCGCCTTGCAGCAGATGCTGTCCCAGGTGAACTGGGGGCCCTTGGACGTGCTGATCGTCGACCTGCCGCCCGGCACCGGCGATGTCCAGCTTTCGCTCGCGCAGCGCGCGCGCCTGACCGGGGCGCTGGTCGTCTCGACCCCGCAGGATGTGGCGCTTCTCGATGCGCGCAAGGCGCTTGATATGTTCGACAAGCTCAAGACCCCGGTGCTGGGTCTGATCGAGAACATGTCCACCTTTGTCTGTCCGAATTGCGGCCATGAAAGCCATATCTTCGGCCATGGCGGCGTCGCGGCCGAAGCCGCGCGTCTGGGCCTGCCCTTCCTGGGCGAATTGCCCCTGGCGCTCGAGGTCCGCGTCGCGGGCGATGCCGGCACGCCCATCGCCGCGGGCGAGGGGCCGAATGCCGAGGCCTATGCCCGGCTTGCCCACCGCCTGATCGCGGGCGGCATGGCCTGACGGCCCGCGCGGCCCAAGTCACTCCGTGTTTAAGGCGCGCCGGGGCAGGGCGATCTGTCCCGGCCGTCCCCTCCTGTGTCGCTCCGCCCCATGCCCGTCGGTTTGCCATGGGAAAGCATGGGCTCCCCATATCGGCCCGTCGCGGTGATTTGGGAAACCATGGGCGTCATATGGGCGCCGCATGGGCGCAAGCGCCATTCCCCCCTGGATTCGCCGGTGATTCGAGTGAATCCAGGGGAATCCGGCCCGATTTTGCCCCGGGCGTGCCATGAGCCACCCACCGCGAGGCGGATAGGCAAATAATTTTTTCGCTGTCGCGTCTCCGGCCCGGCCCCGCCTTTGGCGCTATATCTAGCCAGTCTCGGGTCTGTGATCCCTAGAGATTGACGCGCGAGGCCCGCTCTTCCCACAAGATGCGCGATTTCATGCCATGCCATCACATCATCTTGGGTGTTCTGCCCAAGAAATCCCTTGCCAGACCATGCAATACCATGGCATCCCTAACTCACGGAAGATGAGATGGGCCGAAAAGACCGCAGGGGCAGCGCAAGACCCCGAAAAGGCGACTAAGGCAGTTCATACAGGCAGCCCCTTTCATCGGACGACAGAGATCCGGCGCGCGAGCGAGCAGACATCTCCCCCAGGTGGCGCGCGTAGCTGGACGCCCAGCGATGGGACAGCGGCGGATCGGGTAGTGGCAGCAACCCGATCCGCCCATTTCCATTTCTGGGACACGCAATTGGGACAGGCGCACGCCTGGGGGAAGGGCAAGGCCAAGACCTTATGGGCGAGGCATTTCGAGGAGAATTCTACCAGAAGGTAGACGCGAAGGCGAGGGTCTCGGTGCCCGCAGCCTTCCGCCGCATTCTCGAAGCCGACGATCCCGCCAGCGACGCCACCCCCCGCGCACGTCTCTACATGGTCTATGGCGGCAAGAACCGCAATTTCGTCGAATGCTGGTCGAAGACCGGGGCCGATTGGCTTGCCGCGCAGATCGACGCGATGGAGCTGGGCTCCAAAGCCCGCGAACGCGCCGAGCGCGACATGATCTCCCGTTCCGTCATGGTCGAGATCGAGCCCGAGGGCCGCATCGTCCTGCCGCCGCAGGTCCGCGCCAAGCTGGGCATCACCGATGCCGCCGAGGCGGCCTTTGTCGGCGCGTCGAACCGCTTCAAGCTGTATCGCAGCGACACCTACCAGGCCGAGCTTGACGCCGATGACGAGGATGACGACGACGCGGGCGTTGACGCGCTGACCCTGATCGGCCGGGCGCAGAAGGAGCGGGGAATGTGATGCCACCCCGCGACGTGCTGCCCGCGCGAGACCCCCATATCCCGGTCCTCCTGACCCCGCTTCTGGCGGCGGTGGCCCCCGTCGGGGGCCTTTGGCTTGATGGCACCTTCGGCGCCGGCGGCTATGCGCGCGGCCTTCTGGCCGCAGGCGCCGACCGCGTGATCGGCATCGACCGCGACCCTCTGGCGCATCGCATGGCCGCCGACTGGCTGGCCAGCGAGCCGCGCGTCACCCTGATCGAAGGCACGTTTTCCGATCTCGACAGCCTGGCGGGCGAAGCCCTTGACGGGGTGGTTCTTGATCTTGGCGTCTCGTCCATGCAGCTTGACTTGGCCGAGCGCGGCTTTTCCTTCCAGAAGGACGGCCCCCTCGACATGCGGATGAGCCAGTCCGGCGACAGCGCCGCCGATCTGGTCAACACCGCGCCCGAAGAGCTGCTGGCCGACATCCTTTATCACTATGGTGAGGAACGCGCCTCGCGCCGCATCGCCCGCGCCATCGTCGCGGCCCGGACGCTTGCGCCGATCACCACCACCCTGCAACTGGCCGAGATCGTCTCCCGCCAGCTTCCCCGTCCCAAACCCGGCGAAAGCCATCCCGCGACCCGCAGCTTCCAGGCGCTGCGCATCGCGGTGAACACCGAGTTTGACCAGCTTGCCGAAGGGCTTGCCGCCGCCGAACGCGCATTGAAGCCGGGCGGGAAACTGGCGGTCGTCACCTTCCACAGCCTTGAGGACCGCATCGTGAAGCGGTTCCTCCAGCTTGCCTCGGGCGCAGAGCCCGCCGCCAACCGCTATGCGCCCGCGCGCGCGGAAACGCAGGCCCGCTTCACCCTGACGCCGAAAAAGGCCATCGGCCCCGATGCCGATGAGCTTGCCGCCAATCCGCGCTCGCGCAGCGCCAAGCTGCGCGTCGCCACCCGCACCGCCGCCCCGGCCCTCGCGCTGTCTCCCGCCGCCCTCGGCCTGCCCGACCTTGCCCGCAAAGGACGCCGCTGACCCATGCGCCCCGTGCTCTATGTCCTGTCCTTCCTCGCGCTCATCGCCCTTGGCTTCTGGGCCTATCGCGAGAATTACGCGACGCAGGCCTCCCTGCGCGAAGTGCGCGGGCTGCAATCACAGATCGCCGATCTGCGCGAGGCGCTGTCGGTGCAGCGCGCCGAATGGGCCTATCTGAACCGCCCGCAGCGGCTGCGCGAACTGGTGGACCTGAACTTCGACGCGCTGGGCCTGATGCCGATGGACCCGACGCAGTTCGGCGCGGCGGCCCAGGTCGCCTTCCCTGTGCCCGAGATCCCGGCGATCACCGGCCCGATCGATACCCAGGGCAGCATCGGCGCGGTCACGGACACGGCCGCCGCCCAGGCCGAAGCCGCCGCCGCCCCGGCCACCGAAGAAGGACTCTAGGCCATGCGCACGCCGCTTCGCCCGCTTGCCCATATCCTTCGCGCCCGGGCCGAGGGCCGCAACCCCGACCTGATCGAGGCCGAGAACCGCCGCCTGCGCCATGAGGCGATGCATGAAAAGGGCCAGAGCCGCGCCTCGGCCCGGCTTGGCCTGATGGCGCTGGTCTTCACCTGCGCCTATGCCACCATCGGCGTGCGCATGGGCCATCTTGCGGCGACAGCGCCGGTCGAGCCGGTCGCCAGCGCCTCGGGCGCCGAGATCGTGGCGCAACGCGCCGACATCACCGACCGCAATGGCCGCATCCTTGCGACCAACATGACCACCTCTGCCCTTTACGCCCATCCGCGCGACATGGTCGATCCCAAGGGGACGGCGCGGAAACTCCAGGAAATCTTCCCCGAACTTGACGCCGCCTCCCTTGAACGCCGCTTCACCGACGGGCGCAGCTTCCTGTGGGTGCGCAAGGTCCTTTCGCCCGAACAGATGCAGAAAGTGCATGAGATCGGCGATCCCGGCCTGTTGTTCGGCCCGCGCGAGATGCGTCTCTATCCGAATGGCGACATTCTCGCCCATGTCCTTGGCGGCTATTCCTTCGGGGCCGAGGGCGTGCATTCGGCAGAGGTGATCGGAACTGCCGGGATCGAGAAGGCGATGGATGCCCGCCTGCGCGACCCGGCCGAGGCCGGCGCGCCGCTGCAACTGTCGATCGACCTTTCGGTGCAGGCCACGGTGGAAGAGGTGCTCGCCGCGGGCATCACCATGATGAACGCCAAGGGCGGTGCTGCCATCCTGATGGATGTGCGCACCGGCGAATTGCTGGCTCTGGCCTCGGCCCCGACCTTCGACCCGAACAATCGACCGGTGCCGCTGGTGTCCAAGGATGCCGAACCCTCGGACAGCCCGCTGTTCAACCGCGCCGTGCAGGGCGTGTACGAGCTTGGCTCGACTTTCAAGATCTTCGCCGTGGCGCAGGCCATGGAGTTGGGCCTTGTCGGCCCCGACACCATGGTCGATGCCAATGCGCCGATGGTCTGGGGCAAGCACAAGATCAAGGAATTCGAAGGCAAGAATTACGGCCCGCTCCTGTCGGTCACCGATGTCATCGCCAAATCGTCGAATGTCGGCACGGCCCATATCGCGCTGATGGTCGGTCCGCTGCGCCAGCAGGCCTTCCTGAAATCGCTGGGCTTTTTTGACCCGACCCCGGTCGAGCTGATCGAAGCGCCGGGCGCCAAGCCGCTGATCCCGAAGAAGTGGCCCGAGATCGTCACGATCACCACCTCTTACGGCCATGGCATGTCGGCCAGCCCGCTGCATCTTGCTGCCGCCTATGCGGCGATCGCCAATGGCGGCATCTACATCAAGCCGACGCTGATCAAGCAATCCGGCCCTGCCACGGGCCGCCGTGTCCTGTCGGAAAAATCCGCCGCCGACGCCCGCATCATGCTGCGCCGCGTGGTGACCAACGGCACCGCCTCTTATGGCGAGGTCAAGGGTTACGAGGTGGCGGGCAAGACCGGCACCGCCGACAAGCCCAAGAAATCGGGCGGCTATTACAAGGACAAGGTGATCAACACCTTCGCCTCGATGTACCCGGCCTCGAACCCGAAATATGTGCTGATCGTCACTTTGGACGAGCCGGTAAACACCATGGGCCCCCGGCCGCGCCGCACCGCAGGCTGGACGGCGGTTCCCGTCGCCGCCGAGATCATCCGCCGCACCTCGCCCCTGCTTGGCCTCAGGCCGCAGGTTGAAGTCCCGGTCCAAACTACGCTAACAGCCGCCAGCAACTGAACGGGGACGGACCATGCCTGCCGCAAGGCGATTGTCGGAACTGGGGCTGAAGGCGCGTCAGGGCCGCGATCCGGTTCTGTCGGGCCTTACGCTCGACAGCCGGGCCGCGCGCGCGGGAATGCTGTTCGCGGCCCTGCCCGGATCGGCCCGCCACGGCGCCGAATTCATCGCCACGGCCCTTGAGCAGGGCGCCGCCGCCATCCTGACCGATACGGCGGGCGCGGCCCTTGCTGCCGAGGCGCTGGCCGCCTCGGACGCAGCCCTTGTCGTGGCCGATGACCCGCGCGAGGCGCTGGCCTATGCCGCCGCCCTGTGGTTCGGCGCTCAGCCCCCGGTCATGGTCGCCGTCACCGGCACCAACGGCAAGACCTCGGTCGCCACCTTCACCCGCCAGATCTGGCAGGCGCTGGGCCATAGTGCGATCAACATCGGCACCACCGGGATCGAGGGCGACTGGGCCGCCCCGTCCTCGCATACCACGCCCGATACGATCACCCTTCAGCGGCTTCTCGCCGATGCGGCGGCGGCGGGCGTGACCCATGCCGCGATGGAGGCCTCGTCCCACGGTCTTGACCAGCGCCGGCTGGAAGGCGTGCGGCTGGCTGCGGCGGGCTTCACCAATCTGACGCAAGACCATCTCGATTATCACGGCACGATGGAGGCCTATTTCCAGGCCAAGGCCGGGTTGTTCGACCGTCTCCTGCCGCCCGAAGGCGTGGCGGTGATCAATCTCGATGGCGCCAAAGGTTCGGCCATGGCCGAACGCGCGCTGGATCGCGGCCTTGCGGTGATGACTGTGGGCAAGGGCCAGGGGGCCGACCTGCAGATCGCCGCCACCCGCGCCGATGCGACGGGACAGGAGGTGCGCTATCTCTGGCAGGGCCGCGCCTTCCAGACCCGTCTCAACCTGATCGGCGCCTTCCAGGCCGAAAATGTCGCGCTGGCGGCGGGCCTTGCCATCGCCGCCGGGGAAACGCCCGAAGCCGTCCTCTCCGCGCTGCCCCGCCTTACCGGCGTGCGCGGCCGGATGCAACTTGCCGCCACGCGCAAGAACGGTGCCGCCGTGTTCGTCGATTATGCCCATACGCCCGATGCCATCGCCACCGCGCTCAGGGCGCTGCGCCCGCATGTCATGGGCCGCATCCTGATCGTCTTCGGCGCGGGCGGCGACCGCGACCGCACCAAGCGCCCGCTCATGGGCGAAGCCGCGCGTGACCATGCCGATGTGCTTTATGTCACCGATGACAATCCGCGCGGCGAAGACCCGGCCACGATCCGCGCCGCCATCCTTGCCGCCTGCCCGGAGGCAACCGAAGTCGGCGACCGCGCCGAGGCCATCCTGCGCGCCGTCGATGCGCTGCAACCCGGCGACGCGCTTCTGATCGCGGGCAAGGGGCATGAGACCGGCCAGATCATCAAGGGCGATGTCTTCCCCTTCGACGATGTCGAACAGGCCTCGATCGCCGTCGCTGCGCTGGACGGGGTGATCTGATGGCCGCTCTCTGGACCGCCGCCGAGGCCGCCGCCGCCACCCAGGGCCGCGTGACAACCGGTTGGACCGCCACCGGCGTCTCGATCGACACCCGCGCGCTGCAGCCGGGCGATCTTTTCGTCGCCTTGAAAGATGTCCGCGACGGCCATGATTTCGTCGCCCAGGCGCTGGCCAAGGGCGCCGCTGCCGCGCTGGTCAACCGCGTGCCCGAGGGCGTTTCCCCCGATGCGCCGCTGCTGATCGTCGATGACGTGCTCGACGGTCTCGTCCGTCTCGGCGCTGCGGGCCGGGCGCGGGCAAAGGCGCGGGTCGTCGGCGTCACCGGCTCGGTCGGCAAGACCTCGACCAAGGAAATGCTGCGCGACGTGCTGGCGGGGCAGGGAAGCGTCCATGTCGCCGAGGCCAGCTACAACAATCATTGGGGTGTGCCGCTCACGCTGGCGCGCCTGCCCGCCGATGCCGATTACGCCGTGATCGAGATCGGCATGAACCACCCCGGCGAGATCGCGCCGCTGGCCCGCCTGGCCCGGCCTCATGTCGCGATGATCACCACCATCGCCCCGGCGCATCTTGAGGCCTTCGACAGCCTCGCCGGGATCGCGACCGAGAAAGCCTCGATTTTCGAAGGGCTTGAACCCGACGGCGTCGCCGTCATCAATGCCGATCTCGACACCACCGCCCTGATGCGCGACACCGCCCTCCGTCTGGGCGCGCGGGTTGTCACCTTCGGCGAAAGCCCGGATGCCGACTGGCGCCTGACCGAGGTCCGGCTATGCGACGCGACCACCGTGTTGCGCGCCAGCCATGCCGGCCAGACCACGGTCTTCAAGGTCGCCTCGCCCGGGCGCCATTTCGCGCTGAACGCGCTGGGCGCCTTGGCCGTGGCTGAGGCGCTGGGCGCAGACCCGATGATCGCCGCGCATGACATCGGCCGCTGGCAGCCGCCCGCGGGCCGCGGCCTGCGCCAGCGCATCCAGCTTGATATCGTCGAGGAAACCTTCTTCGACCTGATCGACGACGCCTATAATGCCAACCCGGTCTCGCTGGCCGCCGCGCTGGACGTGCTGATCGCCGCCCGGCCGACCGATGGCATCGGCCGCGTCGGCGGCGGCCGCCGCATCGCGGTTCTGGGCGACATGCTGGAGCTTGGCCCCGACGAGATCGCGATGCACGCGGCCATTGCCCGCCATCCGGGCCTGTCCGAGATCGCCCAGATCCATTGCGTCGGCCCCAGGATGCGCCATCTCTGGTCCGCCCTGCCGCGCCGCCAGCAGGGGCTCTGGGTCGAAACCGCGCCGGAACTTGCCGCAAGGGTGCGCGGGCTGATCGACGCGGGCGATGTCGTTCTGGTAAAGGGCTCGAAAGGCTCCAAGGTCAGCCTCGTGGTCGAGGCATTGAAGAAGCTGGGACAGGCCCAGCCGTCACGGGAAGGAAGCGAGTAAATGCTGTTCTGGCTCACCGAGCTTTCCGATAGTGGCGGCTTCTTCAACCTGTTTCGCTACATCACCTTTCGCGCCGGCGGTGCCTTCGTCACCGCGCTGATCTTCGGCTTCCTGTTCGGCCGCCCGCTGATCGACCTTCTGCGAAGGAAGCAGGGCAAGGGCCAGCCGATCCGCGATGACGGCCCGCAAAGCCATTTCGCCAAGGCGGGCACCCCCACCATGGGCGGGCTTCTCATCCTGTCGGCGCTGATGGTCTCGACGCTGCTCTGGGCGCGGCTCGACAGCCCCTATGTCTGGATCGTGGTTCTGGTGACGCTGGCTTTCGGCCTGATCGGCTTTGCCGATGACTATGCCAAGGTCTCGAAGCAGAACACCAAGGGCGTCTCGTCGCGGGTGCGGATGCTTCTGGGCCTTCTGATCGCGGCGCTGGCCACCTATGCGGCGGCGCGCTTCCACCCGGCGGACCTGACCAATCAGCTGGCCTTCCCCTTCTTCAAGGATGCGCTGCTGAACCTTGGCATCTTCTTCGTGCCTTTCGGCATGATCGTGATCGTCGGCGCCGCCAATGCGGTGAACCTGACCGACGGTCTGGACGGGCTGGCCATCATGCCGGTGATGATCGCCGCGGGCACGCTGGGCATCATCGCCTATACTGTGGGCCGGGTCGACTATACCCAGTATCTCGAGGTCCATTACGTCCCCGGCACGTCCGAGCTTCTGGTCTTCTGTGCCGGGCTGTTCGGTGCGGGGATGGGCTTCCTGTGGTACAACGCCCCCCCGGCGGCGGTCTTCATGGGCGATACCGGCAGCCTTGCCCTGGGCGGCGCGCTGGGTGCCATCGCCGTCTGCACCAAGCACGAGATCGTGCTGGCCATCGTCGGCGGGCTGTTCGTCGTCGAGGCGCTTTCGGTGATCATCCAGGTCGCCTATTTCAAGCGCACCGGCAAACGCGTCTTCCTGATGGCGCCGATCCACCACCATTTCGAGAAGAAGGGCTGGGCCGAGCCGCAGATCGTGATCCGCTTCTGGATCATCTCGCTGATCCTGGGCGCCATCGGGCTTGCCACGCTGAAGGTGCGCTGACGGCCCCGCGCGGCCCGATGTTTCGCAAAGAAATCGCCCGGACCACGGCGATGTGAAGGGCAGGGGGCATCCCCTTGCCCGGCCCGGTCTTTCGGCGAAAGATCGGGCAGCGCGCGCGCGGGGGAAGCCAGATGTCCATTGACAGCCTGATCCAGAGCTTCGGCCTGCCCGCCCTTTTCCTGGGCGGGCTGGTCGAGGGCGACGGGGCGGGCCTTGTCGGCGGCGCGCTGGCCTATCGCGGGGCCTTCCCTGTGCTGGCCGCCTGGGCCGCGCTCAGCCTGGGCGCGCTTGTCGCCGATCAGGCCTGGTTCGCCCTGGCCCGCTTCCATCGCGACAGTCCCCGGCTGACCCGCCTCATCGCCCGCCCCGCCGCGCAGCGCTTTCTCGCGCTGGCCGAACGCCGCCCCGCTCTGGCCAGCATGGCCTTCCGCTTCCTCTTCGGCCTGCGCACGCTGGGCCCCGTCGCGCTGGGCCTGTCGCAAGTGCCCGCCCGCATCTTCATTCCCTGCAATGTGATCGCGGTCGCGCTCTGGGGCGCGCTTTTCACCGCGCTCGGCTATGGCGCGGGCCAGGTGCTGCACCGCCTCTTCGGCCACCTGGCCCCCGGCGCGCATCTTGGCCTTGTCCTTGGCCTGACCGCCGTCGCGCTGGGGATCGTGGCGCTTGTGCATCACCTGCGCGGTCGCCGCCGACCCCGGCATTAGGCCCGGCTTCCGTCGGTGCGCCCGAAGGCCTATCTCGCGCCCCAGGGCGCACCGCGCGCCCCTGTGGAGCTTGTTTGACAGAGACTGTGTCCAGAGCCTGACGCCAGGGCCAAGTGGCGTTCGTGATCCTGCCGCCCCCGTCTCGGGGCGCGCGGCAGGCCCAGTCACGCCCATTCCGGACACAGAAAATGAACATCTCCCGCGCCGAACAGCGCGTTCTTCACGTCCTCGCCCTGGGGGGCGAGATCCGCCACTTCCGCGACGACAAGGGCCGCATCACCGAAGCCCTGTGCCACACCCGCGAGGGGATGGTCCTGTCGGACCTGACCCTGCCGCTGTTCCAGCGGCTCCGGCGGCGCAAGCTGATCGCCAGCAAGGAGGGCGGTCCCTACCGCATCTCGCTTCTGGGCCGCCGCTCGGTGCGCGCCCAGTTGGACAACCGGGGCTGAACCGGGGGGAAGGGGCGGCTCGCCTCTTCCCCTTTCCTTCGTTTCTAAATATCCCAACGGGGTCCGGGGGCGTGAAACCCCCGGCACCCAACGCCGGAGGCAAGCGATGATCCCCGTACTCGGCTACAAGGGCGCGAAGGTCGCCGTCCTGGGCCTGGGCCGTTCCGGCCTTGCCACTGCCCGTGCGCTGACCGCCGGGGGCGCCGCGCCGCTTCTCTGGGATGACAGCCCCGAATCCCGTGCCAAGGCCGAGGCCGAGGGTTTCGCCCTGACCGACCTGACCCGCCAGGCCGCCTTTGACGGCGTGGCCTGCCTGATCACCAGCCCCGGCATCCCGCATCTTTACCCGCAGCCCAACCGCATCATCGCCCGGGCGCTTGAACTGGGCATCCCCGTCGACAATGACATCGGCCTCTTCTTCCACAGCTTCGCGACCCCGGCCTGGGACAATTTCGAAACCGCCCCCCGCGTCGTCACCGTCACAGGATCGAACGGCAAGTCGACCACCACCGCGCTGATCCACCACATCCTCCAGGTCGCCGGGCGGCCGACGCAGATGGCGGGGAACATCGGCAAGGGCGTGCTGTCGATCGACGCGGCGCAGGATGGCGAGGTCGTGGTGCTGGAGCTTTCGTCCTACCAGACCGATCTGGCCCGGGCGCTGACCCCCGATATCGCCGTCTTCACCAATCTCTCGCCCGACCATCTGGACCGGCACAATGGCATGGGCGGCTATTTCGCCGCCAAGCGCCGCCTCTTTGCCGAAGGCGGCCCCGACCGCGCCGTGGTGGGGGTGGACGAGGTCGAGGGCCGTTTTCTGGCCAACCAGATGGCCGAAGGCCCCGGCGATGACCGGGTGATCCGCATCTCCTCGGCCACGAAACTGGAAGGCTTCGGCTGGTCGGTCTTCGCCCGCAAGGGCTTTCTCGCCGAATGGCGCAAGGGCCGCCAGGTCGCCGCGATCGACCTGCGCAGCGTCGCGGGCCTGCCCGGTGCGCACAACCACCAGAATGCCTGCGCCGCCTATGCCGCCTGCCGCAGCCTTGGCCTTGCACCCAAGCTGATCGAACAGGCGCTGCACAGCTTCGCCGGCCTGCCGCATCGCAGCCAGCTGGTGGGCGAACGGGCCGGGGTGCGGTTCGTCAATGACTCGAAGGCCACCAATGTCGACAGCGCGGCCAAGGCGCTGCAGGCCTTCCCGAAGATCCGCTGGATCGCTGGGGGCCTGGGCAAGGATGGCGGGATCGAGGCGCTGGTGCCGCATCTCGCCTCGGTGGTGAAAGCCTATCTGATCGGCCATTCCGCCCGCGATTTCGCCCTGCAACTGGGCGAGACCCCGCATGAGATCTGCGAGACGATGGAGCGCGCCGTCGCCCGCGCGGCCGAGGAGGCGCAGGAGGGCGAGGTGGTGCTTCTGGCCCCGGCGGCGGCAAGTTTCGACCAGTATCCGAATTTCGAGAAGCGCGGCGAGGATTTTGCCGCCCGCGTCGCAGCGCTGATCGGAGCGCGATAGGCGGCTGGCCGGGCAGGGGCGGCGCCCCCCGGCCTGCGGCCTTCCACCCTGGTATCAGTCGCCAAGATGACGCGGGCAGGGGGACGACGGGCGACCGCAATGGCCGCAGCGCGCCCGACTAGGACGCGCGCCCTGGGCCGGATCAGAGCAAGGCCTCAAGCCGGTTGAAGGCGCCCTCCATCCCTTCGGCCATGCCGCTGGCCCCCACGCTTTCGCGCGCCTCGGGGCTGGAATAGATCACCTGCACCCGCAGCACCGTGCCGCCCGCGCCATCGCTGTCGAAATCGGTGATCACCCGCGCGTCGCCCCCGGTCCAGTCGGGATCGAAGCGTTCGACATGCACGATCCGCCGCGCGGTGATCTCTTCGAACGTGCCGCTGGCCGAAAAGCCGTTCTCCCCGGTCCAGTCATAGCGGAAGCTGCCGCCCGCCCGCCCGTCGATCTGGCAGCCGGTCATCGGATGCGCCTCCGAACCGATCCAGCGCCGCACCGCCTCGGGGTCCAGATGGGCGCGCATCAGGCGCGCCGGAGGGTGGGAGAAGCGGCGGGTGAAGGTCAGGCTTCTGGCGCCTTCCGCCGCAAGAACGGTGCTGGTCATGCCGCATCCTCCAGCTGCGCCTCAAGCCGGGCATAGCTGGCCTCCATCCCCTCATCCATGCCGGTCGCCAGCATCGCCGCCCGCGCCTCGGCACTGGGCAATAGCATCACCAGCCGCAGCAGCGTGCCCGTCCCGTCCGGGGCGAATGTGGTCGTGACCCGGTTGTCGGGCGTCGGATCGGGCAGATGCATCCGCTCGACATGAACGATGCGGCGGCCCGGATCGATCTCAAGATATTCGCCCGTCAGATGAAAGCTCGCCGTCCCGTCGGTCCAGTCAAAGCGGATGCGGCCACCCGGGCGGGGGTCCGAGATGCAGCCCGGCATGGTCCAGCCCTCGGGCCCGGTGCACCAGCGCTGCAACAGCGCCGGTTCGACATGGGCGCGATAGACCTGCGCGGGCGGGGCGGCGAAGCGGCGGGTGACGATCACCCCGGCCTCGCCCTCGGTCTTCAGTTCAAGCCGTGTCATCGCGTCTCTCCTCCTGCATCAACTCGTCCAGAACCGCGTCAAGCCGGGCATAGCGCGCCTCGATCTCGCGGCGAAATTCGCTCATCCAACCCCAGATCGCCTCGACCGCCTCGGGGCGCAGCCGCCTTGGCCGCGCCGTGCCCGCCACCCGCGTCTCGATCAGCCCGGCCTCTTCCAGCACCTTCAGGTGATGCGAGATCGCGGGCTGGCTGATCGCAAAGGGGCGGGCAAGGTCCTGCACCGTGGCTTCGCCCTGCGCCAGCCGCGCCAACAATGCGCGGCGGGTCGGGTCGGACAGGGCGGCAAAGGCGGAATCGAGCGGCGACATGATCTGGGGGCTCCTTTATATAAGTAATATATTATATAAACAAAGTATTGTCAATCCGCCTGCCGGGCCTGCGAATTTCGCCGAAAAATCCTGCCGCGCCGCAGGGATGCGGGGGCTTTCCCTGACCCTCCGTCACAAGAAAGCCGCTTTCCACGCGCGGGAAATCGGTCTAGAGTTTTGCCCAAGAGCCCGGGGGGAACATCCGGGCCAGAGGCAGAAAATCGAGGCGGTTTCCCCATGACTGAAATGGTCTATGGCTCGTCCCCTGTTGCAGTCCGTGACCCGGTCCTGCCACGGTGGTGGCGCACGATCGACATCTGGTCGCTGACCTCGGTCTTCGTCCTGTTCGGCATCGGGCTGCTGCTCGGCCTTGCCGCCTCGGTGCCGCTCGCCAGCCGCAACGGGCTTGAACCCTTCTTCTATGTCCAGAAACAGGCGACCTTCGGCGCGCTTGGCCTTGCGGTCATGATGGCGATCTCGATGATGCCGCCCGGCCTGGTGCGCCGCCTTGGCATCATCGGCTTTGCCGTGGCGCTGGTCCTGGTGATGGTGCTGCCGATCGTCGGCCAGGATCATGGCAAGGGCGCGGTGCGCTGGCTGTCGCTGGGCGGGCTGTCGCTGCAACCGTCCGAATTCCTCAAGCCCGGCTTCGTCATCGTCACCGCCTGGCTGATGGCCGCCTCGCAAGAGGTCGGCGGCCCGCCCGGAAAGCTGATCTCCTACGTCCTTCTGATCGCCGTCGTGGGCTTTCTGGCCCTGCAACCCGATTTCGGCCAGTCGGCGCTCGTGGTCTTCGCCTGGGGGGTGATCTATTTCACCGCCGGCGCGCCCATGCTGCTGATCGGCGTGGTTGGCGGGCTGGTCGCCTCTGCGGGCGTCGTCTTCTACAATTCCTCCGAACACTTCGCCCGCCGCATCGACGGCTTCCTCTCGCCCGATGTCGATCCGCGCACCCAGCTGGGCTATGCCGCCAACGCCATTCAGGAAGGCGGCTTCTTTGGCGTCGGCGTCGGCGAGGGTCAGGTGAAATGGTCGCTGCCCGATGCCCATACCGATTTCATCATCGCCGTCGCGGCCGAGGAATACGGCCTCGTCCTTGTCCTTCTCATCCTTGGCCTGTTCTCGGTCATCGTCCTGCGCTCGCTGATCCGGCTGATGGCCGAGCGCGACCCCTTCACCCGCCTCGCGGGGGCAGGGCTGGCCGCGGTCTTCGGCGTGCAGGCCATGATCAACATGGGCGTCGCCGTCCGCCTGCTGCCCGCCAAGGGCATGACCTTGCCCTTCGTCTCTTACGGCGGCTCCTCGGTCATCGCGGCGGGCATCACCGTGGGAATGCTCCTGGCGCTGACCCGCTCGCGCCCGCGCGACCGCATGGCCGAGATCTTCCGCCGGGGCCCCGGCGCGGGCGGGCGCTGATGGCGCGGCTTCTGCTGATCGCGGCGGGCGGCACGGGCGGGCACATGTTCCCCGCCCAGGCGCTGGCCGAGGCGATGCTGGCCCGGGGCTGGCGGGTAAAGCTTTCGACCGACGACCGCGGCGCGCGCTATGCGGGCGGCTTCCCGCAGGCGGTCAGGATCGAGACACTGTCCTCCGCCACTTTCGCGCGCGGCGGGGTGCTGGCCAAGCTCGCCGTGCCGTTCCGCATCGCCGGAGGGGTCTTCTCGGCGCTGTGGTCGCAACTGACCGACCGGCCCGCCGTGGTGGTGGGCTTCGGCGGCTATCCGTCGATCCCCGCGCTCACGGCCGCCTTCCTGCTGCGCCGCCCGCGCATGATCCATGAACAGAACGGCGTCCTGGGCCGGGTGAACCGGATCTTTGCCCCCCGCGTCCAGACCATCGCCTGCGGCACCTGGCCCACCGCGCTGCCCGACGGGATCGAGGGGATCGCGACCGGCAACCCTGTGCGCCAGACCGTGCGCGACCGCGCGGGCGCCCCCTATATCCCGCCCGGCGACTACCCGATGTCGCTGGTCGTCATCGGCGGCAGCCAGGGCGCGCGCATCCTGTCGGATGTGGTTCCCGCCGCCGTCGCCCTGTTGCCGCAATCCCTGCGCGACAATCTCCGCGTCGCCCATCAGGCCCGCGACGAAGACGCCACCCGGGCCGAGGCCGCCTATGCCCAGGCGGGCGTCGCGGCCGAGATCGCGCCCTTCTTCGCCGACATTCCGCGCCGCCTGTCGGAAGCGCAGCTTGTCATCTCGCGCTCGGGCGCCTCCTCCATCGCCGACATCTCTGCCATCGGCCGCCCGGCGATCCTGATCCCCTTCGCCGCCGCCGCCGCCGACCACCAGACCGCCAATGCCCGTGGCCTTGCCGAGGCCGAGGCCGCCATCGTCATCCCGGAAAACCGGCTTGACGCCGCCACGCTCGCGGCGCAGATGACTGCGGTTCTCGAAAACCCGCGTGGGGCCGAGATCATGGCCGCCAATGCCCTTGCCCAGGGTCGGCCCGATGCGACCGAACGTCTGGTCGCGCTTGTTGAAGATCTGGCAGGAGACCCGACATGAACGCCGCCACCAAACTTCCTCTTGAATTGGGCCCGATCCATTTCGTCGGCATCGGCGGCATCGGCATGTCGGGCATCGCCGAGGTGCTGCTGACGCTTGGCTACACCGTCCAGGGGTCCGACGCCAAAGCCTCGAAGATCACCGACCGGCTGGTGAAACTGGGCGCGCGCTTCTTCGAAGGGCAAAGCGCCGAAAATCTGGGCGAAGCCGCCGTGGTGGTGATCTCTTCCGCCATCAAGAAGGGCAATCCCGAACTGGAAGAGGCCCGCCGCCGCAAGCTGCCCGTCGTCCGCCGCGCCGAGATGCTGGCCGAATTGATGCGGATGCGCTCGAACATCGCCGTCGCGGGCACCCATGGCAAGACCACCACCACCACCATGGTCGCGACCTTGCTGGACAAGGGCAATTTCGACCCGACGGTCATCAATGGCGGCGTCATCCATGCCTATGGCTCGAACGCGCGGGCCGGGGCAGGGGAATGGATGGTGGTCGAGGCCGACGAGTCGGACGGGTCCTTCAACCGCCTGCCCGCCACCATCGCCATCGTGACCAATATCGACCCCGAACATATGGAGCACTGGGGCAGCATCGAAAATCTCCGCAAGGGTTTTCTCGATTTCGTCTCCAACATCCCCTTCTATGGCCTGGCGGTCTGCTGCACCGACCACCCCGAGGTCCAGGCCCTTGTCGGCCGCGTCACCGACCGCCGCGTCGTGACCTTCGGCTACAATGCCCAGGCCGATATCCGCGCCGTGAACCTGACCTTTGATGGCGCCACCTCGAAATTCGACATCCTGCTGCAAAGCGAGGGCGAGGGCGCGATGATCGAGGGCTGCACCCTGCCCATGCCCGGCAATCACAATGTCTCGAACGCGCTGGCCGCCGTGGCGGTCGCCCGCCACCTGGGCATGAAGAAGGACGAGATCCGCGAGGCGCTGGCCGGGTTCGCGGGCGTGAACCGCCGCTTCACCAAGGTCGCCGAGGTGAAGGGCGTCACCATCATTGACGATTACGGCCACCACCCGGTCGAGATTGCCGCCGTGCTCAAGGCCGCCCGTCAGGCAGTGTCGAACACGCCCGGCGCCCGGGTGATCGCCATCCACCAGCCGCATCGCTACACCCGGCTGTCGAACCTGTTCGAAGATTTCTGCACCTGCTTCAACGAGGCGGATGTCGTCGCCATCGCCGATGTCTATGCCGCGGGCGAAGATCCGATCCCCGGCGCCAGCCGCGATGATCTGGTGGCCGGGCTGATCGCCCATGGCCACCGCCATGCCCGCGCCTGTCTCGACGAGGCCGATCTGGCGCGGCTTTTCCGCGAACAGGCAAGGCCCGGCGACATTTTCGTCTGTCTGGGCGCGGGCACGATCTCCTCCTGGGCCAATGCGCTGCCCGCCAAGCTGATCGGGCAGGCCGCATGAGCGGCATTCCCCGCCCCGGAAAGCCGCTGCTTCCCTTTGGGGAGTTTGCCCCTCGCCCCGGCGGGGTGACAGGATGAGCGGCGCGCTGATCGCCGCGATCTTCTGGGCGCTTGCCGCCACGGTCACCGCCCTGTTGCCGATGCGCCACCAGATGGTGCCGGGCGTCGCGCTTCTGCTGGCCGCTCCCGTGCTGGTCTTCTTGCTCGGCCTGACCCATGGCTGGATCGCCAGCCTCCTTGCCCTTCTTGCCTTCGTGTCGATGTTCCGCAATCCGCTTCTGTATTTCTTCCGCCGCATGACCGGCCGCGCCGCGCCCGTTCCTCCCGAACTGGAGCGCCGCAAGTGAGCCTGCCCCTGACCTTCGCCTTCCTCTGGCTGATCGCCGCCAACCTGATCGCCATGCTGCCCTCGCGCGACCACCACTGGCGCGCCGCCTATGGCCTGATCGCGCTCGGCATCCCGCTTCTGGGCTGGCTGACCTGGGCGGCAGGTCCGCTGTGGGGCATGGCCTTCCTCGCCGCCGGCTGCTCGGTCCTGCGCTGGCCGGTGATCCATCTCTGGCGCTGGGCAAGGCGGGTGGACCCGGCGGAGTAGGGGGGCGCCGCGAAGGCTCTTGCGCGGACAGTTTCGCGCAGAGATGCTGGCGGGATGGAACCGGAAGATATTAAGGATGTGCGTAGTCTTGAAGACTGGCTGAGAGCCCGGCCTAAGGACGTCGCGCAAGGTGAGGCAAGCATTTTGGCCGCTCGCGCGGCTCAGCGGGCGTTGCCAATTTGGTCCGGAGCGATGCGCGAGCGTTGGGCCGGGAACGCAGGATTGACCGCTCTGACGGTCTTGCGTCTGCATCTTGCCGCCGGGGTTGCCCGGAAATTTCCAAGTAATGATATGCGTGAAGCTGCGGCCTCGGCGGATGCACGCGCCTTTGAAGCCGGCGCTGCTGCCGACATTAGTGCTCCGAACTATTCACCAATGGATTCCGCCGAGGAAAAAAGGAACGCTCACATCACTTCCGGCGCGGCTACATCTGCACTTCATGCTGCCCGTGCCGCCCTTGTTGGGGACATAGGCGCCGCGGTTGCCGCCGCAGATCGTGCCATTCTGGTGCACTTTGATGTCTCGTTCTACTTCTGGAGGAATGTTCAATTCGACGCCAGGTTAGTGGCGCATGGACTCGACATTGAGGCACGACCACTTTGGCCTGACACAGCCCCCGAGGGTGTTGTTGACCGCGATCAGACAGTCCGCGCGAATTGGTCACGAAACCCCCAAACATGGTCCTTCTGGCTGCGCTGGTGGGAAGGCGTCCTGTCGGGCAACCATCTCGACTGGGAGTTACAACGAGAAGTCGCCCTGATCCCCGACGCGATCTGGCAGCAAGGCCCCGAGGCGGTGGCGCGGGCGATTTCTGACATTGAAGCGCGGCAGGGCTTGTTTCGCGAAGTCACTTATCTGCGCATGCAAGTCGAAGCCCTTCACGCCCGGCTCACCGCAGATGCGGAAGCGGGTCCGGCGCACCGGGGCCACAATAACCCGCCCGAGCTGGTCGAGGTTCCGGAGGTGGTCGCGGCGCAGGTGGCCGAATTGATCCCCGTTTTGCGAGAAGCCGAGCAAGAGTTGGCGAGGCCTGTTCCTGACAAGACCCTGCTCAGCCGCTTCGCAAGCTACTGCCTGAAGACCGCAGACAACTTTGTTCAAGAGGCCACAAAGGCCTTGGGCAAACGTGCTGGCGACGCGATGCTGGCCTACTTCGCCGTAGAACCCATCGTGAATGGCCTCGTCAAACTGGCGCGGGACGTCATGGCGTATGCCCATTGAATCCAGGCGCTCCGTAGGGCGGCGTTCACTCCTCCAGCACCTTCCCTGACCCCCAATTTGCCGGGAATCCAGACGTCGCCGCCCGGACCAATCTGCCAGACCTTCGCCAGACGCGTGCCAGACCTTTGCCAGACGGGTCTTTGAACGGGTTATCGGGGGGCGAACCGCCCCGTCACCCTTGCGGCCCCCCTGTCTTCCCGGCTACCAACCCTCATGTCCACGCTTCCCACCCCCCGCGGCACGCTTACCCCGAACCGCCCCCTTGCCGATCTCACCTGGCTGCGCGTCGGCGGCCCGGCGGATCATCTGTTCCTGCCCGCAGACGAGGCCGATCTTGCTGATTTCCTTGGCAAACTCGATCCGGCCATCGCGATCTTCCCCATGGGTGTCGGCTCGAACCTGATCGTGCGCGACGGCGGGTTGCGCGCCGTGGTCATCCGACTGGGGCGTGGCTTCAATTCCATTGAGATTCAAGGGGATAAGGTAATCGCCGGGGCCGCCGCGCTTGATGCCCATGTCGCCCGCAAGGCAGCCGAGGCCGGCCGCGACCTCACCTTCCTGCGCACCATCCCCGGCTCGATCGGCGGCGCCGTGCGGATGAACGCGGGTTGCTATGGCCATTACACCGCGGATTTCCTTGAAGAAATCCGCATCATCACCCGTCAGGGCCAGACCCTGACCCTGCCCGCCAGCGCCCTGAACCTGCGCTACCGCCAGTCCGACCTGCCCGAAGGCGCGGTCGTGGTCTCGGCCACTTTCCGCGCGCCCGCTGGCGATCCGGCGGCGCTGCTGGCCCGCATGGAAGACCAGCTCGCCAAGCGCGACGCCAGCCAGCCCACCAAGGACCGCAGCGCCGGGTCAACCTTCCGCAATCCCGTGGGGTATTCCTCTACAGGTCGCGCCGATGATAGCCACGACCTCAAGGCCTGGAAGGTCATCGACGAGGCCGGACTGCGCGGCGCCACAAGGGGCGGGGCGCAGATGTCGATGATGCACTCGAATTTCCTGATCAACACAGGCGGCGCCACGGCCGCCGATCTGGAAGATCTGGGCGAGGAGGTACGAAAAAAGGTTTTCCAAAACAGCGGCATCACGTTAGAGTGGGAAATCATGCGCGTCGGCGAACGCGCGGAATAACAATCGAGGGGCGGCAAAGCCCCCGTGAGGCGGAAATGGCGGCGGGATCGAGCAGATTTCCCCGCGTGGCGGTTCTGAAAGGCGGCATGTCCGCCGAGCGAGAGGTTTCCCTTTCGTCCGGCAAGGAATGCGCAAAGGCGCTGCGCGATGCGGGATACACCCAGGTGATCGAGGTCGATGCCGGCCGCGATCTTGCCGCGCAACTTGCTGAAATCAAACCGGATGTCGTTTTCAACGCCCTGCATGGCCGCTGGGGCGAGGATGGCTGCGTCCAGGGCATCCTTGAATGGCTGTCCATTCCCTATACCCATTCCGGCGTTCTTGCCTCGGCGATCGCCATGGACAAGGAACGCACCAAGGACGTGTATCGCGCCGAGGGTCTGCCCTGTGCGATGGGCGTCATCGCCACCCGCGAGGCGGTCGAGGCCAGCCATGTCCTGCCGCCGCCCTATGTGGTCAAACCTTACAACGAAGGCTCCTCGGTCGGGGTCTATATCGTGCAGCCCGGATCGAACGCGCCGCGCCTGGCCGCGACCATGCCCGAACGGGTGATGGTCGAAACCTATGCGCCGGGCCGCGAGCTGTCGATTTCCGTTTTGGGCGAACGCGCGCTGGCGGTGACCGACATCATCACCGACGGCTGGTATGATTACGACGCGAAATACAAACCGGGTGGCAGCCGCCACCAGTTGCCCGCGACCATGCCCGACGAAATCACCGAGGCCTGCCTTGACTATGCGCTGCGCGCCCACAAGGCCCTGGGCTGCCGGGGTCTGAGCCGCACGGATATCCGTTGGGATGAAGATCGCGGCCTGGACGGCCTGATCCTTCTGGAAACCAACACCCAGCCCGGCATGACGCCCACCTCGCTTGCGCCCGAACAGGCGGCGCATTGCGGGATGAGCTTTGCCGCGCTGTGCGACTGGCTGGTGAGGGACGCCTCATGCAACCGCTGAGCGCGCCGCAACGCTACGGCCAGTCGCGACCGGCGCCCTCGGTCGCCTCGATGCCGATGCGCGACCCGGCACCGTCACGCTGGGCCTACCGGATGCAGCGCATCATGCTGACGCCGCATCTGCGCCGCCTGATCCGCGTCGGCCTGCCCATGCTGGCCGTCGCCACCTGCATCGGCATCTATTTCTCCTCGGAAACCCGCCGCGCCGCGATCATCGACACTTTCGTCGACCTGAAAGAGAAATTCGAGCACCGCCCGGAGTTCATGGTCACACTGGCCTCGATCGAGGGCTGCTCCAAGGACCTGGCCGAAGCGGTGCGGGCGCGGATGGATGTCAAGCTGCCGCAATCCTCGTTCGATCTGGACCTTGAAGCGGCGCGCGCCCGGATCGAGGGGCTGGATGCGGTGAAATCGGCCGAATTGCGCGTGCGGTCGGGTGGGGTGTTGCAGGTCATCGTGACCGAACGCCAGCCTGTCGCCATCTGGCGCATGGACGAGGGGCTGACCCTGGTGGACGATACCGGCCATCGCGTCGCCAGCCTGATCTCGCGCGCCGACCGGCCCGACCTGCCGCTGATCGCGGGGGCAGGGGCCGACAAGGCGGCAGCCGAAGCGCTGGAAATCCTTGCCGCTGCCGGCCCGCTGGCGCCGCGCATCCGCGGCCTGGTGCGCATGGGCGAACGGCGCTGGGATCTGGTCCTTGACCGCGACCAGCGCATCCTTCTGCCGACCGAGAACCCGGTCCGCGCCGTCGAGCGTCTGCTGGCGCTGGACCACGCGCAGGACATCGTGAACCGCGACCTTCTGACGGTGGACCTGCGTCTGCCGAACCGCCCGACCCTTCGCCTTTCGCCCTATGCCCTGACCCAACTGCGCAGCGCGCAGGGCGTCGCAACCGTGGAGTCCGACCTGTGACCGACCTCTACCAGACCCAGCGCGCCATGCGGAACATGCGCCGCGCCGCCATGCAGCGGGGCGTCATCGCAATTCTGGACGTCGGCACATCCAAGATCGCCTGCCTGATCCTGCGCTTCGACGGCGAGGCCCGGCTGCGCGAGCAGGATGGCGTCGGCCCGATGGCGGGCCAGTCGCAATTCCGCATCATCGGCGCGGCCACCACCCGTTCGCGCGGGGTGCGTTTCGGCGAGATATCGGTGATGAATGAGACCGAGCGCGCCATCCGCACCGCCGTTCAGGCAGCGCAGAAGATGGCCAATGTCCGTGTCGATCATGTGATCGCCTGTTTCTCGGGGGCCGACCCGCGCAGCTATGGCCTTGCGGGCGATATCGACCTGGCCGACTCGGTCGTCACCGAACAGGACGTGGCCCGGGTGCTGGCCGCCTGCGACACGCCCGATCTGGGGCAGGGGCGCGAGGTGCTGCACGCCCAGCCGGTCAATTTCGCGCTGGATCACCGAACCGGCCTGGGCGATCCGCGCGGCCAGATCGGCAACCGTCTGGCCTGCGACATGCACCTTCTGTCGGTCGATGGCGATGCCATCCAGAACCTGCTCTATTGCATCCGCCGCTGCGACCTGGAACTCGCGGGCATCGCGTCATCGGCCTATGTCTCGGCCATCTCCTCGCTGGTCGAGGACGAGCAGGAACTGGGGGCGGCCTGCATCGACATGGGCGGCGGCGCGACCGGCCTGTCGATCTTCATCAAGAAACACATGATCTATGCCGATTCCGTGCGCATGGGCGGCGATCATGTGACCTCGGACATCTCGAAGGGCCTGCAGATCCCGCTGGCCACGGCCGAACGGATCAAGACCCGGCATGGCGGGCTGTTCGCGACCGGCATGGATGACCGCGAGATGATCGAGATCGGCGGCGACTCGGGCGATTGGGACAAGGACCGGCGCCAGATCAGCCGGACCGAGCTGATCGGCATCATGCGCCCGCGCGTCGAGGAGATCCTCGAGGAAACGCGTGCCCGGCTGGATGCGGCGGGCTTCGACCACCTGCCCAGCCAGCAGATCGTGCTGACCGGCGGCGCCAGCCAGATGCCCGGGCTCGACGGGCTTGCCGCCCGCATCCTGGGCCAGCGCGTGCGTCTGGGCCGCCCGCTGCGCGTCCAGGGCCTGCCGCAGGCCGCGACAGGGGCGGCATTCGCCAGCGCCGTGGGCCTGTGCCTCTTTGCAGCCCACCCGCAGGACGAGTGGTGGGATTTCGAGGTTCCCTCGGAACGCTACCCGGCGCGGTCCTTGAAGCGGGCCTTCAGGTGGTTCAAGGACAACTGGTAACCCCAATATCCTGCGCCATGTGCGAAATCCCGCTTAGGGCGGGTTTTGATCACCCATATTTTGTGGGATTTTGGCGTTTTTTTGGTGACCTTGTCTGCCGATGTCGATAGAATCGTCAGCAATTGGCGGAGTCGTGGCCCGGGACAGGCCTGCTCACGTCAAAGCAACATGCGGCGGCAAGAAAACTCGGGACGGGCGGACACCATGGCACTCAATCTGACGATGACCTCTGAGCGCGAAGAGCTTAAGCCGCGCATCACTGTGTTCGGCGTGGGCGGCGCGGGCGGCAACGCGGTCAACAACATGATCGAGAAGCAGCTTGAGGGCGTGGAATTCGTCGTCGCCAATACCGACGCGCAGGCGCTGCAACAGTCGCGCGCCGAAGCCCGCATCCAGATGGGCGTGAAGGTGACCGAGGGGCTGGGGGCGGGGGCCCGCCCGTCCGTCGGTGCCGCGGCGGCCGAGGAAACCATCGAGGAAATCGTCGACCACCTGGCCGGCGCGCATATGTGCTTCATCACCGCCGGCATGGGCGGCGGCACCGGCACGGGCGCGGCCCCGATCATCGCGCAGGCCGCGCGCGAGCTGGGGGTCCTGACCGTCGGCGTGGTGACCAAGCCCTTCCAGTTCGAGGGCAACAAGCGGATGAAGCAGGCCGAAGAGGGGATCGAAGCCCTTCAGAAGGTCGTCGACACGCTGATCATCATTCCGAACCAGAACCTGTTCCGCCTGGCCAACGAGCGCACCACCTTCACCGACGCTTTCGCCATGGCCGATGACGTGCTGTATCAGGGCGTCAAGGGCGTGACCGACCTGATGGTCCGCCCCGGTGTCATCAACCTCGACTTCGCCGACGTGCGCTCGGTGATGGACGAGATGGGCAAGGCCATGATGGGCACGGGCGAGGCCGAGGGCGAGAGCCGCGCCGTCCAGGCCGCCGAGAAGGCCATCGCCAACCCGCTTCTGGACGAGATCAGCCTCAATGGTGCCAAGGGCGTGCTGATAAATGTCACCGGCGGCCATGACCTGACCCTGTTCGAACTGGACGAGGCCGCGAATATCATCCGCGAGAAGGTCGATCCCGACGCCAATATCATCGTCGGCTCGACGCTGGATGCTTCGATGGAAGGCCGGATGCGCGTTTCCGTCGTCGCCACCGGCATCGACGCCTCGGCACAATCCAAGCCCGAAGCCCCGGTCGCCCGCCGCTCGATGGCGCAGCCACTGACCCTGCACCCGGCCCCGGTCGCCGAAGCGCCGCGCCGCGAGGCCCCGCGCCCCGCCCCGGCCCCGGTTGCTGCCGCCCCGGCGCCGCAGCCC
>JAYRZG010000011.1:0-167829 GCA_041916535.1 Fuscovulum sp. | reverse complement strand
GTCTGGCATGGCCGCAACGACGTGGAGGACCTGCGGACGGCGGCCTATATCGTCGCCATCGACCGCGTGGCCAAGACCTATCGCAGCAAGGGCCTCTGACGCCAGGGCCGCAACCCCGAAAGCACCAAGTCCGGCGGGCAACCCCGCCGGACAGGACCGCCGGACAGGTTGTCTGCGGGTCAGCGGTCAGTGCGCGTGGCCGTGATCATGGTCATGGGAATGCGCAGGGCCGGGCTGCGCCGCCTGTTTCATTTCGGCGCGCGCGCGCGTGAGGATCTGCCAGGCCGAAGACAGGAACAGGCCCGACATGATGCCCGCGACCAGCAGGTCGGGCCAGGGCGTCGCGGTCAGCCCGACCGCCAGCGCCGCCGCCATGACGGCGACATTGCCCACCGCGTCATTGCGCGAGCACAGCCAGACCGAGCGGACATTGGCATCGCCGTCGCGATAGCGCAGCAGGATCAGCACGCTGGCCAGATTGGCGAGGAGCGCGAGAAAGCCTACCGCGCCCATCACCTCGGCGCGCGGCAGCCCGGGGCCGAAGACCAGCCAGAGCGTCGAGCCGAAAACCCAGAGCCCCATGAGAAGAAGCGAGATCCCCTTGGCCAGCGCCACTTTGGCGCGCAGCGCCAGCGGGCGGCCGATCACCCAGAGGCTGAGGCCATAGGTCACCGCATCGGCGAGGAAATCCAGCGCATCGGCCCGCAGCGCCTGCGACCCCGCCAGCGCGCCCGCAGTGATTTCCACGCCGAACATGGCGGCGTTCAGCGCGATCACCGCATAAAGCGCGCGCCGATAGCCGGGCGAGGTTCCGTCGAAACTGACGTGATGGCCACAGGATGCCGACATATCTCAACTCCGTTCTTGAACTGTCGGCAGGCCGGTAACATCTACAGCGACTGGAGAGGCAAGGGGAAAATCGTGCCATGCGCGAAGTGACCATCGGCGAGGCAGCGAAGGCCTCGGGCGTCAAGGTGACGACGATCCGCTTCTATGAGGAACGCGGGCTGCTGAAGGCGCCGCCGCGCAGCGAGGGCGGGCAGCGGCTTTATGGCGAAGCCGAGATCGCCCGGCTGCGCTTCATCCGCCATGCCCGCGATCTGGGCTTTGACATGCAGGCCCTGACGGATCTTCTGGATCTGGCCGGTCATCCCTCGGCGCCCTGCGCCGATGCCGACCGGCTGGCCGAGGAACGGCTGGCCGATGTGCGCGCCCGCATCGCGGCCTTGCAGGGCCTCGAGGCAGAGCTGGAGCGGATGCTGGCCGCCTGCCGCCATGGCGCGGTCGGCCATTGCGCAGTGATCGAGAGCCTGGGCGATCACGGGCTTTGCGCCGGGCCGCATGACCGCGAGGCGCATTAGCGTGAGTAGCCGGCGACCACGAAACGCGAAGCAGCTGCTAGGCGGGGGTTCCATGAATTTTTCCGAAACGGTGGCCCGGAGCCGTTTTTAATCAACAATCTGCACCACTTTCTTTACCCTGCCACAGTCTCGGCCAGATTTTAACGGGATGAGGCCAGATTTGGCGACCAAGGCTAGTCCCAGCCAAGGGAGAACCTAGCCGGGATAGCGACCATGATTTCCTGCATCCGCAGAGCAATATTCAAATTCCGCCGCGAAGACGGTGGTGTGACAGTAGAATTTGTAATGTGGTTGCCGATCTTCGTTGCCGTTCTCTGCCTCGTGGCGGATGCCTCGCTGATCTTCGGGGGCAAGGCGCAGGTCCTGCGCATCGTCCAGGACAGCAACCGCGCCATGTCGGTCGGCCGGTTCAAGGACACGGACGCGGCCAAGGCCTATATCACCGAGCGGATCGACCATCTGTCGCCCCATGCCGATGTCGCGATCACCGTGACGGCAGGCATCGTGCGGACGGTGGTCACCATGCCCGCATCCGACCTGACCGCGACCAATTTCGGTATTCTCGATTCCATTGAAGTTTCCGTCATTTCCGAACAGATGCTGGAGGCCTGACGCCATGCCCGCTTTCGTTCCGCGCGCCTTCTCGCGCGCCTGCCTCAAGACCTTCCGACAGAGTGAAGACGGCGCGGGGACGACCTACAGTCTCTTCACCCTCGCCGTCATGGCCCTTCTGGGCGGCTATGCGATCGACGTCAGCAATGTGATGACCGACCGCACCAATATGCAGACGGCGGTCGATGCGGTGGCCCATGCCGCGCTTCTGACGCGGGAGATGAAATCCAGCGACGAGGCGCGGACCACGGCGCTGGCGCTGGCCGCCAAGAACCTGCCCCCGCTGGACTGGGGCACGGCGATCAAGGCGGAAGATGTGGTGTTCGGAACCTGGGACGAAACCCATCACAAGTTCACCCCCAACCCGAATTCCCGCAGCGCGGTGCGCGTGACGGCGCATCAGACCGAAGTTACGGGCAATCCGGTGCCGGTCTTCTTGCTGCAGTTCGCGGGCCTTGATAACTGGAACGTGGTCACCGACGCGACCTATGTGACCTATCACCCGACCTGCCTGAAGGAAGGCTTTGTCGCCGAGGATGTGGTCGATATCCAGTCGAACAACAGCTTTTCGAACGGGTTCTGCATCCATTCCAACACCTATGTCTCGCTGAACTCCAACAACTATTTCGAACCGGGCACCGTGGTCTCGATGCCGGATCTCGATGATCTGGAACTGCCGAATTCCGGCTACAAGACCAATACTGGTCTGCGCGAGGCGCTGCGCGAAGGGTCGTGGAACATCCGCATCGTCGAGCGCATTGGCGCCATCATCGAAGGGCTGCGCACCTATAACGCGCGCTATCTGCCGAGCTACATCACCAGCACCGTGCCGGGCAACCTGTCGGCGACGACGCTGACCAGTGACATGATGGCGCCCGGCAAGGTCTATTTCTACAGCTGCAGCGGCAACAAGAGCCTGACCATCGCCAAGGATGTCGCGCTGAAGAAGCTGGTTCTGGTGACGAATTGCGCGATCAAGTTCAGCCAGGGCGTGTCGATGGAAGATGCGATCATCGCCACGACCAACACAGGATCGCGGTCGATCAACGCGCCCTCGGGCCTGCGGTTGGGCAAGAACGACAGTTGCGCGACGGGCGGCGGGGCGCAGATCCTGACCATGGGCTCTGTCTCGGTCGCCTCGGGGCTTGAGATGTACGGCAGCCAGATCCTGGCCAAGGACGACATCGAATTCGCCGCCAATGCCAATGGTATCCAGGGCGCGGCCATGGTGGCGGGCGGCGTGATCTCGGGCACATCGAACATGTCGATGGGCTATTGCGGCACCGGCATGGAAGGCAATTTCCACGCCGAGTACTTCAAGTTGGTGAACTGAGGCGGGACCGGCCGCCAGAACAATGCAAGCCAGACCGTGACGGGGCCCGGGGGTGCAAACCCCTGGGCCTTTGTCTGGGTCGGGGCTGGAAACCGACATGTGATGTCGCGCGAGGGGCAGGAATTGGCGCGAGACTCTTGAATAACCGACGCTGTCCCGGTTTCATGGCCGGGTCATCGAAAGGCGCTTCACATGCGATATTCGGGCTTCAGGGTCATCACCGAGGGGCTGTTCGGCAACAAGGGCTGGAAACCGGCCTGGCGCGACCCGGCGCCCAAGGCCGAGTATGACGCGATCATCATAGGTGGCGGCGGCCATGGCCTGTCGACGGCCTATTACCTGGCCAAGAATCACGGGCTGACCAACATCGCGGTGCTGGAGAAAGGCTATCTGGGCGGCGGCAATGTCGGGCGCAACACGACGATCGTGCGGGCGAACTACTTCCTGCCGGGGAATTCCGAATTCTACAGCCACAGCCTGAAGCTCTGGGAAGGGCTGGAGGCCGAGCTGAACTACAACGTGATGCATTCGCAGCGCGGCTTGATCAACCTCTTCCATTCCGACGGCCAGCGCGACGCCTTTGCCCGGCGCGGCAATGCCATGATCAACCAGGGCGATGACGCGATCCTGCTGGACCGCGAGGGGGTGCGCGAGCATCTGCCCTATCTCGATTTCGAACAGACCCGCTTTCCGATCTATGGCGGGTTGTTGCATCCGCGCGGCGGCACGGCGCGGCATGATGCGGTGGCCTGGGGCTATGCGCGCGGGGCCGATGCACGCGGCGTCGACCTGATCCAGAATTGCGAAGTGACCGGCATCGACATCGAGGGCGGCCGGGTCACCGGCGTGCAGACCACGCGCGGGGCGATCCGGGCCAAGAAGGTGGGGATCGTGGTCGCGGGCCGCTCGGGCCAGGTGGCGGCCATGGCGGGGATGCGCCTGCCGATCGAGAGCCATATCCTTCAGGCCTTCGTGACCGAAGGGCTGAAGCCGGTGATCGACCATGTCGTTTCGTTCGGCATGGGGCATTTCTACATATCGCAATCCGACAAGGGCGGCCTCGTCTTCGGGGGCGACCTGGATTTTTACGCCAGCTACGCCGCGCGGGGGAACCTGCCGATGGTCGAGCATGTGATGGAGGCGGGCATGACGCTGATGCCGATGATCGGCCGCGCCCGCGTCTTGCGCAGCTGGGGCGGGATCATGGACATGTCGCCCGACGGATCGCCGATCATCGACAAGACCCATGTTGAGGGGCTGTATCTCGACTGCGGCTGGAATTACGGGGGCTTCAAGGCCGTGCCGGCAAGCGGCTGGTGCATGGCGCATCTGATGGCCACCGACCAGAGCCATGAGGTCGCCCGCCGCTTCCGTCTTGACCGTTTCCGCACCGGCCATCTTCTGGATGAAGAAGGTACCGGCAGCCAGCACAACCTGCATTGACCATGGCCCGCACCCTGACCCCGCATCGCCCCGCAGACCTGTCGGACGCCTCCGGCGGGCGCAATCCTGCCAGGATGAAGAACTTTGTCCCCTCGTCTCGGACCGGATACGACGGGGTGAGGCCGCAGTCCGAGGGGCAGCGCCCCGGGGCGACCGTGATGCAAGGAGAGACCTCATGCGCCTGAAATGCCCGCTGTGCGGCGACCGCGACCGGCGCGAATTCACCTATTACGGCGCGGAGAATTACCTGCACCGTCCGGAGGAGGGCGCCGAGCCCGCGGCCTGGGACAACTATCTGCACCTGCGCGACAACCCCGCCGGGGTGACACGCGACCTGTGGTATCACGAGACCGGCTGCGCCCAGTGGCTGCTGGTCACGCGCAACACAGTGACGCATGAGATTTCCGCCGTGGAACTGGTGGCCGAGAGGGCAGGGCAATGAGGATCGACGGCAAGGGTCTGGTCGACCGCAGCAAGCCGCTGCGCTTCCGCTTCGACGGGCGCGATTACGCGGGCTACAAGGGCGATACGCTGGCCTCGGCGCTGCTGGCCAATGATGTGCGGCTGGTCGGTCGGTCGTTCAAGTATCACCGCCCGCGCGGCATCCTGACCGCAGGGTCCGAAGAGCCGAATGCGCTGGTCGAGGTGATCGGGCCGACGAACCAGACGCCGAATGTGCGCGCGACCGTGCAGGAGGCGTTCGACGGATTGGAGGCGCGCAGCCAGAACCGCATGGGCAGTCTGCGTTTCGATCTGCTGGCGGTGAACGATCTCGTGTCGCCCTTCCTGTCGGCGGGCTTCTATTACAAGACCTTCATGTGGCCGCGCGCCTTCTGGGAGCGGCTTTATGAGCCGGTGATCCGCCGGGCGGCGGGTCTGGGCAGCCTGTCTGGCAAGCATGACGAAGGTGAATACGAAAAGGCCTTCGCCTTCTGCGACCTCTTGGTGATCGGCGCCGGGCCTGCCGGGCTAATGGCGGCGCTGACAGCGGCGCGGGCGGGGGCGGATGTGATCCTGGTCGAAGAGACGCCGCGTCTGGGCGGGCGGCTTCTGGCCGAGGGCGGCTTGATCGGCGGCCAGCCGGCGGCGGATTGGGTGGCGGGCGTGGCGGCGGAACTGGCCAGCCTGCCCAATGTGCGGGTGATGACGCGCACCACCGTGACCGGGGCCTATGACAATGGCACCTATGGCGCGCTTGAGCGGGTTGGGTTGCACCGCAAGGCGCGACCCAACCTGCCGCGCGAATGTTTCTGGCGCATCGTCGCCGGGCGTAGCGTGCTTGCGGCAGGGGCGCTGGAACGCCCGGTCGCCTTCCCGATGAACGACCGGCCCGGCGTGATGATGGCGGGGGCGGTGCGGTCCTATCTGAACATCTATGGCGTCAGCCCCGGCAAGCGGGTGACAGTCTTTGCCAATACCGATGCCGCGCGCGGCGTGGCGCGCGATCTGATGGCGGCGGGCGTCACCGTGGCGGCGATCATCGACCCGCGGCCCGACGTTTCGGCGGTCGAGGATTGCCCGGTCCATCGCGGCGCGGTGGTGACGGACACGCGCGGACGGCATGGCCTGCGGGAGATCACGGTGCGGCAGGCCAATGGCGAGGAGATCCGCATCGAGACCGATTGCCTGGCCATGTCGGGCGGCTGGAACCCCTCGGTCCATCTGACCTGCCACATGAACGGTCGTCCGCGCTGGTCCGAGGATCTGGCGGCTTTCGTGCCCAGCGAAGGCGCGGTGCCGGGTCTGGTGGCGGTGGGCGCGGCCAATGGCACAATGTCGACCCATGGTGCGTTGGCCAGCGGGCAGGCGGCTGCCGTGGCGGCGCTGCAGGCGCTGGGGCGCAAGGACAAGGCCGGGGCGCTGCCAGAGGCAGAGGATGCGCCTTACCAGATCAGCGCGATCTGGGATGTCGGAGGCAAGGGCCGGGCTTGGCTGGACTTTGCCAATGACGTGACGACCAAGGATGTGAAGCTCTCGGCGCAGGAGAATTTCCGCAGCGTCGAACATATGAAGCGCTACACCACCCAGGGCATGGCGCCGGATCAGGGCAAGAACTCGAATGTCGCCGCGCTGGCGGTGCTGGCCGATGCGACCGGACGGTCGATCCCGGAAACCGGGACCACGACCTTCCGTCCGCCCTACACGCCGGTGTCGATCGCCGCGATGGGCGCGGGCGGGCGTGGGGCGGGCTTCGCGCCGCAACGCTTTCTGACCAGCGATCAGGCCAGCCGCGACCGCGGCGCCCCGATGATCGAGGCCGGGCTGTGGTATCGCCCCTCCTATTTCCCGAAGCCGGGCGAGGCGACCTGGAAAGAGGCCTGCGACCGCGAAGTGAAGATGGTGCGCGAGGCGGTGGGCGTGGCCGATGTGTCCACGCTGGGCAAGATCGACATTCAGGGCCGCGATGCTGCGCGGTTTCTGGATTTCGTCTACACCAACACTTTCTCGAACCTGCCGGTCGGGCGGGTGCGCTATGGGCTGATGCTGCGCGAGGACGGGCTTGTTTTCGATGACGGCACGTCGGCGCGGCTGGGCGAAAATCACTTCCTGATGACCACGACCACCGCCGCCGCCGGGCCGGTGATGCGGCATCTGGATTTCGTGCATCAGGCCTTCTGCTCCGGATGGGACCTGCGCTTCCTGTCGGTGACCGAGGCCTGGGCGCAATTTGCCGTGGCAGGGCCTAAGGCGCGGGCTTTGCTGAACTCTCTCCTCGACGCGCCGGTGGCAGACCTGCCCTTCATGGGCGTTGTGCCGGTGCGGGTGGGCGGCGTGGCGGGGCGGCTGTTCCGCATCTCGTTCAGCGGCGAGGAGGGCTATGAGATTGCGGTGCCGACCCGCTATGGCGAGGCGCTGTTCCGCGATCTGGTGGCGCGGGCCGAGACGATGGGCGGCGGCCCCTATGGCATGGAAGCGCTGAACGTCCTGCGGATCGAGAAGGGCTTCATCACTCATGCCGAGATCCATGGCCGGATCAGCGCCGACGATATCGGCATGGCCAGGATGGTCAGCGCCAAGAAGGACTGCATCGGCAAGGCGGCGGCGGCGCGGCCCGGTCTTTGGGGGCCGGATCGCGAGCAACTGGTCGGGCTGCGCGCGCTGGAGCCGATCACGGCAGGGGCGCATCTGTTCAAGCCGGGCTTTGCCGCCGAGCGCGAGAATGACGAAGGCTATGTGACCAGCGTCTGCTGGTCGCCCACGCTGGAGGCCTGGCTGGGCCTCGGCTTCCTCAAGGACGGTCGCGCGCGGCATGGCCAGACGGTGCGGCTGGTCGATCATCTGCGCGGTCACGACGTGCTTTGCACGGTGGAAAACCCGGTCTTCCTGGACCCTGACGGAGGGCGGATGCGTGCCTGAACTGATCGCGAAAGCCCCGCTTGACGGGCAGGCACCGCTGGCGCTGGCGGGCGTGACGCTGACGCCGCTGGCAATGCGGGAGATCTGGTCCATCGCCCTGTTCCCGGGTCAGGCCAAGGCGGCGGACAAGGCTCTGAAGCCGCTGGGGCTGGCTTTCCCGGCGCCGGGAACCTTCACCACCGGCAAGGCCGGGGCGCGGCTGGTTTGGACCGGGCGCGAACAGGCCTTCCTGTTCGGCGCGACGGCACCCGAGGGCCTGGCCGGGCTTGCGGCGGTGACAGACCAGTCCGATGCCTGGGCGGGGTTTGGGCTGACGGGCGCGGGCGCCGAGGCGGTTCTGGCGCGGCTGGTGCCGGTCGACCTTCGGCTGGCCGCCTTTCCGACCGGCAGCGCCATCCGCGCGCCATTGAACCACATGTCCAGCGTGATCCTGCGGACTGACGAGGGATTCGAAATCTACTGTTTCCGCTCGATGGCCCGCACCGCCTGGCATGAGCTGGCTGAAGTGCTGCACCGGCTGGCGGCGCGGGGCGCATAAAGGGTGTGATCGGAAGATTGTTCCACCGTATCTGGTAGCCGTGGCATGATTTACTGGCGGAAAGCGGCCGGTTGTTACAATTGTCACTGGCGTGTCACTTCGTGCGTGTTTACACAGAACCTGAAGCAGAGTTTCAGGAAAGCTGAAAGCATGGCCCCCGATGGACAGATCCTCGCCCCGAATGTCTATGATGCCGAAGCCATTCCCGATGCGGCCCGCGCCGAGATCGACCGGCTGCTGACCTCGGGCGATCTGTTCCGCTACACCGCCCCCAAGGATGCGCCGGTCGCGCTGCTTGAGGCGGAATTCGCCGAGTTGATGGGGTCGCGCTTCGCGCTGGCCGTGTCGTCCTGTTCGGCGGCGCTGTTCCTGTCGCTCAAGGCGCTGGATCTGCCGCGCGGGGCCAGGGTCCTGATCCCGGCCTTCACCTTCGCGGCCGTGCCCTCATCGGTCGTCCATGCCGATTGCGTGCCGGTTCTGGTGGAAGTGGGCGAGAATTACCGCGTCGACATGGCGGATTTCGCGGCCAAGCTGCCGGGCGCCGATGCTGTGCTGATCAGCCACATGCGCGGGCACACCAGCGACATGGATGCGATCATGGCGCTGGCCGATGCGGCGGGCCTGCCGGTGATCGAGGATGCGGCGCATTCGCTGGGCACGGAATGGCATGGCCGCAAGATCGGCACGATCGGCAAGGTCGGCTGTTTCAGCTTCCAGAGCTACAAGATGGTGAACGCGGGCGAGGGCGGCATCCTGATCACCGACGATCCCGAAGTGGCGGCGCGGGCGATCATCATGTCGGGCGCCTATGAAGAGAACTGGAAGAAGCATCCGGGCCTCGCCAATTCCTGCGCCCATTGGCAGAACAAGCTGCCGCTGTACAACCTACGGATGCAGAACCTGTCGGCGGCGGTGATCCGACCGCAACTGCCGCTGGTGGCGGAACGGGTGGAGAAGGGCCGGGTCAACCATGATCGCGTGGCAGACAGCCTGAACGCCTCGACCTGGCTGACTGTGCCCGAGCCGCTGGGGCCGGAATTGCGCGCGCCCGATTCGATCCAGTTCAACCTGAAAGGCGACTGGTCGGATGACGAGGCCCGCGCCTATCAGCGCGCCACCAAGGCGCGCGGGATTTCGGTGCAGGTCTTCGGGCTGAGCGAGGGCAATGCCCGCGCCTTTTGGAACTGGCAGTTCCTGGGCGATGTGGAAGACATGCCGCGCACCCGCGCCATGCTGATGCGGGCCTGCGACGTGCGCCTGCCGACGCGGCTGACCGAGCCGGAACTGGACTATATCGCCGAGGCGCTGGTGTCGGCGGCGGTCGAGGTCAAGGGCTGAACCCCCGGGGGCGGGGCCATTGAAGGCTAAGGCCCGGAATTCTTGAAAATCCGGGCGCTCACAGCACCGACAGGGTTTCCCCCATCCAGGGCCAGGTCGCGCGCAGCGGGTCCACCACTTCGGTGCTGATCCGGGCGCGCAGCCGGGCGGCGATCTGGCCCGGAACTTCCTGCAACACCCCCGCCCGGGCCGAAAGCGACAGGCTGCGCCCGAAGGGCTCGAACGGCAGGGGCTGCACCTGCACCCGGTCGCGAAAGCGCCGCGCCTTGTGCAGCGCCAGCGGCGTCAGGATCGCCCAGCCCGCCCCCGCCGCGACCATGGCCAGGATGGCGTGATAGCTGTCGAGTTCAAAGCGCGAGGCCGGGCGCAGGCCCAGCCGCGCCAGATGGGCGCTGATCTGGCGGCCCATCAGGTGCCGTGCCGTGTAATGGATCAGCGGCACGTCCCCGGGCGACTGGCCGGGCGGGGTGACCGCGACAAAGGGTTCGCGCAGGATCGGGTGCACTTCGCGCCAGCCCGCCTCGGCCGAAGGATCGTCGGGCAGGTCGGCAGTCACCGCAACGTCCAACGCGCGGGTTTCCAGAAGGTCGATCAGCCGGTGCGAGGGGCCGGTTTCCAGCAGGAAGCGGCAGCCCTTCAGCGCGACCGAAAGGTCCGACAGAAGATGCGGCGTCACATCGGCCTCGAAATCCTCGATCATGCCAAGGCGCAGCGTCGTGAGGCCCGCCAGATCGGCCCGGGACAGTTCGGCCCGCGCCTCTTGCGCCGCGTTCAGCATGACCTGGGCATGGCGGCGGAACATCGCGCCCGCGGGCGTCACCTGAAGCGGCCGGGCCGAACGGTCGAGCAGGGGGGCGCCAAGCGCGGCCTCAAGGCCGGAAAGCTGCTGGCTGACCGCCGACGGGCTGACGCCCAGCCGCCGCGCGGCGGCAGAGATCGCGCCCTCCTCGGCCGCGGCGAGGAAGACTTCGATCCCCCAAAGGGTGACGCGGCCTTCGGCCTCGGCCATGCGCAGCCTCTTACAGCTTTGAGAGCTTCGCCTGCAGTTCGGCCAGTTGCTTCTTGATATCGGCGATGTCGTCGGGTTTGCCTTCGCCCTCTTCCTCGCGCCCGGGGCCCGAAGAGGACCAGCCGGGCACCCCGCCCATCATGGTCTTGAGAAAGGCTTCCTGCTGCTTGCGCAGCGCGTCAAAGCCCGGCACCGCGGCCATCGGATTCGGGAACGAGGCCAGATTCTCCATCATCTTCGACTGGCTGTTGCGCAGCATCTCGAAGCTCTGCGCCAGGAATTGCGGCATGACCGACTGCATTCCGGTGGCATAGCTGCGCACCAGATCGGTCAGCACATCGACGGGCAGGACGTTTTCGCCCTTCGATTCATGCTCGGCCACGATCTGCAACAGATATTGCCGGGTCAGGTCATCGCCGGATTTGAGATCGACGATCTGCACCTCGCGGCCCTTGCGGACGAATCCGGCAATATCCTCGAGCGTGACGTAATCGGAGGTTTCGGTGTTGTAGAGGCGCCGGCTGGCATAGCGTTTGATCAGCAAAGGCTTTTCAATATCGGCCATTCTGCGGTCCTCCCCCAATTTGCAGTCGCAGAGAAGCTTAAGGGCGGTGCGGCGCAAAAAGCAAGGGCGGGCTCAGCGAGCCCGCCCCTGTAATGTCACGTTGTCCGGGCCTTACTTGGCGGCCGAGGCAACCTTCTTGGCGACGGTGGTCACGTCGGCGGTGGCTTTCTGCACGGCGGCAGAAGCTTCGGCCGACATGTCCTTGCCAGCGGCCAGCATCAGCTCGACGGTTTCCATCTGCACCTTCTTCGCCACTTCGGCGAAGGCGGCCAGGTTCTCGGCAGCCATCTCGGCAGCGGCCGAAGCGAAATCGGTCGCGGCCTTGGTGTAGTCGGCCGGGTCGGCCTTGGCCTTGGCGACGTCGCCGATCTTGGCCAGCGCGTCTTTCGTCCACTTGGACGAGATTTCGGTCGACTTTTCAGCCGCATCCAGAGCGACCTTGGCGAATTTCTCGCCGAAAGCAGCCTGGCTCTTGAAAGCGTTCTGGAAGGCCGAGGCGTCCACCGGGAACGCCGCCATCATGTCTTGCATCACTTTGGTGAAGTCGGGGGTCTTGGTCATTTCGGTAACTCCTGAGGAAGGGTTCGCCTGTTTCCTGAACATCATATACATGCTGCGGCGCAGCATTTCAAGTTTATTTCTGCAATGCAGCATTATCATGGGCGGATCACGCCGCGATGACGCGCAAGTTTCGGGCGAGTGACGCGACGGCAGTCGGGCGGCGGGTGCAAGTCGTTGAAGCATCAGCCTTTCGCAGATGCGGCATTTCCCCCGGGGAAAGACCGCGGGCGGCGCGCCGAGCCTCAGCCCGGCCCGCACCGCCCGGACGCCGGAAGTCGGGCTTCGGAAAAGCGCCTGTCCGCCCTGCCGCTGCGTCAGGTTTCACCCGCCGGGCCGGGCGCGCGGCGAATCAGCCGCTCATCACCGGGGCGCGGGGCAGCACATAGGTGCCGGGCGCGGGGGCCAGCACCGCAGCGCCATCGCCGGGCTGGCGCGCCTTGACCATCGGACCCGAGGATTTGGCCAGCCAGGTCCCCCAGCGCGGCCACCAGCTTCCTTCGGTGAAATCCGCGTCCTTGAGCCAGTCTTCCGGCGCCCCCTGAACAGGCGCGTCGCTGGTGTAATGGCCGTATTTGCCCTTGGAAGGCGGGTTGATGATTCCGGCGATATGGCCCGACTGCGACAGGATGAAGGTCTTGTCCTTCGATCCCATCTGCTTGACGCCGTTGAAGCTGCCCCGCCAATGGGCGATATGGTCGGTCTCGCAGGCAATGGCGCAGAGCGGAACTTTCACATCGGCCAGGCTGACCGGGCTGCCGAAGACCTTGAACGTCCCTTTCGCAAGACCGTCCTGCTGGCACAAGCCGCGCAGATATTCGACGGCCATCGTGGCGGGCAGGTTGGTGCTGTCGCCATTCCAGTACAGAAGGTCAAAGGCAGGGGGCGCCTCGCCCAGCATGTAGCTTTTGATCGCGGGCGAATAGATCAGGTCGTTCGAGCGCAGGAACGAGAAGGTCCGCTGCATGAACAGGCTGTCGAGAATGCCATCCGCCGCTGATTGCCGCTCGATTCCATCAACGAAATCATCGTTCAGGAAGACGCCCACTTCGCCCGGATCGGAGAAATCGGTCAGGGTGGTGAACAGCGTGGCGGTCTTGATCGTCTTGTCGCCCGCCTTTTGCAGATGGCCCAGGGTCAGCGACAGGGTCGTTCCGGCGATGCAATAGCCCACCGCGTTGATCTGCGGCTCTCCGGTGATGCGGCGCACCTCGGCCATGGCGCGGATGTAACCGTCGCGGATATAGTCATCCATGCCGATGCCGGCATAGGAGCCATCGGGATTGACCCAGGACACGACGAACAGGGTGAAGCCCTGGTCGACGATCCATTTGACCAAGGAATTCTGGGCCTTGAGGTCCATGATGTAGAATTTGTTGATCCAGGGCGGAAAGATCAGCAGCGGCACCTTATGGACCTTCTCGGTCGTGGGGGCATACTGGATCAACTCGAACATATGGTTGCGATAGACGACAGAGCCGGGCGTGGTGGCCAGGTTGCGGCCGACCTGGAATGCCTGCTTGTCGGCAAGGGTGACGATCAGCTCGCCATCATTGGCCTCGATGTCGCGGACAAGATTCTCGAGGCCCCGCACCAGGCTTTCGCCATCGGTCTCGACCGCGCGTTCCAGCGCCTCAGGATTGGTGCCCAAGAAATTCGTCGGGCTGAACATGTCGACGATCTGGCGGGTGAAATAGTCGACGCGGCGGCGATCCTCTGGTTGCAGAGTTTCCATGTCGGACACTGCGGTGGTCAGCGCCTCGGCATTCATCTGGTACTGCTGTTTGAGGAAGTTGAAGAAAGGGTGCGTTTCCCAAAGCGGGTTACTGAAGCGGCGATCCTTGGGGCCGGGATCGGGCGGCGCCTTGAATTCGCCCTTGGCCAGAACCTGCTGCGCCTCGACGTAATGCTTCAGCGTCTTGCCCCAATAGCCGATCTGATGCTCCAGAACGCGGGCGGGATTCTGCATCATTTCCGCAAGATAGGCGGCGGCCGCCTTCATGTAGACCTCGGAGGAGGGGCCGCTCAGCGCCGGATCATGCGGTTTGCGCCGGGCCAGCGCGGCGGCCAACCGCTTGGACAGGTCATCCATCCGGGCAAGGTTGGTGTTCAGCCGCTCCTGTCGCAGGGAAGCCTCATCCTTTGGTCCTGCTGGTGCTGCGTCAGCCGAAGCAGTTGTCTTGCTCACCTTTCCCCCCTAATCTTGCTGCTGCGCAGCATACACCACCGGACACGGGCAGGGACATGCGAAGCATCGCCGGGGTCCCTGTCCCGGGTAAGGAGACGAGATGAAGTATATGGCGACCTATGACGTCATGGAAAGCGCCCGCAACACGAATGAGTGGCTGGGCGCCTCGGCACGGGCCTTTGCCAGCTATCCGATCTTTGCGCTGTCGATGAACCCGTTCCTGCCGCTGATGGCGGCCTGGGGCGAAGTGACCGAACGCAGCTTCGCGCGCATGATGGTCAAGCCCGACTGGGGCATCCGCTCGATCGTCGGCCCTGACGGGCAGGACCATATCATCGACGAGAAGACCGTGGTCGAAAAGCCCTTCGGCAATCTGGTCCAGTTCTTCGTGCGCCGCCGGGCGCCGATGGCCCGCAAGATCCTGCTGGTCGCGCCGATGTCGGGCCATTACGCCACGCTGCTGCGCTCGACGGTGGCCTCGCTTCTGCCCGATGCCGATGTCTTCGTGACCGACTGGCACAATGCCCGCGACATTCCGGTCAGCGCGGGCAAGTTCGACGTCGAGGATTACACGCTTTATCTCGTTGAATTCATGCGCGCGCTGGGGCCGGACACCCATGTGATCGCGATCTGCCAGCCGGCGCCGCTGACGGTTGCGGCGGTGGCCTATCTGGCCGAGGAAGACCCCGAGGCGCAGCCGCGCAGCATGACGCTGATCGGCGGCCCGATCGACCCCGATGCCGCCGCGACCGAAGTGACCGATTTCGGCCGCCGCGTGACCATGGGGCAGTTGGAACATCTGGCGATCCAGCGCGTTGGTTTCCAGCACAAGGGCGCGGGGCGGCTGGTCTATCCGGGGCTGCTGCAACTGGCCGGTTTCATGTCGATGAATGCCGACCGCCATTCCAAGGCCTTTTCCGAGCAGATCCTGCGGGTGGCGCGGGGCGAGGCGGGCGATCACGACGCCCATAACCGCTTTTATGACGAATATCTTGCGGTCATGGACATGGCGGCGGAATTCTACCTGACCACGGTTGAGCGCATCTTCAAGAACCGCGAGATCGCGCGCAACGTCTTTACGGTCGGCGGCAAGCGGGTGGATATCGGCAAGATCACCAAGGTCGCGGTGAAAACGGTCGAGGGCGCGAATGACGACATCTCGGCCCCCGGCCAATGCGTCGCCGCGCTGAAGCTTCTGACCGGCGTGCCGGAGGAGAAGAAGACCAACCACCTTGAACCCGGCGCGGGCCATTACGGCATCTTCGCGGGCAAGAGCTGGCGGCTGAACATCCGGCCGCTGGTGCTGGCCTTCATCGACGCGAATTCCGGCAGGACGGACCCGAAGAAGGCCGCGCCGATCAAGCTGGCTTCGTCGAACTAGGCGCGCGCGGCGGTCCTTCGGCGAAGGATCGTGCGGCCCTAACGCAGCAGCAGCGGCCCGGCCAGAAAGCTGCGCAGGGCCGCGGTGACGGTGTCGGGCTGTTCAAGCTGCGGCATATGGCCAGCCTCGGCGATGCTTTCGAACCGCGCCAGCGGCATCAGACCGGCCAGAAACTCTTGCCGCCGCGGCGGCACCAGACGGTCCTCGGCCCCGGCCAGGATCAGCGCGGGCAGGCGCAGCTTGCGCAGGGTCTTCTGCTGATCGGGGCGGCGCTGAAGGGCGCGGGTCTGGCGGATATAGCTGGCCAGTCCCAGCCGCAGGCCCATATCGGCGCAAAGTGCCAGAACCTCGTCGCGCCATTCCGTCGCGGCCAGCGCGGTGGCGGGCAGGTCCTGCGCCAGCGCCTCGGCCAGACGTCCCGCCCGCGCCGTCACCAGCCGGGCCTCCCGGCTTGCGGCCACGGCGGGCGGTTCGGCCAGGGGATCGGTCGAGACAAGGGCGATGCGGCTGACCCGCTCGGGCGCGCGGCGCAGGATGTCCAGCGCCACATCGCCGCCAAGCCCATGGCCTAGCAGCGCGAAACGCGGCGGCAGGGCAGGCAGGGTGGCCAGGCTCATCTGTTCCACCGTCTCGGCGCTGTTGGGCAGGATCACCGTCACTGGCCGGTCGGCGCCCAGATCGACGATCTGGGGCATGAAGCCGCGCGCATCGGCCATGAACCCGGGCAGGACGATCAGCGGATCGGTCATAGCCCGTGCGCCCAATCCAGGATCAGGGCGACGGTTTCCTCGGTCTGGCCGGGGGAAAGGATATCGCCCGCGATGACATGGCTCCACGGGTCGTCGCCGGGGCGCATATGGCGTTCCTCGATGCGGACCGGGCCGCCCCAGGCCCCGGTGACGGGCCCGATGGCGGCGGGGTCGATCACATGGTCTTCGGGCGAATAGAAGACCAGAAGCGGCACTTTGGCCTGGGCATAGTCCAGCCCGCGCGCCGCGCGCAGCAGGGCGGCCATCGGAAAAGCGGCGGCAGAGGGATATTCGGTCGTCCAGTATTTCGCGTGGTCGGGGTTTTCCGGCGTGAAGCCGATGGTCCTGCCCGCCAGCCACGGGCCCCAGACCCGGGCCCAGGGCAGATCGAGAATGATCGCGGCGCGGTTCTGGACGCGAAAATTGGGCGAAATCATCACGATCCCGGCAAGGTTGGCATTCATCTTCGGATCGGTGGCGGCCAGTGCGGCCAGCGTGGCCCCGGTCGAGGTCGCGATCACCAGAACCCGTTCGCCCAGCCTGCGGCCGATGGCCAGTGCTTCGGCCGTATCCTCGACCCAGTCGCCTGCCGTGGCTTCGGCCATGGCGGCGGAACCGCGGCCATGACCGGCGAGGCGGGTGTAGAAGAGGTTCGCGCCAAGGGCCTTGGCGGCCTCGTCCGGGACGGGACGGATCTCCTGAAGCGTGGCAGAGAAGCCGTGCAAATAGACGATGGAAAGGGGCGTTCTCGCACCTTTCTCTCCGGCCCAGAGGATGCGCTTGGCGGTGCCTGGGGTGATGTCGGGGAAGCGGGCTTCCTCTGCCGCAAGATAGGCGTCAAGATCATCGGGCAGGGTCGCGGCATCGAAGCTGATCGTGCGGTCGACCGGCTCGACCGGGGCGAGCGCCCAGCCAAGGCCGATCATCGCCAGCAGGATCAGAAGGATCGCGCCCGCCCGGCGCATCCTAGGCGCGGTCCAGCACGTCGGCGACCGAGGCAGCGATCAGCGCCAGACAGTCGGGCGTCGAGAAACGGTGGTCGGCATCGCGCATCAATGTCAGGCGGATGTCGGGGCCGCTGGCATGGTCCAAAAGGTTCAGGGCAACCTGCGGCGGCACATCGGTATCGGCGGTGCCTTGCAGGAAACGCACGGGGAAGGGCAGGGGCAGGGGCGCGGTCAGCACGCGCTGCTGCGCGCCATCGTCAAACAGCTTGCGGGTAAAGACATAGGGCGCGCCATAGTCCGACGGCAGCGCGGTCTGGCCCGTTGCCAGCACTTCCTGCCGCTGCGCTTCGGTCAGTTCCTCCTCCCAGGTCCTGGTGGTGAAATCGGGCGCGGCGGCGATGGTGACAAGGCCTGCGATACGGCCCGGCGGCAACGCTTTGGTCATCAGAAGAGAGATCCAGCCGCCCATCGACGAGCCGACCAGGATCTGCGGGCCCACTGTCTGCGCCTCGATCATGGCCTGGGCATCCGCCGCCCAGTCGCCGATGCAGCCCTCCTCGAATGCGCCCGAGGATTGGCCATGGCCGGAATAATCGAAACGCAGGAAGGCATGGCCTCGGGCGCGGGCCCAGTCTTCCAGAAACACCGCCTTGGTGCCCTGCATGTCAGATTTGAACCCGCCGAGAAAGACGATGCCGGGGGCGGTTCCGGCGGTTTTGACATAGGCCAGCCGGCGTCCGGCTTGCGTCGTGTGAAAGTCGGGCATTGGGGTCTCCTGTCGCGGGCAGCCTAGCCCGCGTCGATCGACTGCGCCAGAACCCGGCTGATCTGGTTCAGCGGCAGGCCCGATTCTTCCTTCCAGCGGTTGAACGCGGTCTGGATCGCCTTCATCGCCTTTGCCGAGGTGGCGGGGCCGGAGATGACCGCTTCCGCCTGCAACCGCGCCACCACATCGCGCGACAGGATATAGCCCTCTTTCCCCATCACCCGCAGCATATAGGCCCCGGTCGAGCCGCCAAGACGGCTGAAGCGCGTGTTCAGATCGGCGAGAAGCCCGGCAAAGTCGCTGACCGGCCAATCGGCCACGCGGCGGCCCAGGCCCGGATGGGCGGCAAGTTCGGCGCCATTGTCGCGGATCGCCACGATCTTGGCACCCGAGCGGATGACGCGCGGGTCCGAGAGCAGGGCGTCCAGCGCATCGCCCTCGATCATCGCGACGCGGGCGGGGGCGAATCCGTGGAAGGCCGCTTCGATGCCGGGCCATTTCGCCTCGACCACCGCCCAGCTGATGCCCGCCTGGAAAATGCCGCGCGCCATCTGCGCCAGCCAGCGGTCATCTTGGATGGCCGCGATCTCTTCCGCGGATTTCACCGGCATCGCGCCTGCAAGCACGGCCTCGCGGCTACCCTTGCGGGCGATGGCGGTGTCCAGGATTTCGGCGAAGCTGCGCATGACGGCCCCACAGGCGGATCGCCCCACGCTGCCAGATCGGCGACGGGGCGGCAAGGCGGGGCTTGACGGCGCCTCCGGGCAAAGGCAATCAGTCGCCCGACATAACCCGCAACCGGGCGTTTCGTAGGCGCCAGAACGACGAGGATCAGGCCATGGCCCAAATCTCCCTCACCTTCCCCGATGGCAACAAGCGCGACTACCCCGCAGGGGTGACCGCCGCCGAAGTGGCGCAATCCATCGCGCCATCGCTGGCCAAGGCTGCGATCTCGGCCCAGGTCAACGGCAAGCACTGGGATCTGCAATGGCCGATCGCCGAAGATGCCAATATCAGCCTGAACACGCTCAAAGATGACGGCCCGGCCCTGGAGCTGATCCGCCATGACTGCGCGCATATCATGGCCCGCGCCGTGCAAGAGCTGTGGCCCGACACCAAGGTCACCATCGGCCCGGTGCGCGATTACGGTTGGTTCTACGATTTCGACCGGGCCGAGCCTTTCACGCCGGAAGACCTGGGCGCGATCGAAGCGCAGATGAAAAAGATCATCAACGCGCGCGAGCCGGTGCGGACAGAGGTCTGGTCGCGCAACGCGGCGGTCGAATATTACCGGGGCAAGGGCGAGAAGTTCAAACTGGAGCTGCTGGACCGCATCCCCGAAGGCGAAGACATTCGCATGTACTGGCATGGCGACTGGCAGGATCTGTGCCGGGGGCCGCATTTCCAGCATACGGGCCAGGTGCCGGCCGACGGATTCAAGCTGACCCATGTGGCGGGGGCCTATTGGCTGGGCGATGCCTCGCGCCCGATGCTGCAACGCATCTATGGCCTGGCCTTCAAGAACCGCGACGATCTGAAGGCGCATCTTCACATGCTGGAAGAGGCCGCCAAGCGCGACCACCGCAAGTTGGGCCGCGAGATGGACCTGTTCCACATGCAGGAGGAGGCGCCGGGCCAGGTGTTCTGGCATCCGAATGGCTGGACGATCTACACCACGCTGCAAGACTATATGCGCCGCCGCCAGCGCGCCGATGGCTATGTCGAGGTGAACACGCCCCAGGTGGTGAACCGCAAGCTCTGGGAAGCCTCGGGCCATTGGGAAAACTACCGCGAGAACATGTTCATCGTCGAAGTGGACGAGGAAGGCGCGCGGGAAAAGGTCATCAACGCGCTGAAGCCGATGAACTGCCCCTGCCATGTGCAGATCTTCAATCAGGGCATCAAATCCTATCGCGACCTGCCGCTGCGCATCGCCGAGTTCGGCTCTTGCGCGCGCTATGAGCCTTCGGGTGCCTTGCATGGCATCATGCGGGTGCGAGGCTTTACCCAGGACGACGCGCATATCTTCTGCACGCTTGAGCAGATCGAGGCCGAGAGCCAGAAGTTCATCGAATTCCTCGCGCGAATCTATGCCGAGCTTGGCTTTGACAAATGGCGGATCAAGCTGTCGACCCGGCCGGAAAAGCGCGTGGGTTCCGACGAGATCTGGGACAAGATGGAAGCGGCGCTGGCCAATGCCGTCACGGCGGCGGGGCACAGCTATACGATCTTCCCCGGCGAAGGTGCCTTCTATGCGCCCAAGCTGGAGTTCGTGCTGACCGATGCCATCGGCCGCGACTGGCAATGCGGCACGCTGCAGCTTGACCCGAACCTGCCCGAGCGGCTGGATGCCGCCTATATCGGCGAGGATGGGGCGAAACACCGGCCCTTCATGCTGCACCGCGCCGTGCTGGGCAGCTTCGAGCGTTTCATCGGCATGATGATCGAGAACCATGCCGGCAAACTGCCCTTCTGGCTGGCGCCGCGTCAGGTGGTGGTGGCCTCGATTGTCTCGGATGCCGATCCTTTCGTGACCGAAGTGGTCGAGGCGCTGGTCAAGGCGGGCGTGCGGGCCGAGGCCGACCTGCGCAACGAGAAGATCAATTACAAGGTGCGCGAGCATTCCGTCGGCAAGGTTCCGGTCATCCTTGCGGTGGGGATGAAGGAAGTCGAAGAGCGGACTGTTTCAGTCCGCCGCCTGGGTGAAACACGCACCGAGACGATGGGCTTTGAGGCGGCGGTGGCCGAATTTGCCAAGGCGGCCCTGCCACCCGACCTGGCGTAGGGCCAAGCCCCTGATCTGAAAGGAAAGGCCGTCGCGCAGCATCGCGGCGGCCTTTTCGCTTCGGCGTAAGGGAATTGCGCGTTACGCGGTCACGAAGAAATTTTCTGGCCGTTCGGCGCGTAATGCTGACGGGGGTCTTCGCCGAAAGGAAGGCCGTATCGCGAATGAGGCGATGCGGAAACCTTCTGAACGGGGAGACCCAGACATGACGATCCAAGCGAAAACCCTGGCCGTGGCTTCGGCGCTGGCCTGTGCGATGACCGTGCAACTGACCGGCGCGGCCAAGGCCGAGGATATGGAGAAATGCTTCGGCGTGGCGCTGGCCGGGCAGAATGACTGCAAGGCGGGCGAAGGCACGACCTGCGCCGGGACCTCGAAGGTCGATTATCAGGGCAATGCCTGGAAGCTGGTCCCGGCCGGTACCTGCACCACGATGGAACTGCCTGCGGGCAAGGATGGCATGGCGCGCATGGGCAGCCTCGAGGCCCTCGATCGCGACATGGCGATGTAAGCGGCCTTGGCCGATGCCGGGGGGCTGTCTGCCCCCCGGACCCCCCGAGAGTATTTGCACCAAGATGAAGGGCGAGACATGTTCGATCTGATCGAGGGCGGTCTGCCCCTGCGGCCCGGCGTGGGCTACAAGCCGCAGCATTTTTCCGCGCTGCTGGACCATCCGGGCGCGGTGGGCTGGCTGGAGATCCATGCCGAGAATTACATGGGCGCGGGCGGGCGGCCCCTGGCCCAATTGCGGCACCTGTCCGAGCGCTTTCCGATTTCGGTCCATGGCGTCGGCCTGTCGATCGGCGGCGAGGGGGCCCTGGACGAGGAGCATCTGGCGCGGCTGAAGGCGCTGTGCGCCTGGCTGAACCCCGCGAGCTTTTCCGAGCATCTGGCCTGGTCGACCCATGACGGGGCCTTCCTGAACGACCTTCTGCCCTTGCCCTATACCGCCGCGACACTGCGCCGGGTGGCCGATCACATCGACCGCGTGCAGGAGGTGCTGGGACGGCGGATGCTATTGGAAAACCCGTCCTCCTACCTCGCCTTTGCCGAGGCCGAGATGGCCGAAGTTGAATTTCTGCAAGAGATCGCCCGGCGCACCGGGTGTTTCCTGCTGCTGGATGTCAACAATGTGCATATCAGCGCGGTGAACCAGAGGATGAGCGCCGAGGATTACATCGATGCCTTCCCGCTGGATCTGGTGGGCGAGGTCCATCTGGGCGGGCATCATGAGGATGTCGACGATGCCGGCGCGCCCCTGCTGATCGACAGCCATGCCGCGCCGGTCGATGGCCGGGTCTGGACGCTGTATCGCCGGGTGATCGCCCGGGGCGGCGCGAAGCCGACGCTGATCGAATGGGATGACGATGTGCCGGACTGGCCGGTTCTGGCGGGCGAGGCGGCCCTGGCCGGGGCGGTGCTGGAGGGCGCGCGATGAGCGAGGCCGGTTTTGTCGCGGCGTTGTTGAACCCGGACCTGCCGGTGCCTGCGGGCTTGGTCGACCCTTTGGGGCGGCCGGCCGGGCGGCGCTTTGACGTCTATCGCAACAATGTGGCCGGTAGGTTGACCAAGGCGCTGGAGGCGGGGTTTCCGGCGGTGCGGAAACTGGTGGGTGAGGCGTTTTTCGCCGCGATGGCCGGGGTCTTCCTGCGCGCCCATCCGCCGCAAAGCCGCATCCTGATGCTGTATGGTGCGGCCTTCCCGGACTTCCTCACCTCTTTCCCGCCGGTCTCGCATCTGCCCTATCTGCCCGACGTGGCGCGGCTGGAGCAGGCGATCCGCGAAAGCTATCACGCCGCCGATCATGTGCCTGCCGACCTGACCGGAGTCGCACCGGAAGACCTGCTGGCCCGCCGCCTGCGCCTTGCGCCTTCGATGCGGCTGCTGCGGTCGGACTGGCCGATCCATGCGATCTGGGCGGCGAACATGGCGGCCGGACCGAACCCTGTGCCGGCGGCGCAGGACGTGCTGGTGCTGCGGCAAGGATTCGATCCGGCACCGCATCTTCTGCCGCCCGGCGGCGGGGGCTTTATCGCGGCGCTTTTGGCCGGGGCGAACCTGGCGGATGCGATCGAGGCGGGCGGCGACGTGTTCGATGCGGGCGGGGTTCTGGGGCTATTGCTGGCGCAGGGCGCGGTTTCGGGGGTGGAGGGATGTTGATCTGGACGCGGGTGACAGGGTTGCTCAACCGGCAGGATGCGCTTCTGGCGACGCTGGCGCGGCTGGTCTTTGCCGGGGTGCTGCTGGGGTATTTCTGGGCCTCGGGCCTGACCAAGATCGGTGCGGGGCTGTTCTCGCCTTCGGCTGGCGCCTATGCGCAGATCTTTCCGCGCCAGCTTGAGGCCGCGGGCTATGACGCCTCGCAACTGGGTGGATTCGCGACGCTGGTCGTGCTGGCCGGCACCTGGGCCGAACTGCTATTGCCCACGCTGATCGCCCTTGGTCTGGCGACGCGGCTGGCGGCGATGGGGATGATCGGCTTTGTCGCCGTGCAGAGCCTGACCGACATCTATGGCCATGGCGCGGCGGCGGGGGCGTGGTTCGACCGCGCCTCGGACGGGCTGATCGCCGACCAGCGCGCGCTATGGTTGTTGCTGCTGGTCGTGCTGGTTCTCAAAGGTGGAGGGCCGCTGTCGCTTGACCGACTTCTGGGCAGGCCTTGGCGGCCCCGCGCTGAATAGTGCCAAATTCCTTGATTTTCTGGTCCGAACTGGCATTCTGAGCCTTAGTAACGACAGACTTTCTGACTGCCTCTCTCTGACGAAAGGCCGAAAGACCTGGCGGCTACGCCCGGGGCAATGACGCCGACGGGAAGTTTCGAATGGGGAGAGACGGAATGCCGACGGGCACCGTGAAGTGGTTCAACGCGACGAAAGGCTATGGGTTCATTGCGCCGGATGACGGCGGCAAGGACGTGTTCGTGCATATCTCGGCGGTCGAGCGCGCCGGGCTCAAGGGTCTGAATGACAACCAGAAGATCGGCTACGAGCTGCTTTCGGGCCGTGACGGGAAGCAGTCGGCGGGCGAGCTGAAGCTGCTTTAGGCAGCCTTACGCCGTCAGCGCAGCCTCGGTTTTCGCATCCCAGCCCAGGTGCCAGCGGTCCGCCCTGATCACGGGCCGTTTCATCACCGTGGGCTGGGCAGCGATCTGCGCCTCGGGGTCCGAGGCCTTGAGAAATTCATTGAAGCCGCGATAGGTGGTGGACTGCTTGTTCACCGCGGCGTCGCCGAATTCACCCACGATTTCGGCAATTTCCGCCGGGCTGAGCGGCTCGGCCCGGATGTCGCGGAAGCTCACATCGTGACCGGCCCGTTCCAGGGCCTTCAGCGCCTTTTTGCAGGTGTCGCAGGTCGCAATGCCATAAAGGATCATGGGCGGGCCTTTCCGGGGCAAGAGATTGTCTCACGCAGAGACATGGGGTGGGCGCAAGCAAAATCAAGCACTTGGCTTGCCGCCTTTTATCTTCTGTTAACATATCGGCGCCGCGCCGCAAAGGCCGCCGCCGCATGATGCGAAACCGTTTTCGCCCCCGCGCGTTGTGATCGCAAATCCCTGTGGCCGTTTTGGCCCCCAATAACAGGAAGCGACAGATCATGCGCAGCCTTTCCAAGCCCCTTCTTCTGGCCACCGGCCTTGCGACCGGCCTGGCTTTTGCCGCGCCCGCCCGGGCGCAGACCGACCTTGGCGATGTCGTTTCCGGCGTCGCGCAATCGCTGATCCGGCAGGAGCTGGACAAGAACGCCTATATCGCCGCGCGCGAGGCCAATACCATCGCGGCCTATCGCGACTATCTGGCCAAGTTCCCCGACGGGATCTATCGGGTGAATGCGCAGAATGCCATTGCGCGGCTGGGCGGCACGGCCGAGCCGGGCGCCGACACCGCCGCCCAGATCGAGGCGCGGCTGGGCATCACCTTCAACCAGCGTGTCGCCGTGCAGCGGCGACTGACCCGGCTGGGCTACAGCACCTATGGCGCCGATGGTGTCTGGGGCCGTAACACCCGCTCGGCGATTCTGGCCTGGCAGCGCGACAGCGGCCAGACCGGCACCGGCTATCTGACCCAGGCGCAGCTTGAGACGCTGCTTGACGGCGGCGCGGTGGTCACGCCGCCCGCCAACCCGCCGTCCGGCGGCGTGCTGACCGCGGCCGAGACCGAGGCCCAGCTGGGCCTGACGCGCAGCCAGCGCATCACGATCCAGAGCCAGCTTACCAAGATCGGCTATAACACCGGCGTGGCCGACGGACTGTGGGGCAGCCGGACGCGGGCCGCGATTTCGGCCTGGCAGAAGGCGAACAAGCAGACCCAGACCGGCTATGTGACCGGGGCGCAAGTGACGCTGATCGCCAAGCAGGCGGGCACCGTCTCGCCCCCGCCCGGCGATGGCACCGGCAATGCCGCGCTGGAGGAAAGCCTGCTGGGGCTGTCCGTATCGGAAAAGGTTGCCCTCCAGCGCGGGCTGACCCGGTTGGGCTACAGCACCTATGGCGCCGACGGCGTCTTCGGCCGCAACACCCGCACCGCGATCGCCGCCTGGCAGCGCGATGAGGGGGCGACGGTGACGGGCTATCTGACCGCCGATCAGGTGCGGCAGATCAGGGTGGATGCGGGGGTGTGACGCCTGCGTTTCGCCCGCCTCGGTTGCGGGGCGGGCGAAAACTGCCGGAGTGGTTTCAGGGCCGTGCGAGCAAATCACCGTTTATCCGGTTGCGACGGGGAAAGACGAAATCAGCCGCCAGACGGCGTAGCAGAAAATCACAGCCCAGATTGCCGATACCAGCAATGTCGAGAATTTCCAGGCCCGCGCGCCCCGCTTGGAGATGGCAAGCCCCGGCCCGCCGCCCTTGATGTGTGGAAAGACCTGATCTGCGTCAATTCGTGTAAGTTTCGGACCTTTGCCGTTATTGCCCAGATCTCTTGGCTCGTATTTCCAGACCCACAGATCCCGCACGGATTTGAGAGCATCGAAGGCGGCGACAACCGACCAGTTTGTCGCGACAGAGGCAAAAAAACCAACAGCCGAAACAGCCGCGACAAAAGCAAAGATACTCCATTCCTCGATGAAGGCGGGCTTGTTTTCGATGCCGATGATCAGCGCCACCGATGCAAAGAGGAATGAGTTGAGGGTGACAAACCAGCTCATGCGATGGTTGATCAGGTCATTCTCGTGCACGACATATTCCCGAAAAATGCGATACATTTCCAGGGCGTGCTCCGGGCTGCCATCTGCCAGAGGGTTTAAGGCCCATTTTCTCGGATCTGCCGGGGGGGCGCCCGCAGGCGCCTCTCCTTCGGAGCTGGACTTGTTCATGCGCTACCTCATTACGTTTTCAAGTAAAGGGCGCGAGCGGATGAAAATTGCGAAGAAGACTGGTCCGTTTAGCCCCAGACCTCCACAAACTCCCGCCACTCGCCTTTCGACATGCCGGACGCTTCCTGTCCCACCGTCTCACCGGCGAGCCGTCTTTTCAACACCGCGATCGCCTTGGCAGAAAGCGTCACGCCGCCCATGCGGTAATCCTCGAATGCGGCGAAGGCCAGGGGCACCCAATCCTTGACCGCCTGGGCAATCGCCTCGGCATAGACCCGGATTTCGTATTGGGCATGGGCATCGGCGCGCAGGCGCAGGAAGTGGAACAGGTTGTGCAGGTCCACCTTCCAATACCATTGCGTATAGACATTGGCGGGCAGGTTCATGCGGGCCAATTCGCGCGCCAGGCCCTGCTGGCCCTCCTGGCTCAGCATCGCCTCGTAATGGTCATAGCTGCGGTTGGCGTCGGATTTCAGCATCTCCAGAACCCGCGCGGCCTCATCTCCGGTCAGAACCTCACCCCGGCCCTGGTTGTTCACGGTGGATTGCGCGGCAAGCTGCTCGGGCGCGGGGATGTAGAATTCGCGGTCGAGGATGGAATAGCGCGCCGAATATTCATTGACGTTGGCGGTGCGGTGGCGGATCCACTGCCGTGCGACGAAGACCGGCAGTTTCACATGCAGCTTGACCTCGCACATCTCGAACGGGGTCGAGTGCCAGTGCCGCATCAGATAACGGATCAGCCCCTCGTCATTCGAGACATGCTTCGTGCCGGCGCCATAGGAGACGCGGGCCGCCTGCACGATGGCACTGTCATCGCCCATATAGTCGACAACCCGGATGAAGCCGTGGTCGAGGACGGGCGTGGCACGGTAAAGATGCGCCTCCATCCCCTCGGACACCGCCCGCAGCGTCTGGCGCGGCGTGGCGCGGGCGGCTTCGATTTCGGCCATCTGGTCGGGTGTCAGGGGCATGGGCATGGCCTTTCTTGCGTCGCAATGAGTCGGGGGTAACCATATCTGGTATGGGCGCGCTGGCAAAGCGCAGGATCAAGCGTGATGCGGGGCGGCAACGGGTCGGGCGAAACCTGTGGACAAACCGTTTCTGCTTTGACTTACAAGGGGTTTGACGGCAACCCTACTGTGGATTGTTGCAATTTTCCGGGTACGCGACCATGGCACGACGCATTCTCTCCTCACTTCTATGCGCCGGTTTTCTGGCCGGGTGCGGCGGCAACCCTTTTCTGCCAGATGACGGAGGCACCAACCCGGAGAATCCGGTTGAGCCGCTGCCCGGAACGACATCGCCGGGCGCTAGCCGTGCCATACTCCGTTACGAGGCGCGAGAGGAGGGGACGGGCAACGGCTATGCCGAGAACATCACCTACAACCCCGACTCGGATACCTTCTCGGTCGACAACCTGGGATTTGACGGCGCGAACCTTTACGAGCGGGGTACGGCCGTGGCCAGCCTTGGGCCTTATCGGGTCTACGAGGCCTCGGAAGTCGTGAACGACCCCTATTCCGGCCGCCCGATCCCGCAGTTCCAGCACCGGCTGCTGGCCGGGGTGTCCGACAGCGGTGAAACGTCTTTCGCCATCGTCCGGACCGGCGCCTATATCGGCTACGGTTTCGGCGGTTTCGTCATGCGGCGCTCCGAAGGCGTCGTGTTGCCGCGGACAGGGCAGGCCGGGTATTCGGGCGACTATGCCGCTATCCAGGATTTCAACGGGGCCTCGGGCCTGCGCTATGTGACGGGCGACGCCTTCGTTGCCATCGACTTTGAGGATTTCAACGACGGCGACGCGGTGCAGGGCCGGATAGACAATCGCCAGATTTTCGATACTGACGGCAACAACATCACCGCCGCGGTTCTCGGGCAGATGAACGCGCAGTTCCGCCCTGATCCCGGCAACCCGCAGATGACAGAACTGCCGGTCCTGACCTTCCGCGTCGGTCCGGGCGTCATCGATGCCAATGGTGAAATCCGCGGCTTCATCGACAGTTTTCTGGTCGATTACAGCGGCAGCAGCCCGACTGCGATCACCTATGAGACCGGCAATTACTATGCGATCGTTTCGGGCAGCAATGCCGAAGAGATTGTCGGCATCATCGTGGTTGAATCCGAATACCCGAATCTCAGTGGCGTGACCGTGCGCGAGACGGGCGGATTCATCGGCTATCGCTAGGGCGCGCGCATTGCGCGGAATTCTGCACTGGGTAGGGGGGGCCTTCGTGGCTCTGGCCCTGGCGGGCGCGCCGCAAAGGGCGTCCGCCGAGGCCATGGTGCTTAATCCGGAAAACACACTCGCGCTGGCGGCCCTGTTGCTTGAGAGCGGCAATCCGGAAGAAGCTCTGGCACTTGCAGATGCGCTGGTCGCCCGCGATCCAGGCGATGCCAGGGCATTGTCGGTGAAATCCCGGGCCGAACGCGACCTCGGGCGCAACCGCGAGGCTATCACCACCGCAAGGCTTGCCTGGAAGACCGCAGACGAGCCGGGCGAGAAATACGATGCGGCCATGGTGATGGCGCAGGGCCTCGCCTCGAGCGGATCGAAGTTCCGCGCCCAGTTCTGGCTGCGCCGCGCCATGGAAGTGGCACCCGACCAAGGCGCCCGCCGGGCTGCCGAGCGCGATTTCCGCTATGTCCGTACCCGCAGTCGGCTTTGGCTGCGTTTCGACGCCTCGGTGCGGCCGTCCTCCAATGTCAACAACGGCTCCTCCTCAAGCATCCTGTGGTTCTACGGACTGCCGCTGGTCCTGTCGGGCGACGCTCAGGCTCTTTCGGGCCTTGAGGGCGATGCCGCGATCACGCTGCGCTACCGTGTGCAGGAGGACGAAAAGTCAAAGACCGACTTGCGGCTTGGCATTGTGCAGACCTTCGTCACACTTTCGGACAAGGCCAAGGCGCAGGCCCCCGGGGCGCGCGGAGCCGATTACGCCTACTCGGCACTGGAGGCCGGGATTGAACATGCCTGGAAGCCCTTCGAGGGGGGCGAGGCGACGGTGGGCTTTGGCCTGGGCCACAGCTGGTATGGCGGCGACCCGATGTCGGACTATGCGCGGCTGGATCTGGGATTGTCCAAAGCGGTCGATCCCCGGACGGTCTTGCGCGGGGGCGTCAGCATCGAGCGGCAGAACCGGCTGGATTCCTCGATCCGCTCGGCGGATGTCGCCACTTTTCGTTTTGGCGTGACGCGGCGGCTGGTGCGCGGCGATCGGCTGCAACTGGAAGTCATGGCACGCGACACGCAGTCGGATTCGCCCGAGATCGACCATTTCGCCGGTCGGCTGCGCCTGGACTGGGACAAGGCGAAACCCGTTCTGGGGGGGGCGGCAGGGCTATCCCTTGGGCTCTGGGCCGAGACGCGGGATTATGACCATTCGCGCTACTCTCTGGGCGGGCGTCAGGATTTCACACTTGGGAGCGAGCTGTCGCTGGCATTCGAGAAGGCCGATTACATGGGGTTCATCCCGGTGATGACGCTGGGCGCGCAACGCACGGATTCAAATGTCAGCCTGTTCGACAGCGAAACTCTGGGCGTGGGTTTCTCGATCCGTTCGAAATTCTGATCCTTCCGGCGGCGGTTTTCGCAGCTTGCGCCCTGTCCTTCTGCGGCGGTCCCAGCCTATGATTGGGCCAAAAGGAGGGCTTGCCCATGCAGATCAGATATCTTCACACCATGGTCCGGGTGCTGGACCTTGAGAAATCCATCGCCTTCTACGAGCTTCTGGGTCTGGAAGAGACGCGGCGTCATGAAAGCGAGGCGGGGCGGTTTACGCTGGTGTTCATGGCGCCGCCCGGCCAGCCGGATTGCCCGGTCGAACTGACCTATAACTGGGATGGCGACGAGGGCCTGCCCAGCGACAGCCGCCATTTCGGCCATCTGGCCTATGAGGTCGAGGATATCTACGCCTTTTGCGCGCATCTGCAGGAGAATGGCGTCTTGATCAACCGCCCGCCGCGCGATGGCCGGATGGCCTTCGTGCGCTCGCCCGACAATATCTCGGTCGAAATCCTGCAAATGGGCACAGCCCTGCCGCCGCAGGAGCCCTGGGCAAGTATGGAGAATACCGGGCATTGGTAATGGCGGAACAGGGGCCGGTCAGAAGGACCAGAGGCTGAACTGATCGGCACCGATCTGCCGGGCTTCGCGCAGGGTCAGCCTTGGCGTGTCGGCCAGGGCCGAGATGCCCAGCGGCCCCAGAAGCGGGCGGGCCTCGGCCCCGAGCAATCGGCCCGCACTGTAAAGCGCAAGATCATCGGCCAGGCTTTCCTTGACCAGCGCAGCCGCCAGGGTGGCCCCGGCCTCGACCAGCACACGGGTCAGCCCTTCCTGCGCCAGGAGCCGGAAGGCGGCGGGCAGATCGAGGCGACCCTCGGAGGTGGCAGGGCAGGGCAGAAGCCTTGCCCCCGCAGCCTTCCAGGCGCGGCGGTTCGCCTCGGGGGCGGCGTCGCTGTGCAAAAGCCAGACCGGATGCGCCCCGGCGCTGCGGCCAAGGCGGCTGTCGGGGGAATGGGACAGGCGGCTGTCCAGGACAAGGCGCAGCGGCTGCGCGGTGCCGCCCAGATGGCGCACGGTCAGATCGGGGTCATCGGCCCGGGCCGTCGCGCCGCCGACCAGCACCGCGTCATGCGTCAGGCGCAAGAGATGGACATGGGCGCGGGCCTCCGGCCCGGTGATCCAGCGGCTTTCGCCCGATGCCATGGCGGTGCGGGCATCCAGCGAAGCGGCGAGTTTCAGCGTCACGAAGGGCAGGCCTCGCGTCACGCGCTTGAGGAAGCCCTGGGTCACGCGGGCGGCCTGATCGGCCAGCACGCCCTCGGTGACGGAGATGCCCGCGGCGCGCAGGATGGCATGGCCACCCCCCGCCACGCGCGGATCGGGATCGGTCAGGGCGGTGACGACGCGGGCGACGCCCGCCCCCACCAGCGCCTCGGCGCAGGGGCTGGTCTTGCCGTGATGGGCGCAGGGTTCCAGCGTGACATAGGCGGTCGCGCCCTGCGCGGCCCCGCCCGCCTGGGCCAAGGCGATGCGTTCGGCATGGGGCCGCCCGCCTGGGCCGGTGGTGCCGCGGCCGATGACGCGGCCGTCCTTCACCAGAACGCAGCCGACCGACGGGTTGGGCCAGCAGCGCCCAAGACCCCGCGCCGCAAGGCGCAGGGCATGGGCCATATGGTCCCCGTCTGTCAAAGGACCGCTCACTCTTCGGGCTTTTCGCCCGGGCGCAGCTCGCTTACGAAGCGGTCGAAATCGCCCGCAGCCTGGAAGTTCTTGTAAACGCTGGCAAAGCGCACATAGGCCACGGTGTCGATCCGGGCCAGGCTTTCCATGACGATATCGCCGATCTGCTTGGAGGGGATGTCGGTTTCCCCCAGGCTCTCCAGCCGCCGCACGATTCCGCTGATCATCTGGTCGATGCGTTCGGGGTCGATCGGGCGTTTCTGCATCGCGATGCGGATCGCGCGCTCCAGCTTGTCGCGGTCGAAATCCTCGCGCTTGCCCGAGGATTTGATCACCACGAGATCGCGCAGCTGCACGCGCTCATAGGTGGTGAAGCGCCCGCCACAGGCCGGGCAAAAGCGCCGCCGCCGGATCGAGACGTGATCCTCGGCGGGGCGCGAGTCCTTCACCTGGGTGTCGATATTGCCGCAGAATGGGCAGCGCATCGCCCCCTCCTTGCTTTTTGTTATTGGCCTGCCTCAGAGTCCGGGGGTGTGCCCCCGTGATTGCCACCGACTATAGGAGAGCTGCCTGCATCTGGGCAAAGGGGAAATAGCACCTACCGCATCTGGGAAGGTGGGTGTGGCGGGCAAGACTCACGCCGCTGTGACGCGGGGTTTTGGGGTTTTCTGGCTAGACTTGCGCGGAACATGCAACAGGGAGAGATGCGATGACACGGATGACCGCGGCGGATTTCGACCAGGAATTGCTGGAACTCTATGATTTCTACGCTCATGGCAAGATCACCAAGCGCGAGTTTCTGGATCGGGCGGGCAAGTTTGCGGTGGGGGGGCTGACGGCGACGGCGATCCTGTCGATGCTGTCGCCCGACTATGCACTGGCCGAGCAGGTCAGTTTCAACGACCCGGATATCGTGGCGGATTACGTCACCTACCCCTCGCCGCAGGGCAATGCCGAGGTGCGGGCCTATCTGGTGCGGCCTGCCGCAGGGCCGGGCAAACTGCCCGCCGTGCTGGTGGTGCATGAAAACCGCGGCCTGAACCCCTATATCGAGGATGTCGCCCGGCGTCTGGCCAAGGCGGGCTTCCTTGCGCTGGCACCGGACGGGCTGACCTCGGTCGGCGGCTATCCCGGCAATGACGAGAAGGGCCGCGAGTTGCAGGCCACGGTCGATCCGGCCAAACTGATGAACGACTTCTTCGCCGGGGTGGAATGGCTTCTGGCGCATGACGGATCGACCGGCAAGGTCGGCGTGACGGGCTTCTGCTATGGCGGCGGCGTCGCCAATGCCTGTGCGGTGGCCTTTCCCGAACTGGGGGGCGCGGTGCCCTTTTATGGCCGCCAGCCCAAAGCCGAGGATGTGCCGAAGATCAGATGCCCGCTGCTGATCCATTATGCCGGGCTTGATGAGCGGATCAACGAGGGCTGGCCCGCCTATGAGGCGGCGCTAAAGGCGGCGGGGACGCGCTATGAGGCCTATATCTACGAAGGCGTGAATCACGGCTTCCACAATGACTCGACCCCCCGCTATGACGCGACGGCGGCGGAACTGGCCTGGGGGCGGACGGTCGATTTCTTCAAGGCCAATCTGGCATAGGCCCTTGACCCGGGGGGCCGATGCAGTTCGGCGGCCCCCGGGGGATATGTATGCCAGGATGAAGATCGCCGTCGCAGGCACGGCAAGTCTTGCGTGGACCCCGTCATTTTCGTGTTACCTTTCCGTGCATGGAACAGCGACTCGGCCTTTGCCTTCTGCTGGTGGCCAGCCCTGCCTTGGCAGAGGGGCCGATTGCCGAGGTGATCTGCGCCCCGCGGGCCGAGATGGTGCAGCGGCTTGAGAAAGGGCAGGGGGCGCAGTTGCGCGGCATGGGAATGCGCAGCGAAGAGGCGGTGATCGAGGTCTGGGCCGATGAGAAGGGCGACTGGACCCTGGTGCAGAACTGGGTCTCGGGCCAGTCCTGCATCTCGGCCATGGGCGAAGCCTGGCAGGGGCTGGAGCCGCCGCCCGCCTAAAAATCCGTCGCCTGAAAGTCCGTCGCCTGAAAGTCTGCGCGACCTCTAGTTGCAGGCGGTCTGCCAGGACCGGCTGTCGAAATCCCAGCACTGACCGATGCTTTCCTTCAGCCCGTAGATCCCGTCCAGCGGGTTCGAGGCCGTGCCATTGTCGCAGATCAGTTGCGCCTGAAGCGCCTCGCCCTTCAGCACATTGATCCCGCCTTGCAGCGGCTGGGTGCTGTCGGGGTCGCGTTCGATCGAGGTCCAGACTTCGTAAGTGTAGCCTTGGTTCTGGAAGGCGACGGTTTCCCAGATGCTGCTGCCGATGCCGGGCCACGGCGTATAGGCGACCGTTTCCAGCGGTTCGGAGATGGTCAGGTCCGGCTTGGCCTTGGCGCCGTAGGAATAGATCAGCGCATCGCCCATATGGCAGACGGTCACGGATTTCTTGCCGATCTGGCAGGAGAAGACCATCGCCCCGGCGCTTGGGCAATCGGCCAGGGCGGGCAGGGGCGCAAGGGCAAGGCAAAGCGTGGCGAGGCCAAGCGAGAGAGGGCGAAGGGACATAGCGCGTCTCGGGTTCGGGGTCCGGGTTCCCCGCAGACTGCGTTGCAAAGGGGGAGGGGCGCAAGGTCGGGAAAGCCCTTGCGCCGCCTGCGGTATGTCGGTCCGTTACTTGCCGCCCTTGCGGGTTTCCTTGTTCTCTTCCGACAAGGGCTTGGCACTGGGCTTCGGCATCCCCTTCTCGCCGCGCGGCTGCGCGGTCTGGGCACCGGGTTTGGGGCTGGGTTTGGTCGCCATCGCCGTCTCCTGCGGTTGGGGTCGTCAGGTCAACGGCAGGCGCGGCGGGCGGTTCCCCGGGGGCAGACAGGAATGAGTGCGACAGACGCCAGCCGCATGATGCGCTGCGGCAGCCAGCGGACGGCAGGTCCTAGCCGAACATCCTGTCGCCGTTCTGGTCGATCATCTGCTTGGCCTTGGCCAGCGAGAAGGCGGTCGCCTCGTCCAGCGAGGCCATCGTGTCAGCGCGGACAAGCTGGTGGGTCTTGCCATCCTTTTCGATCCTCGCGGCGACGCGGTAGACGGCGCCTTCGCGGATCGGGGCCGGTGTGATGGCAAATTCCTTGTAGATCTCGGCCCCCGCGGCCTTGGGCGCGGGATTTGCGTCGGATTTGCCGCCAAACAGGCGCGAAAGCCAGGACATGAGACCTCCTATCCCGCTGCCCGGATCATGTCGAGCCAGCGCCCGGCGGTTGCCCCATCCTCGATCCGAAGCGTGATTTCGCCATTGGTCGTCAGCCGGGCGGCAGGAAACCGCGCCAGCACCGCGTCAGCGTCCAGATGGCCCCGGCGCAGTTCCGGCTTGCGAATATAGGCCAGAACCCAGTCAGCATGGGGGGCCAGGGCCAAGCAGAACTCTTCACCGCGATGGATGCGCAGGGTGTTCTTGAAACCCTGCTCATGGGGATGGAGGGTGAAGACGCCCGGGGCGGAAAAGCCTTCGACAAGGTTGTCGAAGGCTTCTTTCGCCCCGGCGGCGACGATTTCGTCGCGCAGGTCTGAGATGTTCAAGCCCGGCTCCTTATTGATCCAGGAAGCTCCGCAGCTTGCGGCTCCGGCTCGGGTGTTTCAGCTTGCGCAGCGCCTTCGCCTCGATCTGGCGAATGCGTTCGCGGGTGACGCTGAACTGCTGGCCCACTTCTTCCAGCGTGTGGTCGGTGTTCATGCCGATGCCAAACCGCATCCGCAGCACACGTTCCTCGCGCGGGGTCAGCGAGGCGAGGACGCGGGTCGTGGTTTCCTTCAGGTTTTCCTGAATGGCGGATTCCAGCGGCAGGATCGCGTTCTTGTCCTCGATGAAATCGCCAAGCTGGCTGTCTTCCTCGTCGCCGATCGGGGTTTCCAGCGAAATCGGTTCCTTGGCGATCTTCATCACCTTGCGAACCTTTTCGAGCGGCATCTGCAGCTTTTCGGCCAGTTCCTCGGGCGTGGGTTCGCGGCCGATTTCATGCAGCATCTGGCGGCCGGTGCGCACCAGCTTGTTGATCGTCTCGATCATATGGACCGGGATGCGGATCGTGCGGGCCTGATCGGCGATGGAGCGCGTGATCGCCTGACGGATCCACCAGGTCGCATAGGTCGAGAACTTGTAGCCGCGGCGATATTCGAACTTATCGACCGCCTTCATCAGGCCGATATTGCCTTCCTGAATAAGATCAAGGAATTGCAGCCCGCGGTTGGTGTATTTCTTGGCGATGGAAATCACGAGGCGCAGGTTGGCCTCGACCATTTCCTTCTTGGCCTGACGCGCCTCTTTCTCGCCCTTCTGGACCTGGTTCACGATCCGGCGAAACTCGGCGATGTCGACGCCGACATATTGCGAGACCTGGGCCATCTCGGCCCGCAGATCCAGCACCTGGTTGCGCGACTTTTCGAACAGCACCTGCCAGCCGCGCCCGGCCTTGGCGGCCATGCGGTCGATCCAGGTCGGGTCCAGCTCGTAGCCCTGATATTCGTCGATGAATTCGCGGCGGTTGATCCGTGCGGCATCGGCCAGCTTCACCATGTTCGAGTTGATCGACATGATGCGCTTGTTGATGCCGTAAAGCTGGTCGATCAGCGCTTCGATCCGGCTGTTGTTCAGATGCAGCTCGTTGACCAGCAGCACGATTTCCGAGCGCAGCTTCTGATAGGCGGCTTCCTCGGCCGCCGAATAGCGGCTGGTCGAGGACAGCGTCGCGTTCATGCGGCTTTCCTGCATCTCGGCCAGCTTGCCGTAATCGCGCGCGACGATGGCCAGGGTTTCCAGAACCTTGGGCTTCAGCGCGGCTTCCATCGCGGCGAGGGACAGGTTCGAGCCTTCCTCGTCATCATCCTCGGCGTCTTCGCGCATGATCGGATTGCCGTCGGCATCCAGCTCCGGCTCGGAACTGGCGGCGCGGCGCGGGGCTGCGGCGGGGGCGGCGCCTTCAAGGTCCATGCCTTCCAGCGGCGGCCCTTCCAGATCCTCGTCGCCATCCAGGCTGCGCCCGAACGTGGTTTCAAGGTCGATCACGTCGCGCAGAAGGATTTCTTCGGACAGAAGTTCGTCGCGCCAGATCGTGATGGCCTGGAAGGTCAGCGGGCTTTCGCACAGGCCCGCGATCATGGTGTTGCGCCCGGCCTCGATCCGCTTGGCGATGGCAATCTCGCCCTCGCGCGACAGAAGTTCGACCGACCCCATTTCGCGCAGATACATGCGCACCGGGTCATCGGTGCGGTCCAGCGTTTCCGACGCGGCGCCCGCCAGCGCGATTTCGCGCGACGAAGAGGTTTCGACCAGATCGCCCGAAACCGGCGCCTCGCCTTCCTCGGCCTCTTCATCCTCTTCGGCGACGCGGATGCCCATCTCGTCAAGCATCGCGAGGATGTCTTCGATCTGGTCCGAGGAAGAGCTGTCCGAGGGCAGAACGGCGTTGAGCTGGGCCATGGTGATGAAGCCGCGCTCGCGCGCATCGGCGATCATCTTGCGGACGGCGGCCTGGCTCATGTCCAGCGAGATTTCGGCCTCGTCGGTCTCTGGCTTGACGTCGTCGGTGTCCTTCAGGGCCATGGGGATTCCTTCGGTCTGTCAGCGAATCACAAGAGAGCTGACGAATCAATATCTCGAATCACGGGGAGATGAACCCCGAATCAGTTTACGGGCGGTTGCGTCCGCCCTTGGAGAAGTCGATCGAGTCGCGCAAGCGGCGGGCGCGCTCAAGTTCTTCGCGATCCAGTTCCACTCCATTGGGGGCGATCAGCCCCTCGGATTTCTGTTCCTGCGGCCCGCGCGCGGCGGCATGGCGGGCCTCAGCCGCCTTGGACAAGCGCCAGGTCAGGCCTTCATCGGCCAGATGCGCCACGTCCTGTTCGGCTTCGGCCAATTCGTTGCGATGGGCGCGAAGGGCCATGAGGCTGGCGAGATCGGTCTCGACACAGGCGGCGGCGAATTCCGCATCGGCCCGCGGTTGCAGCGCCGGTGCGATGCGGACATGGGGATTGGCCTGCAGCCGATCAAGGGCGGCGGGGCTGTCGGCGGCCACCAGATCGGCGCAATCAGCGGCATGGGCATGCGTCAGCAGAAGGTTGCGCAGGCGGGTATGGTCCTCTGACGTCAATTCAAGCCGTTCCAGCGCGGATTCGAAGCGGCTGACCAGATCGGGAAAGCGCAAAAGAACGGCCAGGATGACGGCCTCGCGCAGGCTTTCCTCGGGCGTGCGGGCCGAGGCGGCCAGGACCGAGGCCCGCGTCGTGGCCAGCGCCGGGGCAGGCGGGGCGAAACGGCCGGGGCGGAAGCCCTGTCCGCGTGGGGCGGCGTTCCTCGGCGGCGGGGCGCGGCGACCCGCACCGAACAGCTCTTGCCGCAACTCCTTGATCGCCTCGCCGTAATGGGCGCGGATCGAAGGGTCGACGATGCGCTTCAGCGCGGCGCGCAGGGTCTTGTCCAGCGCGGCACGGCGTTCGGGGCTGTCGAAATCGCGGCCCTCGGTCTCGCGCTGCCACAAAAGCCGCACCATCGGTTGCGCGGCATCGAGGACGGCCTGCATCGCGGGCGGGCCCTCGGCCTTGATCAGATCGTCCGGGTCCTGCCCGCCCGGCAGCAGCGCGAAGCGCAGGCCCTTGCCGGCTTCGAGCAGCGGCAGCGCCAGATCGACCACCCGCAGCCCGGCGCGGATGCCGGCCGTGTCACCATCGAGCGCGATCAGGGGTTCGTCCGAGATGCGCCACATCAGGCGCAACTGGTCTTCGGTGACGGCCGTGCCCAGGGGCGCCACCGCGGCGGTGAACCCCGCTTCGGACAGCGCGATCACATCCATATAGCCTTCGGCCACGATCAGCGGCTTGCCCTTGCCTGCCGCCTCGCGCGCAGCCGCGTGGTTGAACAGGTTGCGGCCCTTGTCGAACAGCTCGGTCTCGGGGCCGTTCAGGTATTTGGCCCGCGCATTGGGGTCAAGCGAGCGGCCCCCCAAGCTGATCGCCCGGCCGCGCGCGTCGCGGATCGGAAAGATGATGCGGCTGTGGAAGCGGTCGTATAGCCGCCCCGAGTCAGCGCGCGCCACCACGCCCGAGGCGACCATAAGATCGGGCGAAAAGCCCTTCTGCGCCAGCGCCTCGATCACGGCCTGGGCATTGTCAGGCGCCCAGCCGATCTCCCACCGTTCCCAGGCGGCTTCCGACAGGCGGCGCTTCTGCGCAAGATAGGTGCGGGCCTGCGCCCCGGCCCCGGTCTTGAGTTGCAGCCGGTAAAAGCGCACCGCCTCTTCCATCACCTGCTGCAATTCCGTGCGCCGGTCGGCCTTTTCGGCGGCTTGGGGGTCGCGGGCGGGCATCTGCATCCCGGCCTCGCGCGCCAGAACCTCGACCGCCTCCATGAAGGACAGGTTCTCGACCTCTTTCACGAAACCCAGCGCGTCGCCCTTGGCGTGGCAGCCGAAGCAGTAATAGAAACCCTTCCGGTCATCCACATGAAAAGACGCGGATTTTTCCTGGTGAAACGGGCAGGGCGCCCAGAAATCGCCCTTGGCCATATTCGACTTGCGCATGTCCCAGGTGACCTTCCGCCCGACGACGGAAGACAGCGTGACGCGGCTGCGAAGCTCGTCGAGGAATCCGGGCGGCAGGGACATGGCCCAGATATGGGCCTTTCGACCGACGGAGTCGAGGGTGACCGATCCCGGGGGCGGGCGGTCACCGGCCCAGGCGATTACAGGCCCAGACGGTCGCGGGTCGAATACCAGGTCATCGCCAGCACCAGGAGCGGCCAGCGCAAAGCCGCGCCGCCGGGGAAACGCGGCTGGGGCAGGCTGGCCATCAGGTCGAAGCCCGCAGACTGGCTGGCGGTGGCCTCGGCCAGAAGCTTGCCCGCCATCGTCGCCAGCGCGACGCCATGGCCGGAATAGCCCGAAGCCGACAGCACGTTCGGGCGCACCCGCGTGAAACAGGGCATCCGGTTCAGGGTGATCGCCAGGGTGCCGCCCCAGGCATGGTCTATCTTGACACCACGAAGATGCGGATAGACCTCGAGCATCGGCCTGGACACGGTCTTGACGATGTCAGGGAAACGGTAGCCATAGCTTTCGCCGCCACCGAACAACAGTCGGTTATCCTCGCTGAGCCGCCAGTAATTGACCACGAATTTCGTGTCATGCGCGGCGATGTTCCGGGTCAGGACCTGCGCTGCGCGGTCACCCAGGGGTTCGGTTGCCAGAATGAAATTGTTGATCGGCATGACCTTGGCCGCGACCTGCGGTTCCAGCCCGCCCAGATAGCCATTGCCGGCAAGGATGATGTGGGCGCAGGTCACGCGGCCCTGCGCGGTATGGACCACGGGTTGGACGCCATCCTCGATGCGCAGAACCTCGCTACGCTCATGCAGCCGTGCACCCGCCGCGGCGGCGGCCTTGGCCAGACCCAGCGCGAAGTTCAGCGGATGGATATGGGCGGCACCCCGGTCCAGCTCGCCGCCCTTGTAGACGGGCGAGGGGATCAGCGCCTGCAGCCCGGCGCGGTCCAGGGGCGTGATCTGGTCATAGCCATAGTCGCGGGCCAACTTTTCGGCGTAAAGATGCGTCTCGCGCACCTCGCCATCGGTCCAGCAGGCATGGGCGATGCCGGGGTTCCAGGCCACCGGCATGGCGTGGCGGGTGATCAGATCCTTGACCAGCGCCTTGGCATCCTGCGCCATGTCCCACAGCCGTCGAGCATTCTCGGGCCCGGCGGCCTTTTCGATCCAGGCCTGATCCTGGCGCTGGCCGGAACCGACCTGTCCGCCATTGCGCCCCGAGGCGCCAAAGCCCATGCGATGCGCCTCAAGCAGCACCACCGAGAGACCGCGTTCGGCCAGATGCAGCGCGGCGGAAAGGCCGGTATAGCCGCCGCCGACGATGCAGACATCGGCCCGCGCCGCGCCTTGCAAGGCCGGGAAGGGCGCAAGCGGCGTGGCCGTCGCGGCGTAATAGCTGGGCGGGTATTCCCCCGCCCGGTCATTGGCGTGCAGAAGATTCAGGCGCATCAGACGTTCAGGAGCAGATGCTCACGCTCCCAAGGGCTGATGACCTGCAGGAACTCTTTGTATTCGTTCCGCTTCACCGAATCGTAGACCTTGACGAAATCGGGTCCCATCACCTCTTTCAGCGCGGCGTCCTCATCCAGAAGGTCCAGCGCGTCGCCCAGGTTAACCGGGATCTCGTCGCTGTCGATATAGGCCGAGCCGGTGAATTCCGGCCGCGCGGCCTTTTTTTCCATCAGCCCCAGATAACCGCAGGCCAGCGTCGCCGCGATGCCGAGATAGGGGTTGCAATCCATCCCCGGCAGGCGGTTCTCGATCCGCCGCGCCGCCGAGCCGGAAATCGGCACGCGCAAGCCGGTGGTGCGGTTGTCGCGGCCCCATTCCAGGTTGATCGGGGCCGCGAAGTCGGGGACGTAGCGGCGGTAGCTGTTCACATAGGGCGCGATCAGCGCGACGGCGGCGCCCATATGGTTCTGCATCCCGCCGATGAAATGGTTGAAGGCCTCGGTCTCCACCCCCTTCGGCCCGGAGAAGATGTTCTTGCCGGTCTTGATGTCCACCACCGAGGTGTGGATATGCATGGCCGAGCCCGGTTCTCCGGCGATGGGTTTGGCCATGAAGGTGGCGAAACAGTCATGGCGCAGCGCCGCCTCGCGGATCAGGCGCTTGAAGAAGAACACATCGTCCGCCAGACGGACCGGATCGCCATGGGCGAGGTTCAGCTCGACCTGACCCGCGCCGCCTTCCTGAAGGATGCCGTCGATTTCCAGGCCCTGGGCCTCGGCGAAATCATAGATGTCGTCGATGACCTTGCCATATTCATCGACCGCCGACAGGGAATAGGCCTGCTTGCCCGCCGCGCGGCGGCCGCTGCGGCCCATCGGCGGGATGACGGGCAGGTTCGGGTCGGTGTTGCGGGCGGTCAGGAAGAATTCCATTTCAGGCGCGACCACGGGTCGCCAGCCCTGGGCCTCGTACAGCGCGACGATCCGGCGCAGCACATTGCGCGGCGAAAAGCCGATCAGGTTGCCCTGCTGGTCCTTGGCGTCATGGATCACCTGAAGCGTCACATCCGCCGTCCAGGGCGCCGCGGTCGCGGTCGACCAGTCGGGTTCCAGGATCATGTCCGGCTCGGTGAAGGCGTCAAAGGGGCTGTCGGCCCATTCGCCGGTGATGGTTTGCAGGAAGATCGAATTCGGCAGGAAATAGTTGGTCTGCTTGGCGAATTTCGCGGCGGGCATCGCCTTGCCGCGCGCCACGCCGGCAATGTCGCCGATCACGCATTCCACTTCGTCCACGCGGCGATTGGCGATATATTCCTTGGCTGCCTCGGGCAGTTGGTCGGTCCATTTGGACATCGGGTCACACTGGTTTTGGGGGGTGGCCCCCGCGGCCTGTCAGGCGCGGAGCTTCTCGGCCCCGTTTGCGGTGGTCGTCTGATGGTTCAGGAAGAAGGCCGCGATCCGGTCGGCCATCGGCGCACGGTCAAGCGGCGTGTCGATCCGCGCGACGGCGGCATCCAGCGTGGCATCGGGCACCAGGCCGCGGCCGCGCTTGTCGATCAGGCCCTGCACGAAATCGGCGGTGAATTCCGGGTGCGGCTGCACGGTGAACATGCGGTCATCGTAAAGCAGCGCCGCGTTCTGGCAGAAATCGGTCGAGGCGATGCGGGTCGCCGCTTCGGGCTTTTGCGTTACCTGATCCTGGTGCCAGGCGTTCAGCGTCATCGTCTGCCCGCCGAAATCATATTCGGTCGGACCGACCGACCAGCCGCCGGAGAATTTCTCGACCTTGCCGCCCATGGCCTGGGCGATGATCTGATGGCCAAAGCAGATGCCCACGACCGGCACGTGACCGGCATAGGCGGCGCGAATGAACTCTTCCAACGGCTTGATGAACGGGTGGTCCTCATAGGCGCCAAAGCGCGATCCGGTGATCAGCCAACCGTCGCAATCATGGATATCGGCCGGGAAATCCATCGACATGACGCGAAAGCGCCGGAACGTCAGGCCGCGACCGGCAAGCAGCGTCTCGAAGAAATCCGGGTAGTCGCCCATTTCGGGGCGCAGTGCGTCGGGGGATTCGCCGGTTTGCAGGATGCCGATCAGCATGTCGTCCTCGGAAGAAAGTGCGGTCATTGCGGAAAAGGTGGGCGCGAGACCGGGTCCGGTCAAGCGCGTTGTTTTTGCAGGGCCTGTCGCGCGATTGTCAGACCGTGTCGAGATACAGCTCGACCTGTTCCTCGGGCGACAGTTCGGCCAGGTAATGCAGCTCTTGCCGCTTGGTCTGCACCATGTTGCGGATCAATTCCTTGGGCAGGAAGCGATAGAGCACATCGGAATGCTCGAAAGCGTCGATCGCGGCTTCCCAGCTTGCCGGGATCTGCGGCAGGTCCAGCGCATAGGCATTGCCGGTGACCGGCGGCGGCGGCTCGTTGCCGTCTTCCAGCCCCGACAGGGCGGCGCCCAGGATCGCGGCCAGCATGAGGTACGGGTTCACGTCCCCCCCCGCCACGCGATGTTCGATCCGCCGCGCCGCCGGATTGCCGGCCGGAATGCGGATCGCGGCGGTGCGGTTCTCGTAGCCCCAGGAGATCGCGGTGGGCGCGTGCTTGTCGGGCACAAGCCGTTCGTAGCTGTTCAGATGCGGCGCGAAGAGAAGAGTCGAGTCATGCATCGCCTCAAGGCAGCCCGCGACCGCATGGCGCAGCTGCGCCGTGCCCTTGGGGCCGCCGCTGTCGAAGATATTGTCGCCGCGCTCGTCCAAGATCGAGAAATGCGTGTGCAGACCCGAACCGGAATAATCCTGATAGGGCTTGGCCATGAAGCTGGCGGCAAAGCCATGGCGGCGGGCCAGGCCCTTGACCAGCATCTTGAACAGCCAGGCATCATCGGCGGCGCGCAGCGCGTCGTCGCAATGCATCAGGTTCACTTCGAACTGGCCGAGGCCGGTTTCCGACGTGGTGGTGTCGGCCGGAATGTCCATCGCCTCGCAGGCGTCGTAAAGGTCGGTGAAGAAACTGTCGAAGGCGTCAAGCGCGCGGATCGACAGCGTCTCGGCGGCCTTGCGGCGCTTGCCTGATCGGGGGCTGGCCGGAACCTGCATGGTCTTGCCGCTGTCGTCGATCAGGAAGAATTCCAGCTCCATGGCGCAGACCGGCGTCAGGCCGCGCGCCTTGTAGCGGTCGACCACCGCGCGCAGCGCATGGCGGGGATCGCCCTCATAGGGCGTGCCGTTTTCGCGGAACATCCAGATCGGCAGCAGGGCTGTCGGCGCCTCGAGCCAGGGCATCGGCATGAAGCCGCGTTCGGTGGGCTTCAGCACGCCATCGGCGTCGCCCTGTTCGAAGACCAGCGGGCTGTCATCGATATCCTCGCCCCAGATGTCGAGGTTCAAAACGGAGAATGGAAAACGGGTGCCGTCCTTGACGACCTTGTCGGCGAAACGCGCCGGGACGCGCTTGCCGCGCGCCTGTCCGTTGAGGTCTGCCGCCGCCACCCGGATGGTGCGGACGTCAGGGTGCTTTCGCAGGTAATCTTTCATGGTCATGGCAATTCGCGGAAAGGCACGGCCCCCGCGCCCGGGGCCGCATCATGGCCCGCAGATTGCGCAAGTTCGGACCATGCCCTTGGTCCTTCCCTTGGTTTGATCGCCTTGCCCCCGCGTCTTCTTTTCGACTTTGGCGTGGGTCCGGGCCCCTGCCCGGATAATTTGATCAAATAAAGCCTACTACCGGATGAGGTTCGGGCGCAAGCGGATTTTCTGCTTCTGGTTCGAGGGCAGGTGGCGGTTGAGGCGGCGGTTCACCCCGCCGTAAAGCGCGGTGACGATCAGGGTCAGCAGGATGAAGTAGAAGGCGACGATCGGATAGGGGATGAACGGGTTGAAGGTCTTGTCCGCGAAGTAATTGGCGTAATAAAGCGCGTCGCCCTTTTGCTGGAAGGCCGGGAAGCTGGAGAAGAACACCAGCGTCGTGGCGTGGAACAGGAAGATCGCCTCGTTCGTATAGGCGGGCCAGCCCAGCCGTAGCATGGTGGGCCATTCGATGCGGATGAACTTCTTCCAGCCGGTCAGGCCATAGGCCTCGGCGGCCTCGAGATCGCCCTTGGGAATGGACTTCAGCGCGCCCGAGAAGATCTCGGCCGAATAGGCGGCGGTGTTGAGGAACAGCACCAGAAGCGCCCCGGCCCAGGCGCGGGTGGTCCAGGCGGTGTTCAGGTGCACGCCCAGAAAGTCGACCCCCCCTTTGGGCAGCATGACAAGCGCCTCATAGGCGATGAAGAACTGGATGAAGAGCGGCGAGCCACGGAAGACGAAGACGAACCAGTCGGCCGGCTTGCGGATCAGCGGGTTGCGCACGGTGCGGGCCAGCGCCAGCGCATTGGCCAGGAAGAACCCCGCCGCCAGCGCCAGCACGCCGAAATAGAGGTTCCAGATCAGGCCCGAGCCGATCAGGGTGAACTGCTGGCAGAGCGTGAAATCCGACTTGGGCAGAAGGTTCTCGCCGATGCCGATCGAGCGCAGGCCATAGGCCTGGATGGTTTCCCAGCAGGTCATGGTCATGCCGCGGCCTTTCGCAGGGCTTCGCCGCCCGCTGTGGCCTGGCCATGGCTCAGGCGGCGGGTCAGGCGGGCGATGCCCAGTTCCGAAACCCTGGTGAAGACAAGGTAGAAGACCAGAAGGCCAAGGAAATAGTAAAGCCGCCAGTCGCCATGCGGATATTCATAGGCCTGGGTCTTCGACCCGCCCAGTTCGCGCGCGTAATAGACGATGTCCTTGACGCCCAGAAGAAACAGCAGCGGCGTGGCCTTGATCAGGATCATCCACAGATTGCCCAGGCCGGGCAGGGCATAGACCCACATCTGCGGCACCAGGATGCGGCGGAAGACCTGGCCGCGCGACATGCCATAGGCCTCGGCGGTTTCCAGCTGCGCGCGGGGCACGGCCTGCATCCCGCCATAGATCACATTGGCGGTGAAGGCGCCGAACACGATGGCGAAGGTCGTGGCGGCAAGGAAGAAGCCGTAGATCTGGTGGATGGCGGCGGGCGATTTCGCGAGCGGAATCTTCGCATCGGCGCAGACGCGGAATTCAAGGCCTTGCCAGGGCCAGGGGTCACCGGCCGGGCAGACATAGAGATGCTTGAGATATTCCAGCCCCTGGTCCAGCGCGATGACGAAGAACAGGAAGAAGATGATGTCGGGCACGCCGCGCACCATCCAGATATAAGCGCGGCCCAGCCAGGAGACCGGCGCGAAATGCGACCGCGCCGCCGTTGCGCCGGCGAAGCCCATGGCAAGGGCCGCAGGGGCGGTGATCAGCAGAAGGGCAAGGACCGTGACGAAGGACCAGTAAAAGTCGATATGCTTGGCCGATGTCAGATAGCACAGGACCCATTGAAGGCCCTCGATGGCTTTGGGATCGGCGCAGGCTTCGAACATGGTGCGTCCTGGGGTGTCGGGTCATAGGATGCCGGGTTTTCGACGAAAACCCGCTTTCCCTTTCCGGGCGAAAGCGGGTTTCCGACGAAAACCCGGAGGATGGGGCCGAGGCGGCGCTGGGCCGCCCCGGCCTGATCGGCTTAGCAGCCTTCCTTGCCCCGCTCGCCCCAGGTCAGGGATTCGGAGCCGAAATATTCCGGCTTCACGATCATCGCATCCAGCGTGCCGTCGCATTTCATCGACTTGATCGCGGCATCGAACTTGCCCCGCAGTTCTTCATCCGATTTGCGGAAGCCCAGACCGACACCGCCGCCGATGACCTCTTCCTTGTCCAGAAGCACCAACTCGCCATTCGATTCCGCCGCGATCGGCACGAGGTAATCCTTGTCGGCCAGAACGGCGACGGCCTCGCCGTTCTTCACCGCCGCGACGGTTTCCTCGGGCGTGGCGAATTCCACCAGCGACATGCCGTTCTCGGCCACGAAACCGGCCTGGATGGTCGAGGTCTGGGCGGCGACCGGGCCGGATTTCAGATCGACATCCTTCGACAGCGCCAGATAGGCCGAGGCGGCGGGCGGCAGATAGCCTTGCGAGAAGCTGATGACTTCTTCGCGCTCAGGGGTGATGCTCATGCCGGCGATGATCACGTCATAATTGCCGGATTGCAGGTTCGGGATGATCGAATCCCAGTCATTGGTGACCCATTCGCAGGTCAGGCCCGCGCGCTTGCACAGCTCGTCGCCGAACTCGCGCTCAAAGCCCGCAACTTCGCCGGCATCGTTGACGAAGTTGTAGGGAGGGTAGGCGCCTTCGGTGCCAAGGCGGACGACGTCCTGGGCAAAGGCAGCCGGGGCCATCAGGCCCAGCGCGACGGAAAGCAGCAGTTTTTTCATTGTATTCTCCCTGGGTTTGGATCTGCTTTTTGTTGTCGAGACATCCCGCCACATTCCATGCGTCAGAACCAGCGGGAATCGAACAGGTCAAGCGTGCCATCCCCGCGCATGGTGGCGATGGCGGCGTCGAATTCGTCTTTCAGATCAGAGCCTTTGCACAGCACGATGCCGGTGCCCTCATCGGGGATGTCGACCTGATAGAGAAAGCCAAGCCCCGCGCCCTGCAACATCGGCTCAAGGTCGGGGCGGTCGGTGAAGGGGCCAAGCGCAAGCTGGGCATGGTGCTGGACCACGGCGGCCAGGGCTTCGGCCTCGGTCGCGAAACTTTCATAGCCAAGGCCCTGCGCCCGCAGCCAGGCCTCGTGGATCGTGCCGGATTGCACGGCGGTCAGGCTGTCCTCGGGTGGCGGGGCGCCGGGCAGGCCCACGAACCATTCCACCTCGTCGGCATCGGCATAGGGCGCGGTGAAATCCACCAGCGCGCGGCGTTCCGGCGTGATGGCGATGCCGCCGATCGCCGCGTCGAACCGGCCCGAGATGACGCCGGGGATCAGCTCGTCGAAGGTGGCGGTCTGCCATTCGCAATCATGCCCGCTGCGTCGGCAGATCTCGGTCATCACGTCGATGTCATAGCCTTCGTAACCGCCCTGCGGCAGCGGCTGGACATAGGGCGGAAAGCTGTCATCCGTGCCGATCACCAGCGGCTGCGACCCCGGCGCGGCCGACGGATCGCCCGCCGCCGCGAGAATGAGTGCCGCGCCGAGGGTGGAAAGCGAGGAGAAACAGGCCATAAGCCCCGCGCCCCCTATGCTGCCGTTGTGGCCGAAAGGAAGCCGCGCAGGCGTTCGGTCTGCGGCGCGCCGAACAGGCGGGCAGGGGGGCCTTCTTCTTCGATCTTGCCCTTGTGCAGGAAGATCACATGGTCGCTGCAATCGGCGGCAAGGCGCATGTCATGGGTGACCAGAAGCATGGTCCGGCCCTCATCGGCCAGGGCCTTGATGACCCTGACCACTTCCTGCTCAAGCTCGGGGTCGAGCGCCGAGGTCGGTTCATCGAACAGAAGCGCGCGCGGCTCCATGCACAGCGCGCGGGCAATGGCGGCGCGCTGCTGCTGGCCGCCCGAAAGCTGGGCGGGCCAGGCGTTGGCCTTGTCGCCGATTCCGACCTTGGCCAGATATTCCCGCGCCTTGGTCTCGACCTCTTTCGGGTCGCGCTTCAGCACGGTGACTGGCGCTTCCATGACGTTTTGCAGGATCGTCAGGTGGGACCACAGGTTGAACTGCTGGAAGACCATCGACAGGTTGGTGCGGATGCGGGTGACCTGGGCGCGGTCGGCGGGGTGGCGGTGCAGGCCCTGGCCTTTCCAGACCACATCCTCGCCTTCAAAACGGATCGTGCCCTGCTGGCTGTCCTCGAGAAGGTTGCAGCAGCGCAGAAGCGTGGACTTGCCCGAGCCGGACGAGCCGATCAGCGACACGACATGGCCGCGCGGCGCGGTCAGATCGACGCCCTTCAGAACCTCGAGCGGGCCATAACTCTTGTGCAGATCGCGTATCTCGATGACGGGCGTTTCGGCCATGTCCCCCGGTCTTCCTGTCTGGATGCGCAGGGGCCTTCTGGCGGGCTTCGCTGCGCGTTGCATAAGTTAGGCCGCAGAACTGTCGGATTTGCAACGACGATTGTGCCGGTTGACGCGCGGTCTGCCTATCAATTCACCCGTCTGCGGCGCCAAAATGGGCGGGCGGCGGTGGAATGGGCACGGCAAGCCAGGCCTCGGGCGGCAGGGCGACAAGGCCGCGCAGATGCAGGGCGTCGCGGTCATCGGCGTCCAGCGCGGCGATCGCGGCATCCAGCGCGGCAAAGATCGCCGGCCCATCGGCGCCCGCGGCGGCGATGAAGGGCAGGCCCGGCGTCGGCGGGGTTTCGGCCAGCACGCGCAGGGCGGCGACCGAGGGGTCGCCATCTTCCTGCATCATTGCCCAGGTCACCGCATCCAGCGCCGCAAGATCGGCGCGGCCGGCGGCAACGGCGGCGGCCGAGGCGCGGTGGCTGCCGCTGCGCAGGCGGGGCGAAAGGGTCAGGCCCATCTCGGCCGCAAGATTGGCGGGCGCGGCCCAGCCTGATTGCGACAGGTCGTCATTGAAGGCCATGGGCGCGGCGGTCAGCTCGGCCAGGCTTTGGCGCGGGTCATCCGACCGTAGCACGATGACCGAACGGTAATGGCCGCGCGGCACACCCGACAGGCCATGATCGGGCGCGCCGATCAGCGTGACCTTGCCATGCAGCCGGGCGCGGTAGGGAAAGCCGCAGGTCTGCGACAGGACCAGATCGGGCGATTGCCAGGCCGGCCAATAGGCGCCTTCCCCCCGGGTCAGGCTGTGGGGCGCGGCGATGCCACGGGCGGCCAACTGGTCCTGTGTCAAGGCCCAGAGCCGGTCATTCGCCCCCTGCACCGCAGCCGCATCATACATGCCAAGCGATGCGATCATGCTGATTTTTCTGCCTTTTGCCGCGCCTGGGCGTTTTCGACATCTGTCAGGCCCAGCAGGTTCGCGACCAGCCGCAGAAGCCGGTCTTCCTCGGCATCGCGCCCGCCATCGGCCAAAGCCACCGACCAGAGCGCGGTGACAAGATCCGCGCGATCCTCAAGCGCCGTCGCGGCCTTGAGCGCGCGGGTGAAGCGTACGGTGTCAGGGGCTTCGGCCTCGAGCGCCTCGGCCTCGGCGCGCAGGCGCGTCACCTCGAAAGGGCCAAGCCCGTGGCGCGTCGTCAGCACACGGTCGATGCGGGTGATCTCGGCCTCGGAATAGAGGCCATCGGTGCGGGCCACGCGCACCAGAAGCGCCGCAAGCGCAAGCCGCGCATCGGGATCGGGCAGGCGGGACGGCTGGGGGGCCAGAAGGCGGCGAAGCAGCGTGTCGATCATGGCGTGACGATAGGCAATGCCGGGCGGCGGCGCCAGTGGTCAGGGCAGGCGGATACGGCCTTGTGACACGGCGACCGCCGTGCCGGCGATGCGGACGGCGCGCAGCTTGCCGGCCTGAAGCTCGATGGTCAGGCGCAGGCGCGACGGGCGGCCCATTTCCACGCCCTGCATGACGCCCAGCGTCGTGGTGCCTTCCGGCAGGGCGGCGTTCTGCAAAAGCTGCGCCGCCAGGATCGCCGTCGCCGAGCCGGTGGCGGGGTCTTCCGGGATGCCCGCCGTCGGGCTGAACATGCGGGCGCGGATGTCCTGCGCCCCGCCCGGAGTCAGGCTGTAAAGATAGGCGCTGTCGACGCCGCAATCGCCCATCAGCCGCGACCAGGCGGGTTCCTGCGGCCGCGCCCGGGCCAGCGCGTCGAGCGAGGCGATCGGGACAAAAAGGAAGGCCGGGCCACCCTGGCAGACCGAAGGCAGGTGCGGGCCGATCTCGGCGGGGGCAAGGCCAAGGGCGGCGGCGATCAGGGTACGGTCGGGGCGGGCCTCATGCGGAAAAGGCAGGACCGGCGCGGTCAATTCCGCGGTGATTTCAGTGCCTTGTCGGTGGACGGAGACAGGCACGAGGCCCGCCTCTTCCTCAAGCGTGATCACCGTTTCGAAATCGCCCCGATGCGCCGCCTCGGCGAGATGGATGGCGCAGCCGATGGTCGGGTGTCCGGCAAAGGGAATTTCAGCGGTGGGAAAGAAGATGCGGACGCGGGCGGTATGGACCGGATTGACCGAAGGTTGGACGAAGATCGTTTCCGACAGATTAAATTCTCGGGCGATGGTCTGCATCTGCGCGGGCGTCAGGCCCCCCGCTTCAAGCACCACGGCCAGAGGGTTGCCGGAAAAGGGCCGGTCGGTGAAGACATCAAGTGTATGAAACGGCAGGGTTTCGGCCATCACAGGCCCCGGTAGAGCGCGGTCAGCCTTGCGGCTTCCGCCGCCAGGCCGAAGGGCGGGTTGACGAAGAACATCCCTGACCCTTCCATGCGGTGGCCGTCGCGGGCGGGCGGGAAGCGGACTTCATGGCTCAGATGGTCGGGGTGCTGGGCCTTGAGCGCGGAGACCATCGGGACATGCGGGCCGCCGCGCAGGATCGGATACCAGAGCGCGAGGATGCCGACATTCCATTTGCGGGCGATGGCGGCGAAGACTTTTGGAATGCGGTCGTAATCCTCTTTCACCTCATAGGACGGGTCGCAGAGTAGAAGCCCGCGCCGCGGCGTCGGCGGCGTCATGGCCACGGCCAGTTCGAACCCGTCGCGCTTGTGGATATGGGCGCCCCAGCCGTCAAGCGCCTGAACCAGCGCGGAATTTTCCTGCGGATGCAGTTCCGCCAGATGCAGGCTGTCGATGTCGCGCAGGCCCTGGGCCGCGATCAGGGGCGAGCCGGGATAGGCGTCGGGGCCGTGCATGCTGCGGGTTTCGGCCAGGCGCTGGGCATAGGGGTGATCGGGGGGAAACCAATCCTGATGGCGCAGGATGCCCTGGGCGGCCTCGCCGGTTTTCTGCGCCTCCTCGCCTGTCAGCCGATAGAGGCCGCGACCGGCATGGGTTTCGATATAGGTAAGAGGTTTGTCTTTTTGAATCAGGTAGTTGAGCACCCAGGCCAGCAGCGCGTGCTTCTGGACATCGGCCAGGTTCCCGGCGTGATAGGCATGTTGATAGGACAGCATCGCCATGGCCTAGCAGGGCTTTGCCCCGCAGGGAAGGGGCGGCGGGCCCGCAGGGGACGTCAATAAACGCAGACCCGCCAGAAAGGGCTTCCAAGGCAAGGACTTGTGCAGAGGGTCGCGCGCCGGGGCGCGAGGCCCGGACCGTCCCTTCCGCGGATGGGGCGCTCCTGCTGACATGGTTAACCCCGCAATCCGGGCAAAAATGGAGCGACTTTGCGGCAATTGGCGGTGGGCGCGAAACGGGCTGTTTCCAGCGTCTGGCGAAGGTCTGGCAATGGTCTGGCCAAGGTCGGGCGCTGCGCGCGCCCGGTTGCAGCCCGGTTAACCCCGCCCCGGCAGGCTTGTCCGCAGAGACCCCAAGCCGCAAAGGAGGCCGCCGATGCCCGCGCTTCGCCACCAATCCGCCAAGGCCCGCGAGATGACCGCCTATCTGCATGAGGTCATGGCCCGGCTGGAATGGGACCTGCACAACACGATCGAACTGACCGGCCGCATCCCCGAGGAATGGCACGAGATCGCCCGCCGCCCGCCCGAGCCGAAGCTGGAAAAGGTCACGCTGCGGCTGGAGGCCGATGTGCTGAAGTTCTTTCGCCAGATGGGGCCGGGCTATGGCGCCCGCATCGCCGATGTGCTGCGCAGTTACATGTATGCGCGGCTGACCGGGTTGTTGCGCGGGGCCGAGACGCTGGACCACTGGCGCACCCGCGAAGTGCACCATGCCGGGCCGAAACCGGGGCTGACGGGCGCGGACCCGCAGGGCTGGCGCGGGGATAGCGGGCTGGCGCGGGCGAAGATGCAGGAGATGTTGCAGGCGCGCTATGCCGAGGACGGGCTGCCGGAGGACACGGAGCCGGGGCAAAGGGTGAGGTAGGGGGCGGGCGGAGGGTTGGGGTGAACGTTGACCTGCATTGATTTTTGTACGTTTCGTAAGTATTGTAAGTTTCGTAATTTTTGTTCGAAGGCGACACGTCATGATCGAAGTCACCGTATCGGAAGCGCGCGAGGGGCTGGCGGACCTTCTGGGCAAGGTCCAGCATGGCGGCGAGGATGTGACGATCACCCGGCATGGCAAGCCAGTGGCGGTGATGATCTCGGTCGAGGCGATGGAGTTCTACGAGAAGCTTGAGGATGCGCAACTGGCCCGCGAAGTCGCGGCGATCCAAGCTGATCCTGACTATGACCCCAACGACACCATCCCCGCCGAAGAATTCTTTGCGCAGCTACGGCTGGAGGAAGCGGGTGAATGAACCGCTACACGGTCTCGCTTGAGCGCGCCGCGCAAAAGCAGCTTCGGGCAATCACCGACAAACGCATTCGCAACGCCCTTGAGCGGGAGATCTATGCGCTGGCCGACGACCCGCGCCCGCCGGGCTGTCTGAAACTGGTGGGTCACAAGGACCTCTGGCGGGTGCGGACCGGGGATTGGCGGATCGTCTACCGGATCGAGGACGGGCGGTTGGTGGTGGTCATCGTGACGGTGGCGCCGAGAGGCGGGGCGTATGGTAGAGGGGGCGATGCGCCGACCTAAGATTGCAGCTGTCGCCGCTGCCGCCACAGATGCATGCCGCCCAATAGAAGGGCCAGAACCCCGGCCAGCATGGCGCCACTTGCGGGGATCGGCACAAGGGCGCGCGTCACGCCGTTGTAGACTGTGCGGATCCTGTAGCGTTCGCCCGGTTGAAGTACGACTTCAAACAGGCCGCCTCCGGTTGTCGAGAATGCGACCGGCACATGGATGCTTTCTTCGGTAAAAAGAAAACTGTGCCCGCGATCGTCTCGGACCCGGTAGGAATATTCCGTCCACGCACCGCCATGCTGACCAGTTATCTCACTGTAATCAGCGGCATATGCGATTGCGAATGTCAGACGCTGGACCTCGGTGGAAAGGTTTCTCAGATCCAGAATGCCCCGTACTCGTACCAGCGCGGTCTCGACTTCATATTCGCCGGTCGCCTGCACCCAAGCGGTATAGTTGAAACTCTGGTAGACTGACGCTTGATCTGTGGTGCCGGCGCCGAAGCTGGAACCTCCATCATTCCGGCTCAAGGCGTCGCCAAAGGTTACCGCGCTTGAACCACCCGCGATCAGGGTAAGCGAAGCTTCAAAGCTGAAAGTCGCTTCGGCATAGCGAAACGGCAATGGGGTCGCAGTCGCGGGAGAAACGCCAAGAATTGACAAGGAGAATGCAAATGCAGTTGCGAAACTACGCATCGGTGCCGCCCCATTGGGAATTGACCTTCCACGAAACCTATTGACCGGCCCGTGGCGCTGTCAATTGTTTCCGAATGGCGACCAAGGAGTCGTATACCGTTCGACTGTTTTTTGTGCGGCCATCTCAGGCGGAATGACAGGCTTCCGTCCAGCACCTCAAATGGCTCATCCTGCCAATCCGTGCAGGCATCCAGCGCTGAAAACGCTCCACTGGAGCGTTTTCTCCCCGGGCCAGGGCCCGGGGCCGCGCCTCACCCATCCATCTTCAGCGCCGAAATGAACGCCGTCTGCGGGATCTCGACCTTGCCGAACTGGCGCATCCGCTTCTTGCCCTCTTTCTGCTTGTCGAGGAGCTTGCGCTTCCGCGTGGCGTCGCCGCCATAGCATTTCGCCGTCACGTCCTTGCGCATGGCCGAGATCGTCTCGCGGGCGATGACCTTGGCGCCAATCGCCGCCTGGATCGGGATCTGGAACATGTGGCGGGGGATCAGTTCTTTCAGCTTCTCGCACATCATCCGGCCGCGCGCCTCGGCGCGGTCGCGATGGACGAGCATCGACAGGGCATCGACCGGCTCGGCATTCACCAGGATCGACATCTTGACCAGATTGTCCTCGCGATATTCGCTGATCGTATAGTCGAAGCTGGCATAGCCCTTGGTGACCGATTTCAGCCGGTCGTAGAAATCGAACACCACCTCGTTCAGCGGCAGGTCATATTCGACCATGGCGCGCGGGCCGGCATAGGTGAGGTTCTGCTGGATGCCGCGGCGGTCCTGGCACAGTTTCAGGATGTCGCCCAGATATTCGTCGGGCACCATGATCGTGGCCTTGATCCGCGGCTCCTCGATATGGTCGATCAGCGTCACATCCGGCATGTCGGCCGGGTTGTGCAATTCCTTGACCGTGCCGTCCTTCATATGCAGGTGATAGACGACCGAAGGGGCGGTGGTGATCAGGTCGAGGTCGAATTCGCGTTCCAGCCGTTCGCGGATGACCTCGAGATGCAGAAGGCCCAGGAAGCCGCAGCGGAAGCCGAAGCCGAGGGCGGCGGAGGTTTCCATCTCGGAGGAGAAGCTGGCATCGTTCAGCGCCAGTTTCTCGATCGCGTCGCGCAGGGTTTCGAAATCGTTCGCATCGACCGGGAAGAGGCCGCAGAACACGACGGGCTGGGCGGGCTTGAAGCCGGGCAGGGCCTTGTCGGTGGGCTTGCGTTCATGGGTGATGGTATCGCCGACGCGGGTGTCGCGGACCTGCTTGATCGAGGCGGTGAAGACGCCGATCTCGCCCGGGCCAAGCTCGGGCCAGTCGACCATCTGCGGGCGCAGGACGGCAAGCCGGTCGATGCCGTATTTGGCGCCGGTCTGCATCATCTTGATCTGGTCGCCCTTGCGGATCACGCCATCCATGACGCGGATCATGACGACGACGCCGAGATAGGGGTCGTACCAGCTGTCGACCAGCATGGCCTTGAGGGGGGCGTTGCGGTCGCCCTTGGGGGCGGGCAGGCGATGGACGATGGCTTCCAGCACATCGGGGATGCCGAGGCCGGTCTTGGCGGAAATCGGGATGGCGTCCGAGGCGTCAAGGCCGATGACATCCTCGATATTCGCCTTGACCCGGTCGGGATCGGCGGCGGGCAGGTCGATCTTGTTCAGGACGGGCACGATCTCATGCCCGGCATCCAGCGCCTGGTAGACATTGGCGAGGGTCTGGGCCTCCACCCCCTGCGAGGCGTCGACGACCAGAAGCGAGCCTTCGACCGCGCGCATGGACCGGCTGACTTCATAGGCGAAGTCGACATGGCCGGGCGTGTCGATCAGGTTCAGGACATAGGTCTTGCCGTCCTTGGCCGGATAGTCGATCCGCACCGTGTTGGCCTTGATGGTGATGCCGCGCTCGCGCTCGATCTCCATGCTGTCCAGAAGCTGGGCCTTCATGTCGCGGTCGGCGACCGTGCCCGTCGACTGGATCAGCCGGTCGGCCAGGGTGGATTTGCCGTGGTCGATATGGGCCACGATACTGAAATTGCGGATGAGGGACAGGTCGGTCATGGCCGCGCATATAGCCAAAGAAACAGGGGCCGGGAAGGGGGCGTGAGGGGCGGGAATGATTCGGGACGCAGCCGTGCCCCGCCGCCCGCAGCCGCGCCGCGCCTGGCCGGTTTTGCGGGCGGGGGGCCGCGAGATATGGGGGGCGGGCAGGCCCCGGGCCGCAAGTCTTTGCGGCGCTCGGCAAGGCTTGGCGCAGCCGCGCTGCAGCATTGAAAAAATCGCTGGATTTCGGCACAGTCGTTCCCAGAAAAATGACCGGGACGGCGCAGGTCCGTGTGGGACGCGACCCTTGCCCGGCGATGAGGCAGATGATGAAGCAGTATCTCCTGACAGCGGCTTTCGCCGCCGGTTTCGCGGCGCTTGGGGCTTCGGCGGCCAGCGCCGGGCCGATCGACAATGCCTGCATGCGCTCGGGCCGCGATGCGGCGAACCGCGCGCTCTGCGGCTGCATCCAGCAGGTCGCCGACATGGTGCTGACGGGATCGGACCAGCGCCGCGCCGCCAAGTTCTTCAGCAATCCCGACATGGCGCATAAGGTCTGGGTGTCGCAATCCGCGGCCGATGACGCCTTCTGGGAGCGTTACAAGAATTTCGGCTCGATGGCCGAGGCCTATTGCGCGGGCTGAGGTGACGGGCGGGCTTGGCTTCGCCCTTTCTTCTGTTCGCAAATATCCCGGGGGGAGGCCGCAGGCCGGGGGGCAGCGCCCCCCAGCGCGCTTTCGCCTAGCGCGCCGCCAGAAGATGGGCGATCAGGCCGTGACAGGCGGCTTCGGCCAGATCGAGGGTCTGGTCGAAATCTTCCGTATACCAGGGGTCCGGCACCTCGGTCAGGCCGCAGCCGGGCGCGTGGCTGAGAAACAACTCGGCCCGGGCCGTGGCTGTCGCGGGGGCAAGGCGGCGCAGGTCGGACAGGTTCCTGCCATCCATGGCAAGGATCACGTCGAAGCCGGTGAAATCCGCGCGCGTGACCTGGCGGGCGCGCAGGGATGTCAGGTCATAGCCCCGCCTTGCGGCGGCGCGGATCATCGGCGGATGCGGCGGCTCGCCCGCGTGCCAGCCGCCCGTGCCGGCGCTGTCGGCCAGCGCCGCCAGCCCCGCCTCTGCCGCCAGCTTGCGGAACACCGCCTCGGCGGTGGGCGAGCGGCAGATATTGCCCAGGCAGACAAAGAGGATGCGCGGTCCGGCCAAACTCATCCCCAGCGGAAGGCGGCAAGATAGGGCGGCGGGTCGGCGGCCAGGGCTGCCGCCAGATCGGGGGCGGGGCGCGGGGTGCCGGGCGCGGTGGCCAATGGCAGGGTGCCCGCCCAGACCGGATGGGCCAGATCCTCGGCCGGGTCGGCGGGCGGGCCCGCGTCGATCTTGGCGCTGGCCTCATCGAGCGGCAGCGACAACACGGCGGTGGCCTTCAGCTCTTGCGCGGTGATGGGGCGCAATTCCTGCCAACGGCCGGGAAAAAGCTGCTCCATCATCGCCTTGAGCGCGGCTTCCTTTTCGGCAGGGTCGGTCAGGGCCTGCGGTTGGCCGAAGGCCATGACGGCGCGATAATTCACCGAATGCTCAAGCCCCGAGCGGGCCAGCACCAGGGCATCGACGATGCTGACCGTCAGGCAGACCGGGCCTGCCAGCGCCGCCTTGACCATGCGGCTGGCCGAGGAGCCGTGCCAGTAGACGCTTTCGCCCATGCGCCATTGCAGCGTGGGGGTGACGACGGGCGCGCCCTGCACCAGATGGCCGATATGGGCCAGCGGCATGGCGTCGAGGACCGCATGGATCGTGGCGCGGTCATAGGCGGCTTTTTCATGCATCCGGCGCAGGCGGGTGCGGGGGCTGGGCGGGGTATTGTCTGACATGGTCTCTCCTCGCCGGCACGCTAGGCAGAGGGCGGGGAGAGAGGCAAGGCCCATTCGGGGGGCCTTGCGGGGGGGCGGCGGGCCGGGCGGTCGCGCGCGGTGCCCGCCCGGCGGCGGCGCGGATCAGCCGCCCGATCCGTGATCCATCGTGCCATGGCCCATCGTGCCATGGTCCATCATCTCGCCCTGGCCATCGCCCATCTGCCCGGCGCCGGGCTTGCGCTTGTTGTCGACGGTGACGTCGATCACCAGTTCGGCGCCCGAGGCGAAGATCAGGGTCAGGGGGAAATGCTCGCCCTCTTCCAGCTTGCGGGTCAGGCCCATCAGCATGACATGGTCGCCGCCGCGGGCGAATTCATGCATCTCGCCTGCGGACAGGGCGACGCCACCCTCGATCTCGCCCATCTGCATGACGCCATCGGCGGTCATGGTGTGGCTGTGGAGTTCGGCCTTGGCGGCGAGGTCGGTCCTGGCGCCGACCAGCGTGTCATCGCTGCCGCCATTGTTGTGCAGCATGAAGAAGACCGCGCCCGAGCCGCCCGCCCCGCCATTACTGCGGGCGTAGGCGTCATGGACATGGAACTGTTCGGGGTGGTTCTGGGCCAGCGCGGTCAGCGGCGCGGCAAGCGGCAGGGCCAGCGAGGCCAGGGTGGCGATGAGGAGGGAACGGCGCGACGTCATGTCGGGCCTCCTTTCAGAATTGGGATTGCGGTCTTTGGCTTTGCTTGGGTCAGGCAAGGGCCGCAGGCGGGGCCCGGGCGCGGGCAGCGACCGGGCGGCGCTGGCGTGGGCGATGGGGCCGGGGGAGCGACGCGCGGCGGGCGCGGGCCTGGGGCGGCGAGGCCGGGGCCTGCGCGGCGCTGCCCAGCGCCAGCCCGCCCAGCACGCAATCGGGACAGGCATGGTGGCGGGACACCGGCTTGCCATCGGCGCCAAGGGTGATGGTGGTGATGCTGCCATCGGAACAGATCACCAGATCCTGCGCGCCCGCGGCTTCGGCCCGGCCCAGCGCCCAATGCACCGAGGTGAGCGCGAGGATCAGCGCAAGGGCAAGCGTGGCAAGGGGGCGCAGGCGGGTCGGCATGGTCCGGGTTCTAACCCGGGCCGGACGGGGGCGGAAGGGGCCATTCGGTCGCGGGGAGGAGCGGGCAGCGCGAAAGGCCCCGCCGGTCTGCCGGCGGGGCCTTTGCGATGGGTCCAGCGGAAAGGATCAGGCCGCGGCCTGGGCCTTTTCGATCTCGCGCTTGATCTTCAGCGCGTTCGAGGACAGCTCGTCCTCCTTGGCCTTGGCCAGGAAGCCGTCAAGGCCGCCGCGATGATCGACCGAACGCAGCGCCGCCGCCGAGATGCGCAGGCTGAACGAACGGCCCAGGATGTCGGAGATCAGGGTGACTTCGTTCAGGTTCGGCAGGAAGCGGCGACGGGTCTTGTTGTTGGCGTGGCTGACCATGTTGCCGGTCATCGGGCCCTTGCCCGTCAGTTCGCAGACGCGCGACATGTTCGATATCCTTCGTGTGTCAGGTCGTGTGGTCGATGGCGGTTTCCCGGGAAGGGAATCCCCCATGCCCGAATTCGATTGCGGGCGTGTAGTGGCAAAGCCGGGCGGCGTCAAGCGTCAGGCGGCGTTTTGGCGGCAGGAAAGGCGGAAGGCAAGGCGGGATGCGAAGCGGGGCGTGCCGGGGGGCGGCGCAGAGAAAAACGCCCGCGGCCGAGGCAATCGGCGGCGGGCGCTGGGCGGCCCTGGGGGGCAGGGGCCGCCCGACTGGAAAAGGAGGGAACAATCGCTACGGAAAAGCGGGGCGGACTTGCGAGGCAGGGACAGTCCGCCCCTTTCGGGAAAAGGTCGGCCGGGTTACTTCAGGTTCTTCACCACCTGCTCGGCGAAGACGTCGATCATGGCCTGATAGGCGCGGTGCGAATCTTCTTCCGAAGCGTTCGGGTTGAAACCTTCGCCCAGCATCGGCGCTGCGAGGTCGTAGGACACCGTCAGCTCATAGGAGTTGAAGCGGCTGTTGTCGCGGTCATGGGTCTCGTGGACCATGCCCTTGAGGACCGAATTCTCGATGCCCATCGTGTCGGTGAAGCCGTCGGCCAGGGTCACCTCGTCGATATCGACAATGATCTTGGCGCCGTCTTCCTCGTCCTTCTGGTTGGCGATCTTGGCCATGATCGCGCCTTCGAGGTCGGCCTCAACCTGGCCCCAGTATTTCGCGGCCTTTTCATTGGTCACGGTGGCCATGTCGACAGTGACGTCGAGCGACTTGACGGTGGGCAGGTCCTGGGCCAGCGCGATGCCCGACAGGGCGGTGGTCAGACCAAGGGCGACAATGGTTTTCTTCAGCATTTTCAGGCTCCTCTCGGATGCATTCATCTGCACTGCGTTTGCCGCAGCGGTATGATCATCCAACGCCGCGCCGCAGGATCGGTTCCCGGAAAAAACGACGAGGGGCGGCAGGGGGCGGCGCTGCCAGCCCTGTCCGGAAGGAAGTGAGGGGCCGGGTGGCGGGGCTGCGGCCCCGCTTGCGCCGCGCGCGCCGTCAGCCCGGCGTCAGGCGGGCGAGCATCTCGGCCGCGGCGGCCTCGGGGCTGCGGCGGCCCTGCGCCACATCGGCGGCCAGGGCGGCCAGGGCGCTGCGGGCGGGGTCGCGGTCAAGGACGGCGAGAAGGCCCTGGCGGACCTCCTGCGCGAACCAATGCGCGGCCTGGGTTGCGCGGGTCTGGTCCCAATGGCCGTTGTCGCGCCGCCATTTGGCCAGGGCCTCGATCTCGGCCCAGGCGGCGTCGAGCCCGGCCCCGGTCGCGGCCGATACGGTCAGCGCCTTGGGGAAACCGTCAGGGTCCTGCGGGCGGCGGCGCAGAAGGCGCAGGGCGCCCGCGTAATCGGCCTGGGTGCGGGTCGCGGTGTGCAGCAATTCGCCATCGGCCTTGTTGACCAGGATCAGGTCGGCCATTTCCATGATGCCGCGCTTGACGCCCTGCAACTCATCGCCGCCCGCAGGCGCCATGAGAAGCACGAAGAGATCGGCCATCTCGGCCACCATGGTTTCCGACTGGCCGACGCCCACCGTCTCGATCAGCACCACGTCGAAACCGGCGGCTTCGCACAGCGCCACCGCCTCGCGCGTGCGGCGCGCCACGCCGCCCATCTGGGCCTGGCTGGGCGAGGGGCGGATGAAGGCGTTGGGATCGCGCGACAATTGCTCCATACGGGTCTTGTCGCCCAGGATCGAGCCGCCGGAGCGGGCCGATGAGGGATCGACGGCAAGGACCGCCACGCGCAGGCCGCGGGCGGTCAGGCGCAGGCCCAGCGCCTCGATGAAACTGGATTTTCCGACGCCGGGCGTGCCCGACAGGCCAAGGCGCAGAGCCTGGCGGTCGCGGCCCAGCGCGTCGAGCAGCGCGAGCGCCTGGGCGCGGTGATCGGCGCGGGCGCTTTCCACAAGGGTGATCGCGCGGGCCAGCGCCCGGCGGTCGCCGCTGCGCAGCGCCGCTGCCATGGCGGCGATGCTGTCGGGGGCCATGGTCCGTCCCGTGCCCTGCGCTGTCATGCCTGTCTTCTCCTCCACGTCGCCCTGCGGCGGCGATCATCCGGGATTTGGGGGGGAATGGGAAGGCGGGGCGGCGGGCCTGACCGAGATGCCGCCCCCGTCGTCCGGGGGCGGCCAACCGGACGGGCGCGTCAGGCCCCGAGGCACCAGCGCAGGATGGCCTTTTGCGCGTGCAGGCGGTTTTCGGCCTCGTCGAAGATCACCGAATGCGGGCCGTCCATCACCGCGCTGGTCGCCTCATCGTTCCGGTGCGCGGGCAGGCAATGCATGAACAGGCTGTCGGTCTTGGCGCGCGACATGAGCTGCTCGTTCACCTGATAGGGGCGGAGCTGGTTGTGGCGGCGCTCCTTGGCGCTTTCTGGATCATGCATCGAGACCCAGGTGTCGGTGACCACCAGATCCGCGCCTTCGACGGCGGTGAAGGGATCGCGCTGGATGGTGACTTTCGAGCCCTTTTCGCGCGCGAAGGCCACGAAACGGTCTTCGGGGTCGAGCGTTTCCGGCCCGGTGAAGGTGAAGTCGAAACCGAACTGGCCCGCCGCGTGCAGGAAGGAGGCGCAGACATTGTTGCCGTCGCCGCACCACACCACCTTCTTGCCCGCGATCGGGCCGCGATGTTCCTCATAGGTCATAACATCGGCCATGATCTGGCAGGGATGGGTGCGGTTCGTCAGGCCGTTGATGACGGGGACGGTGGCATGTTCCGCCATTTCCAGAAGCGTCGCTTCCTCGAAGGTGCGGATCATGATCAGGTCGACATAGCGCGACAACACGCGGGCGGTGTCGGCAATGGTCTCGCCATGGCCAAGCTGCATTTCCTTGCCCGACAGGACCATGGTCTGCCCGCCCATCTGGCGCACGCCCACATCGAAGGAGACGCGGGTGCGGGTCGAGGGCTTTTCGAAGATCAGCGCGACCATGCGCCCGTCGAGCGGGCGGTCATCGTCGGGCGCGCCCTTGGGGCGGCCATTGCGGGCGGTCTTCATCGCCAGCGCAGAGTCGATCATGCCGCGAAGGGCGGCGGGGTCGGTCTTGTGGATGTCGAGGAAACTTTGCATGTCGGATTTCTTTGTGGCGGATCGCCGGGGGCGCTGCCCCCGGACCCCCGGGATATTTCGGAACAGAAGAAGGTCAGGCGGCTTTCGGGGTGGCGGTGGCGGCCTGGTCGAGACGGGTCAGCGCCTCGGCGATGTCGGCATCGGGGATGTTGAGCGCGGGCAGGAGGCGCACGACATTGTCGGCGGCGCCCACGGTGAGGACACCGGCGTCATAGCCTGCCTTGACCACATCGGTGTTCAGCGCCCGGCATTTCAGGCCCAGCATCAGCCCCTCGCCGCGCACGGCTTCGAAGACCTGCGGATGGGCGGCGACCAGCGCCTCGAGCCCCTGGCGGAAGAGCGCGGCCTTGCGGTTGACCTCGGCCAGGAAGGCGGGGTCGGAGACCAGTTCCACCACCTTGGCCCCCACGGCGCAGCCCAGGGGATTGCCGCCATAGGTCGAGCCATGGCTGCCTGCGGTCATCCCCTTGGCGGCGCGTTCGGTGGCCAGAAGCGCGCCCAGCGGGAAGCCGCCGCCGATGCCCTTGGCGACCATCATGATGTCGGGGGTGATCCCGGCCCATTCATGGGCGAAAAGCCGGCCGGTGCGGCCCATGCCGCATTGCACCTCGTCGAAGATCAGCAGCGTTCCGGTTTCATCGCAGAGATCGCGCAGCCCCTTGAGGCATTGGTCGGGGACCGGGCGGATGCCGCCTTCGCCCTGCACGGGTTCGATGATGACGGCGCAGGTCTGGTCGGTGATCGCGGCGCGGATCGCGTCATGGTCGCCCCATTTCAGCTGGGTGAAGCCCGGCATCAGAGGGCCATAGCCCTTGACCATCTTTTCCGACCCCGCCGCCGCGATGGCACCGGTGGAGCGGCCATGGAAGGCGCCCTCGAAGGCGATGATCTGGATACGCTCGGGCTGGCCGTTTTCATAATGGAACTTGCGCGCCATCTTGATCGCCAGTTCGGCGGTTTCCGTGCCGGAATTGGTGAAGAAGACCGTGTCGGCGAAGGTGCGGTCGACCAGCAGTTCGGCCAGCTTTTCCTGTTCCGGGATGCGGTAGACATTCGAGACATGCCACAGTTTCGCAGCCTGGTCCGACAGGGTCTGCACCAGCGCCGGATGGGCATGGCCAAGGGCGTTGACCGCGATGCCGCCGCCGAGATCAAGATAGCGTCGCCCGTCCTCGGCCAGAAGCCAGGAGCCCTGGCCCGAGACGAAGGCGATGGGCGCACGGTTATAGGTCGGCAGGACGGCAGAGATCATGGGATACCCCTTCAGGCAGGAAGCCCAAGCCGTAAAGGCTGGGCGCGGCGGGTGTCAACGGAAGAAGCCCTTTGACGGCTGGGCATGCCGGACCATGCGCCTTATCGGCGTCGGGAAATCAGCGCGGGGCGGGTTCCGGTGGTCATGGCCTTGCCTTAGCGGAATGCGGCGGGTTTGGGAAGCGGGATTCGGGGCCCGCTTCCGCTGCCGCGCGCGGCTTAGCCCGCAGCGCAGATCCCGGCCAGCATGGCGATGATCGGCGGATACCAGGCCGCGTCATAGCCGTCTTCGTCCTGCAGGACCGAGAGGAAGCAGGCGACGCGGCCGGTGGTCGGATTCGCCACCAGATATTGCCCGCCATAGCCGCCATGGCCCAGCCAGGTGCCATCGGTATTGGTCTGGAAACTGTAGCGCAGATGGCTGCGGGGGGCGGGCATCGCCACGCCCGAGCGCAGCGTCTCGGCGATGAAACCCGCGCTGCCGAAGGGGCGGCCATCGACGCCCGCGCCCATGCGGGCGAAAAGCGCGCCGTAGCGGCACAGGTCGCGGGCGGTGAGGCTGATCCCGCCGTTCAGGGCGGGGAAGCCCGAGCGGTCGGTGCCGACATGCAGCGCGCCCTCGACCCCGGCCGCATCCGCCAGATCGGCCAGCCAGAGCGCCAGGGGCCGACCGCCCGCCACCTCGGCCACGCAGGCGAGGACATCGGTGTTGGCGCTTTTGTAGAGGCAGGTCGGGCCGGGATTGCGGATGTCGCGGCTGCCCGGGGCAAGGCCGATCGTCGCCAGGAAGTCGCGGTTCAGGGGTTCCGGCCCGCTGGGCAGGCGCAGGCCCATGGCGGGTTCATGCAGGAAGGCCATGCAATCGGGCTGATGGTAATCTTCGTCATAGGCGTTGTGGACATTCATATGCGCCACATCGGCCAGGGTGGCGGCCGCATAACCGGGGCCGATCCAGGGCAGAAGTTCGGCCACCGGGCGGGACAGGTCGAGACGGCCTTCCTCCCACAACCGGCCCAGGATCAGGTTCAGGCTCATCTTCGAGATCGACATGATCGAATGGGGCCGGTCGGGGCCGAAATCGGGGGCATAGGCCTCATACAGCAGGCGGTTGCCCTGGATCACCGCCATGGCCGAGAACCAGGGGCTGCGGGTCAGGCGGGCGACATCCTCGCGTGCGGGGATCGACAGGTCGGCGGCAAGGCGCAGGTCCAGCACATTCGCGGCGCGATGGCTGTGGGTGTGGCGGGTGAGAAGATGCAGGTTGTGAAAGCCGTGGCGGCGATGGGGGGCCGAGTTCCAGCGCGGGCGGCGGTCGGCGCCCGTGGTCAGGTCGGGGTTGGGGGTCGTCTGCGGGGGGATGGTCTGTGGCATTGGGGCCTCCTGTCGCACCCGACACTAGGGGCGGGCGGGCGCGGGCGGCAAGCCCCGGACCGCCGCAGGTCGGCGGGTGGGCCGCGCCCTGGCGCGGCAGGGGCTGTGCTGCGCGCGGGGGGGGGGCGAGGATTGGCTGACGCCCGACAGGACAGGGCGGCGGGCCGGGGCACGGAAAGGTCAGCGGTCGGGGGATTGACCTTCCCCCGGCCCGGCGCGAAGGCTTGGGCCGAAAGGCCCGTGGGGGCCAAGAGGGGAGAGCGCGATGCACCGCCGTTCCGTTGCCGTCTATGACCGTTTCCTGGGGGCGCTGGCCGCCATCCTGCGAAAGGCCGAGGCCCATTGCGAGGCGCGCGGGATCAAGCCCGAGATCCTGTTGCAGGACCGGCTGTTCCCCGACATGTTCCCCCTGGTGAAGCAGGTGCAACTTGCCTGCGATTTCGCGGCACGCGGCGCGGCGCGGCTGGCGGGCGAAGGGCCGAAGAGCTTTGCCGATACCGAGACCACGTTCGGCGAATTGCAGGCCCGGATCGCGGCGGCGCGCGACTATATGGCGGGGTTCGACGCGCCCGCCTATGACGGGGCCGAGGCGCGCGGCATCACGATCAAGATCGCCGGGGCGGACCGCACGCTGTCGGGCGAGGATTTCCTGGATTTCTACTCGCTGCCGCAATTCCATTTCCACCTGACCACGGCCTACGCGATCCTGCGCCATAACGGGGTGGAGCTGGGCAAGCGCGACTATATGGGCGCGGCGTGATGACGGCGGGGCTGGAGACGGCGCTTGTCGTGATCGACATGCAGGAGGGCATGGCCGAACGGACGCGCGCCGGGCGACAGCGGGCCAATCCGCAAGCGGAAGCCCATGTCGCGGCCCTGCTGGCGCTGTTCCGGGCGCGCGGGCTGCCGGTCTTTCACGTGCTGCATGACGATCCGCACCCGGAGTCGCCCTTTCGCCGCGACCGGCCGGGCGGCGCGCCGATGGATTGCGCCCGCCCGCAGGAGGGCGAGCCGGTCTTCTGGAAGACCGGCTCTTCGGCTTTTGCAGGCACCGGCCTTGATGCGGCGCTGAGAAAGCAGGGGATCGGGCGGATCGTGCTGGTCGGCGCGGTGGCGGCCTTCTGCGTCACCTCCTCGACCCGCGCGGCCAGCGATCTGGGGTTCGAGGTGATCCTGCCCGGCGATGCGCTGATCGGGTTCGACATCCCGGCCCATGATGGCGGGCGGATCGATGCGGCAACGGTGCTGCGGGTGACGCTGTCGCTGCTGGGCGCGGATTTCGCCCGGCTGGTGCGGGCGGAAGAGGTCGAGGCGCTGGTCTAAGGGCGCCTGAGGCCCGGATTGCGGCCTGATGCCGACAATTTTCCCCTTATTGTCCCCATTTTCGACACGACCCCCGGGCAGGTTTGCGGCCCAAGGGAACCGAGAAAACGGGGACGGACCATGGCCGCAAGATCGCATTCCGGGGTGCAGAGCGCCGCGCAGGAAGCCCGCCGCATCCTGAGCCTGACCGAAGTCAGGGCGGACTGGGAAGAGGATGCCGGGCGCGGCCCCATGCCGGGGCTGTTTCCCTGGGCAGGCGGCGCGACACGCGGGCGGGCGGTGCATGACCTTCCGGTGAAACAGATTGCGGATGTAGAGGACAGGCCCGCCCGGCCCGCCCTGGCCCGGCTGGCCGAGGCGGCGGGGCTTGCGGCGCAGGATCGTCCGCATGACGTCTATGACATGCTGTTCCAGCATTTGCGCGACCGCGCCCCAGGTGTGGTCGAGGTCGCGGCCGGGACGGCGGAGCAGGGCGGATTGCCGCTTTATGGCCGGGTCTGGGCCGAATATTTCCCCGGCGCGACGGTGACGGTGCTGGGCCCTGGGCCCGCGCCGGAAGGCTGGCCCGCGGAGGGGCCGGACTGGTATTGGGCCGGGCCGGAGCGGCGCAAGGGCTTTGCCCGCGGAATGCGGCTGGCGCTGGCCGACGGGCCTGCCCCGCTGATCGCGGTGGACAGCGGCGGCCAGACCAGCCTGCACCAGCAGAACGCCTTTCTGGAACTGTTTCCGCGTCTGGCCCCGGGCGGCTTCTACATCATCGAGGGGCTGCGCGCCCGGGCCGAAGCGCCGGAGCCGCCGGGCATGACCCGCACGGCCGAGCTGTTTCGCGGTTTTGCCGAGCGGCGGTGCTTCGCACATGCCGATGCGGGGACGGAGGCGTCCTTCGCGGCGCTTGGGCCGCAGATCGCGGGCGTGCTGATGCTGCAATCCGGCCCGGACCGGGCTGACAGCGTTGCGGTGATCCACAGGCGCTGAGCGCTGCAGGGATTATCCCGTGGCGGGGGCGGCTTGCGGGCGATGGTCTGCCAGCGCCGTCCGTTCGGCCAGCAGCGCCACGACCAGCAAAAGGCCCGCCAGCGCCAGATAGGTGGGGCGATAGCCAAGGTGACCGGCAACGAAGCCGATCGAGGCCGGGGCGACCAGAATGCCGGTATAGCCCAGCATGGTGACGGCCGAGAGCGCCGCGCCCGGCGCCTGTCCGGGGTAGTTCCCCGCCGCGGAAAAGAAGATCGGCACGGTGTTGGCGATGCCGAGACCCGCCAGGGCGAAACCGGCGATGGCAAGCGGCGCGGCGGGCGAAAGCGCGGCGATCACCAGCCCGGTCATGCTGATCAGCGCCGAGGCCCGCAGCACCGTGACCGCGCCATGGCGGTTGCGCAGCCCGTCGCCCAGAAAACGCATCAGCGCCATCGCGCCGGCGAAACAGGCGAACCCCAGACCGGCGGTGAAGGGACCGGCCTCCAGCTCGCGCCGCAGGTAAAGCGCGGCCCAGTCGAGCACCGCGCCTTCCGGCACCATGCAGAACAGCGCCAGAAGGCCCAGAACCCAGATCCCCGCAGCGCGGGGCAGCAGCGGCGGGCGCTTGCCGGTCGGGTGCGGATGCGGCTGGGGCGGCTCGCCGCGCAGATGGGGCAGGGCGATCAGGACCACGCAGGCGACCAGCGCGGCGGTGGCCAGCGCCTGTGCCTGGGCCGTGCCATGGGCGATGGCGAAACTGCCCGCCGTGCCGCCAAGAAAGGCGCCCAGGCTCCAGAACCCATGCGACGAGGACATGATCGCGCGGCCGAGACGGCGCTCGACCTCGACCGCATTGGCGTTCATCGCCACATCCATCGAGCCGAGGAAGCCGCCCAGCAGCGCCATGGCCGGGGCAAGCAGCCAGACCGAGGGCGCGAAGACCACCAGGGGCAGGGTCGGGACAAGGGCGAGGGCAAAGAGGCGCAGGACCGGGACCGAGCCGTGGCGGCCGATCAGGCGGCCGCAGAACAGCATGGCGCTGACCGCGCCAAGGCCCAGGCCCAGGATCAGAAGGCCCAGGGTGAATTCGGAGATGTCGTGACGGGGCAGCAGCAGCGGGATCTGCGGCGCCCAGGCCCCGGTGGTGAAGCCATTGGCGCAGAACAGCGCGGAATTGGCATAGCGGGCGTGCAGCGCCTGGGCCGGGTCGGCCTGGCGCGGGAGGGGGGAAAGGGACATTCTGGGCTCCGGCTTCGCCCCCAGCCATATCCGCCCGGCGCGGCCTGGGGAAGCGGGGCGGGCGGGCGGCGGCCTCACGCGATGTTACAGGGGCGGACCAGGCGCCGCAGCGGAGCTTTTGGCCCATGCTCTGCCCAGGCGCGGGCCGCCCGCTCTTGCGCCGCCCGCCCTATGCGCCTAAATGGCGCGAACGCCGCCCTGGGAGCCGCAAGCGCATGGAAACCGTCGTCCTGACCATCCACCTCATCCTCGCCCTTCTTCTAATCGGCGTGGTGCTTCTGCAAAAGAACGAGGGTGGTGCGCTTCTGTCGGGCGGGGGCAATATGCAGGCGCGCGGTCAGGCCACGGCGCTGACCAAGCTGACCTGGGGCTTCGCGACCGCCTTCCTGATCACCTCGATGGCGCTGACGGTGATCGCGGCGCGCGGCGGCAATGACGGTTCGGTCGTCGATGGCGCGCTGACCCTGCCGCCGGCCACAACCCCGGAAACCCCGGCGATCCCGACCCCCGCAGGCGGCGATCTGCTGCCGCCCGCCCCGGCCGATGGCCCGGTCGTGCCGCCCGCCAACGATGCCGCCGTGCCGCCCGCAGGCGATGCGGCCGCGCCCGGCGCCGCCCCGGCCGAGGCGTCGGATGCCGCCGTGCCGCCCGCCGGGACCGCGCCCGAGGCTGCCCCTGCCGAGGCCACCCCGGCGGCACCGCAGCCGACCCCGGCGCCCTGACCACAACCTTTTGACCCTGCCGTCGCGTCGCAGACATGATCTTGCGGCTGGCGGTTGCATGACCGGGAAACGGGCGCTATAGCTCGACTCCCGTGGTGCCGCGATTCCACCCACTCGAATCGCGCTTTGACAACACGGGAGGCCCGGCGTGGCGCGATACATCTTCATCACCGGCGGCGTGGTTTCCTCCCTTGGCAAGGGGCTGGCATCGGCGGCCCTGGGCGCGCTGTTGCAGGCGCGCGGCTATACGGTGCGGTTGCGCAAGCTGGACCCCTATCTGAATGTCGATCCTGGCACGATGTCGCCCTTCGAACATGGCGAGGTCTTCGTGACCGATGACGGGGCCGAGACCGACCTGGATCTGGGCCATTACGAACGCTTCACAGGGGTTCACGCACGGCAGACGGATTCGATTTCCTCGGGGCGGATCTATTCCAACGTGCTCGAGAAAGAGCGCCGCGGCGACTATCTGGGCAAGACGATCCAGGTGGTTCCGCATGTGACCAATGAGATCAAGGACTTCCTGCGCATTGGCGATGACGAGGTCGATTTCATGCTGTGCGAGATCGGCGGCACGGTCGGCGATATCGAGGGGCTGCCCTTCTTTGAAGCGATCCGCCAGTTCATCCATGAACGCCCGCGCGGCCAGTCGATCCTGATGCACCTGACGCTCTTGCCCTATCTTGCGGCCTCGGGAGAGCTGAAGACCAAGCCGACGCAGCATTCGGTCAAGGAATTGCAGTCGATCGGCCTGGCGCCGGATGTGCTGGTCTGCCGCTCGGAACATCCGATCCCGGATCGCGAGCGCGAGAAGATCGCGCTCTTCTGCAACGTACGCAAAGAGGCGGTGATCCCGGCCTATGACCTGAAGACGATCTACGAGGCGCCCCTGGCCTATCACCGGGCGGGGCTGGATCAGGCGGTGCTGGATGCCTTTGGCATCACCCCCGCGCCCAAGCCGAACCTGGCGCGCTGGGAAGATGTGATGGACCGGCTGACCCACCCGGAAGGCGAGGTGCGGGTGGCCATCGTCGGCAAATACACCCAGCTTGAGGACGCCTATAAGTCGATCGCCGAGGCGCTGACCCATGGCGGCATGGCCAACCGCACCAAGGTGCGGGCGGAATGGATCGACGCGGAGATCTTTGAACGCGAGGACCCCGCGCCCTATCTGTCGAATTTCCATGCCATCCTGGTGCCCGGCGGCTTTGGCGAGCGCGGGACCGAAGGCAAGATCAAGGCGGCGCAATTCGCGCGGGAAAAGAAGGTGCCCTATCTGGGCATCTGCCTTGGGATGCAGATGGCGGTGATCGAGGCGGCACGCAATCTTGCCGGCGTCAAGAATGCCGGGTCGGAAGAGTTCGACCATGAGGCGGGGGCCAAGCGGTTCACCCCGGTGGTCTATCACCTGAAGGAATGGGTGCAGGGCAACCATACCGTGCGCCGCAAGGCCGATGACGCCAAGGGCGGCACGATGCGTCTGGGGGCCTATACGGCGAATCTCAAGGACGGATCGGCGGTGGCGCGGGTCTATGGCGGCACGGTGATCGAGGAACGCCACCGCCACCGCTATGAGGTGGATATCCAGTATCGCGACAAGCTTGAGGCCTGCGGCGTGGTGTTTTCCGGCATGTCGCCCGATGGCCGCCTGCCCGAGATCGTCGAGGTCAAGGACCATCCCTGGTTCATCGGCGTGCAGTTCCACCCGGAACTGAAGTCGAAACCCTTCGCGCCGCATCCGCTGTTCGCCGATTTCGTGCGGGCCGCGAAGGATGTGGAGCGGTTGGTTTAACCCAGCGGCCTTAACCCCCGCTTAACCATTCCGCCCGCAGACTGGGCGGATGCGCGGTCTCATCTTTATTCTGTCAATATCGCTTGCCGCCTGCGGGGCGCAGCCGACGCCGACCATGTTCGGGGCGCAGCGCCTCGCGGCCACGGTGGGCGGGCGCGATTACGTCGTGTTCCTGAAAGGCGACCGGGCCGAGGTGATCCGGCTGGGCCATGCCAGGCGGGGCGAGCATCAGGCGATCCGGGCCACCATGCTGGATCTGGTGCCGCGCCTGACCGGCTGCCGCTGGCGCGAAAGCTCGGTCCAGGGCGATTCGGGCGAGATGCGGGGTCTGGTCACCTGCCCGAAAGGATAAGCACCCAGGCGGCATAGGCGCCGGCGGCGACGAACATCAGCCCCCAGCCCGGGCTGCCGGTGGCGAACTCGAACAGGCCCCAGGCCAGCGGAAAGCCCGCCGTGACATAGCGCACCCAAGGCTTTGCGAAGAAAGGGTCTTTGGGATCGAGAAGGGGCATGATTCCGCGGCGGTTCCGTGTCAGGATGGGGCAATGACTGCAAGGGCAGGGAGCGCCGAACATGCCGCAGATCGACAAGGGCTTTCAAGGCCAGACCGTGATCACCACTTTCGAGACCACGCCCGCCATGTGTTTCGACCTGATCGAGGCGCTGGAGGCGGCCTATGCCGAGGTGATTTCGAAACAGTCCGGTTTCATCGCGGCGGGCCTGCATGTGAACGACGCCCGCACCCGGGTCTGCAACTATTCGCAATGGAACAGCCGGGGCGATTATCAGGCCATGCTGCGCAGCGCCGAGATGCGCGAGCGGAACCGGCGGATAAACGAGCTGTGCAAGGGGTTCGAGCCGGTGATGTATGACATCATCGCCGATTACTGAAACCGGGCCGGGTGCCCAAAGGGGAAGCGCATGGGAATTGAAAGCATCATCGTGCTGCTGCTGGTCGGCGCGGTGGCGGGCTGGCTGGCCGGAAAGATCGTCTCGGGCTATGGCTACGGGCTGATCGGCAATGTCGTCGTGGGCATTCTGGGCGCGTTCATTGCAAGCTGGATCCTGCCAAGGCTGGGCATCGGCATCGGCGGCGGGATTGTCGCCTCGATCATCCACGCCACGATCGGCGCGGTGATCCTGCTGGCGCTCTTGCGGGTGGTGAAGAGGGCCTAGCGCTCGCAGGCGACACCGTCGCCGTCGCCGTCGCGGTCAAGGTCGTAAATGTCGGTCCCGACGACATAGACCGGGCCGCGCACATATTGCGGGCCATTGCCGCTGCCACCGGCGCAATCGACATCAGACGCGACCGGCACACAGGCGCCGGTGTAGTTGCTGTCGCATTCGGCCGCAGCTGCGGTTGCAAACGCGGCAAGGGCCAAGGGCAGGGCCGCAACCGAGCGGGAAATGGGAAAACGCATGAACTTCCTCAACGAAATCGTTAAGGAAGGTTAACGAATGGTTAACGCGTGAGGGAGTCTGAACTGGCCTGGCGCGGAAAACCCAGCGTTTCCTAGCCCCGCCCGCGCCGCTTCACCCCGCCCCTTTGCCCCGGACGCCCGGCGGTTGACCGGCCCTTGGCCTTCACCGCCTCTTCCACCGCCTCGTCAATCGCCTCTTGCCGGGCCAGCGGGTCGTCGGCCACGGCCAGTTCCACCGCTTCCAGCCGCTTCACCTCGTCGCGCAGCCGGGCGGCTTCCTCGAATTCCAGATTCTCGGCGGCCTTGCGCATGGCGGCGCGCAGCGCGTCGAGATGGGCGGCAAGGTTCTGGCCGACCTGGGCTTTCTCGACCTTGGTGGTGATGCGCGACTGGTCGGTATCGCCCTGCCACAGGCCCGCCAGCACATCCTCGACATTCTTCTTCACCGTCTGCGGCGTGATGCCATGGGCCTTGTTATAGGCCTGCTGCTTTTCCCGCCGCCGTTCGGTTTCGGCCATGGCGCGTTCCATGCTGCCGGTGATGCGGTCGGCATACATGATCACCCGGCCTTCGGCATTGCGCGCCGCGCGGCCGATGGTCTGGATCAGCGAGGTTTCCGACCGCAGGAAACCTTCCTTGTCGGCATCCAGAATGGCGACAAGGCCGCATTCGGGGATATCCAGCCCCTCGCGCAGAAGGTTGATGCCGACCAGCACGTCAAAGGCGCCCAGCCGCAGGTCGCGCAGGATTTCAATGCGTTCCAGCGTGTCGATATCGGAATGCATATAACGCACGCGGATGCCCTGTTCGTGCAGGTATTCGGTCAGGTCTTCGGCCATGCGCTTGGTCAGCGTGGTCACGAGCGTGCGCATCCCCCTGGCCGAGACGCGGCGCACCTCGTCCAAGAGGTCGTCAACCTGCATTTCCACGGGCCGGATTTCCACCTCGGGGTCAATCAGCCCGGTCGGGCGGATGACCTGTTCGGTGAAGGCGCCGCCGGTCTGCTCCAGTTCCCAGGCCGCCGGGGTGGCCGAGACGAAGACGGATTGCGGCCGCATCGCATCCCATTCCTCGAATTTCAGCGGGCGGTTGTCCATGCAGGACGGCAGGCGGAAGCCGTGTTCGGCGAGCGTGAACTTGCGCCGGAAGTCGCCGCGATACATGCCGCCGATCTGCGGCACGGTGACATGGGATTCGTCGGCGAAGACGATGGCATTGTCGGGGATGAACTCGAACAGGGTGGGCGGCGGTTCACCCGGGCCGCGCCCGGTGAGCCAGCGGGAATAGTTCTCGATCCCGGCGCAGGAGCCGGTGGCCTCCATCATCTCAAGGTCGAAATTGGTGCGCTGCTCAAGGCGCTGGGCTTCCAGCAGCTTGCCATCGCCGGTGAGCTGCTTGAGCCGGTGGAACAGCTCGTCCTTGATGCCCTTGATCGCCTGTTGCAGCGTGGGTCGGGGCGTGACGTAGTGGGAATTGGCGTATATGCGCGCCTTCTGGAACGTGTCGGTCTTGGCGCCGGTCAGCGGATCGAATTCGGTAATGCTCTCAAGCTCTTCCCCGAAGAAGCTGAACCGCCAGGCACGGTCTTCCAGGTGGGCGGGCCACAGTTCCACCACATCGCCGCGCACCCGGAACGACCCGCGCTGGAAGGCGGCGTCGAGGCGGCGGTATTGCTGGGCCACCAGTTCCGAAATGAACTTGCGCTGATCGTAGAGGCTGCCGGTGATCATGTCCTGCGTCATGGCCGAATAGGTTTCGACCGAGCCGATGCCGTAGATGCAGGAGACAGAGGCGACGATGATCACGTCGTCACGTTCCAGAAGCGCACGGGTGGCCGAGTGGCGCATCCGGTCGATCTGTTCGTTGATCTGGCTTTCCTTCTCGATATAGGTGTCTGACCGCGGCACATAGGCCTCGGGCTGGTAATAATCGTAATAGGACACGAAATATTCCACCGCATTGTCGGGGAAGAAGCCTTTGAATTCCCCGTATAATTGCGCGGCCAGCGTCTTGTTGGGCGCCAGGATGATGGCCGGGCGCTGGGTTTCCTCGATCACCTTGGCCATGGTGAAGGTCTTGCCGGTGCCGGTCGCGCCAAGCAGGACCTGATCGCGTTCGCCCGCCAGCACGCCCGAGGCCAGTTCGGCAATGGCGGTGGGCTGGTCGCCTGCGGGCTGGAACGGGGTGGACAGGACAAAGCGCCGACCGCCTTCCAGCTTCTCGCGCGGGGTGGGCGCGGCCAGCATGGGCATGGATTCGGGTGAATTGTTGTGCATGGCAGGCGGACCCCCGGGGCATCCGGGCCGGAAGGGCCCGGGCCCCAAGATCGTGCGCCTTTTGTTCCAACGCAAGGGGCGCTGCTGACAAAACGGGTCAGCAGGCGGCAAGGGGGAAAAGGCGCGGCGGCTTGTTGAAGGGTTAAGCACAGCGATTCAATCTTAGCGAAAAACTGCCGGGATTTCTCACCTATCGGTTGTCTTGCGGGGCGGGTGCTGGCAGTCTGTTCCTGCAAGCAGCAGAAGCTGTCGGCGGGTCGCACCCCACACCCCACCCACACTCCCCGTGGCCCGCCGGCAGCACCTGTGCCGCTGCCCTGCGGCGCTTGCGCTTTGGCGGCAAATCGGCGATGAAACAGCCGGTTCCCAAGGGAGAAATCGCCCCATGTCCGTCCTGTCCGCCCGCATCTACCAGCCCGCCAAGACCGCGATGCAATCTGGCACGGCCAAGACGCAGGACTGGGTGCTGGAATTTGCCCCCGCCACCGCGCGCGAGGTCGACCCGCTGATGGGCTGGACCTCGTCAGGCGACACCCAGGCCCAGGTCAAGCTGCGCTTCGCGACGCGGGAAGAGGCCGAGGCCTATGCGGCGGCAAAGGGCATCGAGGTGACGGTCGTTCTGCCCAAGGCGCGCAAGGCCATTATCCGGCAGCGCGGCTATGGCGAGAATTTCGCCACCGACCGCAAGGGCGCCTGGACGCATTGATGCCTGTCGTCATCGCCGAGGAAAGCCCGCTGGGCGCCGATCTGGCGCTGCTGTTCGACCGCCATACCGCGGACATGCACGCCGATACGCCGCCCGAATCGATCCATATGATGGACCGCAGCCAGTTGGCCGCGCCGGGCATCCGGTTTTTCGTTCTGCGCGAGGATGGGGTGCCGCTGGCGATGGGCGCCTTCAAGCGCATCGACGCGGGACATGCCGAGATCAAGTCGATGCATGTGCTGACCGAAGCGCGCGGCAAGGGCCTGTCCAGGGCGATGCTCGCGCATCTTGTGGCGCGGGCCGGGGCAGAGGGCTATGCAAGGCTGTCGCTGGAAACCGGGGTGCAACCCACCTTCATCGCGGCGCGCGGCCTGTATGAGCGGGCGGGCTTTGTGACCTGCCCGCCCTTCGAAGGCTATGGGGAAGACCCAAATTCGGTTTTCATGACAAAGACGCTAGGCTAGAAGGGCGGCACGGTCGCGTAGCTCAGCTGGATAGAGCAGCTGCCTTCTAAGCAGCGGGTCGGGGGTTCGAGTCCTCCCGCGATCGCCATCCGCCCCTTCTGTCGTCTTCCCTGTTCAGCTTTTCGACTGTCAGCCTTTCGATGGCGCGCCGCCTTCGAAACGGTTGCCATGCCGATAGTCGCAGGGCGCCTCTTGCATCTGCAGATGCAGACCGGTGCCGGTATAGGGATGGGCGCGGGCAAGGTCCTCGTCGAAATCGATGCCAAGGCCGGGGGCATCGGGCGGCAGGATATAGCCGTCTTCCCATGTGATCGTGTTGCGGATCAGCGCCAGGTGGAAAGCGCCGCCGGTCTGGATCGCCTCGGCGATCAGAAGGTTGGGGATCGAGACCGAGAGGTGGATATTCGCCGCCCATTCCACCGGCCCCGCGTAAAGATGCGGTGCCATCTCGGCATTGAAGATCTCGGCGATGGCGGCCAGCTTGCGCGCCTCGAGGATGCCGCCCAGCCGCCCCAGCGCCGGTTGCAGGATTTTCACCCCGCCCGCGCGCAAGAGCATGCCGAATTCGGTCTTGGTGGTCAGCCTTTCGCCCGTGGCGATGGGGATGCGGACCTGGCGAGCGACTTCGGCGAATTCCAGCAGGTTGTCGGGTGGGATCGGCTCTTCATACCAGAGCGGGTTGTAGGGTTCCAATTCGCGGCCCAGCCGGATCGCGCCGGGGGTTGAGAACTGGCCATGGGTGCCGAACAGCAGGTCGGCGCGGTCACCCACCGCCTCGCGGATCTTCTTGCAGAAGGCGACCGAGCGGGAGATGTCGGACATGGCGGGTTCATGGCCGCCACGGATGGTATAGGGGCCGGCCGGATCAAACTTGACAGCGGTAAAACCCTGGGCGACGGCCTTGGCGGCGGCTTCGGCCTGCCAGTCGGGGTTCACCCAGAACTCGGCCTGGTCCTGGCCTTCTTCGGGGTAGAGATAGGTATAGCTGCGCACGCGATCGTTCATCCGCCCGCCGATCAGCGCCCAGACCGGCCGGTTGCGCGCCTTGCCCAGAATGTCCCAGCAGGCGATTTCCAGCCCCGCGAAAGCGCCCATCACCGTGGGGTCGGGGCGCTGGGTGAAGCCCGAGGAATAGACCCGGCGGAACATCAGTTCCAGGTTTTCGGGGTTTTCGCCGCGCATGTGACGGTCGAAGACATCCTCGATCACGGCCCGCATCGCCTTGGGTCCGACGGTCGAGGCGTAGCATTCGCCGTAACCGACGATTCCAGTATCGGTGGTCAGTTTCGGAAAGATCCAGTAGCGCCCGCCCCAGCCGGGCGCGGGCGGCGCGACGACGAAAATCTCGAGATCCTTGAGCTTCATGGCCGGGCCTTTCGCTGGGGAGGGCGGCCGGGGGTTTCACACCCCCGGACCCCCGTGGGATATTTGGGAACAGAAGATAAGGCTAAGAAGGATTTTGATGCGGTGCGAAGGTGAATACGACATGATCAGTCGCGTTCAGACGATGCTTCTGGCGATCCGGTCGATCAGCCGGGCGAGATCCCCGGGCCGCGAGAAGAAGGGGGAATGCGAGGCGGGCAGGTCGAAGCGGTTCTCGGGCGGCAGGGCGGCCGCCATCTCGGCCTGTTGCGCGGGCGGGATGGCGCGGTCTTCGCTGCATCTGATGTAGAATTGCGGGCGGTTGGTCGTGCCGTCCGGGAAGGGCGTTTCATGCGGGGCGCGGGGTTCGGGGCAAAGGTGGCGCGCGGCCAGGGCGCGGTCTTCCGGCGGGCAGTCATGGTAGAACAGCGTCTCGGTCATGGCCGGGTCGAAGCTGTAGGCGCGGCGGTCTGCCGACAGGCGCAGGGCGGGGCCAAGCGGATTGCCGGGCCAGGCGCGGCGCAGATCGGCCAGGCTGCGCCCGCGCTGCGGCAGCCAGGTGGCAAGATGGATCAGGGCCGAGATCTTGCTGTCATCAAGATGTGCGGCGCGGCTGGCGGGATAGCCTGCGGCGGAATGGGCGAGAAGGATGGTCGGGCCGGTCAAGTCGGCGAGGATGGCCCGGGCCTGCGCGTCAAGCGTCGTGGCCGCGCCGCCTCGTCCGGGCAGGTCGATGGCGTGGGGATTGTGACCCAGATGGTCCAGGGCGGGGATGAGCCGGTGCCAGCACCAGGCGCCATGTCCGGCGCCGTGGATCAGCAGCAGGTCAGCCATGGCCGATGCGGGTGAGGAAGGCGTCGAGGATCGCGGCATATTCGGCGGGGCGTTCGGCCATGGGCAGATGGCCCGCGCGCTGGATCAGGGCGAACTGGCTGCCGGGGATCAGATCGGCAGTCTCGCGGACCAGATCGGGCGGGGTAGAGCCGTCGTTGCCGCCCGCGATGGCAAGGGTGGGCAGGCGCAGCGTGGCGGTGGTTTCGTAGAAATCCGTGCCGGCAATGGCCCTTGCGCAGCCGATCCAGCCCCTTGGGTCGGTCTTCGACATCAGGTCGCGCAATGCGGGCATGGCCGGATTGTCCTGCCAGTTGCGGCCGAACCAGCGCGCCATCGTGGGATCGATCTGGGCGGCAAGACCGTCTTGCTGCACTGAACTGATCCTGTCTTCCCATTGGCTGGCATGGCCGATCCGCGCGGCGGTGTTCGACAGGACCAGCCCCCGGACAAGATCGAGCCGCTTGACCGCAAGGCCCTGGGCGATCAGCCCGCCCAGCGAGACGCCCAGAAGCACCGTGTCGCGCAGGGCGAAATGGTCGATTACACGCTCGACATCGCGGATCAGCGCGCCCATCGCATAGGGCGGGTCCGGCACGTCCGAGGCGCCATGGCCGCGCAGGTCAAGCCGCAGGATGCGGTGGCGCGGGAAGACCGCGACCAGAGGGTCGAACAGCGTGAGATCGGTGCCGAGCGCATGAAGGAAGACCAGCGGTGGGCAGTCTTGCGGGCCGTCGAGGCGGGCGTTCAGGCGGAGGTCGGGCAGGAAGATGGCGGGCATGTTCGGTTTGTTCAAGGATTTGTTGGGATCTGGGCCATTTTCAGGCCCTGAATGTTCGGTTCATCCAGCGAAGCGGGTGATGGTCTGGCTGAAAAGCGCGGGGTCGACATTGCCGCCCGAGACCGTGCAGATCACCGTGTCGGGCAGGTCGGGGCTGAAGAGGGCGGCAGCGAGGGCGACGGCGCCGCCCGGTTCGGCCACGATGCGCAGATGCTGGAAAGCCAGCGCCATGGCCTGCAGCGCCTGATCGTCGCTGACCACGAGGCCAGGCCGGGCATGGGCCTGCAGGATCGGCAGGGTCAGCTTGCCGGGCGCGGGGGTCAGGATGGCGTCGCAAAGCGAGCCGGTGCTGGCGGCGTTGCGCTGCGGCGTTCCGGTGGCGAGCGAGCGGGTCATGTCGTCAAAGCCCTGCGGCTCGACCGGGTGAACGCGCAGACCGGGCGCGCGGGCGGCGAGGGCAAGGGCGATGCCGGAAGACAGGCCGCCGCCACCACAGCAGACCAGAACCCCGGCTTCGGTGATGCCCAGCGCCTCGGCCTGGGCGGCGATCTCAAGGCCCGTCGTACCCTGGCCGGCGATGACCATCGGGTGATCGAAAGGCGGGATCAGGGCAAGGCCGCGTTCGGCCGAAAGCCGGGCGGCGATGGCGTCGCGGTCGTCGGCGGCGCGGTCATAAAGAACGACTTCTGCGCCATAAGCTTTTGTATTGGCGATCTTTACCGCTGGCGCATCGGCGGGCATGACGATGACGGCGGTCATGCCATGCGCGGCGGCGGCCCAGGCGACGCCCTGGGCATGGTTGCCCGAGGACATGGCAAGGACGCCGGGCGTGCCCTTTGGCAAGGCCGAGATCGCCGACCAGGCCCCGCGCGCCTTGAAAGAGCCGGTCACCTGCAGGCATTCCGCCTTGACCAGCACCCGGCGGCCCGCGATCCGGTCGAGCAGCGGGGCCGAGAGAAGCGGCGTCTGGCGGACATTGCCGCGCAGACGGAGGGCGGCGGCGTCGATATCGTCGATTGTCACGGTCATTGCATTGCCTTCAGCCAGGCCGCGAGGGCCGCCACGGAGGAGGGTTCATCGAGAAAGGGCACATGGCCCCGCCCGGGGACACGGGCGAGGATCGTGTCGGGCCGGATCTCCAGCATCCTGGCGATTGTGGCCTGCGACAGAAGGTCGGTGCCATCGCCGTAGATCAGAGCGACCGGCAGGCCCTGGCTGGCCGTCCAGCCGCGCCAATCGCCCCGGTGAGGAGGGGTGTATTCGGCGGCAAAGCCGTCGCGCAGGGCCGGGTCATAGGTGATGCGCAGGCCGTCCGGCGTTTCGCGGTAGAAGCGGGTGACCTCGGACAGCCATTTGCCCGGCGGCAGGGGGCCGAAGCCGGGCATGGCGGCGGGCATCTTCTCGGCCAGGTCGGCCAGGGTTTTCGGCGCCGGGTTGCGGCCGAGATAGAGGAAGATGCGGTCCAGCCCTGCACGGGGGATTTCGGGGCCGATGTCGTTGAGGCAAAGGCCGCGCAGGCGGTCCCTCGCGCGGACCATCAGGTCGAGGCCGATGAGACCGCCGCGCGAGGTGCCCAGAAGGGCGGCGCGGGGGATGGCCAGATGGTCAAGCAGCGCAAGGGCATCGTCGCCCTCCTGCGCCAGCGTATAGGTGGCGGGGCCGGTCCAGTCGCTTTCGCCCCGGCCGCGATAATCCAGGCGGATCACCCGGCAGCCCGCCAGCGCGGGCAGGGCGTTGTCGAAATCATGCCGCTCACGCGTCAGGCCCGCCAGGCAAAGGACGGGCAGGCCGGGGCCGCCCGTGTCGTCATAGGCAAGGCGCGCGCCGTCGGGGGCGGTGAAGAAGGCCATCGGCGGCTCCTGTCCGGGTCGCGGGCAGAGTTGCATGGGGGACGGGCGAGGGAAAGGGGCGGCGGTGGGCGCGCCGGTGGCTGCGGCGGAGAGGCTTTGCCGCCCTCCGGACCACCCGGTAGGATGTTTTCACCTTGCTGATGCGGCGGGCGGCTTTCGCGGGCGGCGGCGGGGCGCGCGCGCCTGTGCGCCAGATGGCGCGACATTTGCGGTGCTTGCCCCGGGCGGACCCGCCGCTTAAACCCGGTCGCCAGATGACCGCAAGCGAGAAGCCCATGGCCCGCCGACCCAGTTCCGTCCCGACCGAAGACCGCCCCACATCGCGCAAGGTGGGGGCGCTGTCGGGCCTGGCCCCGTTCATCCGGCCCTATCGCAAGCTGGCCGTCGCGGCCTTGGGCGCGCTGATCCTGACCGCCTCGGTCAGCCTGGTTCTGCCCTTGGCGGTGCGCCGTGTGGTGGACGGGTTCAACACCGCGCATGTCGGCCTTCTGGACGACTATTTCATGGCCTTTCTGGCGATTGCGGGGCTTTTGGCGCTGGGCACCGGGACGCGCTATTACATCGTGACGCTGCTGGGCGAGCGGGTGGTGGCCGATATCCGCCGCGCCGTCTTTGACAAGGTGATGGGCCTGTCGCCGGCCTTTTTCGAAAAGACCCTGACCGGCGAGGTGTTGAGCCGGATCACCACCGACACGACGCTGATCCTGTCGGTGATCGGCTCTTCGGTCTCGATCGCCTTGCGCAACTTGCTGATGCTTCTGGGTGGGTTGGTGATGCTGATGCTGACCTCGGCCAAGCTGACCGGGCTTGTGCTTCTGGTCGTCCCCGCCGTGGTCGTGCCGATCATCGTGCTGGGGCGGCGCCTGCGGGTGCTGAGCCGCGAGAACCAGGATTGGATCGCCTCCTCCTCGGGTTCGGCTTCGGAGGCGCTTCTGGCGGTGCAGACGGTGCAGAGCTTTACCCATGAGGGCCGCACCCGCGGCGCCTTTGCCGACGTGACGGAAAAGGCCTTTGGCTCGTCCAAGGCGCGCATCCGGACCCGGGCGGTGATGACGGTGATCGTGATCTTCCTGGTCTTTTCGGGCGTTGTCGGCGTTCTGTGGGTTGGCGCTCGCGATGTGCGCACCGGCGCGATGTCGGTGGGCGAGCTGATCCAGTTCGTCATCTATGCGGTGATGGTGGCCGGATCGGTCGGCGCGCTGTCGGAAATCTGGGGCGAGTTGCAGCGGGCGGCCGGGGCGACCGAGCGGCTGGTAGAGTTGCTGGCGGTCGAGGACACCGTGCAGGACCCGGCCCGGCCGCGCGCGCTGCCCGCGCCGGTGCGGGGCGAGATCGCCTTTGAGGATGTGAGCTTCCGCTATCCGGCGCGGCCCGAGACCTCGGCCCTGAACGGGGTCAGCCTGCATGTGCGGCCGGGCGAGACGGTGGCGCTGGTCGGGCCGTCGGGCGCGGGCAAGACCACGGTCCTGCAATTGTTGCAGCGCTTCTACGACCCTCAAGAGGGGCGGATCACGCTGGATGGCACTGATCTGCGCGACATGCGGCGCGACGAGTTCCGCAAGTCGATCGCGCTGGTGCCGCAGGACCCGGTGATCTTCGCCGCCTCGGCGCGCGAGAACATCCGCTTCGGGCGGCCCGAGGCCAGCGATGCCGAGGTCGAGGCGGCGGCGCGGGCGGCGGCGGCGCATGACTTTCTGACCGCGCTGCCGCAGGGGTATGACACGTTTCTGGGCGAACGGGGGGTTATGCTGTCGGGCGGGCAGAAACAGCGGGTGGCGATTGCCCGGGCGATCCTGCGCGACGCGCCGGTCCTCCTGCTGGACGAGGCGACAAGTGCGCTGGATGCCGAAAGCGAGCGCGCGGTGCAGGCAGCGGTCGAGCGGCTGGCCGAGGGGCGTACCACGCTGGTCGTGGCGCATCGGCTGGCCACCGTGAAGCGGGCCGACCGGATTGTGGTCTTCGAGCAGGGCCGCATCGCCGCCATGGGCACGCATGACGAACTGGTCGCCGAGGGCGGGCTTTACGCGCGGCTGGCGCGGCTGCAATTCACCGAAGGCGCGGTCTAAAAAGGGGGGATGCGGCGGCGACGTTGCGTCGAAACGCGCCGTTTGCTGTTGGCAAACCTCGGTCGAGCCATCACATTCCCTGATGGGAGAGGTCACGCGTCAGAATGTGGCCAGAGACGTCAGGGGAGGACCGGATGACCAGTTTCGCCACTTTGGCCGATGTGAAGGCGCTTGAGTCAGAGGCGGCCACCTGGGCCGACCGCGACGTCGCCCGAACCATGTATCAATATGTCACCCGCGCCCGCGACGCCCATGGCGCGCGTCCGGCGATCAGCTATCAGCTTCTCTCGGCCCCCGATGCGCCCAAGGTCACGCTAACCTGGAACGAGTTGCACGGCCGGGTGACCCAGGCCGCGAACCTGTTCCGGTCGCTGGGCGTCGGGCCGAAGGATGTGGTTGCCTATGTCCTTCCGAATACGATGGAAACCGCCGTCACGCTGATCGCGGGCGCGGTCGCCGGGATCGTCAATCCGATCAACCCGCTTCTGGAACCCGAACAGATCAGCGCCATCCTGCGCGAAACCGGGGCCAAGGTCGTGGTGACCCTGAAAGCTTTTCCCAAGACCGATCTGCCGCAGAAGGTGGCCGAGGCGGTGAAATTCGCGCCCGGCGTCAAGACCGTGGTCGAGATCGACCTGCTGACCTATCTGACCGGGCTGAAAAAGCTGATCGTGCCGCTGGTTCGCCCGAAGAACCCGGTCCAGCACCACGCCCAGGTGATCAATTTTCACACTGCTACCGCGGCCCAGCCCGCCGACCGGCTGACCTTCGACGATCCGCCGGAAGACCGCGTCGCCGCCTATTTCCATACCGGCGGCACCACCGGCATGCCCAAGGTCGCCCAGCACAAGGTCTCGGGCATGGTCTATAACGGCTGGCTCGGTTCGACGATCCTGTTCCGGGAATCCGACGTGCTGATGTGCCCGCTGCCGCTGTTCCACGTCTTCGCGGCCTATCCGATCCTGATGTCGGTGATCGGGGCCGGGGCGCATGTGATCTTCCCGACGCCGCAGGGCTATCGGGGCGAGGGGGTCTTCGACAATCTGTGGAAGCTTTGCGCTCGATATGGTGTGACCTACCTGATCACCGTGCCGACGGCCCTGTCGGCGCTGATGCAAAGGAAGATCGACGCCGATATCTCGACCATGCGCGGGGCGTTTTCGGGATCGTCGCCCTTGCCGCTGGAATTGTTCGCCCGGTTTGAGAAGGCGACCGGCATCCAGATCATCGAAGGCTACGGCCTGACCGAATGCACCTGCCTTGTAGCCTGCAACCCGCCGTCCGGCCAAAAGAAGATCGGGTCGGTCGGGCTGCCTTTCCCGCATACCCATGTGCGCATCCTGACCAAGGAAGGCGCGATCGGGTTCCGCGAATGCGGCGTGGATGAGGTGGGCGAGATCTGTGTCGCCAATCCGGGCGTCTTCGAAGGCTCGACCTATACCGAGGCCGACAAGAACCGAGACCTTTTCGCCGAGGGGCGCTTCCTGCGCACCGGCGATCTGGGGCGAATCGACGCCGATGGCTACCTGTTCATCACCGGCCGCGCCAAGGACCTGATCATTCGGGGCGGCCACAATATCGATCCGGCGCTGATCGAAGAGGCGCTGATGGGCCATCCGGCTGTGGCCTTCGTGGGCGCGATCGGCCAGCCCGATGCCCATTCGGGTGAATTGCCGGTCGCCTATGTGGAACTGGTCAAAGGCGCCAGCGTGACCGAGGCCGAGCTTCTGGCCTTTGCGGAAAGCCATATCGCCGAACGCGCCGCCGTGCCGAAGCGCATCGAGATCCTGGACGAATTGCCCAAGACGGCGGTGGGCAAGGTCTTCAAGCCCGATCTGCGCCGCCGGGCGATCACCCGGGTCTTCGATGCTGCCCTGGCCAAGGCCGGGCTGCCCGCCACGGTCACGGCCGTGGTCGAGGACAAGAAGCGCGGTCTGGTGGCCCAGGTCAAGAAATCGGGCGACTGCGACGAGGCCGAGACCGGCCGTGTTCTGGGCGCCTTTCCCGGCGCCTGGGATTGGGCGAAGTGACGGGTTGACCGGGGTCGGCTCGCCCGTCCTACGGTTGAAAATATCCTGAGGGGTGGTCCGGAGGGGCGCAAAACCCCTCGGGGGCCGGACGGGCGCGCGACCGGCGGCAGCCGGGCTGCGAGGATGACAGGCTTTTTCATTTGATTGGTGGCAAGGCAGAACGCAAAATACACGTGATGATCACGTTGCCTTGAAGGATTTCCCGATGAAAATTGCCAGCTTCCTTGTTGCCACCGCGACGATGGCAGCTTCGGTCCTGCCTGCCTTTGCCTCTCCGCAATCGGAAGTGCTGTTCTCGCATAAGAACTGGCAGGTCGAGCTGGTGGCCTGGGATGATGGCGGGCTGGGCTGCGTGGCGCAGGTATCCGCGCCGGGCGAAAGCTTCTCGATCTGGACCTTCCAGGATGAAAGCGTGCAGTTGCAATTCTACTCGACCGCCTGGAGTTTTGGCGAGGGCACGACCGCCGATCTGGTGGTGCAGGTCGACCGCAAACCGTCCTGGAACCTGACGGACGCGGAACTGTACCAGAATTCGGTCCTGTTCACCCTGCCCAACAGCGATGCCGGGGTCGAGTTCATTACCGAGATCGCACGCGGCAACCGCCTGTTTCTGCGCGACAACAAGGGTGGGCCAGTGCAGGATTATTCGCTGTCAGGGTCAAAGGCCTCGATCGACGCGCTGATCGAATGCGGCAATGTCATCACGCAGCAAAGCCCGTCCAATCCGTTCAAGTGAGGTTCCGCCCGAAAAGGCGCGATTTTTCGGCGAAAAATCGGCCAGGGATCACATCTGGTCGGTGTCGATCCAGATCGTGACCGGGCCGTCATTCACCAGTTCCACCGCCATGTCGGCGCCGAAGCTGCCGGTCTCGACCGGCACAGCTTCGGCGGCCAGGCGCGCGGCGAAATGCTCGTACAGCGCGCGGCCGCGGTCGGGCGGGGCGGCGGTGGAAAAGCCGGGGCGATTGCCGCGCAGATCGGCGGCCAAAGTGAACTGGCTGATCACCAGCGCAGCGCCGCCGATGTCGCGGACCGAGAGGTTCATCTTGTCCTGATCGTCGCGGAAGATGCGCATCTTGGCGATTTTGGCCGCCAGCTTTTCCGCCTCGGCCTCGGTATCGCCCTGCATGGCGCAGACCAGAACCAGGAGGCCGCGGCCGCACCGCCCGATCACCTGACCCTCGACCGAGACCTGCGCCCGGCTGACGCGCTGGAGGACGGCCCTCACAGTTCGGTGGCCCAAGGTGGGTTCGCCCCGGCCCGGCTGACGGTGATGGCGGCGGCGCGGGTGCCCAGCGACAGGGCCTGGTCCAGAACGCCTTCGGTCAGCGCCCCGACACCTGCCTTGGTCAGCGCCCCCGCCTGATGCAGCGCGGCCAGCACGCCCGCGTTGAACGTGTCGCCCGCGCCGACCGTATCGGCGACCTCGACCCTGGTGGCCGCGACGAAACGGTTCTGCGTGGCCGTCACCGCCCGCGCGCCCTTGGCCCCTTCTGTGATGAAGACGGCTTTCGGGCCGCGCGCCAGAATGCCCTGGGCCAGCGCGGTCAGGTCACCTTCGCCTTCCAGCCAGTGCAGATCCTCATCGGACAGTTTCACAAGATCCGCGCGGCCGATCATTCGGTTGATGCGGGCGCGATAGGCCTCTTCCTTGCCGGCGATGAAGCCGGGGCGGATATTGGGGTCGATCATGGTGACGCGCCGCCCGCATTCGCGGATCTGCAGCTCTTCATAGGTCGATGCCGCGGGGTCGTTGACCAGGGAAATTCCGCCGAGGAACAGCGCCTGCACATCTTCGGCCAGGATCGGCAGTTCGGCGGGCGACAGCATCCGGCCCGCCGTGCCCTCGTCATAGAAGGCATAGGTGGCCTGGCCGTTCACCAATTTGACAAAAGCGACGGTGGTGGGCCGGTCAGACCGCGCCAGATAGCGCAGGTCGACCTTCGAGGCCGCCAGCGTCTCGGCCAGAATCTCGCCCAGCATGTCGGTCGAGACGCCCGAGAAGAAGGCCGAGGGCGCGCCGAGGCGTCCCAGGGCGATGGCGGTGTTGAAGACCGCGCCGCCCGCATAGGGGGCGAAACAGGCCTCGCCCGCGGTCGAGACCCGTGGCAGCATGTCGATCAGCGCTTCGCCGCAGCTCAGAATCATCGGCTTTCCCTCCCCAATCCCGCGCGCATCCTAGCCCGCCGCGCGCCGTTAGCGCAAACAATTGCTCAGGCGATGAAATACTGCTCAAGATTGGCGCGCACGCGGTCCAGCGGCGTCGCGCCGGACGCATCAGGCACGAAGGTCTGGCCGGTGATCGTCTCATAGGCCTCGACATAGACCTGCGCGGTGCGGGCGATCATCTCGGCCGGGATTTCGGGGACCGGGTCCTTGTAGGGGTCGCAGCGGGCGACGACCCAGGCGCGGATCACATCCTTGTCAAAGCTGGGCGGGCGCGCGCCGTTCTCGAAAGCCTGCTGATAGCCATCGGCCAGCCAGTAGCGGCTGGAATCGGGGGTGTGGATTTCATCGGCCAGAAGGATGCGGCCGGTCTCGTCGCGGCCAAACTCGTATTTGGTATCGACCAGGATCAGCCCGCGCTCGGCCGCCATCTTCTGCCCGCGCGCGAACAGCGCCAGCGCATGGGCCGAAACCTCGTCCCATTCGGCGCGGGTCAAAAGCCCCTGGGCCAGAATCTCGTCCTGGGTCAGCGGCTCGTCATGCGCGCCGTCGAAGGCCTTGGACGTGGGGGTGATCAGCGCGGCGGGCAATTGCTGGTTGTCGCGCATCCCGTCGGGCAGGCGGTGGCCGTACATCTCGCGCGCGCCGGCCCTGTATTGCGTCAGGATCGAGGTCGAGGTCGTGCCCGCAAGATAGCCGCGCACGACCACTTCGACCGGCAGGATCTCGACCCGGCGCCCGATCACCACATTGGGGTCGGGATAGGCGGTGACGTGGTTGGGGCAGATATCGGCGGTCTGGTCGAACCAGTAGCGCGCGGTCTGGGTCAGGACCTGGCCCTTCCACGGGATCGCCGCAAGGATGCGGTCGAAGGCCGAGATCCGGTCGGAGGAAATCAGGATGCGGCGGCCCGCCGGATAGTCGGGCGAGGGCGGCAGGTCATAGCAATCGCGGACCTTGCCGTAATAGGGCGCGGGAAGCTCGGGGATATGCGCCTGCGGCAGGACGCGGGTCAGATCAAGGGCCATGCGAGCCTCCGTTTGCTGTCGCGCTTTTCGGGCCGGGCGGGGGCTGAGTCAAGCGGCGGGCGGCAGGATCAGGATGGCGCGGAAATCGTTCACATTGGTCAGGGTGGGGCCGGTGACGACCTGCGCGCCGATGCGGCCGAAAAACCCATGCGAGTCGTTTTCCGCCAGCGCGGCCTGCGCCGCGTCCCGATGCCCGTCCAGCGTCGCGGGGCCGATCAGCGCGCCAGCCACTTCGGCGGCACCATCGACGCCGTCCGTGTCGCAGGCGATGGCGTGAATCTGCGGATGGCCATCCAGCGCCAGCGCCAGCGCCAGGCAGAATTCGGCATTTGGCCCGCCCGAGCCCTTGCCGCGCCGGGTGACGGTCAACTCGCCGCCGGACAGCAGTAGCCGGGGCGCGTCGCCGGGGCGCAGGGTCGCGGCGATGGCCATGGCCTGTGCGGCCTGATCGGCGGCGACCTCGCGCGCCTCTCCTTCCAGGCGGTCGCCCAGCAGCGTGACCTCACAGCCTGCCGCGCGGGCGCGCCCGGCGGCGGCGTCCAGGCTTTGCGCCGGGGCGGCGACGACGCGGTTCTCCACGCGCGACAGGCGCGGATCGCCGGGCGGGACGACGCCGGTCTTGCCCGCCAGCACGGCCTGAACCGATTGCGGCGCGGCAATCTGCCAGCGGTCCAGCACGGCGCGGGCCTCGGCGGCTGTGCTGGCATCGGGGACGGTGGGGCCAGAGCCGATCAGCGCCGGATCATCGCCCGGCACATCGGAAATCATCAGCGCCAGCATCCGCGCCGGATAGGCGGCGGCGGCAAGCTGCCCGCCCTTTACCCGGCTCAGATGCTTGCGCAACAGGTTCATCGCCGAAATCGGCGCGCCCGAGGCGAGGAGGGCGGCATTGACGGCCTGTTTCTCAGCCAGGGTGATCTGTCCCGCCGGTGCCACCAGCAGGGCGGACGCCCCGCCCGAGATCAGCGCGACGACCAGATCGTCCGATCCAAGACCTTGCAGCAGGTCCAGCATCCTTGCGGTGGCGGCCGCGCCTGCGGCATCGGGCACGGGATGGGCAGCCTCGACGATCTCGATCCCCCGGCATGGGCGGCCATAGCCGTAGCGGGTGATCACCAGCCCCTCACAGGGGCCCCAGGAGGCCTCAAGGGCCTCGGCCATGCGGGCACTGGCCTTGCCCGCGCCGATGACCAGCACGCGGCCAGCCGGTCGGGGCGGAAGGTGTGCGGCCAGCATCCGCATCGGATCGGCCACTTCTACGGCCAGGTCGAACAGATCGCGCAGGAAGGCGGCGGGCATGGGTGTCATCGTTTGCTGTAGATCCAGGCCGCCACGCCCGCGACGACCGCCGCCGCCAGCACGGCGAAGGCGATCTTCCAGGCCGACCAGGGCCTTTCGCCCTGCACCTTGCCGGTCTGGCCGTTGACGAGGAAGCGGTAGCTCTTGCCGTTGTATTTATAGGCCGCCAGCCAAATGGGCAGCAGGATGTGCTTGAAGGTTTCCTCAGACCAATCCGTGTCGATGGTGTCGACCCGCTGCTCGTCGCCGCCGATATCCTGCAAGACATCCTGATGAATCACCCAGGACATTTCTTCCTGCGCCTGATCATGGGCGGGGGCCAGATCGACCGTATAGCCCTCGGCATCGAAACCGGCCAGGTAATCGGGCGCATAGGGGACAAGCGCGGGCAGGCTCCAGGGCGCAAGGCCCTTGGCCATGTCTTGCGGCAGGCTGGCTGAACCCAGGATCAGCACATCGTCGAAATCGCGCGCCACCCGGCCGGAGGCGGGATACCAGCGCGTCTTGCGCACCCGTTCCTGGCGCTGCACCGAGCGGCCGTTCTCCCGCACGGTGACGGTGCGCGTCTCGTAGTAATACTCGCCGCGCTGGCCGGTATAGCGGCTGCGGGTGGCGGCATCGAAGGTCCAGTAAGGCGCATAGACGCCGTTCATCGCGCGGCCCTTGCGGGCATATTCCATCAGCGTGTTGGGCGCGAACCAGAGGCTGCCCATCCAGCCCACCATGGCCTCGCGCGCCTGGCGTTCGCTCAGCGCGAAAGGCACCAGCGCCTGCGGCTTGATCTGGCGATGCGCGCCGCTGTCAAGCACGACGGGCGAGGCGCAGAACGGGCATTCCGTGGCATGGGTGGCGCCCTGGAACTCGATCAGCGCGCCGCAGCCGGTGCAGGTGGCGGTGCGGACCTCTTCCATCGCGCCGCGCGGCAGGTCGTCGCGCAAGGCGGCCAGAAGATCGTGTTCGGCCAGGGCCTCGGCCTGGCCGCGCGCATCGCGGGTGGGGATCTTCTGCACATGGCCGCAATGGTCGCAGACCAGTTCGGTCTGGCCCGGCGCAAAGCGCAGCTGCGCGCCGCATTGCTCGCAGGGCCAGCGGAATTCCTGTTGTCCGGTCATGGTCGATCAGGTTTCGCGGATCAGGGGGCAGGGGGTGGGGGCGGAACCTGCGCGAAAAGCCGGGCCAGTTCGGTTTCGGCGGCAGGTTTCCACCCCTCCATGCCGGCCGACCAGACCATGCTGGCGCGGCCCAGCGCGCCCGAAGCGATCATGCCGGACAGGTCGGTCTCGGAGAAGGGGCCTTTGGTCGCACCGTTTTCGGCGACATGCCATTGCTTGCCCGCAGGCGGCGGGGGCGGCGGGGCGGAGGGATGGGCCGGGGCGGCACCCCAGGGGCCCATGTTCTGCGCCATGCCCATGCCCATGCCGGCGGCCATGCCCGCGCCCATCATGCCGCCAGCGCCCGAGGCCGGATTGGCCAGCGCCTCGGCGGCGTTGAACTGCATGTATTTGTTCAGGTCGCCCGCCACACCCATCGAGGTGCGCTTGTCCAGAACCTTTTCCACCTCTTCGGGCAGGCTGATGTTCTCGACATAGAATTCCGGGATCGACAGGCCGTATTCCGCCACCTTGGGCGCGATGCGCGTGGCGATGATCTTGCCCAGATCCTCAAGGTTCGCGGCCATGTCGAGGACGGGGATGCCCGAGCCCGCCAGAACCTGGCTGGCCGCCTGCACGATCATGTTGCGGATCTGCATCGACACTTCGTCGGTGGTGAACTCGCCATCGGTGCCGACGATCTCGGTCATGAACTTGCCGGGGTCGGTCACGCGCATCGAATAGGTGCCGAAAGCACGGATCCGGACCGGGCCGAATTCCGGGTCGCGCGCCATGATCGGGTTTTTCGTGCCCCATTTCTGGTCGTTGAACCGCGTGGTCGAGACGAAGTAGACCTCGGATTTGAACGGCGACTGGAAACCGTGATCCCAGTGCTGCAGCGTGGTCATGATCGGCATGTTGTTGGTCTGCAGCTCGTACAAACCCGGGCCGAACGTGTCGGCCAGCTGCCCCTCATGGATGAAGACCGCCGCCTGGCCTTCGCGCACCGTCAGCTTGGCGCCCATCTTGATCGCCTGCCCGCGCCGGTCAAAGCGCCAGACCATCGTGTCGCGCGTGTCGTCGAGCCAGGAGATGACGTCGATGAACTCGCCCTTGAGGAAATCGAAGACCATGGCTTTGTCCTTCCAATTCGCAATCAGACCCGGAAATGCGGGGTCAACTGTTTCCGCCGAACAGCCGGCGTGCAAGCGATTCCACGATGGGTCTGGCCTCGGCCAGCCGCATCCCCGGCCGCAGGGCCGGATCGTAAAGGATGCGCAGCATCATCTCGTCCTGCCTGGTCAGCAGCGAGAATTCCTCATCATCGTTGAAGATCGAGGGCCGCGCCTTGGGACTGTCATTCGCCAGACCCAACCCTTGCGCGATTTCCTCGTGGAAGCAGGACTGGCGCAAGAGATCGGGGTGTTCGGCACGGATCACGGCGACGGCGCGGTTGTAGGCGCCGGTATTGCCGGGCGAGACGGCATAGACCATGCAATAGGTCGTGCGCGGCATCTGGGTGACATCGGAAATGTCGCGCGAGGACAAGCCCGGCATCGCGGCGGCAAGCTGCGGGGCCAGCGCCTCGCGTTCGTCTTCCGAGACGATGAAGATGGTGAAATTGACATCGCCGTCGGCCAAGGCGATCGAATGGCCTGTTAGGCGCGCCAGATGCGCCAGATATGAGCCGATCCGGGCCCGGTCGGTGGCCTGCCGGTCGGGCGAAACCGAGGCGCCAAAACGCAGGCCGACCCGCACCGGCACTTGCCATTTGCGCAGGATCGACGAGGTCTCGCCACGCACGAAGCCGCCGCCCTGGCGCGAGTATTCGTCATACAGCGCCACGCGCAGGAAGTTCTCGGCCAGGATGCGGTCGTCAAAGGGCGTGTCCGGCCCGCCGCCATCGGTGCGCATCAGCCCTTCGGCCAGAAGCGCGCGCTGCACCTCGGCAAAATAGGCCCGGGCGGCGGCGGATTTCGCCGTCACCGCCGCCGGGGGCGCCGCAACCGGCACCGGCGGCGGGGCAGGAGGGGCAGAGACCAAGGCCGGATCGACGCAGCCCGACAGGGTCAGCGCAGGGGCAAGTAGCAGAAAGCGAAGCGGATGCGTCAAGAAAGGTCTCGGTGCCGATGGTCAGGGGGAGGGTGCGGAAGGGGCAGGGGGCGCGGCACGGCGCGCGCTGGCAGAAGCCAGGGTCTCGCGCAGTTCGACCTCCATCTTGGTCAGCTCAACCTCGGCGGCGGCGCGCTTGGCCTTGCCCTCATCGGCGATACGCAGGCTGTCCTCGATGGTGGCGATCAGCGTTTCATTGGCCTTCTTGACCGTCTCGATGTCGAAGATGCCGCGCTCCATCTCTTCGCGCACCACACGGTTGGCTTCGTTCAGGTTCTTGGCATTGGCCTCGAGCAGTTCATTGGTCAGGTCGCTTGCCTCGCGCACCGCCTCGGCCGCCTCGCGCGAACGCTGGATGGTGACCGCCTGCGCAAGCTGGGTTTCCCACAAGGGCACGGTGTTCACGAGCGTGGAGTTGATCTTGGTGATCAGGCTCTTGTCGTTTTCCTGGACCAGCCGGATCGACGGCAGCGATTGCATCGTGACCTGACGCGTCAGCTTGAGGTCATGGATGCGGCGCTCCAGATCATCGCGGGCAGCGCGCAGGTCGCGCATTTCCTGGCTTTTCAGGATCTTGTCATTCTCGGCTGCGGCGGCGATTTCGGCCTCTTTCGCCGGGATCACCTTGGCATCCACCTCGGCCAGCTTGGCCTCGCCCGCGGCGATGTAAAGGCCCAGCTCGTTGTAGAAGGTCAGCGTCTTGGCATAAAGCAGGTCAAGGCTCTTCACGTCCTTCAGAAGCTTGGTCTCATGGCCCAGAAGGTCATCGGTGATCTTGTCGATCTGGCCCTGCACATCCTCATACTGCGCGACAAATTCGGCAAAGGGCGCAGCCTTGCCCAGCAGGCGTTCCCACCAGCTTGCCTCGCGGCGCAGGTCCAGTTCCTCGGCGGAAAAGCCGCGGATCGTGGTGACGATCTTGCGCAGGCTGTCGCCCGCCGGGCCGACATCCTTGTTCTTCACATCCTGCAGCATTTCCTGACTGATGACCTGCAGTTCTGACTGCGCGCCCGAGCCGAAAGAGATGATCGACTGGGTGTTCGACAGGTCCAACTCGTCCATCCGCTTGCGGATCGCGGCGGCTTGATCGGGAGAGGCGGCCTCAAGCGGCACGATTTCGCCCGAGGGTTCCGGCAGAAGGACGGCCGAGACTTTCTCGACCTCGGCCAGCAGGGTTTCGGCGTCGTTGCGGGTGGCGTCACTGGTCATGGCCTGATCCTTCTGGATGGGGCGGCACTGCCGCTGTCTGACAGATGCGGCGCGTGGCCGCTAGCGGGTCTCGAACTTAAGCCGGTCGCGCAACACCGATATTTCAATGTCCAGATCGCTGTGATCGTTTTCCAGGAGCGCCTTGGAGCGATCGGCGAAAGTGGTTTCAAGATCGGTGAGGAGCGCCTCGTAATCGGCGCGCGCCTTGGGGTCTTTGCTCTTGGCCCAGAGATCGGCGAACTTGACCGTCGCGTCACGGGCGCCGGTCAGGTAGACCGACAGATATTTGCGCGCAGCGGTCAGATCGCCGGGGTCTTCCTCGACCCGTCGGAACAGGGCGCGGGCCGACTGGGCGAACGTGTCGACACGGGTTTCCAGAGTGGCATCGCCTGCGCGCAGGATCGCATCCTTCATCTGGGCAAGGGTCTTTTCCGCCTCGGACACCGCGCGGGCGACCCGGTCGGTCTGGAAACGGTCGATGCCTTCCATCCCCTTGTCGTTCCACGGATCTGCGCCGAAGGCCCCGAAATGCAGACCCGCGCCGATCAGCCCATAGATCAGCGGAATCAGCGTGACGCCCTGACCGATGATCCCGCCCAGCGCCAGGGCGAGGCCGGTCACCACCGCGCCAGCCGCAAGGCGCGGAAAGGCGGGGCGGCGGGCGACCTTGCGGGCGTCGAAGGCGGCGCGGGCGCGCATTCCTTCGCGGGTCAGCCAGGCGGCAAGGATCAGCGCGCCCCCGGCCAGAAGACCCAGAAGCATGGCCGATGGCGCGTCGCCGAAAGCGGGGAAGAGAAAGGCGAAGGACAGAAGGAACAGCAGATAGGCCCGCCATTCGCCTGGCGCGCTTCCCTCGGGCCGCGCCACAGGCACGCTGTCCCAGGAGAGGGCCGGTTCGGGGGCGAGTTTCTCGGGCGCGACGCCCGCGCTGCCGCCCTGACCGGGGCTGTATTTGCCGCCATAGCGTTTGGCCATCACATGCCCCCCGAACCGGCGATGTAAAGGATCAGCGCCGCAAGAAGCGCCAGGGAGAGGGTACGAAGGCCGGTCTCGGACATGGCCGCTTTCTCGAACGGTTCAGGGTCTCGTCACGCGTCGGGGTGATCCTAGCGGATGGATTTTCGCCTTGCCAGCAAAGAGGCAGGTGGGGGCAGGGGAATGGGCGGGAATTCTCCCCCTTGCGCGGCGCCGGGGCGCGGATGCAGGCACCCCGGTCTTTCCAGTGCCTATTTCCGCCGCGGCCCGCCTGCGGGTGCATTGCGCGTTGGCGCATTGCGGGTGGCAGGCTTGCGGCTGGCGGGTTTCGCCGCGGGCTTTGGCTTGGCCGCGATCGTTTCGCCCGTCTTCGCAGGACCCTTGCCATAGGGCTTTGCGGCAGGTTTGGCCGTGCTGGCGGTGGCGGGCCTTGCCGGGCGGGCGGCGGTCTTGTGTCCAGGTGCGGCACCTTCCTCGCCCGGCAGGCGGGGCCGCACCGCTTCTTTCCAGGCTGAGGACAGGCTGCGCACCCCGTCGCCCGGCTTTTGCGGCTTGGGCAGGGGCTTGCGCGGGGCGGGGGTCATCTCGACGGCGGGCTTGCCTGGGCCACGCGGGCCGGGTTTCGCGGCGGGCTTGCCGCCGGGGGGGTCAGCGGGCCGGACCGGAACCCTGTGCGAGGTCCGCTTTGGCCTGGCCGGGCCGGCGGTGTCATGCTCCTCGGGCGAAAGGCCCAACTGGTCGCGCAGGACCTTGGGGCGCACCTCCTCGACCTCGCCGGGTTGCAATTCACCCAGGCGGAAGGGGCCGTAAGAGGTGCGGATCAGCCGGTTGACGTAAAGCCCGATCGCGTTCATGGCGCGGCGGATCTCGCGGTTCTTGCCTTCGCGCAGGCCGACGGTCAGCCAGGCATTCGCACCCTGCACCCGGTCCAGCACGACATGCATCGGCTGGAATTTCTCGCCATCGACCACAATGCCCTTGCGCAGCGGATCAAGGTCGGGATCGACCGGATTGCCGTTCACCCGCACGCGATATTTGCGCAGCCAGCCGGTCGAGGGCAGCTCAAGCCGCCGCTTCAATTCTCCATCATTGGTCAAAAGCAGCAGGCCCTCGGAGTTGAGGTCAAGCCGGCCGACCGACATGACGCGGGGCATGTCCTCGGGCAGATGGTCGAAAACCGTGTCGCGGCCTTTCTCGTCCGAGGCCGAAGTCACCAGCCCCTCTGGCTTGTAGTAAAGCCAGAGCCGCGCCGGTTCCTCGGCGGGCAGGGGCTGGCCCGAGACGGTGATACGGTCCTTGGCGGTGACGTTCAGCGCAGGGCTGTCGATGCGTTTGCCATTGACGGTGACCTCGCCCGCCTCGATCAGCCTTTCTGCCTCGCGCCGTGAGGCGATGCCGCGGCGGGACAGGACCTTGGCGATGCGTTCGCCTTCGGGCGTCGCGGCGGCTGCCGCTTTGGGGGTTGATTTGTCGGCCATCCGGGGAAACCTTTCGCGGGCGGAGAACGCGCCCCGGGGTTTTCGACCCCCGGACCCCCGGAGAATATTTGAGCCAGGATGAAGGTGCAATGAGCGGTTTCCGGTCTTTCATGGAAGCGGCGCTGGAAGAGGCGCGGGCGGCAGGGGCGCGGGGCGAGGTGCCGATCGGCGCGGTTGTGGTCTCGCCGGACGGGGCAGTGGTGGCGCGGGCGGGCAACCGGACGCGGGAATTGTCCGACCCCACGGCCCATGCCGAAGTGCTGGCCCTGCGCGCGGCCTGCGCGGCGGCGGGGTCGGAACGCCTGCCGGACCATGATCTTTACGTCACGCTGGAACCCTGCCCGATGTGCGCTGCGGCGATTTCCTTCGCCCGGGTGGCGCGGCTTTACTATGCGGCGGCGGACCCGAAATCGGGCGGGGTGGCGCAGGGGGCGCGGGTGTTTTCGCATCCGCAATGCCACCATGCGCCCGAAATCTATGACGGCATCGGCGGGGCCGAGGCGGAGCTTCTGTTGAAAGAGTTCTTTGCCGCGCGCCGCGGTCAGGATGGGACTTGAGCGTTTTCGGCCAGTTTCACCATGACCCAAAGCGCCCGGTTGACCGGGGCAGAAAGGCCAAGCGCCTCGGCCCGGCGCAGCACCTCGCCATTCAGATAGTCGATCTCGGTCTTGCGGCCGCGCATCATGTCCTGCGCGGTTGAGGAATATTGCGCCTGCATCTGTGTGGCGATGCCTTCGGCCATCTGCATCAGGTTGGCGGGCAGGGCGATGCCGGAGGCTTCGGCCACGGCCCGCACCTCGGCGATGATGTCGGCCATCATGGCATAGGCGCCGGGCTGGGCGGCGATGATGCCATAGGGCTGGCGCGTCAGGGCGGACAGCGCGTTGAAGGCGCAATTGATGGTGAATTTCACCCATTGCGCGGCCCGGGCCTGATCCGAGACCTCGACCTTGATGCCAGCACCGCGCATCGTGGCGGCGGCTTCTTCGGCCCCGGGACCGGGCGCGAAGATCAATTCGCCCCGCCCGTGATGACGGACATGGCCCGGCCCGGCCACATCGGTTGCGACATAGACCACGGCGGCGATAACCGGGCGATTCAGCGCCGCAGAAAGCACTTCGGGGTTGGAGATGCCGTTCTGGAAGGACAGGATGGTGGCATCGGGCGCGAGATGTGGGGCGATCTGGCGCGCGGCCTCTGCACTGTCGCCGGATTTCACCGCGACGATGACGATCTTGGCGCCCGCGACGGCGGCGGGGTCGGCACTGGCGGCCAGCGGCACACTGATCTGCTGGCCCGCTTTTTCAAGGATCAGGCCGCGTTCCGTTACCGCCTGGGCCAGAGCAGGGCGGCCGATCAGGGTGACGGGCAGGCCCGCAAGCGCCAGTTCGGCGCCGTAATAGCAGCCGACGGCGCCGGCCCCCATGATCGCGATCTTTGGCTGGGTCATGGGGATCTCCTGTTATTGGGCCGCGGGCGGCACGATAGGCCGCCCCCTGTGCAAGCGAAACCCTTACCAGGTGATCGGATCCATCACCTCATGCTCGATCAGCGTCACGCCTGCGGGCAGACCCGAGCGCAGTTCCGCCGTGTCCTGGGCCAGAAGCGGGAAGGTCTTGTAGTGGCAGGGGATCACCCATCGGAAGTTGAAGTACTTGCGCGCAGCCCAGGCGGCGCGGGCCATGTCCATCGTGTAATGGCCGCCGCAGCACAGGATGCCGATATCAGGCTGGTGCAACTCGGCCATCCAGGCCATGTCGGCCATGATGTCGGTATCGCCCGAGACATAGATCGTATGGCCTTCGCCCGAGATCATGAAACCGGCCGCCGAACCTGCGGGCAGCAGGCCCTTGCCGGCAAAGTCGATCGAGGCGGAATGCGTGGCGTTGACCATGGTCACCTTGGCGCCGTTCAGCGCCAGGGTGCCGCCCTTGCCAAAGCCGATCGTCTCGCACGCGCCCTGGGCATTCAGCCATTCCGAGACCTCATGGATGCAGCAGACGGCGATTCCCTTTTCCTTGGCGATGGCGGCGGCATCGGCGGCGTGATCGCCATGGGCATGGGTCAAAAGCACATGAGTCGCGCCTTCAAGCGCCTGGTCCCGTTGCGCCTGCGGAAACATCGGGTTTCCCGTCAGCCAAGGGTCGACCAGCAGCACGGCCTGTTCGATGACGATGCGAAAGCCGGAATGGCCCAGCCAGGTGATTTCCATCTTGCGTCTCCTTTTCGCGATCAGCTCGCGCAAGTTTTTGACAAAATTGTCTAAATGATACTTGGGCCCGTAGGGGGGCGCCCTGCGGCAATCCGCATGGCGTCACGCACACCTTGTCTATGGCGCCGGGCATCCCCGGCGCGGCTGTGCGTCTGACACAGCCGGTATCGACCAGTTGAGGGGCTGACGCAACCCGCGCGGCAGTATAAACTGGGCTTGTATGTCTGTGTGTGCGCCGAAAGGCTGTTTGCCGTGTTTGTAACGATTGACGCTTATTGTGAGCGCCATGGGCCGGGCCTGTGGCAGGAACCGCTGAATATGCTCGCCTGTCTGGCGTTGCTTTTGGCATCTCTGTGGCTGGCGCGACGCCTGTCGCAGAATCCGCCCTATCGACGTCTTGCATTTGCTCTTGCCGCCGTGGCCGTTGGGGGGCTTTTCCTCCATGGCTTTGCCATCGTGGCGACGCAGGTGCTGGGTCTGGGCACGGTCGCGATTTTCGCCGTCCTGGCGATTCATCGTTTGTCGCAGGATCTGCTGGACCTGAGCCCGCTGCAGGGCGCTTTGGTGACGGCCATCTTCCTGCCCTTCACATTGTCTGCCATTCCCTTGATGGCTCTGGCAAAGGGCGCGCTGGGCAGTCTGGGGCTTGCGCCCTTCCCGATCCTGCTGTTGGGCATGGCGGCGGTGACGCAATTGCGCAACCTGCCCTTGGCCGGCGAGTTTCTGTTGGCAGGCGCCGGACTTGCGGCGGCAGTGGTTTTCCGTGGACTGGACCGGCCGCTCTGCGCGGCTGTCCCGGCGGGCACGCATTTTCTGTATATATTGCTGGCGGGCGCGGTCCTTCTGCGGCTTGTGGCTGTCACGTCGCGCCACGCGCTTGCAGCCCGGGGCTAAAGGCGGCTAAAGGGGGCGGAACCCTGCCAAAGCCGCCCGGCCCGTCCGGGAGACCCCGCAAGATCTCTGGGAGACCCCTGATGTCGATCGACATTGATACGGCGCGCAAAGTCGCCAAGCTGGCGCGGATCCGCGTCGAGGAAGAGGCGCTGCCGGCGCTGGCCAGCGAATTGTCGGGCATCCTGACCTTCATGGAACAGCTGAACGAGGTCGATGTGACCGGGGTCGAACCCATGGTCAGCGTCACGCCGATGCGGCTGAAGCGGCGGCAGGATGTCGTGACCGATGGCGGGATGCAGGACGCCGTGCTGAAGAATGCGCCTCTGGCGCGCGAGGGCTTTTTTGCCGTGCCGAAGGTGGTGGAATGACCGCGAATACCCTGACCATCGCTGCGGCGCGCGACGCGCTGCGCAAGCGCGAGATTTCGGCGGTTGATCTGACCATGTCCTGCCTGACCGCGATCGACGCGGCCGATGGGCTGAACGCCTTTGTCCACAAGACGCCCGAGATCGCGCTGGAGCAGGCCCGCGCCGCCGATGCGCGCCTGGCGTCGGGCGACGCGCCCGCCATGTGCGGCATCCCCCTGGGCATCAAGGATCTGTTCGCGACCAAGGGTGTGGCGACACAGGCGGCCTCGAACATCCTCAAGGGGTTCAAGCCCGAATATGAATCTACCGTGACCACCAAGCTGTTCGAGGCGGGGTCGGTCATGCTGGGCAAGCTGAACATGGATGAATTCGCCATGGGCAGCTCGAATGAAAGCGCCTGTTACGGCAATGCCGTGAACCCCTGGCGTGCCAAGGGATCTAACACGCTGCTGACGCCGGGCGGGTCTTCGGGCGGTTCGGCCTCGGCCGTGGCGGCCGACCTGTGCCTGGCGGCGACCGGCACCGATACCGGCGGCTCGATCCGCCAGCCCGCCGCCTTCACCGGCATCACCGGCATCAAGCCGACCTATGGCCGGGTCAGCCGCTGGGGCATCGTGGCCTTCGCCTCGTCGCTGGACCAGGCCGGGCCGATGACCAAATCGGTGCGCGACGCGGCGATCTTCCTGCAGGCGATGGCTGGGCACGACCCGAAGGATTCGACCAGCGCCGACCTGGCCGTGCCTGATTTCGAGGCGGCGCTGACCGGCGATATCCGGGGCAAGGTGATCGGCATCCCGCGCGAGTACCGGCTGGACGGCATTCCGGCGGAAATCGACGCGCTCTGGACGCGCGGCATCGAGATGATGCGCGATGCGGGCGCCGAAGTGCGCGACATCAGCCTGCCGCATACGAAATACGCGCTGCCCGCCTATTACGTCATCGCGCCGGCAGAAGCCTCGTCCAACCTCGCCCGCTATGACGGCGTGCGCTATGGCCACCGCGCCAAGCTGGCGCAGGGCGATGGCATCACCGAGATGTATGAAAAAACCCGGGCCGAGGGCTTTGGCCCCGAAGTGCAGCGCCGGGTGATGATCGGCACCTATGTGCTGTCGGCGGGCTTCTACGACGCCTATTACAACCGCGCCCGCAAGGTGCGCGCGCTGATCAAGCGCGATTTCGAGACGGTCTTCGCCGAAGGCGTCGATGCGATCCTGACGCCGGCGACGCCCTCCTCTGCTTTCGGGCTGGGCGCGATGTCGACGGCGTCGCCGGTCGAGATGTACCTCAACGATGTCTTCACCGTGACGGTGAACCTCGCCGGTCTGCCGGGCATCGCCGTGCCGGTGGGGCTGGATGCGCAGGGCCTGCCCTTGGGGCTGCAACTGATCGGCAAGCCCTGGGACGAGGCGGGGCTGCTCAATCACGCCTATGTGCTGGAGCGCGCGGCGGGCTTTGTGGCAAAGGCGGAAAAATGGTGGTAAGGGGCGGAAAAAGGGTGCTTCGCGCCCGCTGATCCCTTGCCCATATTGCATCTACAGGCCCCGCCGATGATCCGCCGTTCTGCCGCCCTGATCGCCCTTCTTTCCGCTGCCGCCTGCACGCCGTCTGTGCCGGATTCGGGCGCGGGCGTCGGATTTCAGGATTACAACACCTATATCCATAACAGCACGGTGCCGCCCGCAGGCGCGGCAGCCACCCCTGCGGCCCCTGCGGCGGCCCCGGCTGCGGGTTTTGACCCGGCTGCCGCCTCGGCCGCGATCGACCGCGCGTCTGGCGTGACCCCGCCCGCCCCGGCAGCCGCGGCGGCTGGCACCGTCTACACGCCGCCCGTCGCGGCCGATGGCGCCCGCCCGCGCGGCAATGCGCCGGCCGGGATCAAGGAAGAGTCTGGCGAGATGGCCCATGCCAATATCGGCATCTCGGACGAGCAGGATTTCACCGCCGTGGCGGCGCGCGAGACCATCGCCAGCGACAAGGAACGGATCGAGCAGAACCGGGCGCAATATGTTGTCGTCCAGCCCAAGGACCTGCCGGTCCGTCCGGGTGACACTGGCCCGAACATCGCCGACTATGCGCTGAAGACCACCAATGAGCCTGGCACGGCGCTGTATCACCGTTCGGGCAGCCTGCGGAATTCAGCCAACTCCTGCGCCAAATTTTCGTCGCCTGACCTTGCCCAGCAGGAATTTCTTGCCAAGGGTGGGCCGGATCGCGACCGGCTGAACCTGGACCCGGATGGCGACGGTTTCGCCTGCGGCTGGGACCCGCGGCCCTTCCGCAAAGCCCTTCAGTGACGGGTTTCCCCTCGCCGAATTTCGGCGAGCGGCGCGGGGGCGTGATGCCCTCGATCATCGTGATCCATTACACGGCCATGGCCAGCTGTGCCGAGGCGCGGGCGCGGCTGTGCGACCCGCAGACCGAGGTGTCGGCCCATTGGCTGGTGTCCGAGGATGGCGCGGTCGAGGCTCTGGTGGATGAGGCCGCGCGCGCCTGGCATGCCGGGGCCGGGCACTGGGCCGGTCTGTCCGACATCAACAGCCATTCCATCGGCATCGAACTGGCGAACCGGGGCGATCACCCCTTCCCGGAACCGCAGATGGCGGCGCTCGAGTCGCTGTTGCGCGGGATCATGGCGCGCTGGGCCATTTCGCCCGCCCGCGTGATCGGCCATTCCGACATGGCCCCCGCGCGAAAGGCCGATCCCGGCCCGCGCTTTGACTGGCGGAGGCTGGCCTTGCAGGGGCTGGTGGCCTGGCCCATGCCCGCCGACGTTCCGCCGGGGGCAGGGCTGCGCGATCTGGCGGCGGCGGCGGGGTATGATCCGGCGCTGGACGAGGCTTTGCTGCTGACCGCCTTTCGCCTGCGATTCCGGCCCTGGGTGCGGGGGCCGCAGGATGCGACGGACCTGGCGCTTCTTGCCGGGCTGGCGCGTTTCGCCGTTGACGGGGCCGGGTCCAGCGCCTAAGCCGCCCTTCGCGCGGATGGCCGGATGACCGCGAGGGGCGACCTTCGAGGAAAGTCCGGACTCCATGAAGCAAGGGTGCCGGGTAACGCCCGGCGGGGGCGACCCCAGGGAAAGCGCCACAGAGAACAGACAGCCCTGCTTGCAGGGCCAAGGTGAAACGGTGGGGTAAAAGCCCACCGCGGGACGGGCAACCGGACCGGCACGGCAAGCCCCACCCGGAGCAATGCCGAATAGGGGCCTCGCGCGGGTCATGTGTCCGGGCAACCGGAAACCGCCGCAGGGATGCTTCAGCCCGAGAGGCCCGGGTTGGCAGCTGGACCCCGTCCGCAAGGGCGGGGCGAGAGGAATGGTCATCCAGAGGGGGCAACTCCTTGGACAGAATCCGGCTTACAGGCCATCCGCGCATTTCCGTCAAGAAGGGGCTCCGCCGCCTGTGGCCCCTCCACCCGAGAGTGTCATGCCGGGACGAAGCGGCGCGGGCAGGGATGGTCTTTGCGTCCACCAGGCTGCTAAACCGGGCGGCAGAGCGGCAGAGGAAGGGCCAGGGTGATGACGACGACGGATGCGACGGCAGGGATTCACCCAGTGGCGCAGGAGCAGCCGCCTTTCGCCCAGTATCTCGGCCTGCGCCTCACGGCGGCGCGGCCCGACCGAGTCGAGGCCGAGATGCCGGTCATTCCCGAACTGATCAACCGCAACGGCGTGTTGCATGGCGGGGTGATCATGGGCATCGCCGACAATCTGGGCGGCACCGGGGCTTTCATGAACCTTGGCCCTGACGAGGGCACCACGACGGTGGAATCGAAGACCAATTTCCTGCGCGCCGTTCCGCCGGGCGATCTTCTGCGGGCGGTGGCCGTGCCGCTGCATATCGGCCGCAAGACCCAGATCTGGCAGACCACGCTCTATCGCGGCGATGGCAAGGTGGCGGCGATCGTGACCCAGACCCAGCTTACGCTGCGCCCCGGCGACCGCGGCTGAGACAGGGCTGCAAAATCCCGCCCGAAAGCGCGGTTTCGCTGTTGACTCTGCCTGTCCCGTGACTAAAAGGCGGGCTTCAAGGATTTCGCGGGGAAGCGGTGCTTTCCCGGCACAGGAGAGACGACTATGGCGAAGCCGGCGACGATCAAGATCCGTCTGAACTCGACGGCGGGCACCGGGCACTTCTATGTGACCAAGAAGAACGCCCGCACCATGACCGAGAAGATGGTTGTGAAGAAATACGACCCCGTGAAGCGGGAGCATGTCGAATACAAGGAAGGCAAGATCAAGTAAGATCTTGTCCGCCTGACCGGATGCAGGGCCGCCCTTTGGGGCGGCCTTTTAATTTGCGCCTCTGCGCAGCGCCGTTTCGGACGGGTTTTTCCGGGGGCATAAGCGGCTGCTCACCGGAACGCCTGCAGTTGCGCTTGACCTTCAGGCCCCGTGGATGTGCCGTGCCGGTGCAGCATGGAAAGGGGCGGCGCATGGAGCGGAATCACCGGGAAGAGCATTATGTGGCGCGCGTGGGCTGGCTGCGCGCGGCGGTGCTTGGCGCGAATGACGGCATCGTCTCGACCGCCTCGCTGATCGTGGGGGTGGCGGCGGCGTCCGGCCGGGCCGAGGTTCTGGTGGCCGGGGCGGCCGGGTTGGCGGCGGGCGCGCTGTCCATGGCGGCGGGGGAATATGTCTCGGTCTCGTCCCAATCCGATACCGAGGCCGCCGATATCCGCCGTGAGCGGGCCGAGATCGAGGCCGATCCGGCGGAAGAGCTGCGGGCCCTAGCCGGCATCTACGAAGATCGCGGCGTGCCGCCCGATCTGGCGCGCCAGGTGGCCGAGGCGCTGCACGCCAGGGACCCGCTGGCCGCCCATGTGCGCGACGAGCTGGGCATATTCGACCATAACGAGGCGAAGCCGCTGTCGGCAGCGGCGGCTTCGGCCATGACCTTTGGCGTCGGGGCGGCGCTGCCTCTGGTGACGGCCATGCTGGTGCCAGAGGCGCAGATCGCCCTTTGGGTCACCACGCTGTCGCTGGTGTTCCTGGCCGTGCTTGGCGCGGTCGGGGCGCGGGCCGGGGGCGCGCCCGTGCCGCGCGCGGTGGCCCGGGTGACCTTCTGGGGGGCCGTGGCCATGGCGGTGACCTGGGCGGTCGGCCATGTCTTCGGGGCCGTGGTCTGAGCGACGGTTGCAGGCCAAAGAAAAAGGCCGGGGTTTCCCCCGGCCTTCGGTCTTTCCAAACTGCTGCGCTTATTCGCGGTTGCCCAGGAATTGCAGCAGGAACATGAACAGGTTGATGAAGTCGAGATAGAGGTTCAGGGCGCCCATGATGGCAGCCTTGCCCAGCCATTCCTGATCCATCGACGCGGCATGCTGGATATAGGTGTTCTTGATGTTCTGGGTGTCCCAGGCGGTCAGGCCGGCAAAGATCAGCACGCCGATGGCCGAGATCGCGAAGGCCAGGCCTTCCGAAGCCAGGAACCAGTTGACGATCATCGCGACGATCAGACCGATCAGACCCATCATCAGGAAGGCGCCCATCGGGGCCAGATCGCGCTTAGTCAGATAGCCATAGATCGACAGCGAGGCGAAGGCGATCGCCGTGACCAGGAAGGTGGTCGCGATCGAGGTGCCGGTGAAGACCAGGAAGATCGAGGACAGCGACAGGCCCATCAGCGCCGCATAGGCGTAAAAGTAAAGCTGCGCCGCCGCCGCCGACAGGCGGTTGATCACCGCGCCGAACAGGAACACCATGGCCAACGGGGCCAGCATGATCACCCATTTCAGGGGCGAGACGTACAGCGCGTAGCCAAGACCGGTCAGATATTCATTGGCGCCCACCTGGTATTCGGTGGGGGTCGAGGTGACCGAAAGCCCGGCCAAGGCCCAGGCCGCAGCGCCCGTGACCAGCATCGCCACGGACATCAGCCCGTAGACCTTGTTCATATGGGCGCGCAGCCCTTCGTCGATCTGGGCGCGGGCACCTACGCCGACGCCACGAACCGTGTCAAATTGAGCCATTAAAGCCTCCGATGTTGTCCCTAAGGGCAACGCCGATTTGGCCGGCGATACCACATGCGGGAAATATCGGAACTCTTGACGCGCATTTCAAGAATTTCCGACTGGAATTTCGCGCGGTTGCGGGGCGAAACCCGGAGCCTGCGATTTCAGCCGCGCCAATGCGCCGGGGAATCCCACAAGGGGCGGTCGGCTTCCGCCTCGGCCTCCGCTCGGGTGACGCCGATGTCTTGCAGGAGCCGGTCGTCGAGAAGGCGCAGGCGGGCCTTTTGCCGCGCCTCGTGGCGCCACGCGAGAAGGCGCAACAGCAGGCGCGGCACGGCCAGGCGGCGGGGTGGCTTGCGGACGGCGGCGGGGGCGAACATCGTTTCATCCTTTCATCATGGCTCGTGAGTCTATGGGGGCGCTGCATCAGGATGCTTGATAGGTAATGCTGGCCGCTCTATGATGGAAACGAATGTTCGTGATATGATTCATCAAGGATCTTGATATGCCGCGCAACCTCGATCTGACCGCGCTGCGCGCCTTTGTCACTGTCGCCGAAGTGGGCGGGGTGACGCGGGCGGCGGGCTTCCTGAACCTGACGCAATCGGCGGTGTCGATGCAGATCAAGCGGCTGGAAGAGGCGCTGGGCCAGACGCTGTTCCTGCGCGCGGCGCGCAAGCTAGCGCTTTCGGCCGAGGGCGAGCAACTGCTGTCCTATGGCCGGCGGATGCTGGCGCTGAATGACGAGGCGCTGACGCGGATGGGGATGGGTGCCTATGAGGGCGAGATCCGGCTGGGCGTGCCGCATGACGTGGTCTATCCGATGATCCCCATGATCATGAAGCGTCTGGTGCAATGCTATCCGCGGGTGCGGATCAACCTGACCTCCTGTTTCACGGTCCTGCTGAAAGAGGGTCTGGCGCGCGGCGATTACGACGTGATCCTGACCACGGAAGAACATCCCGGCGCCGGGGCCGAGATCCTGGGCAGCCGGCCGATGGTCTGGATCGGCGCTGTCGAGGGCACGGCCTGGCAGCGGCGCCCGTTGCGGCTGGGCTTCAAGAACAGTTGCATCTTCCGCCCGGCCGCGCAGGCGGCGCTGGATTCGGCGGGGATTCCCTGGGAAATGGCGGCGGGCGGCGAAAGCGAGCGGGTGGTCGAGGCGACGGTCGCGGCCGACCTTGCCGTTTCGGTGCGGATGCTGGGGAACATTCCCGAGGGCACGGCGGCGATCGCCGGTGACAATGTGCTGCCCGCTTTGGGGCAGACACAGATTTGCCTTTATTCCGGCGATCAGCGGCGCGACGAGGTGATCGACTGCCTCTTGTCCGAGCTGCGCTGCGCCTATTCCTGCTGAGGATCGACCCGCAGCACGACCTTGCCGGTGGCGGCGCGGTCGCGCAGAAGCGCCAGGCCGTCGGGCAGGCTGTCAAAGGGCAGGACATGGCTGACATGGGGTGAAAGGCGGCCCTCTTCCCAGCAGCGGATCAATTGGGCCAGGCTGGCCGTCATCACCTCGGGGGCGAAATCGGCATAGGCGCCCCACCACAGGCCCGCGACGGTGATGTTGCGGACAAGAAGCTGGTTGAGCGCCACTTGCGGCACCTCGCCGCCAGCAAAGCCGATGGCCAGCATCCGCCCGCCGGGCCGGGTCGCGCGCAGCGCGGCATCAAAGCCGGGGCCTCCGACCGTGTCATAGGTGACATCCAGGCTGCCCAGGGCGCGCAGGGCCTCTTTCAGGCCGTCGCCGCCCGGATGGGCCTCGCTGTCGATCACCGTCTCGGCCCCGGCTTTGCACGCGATTTCAGCCTTTTCCGCCCCGCGCACCGAGGCGATGACCCGCGCGCCCAGCAGATGACCGATCTCGACTGCGGTCAGCCCGACACCGCCTGCGGCGCCGGTGACGAACAGTGTCTCGCCCGGTTGCAGCCGTGCCAGATGCGTCAGCGCCAGATGCGACGTGCCATAGGCGATCTGGAACCCGGCGGCGACGGCGAACGGCATGGTGGCGGGCAGGGGCAGCAGCCGGTCGACCGGCACGACGGCATATTCGGCAAAGCCGCCAAGGCCTGCATAGGCAGCGACCCTGGTGCCGGGGGGCGGCGCCTTGGTCCCGGGGCCGGCCTGCAGCACCGTTCCGGCCAGTTCCAGCCCCGGCACGAAAGGCGGCGCGGGGCGGGTCTGGTAGCGGCCTTGCAGCATGAGCAGATCGGCGAAGTTCAACCCCGCAGCGGCGACGCGCAGCAGCACTTCGCCCGGCCCGGGCTCGGGACGTGGAATTGCCGCAATCTGCGGTTGGCTGTTGAGCTTGGCAACGGTCCAGGCCTGCATATTGCCCTCATCCTTGGCGGTGATACCGGGCCAAGACTAATGGGGCGGGGGGCGCTGCGCCATTGGAACGGATGTCGCGCTTGCGCTGGGAGGGGTGGTTGTCCCGGCAGGTAATTTCAGGATGCTACTCAAAATGCAATGCTATTTGCAAAACTCTCAAAAGGCGAGTGCCGTCAAGGTAAGGCATCCCCTGACGTTAAACCTGGCCCTGTGCACAAAGATTGTACAGTCGAATAATTGTACCTGTCGAAATGGACAGGTTTTTACGAACTTTGGGGGAATCTGGTGATTCTTTCAGGAATCGACACTGTTGGCACGATTCATGCTTATCATTAACCGAGGGGACCCGCGCAATTTCTGCGCAACCACGGAGTGAAGTATGAAGCATCCTGTTGACGCCCATGTAGGGAAACGCATCCGCCACCGTCGTTGGATGGTGGGAATGACCCAGCAACAACTGGCCGACAAGGTCGGGATCAAGTTCCAGCAGATCCAGAAATACGAGACCGGCATGAACCGTGTCAGCGCCTCCCGGCTTTGGGATATCGCGGATGCGCTGGGTGTCCAGATCGCCTTCTTTTTCGAGGGTCTGAACGACAGTGAAGCGGCCCGGCCCGCACAGGGCGACATGATGGCCGACAAAGAAGCGCTGGAGCTTGTCCGGTCCTATTATGCGATTCCCGAAGCGCAGCGCCGCCGCCTGTTCGATCTGGCCCGCGTCCTGTCGGACGCCGCCTAGCTGAACCCTTGAGGGTCAGGGGGGCCGAACCGGCCTCCCGGCGGGTCGCGACGCGCCTGCCAGTGCCCTTGAAGGCCAATCCAGCAGAAGCGGACCCCTCGGTTCTTGCGCCAAGCTTGACCCCACCCCCGGCGAGAGATAGCGCCGGGGGTGGCGTCTTTCTGGGGCGCAGGCTTGGCGGGGGTGACATGAAGATCGACACGGTTTTGGCCGAGGAATTGGCCGATGTGGCAGGTGAGCTGGCCGATGCGGCGCGGGCGGCGACGCTGTTGCATTTCCGGCAGGCCGGGCTGGACGCCGAAAACAAGGAAGTCGAGCGTTTCGACCCGGTGACCGTGGCCGACAGGCTGTCGGAAAGGCAGATGCGCGACATTTTGGCCCGCCGCCGCCCGCAGGACGGCATCCTGGGCGAGGAGTATGGCACCAGCCCCGGCACCAGCGGCCTGTGCTGGGTGCTGGACCCAATCGACGGCACGCGCGGCTATCTGGCGGGCACGCCGACCTGGGGGGTGCTGATCTCGGTCGCCGATGCGACCGGGCCAGAGATGCGCCCGCTATACGGCTTGATCGATCAGCCGCATATCGGCGAACGCTTCGAGGGCGGCTTCGGGCGCGCCCGGCTGACCGGGCCGCGCGGCGAGATGCCGCTGCGCGCGCGGCCCGCGCGCGCGCTGTCGGAAGCGATCCTGTTCACGACGTTCCCCGAGGTCGGCAGCGCCGAGGAAGGTGCGGCCTTCCGGCGGGTGGCGCCCAAGGCGCGGCTGGTGCGCTATGGCATGGATTGTTATGCCTATGCGCTGATCGCGGCGGGGCAGATCGACCTTGTGATCGAAGCCGGCTTGCAGGCCTATGACGTGCAGGCGCCCATCGCGGTGATCGAGGCGGCGGGCGGCATCGTCACTGACTGGCAGGGCAGGCCCTGCCCGATGGGCGGGCGCGTCCTGGCCGCCGCCAATCCGCAGATCCATGCCGAGGCGCTGGCCTTGCTGAACGCGGGCTGACTTTGGCTGGCCGTGCCGGGCAATGGTCCGCATTTTACGCCCGCAATGATTGAGACCGCGCCGCCTTTGCGCTAGAACCGCAGGGCGGCGCCCGAGTCCTTCCCCCCTTCTGTCGGCCCGCCGGTCCCGATCAACCGAAGGGGCGGCCCGCTGGGGCCAAGGGGGAAGGCATGGCCGATATCCTGATCCGCAACGCAACCGCGATTGTCACGATGGATGCCGCAAGGCGCGAGATCGCGGGGGGCGATGTCCTGATCCGCGGCGGCGTGATCGCCGCTGTCGGGCAGGGGCTGGCGGCGCCCGCCGGTGCCGAGATCGTTCAGGCCCAGGGCTGCGTCGTCACGCCCGGCCTGGTCAACACCCATCATCACCTGTTTCAGACCCTGACCCGTGCCGTGCCGGGCGGGCAGGATGCGCTGCTGTTCGGCTGGCTCAAGACGCTTTACCCGATCTGGGCGCGGTTCGGACCGGAGGAGATGCGCAGCTCGGCCCGCATCGGGCTGGCGGAACTGGCGCTGTCGGGCTGCGCGCTGACCTCGGATCACCTGTATCTATTTCCCAATGGCGCGCGGCTGGACGATACGATCGAGGCGGCGGGCGAGGTCGGCCTGCGCTTTCACCCGACCCGCGGCGCGATGAGCATTGGCGAAAGCGCGGGCGGGTTGCCGCCCGATGCGCTGGTGGAAGGCGAGGCGGCGATCCTTGAAGACATGATCCGGGTGGTCGACGCCTTCCACGACCCCGCCGAGGGCGCGATGGTGCGGGTGGGGCTTGCGCCCTGTTCGCCCTTCTCGGTCAGCCGCGAACTGATGCGCGATGCTGCCCTTCTGGCCCGCGACAAGCGTGTGATGCTGCACACCCATCTGGCCGAGAATGACGAGGATATCGCCTATTCCCAGGCGCATTTCGGCTGCCGTCCGGGACAATATGCCGAAGAGCTGGGCTGGACGGGCGACGATGTCTGGCACGCCCATTGCGTGAAGCTGGATTCTTCGGAAATTGAACTTTTTGCCCGGAGTCTGACCGGGGTGGCCCATTGTCCATGTTCGAATTGTCGCCTTGGTTCCGGCATCGCCCCGGTGCGGGCGATGCGCGACGCGGGGGTGAAAGTGGCGCTGGGCGTCGACGGATCGGCCTCGAGCGATGCCAGCAACCTGGCGGCCGAGATGCGCATGGCGCTTTTGCTGCAACGGGTGGCGCGCGGGGCCGATGCCATGGCGGCGCGCGAGGTGCTAGAGATCGCAACCCTGGGCGGGGCGCAGGTTCTGGGCCGGTCCGACTGCGGCAGTCTGACACCCGGCAAGCGGGCGGATCTGGCGATCTGGGATCTGGGCGGGGTCGAGGCTTCGGGCGCCTGGGATCCGGTGGCGGCGCTGGTCCTGTGCGGGCCGCAGCGGGTGCGCGATCTGTTCGTCGAAGGGCGCGCCGTGGTGCGCGACGGGCATTTGGCCCGGCTGGACCTGCCGCGCGCCCTGGAAGATCAGGCGCGGCTGGTGCGGCGACTGGTCTAACGCTGGCTGCCGACGCCGATCAGACCGGTCAGCAACAGGATCAGCGCCCCGACGCCCCATGCCCAGGCGCCCATGCCCAGCATCTCGGAGACCGAGTTGAAGATCTGGCCCAGGTCATTGCTGTCGGGCAGCGGCAGGCCGACAGACAGCGCGCCGTCACGCGCCTGAAGGAAGCCATAGGCCACGATTCCGGCAGCCAAAGCGCCGGTCAGGAAGGCCAGCGCCCGCGAGGGCAGGCCGACAATGGCCAGAAGGACGTACAGGGCTGCAAGAAGGAAAGTACCAAGGAAGCACAGCAGCAGGGGGGGCGCCTGCTGCACGAAGTCCTGCACCTGTTGTAGATCGGGGTTCAGGCCCTTGACCAGATCATAGGGCACGAAGCTGCTGCCAAGGCCCTGGATCGCCAGCCAGGGCAGGAACAGGCTGATCACCATGGCGGCGGCGGCAAGAATGGAAATGGCGCGCATCTTGGGCTCCGATCTGTGATGTGGCCATGTGACCGGGCGGCAGGGCTTTGGTCAAGTCAGTCGCGCGGTCACGCTTCCGGCTGCAACGCCTGCCAAAGGTGGGGATTTCCGGCTTTGCCAGTCGCGCCGCGCCGTGGCACATCGGCGGCAGAGTTGAAGGAACCCTTTTCATGCACCGCTTTCTCAGACCGCTTTCCGCCGCTGTCTTCGCCCTTCCCATGCTTTGCGCCACGTTGGCCATGCCCGGCCAGGCCGAGACGGTTCTGGGCGAGGTGAGCGGCAATTGGGCAGGCACCTCGGGGCAGGGGTTCCTGTTCCGCGCGGTCTTGACCGACGAAGACGGGAAGGCGCGGCTGCGGATCTGGCAAGGGATGGATGAAGCCAGCCTTCGGGGCGAGGCCCAGCTGGATGTCACCCCGGTGGTCTATCGCGACAATATCATCGCGGGCGACAAGCAGGGGCTGGACCTGGCCGTCGGCCCGGATGCGAGCACGCTGAAGATCGTGACGGACAGCGACGACGAGCAGTATCGCTTTCAGGAAACCGTCTCGGTCCAGTTCCTGGATTTCCAATATACAGTCGTGGCTTATGACGTGATCCTGACTGATTTTCAGGCCCCCGGACAAAGCTATGCCTGTTCGGTCGACCTGCGCGCCAACAGCCGCACCGTGAGTGGCGTGACCGAAAGCCTGCCGCCCCGCGCGTTCGAGGAGGACAACCTGTCCGCCTGGGGGCCGGATGCCGCCCTGGCCAAGGGTCTGTGCCCCGCGCCGGGCTGACGCGCCGGCACGGGCTTGAGCGGGGCAGGGGGGCGGGATATGAGGGGGCCATGAGCCATGATTACGCCCGCCAGCGCCGCGAGACCTTTGACACCTTCCGCCAGTCGCGCGGGGTGAAGCTGCCCGAACGCGCGGTGGTGGATTTCGCCTTCTTCGTCGAGGAGAACGACGCCGACTGGGCGCGGTTCGAGCGCGTGTTGCGCGCCAAGGGCTTTCGCTCGAAGCGGCTGAAGGATGGCGAGACGCTGATCGCCTCGGTCGGGCCGATCGCGGTGACGGCCGAGGAAATCTGGCATTGGGAAGAACTGGCGACGGGAATCGCGCTTCAGTTCGATTTTTATCCCGATGGCTGGGAACTCGATCTCTGACCCCGCGTTGTCCGGTCGCGGGGGCCCAAAGGCAGCCCGCTGCCGAGTCCTGCCCTGACCAGTGGCGGATTCTCGCCCACGTGGCACACACGGCTGTTTCAGGATGTTGCATCCTGCGTGAGCTTGCGGAAAGTGGCCCCCAACGAAAAACACCGTCTGGGGGACAGATGCTGGGGAAACGTTCGGGCGCTTTCGCGCCTCGTTTGGTTCTTGTCTGCGCGATGCTGGGGTTGCTGGGCGCATGCTCGACCACGATGTCGACCAAGTCGGCGCCTTCAGCGCTTTCTCTTCAGGAAATCGGCATCGACGCTGACCGTCAGGCCCTGGCCTTTGTCGAGGTCAAGGAAAAGAAGGCCAAGGGCCAGCGCGTCTGGTGCGTGCCCTATGCCCGCACCCTGTCGGGTGTTCAACTGCGCGGCAATGCCGGAACCTGGTGGAACGCCGCCAAGGGCGTTTACGAGCGCGGCCATGAGCCCGAACTGGGCGCGGTGATGGTGTTCTCCTCGACCAAGAAGCTGCCGATGGGCCATGTCGCCGTGGTGTCGGATGTGGTCAATGACCGCGAACTGCTGATCAACCACGCCAATTGGAAGCGCAATCAGGTCTCGACCGCCATGAAGGTGGTGGATGTCTCCAAGGCGGGCGACTGGTCTTCGGTCAAGGTCGAAAGCCAGCCCGGCAGCTATGGCCGCGTCTACCCGATCTCGGGCTTTGTCTATCCGACGCCGGCTGGCTGAACCGCGCGACATTCGGTTGGAACGCCGCCCCGAAAGGGCGGCGTTTTTCGTTGTGGATCAAAGCTTTCTGCCGTTGATCCAAGTTGCGGCGATGGCGCGGTCATCGCCCATCATGATGGTCGGGAAGATCTGCTGCCAGATCGTCTCGGCCCGCCGCGTCGCCTGTTCGATGGCGGGGGTCGAGGCCAGATCGACCACCACAAGATCGGCTTCCATGCCGGGGGCGATGTTGCCGATGCGATCCTCGGCCCGCAGGGCGCGGGCGGAACCCTGTGTTGCCAGCCACCAAAGCTGAGCCGGATGCAGCGATTGGCCGCGCAGTTGCGCCACTTCATAGGCCGCCGCCATCGTGTGCAGCATCGAGAAATTCGACCCGCCGCCCGTATCGGTCGCCAGACCCACCCGCAGCTGGCGGGCCAGCCCCATGTCAAACAGGCCCGAGCCGATGAAGGTGTTCGAGGTCGGGCAATGCACCAGGCTGGCCCCGGCTTCGACGAGCCGGGCCTTCTCGCGTTCGGTCAGATGGATCGCATGGCCGTAAAGCGCGCCCTCGCGAAGCAAACCCTGCGTCTCATAGGTGTCGAGATAGTCGCGGGCCTGCGGGTGCAGGGCATGGACCCAGTCGATCTCGTCGGTCTGCTCGCTCAGATGGGTCTGCATCAGGCAGTCGGGATACTCGGCCCAAAGCGCGCCTAGCGCCGCAAGCTGCTCCGGCGTCGAAGTGGGCGAGAATCGCGGCGTGATCACATAGGACAGCCGGTCGACCCCGTGCCATTTGTTCAAAAGCGCCTTCGACTCGTCATAGGCGCTTTGCGGCGTGTCGCGCAGGCCTTCGGGGGCGTTGCGGTCCATGCAGGTCTTGCCAGCGTAAAGACGCATCCCGCGCGCCTGAGCCGCTGTAAAGATCGCATCCACGCTGGCCGGATGGATCGTCGCATAGGAACAGACCGTGGTGGTGCCGCGCGCGGTGATCAGGTCGAGATAGCGGTTCGCAATGTCATCGGCATAGGCCGGATCGGCAAAGCGCATCTCCTCGGGGAAAGTGTAGAGGTTCAGCCAGTCGATCAGCCGCTTGCCCCAGGAGGCGATGATTGCCGTCTGCGGGTAATGGACATGGGCGTCGATGAACCCAGCCGAGATGAGCGCGCGGCCATAGTCGTGCAGTTTTGCTTGCGGATGAGCGGCGCGAAGGGCGCTTGCATCGCCGACAGCCACGACCTTGCCCCGGTCCACCAGGACGGCGCCCTGGTCCAGATGCCGCGCCGCCGCTTCGCCCGTCTCGAAAGGGTCGCCGGCAAAGGACAGAACCTGTCCGCACAGAAGATCGGCCATCTCATGCTCCGCTTTGACACAGGCAGAATAAGCCATGGCGCGCGAAAGGGAATCCGCCCATTGCCCCTGTTTCCCCGAAACACCTTCCGTTAAGGTCCGCGCAATCAACGCGGGGGCGGCATGGCGGAAGACCGGGCAGATCTGGACGAGGAAGAGGCGGCGATGGAGCGCCTGACCGCCGCGCTGGCCGCGGTCGAGGCGGGCGATGCCGCAGGCATTGCCGCGCTGTTGGAGCCGCTGCACGCCGCCGACATCGCCGACCTTCTGGAACAGATCGACCCTGACGAACGCGATGCACTCTTGGCGCTGTGGCATCCCGCCGACGCGGGCGAGGCGCTGGGCGATGTTCTGTCGGAACTGTCCGATTCGATCCGCGAAGAGGTGATCGAGGCGCTGCCGGAAGCGCGCGTCGCCGAGGCGATGCGCGAGCTGGAAACCGACGATGTCGTCGATATTCTGGAAGATCTCGACGAGCCGGCCCAGGAAAAGATCCTTGAGGCGCTGGATGACAGCGACCGGGTCGCCGTCGAACAGGCGCTGTCCTACCCGGAATATTCCGCCGGCCGCCTGATGCAGCGCGAGACGGTGGTGGGGCCGGAGCACTGGACGGTGGGCGACGCGATCGACCATATGCGTTCGGCCGACTGGCTGCCCGACCAGTTCTATCATGTGATCCTGACCGATCCGCGGATGAAGCCCACAGGATATGTCACGCTGGGCCGCATCCTGTCATCGAACCGCGACGTGAAGCTGAAGGACATCGTCGAAGACAGTTTCCGCACCGTCGTCGCGACCGATCCCGAGGCCGATGTGGCCTATATCTTCAACCAGTATCATCTGATCTCCTGCCCGGTGGTCGATGAAAGCGGCCGTCTGGTGGGCGTGATCACCATAGACGACGCGATGAACGTGCTGGATGAGGAACATCAGGAAGACATGCTGCGTCTGGCGGGCGTGGGCGACGAATCGACCGTGGCCGACGGGCCGGTCGAGACCGTGAAGCAGCGCCTGCCCTGGCTGGTGGCGAATCTCTTCACCGCCAGCTTCTCGGCCATCGTGATCAGCCAGTTCCAGTCGACCATCGCCGGGCTGGTGGCGCTGGCCGCACTGATGCCCATTGTCGCCTCGACCGGCGGCATCGCGGGCACGCAATCCCTGGCCGTCGCGGTGCGGGCTTTGGCAACCCGCGACCTGACGCGCGCCAATGCGGGCCGTGTGGTCCGGCGCGAGCTGGCGGCGGGGCTTTTGAACGGGCTGGGGCTGGCGGTGATCCTGGGTCTGGCCGGGGCGCTGATCTTTGGCGACTGGCATCTGGGTTTCGTGCTGGCGGCGGCGATGATCGTCAATCAGATCGTCGCGGCGCTGGGCGGCGTGCTGGTGCCCCTGACGCTGGAGCGCATGGGGCTGGACCCGGCCCTGGCCTCGGGGACCTTCGTCACCACCCTGACCGATGTGATGGGGTATTTCGCCTTCCTGGGCCTTGCGACGCTGGTGCTGCTATGACCGATCTTTCCGCTGTCAAATCCGAGGCCCGCGCCCGCGCCTTTGCCGCGCGCAAGGACGCCTACATGAAGGGGCAGGGGCAGGCGGCTGAAATACTTGCGGATTTCCTGTCTGACCATCGTCAGAAGCCGCTGGCGGGCTATATGGCCATGCGGACCGAGATCGACCCGTTGCACGCGATGACCGCGCATCAGGGCGCGGTGGGCGTGCCGGTGATCCTGGGGGCGGGACAGGCGCTGAGATTCCGCGAATGGGCGCCGGGCTGCGCTCTGGTCGAAGGCGCATTCAAAGCCATGATCCCGGCCGAGGGCGCCTGGATCGAGCCGGAAGTGCTGATCGTGCCGCTGGTCGCCTTTGATGCCCGCGGCTACCGGCTGGGCTATGGCGGCGGCTTCTACGACCGCACGCTGGAAGGGCTGCGGGCCAAACGCCCGACGCTTGCCGTGGGTTTCGCCTTTGCAGCGCAGGAAATGGACGCCGTGCCGATCGAGCCGACCGACCAGAGGCTTGATGCGATCGTGACGGAAAAGGGCGTGCTGACCTTCTGACCCTGCGGTTTCCCGGTCTTGCACGGCGCGGAGCGTGCCGCCATTCTGGCGCGAGTTCAGGAGATTTCCATGACCCGTTTCTTTGCCCTCGCGCTTTCCCTTGCCCTTCCGGGCGCGGCCCTGGCCGAATGCCCCGGGACCATTCAGAAAGCCACCTACAATTCCGGCGCCGTGGTCGAGGTTGTGAACCGTAAGCCCGACACGCTGCTTTATCGCCAGACCGTGGTCGAAACCGGCAAGACCGTGGAAATGACGGTGCAGGCGGCGCTGTTCACCCTGACTGCGCTGCGCGACGGCGAAGGGGCGGTCTTCGACTGGAAGACGGCCCTGCCGGGCGTGGCCGATCTGGTGCCTGGGGCGCGTTTTCATGCCGAGGCGGTGCTTACCACGCCAGGCTTCCTGCCGCCGCGCCCCTTCACCGCTGATGTCGAGGTTCTGGGCCAGGAGGACGTGACCGTCGCGGGCTGCACCTATCCGGCGCTGAAAGTGCTGGTGAAGAACAACGAGGCGGGCCGCCCCCTGGGCGACAACACCAAATGGATCCACCTGCCCAGCCTGATCACGCTGAAAAGCGAGATCGCCGATAAGGGCGAGGTCAAGGGTCAGGAAGTGATCGCGCTGGAATAACTCGTGCGACTCGGGGGGCGGGAGTAGGCTTTTGTCAGGCCCGCAACCTTTCGCCCCGAGGATCGCCATGCGTATGACGCCCACTTTTGCCGCCTGTGCGATGATTGCCTGCCCAGCCTTGGCCGAATGCCCCGCGCCAAAGCAGATGCCATCACGGGTGATCTACGGGGATGCGCTGGTCGAGGATGGCTTCGCCATCGACGACGACAAGCTTGAGTCGGTCACGACCTTTGCCGATGGAAGCGTGACCATCATGCAATCGACCTATGGCCTTTACACATTGAACCTGGTCAATGGCGAGACGGCGCTGGCCTGGACATGGGCTTCGCCGCAACTGCCTGCCCCGCAGGACCTGCCGGTCGAAGAGGATGTCGTTCTCAGCGCCATCGTCGCCGACCCGTCGGGCGAGCATCAGCTTGCAATGCGCTACACCCTCCGCTCCCACGGAGTCGAGGCGCTGGCGGTGGGCGATTGCACGGTATCGGTTATCCATCTGGAGCAGAGACAGGATTTTCTGGATGGCAGCGGGGCCATTCTCAGCCAGATCTGGATTGATCCTGACCGGATGATCATCCTGAAGACCGAACGCGACAAGCTGGATGGGTCGGGGACGGTGGTCGACCACAAGGCCAGCCAGGCCACCGCCTTCCAGCTTTAGCGCGCGATCGCCTCTTGCTTGACGAACATGTTGCCCCAGGCCCGGTCGATCAGGTCGGGGGTCATCTGATAGGGGATGCCCTCGAATTCGCACATGGCGATCATCTGGTCGATCAGGAAGGTTGGCATGTAATTGGCGTAGTTCATGTTGATCGTGGGGAAGCGGTCCTTCAGCAGATGCATCAGGGCCTTTTCATCCAGCGGCATCTTCTTCTTGCGCGCCACCATCGCGAAGATCTTCAGGAAATTGGCTTGGTCCGGCCCGTCGATCTTGATCTTGAAGAAGATCCGGCGCAGGGCCGCGCCGTCGAAGATCTCGTTCGGGTGGAAGTTGGTGGAAAAGATCACCAGCGTGTCGAAGGGCACGGTGAATTTCTCGCCCGATTGCAGCGCCAGGATGTCGCGGCTTTCTTCCAGCGGCACGATCCAGCGGTTGACGATCTTCTGCGGCGGTTCGGCCTGACGGCCAAGGTCGTCGATGATGAAGATGCCGCCCGTCGCCTTCAGTTGCAGGGGCGCCTGATAGGTGCGCGCCGTGGGGTTGTAGGCCAGGTCCAGCATGTCGAGCGACAGTTCACCGCCGGTGATGACCGAGGGGCGTTCGCAGTAGACATAGCGGTTGTCAAAGCGGTTCGACGTACGGCGCAGGCTTGTGGGGTCGTCCACCGCAGCCTCGGCCGCGGCATGGACGATGGGGTCGTAGACCGAGATGATCTGGCCGGAATATTCGATGGCGCGCGGCACATAGACCTTGTCACCGATGGCAGCGCGGATGCCGTGCGAGATACTGGATTTGCCGTTGCCGGGCGGGCCATACATCAGGATCGACCGGCCCGAGGTCACGGCCGGGCCAAGATTGCCGATCAGGTCCGGCGGCAGGATCAGATGGCCCATGCCCGACAGAAGCTGCTCGCGCGTCAGCTTGATGTTGCGGATCGACTGGCGCTTGATCTGTTCGGCATATTGATCCAGCGGCACCGGGCAGGCGCCGTAATATTCCGATTGCGAAAGGGCATCCAGGGCGCGGCTCTTGCCGGCATCGGTCAACTGATAGCCCATCTCATTGCCGGCATTGGCGTGAAGCGTGCCGGTCGCCTCCAAGAGGCGCTGGCTGCGGGCCAGGTCGACCAGTTCCTGCGTCAGCGGCACGGACAGGCAGATGGTTTTCGCGATGGCCGAGACGAGGTCCAGGTTGGTGCGGAACATCGTCTTCAACAGAAGGTCGCGCAGGATCACGGTGTTGATGCCGGTCTCGGCCAGGCTGCGCGGGTTCACGGGGGGCTGCACGCCCGATGGCACCGGCGCCGTATTGACCTGGACGTTCATCTGTTGCCCCCGAAATGACAATGACGGGGCAAACTGCCCCATCAGCGATCCTGCCCGCGAAAAATGTCAGCCTTTGGGCAGGAAGGCGGCGAGCAGATAGAAAAGCAGCATCCCGGCCAGAGCGAGGCCCATGGGAAATTTCTTGCTGGTCCAGCTTTTCCAGTCGGGGGTCGCGGCGCGGAAGGCGGGCGTGTGCTTCATCGCCCGATGTGCGGCAAAGGCCGCCAGCGAGCAGGCGGCATAAAGCGCCGCAATCAGGCGGATATCGCCGCCGACGAAGACCGGCGCCATTGCGGCGGCGAATTTCGCATCGCCCGCGCCGAACAGTCCGACGATGTTCGCCAGGAACCCCGCCACCAGCACAATGGCCAGAAGCGCGAAGCCCCAGAGCCACAGGTGCAGGGGCAGGGCGATCCAGCCCAGAAGCGGCCAAAGCGCCGCCATGGCCAGAACCGCCTTGTTCGGGATCTTCATGAACTTCATGTCCGACCAGGCAACCCAGATGCAGATCGGGATCACGAAGGGCAGGAAAACCAGCGCAAGCCGGACCGGCGGCAGGGCGAACTCCATCCCTTAGCCCGCCACGTTGGCGTCCAGCGCCGCAAGGCTGCGCGAGGCGGCCTCGAAATATTGCGGATGGGTGTCGATCGCCTGCTGCAACAGGCCCTTGCCGACCGAGACATCGCCATTCTTGATCGCGGCCAAGGCCAAGGTGTACAGCAGCTCGGCCCGTTCGGTCTGGGTCATCTCGACCACGGGCAGATCGTATTTGCGCTGCGCCGCGCGGGAGAGGACCAGGTTGTTCTTGGCGGTAAACAGGCCCGGCTCATAGGTCAGCGCCTGCTGGAACAGTTTTTCGGCGCCGGTGTAATCCTTGCGGGTCAGCTTGGAAAAGCCCCAGTTGTTCAGAACGCCCGCAGGCTTGGCGGTCAGGCCGGCGGCGATTTCATAGAAACTGTCGGCCTTCTTCCAGTTCTTGTCCGCATCGGCGACCATCGCCTCAAGGCGGTAGCGGTCATAGGTTTCATGCGTCGGCGGCACGCTGGACAGCGTGGCCTTGGCCTTGTCCCACAGGTTGGCGCGGATCTGGGCATCGGCCAGCATGACCTTGTCGTCATTGGTGCCCTCGGCGCTGGCGACGACGGTTTCCCAGACTTTCGCCGCCTCAAGCGGCTTTTGCGCCCGCACCAGCGACTTGGCCAGACCGCGCATCAGATCGACCCGGCCCGGATCTTTCTGCAGCGAGTTCTGGAAATAGGCCACCGCCTGATTGGGGTCGCCCACCGTCAGCATGATGTCGTTGAGATTGCTTTCGTCAATGACGTTGACGTCCTTCACCGCCCGCTGCACTTCGGCATCGGACATGCCCTTGTTGCAGGCGGCAAGCGCGGTTGTGCCCGCAAGGCACAGAACAAGCAAAGCAGGGTGGCGCATTTCGCGTCCTTTTCGTTGACTGCCCGTCTTCTATCTTTGTCCGCCCGGCCGGAACCGGGGGTCATTCGCCGTTCCTTGGCCCTACAGCTGGGTCAGAAGGACATATTGGCCCTTCTCCCGGCGCACGAGCTGGAACGTGCCTGCATCTTCTTCCTCACCGGCATCATAGGCCGGGGTCTCGCTGCGCGCGATAGCCAGTTTCAGATTTTCGCGGATCGAGTCCGATTGGCCACTGTCCAGCGCATAGGCCTGCTGGAAGACGACGCGCGCCTCGCCGACCTTGCCGCGCTCCATCAGCACGCAGCCCAGATTGTTCAGTGCGGGCACGAAGGTCGGGTCCTGTTCCAGTGCGCGGCGCAGGATCTGTTCGGCCTGGCCCAGACGGCCAAGCGCCAGATTGGCCGAGCCGATGGCGGAAAGCGTATCGACGGTGATGCCGTCCTCGCCCGCCGCGCGCAGATACGCCTTGAGCGCCAGTTCCGGCTCTCCGGCGGCCATCAGCCGGTGGCCGACCAGAAGCCCGTCCACACCGTCGCCACGCGGGTCGGCACCATAGGGCGTGTTGCGGCTGACCCCGCCGCCAAACAGGCCAGGGCCGCCCGTGTTGCCACAGGCGGCCAGAAAACTTGCAACGATCAGCGCGGTTACGCCTGTTCTTGTCACTCTGCCCTCACGGGCCGCCAGGCCCCATTTGCCCCAGCATCGTGGCGATGCCATAGACCGAAGGGCCGATCAGGATGATCATCAGCGGCGGCACGGTAAACAGCATTGTGCCAAGAGTAAGCTTCGTCGGCAACATGTTTGCCTTTTCCTCGGCCCGCATCACCCGCTTGTCGCGCATATCGGCCGAATAGACCCGCAGCGCCTCGGCGATCGACGTGCCGAAAGTGGCCGATTGCACCAGGGTGGTCACGAAAGAGGCGACATCCGGGATGCCGACGCGGTCCGACATGTCCTTGAGCACGGTCACACGCTCTTTGCCGGCCTTGACCTCATGGGCGACCATCTCGAACTCGTCGGCAAGCGCGGGATAGCCCGCCCGGCTTTCATTCGCGACGCGGACGATCGACTGGTCAAGCGACTGGCCAGCCTCGACACAGACCAGCATCATGTCAAGCGCATCGGGAAAGCCCTCGATGATCTCGTTCTGGCGCTTGGCCATGCGCTTGGTGACCCAGTATTGCGGCATGTAATAGCCGATGGCGCCGGGCACCAGGGTGTAAAGGATCATCGACTGGGTCGAGACTTCGGTCGTGGCCGACTGCACCATGGCGTAGATCAGCCCCAGCGCCAGGGCCCCCACGCCCAGCACCATCTTGGCCGCGTGAAACACCCGCACCGCGCCTTTGTCGGGGTAGCCCGCGCGCAGCAGCTTCATCCGCACCGCCGAAAATTCCTCGGCCTTTTGCGGTTCAAGGAACTGCGCGTATTTCTCAAGCTTGTCGGCCTGGCCGCCGCGGCGCAGCTTCTTGTCCTCGCCCCCCGATTTCTGGCGGGCCTCATGCTTCAGCTCGGCGAACCGGTCGCGTTGCTTGCGCAGCATCGTTGGCAGGGTGACGAGGATCAGCAGGATCCCCAGCATGCCGACCGCGATCAGCGGCCCCAGCGGCCCCAGTTTCTCGACCAGAAAGGTGTTAACGGTGGACAGCATGGCGCGGCCTCAGACCTTGATGTTGACCATGATCTTCATGAAGATCACGTTGATGATGAGGAAGGCGCAGACGACCAGCGCGGCAGGAATGAACGCGGCGGTCTGGCGGACATCATCATAGTAATTGGGCTGGATGACGTTGATCATCACCAGGGCAAGGATCGGGAAGGCCGACAGGAACATGCCCGACCATTTCGCCTCGGCCGTGATGGCGCGCACCCGGCGGAACAGCTTGAAGCGCGCCCGGATCACCTTGGACAGACCTTCCAGGATCTCGGCAAGGTTGCCGCCGGATTGCTGCTGGATCGTCACCGCCACGGCAAGGAAGCGCAGGTCCTGGCTGTCCATCCGTTCGGCAAAGGCCTTAAGGCTTTCCGAAACGTCGCGGCCATAGGCGGCCTCGTCGGCGATGACGCCGAATTCCGATCCCAGCGGATCGGGGATTTCCTTGGCGACAATGCCGATGGCCGACGAGAAGGGGTGGCCGACGCGGAGCGACCGCACCATCAATTCGACCGCATCGGGAAGCTGCTCTTCCAGAAGCGACATGCGGGCCTTGGCCTTCTTGTTCACCCAGAAATAGACACCGCCCACGCCCATCACGATGGAAACGATCACCCGCACGCCCATTTCGGCGGCGGTGCCGACGGTCAGAAGCAGGAAGGCAAAGACCGACAGCCCGGCCATGATGCCGACGAGCGCCCGGGGCGAAAAGGCGATGTTCGCGCGCTGCGCCTTCTTGGCCAGGATCGAGTAGAGCGGGATCGAACGCGACGACAGGTGCTGGTTCATCTCCTTGCGGAGCTGCTCCAGAACCTGTTCGCGGTTGCCGTTCTTCTCCAGAAGCGTCAGGCGGCGCGAGATGCGGCTGTTGAGGCTGATCGATTTGCCGAAGACCGTCAGGTAGATGCCTTCGACAAGGACCACCACGGCCACGAAGATCATGATGTAGATCAGCGGTGCTGCCGAGATTTCCATGAGACTTCTACCTCTTAGACGATCGGTTCATAGATCGACGGCGGCAGGTCAAAGCCCCACTGCCGGAAGCGATCCGAATAGGCGCTGCGGATGCCCGTCGCGTTGAAACGGCCGATGATCTTGCCCGAAGGTTCGATCCCAAGCCGCTCGTAGCGGAAGATCTCCTGCATCGAGATGACTTCGCCTTCCATCCCGGTGATCTCGGTGATCGACACCATGCGGCGCGAACCGTCCTGAAGGCGCGAGGCCTGAACGATCAGGTTGACGGCGCTGGCGATCTGGCTGCGCACGGCTTTCAGGGGCATTTCGATGCCGGCCATGGCAACCATGTTTTCCAGACGCGAGATGCCGTCGCGCGGGTTGTTGGCATGGATCGTGGTCATCGAACCGTCATGGCCGGTGTTCATGGCCTGCAACATGTCGATCACTTCCTCGCCGCGGGTTTCGCCGACGATGATCCGGTCGGGGCGCATCCGCAGGGCGTTGCGCAGACAGTCGCGCTGGCTGACCGCGCCCTTGCCTTCGACGTTGGCGGGGCGGCTTTCCATCCGGCCGACATGGACCTGCTGAAGCTGAAGTTCGGCCGTATCCTCGATGGTCAGGACGCGTTCGTGATTGTCGATGAAGGACGACAGCGCGTTGAGTGTGGTGGTCTTGCCGGAACCCGTGCCGCCCGAGACGATGATGTTCAGGCGCGTCGACACGGCGGCCTGAAGATAGGCGGCCATTTCCTCGGTAAAGGCGCCGAAACGCACAAGGTCCATGACCTTGAGCTTTTCCTTCTTGAACTTGCGGATCGAGACCAGCGAACCATCCACCGCCACCGGCGGCACCATGCAGTTGAAACGCGACCCATCGGCCAGACGGGCGTCGCAATAGGGGTTCGATTCATCAACGCGGCGGCCCACGGCCGAGACGATCTTGTCGATGATCCGCATCAGATGGCGTTCGTCGCGGAAGGTGACGTCCGACAGTTCCAGCTTGCCCGCGCGTTCGACAAAGACCCGCTTCGGCCCGTTCACCAGGATATCGTTGACCGTCTCGTCTTTCAGAAGCGGCTCAAGCGGGCCAAGGCCCATGACCTCGTCATAAAGCTCCTGCACCAGAATGGCGCGGTCGTCCTTGTTCAGCGCGATGGACATCTCGTCCAGCGCCTCGCCGGCAAGGGCCGCGATTTCGCCCTTCAGGTTCTGCTCCGAGGCATGTTCCAGCGCGGCAAGGTTCAGCGTCTCAAGCAGGCGCTTGTGGATCTCGAGCTTCAGCTCCATCAGCCGCTGCTTGCGCTTGGCTTCCTTGTCGGCAGCCACCGCCTCGGCGGGGCTGCGCGTGGCTTGCGTGGGCGAGACCGGCCGCATCGCGCCCGGGCCGGGCTTCGGCGCGGCCTGCGCGGCTGTCGGGGCGGCAGCGCCTGCTGCGGCGGGGCGGGCGGCGGGTGCTGCGTCTTTCTTGAAACGGCTGAACACGTTTGGGGTCCCCCGGGGTTACGACCTGGCGCTCGCCGCGGCCTTGTTCAGGTCGTAAAGCGATTTCGCGAGCTTTTGCAGTTCCTTGCGCAGCGGGTTCTTGGCCGCGCTTTCGGCCAGGGGCAGGCCGTGATCATTGGCCTGCGTGACCTGCGCGCCGCCATCGGGCAGTTGCACCTCGATGTCGATGTCCAGGCTTTCCGCCATGCGCTTGACCCGGCTTTTCGCCGAAAGATCGGTGAAGCGCGGGGCGCGGTTCAGGACGTAGCGCAGCTTCTCGAAGGGCAGGGCCTCGGCCTTGAGCGCGCGCACGAAGCGCAGGATGTTCTGCGCCGAGCGCAGGTCAAGGTCGAGAAGGCCGAAATAGACATGGCTGCGGGTCAGCACCGCCTCGGTCCAGGACACCACGGTCGAGGGCATGTCGATGACCACGAAATCGAAATTCGCCAGCAAGAGGTCGATCAGCCGACCCAGATCCTCGCCTGAGATGATGTCCAAGGGCAGCATATCGGCAGGGGCGGTGAAGACATACAGCTTGTCATTGTAGGTTTGCAGCGATTTCAACAGGCTGTCGCTGTCCTGCGAGCCGGGATCGGTCAGCACCTCGAACACGGCCTCCTTGCGGGGCAGGTCGAGATAGGTGGCGATCGAGCCATATTGGAAATCAAGGTCCAGCAGGCAGACCCGCGGACTGTCGGCCTTGGCCACTGTCGCCAGTTCCCAGGCCAGATTCGTCGCAAACGTGGACGACCCCGTGCCGCCGGCCATGCCGTGCACCGGCAGCAGCACGCCCTGACGGTCGCCCTTGGCCTTGAAACTGGGCGCGGGGCCTGCCCCTTCTTCCAACGGGGCCGCCTGCGCGGCGGCGGGGGCAGGGGCGACCGCTGCGGGTTCCGGCTTGCGGATGCGTTCGACCGCATCATGCAGCGCGCCTTCGGGCAGGGGATAGGGCACGAAATCGTCGGCACCCAGGCGCATCAGCTGATGCAGCGCCATCGGGCTGATCTCGGACGCGACAAGGATGACGCGCACCCTGCGCGCCTTGGCGGCGCGGATCACGGCGGAAATCCGGCTCAGATCGCCTTCATCGGCGGCATCGACCGCGACCGCGATGAATTCCAGCGTGGCGGAATCGGGTTGATCCAGAAAGATCGCCGCATCGTCAAAGCTCAGATCCCCCCAGGCCTCGCCCAGTTCGGATTCCATATCGTCGATGAGGATCTCGAAATTCTGAACGTCGCGCGAAACAGTGCACGCGACGATCGGCGCCGGATCCGGTTGCAAGGTCGCCACGCTTGTCATCTGCCTCACGTCCTTTCAGTGGCGGCATCGCAAGGCTTTCGATGCCACAGGAATGCGGCAAGAATCGTACGGCCCCGGACACACGCAGCAGGGTCTTCTGACCCCGAATGATCGTTCCCATTGCCGGCAAGGTGCAGGGCGATAGCGGCGAGATTGGGGCCGAAACGGAGATAATCCGTGGAATCTTGCGGTCGCATTAACCCGTGGACTGTTAACCGAAATTCATCCACAGGAATTTGTCGGCAATTCTCTTTCTGCGGTGCAGCGCCCGCATGAAAAAGGCCGGGCGATGGCGCCCGGCCGCAGTGTTCCACGCTTTCCCCTGAACCGTCTCAGCCGCCCGAGGGGTTGGTCTGCGAGACAACCTCGACATTGGCCGGATGCGGACGCTCGGCCAGCGAGTTGGTGGTCGGCGGATTGGCATAGGTGCGCCAGACGATCTGGGCATATTTGCCGTTCAGGACCAGCGGATTGTTCTTCACGAAGCCAGAAACCTCGGTCACCGTGCGGCGGTTGCGCATCTCGGGTTCGCTGGTCTGGATGATCGGGCGGGTCTTGCCATAGCTGACCAGGGCCTCAAGCCGCGAGCGCGAAATGCCCTGCGCGACCAGGAAATTGACCACGGCCTTCGCGCGGCGCAGGCCCAGATTGTAATTGTAGCTCTGGCTGCCGACGAGGTCGGTATGGCCGAAGACCTTGAAGCGGACTTCGGGGAACTGCTTGATGAAATTCGCCTGTTTCAGCAGAATCTGCTCTGCTTCGGGCGAAAGCGTGGCGCTGTCGAAGGCGAAGGTCACCGTGTCTTCGACTTCGGCATTGAACCGCTGGGCCAGCGCGACGGTGTATTCCATCTCGCCGGTCATCAGGAGCGTGTTGTTCATCGTGGCATTGCCGAACTGGCCCTTGTCCACCTCGGAACCCAGTTCCTTGTCGAAGCTGGTCGAAGTGTCGCCGCAGGCCGCAAGGGCCAGAAGGGCGGTCGTCGCAAGTAGGCTTCCCAATCCGCGCTGCATCCGCCTCACTCCATCACATAGCCATAGGGCGACGAGAAGTCCTGCCGGGCCACTTCGCCCGCGGCACCCTTCTTGGGCTTGCCTGCAACCTCGCCGTAAAGGAACAGCTCACGTTCGGTCGGAATGCGGACCCGGTCGGTCGGCAGGGCCAGCACATCGCCCGAGACCGGTGTCACCAGATGCGGCGTGACGATGATCACGAGTTCGGACTGCGCGCGGTTGTAATCGGCCGAACGGAACAGCGCCCCAAGGATTGGAACGTCGCCGATCCATGGCACCTGGCTGTTGATGTTGCGGAAATCGTCTTGCAACAGGCCTGCGATGGCAAAGCTTTCCCCATCGCGCATCTCGACCGTGGTCGAGGTTTCCCGACGCTTGAAGGCATTGACGGTCAGGCCATTCGCCTCGATCGAGGTCGTTGTGTCGATCGAGCTGACCGAGGCGTTGATCGTCAGGTTGATGATGTCGCCGTCGACCACGACGGGCGTGAAGTTCAGCTCGACGCCGAAGGGCTTGTATTCGATACCGATGCCGTCGCTGTCGGGCACGGGAACCGGATATTCGCCGCCGGCCAGGAACTTGGCTTCCTGGCCTGAAAGCGCGGTCAGGTTCGGTTCGGCCAAGGTCCGCACCATGCCCTTGGATTCAAGCGCCTCAAGCAGCACGCCAAATTCCAGCGCGCCGGCGGAAAAGCCCAGGCTCATCCGCCCTGCCGCCTCATTGGGCGAGGTGACCTGCCCTGAGGTCGAGTTGAAGAAGTTGTTGAACTGGGTGCCGTCCGCCAGAACGCCGGTGCCGATAGAGCCACCGACTTTCGAGCCGGTCCCCTGGATGCCCAGCGAGGCCGACAGGTTCTTGGCGACCGAGCGTTGCATTTCGGCGAAACGCACCTTGAGCATCACCTGCTGCGTGCCGCCCACCACCATCAGGTTCGACACGCGGTCGGGCGCGTAGCGGCTGGCCAGGTCAAGCGCGCGGTCAAGCTTCGCGGTCGAGCTGACGACGCCGGACAGGACGATCCCGTCATTGGCGGTGCGCACTTCGATATTCTCGCCCGGCAGGATCTGGCGCAGGCGTTCCTTGAATTCCGCGATGTCGGGCGTGACATGGACATCGACATTCGAGATCAGCTTGCCCTCGGGCGACAGCAGGGTCAGCGTCGTGCGCCCCGGTGCCTTGCCGAGCACATAGATCGTCTTGTCCGACAGGGTTGAGATATCGGCGATGCCCGGATTCGCGATGGAAAGTTCCGAGAAGGGGACGTCGCTTTCCACGACAACCGCCCGGTTCATCGGTACGTTCAAAGCACCCTGGGCCTGCCCGGCCATCACACGCAGAACTTCCGAATGGGCCGTGGCAGGAGCGGTCGTTGCCAGGGCAACGCCGACCAAACCGGCCGCAATGGTCTTTTTCATGCTCATGTGATCTGCCCTTTCGATCACGCCTCTGGTTTCGGGTCTTTTTGCCCGTATTTCCGCATCACATTGCCGGACGCAGCCTTTTTTTGCAAGAATCAAACCCTTGGGGGGGGATGTTGATGTGGATAACTTGCAACAGAACCATAATATGGTGAACGCAACGCGACGCGGCCCCCAGATGCGGTAGCCGCGCCGCCCGTCTCATCGCCCCTCAGTTGGTGCAGGGGATCGGCATTTCCACCACGTCGGCGCCCTTGCGCGTCTTGATGGTGCAGACCTCGGGCGCCTGTTCGACGACCACTTCCTGCTGCTGAATGCCCAGAAGCGAATTGCTGTCCACCTCGACCAGACCCGAGACGGCATCCTCGGGCGAGGCGACCAGCGACATCGCGAGCCGACCCGTGGCCTGGGCCTGCGCCAGCCGGGCAACCTGTTCGGGCGTGCCCGCCACCGTCACCGTGCGGGCATTGCCTGCCAGCATCTGGCCTTCACCCGAAGCCTGGTCCACCGCGATCACGCGGATCGCGCTTTCGATCAGGCGCGTCACGTCGCCCGATACCGAGGTGTTGCTCGAGCCGGTCCAGTAAATGTCGATGTGATCGTCCGGCGCCACAAAGCCGGCGACGCCCGAGGCGACATCGACCTTGATCTGGAAGGCGCGCATCCCCTTGCCCAGCTTGCCGGTCAGCCCGGCCACTTCGCCCGGTTCGGTCACGCGGCTGACCAGAAGGATCTCGTTCTGCTCCATCGAGCGCATGATGAAGCGCGGCTTCTGCTGATTGTCGCCGAACAGCGGCGGCACGACGACCGGCGCAGGATCGCCCTTCTTGGCCGGGGCGGCGGCGGGGGTGGCGGCGGCGGTGTCGCCCTCCTTCGGCACGCGGAAGGCGCCGGCGGGCAGGAATTTCTCCTGCACATAGACCGAGACGACATCGTCCTTGGTCAGCGGGTCGCCGTATTTCAACGGCTTGTTGACGGCATAGACCTCGACCAGCTTGCCGGTCTTCTCGCGAAAGGCCGTCGCCTTGGCCAGCGCGGACTGTGTCTGGCTCATATAGCCCTGCGCCATGTAGACGGCGACGCCCGCAAGCGCCATGCCGAGCACCAGCACCAATGCGAAAACTGCCCGCATTCCCGACCCCTTTTCCTCATTTGCCGCCGGCCCATGCCGGGGCAGCCCATCCGGTTGCGGCCTGTCAGGCGCGCTCCGGCTTTAATTGCTGTAATCGCCGACTTCTTCGGCTTTCGCCCCGACCGACTCTGCGACGCTGACCAGCGCATTGCGCATGGGCGTCAGCAGGAGAATGACCTGAACACCCACGATAAGGGCGGTCAGAACGACCCAGTCGACCGTGACGGCTCCGTCATCGTCGCGCGCAAAGGACCTCAGTCTGGCAAGCATCTTTGCAATCTCCATTTCCCTCGGGGCATTCGCCTGCCCATCCCGGGCAAGCTGGCCGAAAAATGCGGCGAAACTATGGGGTAGCCGCGGGCTTTTCAGGGGCTTTTGGTGCAAATCCCGCAGCATTCCCCGCGCTCACGTCAAGGCCGCGCCCCTTGCGGAGACGCGGCCCTGGTTGGTCCTGCCGACCGGGCCAAGCCCGGCGCTGGATCAGAAGTTGTCGTCGGCGGCTTCGATCTCGGTGGCGATCGAGGTCGACAGGTTGCTGATCGCCGGCTGGATGGCGCCCATGACGATCAGGCCAAGGCCCACGATCGCGGCGGTCAGCACGACCCAGTCAACGGTCACGGCACCGTCTTCGTCTTTTTGAAAGCGCTTGAAGATGTTCATCAGTTTCATGGTCAATATCCCTATTTTCGATTGCGTCGGATTTCGTTTCATCCTCCCGGTCGGACCTGACGCGGCCTCTGTTCCGCGGCACCCGGTTCCGGTCGGGATGAGAGGATATAGCCATCCGATCATGGCAGTGATTTGGTCATGCGGCCCCCGATTGCGGCATTTTCAGGGTCATTTTCCAGCATTGCTCAGAGTTTCTGCCACAGATGGCCGGGCGTGAATCAGCGGGCGGTGCGCAGTGGGGCCAGGTCAGGCGATGCGCCTTCATCAGGGGGAGCAGGGCACCAGGTCAGGCGAGCCGTCCTTGGCGCCAGGCCGCCTTTCGCCCGGCAAGACAAAGGCCGCGCCCCTTACGGAGACGCGGCCCTGGTTGGTCCTGCCGACCGGGCCAAGCCCGGCGCGGGATCAGAAGTTGTCGTCGGCGGCTTCGATCTCGGTGGCGATCGAGGTCGACAGGTTGCTGATCGCCGGCTGGATGGCGCCCATGACGATCAGGCCAAGGCCCACGATGGCGGCGGTCAGCACGACCCAGTCAACGGTCACGGCACCGTCTTCGTCTTTCTGGAAGCGCTTGAAGATGTTCATCAGTTTCATGGTCAGGTTCCTGTGCAAGAGGTTCGGGGGCTTTCCTATCCGCCGGGCATCTTCGGATCCGATCTTGTTTCGGGCGATCCGCCTTTCGGGATGACTGCAGTAAGCCGGGGAATGTTGGCGGGAATTAGGAAAACGAGGCTGCAATTAAGGTCATTTGGTGAAACCCTCGGGCCGGATTCGCGGCGCGCGTCCCTGGAAGGGAAGCGCCTGAAGAACCAAAGGCCGCGCCCCTTGCGGAGACGCGGCCCTGGACTGTCCTGCGTGCCGGGCCAAGCCCGGCGCGGGATCAGAAGTTGTCGTCGGCGGATTCGATCTCGGTGGCGATCGAGGTCGACAGGTTGCTGATCGCCGGCTGGATGGCGCCCATGACGATCAGGCCGAGGCCCACGATGGCGGCGGTCAGCACGACCCAGTCAACGGTCACGGCACCGTCTTCGTCTTTCTGGAAGCGCTTGAAGATGTTCATCAGTTTCATGGTCATTTTCCTTTTCAGGGTCCAGTTGCAATCTTGTCCTCGAGGCCTCTTCCCGGTGCGTTCGGTGCCGGTTGATCCGCCTTTCGGGGTAGGCCCTTTAAAGCCCCTGATCGTGGCTGGATTTGGGAAAATTAACCTTTAATTAAGGTCTTTCGGGGGAAATATCGGGTTCTTCGCGGGGCGACCGCTGCAAGCGTGGCGTGGCATATCGGTCGATATCGGCCGCGAAAGCGCGACGCGGACCGGGATTTGCTTTGCGACAGGGGCCGCGTCTGCCAGTCTGGCGGCAATCAAAACGGGCAGGCATCGCAAAGATGCGCAGACTGACAGGCATATTGACGCTGGGCCTTGGTGTTCTGGCCGCGCTTCCTCCGGCGCGGGCGCAGGAGGATTTTACCTTTCGCCGCGTGAAGGTCAGCGATGCGGTGCCCGGCAAACGGATCACCGTGCAGATCGACCCGGTCGAACAGGCCCGCCGTCTGGCCGCGACGGCCTGGAAGGACCCGGCCTTGTCCACCGCCACCGCGCCCGCGGCACCCGAGGCGCTGCCGGACGGGTCCATCGCGCCCGCCCCCGCGTCGAATTACGCCTGGTTCTGGGACAAGGTGCCGACCGGACTGGGCAATGCCCAGGATCGTTTCGAGCTGGCCATGGCCTCGCTGGCGCAGGGGCCGGGCGGGGCGGCGGTCCGCGCGCCGCGGATGCAGTCGATGCAGACCATCGCCGATGTCTATGGCAAGGACATCCTAGTGGCGACGCTGGATACGAATGTCTCGCCCGCGCTGGTTCTGGCCGTGATGGGGATCGAAAGCGCCGGGCGCAAGGATGCGGTGTCGAACAAGGGCGCGACCGGGCTGATGCAGCTTATGCCCGCCACGGCCGAACGCTTCGGCGTCTCGGACAGCACCGATCCGGTCCAGAACATCAAGGGCGGCGTGGCCTATCTGAATTGGCTGATGAAGGAATTCGACGGCGACCCGGTGATGGTGCTGGCAGCCTACAATGCGGGCGAGGGCGCGGTGAAGGCCAATCAGGGCGTGCCGCCCTATGCCGAGACGCGCGATTATGTGCCCAAGGTGCTGGCGGCCTTTCAGGTGGCGCAGGGCCTGTGCCTGACGCCGCCGATGCTGGTCAGCGACCCCTGCGTCTTCAAGGTCAACGCCACGTCGGGCGGCTGACCCCCCGGGGTCTGCCTGCCGCTTGCAAGGGGCCTGATGGCAAGGGCGGGCCACTGGCCCGCCCCCGGGACGATCTGGGCCAGGATGACGATCAGGCCTGGAACACGTCCGCCCATTCGGGGTGTTTCTTGCGCTGGGCATTCACGAAGGGGCAGAGCGGCACCACCTTGAACCCCTCGGCCCGCGCCGCCGCCACCAGAGCCTCGACCAGCGCCAGCCCGGCGCCGGTGCCGCGAAAGGCATCGGGCACGCCGGTATGATCGGCGATGATCAGCGTCGGCGTGGTGATGGAATAGGTCAGCTCGGCCTCTTCGCCATCCTTGCGGATGATAAAGCGGCCCTTGGTCTGGCCCTGTTCACGGGTGACGATGTGTTCAGCCAACGAGCGTCGCCTCGGTCGCGGCGCGCAGCTCGGCCTCGGTCACGCCATCGGCAAGCTGCACAATCTTCAATCCGCCCGGCACCACATCCAGCACACCCAGATTGGTGATGATGCGGTCGACCACGCCCTTGCCGGTCAGGGGCAGGGTGCATTGCTTCAGCACCTTCGACTCGCCGTGTTTCGAGGTATGGTCCATGACCACGACCACCCGGCCCACGCCGGCGACCAGATCCATCGCGCCGCCCATGCCCTTGACCAGCTTGCCGGGGATCATCCAGTTCGCCAGATCGCCATTCTCGGCCACTTCCATCGCGCCCAGGATCGCCATGGCGATCTTGCCGCCACGGATCATGGCGAATGAAGTGGCGCTGTCGAAGAACGCCGTCTGCGGCAGTTCGGTGATGGTCTGCTTGCCCGCATTGATCAGATCGGCATCCTCTTCGCCCTCATAGGGGAAGGGGCCCATGCCCAGCATGCCGTTTTCCGATTGCAGCGTGACGTTGACGCCCTCGGGGATATAGTTCGACACCAGCGTCGGAATGCCGATGCCAAGGTTCACATACCATCCGTCCTGCAATTCCTGCGCGGCACGGGCGGCCATCTGGTTGCGGTCCCAGCCCTTGCTTTCCCCAGCCATTTACACGGCCTCCTTCTTGCGGGTGGTGCGCTGCTCGATGCGCTTTTCATGCGGCCCCTGCACGATCCTGTGCACATAAATGCCCGGCAGGTGGATCGCATCGGGGTCAAGGCTGCCCAGCGGCACGATCTCCTCGACCTCGGCGACGCAGATCTTGCCGCAGGTCGCGGCGGGCGCGTTGAAATTGCGCGCGGTCTTGCGGAAGACCAGATTGCCCGAAGGATCGGCCTTCCAGGCCTTCACGATGGCCAGGTCGGCCACGATGCCGCGTTCCAGAATGTACTCCTGGCCGTCGAACACCTTCACATCCTTGCCCTCGGCGATCACCGTGCCCACGCCGGTCTTGGTGTAAAAGCCGGGAATGCCCGCGCCCCCCGCCCGCATCCGCTCGGCCAGCGTGCCCTGGGGGTTGAACTCCAGCTCCAGCTCGCCCGAAAGATACTGGCGCATGAATTCGGCATTCTCGCCGACATAGGACGAGATCATCTTCTTGATCTGCCGCGTCGCCAGGAGCTTGCCCAGACCGAAATTGTCCACCCCGGCATTGTTCGAGGCGACCGTCAGGTCCTTGACGCCCGAGGCGACCAGAGCGTCGATCAGAAGTTCCGGTATGCCGCACAGGCCGAACCCGCCTGCCGCGATCAGCATTCCATCCGACAAGAGGCCGTCCAGCGCGGCGGCGGCTGTCTTATAGGTCTTGCTCATTGGTCTCCCCCGAAGATGTCGCCTGTCATAAAGAGGCCGACCCTCTGCCTTGTCAATCGCTGCGCTGCACTGCGGCGGGGCGGCGCGGAACAGCTCGACCGGCTTTTCGCCCGATGGCCCTTTCGCCTGCCGCCGATCCGGCTAGACTGGCGCCGCCTTGGCGCGGCCCGCGTGGTGAAATGGTAGACACAGGGGACTTAAACTCCCCAGCCTTCGGGCGTGCCGGTTCAAGTCCGGCCGCGGGCACCAGTCCTGTCTTGGGGAAAGCTGCGCCGGGCCAGGGCAGGACCGGCGCATCGGCCTCAGGCGACCTGGATCAGGACCTCCTCACCCTCGATCCGCACCGGATAGGTGCGCAGATCGACGCAGGCGGGCAGTTTCCGCGATTCCCCGGTCTTGTAGTCGAACGTGCCGAAATGGCGCGGGCATTCGATGATCGCGCCATCGACCAGCCCGTCGGCGAGATGGATCTTCTCATGCGAGCAATGGCCATCCATGGCGTAGAAATCGCCCTCGGGCGAGCGGATCACCACATAGGTCCGCCCGGCATGGTCAAAGCGCTTCACGTCCTCGGGCGGGATATCATCGACGCGGCAGGCCGGAACCCATTGGCCTGCGGGCCGGGCGGCGGGAGAGTTGGTCATGGCTTGGCTTTCCGTTGCAGTTCCGTCAGCGCACCAGCTTTTTGGCGCGGATACGGCGATACATCGCCTCGTCCGCCTCGGCCGAACCGTCATGGGCGGTGCCGAACCATTCGTCGAGCGGGATGCGGCGCTCGCCGTAATTCACCTCGAAATACTTGTGATGGAGGTAGTGATAGTAATTGTCGGTATTGATGGCCGCGTCCTCGGAGGTCACGATCCGGTCGAAACCGACATGCGACTTGGCGGGCGACAGCCCGGCATGGACAAGCTGGAACATGCCATGCACCGGATGCAGCGGCACGACGAAATGGATGAGCACACCCGAGAAGTAGAAGACATGCTCAAGCGTCGACATCGACATGCCCGACCACGGACCGGGATTGACGTTCTTGTGGTGGGTCTTGTGGATCAGGTGATACAGCGGCCCGACATGGATCAGCCGGTGGATCAGGTAGAAATGCAGCTCGCGCCAGGCGGGCATCAGCAGAAGCGCCACGACGAACCAGATCGGATGGGCCGCGAAATCCAGGAACGGGATGTGGTTGTTGGCGTAAAGCCACCACAGCACGCATTCATAGGCGGTCCAGACCGGAACGCCGCTGCAGAAGGTCCAGAACACGTTTTCCGCATTCTGGCTGCCGAACAGGAAGGTCGGATTGTCCGTGTCGGGCCAGCGGGCGTTGTATTTGAAATTCGTCTCCTGATGGCGCTGGATGTACAGCACCAGATGGAACCCGCCGTAAAACAGCAGCGTCCAGGCGGCATTGCGCAACAGGATCAGCGCCATCCAGTCCCACTGGAAGGTCTGCATCCGGGCCATGTCGGGTGTCAGGAAGACCCAGGAGATCAGCGCCACCAGGAAATAGGCGGTGTTCCAGGGCCAGACATAGCCCGGCAGCCATTTGAGGAACTTCCTGGGTTGCACCGGCCAGACGAAGATCGGCGCGCGCTGCGGCTTCTTGTTCGGCGTCCAGTGGCCGCGCTTGTCTCGGGTGCCGAAGTCGCTGTCTCTCATCGGATGTCTCGTTTCTTCAAAGGGTCGCGGGCGGATCGCGGGGATCCGTCAGGTGTCAAGCCGCTGGGTGATCTCGTCGAGAAGGGCCTGCGGCAGCGAAGCGGTCTCTTGCGGGGCGGGGAAGTGACCGGCGGTCACGTCCTGGCGGAAAGCGGTCAGCGCGCGCAGGCGTTCGGCCTGAACTTCGCGCGCGAGGCGGGCAAGGTCGCCATAGCGGCGGGCATGGCGGGGGGTGGTCTCGGTCTCGCCGCAGATGTCCGAGGTGAACAGGAAGACGACCTCGGCCGCCTGGCCCGACCCCAGCGAGACGGTGACCAGGCCCGAGCGGCGCGACAGTTCGGCCATCAGCGGCGCGGGGATCAACTCGGCCTCGACGGCAAAGGCCCCGGCCTCTTCGAGCCTGCGAAAGCGGTGATGCAGCTCGACCGCCTCGTCCACGGTCTTGCCGACTGCGCGGACCCCGCCGACCCATGTGGATTTGCGCGGGACAAAACCCAGATGACCCATGACGGGAATGTCTTCGGCGGCCAGTAGCGAGACGACCGAAAGGCGGCGGGCGGTGATCACCGCATCCGCGCCATCGGTCAGGGCCTTGAAGGCGGTGCGCAGGATCTCGTCATCGGTGACCGCCTCGGCAAAGCCCAGAGCGGCGGTCAGGAACATGCGCGGCGCGCCACGGCGCACCTCGGCCACGTTGCGCGCCCGGCAGATCGCCAGTTCGATCCCGGCGGCTTCGGCGGCGGCGGCTTCGACCGCGCTGTCACAGGTGACCTGGGCAAAGGCCGCGTGGCGGCCCTTGGCCTGCCGCAGCGAGGCCACTGTCGCCAGGCGGGTGCTGTCCCGGACGGCCCAATCGAAGATCCGCGCCACCTGGGTCAGCCCTTCGTCATCTTGGCGGCATATTCGGGCGGGGCCACGGTGCCGGGCTTCGAGAACCACTGCGGCACGTCGACGCCGGAATAAAGCAGGATATTGCCCCAGGGATCGAAAGCCCCGGTACGCACGATCACCTTGGCCCGGGCCGCCATCTCACCCAGGATCGTGGCATGGGGCAGCATGGCATGGTCGCTGTCGGCGAACAGCGCCTTCACGGTCTGCAGCAGAAGCGGGTTATGCGTGGGCAGATTGTCGGCATAGGCAACCTTCTCGGCCACCATGTCCTCGGCGATCAGGCCCAGCACGGTCTTGAGGTCGGGCAGGTCGGGCATGATCGCAAGGTCGATGCGCCAGGCCGTGTCCGGGATCGGGAAACCGGCATCGCACACGATCATCAGATCGCCATGGCCCATCGAGGCGATGGCGTGGTTCAGCTCTGCATTCAAGAGCTTGCCGCGTTTCATGTCCTGTCTCCCTTGTCCTGAAACCTGTCCGGATTTGCGCCGGTCATTTCGCCAGCATCCCCATCAGCTCGTCGCGATGCGCCATCGAGGGGATGACGCCCAGCCGCGTGCAGGCATGGGCGCCTGCCGCCACGCCCCAGCGCACGGCCTCGACCAGGGGCAGCCCCTCGCCGATGGCGACCGCGAACGCCGCGTTGAAACTGTCGCCCGCGCCGGTGGTGTCGACCACATCGACCGCAGGGGCGGGCACCACCATGTCCAGCTCGTCATTCAGGATCAGCGCGCCCTCGCCGCCCATGGTCACGATCACCGTGCCCACCCCGCGGCGCCGCAGGGCCAGCGCCAGTTCATGCGTTGCGGTCGGGTCGTCGGGGCGCAGGCCAAGAAGAAGCCGCAGCTCGCTTTCATTCGGGGTCAGGTAATCGACATGTTCCAAAAGCCCGTCGGGCAGGGCGATCGCGGGGGCGGGGTTCAGGATGGTGCGCGCCCCGGCCTCGCGGCCCAGCTTCATGGCCTGGGCGGCGGCGGCGACCGGAATTTCCAGCACCGACATCACCACATCACTGCCCGCGATGCGCTCGCGCGCGGTATCAACCAGCGCCGGGTCCATCAGCGTGTTGGCGCCCATGTCGAGGATGATGAAATTGTCGCCCGCGGCGTTCAGCACGATGAAGCCCACGCCGGTCGCCTTGTCGGCGGTGCGGTGCAGATGGGTCGTGTCGACGCCCTCCGCCTCGTACAGCCGGGTCGCGACGCCTGCGAGTTCGTCCTGGCCCAGGCAGGCGACGATGGAAGACTGCGCGCCCAGCCGCGCCACGCCCACCGCCTGGTTCGACCCCTTGCCGCCCGGCCCCAGGTCGAAATCCGACCCGAACAGCGTCTGGCCGAAGACGGGGATGATCGGGGTGCGGATGGTCAGGCCGACGGCGAAACTGCCGACCACGGTTATTTTCGGGGCGCGCTTGGGGGCGTCAATGGACATGATGTGCTGCCTTTTGCGTGGCCAGCGACATGACCGCCTCTTCGGTCACATCGCCGCCGGTCAGTTCTCCGGTCACCTGCCTGTCGGCCATGACCACGACGCGGCCGGAATGCAGGACGATCTCGGGCAGTTCCGAGGAAATCATCAGGATCGCCAGCCCGTCTGCGGCAAGGTTCTTGAGGATGGCGTAGATCTCGGCCTTGGCGCCCACGTCGATGCCGCGCGTGGGTTCGTGCAGGATCAGCAGCTTCGGTTGCGACACCAGGCCGCGCGCCAGGATGATCTTCTGCTGGTTGCCGCCTGACAGTGTGGCGATGCGCTGGCCGAAATCGGAGACCTTGGCCTGAAGATCGTTGACATAGCGGCTGGCGCAATCGCGGATCTGGCGGCGGCGCAGAAAGCCCGCCCGGCTGAAGACGCGAAGCGTCGATGAGACGACATTGTCGGCCACGCTCATGGTCAAAAGCGCGCCCGCGCCGCGCCGGTCGGCCGGGATCAGCGCCATGCCTGCGGCGATGGCGTGCGAGGGCTGCGAAGTCGCAAGCCGGATACCGCCAATCTCGACCGTGCCGCTGCGGGGCATCAGACCAAAGATCGCCTCGGCCAGACAGTCCTTGCCGCTGTCGGGCAAGCCCGCGACGCCGACGATCTCGCCCGCGGCGACCGACAGGTCGATGCCGTCGATCCGGCCCGGCACGCGCAGCCCGCTGACCCGCAGAACCGGCGCCGCATCCTTGACGGCGGGCTTGGCAAGGCGGGAATATTGTTCGGCCGTATCCACCGCGCGCCCGACCATATGGGCGACAAGATCGGCCGAGGTCAGGTCGGGCGTATTGTCCAGCGTGATCTGCAACCGCCCGTCGCGCATCACGGAAATGCGGTCGGCCAGGGCGCGCACCTCGTCAAGATGATGCGAGACATAAAGCACGGTGACGCCCCGCGCCCTTAGCGCGCGCACCACGTCGAACAGCCGCGCGCTTTCGGTGGGCGACAAGGCGGAATTCGGTTCATCCAGCACCAGAAGCCGCGCGTCCTGCGAAATGGCGCGGGCGATTTCCACCATCTGCTTCTGCGCCACGGTCAGGCTGCGCACCGGATCATGGATGCCGATCTCGGTCAGGCCCAGCCGGTCCAGCGCCTCGGTCGCGGCTTCCGAGGCGCGGCGACGGTCCAGAAGCGACAGCGGACGCCCCGCCGCATAGCGGCCAAGGACGACATTCTCGCCCACGGTCAGGTTTTCGCACAGCGACAGTTCCTGGAACACCACGCGGACGCCAAGCGCCTGGCTGGCCAGCGCCGAGCCGATGGTAACGGGCGCGCCATCGACAAGGATCGTGCCGCTGTTGGGCAGCAATTCCCCCGCCAGCACGTTCATCATCGTGCTCTTGCCCGCGCCATTCTCGCCGATGATGGCGTGAACCTCGCCGGGGCGGAAGCCGACCGAGACGCGATCCATGGCGACGACGCCCGGAAAGGCCTTGGTGATGTCCCGCAATTCGAGGAAGGGGGCCGACATGGGGATTGCCTATTCGTCTTTCAGGGCAGGGCGCGCGCCCCGGACGCGGGGTCCGGGGCGCCGAAGCGGTTACTTGGCGACTTCGCCGATGTTTTCGGGCGTGAAGATGCCGACGCCGGTGTCGAGATTGTCGATCGGCTGTCCTTTGAGGAAGGTCACGAGCAGGTTCACCGCCTCATAGCCCTGACGCTCGGGCGCCTGGTCGATGGTGGCCTGGATCACGCCATCGCTGACAAGATCGACGGTCTGGTCCAGCAGGTCGAAGCCGACGACCTTGACCGCATCCTTCTTGTTGTTGCGCGACACCCATTCGCCTGCGGCCGGGGTCGAGCAGCATTCCAGCGACAGGATGCCGGTGATGCCCGGATCGGCCAGCATGGCATTTTCGATCGCGGCGTAGATTTCCTGCGGATCGGTGCCGGTGTTCAGGGTGCGGACGACCTCGATCTCCGGGAAGGCGGCCAGACCTTCCCGCGCGCCCTTTTCGCGGTCCAGCGACCATTGCGCCGAGGCGTCGATGGTGGCGATCATCACCCGGCCCTTGCCGCCCAGCACATCGCCCATCAGCTTGCCCGCCTCGCGCCCGGACTGGACCAGGTCCTGCCCGGCAAAGACCAGCCGTTTGCTGTCGGGATTGTCGGTGTTGTAGGTGATGACTGGGATACCGGCCTCGATCACGCGGTTGATGATCGGCGCCAGCGCGTCGGTGCTGACGGACGAGATCGCCAGCCCGTCCATGTCATTCATCAGCGTCTCGATTTCCGAGATCTGGGCATCGGCATCGGCGCCGACCGGCCCGATGAAATGCGCGGTCACGCCCTCGATCGCGTCGCCCTTTTCGACACCCGCCTTGATGGCCGGGGCGAACTCGTTCGACGTGTCGTGATAGGAGACATAGATGTTCAGCTCTCCGCCCGCTGCCACCTTGTCCTTGATGCGCGGCGCCAGCGCAAAGCTGTCGACGCTGACCGGATCCGCCATGCCGGGCGCCGCAAGCGCCAGCCCGGCCATCAGGGCGATCACACTGACCTTCAATTTCATTTCTTCCTCCCTCTGGTTTTGTTCCGCGGACGATCCGGATGGCTCAGGCCCGATGGGACCGGATGCTCCACCTGTCGATCGCGACGGCGACGATGATGACCAGCCCGATCATCACTTCCTGGGTGAACGGCGAGACGCCGCTCAGCACGAGCCCGTTGCGCAGGACGCCGATGATCAGCACACCCAGCACGGTGCCAAGAATGCTGCCGCTGCCCCCCGCCAGCGACGCGCCGCCCACGACGACAGCGGCGATCACATCCAGCTCAAGCCCAATTCCGGTGCGGCCGGCCTGGCCGCTGGGCAGGAAGGCCATGGACAGAATGCCCGCCGCGGCGGCCAGCACCCCCATGACCACGAAGGCCCAGATCTTCACCGCATCGACATTGATCCCCGAGACGCGCGCCGCCTTGGGGCTGCCGCCCACCGCAAAGATGCGGAAGCCGAAACTGGTGCGCGACAGCAAGACCCAGCCCAGCACGGCGGCCAGGATGAAAAAGACCAGCTGCATCGGCACCAGATCGCCGATGCGGCCTTGGCCCAAAGCGAGAAACGTTTCCAGCACGCCCGGATCGGCACCGTTGCGGGTGTTGACGGTCACCGGCTCGCCATTGGTCATCAAAAGCGCCACGCCGCGGATCACCGACATCATGCCAAGCGTCGCGATCAGCGAGGGCAGGCGGCCAAAGGTCGACAGAAGCCCGTTGATCAGCCCGACCAGAACGCCCAGCGACAGGCCAAGCGCGATCGCCGGTGCCACGCCATAGCCCGCCACGATCGCCATTCCCGCGCCCAGCCCGGCCAGGGCATAGGTGGACCCGATGGACAGATCGATCTCGCCCGAGATCAGCACGAAGGTCATGCCGACCGCCATGATGCCCAGAAGCGAGACCTGACGGCCCACATTCAAGAGGTTCGCCACGGTCAGGAAACTGTCGGTGGTCAGCGCCAGAAAGGCGCACATCACAAGAAAGGCCAGGAAGACGCCGGTCTCGCGCGCGCCAAGAAGCCGCGACCGCATCGACACGCCCCGGACACGCCCCGGGGCAACGGCCTTGCCGATCTGGGCAGTCATTCCGGTGCCCCGCAGCGCGTGCGCAGGCAAGGTCCCGCGTTACAGAAATTCGGTGCGAGCATCCGTTCCTCCCGGCAGCTGGCGCTTTTCTCCTACTCCAAGACTCATCGTTAAGCCGATGACTGCCGCCTGCGAATAGACGCGATGTGAAAATGCATGTATGAAACGCGCATGGCAGAAAATTCCATAACCGCCGTCACGCGGCTAAGCCTCTACCACCTGCCCGATGCTGCGGCGCGGTATCTTTTCTTGACGGTCCTGCGCGCCGGATGGATCGACGCGGCCCCGGGCGGCGGCATCGCGCGGCCATCCTGCCCGGGCGACGATGTACTTTACTGTCTTTCCGGCCGGGGCGAGGTGCGGATCGGCGGCGATCAATTGCGCATCGCGCCGGGCCAGCTTGTCTGGATCCCGGGGGACCAGCCGCATGAACATTGGGCCGATCTTGCCGACCCCTGGTCGGTGATGTGGTTCCGGATGCAGGGGCCGGACCTGCCCCTGTTGCGGCTGCGGATCCTGGGTCAGGGCGGACCGCGGGTGAACATCGCCAGCGGGGCCGAGATGATCGCCTGGTTCCAGACCCTGTTCAGCGTCCTGTCGGACCAGCGGCCCGGGGTCGAGGTGCGGCTGAACGCGGTTCTGGCCCGGTTTCTGGAACTTCTGTCCGGGCCTGCGAATTCCGAGGCGCGCAGCCTGTTGCCCGCGCCGCTGGACCGGCTGATGAAACAGATGATGGACCAGCCCGAGGCACCCTGGACCGCCGAAGACATGGCCCGGGTCGCCAGGCTAAGCCATTCGCAATTGCGCAGGCTGTTTCATCAGCATGTCGGCGTGACACCCCGTAGTTTCCTGCGAAATCAACGGCTTGTCCGTGCCCAGCGGCTGATGCAGGAAAGCACGCTCAGCCTGAAACAGATCGCCGAGGCGACCGGGTTTTTCGACGCCTTCCATTTCAGCCGCGAATTCAAGCGCGCGGTCGGGCAGTCGCCCGCAGTCTGGCGCATCGCGGAATGGCGAGGCTGACCACGATCAGTCGCCCCACCCATTACCAGCAGCGGCCGTCAGCCGTGCCAGGTCCGCCGCAGGACGGATTGCCAGTTGCGACAGGCCAGCTTCTCGATCAGGGCGCGGTCATAGCCATGCGCCGCCAGCGCATCGAGCAGGCGCGGCAGGCCGGTCACGTCGCCCAGCACCTCGGGCGTCAGGCAGCCGTCGTAATCGGACCCCAGACCGACATGATCCTCGCCCAGTGCCTCGATCAGATGGTCAAGATGGCGCAGCATCACATCCCAGCCGGTCTGGGCGATCCGCTGCCCGTCGGGCCGCAGGAACGAGACCGAGAAGTTCAGCCCAACCATGCCGCCGGTCTCGCGGATCATCGCCAGTTGCCGGTCGGTCAGGTTGCGCGACGATGGCGTGACGGCATGGGCGTTGGAATGGGTGGCGACCAGCGGCGCGTCCGACAGCGCCGCCACATCGTTGAACCCGGCCTCGTTCAGATGGCTCAGATCCAGCATCACCCCCAGCGCGTTGCAATCGCGCACAAGGCGCTTGCCCGCATCGGTCAGGCCCGGCCCGGTATCGGGGCTGGACGGATAGGCGAAGGGCACGCCATGGCCAAAGATCGTGGGCCGCGACCAGACCGGTCCCAGCGAGCGCAGCCCCGCCGCATGGTAAAGATGCAGCGCATCCAGGCTGTCGTCGATCGCCTCGGCGCCTTCCATATGCATCACGGCGGCGATGGTGCCATCGGCCAGGCAGGCGTCCAGCGCATCGGCATCGCACACGATCCTCAGCGCCCCGGCGCTGGCGCGCTCCATCCACATCAGATGCCCCATGGCCGCAAGGGCAGGGGGCACGGCCTGATCGAAGGGAATCGCTTCGGGCAGGGGCAGGCGATAGGGCGGTGTCTCCATCGCCTTGTGATGCGCCGCGTCTTCGGGATCGGGGGGGGACGGCAGATAGATCGCGAAAAAGCCGCCCGCAAACCCGGCGGCTTTCATGCGCGGCAGGTCGAGATGCCCCTTGCCCTCGCCGGTCAGGAATATCTCGCCGCGCCGCGCCGGCTCTAGCAGCAGGCGCAGCAAAAGGTCGTTATGGCCGTCGAAGACAGGGATCATGCGGTGGTGTCCAGCAGACGGTCGGCCGAGGCCTCGAACAGGCTGCGGGCATAGTCGGTCTTCATGCGGGCATTGGCCAGATCGGCGCGGGCCAGTTCCTCGACCGCGCGGCCATGCTGCATGACCAGCACGCGGTCGCACATATGGTCGATCACCGCCAGGTCATGGCTGACCATCAGGAAGGTCAGGCCGCGTTCCTCGCGCAGCGCGGACAGAAGGTTCAGCACTTCGGCCTGGACGCTGGCATCCAGCGCGCTGGTCGGTTCGTCCAGCAGCAGGATCTTCGGCTCCAGCATCAGGGCGCGGGCGATGGCGACGCGCTGGCGCTGCCCGCCCGACAATTGATGCGGATAGCGGAAGCGGAACGAGGCCGGCAGGCCCACATCGCTGAGCGCCTTGACCACGCGGCGGTCAGACTCGGCGATGCCATGGATCGCCAGCGGTTCCGACAGGGTCCGGTCGATGGTGTGGCGCGGATGCAGGCTGGCATAGGGGTCCTGAAAGACCATCTGCACCTGGCGCGCAAAGCCGCGCCCCGCATTCAGCGGTTGGCCGTCTAGCCGGATCGCCCCGGCCGAGACCGGCGCCATGCCGCAGATCGCGCGCAGGATGGTGGATTTGCCCGACCCGGATTCGCCGACCAGCCCATAGCTTTCGCGGGCCTCGACCTTGAACGACACATCCTGCACCGCCCGCACCTCGCGGCCCTGGGCCTGGAAGGTGACGGAGAGTTTCTCGATCTCGATCAGGCTCATGCCACGGCCTCCGTCGCCCAGTCGCCGGTCCGGTCAAGGCCGGGCAGGGGGCCGCGGTCGCCGCCGATCCGGGGCAGGCAGTTCAGCAGGCCCTGTGTATAGGGATGCTTGGCCTGCATCAGGTCACGGGCAGCCAGTTCTTCCACCACCTTGCCCTTGTACATCACCAGCACCCGGTCGCAGAAGCGCGACACCAGCCGCAGGTCATGGCTGATGAAGATCAGGCCCATGCCGCGATCCTTGACCAGACCGTCAAGGATCGACAGCACCTCGGCCTGCACCGTCACGTCCAGCGCGCTTGTCGGTTCGTCGGCGATCAGCAGGTCGGGTTCCGGGATCAGCATCATCGCGATCATCACCCGCTGGCCCATGCCGCCCGACAACTCATGCGGATAGGCTGCCATCACCCGCTCGGGGTCGCGGATCTGCACCGCCTCAAGCGCGGCAAGCGCCTTGGCGCGGGCATCCTTGCGGCCCAGGCCATCGCGGCGGCGCAACCCCTCGGTCAACTGGTCGCCCACGTTCATCACCGGGTTCAGGCTGTATTTCGGGTCCTGCATCACCATGCCGATGCGCTTGCCGCGCAGGGCGCGCATCTCGCGTTCGCCGGCCTTCATCAAGTCCTGCCCGTCGAACCGCATCACGTCCGCCGCGATCCGCCCCGGCGGCCGGATCAGCCGCAGGACAGACCGCCCGGTCATGGTCTTGCCCGAGCCCGACTCGCCCACGATGCCCAGCCGCTCGCGCCCCAGGCTGAACGACACGCCGCGCACCGCCTCGACCGGCCCGGTCTCGGTGTCAAAGGTCACACGCAGGTTCTTCACATCCAGAAGCGGGGTCATCGCGCGGCACTCCTCGGGTCCAGCACGTCGCGCAACCCGTCGCCCAGAAGGTTGAAGCCCAGCGAGACGATGAAGATCGCAAGGCCCGGCATGGTGGCGACCCACCATTGCTCGAACAGGTATTTCCGCCCGGTCGAGATCATCAGACCCCATTCCGGCAGGGGCGGCTGCACGCCAAGGCCAAGGAAGCCCAGACCGGCGGCGATCAGGATCACACCCGCCATGTCCAGCGTCACCCGGATGATGACCGAGGGCAGGCACATCGGCACGATATGCCCGGCGATGATCCGCACCGGCCCCGCACCCTGAAGGCGGATGGCGGCGATATAGTCCGACTTGCGCACTGTCAGCGTCTCGGCGCGGGCGACGCGGGCATAGGGCGGCCAGGCGGTCAGCGCGATGGCCAGGACCGCATTCTCGATTCCCGGCCCCAGAACGGCGACCAGCGCAAGCGCCAGGATCAGACGGGGGAAAGCCAGGAAAATGTCGGTCAGCCGCATCAGCACCGCATCGACCCAGCCGCCGAAATACCCCGCGACCGTGCCGATCAAGAGGCCCAGAACCGGCGCGGTCACGGCGACCAGCCCGATGATATACAGCGTGATCCGGCTGCCATAGATGATCCGGCTCAGGATATCGCGGCCGAAATCGTCGGTGCCCAGCCAGTTGCCGGGCGTGCCGGGCGGCAGCAGCCGCCGCGACAGGTCCTGCACCAGCGGGTCATGCGGCGCGATCCAGGGCGCGAAGGCGGCGGCGAACAGCAGGATGCCGACGATCACCAGCCCGGCCATGGCCAGATTGTTGCGCTTGATCCGCAGCCAGGCCAGCCACCATTGCCCAAGGCGGGCCTGACGACGTGAGGAGGGGCTCGGATCGGTCAGCCATTGCCGCCAGGTCTGTGCGCCGCTCATGCCCGCGCCCTCGGATCGACCAGCCGGTACAGGATGTCAGAAGCCATGTTCAGCGTGACGAACGCCACGCCCACCACGACCGTGCCGCCCAGAACGGCGGGCATGTCGGCGGCGAACAGGGCATCGGTGATGTAGCTGCCCAGACCGGGCCAGGCAAAGATCGTTTCGGTCAGGACCGACCCCTCCAGAAGATAGGCATAGGACAGCGCGATGACGGTGATCAGCGGCACCATGACATTGCGCATGGCATGAACCCAGATCACCCGCCATTCCGGCATCCCCTTGACGCGGGCAGTGGTGATATATTCCTGGCCCAGCTCGTTCATCATGAAGCTGCGCGTCATGCGGCTGATATAGGCCATCGAGATATAGCCCAGAAGGCCCGCGGGCAGGATGATATGCGACAGCGCGTTGCGGAAGATGTCCCAGGCGCCGTTCAGCAGCGAATCCAGCAGCACCATGCCGGTATATTGCGTCAGCTGGAATTCCAGCATCATGTCATAGGCCGGGTCCAGGCGCCCCGGGCCGGCCACCCAGTCAAGCTTGCCGTAAAAGATCAGAAGCCCCACCAGGCCCAGCCAGAAGACCGGCATCGAATAGCCCATCAGCCCCACCAGCCGGACAAGCTGGTCGGCGATCGAGCCGGGCCGGGTCGCGGCCAGAACCCCCGCCGGAATGCCGATCAGCGTGCCGAAGATCGTGCCCAGCGTCGCAAGTTCCAGCGTGGCGGGGAAGAAGCGGGCGATGTCCTGCGCCACCGGCATTCCGGTGCGGATCGACCGGCCCAGATCGCCCTGCAGCGCGTCGCGCACATAGATGTAGAATTGCTCCCACATCGGCAGGTCCAGCCCCAATTCGTCGCGCACGGCCTGCATCTGGGCGGGCGTCGCGCGTTCGCCGACAATGGACAGGACGGGGTCGATGGGCACGACCCGGCCGATGATGAAGGTGATGAGAAGCAGGCCAAGGATGGTGATCGCCAGCGTGCCAAGGCCAAGCAGGATTTGCACCAGCAGCCGGGCGAGGCGATTGCCGCCCTGGGGAGTTGAGATGTCGCTCATGAATCAAAACGGCCGCCGCGAACCCTTTGGGGGCACGCGGCGGCCTGTCGCTTACTTGGAGATCGTCCAGTAGGTGACCGAGTCGGTCGCCCCACCGGCATAGAAGCCCTGCACATTGGCGCGCAGCCCGTCCTGGCGCGCCTGCTGGAACATCAGAACGAAGGCCGAGCTGTCGCGGACCTTGCGCTGCAGGTCCTCATACATGGCCTTGCGCTTCTCGGTGTCCTTCTCGACCACGGCGGCATCGGTCGCGCCATTGATCTCGGCACCCGGATCCCACGCGGTCCGCCAGGCCAGATAGCCGGTCGCGCCCGCCTCGTCGCTGTTGTCGGGGTTCGAGGCGAAGGTCGAGGCGTTGGTATGGGGATCGGGATAGTCCGGGCCCCAGGTTTGCAGCGTGATGTCATGCTTTCGGCCGCGATAGGTTTCCAGACCCTGCTTGCCGTCGCCCACATCCATTTTCAGGTTGATGCCGATCTGGGCAAAGGTGTTCTGGATCGAGGTGGCGATGTCCAGCCGTTCCTGGTTGTTGCGGACGGTGAAGTTGATCTCGACGGGCAGGGTCAGGCCCGATTCCGCCATCAGCGCCTTGGCCTTCTCGATGTCCAGGCTATAGGGGTTCTCGTCCAGCGCGCCCAGGAAGCCCTGAGGCAGGAAGTTCTGGTGCACCACCCACATGCCCTTCAGGATGCTATCGGTCATGCCCTTGTAATCGATGGCGTAACGCATGGCTTCCTGAACCTTCGGGTTCGCCAGCACCTCGTTCTTCTGGTTCAGCGCCAGATAGTAGATCTGGCCGCCCACGTCGCCCTGGATCTTCACATCGGCATTGCCCGACAGACCCTCGATATCGGTGGGCGTCAGTTCGCGGGCGATGTCGATATCGCCCTTTTCCAGAAGCAGGCGTTCGGTCGCGCCTTCCGGGATATGCTGCATGAACACGGTCTTCAGCTTGGCATCGCCGCGCCAGTGGCCCGGGCGCGCCTCAAGCACATAGCCTTCGTTCGGCTTGAAGCTTTTCAGCACATAGGCGCCGGTGCCGGCCGAATTGGCCTTGAGCCATTCATTGCCCATGTCGCCATTGGCCTCATGGGTCATCACTTCGGTCATGTCGACGATATTCGCCACGCCAGCGGTCAGGCAGTTGTAGACGAAAGAGGGCGCATAGGCCTTGTCGGTCTTCAGCGTGACCGTATCGCCATCGGCGGTGATCATCTGATCGACATTTTCCGCCGTCAGGCCGAACTGGGTCAGGATGAAGGCCGGGGTCTTGTTCAGCTTGACCACGCGCTTCAGCGAGTCGGCCGCGACCTGCGCCGTCAGCGGGTTGCCGCTGCTGAAGGTGATGCCCGACTTGATCTTGAAAGTATAGGTCACGCCGTCATCGGCCACCGACCAGCTTTCGGCCAGGCCCGGCACCAGCTCGCCCGGCTTGGTCGGGTCCAGCTCGATCAGCGTGTCATAGACGTTGTTGTTCAGGTCGACGCCCGAGAATTCAAAGGCCTCCGCCGGGTCGATCGAGACGATATCGTCGATCGCATCGGCCACGACCAGCGTATCGGCCGGCGTCTCGGCCATCAGCGCCATGGGCGCAGTGCCCGCAAGCAAGACCGCAACCGCAGCGGCGCGGCCAAGACCGTGTTTCAGGAACATGTCGGAACTCCCAGTGGTTTGCCCGGCCTTTCCCTTCGACCGGTTCCTTGACCATTTGGACAAGTCGCGCGGGTGGGAGTCAAGGGCCTCTCCGCGTCCCGCCCCTTTCAGGGCGCCTCGCGCTGCGGCTCGGCCTGCGGGGCAAGCCGCCAGAAGGCGTCGCCCGCAAGGGTTTGCCAGGGTCCGGCCTCCGCGCCGGGCCAGGTGATGCGCACCTCGGCCTTCTCTGCCGCGCCGATCCCGAAATGCTGCCAGCCCAGATGCCCGCCGCCATGGCCGCCGCCGACGGTCACTTCATGTGTCTGCAAAGGCAGGTCCTTGGCGCGGATTTCGATGATCGCACCGATTGCATCGCGGTTGCCCTGCGGCTGCGTCAGGCGCAGCGACAGGAAATGGCCCATGCCCGCACCGCCCGTATTGCGCCAGACCTGCGTCGGCGCGTTGCGGTTGACCGAGATCAGGTCGGGCAGGCCATCGGCATTCAGATCGACCGCCGCACCGCCGCGACCCTCTGCCATACTGGCGACGCCCGCAAGACCCGCCGCTTCGAGAAATGTACCATCTTCGCGCTGCAACAGCATGTTATTCGGGTCTTTTTCTGCAAAGTCCGGCATGTCCCAGACATTACCCTTGACGATGTAAAGATCGGCGCGCCCGTCATTGTTGACATCGGAAAATTCCGCGTGCCACGCGGTCGAGGGCCGCTTGTCATCGCCGATGAAGGGCCGGTGCGCCGTGACGCCGCGCTTGAAGGCCTGATCGGTGAATTGCGGCTTGCCGGTCGCAGGATCGGCCAGGACCTGCAACTTGTTGTCGGCCATCGAGGTCAGGAAGTAATCGGGATAGCCGTCGCCGGTCACATCGGTCTGCGCGATCCCCATGCCCCAGATGCGCAGCCGCGCCCAGCCTTCCTCCGGCGTGTAAAGCGCAGGCGGCGCGCCGGGCGGGAAATGCCAAAGCTGCTCCTGCCCGCCCTTGTAATATTCGCGGTCATTCGACACCCGCAGGCTGGGCGCGCCCGACCGGTTCCAGTCGGTGAAAAGGATCGACAAGGCGCAGAAGCCGGGCGTCAACCCGATCGGCGTGCCATAGCCGCCCGCTGCCGCTGGCCGATAGAGGTGGTTCGGCGTGCAGGAGCCCCAGGGAAAGGCCTCTTGCGTCCGGTCGATGTAAGAACCGACCGCAAGTGTCGGCCAGGACTGGCCTTTCTCCCACATCGCCGCAAAAGCGGTTGACCACAGGTCCAGCCCGTCAAAGCCCCAGGCCGCGCTGGCATCTTCAAACCTGCAATCGCCCAAGCCGCGCATCAGCCGGTCCTGACCCACCCGCAGCACCGCCAGATCGGTGATCCCGTCGCCATCGATATCCAGCGGCCAGGCACCCGAGACCTGGTCGATCTCCAGCCCGCTTTCGGCGGCCGCGAAGCGCAGCGCCCCGCCGGTCTGGCTTTCGTTCAAGAAAAGCTGCGCCGGGGCCGTGCCGCCCGCAAGGAAGACCTCGGGCTTCAGATCGCCATTGCAATCGAACACCGCCGCCCCGCCACCGACCATGAAGGTCCATTCCCCCGAAAAGGTATGGTCCAGGCCGGAAGTTGCGGTTTCCTCGGCAAAGCCCGGCACCGCCGGGTCTGCCGTCTCGCCTTTCGCGGCGGCTGCCAGCAGAAGGGCGGTCAGGATGGCGGCAAAGATCACTGCGCTGTTCATGCCTCGATCCTCAACCCGACAGCATGGGCGCCGATACAGGCGCCCTGATCCAGCCCGCGTTCGATCGCGGCGCGGAAATGGATGCCGCCATACAGCCGCGAAATGCCCGCCTCCTGCGCCGCCGCCTGGAAATTGGCGAAGGGCCTTTCGGGAATGCCGTCATCCAGATGGGTGCCATCGACAAAGGCATGGTCGGCGCCGAACACCGCATCCAGCACCGCCGCCGCCGCGCCGGATTGGGTGGAATGGCCCGAAGGATATTCCGGGAAGGGCGGCGTATTCAGGATCGGCTGCCATTTCGGGTCGATCACGCGCTGGATATAGGTGATCGGCCGGACCAGATCGTATTCGAACTTGCTGTGCCAGCAGCCGATGAAGGCATCGGCCAGCGTGATCCCCAGCCGCGCCATCACCGCCGCCCAGCGGGTTGCGGGCGCGGCTTCCAGGTCCAGCTCGGTCATGGCGATGGAAATCCAATGGCCCGGCGGGGTCGAGGACAGCATCGGGTCATCCGACCAGAAGGCGGCGATGGCGCGCTGTTCCTTGGTCAGGGTATTGACCGTGTCATATACCTCCTTCGCCTCCTTGTAGAATTCCGAGGACGGGTCTTCGGAATAGGCGGGCGGCGGGGGCAGGGGGCAACTGTTGCCCTCGGGCATGGCAAAGGGCCGCACATTGCCCCAGAAAGGCAGAAGCGGTTTCTGCTGCACGGCGACGGTGCTGGTCGGCACCCAATGCGCGGGGCCGGGCGTCAGCTCCCATGTTTCCGGGAAGCCCAGGTTTTCCACCACCGCGCCCCGGTCCGCCCCCGACCAGGCGCTGACATGCAGCACCACGGCCTCGGCAAAGTCCCGGCTGCGGCGCAGCACATCGGGTGCGACGCCGGTTTCCACCTGTCGGGTCAGCGCCTTTTCCATCGCCTGCATGGCGCGTTGCCCGGTGGGGCCGGTGTTCGCGAAGAACTGCTTCACCGCCGAGGCCAGCGCCGCGTTCAAGAGCACCGCCTCGTCATGGGCGGCCCCGCTCTCGCGTTCGGGCAGGGGAAGAAGCTCGTTCAACTGGCCCGCCAGCGTCACCCCGCCGCCCGGGCCGCCGCGCAGCACCTCATGCGCGATGACGCCGGTATAGGCAAAGGCGCGGCTGGCCACGGGCGGCGAATAGGTTGGCGTGTGGCGCACCAGTTCCAGCATCAGCCGATACCATTGCCGCATCACCTGCGCGCCTGCATCCCCTGCAGCCTGCCCCCGCAAGGGCATCGCCATCGCGGCCAAGGCGGCCAGTCCCAGGCCAAAGCCCCTGCGGCTGATCATCATTCCTGTTCCCCCGCCGTCCCCGCGCCGGGCGATCAAAGCACGGCTCCCCCCTGTCGGGCAAGCCGCCGCAAAGCCGTGCTCTGCGAAGGTATCTCTGCCGCAGATCACGACAAAGCCGCCTCTTTGGCTGCCTGGCAGCCCCTGTTGCTTTCGCAGCGGCCCCGTCTGCGGCGCGGCGCGCGGCAGACCCCATGTCGCCCCGCCGGCGTCAGAAACTCAGCCGGATCGCACTGTCCTTCAGCTCGGTCACCAGCCGGAGTCCCTGTTCGGCCAGCGCGCCGGGCACCAGCGCGAAATGCACCTGGCCTGCCGCGATCTCGGGCGGGGCATGGCGTTCGGTCAGCACTTCCCACAGCGCCGGGTCGATCTTCATCCGCGCCGCCTCGGCCCGGATCTGCCAGCCGGCCTCGCCGCGCTCGACCCGGACCTTGCCGCCATAGGCCAGCGCCGTTTCCACGCATTGCAGCAGCAGGAAGACCAGCTTCACCTCGGGCCGCGGCAATTCGGGCGGGCTCAGCCAGTCCACCTGGATCCGTCCGCCGCGCAGCATGTCGGACAGGATCGACACCACTTCGCCCCGCGCGATCCGCGCATCCTGCCCCCCCGCCCCGAAGGCCACGCGGAAAAAGCGGATGCGCGCATTGGCGCTGGCGACGCTTTCGGCGATCAGGGCCATTTCCGGGCTTGCCGCGTCGCGCTCCATCATCAAAAGCTCGACCCCGTTGCCGATGGCCCCGATCGGGCTGATCAGGTCATGGCAGATTCGCGAGCCGATCAGCGCTGCGAGATCGGGTTTTTCGGACATGATTGAAACCTCAAGGATGGCGTCACCGTGAACTCATTTCTCGAACCCGGCATGTTCGTCCGCCATCCTCAGCGCCCCGATTGGGGGATCGGTCAGGTCCAGTCGGTGATCGACGTGCGCTGCACGGCGAATTTCGAACATGTGGGCAAGCAGGTCATCGACTTGCGGCAGGTCACACTTTTGCCGTATTTCCCGCCGTGACACGCATAGTGGGCAATCCTTTGCGCTTTGCAACCACAGATGGCAGCGCGCCTGCAACGCCCGCCCATGCTCTGCCGTTGCAATGGCCGCCCCGCGACTTTAAGTCGAAGACGCGCCACCGGACCGGACCCATGCCTTAGGCCCCCATGACCCAAGCCCCCATGACCCAAGCCGATGACACCAGCTACCGTCTGCGCCTCGCGACCGAGGCCGCCGATCTTGAGGGCGCGCAGCGCCTGCGCTACCGCGTCTTCGTGCAGGAACTGGGGGCGGAAGGCCCGCTCGTCGACCATGACGCCCGGCTGGAACGCGACGAATACGACCCCTATTTCGACCACCTGATCCTCGTCGACACCCGCATCGATCCCGCCAGCCGCGACCATGTCGTCGGCGCCTACCGCCTGCTCACCTCGGAAAAGATGCGCGCGCTGGGCCGGTTCTATTCCGCCTCGGAATACGACCTTGCCCCCCTCATCGCCTCCAACCGCCGCCTGCTGGAACTGGGCCGCACCTGCGTACATCCCGACCATCGCGGCGGCGCTTCGATGTTCCTTCTCTGGAACGGCCTGGCCGAATATGTGCTCGAGCGCGGGGTCGAGGTCCTGTTCGGTGCCGCCTCCTTCCACGGCACCGATGTGCAGGCGCTGGCCGAGCCGCTGAGCTACCTCTACCACCACCACCTCTCGCCGCCCGATGCCCGCGTCCGCGCCCTGCCGCCGGGCCGGGCCGAGATGAACCTTCTGCCGCAAGAGGGCCTCTCGCGCCCCGCCGCCATGGCCGCCATGCCCGCGCTGATCAAGGCCTATCTCCGCCTCGGCGGCTCGGTCGGCGACGGCGCCTATATCGACCGCGCCTTCAACACCACCGATGTCTGCCTGGTGATGGACACCGGCCGCATGTCGGCCCGCCACCGCGATTTCTACACCCGCAAGAAGGCCCCGGCTTGAACGACTGGTCTTCCGCGCCGCCGCCGCATCCGCGCATCGGCCCCCTGGGCTGGGCCCGCGCGCTGGCCCGTGGCCTGCCCATGGCGCTTGTCACCTTCGGCGGCCTCGCGCTTCTCCTCGCCCTGCGGCTGGTCGAGGCGCCGCTTTTCGGCCCCGCCCGGCCCTGGACGCCGCATATCACCCAAGCGGTCTGCCGCCTGAACCTCCGCCTCCTCGGCCTCAGCCGCAGCACCACCGGCCGACCCATGACCGCGCGCGGCGCCGTCGTCGCCAACCATGCCTCCTGGCTGGATATTTTCGTCCTGAACGCCGGCCAGCGCATCTATTTCGTCGCCAAGGCCGAGGTCGCGGGCTGGGCCTTCATCGGCTGGCTCGCCCGCGCCACCGGCACCGTCTTCATCCGCCGCAACGCCGCCGAGGCGCGCGACCAGCAACGCCTGTTCGAGGCCCGGCTTCTCTCCGGCCACCAATTGCTGTTCTTCCCCGAGGGCACCTCGACCGACAGCCTCCGCGTCCTGCCCTTCAAGCCCACGCTCTTCCAGGCCTTCTTCGCCCCCGACCTCTACCGCGAGCTGCAAATCCAGCCGGTGACGGTCCGCTACATTGCGCCTCCGGGCGCGGACCCGCGCTTCTACGGCTGGTGGGGCGACATGGATTTCGCCCCGCACCTCTTGCTGACGCTGGCCGCAAAGCGGCACGGCCGCGTCGAGGTCGTCTACCACCCCCCGGTCCCGGTGGACGCCTTTGCGACCCGCAAGGAGCTGGCGGCCCATTGCGAGCGCGTGGTGCGGGCGTCGCATGGGGGGTAGGGGTCTAATCGGCCCATAGCCGTCATTCGTGCCAGGCGAACCAGATGACCGGTGTCAGCCCAAAGGCGACATCCGTTTCGATGCAAGCATTCCGTGACAGCGCCAGTAGTCCTACTAGCGGATAAGCCAGCGTTGTGCCGTCTCTTCTTGCGTAGAGTGCTCTTTTGCCCAGCGAACGATGTTTTCGTCACGCGATAGTCGGTCGACGAGCAAGTAGTAAATCACGGCCCTGTATTTACTCCGTTCCGACCGTCCATAATCGTCGATTGCAGATTTGACCCAATCCATTAGCTTGGGGCTATCTGGCAATCCCAATTTTCTAACAAGAAAATTCGACTTTACCCTCTCAAGCTCCGCGGATTGGCTCGTAGCTATAGTTTCTAAATCTTTTTGGTATATGGACGGACCGCAGCCAATTGTCACTCTGGTCAATAGTTCCATATCGGGTTCAACGCCAACTTTCCGTCTCAAATCATCAGCATATTTAGCAATCAATTCATCACGCTTGCTTCCGCGGGCAGTAGCTTTGCGCTTTATTGATGTCTCTGAACGCTGCAAATGGGGAGTCAATTCATTTGGAACGCCTTTGCAGAACGCGGTAAGGCGATCGCGATTCCCTGTTTCAGAAACGGCATCCAGTTGCTTGGCGGACACTTCGTCCCAGACTCCCAACGCCGTTAGGCGCATCGCTAAAGACGTGGTTTGGTCAAGTTCTGCTTCGCCGCCTGCTGGTGTGTCCGACAGGAAGCGGCCAAGCTTTCGCGCGAACTCTATGCGACCTTCCTCGGTCTTAAGAGCAGACACCAGTCGGCGCTCCTGTGAGGGTTTCATGGTCTTGAGGTCATATTCCATCGTTGGTCCACTCACTGCGTGACAGGAGGTATGTAATATACATCGACCGAAATTCCATATGCCGCAAAAACGTCGGCTACATTTCGTAGGTGTTTTTCGACTCTATGCTCTCCGTACCCAAACCGGCCCGAACTATTGGTGATAACCCATCCTTCAACACCAAAATCGGGATCAGGATCGTAGAGCAGCTCTCCGCCTATCCGCGCGACCTTTGGCTCGCTGTCTATCAATGATGGGTGCCCTAGTTTTCGAAAACCGTTCGGAACCTTAATGCCCCTCGCCAGCGGGAAACGGCGTCCGCTTCCTAAATCTTCATATACTTCCTCTAGCGCGAGATGAATCCGCCCGTCTTTGTCGAGAACCCACAAGATCGGCAACATATCGTGTGCGACCTGTGTTATCCTAAGGCCTTCAATCGCTGTTTCCATGTACTGTGAAATGATCGGGGCTGTCGCGTCAGATAATTCAGTCAGGCTGGCCGGGGACATTTCCTTCTCTATTTGATCGACCGTGCCTGCCTCCATGAGACTTCCGAAAAAGTCGTCGAGTGGGCAGCTAGGATTGCCCATGAAATTCTTCGGATAATAAGCGCTGACGTTTTGCTCTGGCAAAGCTACCATCCGTGGGTCACGTGTCGGAGGAATTTGGGCCAACTATGCATAACGCTTCACTCGTAGCAACGCTGAAAAACACGCGAGGCGATAGCTGGAACGTGTGAGGAACGCTCATATTCAGCTTGGGATCCTTCCGTCACCCAGGAATCGATCAATGTGGCCCACGACGGGGCGACAAACACCTGCTGGCAGCCAACAGGTTCGATGATACCGCTGCGGGTCGGTTGTGCCTCGCTACCATGCTCTGAGGCCCAGACTTTGCAAGAGGCGCTTTCTGGGGATCGTGGTCAGTGGTGCACGGCACGGCGAACCGTCGTTCTCCGCCCATTGCGCCCCCAAGCAAGCTCTTCGTGGGAACACATCACCCCTTAACAAACCCATAATTCCACCACTCTAACCCATTGAAATCCCTTACGCCACCCCCCAGTCTCACCGTGAGACACCCTCTCACCCCAGACAGGACACCAGCCGCTTCAGGCTCTGGGCCGAATCCGTTGCGGCCCAGATCTCCTCGCCGATCCCGAAGAAATCGGTGACCGGGCCGAAACGGGCCACCAGCGCCTCGGTCACGCCGCCCTCGGCGATCACCGGCACCTCGATCATCTCGGACCACCATTCGAACAGCTCGAACGCGGCCAGGCTGCCATCGCCCAGCCCCTCGCCGCCGATGGGCCCGAAGGCCACGTAATCCGCCCCCGCCTCGCCGGCCGAAATCCCCTCGTGCCGGCTGGTGCCGCAGAAGGCGCCGACGATGGCATCCGCCCCCAGATCCTTGCGCGCCTTGCGCACCTGTCGCGCCCCGTCGGTCAGATGCACCCCGTCCAGCCCGTGCCGTTCCGCCAGCATCAGGTGATTGTCGATCACCACCGCCACGTCGCGGGCATGCGCCACCAGCCGGCAGGCATCCGCCGCGCGGCCCAGCGTATCGGTATCGCGGCTGGCCAGCGACAGGCGCAGGCAGGCGACCTCGACCGTGTCCAGCACCAAAGCCAGCCGGTCGGGGAAGGTGTCCAGGTCCAGCACGGCGGGGGTGATCAGGGTGATCTGCGGGCGGTCTTCAGCGGCCATTCTTGCGGGCTCCTGCGGGATATCGGCCCGTCCTAGCAGCAACGCGAAGGCTTGGCCATATTGCCCCCAAGGCGCGCGCGCCGTATCAGGGCGGCCATGATCGAACCCGCCTTCATCCTTGTCCGCCCGCAGATGGGCGAGAATATCGGCGCCGCCGCCCGCGCCATGCTGAATTTCGGCCTGACCCGCATGCGCGTGGTCGACCCGCGCGACGGCTGGCCCAACCCCAAGGCGGTGGCGATGGCCAGTGGCGCAGGCCGCATCCTCGACCACGCCGGGATCTTCCCGGATCTGGGCGCGGCGGTCGCCGATTGCGATTTCGTCTTCGCCACCACGGCGCGCTCGCGCGAGCTGGTGAAGGAAATCGTCACCCCCGAACGCGCCATGGCCATGGCGCGCGAGATGGCGGGGCAGGGCAAGAAGCTGGGCTTTCTTTTCGGCCCCGAACGCGCCGGGCTGGAGAACGAGGACATTGCGCACGCCAATGCCATCGTCACCGTGCCGGTGAACCCGGAGTTCTTCTCGCTGAACCTGGCGCAGGCGGTGCTGCTTCTGGCCTATGAATGGGGCCGTCAGGGCAGCGCGGTGCCGGCCAGCGCGATGGAACTGGCACGCACCGAACTGGCCAGCCGCGAGGATATCCAGCGCCTTGCCGGGCATTTCGAGGAACGGCTCGAGACGGCGGGCTTCTTCTTCCCCGCGACCAAGGCCGCCAACATGCGGCTCAACCTGCGCAACATGTGGGGGCGGCTGGCGCTGACCAAGGCCGAGGTCCAGACCTTTCACGGCATGCTGCGCCAGATCGCCTACCGGCTGAAGAAGCAGGATGAGAAAGGTGGCTGATCACCGCCCATCCGGCCCCCGGTCAGAAGGCTGAAGGCTTCCGTCGGCCTGCTCTGTCGTCTACTCTGCCCTGAACAGGCAAAATGGCGGGCAGGCAGATGATTTCGCGGCGTTTCTTTACCCTTGCAGCTCTCGCGTCAGGCCTGTCGGCCTGCGTCGGCGGGTCCACGGGCGGTGGCGGCGGCACCTCAGGCCCGCCACGGATCGCGCCGAACCCGGCCTTCGACGCCTGGCTTTCGGGCTATCGTGACCGGGCGGCGGCGCGGGGGATCACGGCCAGCACCATGAACGCGGCCTTCCGCCATGCGGGCTATCTGCCCGAGGTTGTCGAGAGAGACCGCAACCAGACCGAGTTCACACGCACGACCGAAGATTATCTCAACATCGCCATGTCGGATGAACGCCTCAGCATGGGGCGGCAGAAATACGCGGCCCTGAGCGGCGTGCTGAGGGCGATCGAAAGCCGCTACGGGGTGGAGCCGCATGTCGTCACCGCCTTCTGGGGGATGGAGAGTTTCTACGGCACGCGGCAGGGCAATGTGCCGGTGGTCTCGGCGCTCGCTACGCTGGCCTTTGACGGGCGGCGCGGGGCGTTTTTTGAGCAGCAGCTGACGGCGGCGCTGCGGATCGTGCAGGCTGGCGACATCGCGCCCGACCGGATGACCGGAAGCTGGGCCGGGGCGATGGGGCATACCCAGTTCATCCCGACCTCTTTCCTGGAATATGCCGTTGATTTCACCGGCGACGGCCATCGCGACATCTGGTCGGATGACCCCAGCGACGCCCTGGCCTCGACCGCGAACTACATGAAACGGGCGGGCTGGGTGCAGGGCCTGCCCTGGGGGATGGAGGTGATCCTGCCCGCCGGTTTCGATGGCGGGCTGCTGGGCCGAGGCAAGGGACGGTCGGCGGCGGAATGGTCGGGGCTGGGCGTGCGGGCGGCACAGGGCGGCGGGCTGCAATCCGGCTCGATCATCGCGCCGATGGGAATGGGTAGCCCGGCCTTCCTGCTGACCCAGAATTTCAACGCCATCCTGCGCTACAACAATGCCGAGAATTATGCCCTTGGCATCGGCACCCTGTCAGACCGGCTGCGCGGCGGCGGGCCCCTGGTCGGCACTTTCGGGCCGGACAAGAGCGGCATGACCAAGGCTGACCGGCAGGAATTGCAGCAGCGGCTGACGGCGGCGGGCTATGACACCGGCGGCCATGACGGGGTGATCGGGGCCAAGACCAAATCGGCGATCAGCGCCTTCCAGGCGGCGCGCGGCCTTGCGGTCACCGGAGAGCCTTCGTTGCAATTGCTGGCCATGCTGCGCTGATCCGGCGGCGACAGCGCCCCGGGACGGCGTCTGGGGCAGCAGTAGGTGGGCCCCCGATGAAGACGCCGGGTGCCCTTGAAGGTGCCGGGCGGGGGGCCTAGTCTCCGCCCGCAATCTGGACGGGGCAGAGAATGGCCGGCAAACGCAGCATCTTTGAAGAGGTCGGGTCCAAGGGCGCGGCGCAACCTATCCCCCAAGCAGGGCTGATCGACCAGCATCCCAAGGGCGCGCGCGGGGCGATCCGGCTGTGGCTGGTCGTCCTGTTCCTTATGGTCGCGGCGATGATCGTGGTGGGCGGGCTGACAAGGCTGACCGAATCCGGCCTGTCGATCACCGAGTGGAAGCCCGTGACGGGCGTCTTGCCGCCCCTGACCGAGGCCGACTGGACCGCCGAGTTCGACAAATACAAGGCGACGCCGCAATTCGCCCTGGTCAACAGCACCATGACCGTTGCCGAGTTCAAGTCGATCTTCTGGTGGGAATGGGCGCATCGCCTGCTGGGCCGCGCCGTGGGCCTGGTCTGGGCGCTGGGCTTCTTCTGGTTCCTGGCGCGGCGGCAGATTCCGCCGGGCTGGACCGGGCGTCTTTTGGCGGTGGGCCTGCTGGGCGGGGTTCAGGGCGCGGTCGGCTGGCTGATGGTCAAGTCGGGGCTGGTCGGCCAGATGGTCAGCGTGGCCAGCTATATGCTGGCCTTCCATCTGGGCATCGCTTTCGTGATCCTCGGGCTTCTGGCCTGGTATGCCATGCTTCTGGGCCGCAGCGAGGCCTCGCTGATGACGGCACGGCGCGGACGCGAGGCAAAGCTCTTCTCCCTCTCGACCGGGCTGATGCATTTCGCCTTCCTGCAGATCCTGCTTGGCGCCTTGGTCGCGGGGCTGGATGCCGGATTGGCCTTCCCGAACTGGCCGCTGATGGGCGAGGGCTTCTTCCCGCCCGACGCCTTCTATGTGCCCGATGGCGCGGGGGGCAGCCTGCCGGTCTGGCATGCCTTCTTTGAGAATGCCGGTCTGGTGCAGTTCATGCACCGGATGTCTGGCTATCTTCTGCTGATCTTTGGCATCGTCGTCTGGCTGCGGGGTCGCAAGTCGGCCCATCGCCAGACGCGCTTTGCCTTTCATATGGTGATGCTCATGCTGCTGGCGCAGGCAACTCTGGGCGTGATGACGATTTTGACCGGGGTGCATCTGCATGTGGCGATCACCCATCAGATCGGTGCGGTGATCCTGTGGGTGCTGATCCTGCGGGCGCGGCATCTGGCACAATACCCCGTGGCGGGGTCGATACGCGAAGGGACGGCGTGATGCGGAACGAGGCTTACGGCGCGCTGATGGCGCATGCGCGCGAGACGGCGGCATTGGAGCAGGTCTCGGGCCGTCTGGGCTGGGATCAGGAAACCACCATGCCGCGCGGGGCGGCCGAGCAGCGCGGTGAGGAAATGGCGGCGATGGAGGGTGTCCTGCACGCCCGCCGCACCGATGCGCGCCTGGCCGAGTGGCTGGCGGCGGTGGAGCCTGCCGATGCCGTGGCCGCGGCGCAGGTGGCAAAGATCGCCCGTGCCCATGCCCGGGCGATGAAAGTGCCGGGCAAGTTGGCGCAGGAAATCGCCAGGGTCACCAGCGTGTCGCAAGGCATCTGGGCCGAGGCACGCTCGCGCGACGATGTGGCGGGCTTCCTGCCCACGCTGGCCGAGGTGATCCGCCTGAAGCGCGAGGAAGGGGCGGCGCTGGCCGAAGGCGGCGATTGCTATGACGCGCTGGTCGACGATTACGAACCCGAGATGACGGGCGCGGACATTGCCCGCATGTTCGGCGAGATGCGCCCCCGCCTGGTGGCGCTGCGCGAGAAGATCCTGGGCGCGGCCCATCAGCCGAAGCCGCTGGACGGCGCCTTCGGGGCCGATGCGCAGATGCGGCTGGCCCGCGATCTGGCCACCGCCTTCGGCTATGACTGGAGCCGCGGACGGCTGGACATTGCGGTGCATCCGTTCAGCTCGGGCTCGGGCAATGATGTGCGGATCACCACGCGGATTGCCGAAAGCGACCCGTTCAACTGCTTCTACTCGACCATCCATGAGGTCGGCCACGCCGCCTATGAACAGGGCATCGACCCGGATTATCTGCTGACACCGATCGGGCAGGGCGTCTCGATGGGGGTGCATGAAAGCCAGAGCCGGATCTACGAGAACCAGCTTGGCCGTTCGCGCGCCTTCACCGGCTGGCTGTTTGGCCAGATGACCGAACGCTTCGGGGCTTTTGGCGTGGCCGATGCCGATGCCTTCTTCGGCGCGGTGAACCGGGTGCAGCCTGGGTTCATCCGCACCGAGGCCGATGAAGTGCATTACAACCTGCACATCATGATGCGCTTCGATCTGGAACGCGCCCTGATGCAGGGCGCCCTGCAGGTGGGCGATCTGGAAGCAGCCTGGAATGACCGGTTCAAGGCCGATTTCGGCGTGGCGGTCGACCGGCCCTCGCATGGCGTCCTGCAGGATGTGCACTGGTCGGTGGGCCTGTTCGGCTATTTCCCGACCTATTCGCTGGGCAACCTTTACGCGGGCTGTCTGCACAAGGCGCTGCGGGCCGATCAGCCGGATCTTGACGCGCAGATGGCGGAGGGCGATCTGTCGGTGGCGACGGGCTGGCTGCGCGAGAAGGTGCAGCGCCACGGCGCGCTGATGGCCCCGCGCGAGGTAATCGCCCAGGCCTGCGGCTTCGCGCCTTCGGCCGGGCCGCTGCTGGATTATCTGGAAGCCAAGTTCGGCGCGATCTACGGGGTCTGACCTGTCCTCTGCCGCGCCAGAGCCTGAAGCCGCCGCCGGGGACAGCCCGGCGGTCTGGCTTTTGGCGCTGGGGCAGACGCTGATCTATGCCGCGACCTATTACGCCTTTCCCGCACTTCTGCCCGATCTCGAGTCTGCGACCGGCTGGGACAAGGCGACGCTTGCGCTGGGGCCGACGCTGGCCTTCGCGCTTCTGGCGGTGCTGACGCCCTTTGCCGGACGGTTGATCGACCGCGGTCTGGGCGGCGAGATGCTGATCTTCGGCCCGCTCGTCGCGGCGCTGGGCGTGGTGGGGCTGGCCTTCGCGGCCACGCCCCTGCACTGGATCCTTGCCTGGATCGTCATCGGCGCGGCCCAGGCAGGCAGTCTGTACGAGACCTGCTTCGCCTTCCTGACCCGCCGCCTCGGCCCAGGCGCCAGGGCCGCGATCACCAGGATCACACTGGTCGCCGGGTTTGCCGGAACGCTGGCCTTTCCCCTGGGCCGGGTTCTGGGCGAAAGCCTGGGCGGGCAGGGGGCGATGCTGGTCTTTGCCGCGATGATCGTTCTGGGGGTGGTGCCGCTCAATCTGGTTGCGGTGACGCGGCTGCGCCGGATCGAGCGGGCGGCGGCGATCCCGCGTCCGCCGGATCTGCCCGGCGCCTTGCGCGCCGCGATGCGGAAACCCGCCTTCTGGGCGCTGTCGCTGGCCTTTGGCCTGGCCTATCTGAACCATGCGATCCTGATCACCTATATCCTGCCCCTGTTGCAGGATCGTGGCGCGGGGGCGACGATGGCCGCCACGGCCGCGGCCTGTATCGGCCCGTCGCAGGTGGCGGGACGGCTGGCGCTGGTCGCGGCGGGGGCGCGGATCAGCACGGGGCAGGCGGTGCTGATGTCCTTTGCGGCGGTCGTGCTGGCTGCGCTTTGCCTGGCTTTCGCCGGGGTGGCGCTGCCCCTGATCTTCGCCTTCGCGCTGGTGCAGGGGGCGGGGGCGGGGGTGATGTCGATCCTGCGTCCGGTTCTGGTCGCGGAAACCCTGGGACGGGCGGGCTTCGGCGCGATTTCGGGCGCGGTGGCCGTGGCGCCGATCTTGGGCGCGGCAGCGGGGCCTGCGATCGGCGCGGCCCTGCTGGCGCAGGGCGGGGCAGGGGCGGTGATCGCCGCCTGCGGGGCGATGGCGGTCGCGGGCCTGGCCTCGGTGATCTGGTTGGAGCGAAAAGCAAAGGAACAGCCGTGATGCTGGCCATGGATGCCGCGGCCCTTGCCGCCTTTCTGGAGCGCGATTTCCCTGAAGTCGCGGCAGATTTCGCCGTCGAAAGGGTGGATGCCCAGGGCCTTTGCCTGCGCCTCAGGGTCGCCGCGCGCCATCTGCGCCCGGGCGGCACCGTCAGTGGCCCGGCGATCTTTGCCCTGGTCGATGTGGCGCTGTATCTGACGATCCTGTCGCGCATCGGCCCGGTGGCCCTGGCCGTGACCACGAATTGCGCGGTGGATTTCCTGCGCAAACCCGAGGCGGGCCGCGACCTTCTGGCCGAAGCGCGGCTCTTGAAGCTGGGCCGCCGTCTGGCGGTGGGCGATGTGCTGGTCTTTTCGGAAGGCGAAAGCGAGCCGGTCGCCCGCGCCGGGCTGACCTATTCCATTCCGCCCGAGAGGTAGGACGTTACGCCTTGGGGCGCAGGAAGCGGCCTTCGATCTGCGCGCCGCTTTCAATGACCAGCGTCGTATAAGTCACTTCGGCCGCCACCTGGGCCGAAGCGCGCATTGTGAAGTTCTCAGAGGTGACCTTGCCATCCAGCCGCCCCTTGACCTCGACCGAACGGGCATTGACCGAACCGGAAATCCGCCCCTCGGCGCCGATGGTCAGGCTGTCGGCGGTCAGGTTGCCGTCGATCTCGCCCAGAACCTCCAGCGCGCCGGAAGAGGTGATCTCGCCGGTGATGCGCAGGTCCGGGCCAAGGACCGACCGGCTTGCATTGCCCCCCGCGACCGGGCTGGGCGGGGCAGAGGTCGGATCGGCGGTCTTGGAAAACATCTGGGATAGTCCTGTGTTGGCCTTGGCGAGATAAGGGCGCGAAGGGGGGGCTTAGGTCAAGGGGGGGCAGAGAGACAGGCAAGGGGACCGGCGGAAATCCCGCCTCGCCATGTCGTTTCAGGGCCTGACAGGACCGGGCGCTAATGGTTGGATGGGCCGGGGAATCGCAGGCCGGAGGGGGCATCTCATGTCGGAAGGGTTTTTCACGCCGGTCTCGGGCTTTGACCTGCCGCGATTCGCCGGTGTGCCCACCTTCATGCGCCTGCCGCATGTCGGTTTTGACCATCCGCGCTTTGCCGAGGTCGAGGTCGGGCTGATCGGCGCGCCCTGGGATGGCGGCACCACCAACCGCCCCGGCCCGCGCCACGGACCGCGTCAGTTGCGCGACCTGTCGACCATGATCCGGGCGGCCAATGGCGCGACATGGGTGCGGCCCTTCGATCTTGTGAACTGCGCCGATCTGGGCGACGTGGCCCCCAATCCGGGCGATCTGATGGATTCGATGGCGCGGATGGAGGCCTTTTATGACCGCGTGGTCGCGGCGGGCATCCGCCCCCTGACCGGCGGCGGCGACCATCTGTGCAGCCTGCCGATCCTGCGGGCCGTGGCCAAGACCCGCCCGGTCGGGATGATCCAGTTCGACAGCCATACCGACCTGAACGACGTCTATTTCGGCACCAGCCGCTACAATCACGGCACGCCCTTCCGCCGCGCGGTGGAAGAGGGGCTGATCGACCCGAAACGCTATTGCCTGATCGGCATCCGCGGCACCGCCTATGGCCGCGAGGATTGGGACTTTGCCGAAGCCAATGGCATCCGCATCATTCCCATCGCCGAATTCCATGCCCGCGGGGCCGAGGATGTGATGACCGAGGCGCGCGAGATCGCGGGCGCGGGGCCGGTCTACGTGACCTATGACATCGACTTTGTCGATCCGACCTTCGCGCCGGGCACGGGCACGCCGGAAGTGGGAGGGCCGAATTCCTGGGCTGCCCTGCAAGTCGCGCGGGGGCTGCGCGGCCTGGATATCGTCGGCGCGGATCTGGTCGAGGTCTCGCCACCATTCGACGCGTCGGGCGGGACCGCCTGGCTGGGGATCAGCCTCATGTTCGAGATGCTGTGTTCCATGGCGGAAGCCGTGGTCCGGGCGCGATAACACCCCGGGGGTTCTGCCCCGGACCCCGGGATACTTAAGAAGAGAAGAAGGAGTGAGCCTGTGCAGGCTGAAATGATCGTGACCAATGGTCGGGTATTGACCATGGACGAGGCGAAGCCTCGGGCCGAGGCCGTGGCGCTGGCCGAGGGCAAGGTTCTGGCCGTGGGAACGGCCGCCGAGATTCTGGCCCTGGCCGGGCCGGGCTGCCGCGTGATCGACGCGGGCGGGCGGACGGTCTTGCCGGGCTTTGTCGAAAGCCACCTGCATCTGGTGCTGGGCGGGGCCGAGCTGGTGCAATTGCAGCTTGGCGGTGTCGCTGGGTTCGATGCCCTGAAGGCCGCGTTTCTGGACTATGCTGCCGCCAATCCCGACCGGGCGCTCCTGATGGCGCAGGGCGCGGCATATGAAGTGCTGGACCATCCAGTCACCCGTCACGATCTGGATGCGGTGATCGCCGACCGGCCGATCGCCATGATGGCGCCGGATCATCACACGGTCTGGGCCAATACGGCGGCGCTGTCGGCGGCGGGCCTGCTGCATGGCGCCACCATGCCGCATGGCCATGAGGTCGTGATGGGCGCGGATGGCACCGCGACCGGCGAATTGCGCGAGTTCGAGGCCTTTGGCCCGGTTCTTGCCCTGGGCGGCGAGGCGCATCTGCAACTGGGCATCGCCACCGGGGGCGAGCCTTCGCCCTGGCCCGATGCCGCGATGCGGGCGGCCGACAAGGACAAGGTGGCCGCGGGTCTGGCGCATTGCGCCCGCCATGGCATCACCTCGATGGTGAACATGGATGGCAACCGCTACACCTGCGTGCTGCTGTCGGAGCTCTTGGCCGAGGGGCGGTTGACGGCGCGGGTGAAGGTGCCCTTCCACTTCAAGCCGCATATGGACCTGGCAGAGCTGGAGCGCGCCAGCGCCATGACCGCCGAGTTCGACAATGACTGGCTGCGCTCGGGCTTCGTGAAGATGTTCATGGATGGCGTGGTCGACAGCCGCACCGCCTATATGCTGAACGACTATCCCGGCGTGCCGGGCCACCGGGCGGAACCCTTGTTCGCGGCCGACCGCTTCAAGGCGATCTGCACCGAGGCCGACAAGCGCGGGCTTCAGATCGCCGTCCATGCCATCGGCGACGGGGCGGTGCGCCAGACCATCGACGGCTATGAGGCGGCGCAAAAGACCAATGGCCGTCGCGACAGCCGCCATCGTATCGAACATATCGAGCTGATCGACCGGGCCGACGTGCCGCGCCTGGGCGCGCTGGGCATCACGGCAAGCGTCCAGCCGCCGCATCCGCCCGGGGCGATGGATTTTCCGATGTCCACCATGGACCACGTCTTCCACCGCGACCGCTGGCGCGATGCCTATCTGACCCGCACGCTGGCCGATCACGGCGCGCACCTGGCCTTCGCCAGCGATTGGCCGGTGACCGATGTGAACGTGATGCGCGGCATCCAGGCCGCGCTGACCCGTGTTCCTTATGACGGGGCGGCGGATGAGCGGGTCGGTCTGATGGATGTCCTGCGCGCCTATACGGCGGGCGGCGCCTGGGCGGGGCAGTGGGAAGACGTGACCGGCACCCTGAGTCCGGGCCTCGCGGCGGATCTTGTGGTGATCGACGGCGATATCGAAGCGCTCGAACCGGCCCGACTCGGGGCCACGGGAATCGCTTTGACCGTCGCCGGCGGCCGCATCACCCATGATTCCGGGGTCTTGGCCTGACTTATCCCCAGGAAAGCCGTGGATAACTGCCGAAAGGGCAGGCGGGTTCCCGCGAAAAACCGCGGCTTTCTTGGGTTCTGACAAAAAATCGTCACGAAGCGCATTTTTTCTCTTGCGGCTCCCGAAGCGCAGACGTAAACACCGCCTCACCGAAGCGGACGGGACGCGGAAACGCCGAACGGAAGCGAAAGGAAGCGGGGCCGAAGAGCTTCGCAGACTACCCGGAGGCAAGGCTGCAGGATGCGCCAAGAGATTGGCGGCTCTGTGATTTTTGTGTCCGATGCTCTTTGACATTGATGATGAAGAAGGGATATGCGGGCGGTTTGGTCGTTTCGGCGACGATCGTTTTGCATATCGGCTCACTAGGGTTTCGGTCCGATGATGTGAGTGTCAGCTTCACTGTTTGTGG
>JAYRZG010000010.1:0-200446 GCA_041916535.1 Fuscovulum sp. | reverse complement strand
TATCCACCCGCTTCAACTCCCCCTCCGTCCGCTGCCTCGCAACGGACGGTCCGACAGAACATCAGGGGGGTCAAAATTGGACGCCGATACCCCGCCTCAGGGGGTCAATTTTGCACGCCGAAACACACTGATCGCGGGGCACCCAACCCGATGGAGACTGCAATGCCCCTCTCCCCCATGACGCCCCCGCCCCTCCGCGCCGCGGTCATCGCGGCGCGCCTCCTGGTGAACAATCCCGAGGCGGCACAGCGCGCTCACCCCTACATCCGCCAGCACGCCTGGTGGACCTTGGCCGCCGATCTGCGCCAGCGCCGCCTTGCGCGGTCGCTGATCCTGCTGCCTTCGCGCGGCGGGGACGCGGCATGACCGACCTCATCTGGTACTATGAACAGATGACCATGACCGGGGTCTGGTCGCCGGTGCTGGCGGGTACGAAACCCGACTTCCAGATCAAGAACGGCAAGGCCCGCCTGCGTCTGACAGCGGGCTGGTGCCCGCGTGTCCGCGCCGTCCAGAAGATCCCGGAAACCCTGCGTGGCCTGCCGCCACGCGCGCTGCAGGATCTGCTGTCCACCGAAGCCATCGAGGTGGCGGCATGAAGCTGGTCGCAATGTATGATTTCCACTATGGCCACTGCGGCCCGCATGACCGCGAAGCAGAGCTTCTGCGCCGGGGCGACGAGTTTCAGCCGCGCCCGACCAGTATCGCCAGCGCTGAAGAAGTCGGCGCCCACATGATCCGTCGCGGCTCCGCCTGCACACCCGAGGCTTGGGCAAAGCGCAAGCCCGAAGCCGACAAGAACTGGGCCTGGGCGCAGGCCGAGGTCGAGCGCATGAACGCGAGGCGCGCGAGATGACCCATATCGCGGACCTTTCCTTCGTCTCGGACAAATTCGCGCTGGAACTCGCCCGCCAGCGCCGCGTCGACCTGATGGCCAGCGCCCTGTCGCGCACCGCCACCGCGCTGCTGGTTTTCACCTTCGCCATGGCCGGGCTGCAGATGGCCCGCCTCGCCCTGGGTGCCGCAGTCGAACTGCCCGGGTTGGTCCAGACCGACACGCCACGCTGGTAGCGCGGCCATCGACCCCTTCCCGCGCGCCAGGCGGGTCATCCGGCGCTTCCTCCCTGTTCGCCTCACCCCGGGCGTCATGCCCGGGGTCTTTTCCGAAAGGCATCGCGTGATGCTTGACCGCGCCCACACCCCCTTGCCGATCGACACGCCCGACGATCCGCCCCCGCTGACGGAATGGAGCCCGGCCCCCAGCCGGGTCATCACCGCGCTTCTCGGCTGTTTGGCCGTCACCGCGCTTGCCATGGCGATCCTTCTGGTCGCGGGCACCCGACCCTTCGCGGCCTTCCTGGCCGCCGCCGTGCTGGCGATCTTGATCGGTATCGTCTGGCTGGTCTGGTGGCCCAGCGACGGGCGCCTGGCGCAACTGCTGCGGTGGTGGCTGTGATGGACATGCAGAAACTCGCGCAGCTGCTGGCCGAGGCGGAAGCAGGCGACCTGCTGGCATGCGCCGACCTGGCGACCCGGGCCCCCGCCCTCGGCCGTGAAGTGATCGCGTTGCGGGCCGAAATCGCCCGCCTGCGCAGCCTGATAGCCGGTCTCGACCCCGACCACTTCGGCCTGCAGGCGCGCGTCGTGGCGCTGAGGGACGAGGCGCTACGGGAAGGGGGCGCGTGATGGGCAACCACAGCGCCTTCCAGCGCCTCTACGGCGCCCAGCCGTTCGACCCGAATGATCGGCTGGACCGGATCGCCGAAGCTGCGAGAAAGACGCTGATCCGGACCGCCATCGAGACCGAGGCCACGATGGCGGTCGAAGGCGGGCCCGACCTACCGGCACTTCTCGGTGGCCTGTTGGTCGGGCTCGTCCAGGTCGTCCAGGCGACAACCTTCGCCAGCGATCAGCGCGATGCCGCCATCCGAACGTCGATCATGCAACTCGCGGCTTGGGCGGTCGATGCCGCGCGGTCCGCCGAAGGCAAGGAGCCGCTGGCAAATGGCTGAGAACAGCAAGATCGAGTGGACCGACGCGACCGTCAGCTTGAGAAAGGCGCCATGGGATGAGTAACCTCGCCGAACTGAACCGCCACCTCTTCGCCGCGCTCGACCGGCTCGACGTCGAGAACATGACGCCCGAGCAGATCGAGGCCGAGGTGTCGCGCGCTGGCGCCATCGTCGATGTCGCCGACCGGATCACCGAAAACGCCAAGGTGCAGCTGCAAGCCGCAAAGCTCTTCGCCGAACATGGTGACAAGATCCTGCCCACTCTGCCGATGATCGGGAGAGAGCCTAGGAAGGCCGGTGAAGGATGAAGGGCGCGGCGATCAAGTACAGCGCCGATGAATTGGCCTGGATCAAGGCTCGCTCAGGCATGTCCCGAAAGGACCTGCACCTTAGTTTCGTGCAGGTCTGGGGGCGTGTTGATGTTACCATCGACAACATCAAGGCACTGTGCAGTCGCAGTGGGTGGTCAGCCGGTCCTGTTGGTCGCCGTCGCAACGCTGGGAAAAGCCTGATCTTCACTGCCGAACAGGCCGGGTGGCTGCGCCAGAATGCCGGTCTGGCGCGCGCCCAGGTGGAAGCTGCCTTCCGCGCGGCCTTTCCGGAATCCTCGATCACCACCGCGCAGATCATCAGCTGGCGCAAGAACCACAAGGTCAGGACCGGGAGAAATGGCCGTTTCGAAAAGGGCCACACCCCGTGGACCAAAGGGCGGAAACTGCCGTTCAACGCGGCCAGCGCGGCCACCCGGTTCAAGGCGGGAGAGCAACCGCACAATGCGCGCCCTATCGGATACGAGGCTGTAAACCACAATGGCTATGTGCTGATTTGCGTCGACAGGCCGAACCCCTTCCGCCCCGCCCACAAGACCCACATGGCCTTCAAACACCGGGAACTGTGGGAAGCCAGGAACGGCCCCGTGCCGAAAGGCCAAGCGCTGAAGTGCCTCGATGGCGACAAGACGAACTGCGACCCTTCGAATTGGGAGGCCGTCCCAAAGGGGCTTCTTCCCCGTCTGAATGGGAAATCGCGCCGCGGCTACGACCAGGCCCCCGCCGAGCTGAAACCCACCATCCTCGCCGTTGCGAAGCTGGAGCACCGGCTGCGCGAGATCGGGAAAGGGGGGGCCGATGCCTGACCGTCCGATCATCTTCTCCGGCCCGATGGTGAGCGCCCTGCTGGATGGCAGGAAGACCCAGACGCGGCGGGTGCTGGGGAACAGCGGCCGCCGCAACGGGCAATCCAACATCTTCAACGCCGACATCGGGTGGAGCGACAGCTTTGTGATGGACCCGGGTAATGCCGGGTGGAGGGATCGCTACACGCCTTACGCCACCGGCGACCGGCTCTATGTGCGGGAGGCGTGGCGGTCTGAGCGCGGGCTGGACCGTCAGAACGCTTCTGAGATCGAGGCAGCCTGCCTGGATGCAGGATACTCGCGAGTCTGGGCCCCAATCTTCTATGAGATCGACGCAGTCCGCGTGAATTTCGAGAACGGCATGGTTGCGGGCCGCTATCGCCATGCCCGCTTCATGCCCCGCTGGGCCAGCCGCCTGACCCTGACCGTGACCGATGTGCGGGTGCAGCGGTTGCAGGAGATCAACGAGGCGGATGCGGTGGCGGAGGGGGTCACGCGCTGCGCCTGGGCTGAGGCGATGGCGGAAGATGGCCGAAAGGAATGGCACGTCCCTGAAAACACGCCAGGGGAATATCCCGGATTGACTAACGCGCACCCCAGTCCGGTTGGCGCGTTCTGGGAACTGTGGAACAGCCTGCACGGCCCCGAGGCATGGGATGCAAACCCCTGGGTGGCTGCGGCGACCTTCACCGTCCAGCACGGGAACATCGACCAGACGGGCGGTGGGTCATGACCGCCCTACAAATCCTTGAACCGCGTACCGGAGCGCGGCACCTCGGGCAGATCGTCGGGCCAGTGCGCCCGGATCGCCGCGCGCAGATCGACCTGCGCTTGCTCGATGGTATCGGCACGCCCGCGAAATCCCGGGTCGGTCCCGGTGGACCATTCGTATGCAGGCAGATCGACCGCCCCAATGGCGGGCTGAATGCGCCCGACGCACTGGCGGCCACGGTAGACCGTCCAGTCGCCCGGCGCGGTCTGGCCACCGATCACCGTGAGTCGTCGTTTCCACATGTCGTCAGGTTGGCAGAACAAGACAGGAACATGAAGCCCCACGCAGATCGGCGGATTGGGGGCAGCCATGCCTGACCCCATGCTCGATCTCGTGCGGGCCTTGGCACGGGCAGCCGCCGCGAGGCATCATGCCGCCATCTCGACCGGGGAATCTCCAGAATGCACCGCTGCGCCGTCTACGCCCGATATTCCAGCGACCTGCAGGACGGTCGGTCGATTGACGATCAGATGGCACTCTGCCGCCAGTTTGCCGGACAGCGCGGCCTGACGGTCACCCACGCCTTCGAGGACCGGGCCAAGACCTCGGCCAGCATCTTCGGGCGCGATGGTCTGGCCGCGATGATGGCCGCGGCAAAAGTCCGGGCATTCGATGTGCTGGTGGTCGAGGCGCTGGACCGTGTCAGCCGGGATCAGGAAGACCTCGCCCACATCTTCAAGCGACTGAAATTTGCTGGTGTCAGCATCGTCTCGGTGCATGAAGGGACCGCGGATTCGGTCAGCGTCGGGCTGCGCGGCCTGATGGGCACCATGTTCCTCGACGCGCTGAAGCAGAAGACCCGCCGGGGCCTGGCTGGCGTGATCCGTGATGGGCGCAGCGCGGGCGGTGTGAGTTACGGCTACGCGCAGAAGCCAGGGGGCAAGAAAGGGGAGCGTGTCGCGGTCGAGGCCGAAGCCGAGGTCATCCGCCGGATCTTCGCGGCCTATGCCAGCGGCGAAAGCCCGCGCTCGATTGCAGAGGTGCTGAACAGCGACGGCATCCTGCCGCCACGCGGACGTCGCTGGAATGCCAGCAGCATCAACGGGAACCCTGCGCGCGGTTATGGCATCCTGCACAACCCGCTTTACGATGGGCGGCTGGTTTGGAACCGGGTGACCATGGTGCGCGATCCCGACACCGGGCGCCGGGTGAACCGGGAAAACCCCCGCAGCGAATGGCAGGAGACGCCGGTCGAGGAACTCCGGATAGTGCCCCGCGACCTGTGGGCAAGGGCGGCAGCACGGCACGGTCACCAGGCCGAGGTATATCTGAAAAGGGGGATGACGAAGAAGCCGCTGAGGCCGTTCTCCGGCATCTTGCGCTGCGGCTGCTGCGGGGCAGGGATGGGCATCCATGACCGCGTCGGGACTGCGATCCGCATCAGATGCAGTGCCGCCACCGAAAGCCGGAGCTGTACCAATACCGGCCGATTCCGCCTGGATCGGATCGAGGCGGCGATCTTCGACCAGCTCCGCGCCCAGCTGGATCGCCCCGAATACCTGGCCGAGTTCGTCCGGACCTATGCGGCCGAGCGCCGCCGTCTCAGCGAGGTCGCCCGCCGCGATTCGGCCCAGATTGCCCGGCGCGCTGCAGACACGGCCGCGCGTTATGCCCGCCTCGTGGACATGTTCGCGCGGGGCCTGATCGAGGGGGACGAGGCCGAGGCCCAGATATTCGCGGCCAAGCAAGCCCGCGCCGATGCCGCCCGGGAACTCGATCTCGCCCAGGCGGATGCCCAGGTGGTCGAATTGCACCCGAGGGCCGCAGATACCTATGCCAAGGCCATCGCCGATATTTCCAAGGCGCTTGCGTCCCCAGGAAAGGAATTCGACCCCGAAGCGATCGAGGCCCTGCGTCGCGTGATCAGCACCGTGACGGTCACACCCCAGCCCGACAGCCGCGATGCGCTGATCGAGGTCCACGCCTACATCGAGACCCTATTGGGCCTAGACGAAGGCAAAGTGGGGGGTGAGGTGGTGGCGAGGGGGGGACTCGAACCCCCGACCCTGCGATTATGAGTCGCATGCTCTAACCAACTGAGCTACCTAGCCACTGGCGCGCGACTTACGCGGGCCACCCGGGGGCGTCAAGGGGTAATCGGCCCGCCGTCATAGGCAGGCCCGCCCGCCGCCACCGGATGCGCGACGCGGGGCCGCCCGCTGGCCGTCACCGTGATCGTGCCCTCGATGAACAGAAGCGTGCCCTCGACCTCGGCCTCGCGCAGCGCGTGTTCGGCGGTGACCCGCAGGTCCAACGCCCCCGCCGCCAGCGCCCGCGCCTCGGCCTCGGCCCGCAGCGCCGCCTCCAGCGCGGCAATCGCCTCGTCCCGGGCGCCATAGGCCTTGGGTCCGGTCGCCAGATGCGCCACGAACCGCCCCTGCGCGGGCGAGGTGATCAGCCCCGAGACCCGCTGGCTGACCTGCCCCGCCACCGCGCCGATGGCATTGGCCACCCCCGCGTGCTCCGGCAGGATCATCTCGCAGCCCAGCCTTTCGCCCACCGCGCCGTAATAGGACGGGGCCGAGGCGCCAAGCCCGATCACCGGCACACCCAGCCGCGCTGTCATCTGCACAACGCCCCGGTGCCGGTCGAGCCCGGCCAGGGTCAGCCGGTGCGCCGCCAGGGCCGCCGCATCCTCGCCCGCGAAGGCCGGGTCTTCGGCAAAGGCCGCTTCCAGAAGGCAATCCACCGTCTGGGCGACAAGCTGGTCGACGATCCGCTGGGCCAGCATCTCTGGGCCTTCGGCGAAGCGGTCGCCGGTGCCGGTGCGCCGCCGCGCCATCAGCCGCAGCGCCTTTTCCGCCGCCGCGCCGTCCCAATCGGCCAGTCGCCCCAGAACATGGCTGGCATCCGAAGGCGTCACGCCCGACAGCATCACCAGCCCCCGCGCCACCAGCCGCTCCAGCGCCGCCGCCTCAAGCCGCGAGGTCAGGGCCTTGCCTGCGGGCATCGGCGCGGTGATCCGGGCCAGAACCGTGGCCTCGCGCGGCGACAGGCCACCCGCAACCGCCCCGGCCATGGGAAGGACGAAACGTCCATCCATCTCGCCCGCCGTATCGGTCGACAGCCAGCGGTCCAGCGCGTCATGCACCATCGCGCCATGGTCCTTGGCCAGAAGCGAGACCGGGATCAGCCGCCTTGGGCCCAGGCGCAACCGGCCTGCCAGCCCCTCGGTCACCAGATGCACCTCGCTGTCGCCGCCAAGGCCGGTGGTGCGCATCGCCACGGCCTCGACCATGGTGCGCCAGCCGCCGACCCGCGCGCCTTGCGGGTCGATCTCGGGCAGCCCGTCCTTGAGCAGCGCCACATCGGTCGTGGTGCCGCCGATATCGCTGACCAGCGCATCCTTGGCCCCGGTCAGCCAGCGCGCGCCGACGATGCTGGCGGCGGGGCCGGACAGGATGGTCTCGATCGGGCGCTCGCGCACCATGGCGGCGCTGATCAGCGCGCCATCGCCCCGCACCACCATCAGGGGTGCCTTGATGCCCACGGCGGCCAGGTGCCGCTCGCAGGCGGCGACCAGCCGGTCGATCATCCCGATCAGCCGCGCATTCAAGACCGCTGTCAGCGCCCGCTTCGGCCCGTTCAACTGCGCCGACAATTCATGGCTGCATGTCACGGGCCGCCCGGTCAGCCGCCGGATCGCCTCGCGCACCGCAATCTCATGCGCCGGGTTGCGTGTGGCAAAGCGCGCCGCCACGGCAAAGCCCACGACTCCGTCGGCCACTTCGGCCAGCGCCGTTTCCAGCGCGGCGATGTCCAGCTTCGCCGCCTCGATCCCGGCATGGCTGTGGCCGCCCGCAATCGCGATCACCGGATCGCCCTTCAGCGCCTCGGACAGACCGGCGCGCTCCAGATCGCCCGCATCGAAGCCGACCGAGACCAAGGCGACGCGACCGCCCTGACCCTCGACCAGCGCGTTGGTGGCCAGCGTGGTGGAGAGCGAGACCAGTGCCACCTGGTCGGGGGCCAGCCCCGATGCTGCCAGCGCCGCATCGACCGCCTGCCCGATTCCCACCGCAAGGTCGTGGCGGCTGGTCAAGGCCTTGGCCTTGCCCAGGATCACATTGGCCGCCTCGTCCAAGAGCACCGCATCGGTATAGGTGCCGCCCGTATCGACGCCGAGGAAATATGCCATCCGTCCCGTTCCCTTGCCGCCTCTGGGCCTGACATGGGGCCTAGCGCGACGCGCGACGCGGGTCATCCCCGGAAACGACATGGCAAGGGGCTGGTTGCGGCAGATCGCGTCCCGTCAGGGCCGCGACAGGGGCAGGGCCATGTCAACGAGGTCCAGCCCGGGGCCAAAGCCTTCGGGCCTGACGCCGGTGATGGCAAAGCCGAAGCCCGCGTAAAACCCCGCCGTATGCTGGCTGGTCGACAGGCGGACCTGCGTGACCCCGGGCAATGCCCGCGCCTGCGCCAGCCGTGCCCTGGTCAGCGCGCGGCCCAGACCCGTGCCCTGATGCGACCGCGCGACCATGCCCCAGCACAGGCTCGCTTCCTCGCCCCCGGCCTCCAGCGCAAGCCCGCCACAGGCCAGGATCCGCCCGGCCTCTTCCAGCACCAGATAGGTCCCGTCTGGCGGCAGGGTATCAAGGAAATCGCTGAATTCCTGCCGTTCCTTCGGCGCGAAGAAGCGCGGGACATTGCCGTCGAACAGCGCCAGGCAGGCCGCCCGGTCCTGCGGGCCATAGGGGCGGGCAGCGGCAGTCATCGCCGCGCCCTGCGGCGGCGGGCATGGGCCGGGGCGATGCCAAGGATGCCGCGATATTTCGCCACTGTCCGCCGTGCCAGGGGCGCGCCCGCCCCGGCCAGGGCCTGGGCCAGATCGGCATCGCTCATCGGTTTGGCCGGATCTTCCGCCGCCACCATCCGCGCCAGCGCATCGCGCAGCGCCGCCCCCGCCGGACCGTCCTGCCGCACGGCGGGCGAGAACAACGCGCGCAGCCAGAAGGTGCCGCCCGGCGTGTCCACCGCCGCCCCGGCCACCACACGGCTGACCGTGCTTTGATGCAGGCCCAAGGCCTCGCCCACATCGGCCATGGTCATCGGCACCAAGGCGCCGATCCCGGCCTCAAGCACCGCCTCCTGCCGCCGCAGCACCTCGCGCGCGACGGCAAGCAGCGTGGTGTTGCGGCCCTCGACCATGCGGATCAGCGCCGCCGCCGCCGCGCGTTCCGGGCCTTTCGGCCCGGCCAGCGTGACCGTGGGTAGGGCCGAACGGTTCAGCGCCATGTGCCAGCCCTCGCCGCTGCGCGTCGCCACCAGATCCGGCACCGCGACCGGTGCCGCGCCGTCCTGAAAGCGCGCACCGGGCTTGGGGTCATAACCGCGCAGGCGCCGGATGCGCTGCGCCACCTCGTCCGGCGTGCAGCCGATCAGTCGCGACAGCCGCCCCAGCGCCCCTTCGGCTACAAGGGGCAGACGGGCCAGAATGCCCTCCATCACCTTGTCCAGATGCCCGGCCTCGACTGCCTGCAGCCGCAGGCATTCGGCCAGATCGCGGGCGAAAAGCCCGGTCGGCTCCAGCTCCTGCAGCCGCGCCAGCACCGCTTCGGCCTCGGCCTCGCTGACCCCCGCTTCAGCGGCGATACGCGACAGGGGGCGGCCCAGCCAGCCCGAGGGTTCCAGCGCCAGCGCCAGATGGTCGGCGATGCGCTGGGCGCGGACAGTCAGGCGCAGCGCGGCGATGGCATGGCCGACATGGGCGGAAAGGCTTGGCCCCGCGCCCGCGATGACGATCTGGTCGGGGTCGATTCCCGGCCCGCCGCCCGACCCGGTGCTGCGCAGCGCCCGCAGGGCCTCGCCCCAGCGCGGCAGCCAGTCGGGCGGCGGGGCGGCGCCCAGAACCAGCGTCGGGTTCTCGGCCGCCTGTTCCTCAAGGAATTGCGTCAGCCCCGCGGCATCGGCCCGCAAGACCCGGATCGAGGTCGCAAGGGCTGTGTTCAGCGACAGGCGCTGGGTCTGGGCGATGGTGATGCGCGTGCGCGACTTCATGCCTTCAGCCTAAGCGTGCGCGTGGGCGCGCGCAATCGCGCAAGCCCCTCGCCAAGCGCCGCCCGCGCCGCTAGGTCTTGGGCATGAAGCAAGGCGCGCCTTTCCCCTTCGTGCAGGATGCGGTCCTGATCGGCGGCGGCCATGCCCATGCGCTGGCGCTGCGCATGTTCGCCATGCGCCCGCTGCCGGGCCTGCGGCTTACTCTGGTGAATCCCGGCCCCGCAGCACCCTATACCGGCATGCTGCCCGGCCTGATCGCCGGCCATTACCGCCGCGACGAGATCTTCATCGACCTTGTCCGTCTGGCCCGCTTTGCCGGGGCGGCGCTGGTGCTGGACCGGGCCACCGGCATCGACCCTGCGGCGAAGCGCATCCACCTGTCCAATCGCCCGCCTTTGGCCTATGACCTGTGTTCCATCGACATCGGCATCGGTTCCGGCCTGCCTGGCGTCCCTGGGAGCGATGTGCATTCCGTGGCCGCCAAACCCCTTGGCGCCTATGCCGAGGCCTGGGAGGCTTTCCTTGCCCGCCGCCCGGAAACGCCGCATCTGGTGATCGTGGGGGCAGGGGTCGGCGGGGTGGAACTGGCGCTGGCTTCGGCCCATCGCCTGAAAGGGCAGGGGGCAAAGCCGCAGATCACCCTGATCGACCGCGCGGCGACCGCCCTGCCGCAGATCGGCCCCGCCGCGCGGGCGCGGCTGATGGGCGAACTGGACCGCGCGGGCATCGCCTTCCGCCCCGGCTGCGATCTGGCGCGGATCGAGGCCGCCTCGGTCACCCTGATAACGGGCGAGACCCTGCGCTCGGACTTCACCCTTCTGGTCGCGGGCGGCCAGCCGCAGCCCTGGCTGGCGGAAAGCGGCCTTGCCACCCAGGACGGCTTCCTTGCCGTCGGCCCCACGCTCCAGACTTCGGACCCCGCCATCCTGGCGGCCGGGGATTGTGCGCATCTGAGCCATGCCCCGCGCCCCAAGGCCGGGGTCTTCGCCGTGCGCGAAGCGCCGGTGCTGGCCCATAACCTGCGCGCGCTGGCCAGTGGGGGCGGGCTGAAAACCTACCAGCCGCAGCGCGATTACCTGAAACTCGTTTCCACCGGGGGCAAGGCGGCGGTGGCCGACAAGTTCGGCCTGCGCGCGGGCGGGCCCTGGTTGTGGCGGCTGAAAGACCGCATCGACCGCCGCTTCATGGCGATGTTCGCCGATTATCCCGCCATGGCCCGGCCGACCCTGCCCGCAGAGGCGGCGCAGGGTCTGGCGCAGGCGCTGGGCGAAAAGCCGCTTTGCGCCGGCTGCGGGGCCAAGGTCGGCGCGCAGGCCCTGTCCGAGGCGCTGCAATCCCTGCCCGCGCCGCAGCGCCCCGAGGTCCTGCGCGGGCGCGGCGACGATGCCGCCGTGATCGCCCTGCCGGGCGGCGGGCTGCAGGTCCTGACCACCGACCATCTGCGCGCCTTCACGCAGGATGCCCGCCTGATGGCCCGGCTGACCGCGATCCATGCCCTTGGCGATATCTGGGCCATGGGCGCCGCCCCGCAGACCGCGCTGGCCCAGGTGACGCTGCCGCGCCTGTCAGAACCGCTTCAGGCCCGGATGCTGGCCGAGATCATGGAAGGGGCGGCTTCGGTGCTGCGCGCGGCGGGGGCGGATCTTGTCGGCGGCCATACGACGCAGGGGGACGAGCTGGTCATCGGCTTCTCGCTCACCGGTCTTGCCGCGCAGGTGATCGAAAAGGGTGGCGCGCGGCCCGGGGATGCGATCCTTTTGACCAAACCGCTTGGCACCGGCACCATCCTCGCCGCCGAGATGGCACTCGCGCGCCTGCCGGGGCTGGTGCTGGGCGAGGCGGTCGCCGCCTGTCTGGCCACGATGGACCGCCCGCTGGCCCCCGCCGCCGCGATCCTTGCCCGCCATGCCCATGCCATGACCGATGTCACCGGCTTTGGCCTTGCCGGGCATCTGATGGAAATCCTGCGCGCCTCCGGCGCGGCTGCCGAACTGGACCTTGGCGCGCTTCCCCTTCTGCCCGGGGCCGAGGCGCTGGCCGCCCATGGCCAGCATTCCAGCTTCGCCCCCGCCAATCGCGCCGCGCTGGGCTGGGCCGTCGACGCCCCCGCCAGCCCGCGCACCGATCTCTTGTTCGACCCGCAGACCTGCGGCGGCCTTCTCGCCTGCGTGCCGGCCGAGAAGGCCGAGGCGCTGCTTTCGGCGCTCCATGACGGCGGCGACCCTTTCGCCGCGCGGATCGGCACGATCATCGCAGGCCAGCCCTTCCTGACGGTCAGGCGCTAGGTCTGCCCCGTGGGATCGCCCGGCGGAAAGCTGCGCCTCCGGCGGGGATATTTAGAGAACAGAAGAAAGGGCCGGGCACGCTATTCGCCGTAGGGCACCCAGACCGTCTTGATCTCGGTCGCGCGGGCCAGGAAGGCGCGGGCATCGGCCTGCATCCAGTCGCGCGCCTGGCCGTGATTGACCCAGGTGCGTTTCAGGTTCGACACGCTTTCCGCCTCGATCAGCCCCGAGACGGGGGCCGAAGAGAAGGACCAGACCACATCCACATCCATATGCCCGGCCAGCGCCTTGGCCAATTCGCCATGGCCGCCGGTGACGATGTTGACCACGCCCGCCGGAACGTCCGAGGTTTCCAGCACCTGGTAGAAGTCCGTCGCCGCCAGCGAGAAGGCTTCCGAAGGCACCAGCACGCAGGCATTGCCCATGGCGATGGCCGGGGCCAAAACCGAGACCAGCCCCAGAAGCGGCGCCTCGTCCGGGCAAAGCGCGCCGATCACGCCCACGGGTTCGGGCAGGGCCAGCGCAAGCCCTCGCAGCGGCACGGGTTTCGCGGCGCCTTCGTATTTGTCGGCAAAGGCGGCATAGGTGAACAGCCGGTCGATCGACGCTTCGACCTCGGCCTCGCCCCTCGCCCCGGTCATGTCGCGCAGCCGGGCGGCGAATTCATCGGCCCGGGCCGACAGGTTCTCGGCGATGTAATACAGCACCTGCGCCCGGCCATGGGCGCTGGCCTTGGCCCAGCCCTTGGCGGCATGGGCGGCCTCGACCGCGTTCCTTATGTCCTTGCGGTTTCCAAGGCCGACATGGCCCAGAAGCCGCCCCTTGGCCGACCAGACCGCGCGCGAATAGCCGCCATCGGGCCGGGCCTGCTTGCCGCCGATGAACAGTTTCGCCGTGCGGTCGATGCCGCCCACCTCGGGGTTGGCCGGTTCCGCCACCGGGGTCACGGCTTTCAGCGCCTTGGCAGCGGAGGCGGGCCGCAGATAGGCCATCAGCCCTTCCCAGCCCCCCTCGCGGCCAAAGCCCGATTCCCGCACCCCGCCAAAGCCCGCCGCCGCGTCGAACAGGTTGGTCGCATTGACCCAGACCACCCCGGCCCGCAGCTTGGGCGCGATGTCCAGCGCGAGGTTGATATTCTCGCTCCACAGGCTGGCCGCCAGCCCGTAGCGGGTGTTGTTGGCCAACTCCACCGCCTCGGCCGGGGTGCGGAAGGTCATGCTCACCAGCACCGGGCCGAAGATCTCCTCCTGCATCAGCCGCGACGAGGTGGACAGGCCGGTGATCAGCGTCGGCGGGTAGAAGCAGCCCGGCGGCACCGGGGTTGCGGCGCGGTAGACCTCACCATCCGACCCGTCCACCAGCCGGGTGATCGTTTCCAGCTGCACCGGATCGACCACCGCGCCCACGTCGATGCACTTGTCCAGCGGGTCGCCCAGCCGCAGCCCGTCCATCCGGCGCTTCAGCTTTTCATGGAAACGCTCGGCCACGCCTTCCTGCACCAGAAGGCGCGAACCGGCGCAGCAGACCTGGCCCTGATTGAACCAGATCGCATCGACCAGCCCCTCGACGGCGGAATCCAGATCGGCATCGTCGAAGACGATATAGGGCGACTTGCCGCCCAGTTCCAAAGTCAGCGCCTTGCCGCTGCCCGCCGTTGCCGCGCGGATCCTGCGGCCCACCTCGGTCGAGCCGGTGAAGGCGATCTTCGCGACCTGCGGATGGTCGACCAGCGCCGCCCCGGTCGCGCCATCGCCGGTCACGATGTTCAGAACGCCCTTGGGCAGACCGGCCTCGCGGCTGATCTCGGCGAAAAGAAGCGCCGTCAGCGGGGTGTATTCGGCGGGCTTCAGCACCACGGTATTGCCCGCCGCCAGCGCGGGCGCGACCTTCCAGGCCAGCATCAAGAGGGGGAAGTTCCACGGGATCACCGCGCCGCAGACGCCCAAAGGCGCCATGCCCGGTTTTTCGGCTTCCAGGAGCTGCGCCAGACCGGCGTGATAGTAGAAATGCCGCGCCACCAGCGGAATGTCGATGTCGCGGCTTTCGCGGATCGGCTTGCCATTGTCCAGGCTTTCCAAAACCGCGAAGAGCCGCGCGTGTTTCTGCACCAGCCGCGCCAGGGCATAGAGGATGCGCGCCCGCTGCGCCCCGCTGGTCCTGGCCCATTTCGGAAAGGCCTTGGCCGCCGATTTAACCGCCGCATCCACCGTCTCGGCCGACCCCTGCGACACCTGCGCCAGAACCGCCCCCGTCGCGGGGTTCTTGGTGTCGAACGGCGCTTCGGGTGCCGCGAAAGCCCCGTCAATGAACGCGCCGAACACGCCGTGCCTTTTCAGCCAGGCCATGGCCTCGGCGCTGCTTTCTGGGGCGGGGCCATAGGACATGCTGTCGAAGATTTCCTTGATCGTCATGGTCTTGTCCTCAAAGCTCGCGGCCCTGAACCGGCCAAGATGACGCTACTTCACGCCAGGGCATGGCGATACCCGGCCGAATATTGCCCGGTCAGATGATGCTCCAGCTGCCGCTCGATATCGCCCAGAAGCGACGAGGCGCCAAAGCGGAACAGATCGGGTTGCAGCCAGTCATGGCCCAGCTCGTCCTTCATCAGCGCCAGATACAGAAGCGCATCCTTGGCCTTGGAAATCCCGCCCGCCGGCTTGTAGCCGACCTTGAAGCCCGTGCGCGCCTCATAGTCACGGATGGCGCGGATCATGGTCAGCGTCACCGGGAGGGTGGCGTTGACCGCCTCTTTCCCGGTCGAGGTCTTGATGAAATCTGCCCCCGCCATCATGCAGACCAGGCTTGCCCGCGCCACATTGCGCAGGGTCTGCAACTCGCCCGTCGCCAGGATCGCCTTGACATGCGCCGCGCCGCAGGCGGCCCGCATTTCGGCCATCTCGTCATACAGCGCCTGCCAGTTGCCGGTCAGCACATGGCGGCGCGAGATCACGATGTCGATCTCCTGCGCGCCTGCCTGAACGGACTCGCCAATCTCGGCGATGCGCAGATGCCATGGCGACAGGCCCGCCGGAAAGCCGGTCGAAACCGCCGCGACCGGAATCCCCGAGCCATCCAGCGCCTTGACCGCCGTTTCCACCATGTCGTGATAGACACAGACCGCGCCCACGGTCAGGCCCGGCATCCCCAGAGCCTCAAGCATCGTGGGCGAAACGGGCTGCCGCGCCTTGGCGCAAAGCCTTTGCACCCTTCCCGGCGTGTCATCGCCGGACAGGGTGGTCAGGTCGATCAGCGAGACCGCCTTCAACAGCCAGGCCGCCTGGAATTCCTTCTTCACGCTGCGCCGTCCGCCCAGGGTGGCGCAACGCCGTTCGATGGCCGAGGTGTTGGCCTGAACGCCCGCCACCCAGTCCAGATCCAGCGCCATTCCGGGATTGCGCGCATGTCCCGATTGCGGGACCAGTCCCGTCCCGACGCGGGCAGCGGCGATGGTGTTCACGGCGGGGCCTCCCCAAGCTTGCACCCGACGATGGCACGCCGCATTGCGGGCGGCAAGCGCCTCGCCACGAAAATTGACCTTTTGGTCAGGAATTCGTCGGCGGCTCGCTGCGGGCCGGGGCGTTCGGGTCGCGGATCAGGCCATCCGGCGCCTCGGTCGCCCATTGGCCGCCGCCTTCGGGCCGGGGCAGGGTGCTGCGGTCGATATGCCGCGCCAGATGCACTTTCGACAGCATCAGCGCCGACAGGGGGGCGGTGATGAACAGGAAGAGGGTGATCAGGATCTCCTGCCAGGCAAAGCGCCCGGTCAGGGTCCACATCTCGGCATTCGACGCGATCAGCGCCGCGCCCACGCCCAGCGTCGTCGCCTTGGTCGGCGCGTGCAGCCGCTGCATCGACTGCGGCAGCCGCAACAGGCCCCAGCTACCGATCAGGCCGAACAGCCCGCCGCCCACGACCACCACGGCCAGCACAATCTCGATCACGGGGCCGATCATTCGATGATGCTCCCGCGCAGAAGGTATTTGCACAGCGCCACGGTCGAGACGAAGCCGGTCATGGCAAACAGCATCGCCGGTTCAAAGACCGTCATGCCGCCGATCCCCGCACCATAGAGCATCAGCAGCGCGATCACGTTCACCGTCATCGTGTCCAGCGCCAGGATCTTGTCGGCCATGGTCGGGCCGGTGGCGATGCGGATCAGGTTCAGAACCAGGGCCAGGGCGAAACAGCCCATGGCAAACAGGATTGCGGTGTCCAGGATCATTCGAAAATCCTCATCAGCCGGGCCTCGTAACGGGTCTTGATCCCGTCGCGCACCTCGTCGGGATTGGGGGCATGCAGGGAATGGATCAAGAGGCTGCGCCCATCGGCCGAGAAATCGGCCGTCAGCGTGCCGGGGGTCATGGTGATCGTACCGGCCAGAAGGCTGATCGCCTCGGGCGATTTCAGATCGACCGGCACGGTGACAAAACTGCTGCGGATCTGGTCCTTGGGCATGAAGAGAATGATCTTGGCGACCTGAAAGGACGATACGATCACATCCCAGACCACGATGGCCATATAGCCCAGCAGGCCGAACGGCCGTCGCAGGCGCGGCCGCTCTGGCCACCAGGCGCCTGTCGCCAGCGGGATCGTCACGCCCAGGGTCACCGCCAGGACCAGGCTGCCGAAGGTCCAGCGATTGGCAAGGATCAGCCAGAACAGCACCAGAAAGGCGCTTTCGGCGGGGTGCGGGAACAGGCGGCGCAGCATGGTCAGGCTCCTTCACCCAGGCGGTTGGCGTCGATATAGGCCGCGGGATCGACCAGATGCGCGGCGGTCACCGCCATCCAGTCGCTGACCGGCCCGGCCAGCACCGACAGCGCGGCCAGCGCCACCAGGAACAGGCCGGGAATGGCCAGCTCGTTCAGGCCCAGCGGGCGGGCCGGGGCGGGGCCGCCGGCCTTCCAGAACAGGTTCGACCCCGCCCGGGCAAAGCCCAGGATCATCAGGAAAGACCCGCCCAGCACCACCGGCCAGACCCAGGCCGCCTCCGGGGCGGTGGCCTGCAGCACGAACAGCTTGCCGATGAAACCCGACAACGGCGGCAGACCGGCGCAGGCCACGGCGGCGGCCAGGAACAGCGCGGCGGTCGGGCCGGGCAGGCGCGGCCCCTTGGCCGCAAGATCGCCGTCCAGCCAGACCGCGCCCCGGCTGGCCAGAACATCGGCCAGAAGGAACAGGAAGGCGGCGGCCAGCGTGGAATGGACCATGTAGTACAGCGCCGCGCCAATGGCCTGCGGGCCAAAGCCCGCGATGGCGGTGAAGGCCGTCCCCATCGAGGCGATGGCGGCATAGGCGGCCAGACGCGGCAGGCTGCGCGCCCCCAGAACGCCCACCGCGCCCACGGCCAGCGTCAGCAGCGCAGCGGGCAGCAGCATCTGGCTCAGAAGCGGGCCGGTGGCGGGCAGATCGGGCGGAAAGATCATCGTCCCGGTGCGGATCGCGGCATAAGCGCCGACCTTGGTCATCACGGCGAACAGCGCCGCCACCACGCCCGGCGCCTTGGCATAGGTGCCCGGCAGCCAGAAATGCAAGGGCACCAGCGCGCCTTTCACGGCAAAGACCAGCATCAGCAGGACCGCCGCCACCCGCATCAGCGCCACGTCATCGGCCGGCAGGTCGCGCAGCTTCACCGCCAGATCGGCCATGTTCAGCGTGCCCATGACCGAATAGATCGTCGCCAGCGCGAACAGGAACAGGGTCGAGCCGACAAGGTTGACCGCGATGTAATGCAGCCCGGCGCGGATGCGCGGCCCGCTGCCGCCATGGACCATCAACCCGTATGAGGCGATCAGCAGAACCTCGAAGAAGACGAACAGGTTGAAGGCGTCGCCGGTCAGGAAGGCGCCGTTCAGCCCCATCAGCTGGAACAGCCACAGGGCATGGAAATGCACGCCGCGCCTGTCCCAGCCCGTCGCCATGGCCTGCAGCAGCACTGCCATCGACAGGCCTGCCGTCAAAAGCAGCATCAGCGCCGACAGCCGGTCAAGCACCAGCACGATTCCGAAAGGCGCGGGCCAGTCGCCCAGCCGATACAGCTCCGGCCCCGCGCCCGAGGCCGCGTTGAACAGCACGAGCGCGATCACCAAGAGCGCGGCATTGCCCGCCCCCGCCAGCGCGCGGGCCAGCCCCGGCCGGTTGCGCGCGAAAAGAAGCGTGATGCCAGCCAGAACCGCCGGCAGCACCACGGGCGCGATGATCAGATGTCCCATCCCCGCGCCGCTCATGCCCGTGCCTCCGGTGCTGGCTCAAGCCCGGCCGGATCGTCCGAGGCATCTTCCGGTGTGCCATCCCTGCCGGGCGGCGCGTCGACCTTGTCATTGCCGGTCTCGAAATAGGCGCCCAGGCCCATCATCACGATCACCGCCGTCATCCCGAAGGAAATCACGATGGCGGTCAGCACCAGCGCCTGCGGCAGCGGATCGGTCGGTATCTCGGTCTGGCCGACGATCGGGTCCGCCCCCGGTTTCAGCCGCCCCACAGCGAAGATGAACAGGTTCACCGCATAGCTCAGGAAGGTCAGCCCCAGGATCACCGGAAAGCTGCGCAGCCGCAGCATCAGATAGGTGCCGACAAAGGTGAAGATGCCGATGGCACCGGCGACCAGGGCTTCCATGCCAATCCCCTGCATCTCAGACCTCCCGCTCTGTCCGGCCATGTCGCGTGTGCTGCGACAGCCGCGACAGCGTTGCCAAGGACAGCATCACCGCCCCCAGCACGCAGAGGAACACGCCCAGATCGAACAGCGCCGCCGTGGCCAGCTCGATATCGTCCAGCGGCCAGATATGCACATGGGTATAGCCCGAGGTCAGGAAGGGCAGGCCCATCGCCCAGGCCCCCAGACCCGTCACGCTGGCCGTCAGAACGCCCGCGCCGATGAAGGCATGGTGGTTGAATTTCTGCCGCCGGTCCGACCAGTCATAGCCCGAGGCCATGTATTGCCACAGAACGGCGATCGAGAAGATCAGACCGGCGACGAAACCGCCACCCGGCAGGTTGTGGCCGCGCAGGAAGATATAGACTCCCACCGTCAGGGCGACCGGCAGCAGGAACCGCGTCCCCGCCACCAGCATCACCGGATGCGCGTCGCCCGCATCGCGGCCGGTATCCAGCGCCGCCAGACGCGCACAGGCGCGGGCGCTGCCCAGCACCGCCTCGGCCAGCGCAAAGATCACCAGCGCGGCGATGCCCAGAACGATGATCTCCCCAAAGGTGTCATAGCCGCGGAAATCGACGATGATCGTGTTGACCGCATTGGTGCCGCCCGCGCCGGGCTTGGATTGCGCCCAGTGGAATTCGGAAATCAGCGGGAACAGCGCGTCGCGGCGCATCAGAGCATAGGCCAGCGCCGCCGTGCCCAGCCCGGTCGCCGCCGCCACCGCCAGATCGCGCAGCCGCCGCCAGGGCGCACTTTCCCTGGGCGTTTTCGCAGGCAGGAAGTTCAGCGCCAGCAGCATCAGAAGGATCGTCACCACCTCGACCGAAATCTGGGTCAGCGCCAGATCGGGGGCCGAGAACCAGGCGAAGGCGCCGGACAGCAGCAGCCCGACGATCCCGGTCAGGATCAGCGCCAGCACCCGCTCGTGGTGGCGCCAGGCCGCCCCCAGCGCCGCCAGCGCCAGGACGGCAAAGCCCAGCACGCCGACCAGCGTCAGCGGCACGGGCGGGCGCGTTCCCGCCGCCTGCGGCGCGCCCCACCAGGCCCAGAGACCCGCCGCGACAATCGCAACGGTCGCGGTCCACAGCGCCCGATGCAGCGCGCCGTTGTGCACGGTGGCGGTAAAGACCCGCGCCAGGGTCGCCAGCGCCCCGATCACGGCATCGAAGATCGCCTTCGCCTCGGGCCGCGGGAAGCCATCCCACAACGCGCGCAATTGCGGATACAGGCCCAGGATCACCAGGCCGCCGCCAATCGCCATCAGCGACATCCACAGCGCCGCCGGTTCCAGCCCGTGCCACAGCGCGATATGGGCATGAACCGTCTCGCCGGTCACGGCACTGGCCGCCGCATCGACAAAGGGCGCAAAGGTCGCCATCGGCAGCAGACCCGACACCACCACCAGCACCGCCAGCAGGGCCGGGGCCACCCAGAGACCCGTGCCGGGATCATGCGGCGCATGTTCCAGGCTTTCGCGCGGTTCGCCCAGGAAGGCATGGGACAGGAAGCGCAGCGAATAGCCGACCGACAGCAGCGCCCCCGCCGTGGCCAGCGCGGGCACCAGCCAGGCGGTCAGCCAGTAAAGATGCGAGGCTTCCTCAAGCATCATCTCTTTCGACAGAAAGCCGTTCAGCGGCGGGAAACCCGCCATCGACAGGCTGGCAACCGCCGCGATCACGAAAGTCAGCGGCATGGCCTTGCGCAAGCCTCCCAGGGATCGGATGTCGCGGGTATGGGCGGCGTGATCGACGATCCCCGCCACCATGAACAGCGCCGCCTTGAAGCTTGCGTGGCACAGGATATGCAGCATCGCCGCCGTCGCCGCCGCCTTGGTGCCGATGCCCAGAAGAAAGGTGATCAGCCCCAGATGGCTGACGGTCGAAAAGGCCAGGATCGCCTTCAGGTCATCCTTGAAGAAGGCGATCTTCGCGCCCAAAAGCAGCGTGACCAGCCCCGCCGTGGCGACGATGGCCGTCCATTCCGGCGTGCCCGCCAGCGCCGGCCACAGCCGCGCCATCAGGAACAGCCCCGCCTTCACCATCGTGGCCGAATGCAGATAGGCCGAAACCGGCGTGGGCGCGGCCATTGCGTGCGGCAACCAGAAATGGAACGGGAACTGCGCCGATTTGGTGAAGGCGCCCAGCAGGATAAGGATCAGCGCGGTCAGATACCAGGGGCTGGCCTGGATCTCGGCGCCCTTGGTCACGATCTCCGAGATGTCATAGCTGCCCGCGATATTCCCAAGGATCAGCATCCCCGCGATCATCGCCAGCCCGCCGCCGCCCGTGACCGCCAGCGCCATCCGCGCGCCCTGCCGCCCTTCGGGCCGGTTCTGCCACCAGCCGATCAGCAGGAAGGAGGACAGCGAGGTCAGCTCCCAGAACACAAGCAGCAACAGGATGTTGTCCGACAGCACGATGCCCACCATCGCGCCCTGAAACAGCAGCAGATAGGTCATGAAACGGCCGATGGGCTCGGCCTCGTCCAGGTAGAAGCGGGCGTAAAGGATGATCAGAAGGCCGATCCCCAGGATCAGCCCGGCGAACATCATCCCCAGCCCGTCGATGCGGAAACTGGCATCCAGACCCAGCGCCGGAATCCAGGTGAACCGCGCCGTCACCGCCTCGCCTGCCAGCACGGCGGGCGCGTGGGACAGAAGCCCCGCCAGCGCCAGCGCCGTCGCCATCCCCGCCACCAGGGCCGCCGGACCGCGCCCGAACCGGGCGGCAATCCCTGGAAACAGCGCGCCAAGAAAGGGAAGCGCTGCGATCAGGGCTGGAGACATGTGGGGCGTCCTCGTCGTGGCGTGGCAAGCGGGCGTAATGCGCGCGTCGCGGCGGGTTTCAGCCTAGTTGGTCTTTCTGCCCGCCGCGTCAAGCCTTTTCGGGCCGAAAAACCGGCCGCGCGTCATTTCACCACGATCTCGGCGGGGCGCGACTGGCGCAGCACCGTCAGCGCATTGGGCAGATCGTTGCTGTCGATCCAGGCCCGCGCTTCGGCCTCGGTCTTGCCATGGTGGTGCCAGCGCGCGGTCAGGCGGCGCACCAGTTCCGGCTCGTCGACATCCAGAAAGACGGTCATGTCGAACAGCGGCGCCAGCTGCCGCCAGGGTTCGGCATCCAGCAGCAGGTAATTGCCCTCGACGATCAGGATGCGGTCCTGCGGCCCGACGATGTCGGCGGCGGCGCGCGCCATTTCCATGCTGCGGTCGAAGATCGGGATTGCCACGTCCGGCTCGCTGCGCAAGCGGCGGATCAGATGCAGGAAGCCATGGGCGTCAAAGGTTTCCGGCGCGCCCTTGCGCGGGCGCAAGCCGCGCGGCACCAGGACGGCATCGTCATAATGGAAGCCATCCATCGGCACGACACGCGCGCCGGGCTGCAACAGCCCCGCCAGATGCTCGGCCAGGGTGGATTTGCCGCTGGCAGGCGGCCCGGCCAGCGCCACCAGAAAGCGCTGGTCGGGGTTGGCCTTGCCCTGCCTTTCGCGGATCAGCCGCGCCAGATCGTCCGGCGTCACGCGCGCCTCCCCCAAGCCTGCGGCCCTAGGCCGCCTCGCTGACACCCTCGGGCAGTTTCGCCCCGGTCATGAACGCCACCGCATCCGACATAGTGTAATCCTGCGGCTTGATCACGCAGAGCCGCTTTCCCAGCCGGTGAATGTGGATGCGATCGGCGATCTCGAACACATGCGGCATGTTGTGGCTGATCAGGATGATCGGGATGCCCCGGTCGCGCACGTCGCGGATCAGCTCAAGCACCTTGCGGCTTTCCTTGACCCCCAGCGCGGCGGTCGGTTCGTCGAGGATCACCACCTTCGACCCGAAGGCCGCCGCCCGCGCCACAGCCACGCCCTGCCGCTGGCCGCCCGACAGGGTCTCGACCGCCTGGTTGATGTTCTGGATCGTCATCAGCCCCAGCTCGTTCAGCTTCTCGCGGGCGAATTTCTCCATCCGCGGCCGGTCGAGCTGGCGGAAGACCTGCCCCATGATCCCGGGCTTGCGCAGCTCGCGGCCCATGAACATGTTGTCCGCGATCGACAGGGCGGGCGACATGGCAAGCGTCTGGTAGACCGTCTCGATCCCCGCCGCCCGCGCCTCGATCGGCGTCTTGAAGGAAACCGGGCGGCCCTCCAGCGTGATCTCACCCTCGTCGGGGATCACCGCCCCCGAGATGGCCTTGATCAGGCTGGATTTCCCCGCGCCGTTGTCGCCGATCACCGCCAGGATCTCGCCCGGCATCAGATCGAAGTCGCAATGATCCAGCGCGGTGACCTTGCCATAGCGCTTGACCAGGCCGCGACCTTTGAGAATGGGCTCGCTCATGCCGACACCTTTCTGATCCACTGGTCCACGGCGACCGCGAAGATGATGAGAACGCCGATCAGGAAGAAGGTCCATTGCGGGTCGGTGCCGACCAGCCGCAGCCCCATCTCGAACACGCCCACGATCAGCGCCCCGAAGAACATGCCCGCGATGCTGCCGCGCCCGCCGAACAGGCTGATCCCCCCGATCACCACGGCGGTGATTGACTGGATATTGCCCAGTTGCCCGGTCGAGGCCGTGGGCGAGACCGATCCGAACCGGCCGATCATCACCCAGCCCGCGATGGCGCAGAACAGGCCCGCCAGCGCATAGACCTGGATGAGGATGCGCTTCGTCGGCACGCCGGCCAGGGCCGCCGCCTCGGGGTCGTCGCCCGTGGCATAGACATGCCGGCCCCAGGCGGTCGAGCGCAGGACATAGGCCATCGCGATGACCAGCACGATCAGCAGGAACACAGCATACAGCACCTTGACCCCGGTGCCCGGCATGGCGTCGGTGGTCAGGAAGACCGATTGCATCGTGGCCTGATCTACGCCCTCTGGCGCCTTGGGAATGCCGAAGAAGGTCACGTCCTCGCCCCAGAAGCGCAGGGCGGGGGCCTTGGTCTCGACATCCGATGACCGGATCGTCTCATTGGCCGAGAAGATGAAGTTCGACGCGAGGATGATCTGCCAGGTCCCCAGCGTCACGATGAACGGGGGCAATTTCATCCGCGCCACCAGCCAGCCGTTCAGCGCGCCCATGGCCAGGCCGCAGGCCAGGCCGAACACCACCGCCAGCGCGGGCGGCAGATGGAAGACGAAGGAAAAGGCCAGCGGCCCGAACCAGTCGGGCGTGCCGATGGTCACGCCGGTGATGCCGACAAATCCCATGATGACCGAGCAGAACACCGCGATCGCGCCCACCGACAGGTCGATCCCTGCCGTCAGCACGACCAGCGTCTGCGCGCAGCCCAGGATGCCGACGATGGCGATCTGCTGAAGGATCGTCGACAGCGTGCCCGCCTTGAAGAAATTGTCCGCCGCCAGGCCAAAGACCAGAAGCGAGGCGATCAGCACGATCATCGGCACGGCCGATGGCGTCTGGTGCAGCCAGTGCTGCAAGCGCTTCAACGGGTCATTGTCCTGCTGGAACTCGGCGACCTTTTCCGAGGCGCCCTTCAGCCCCTCTTCGAATCCGGTCGCGGCCTTCTGGTCCGCTGCCATATCTTCCCCCTCGTAGCCCGGGCAGTTGCGGCGCCGGGGCAAGTCCCGCCCCTCCCAAGGGGGCCTTGCAACAAGGGCGGCGCAAAGCCGCCCTTGTCGCCTCAGTGTGAACCTCGGGTGCCCGCCTGTCTATCGCGGCGTAGCACCCGGAATGCGCGAAGTCCTGCTAGGGCGCATCAGCCCCAGCACAGCTCCAGACCCTTGGCCGAGTCGATCGACTCGACGCCATCGACCGGCTGGTCGGTGATCAGCTTGACGCCGGTGTCGAAAAAGTCCTTGCCTTCGGTCGGGGCGGGCTTGGTGCCGTCGGCGGCGTATTTCGCAATTGCCTCAACCCCCAGCGCCGCCATTTGCAGCGGGTATTGCTGCGAGGTCGCGCCGATCACGCCGGCCTTCACATCCTCGACGCCCGGGCAGCCGCCATCGACCGAAACGATCAGCGCGGTCTTGCCCGCAGCCTTCAGCGCCTCATAGGCACCGGCGGCCGAGGGTTCGTTGATCGTGTAGACCACGTTGATGTCGGGGTCTTTCGCGAGCAGCGCTTCCATCGCCTTCAGGCCGCCTTCTTCGTTGCCCGAGGTGACTTCATGGCCGACGATGCGCGGGTCGGCCTCGTCGCCCCATTTGGCCGGGTCGCCCAGATCGATGCCATAGCCCTGCAGGAAGCCCTGGTCGCGCAGCACGTCGACCGAAGGCTGGCTGATCGCCAGGTCCAGCATCGCGATCTTCGCGTTGGCGGCATCGCCGCCCATCTTGGCCGCCGCCCATTGCCCGATCAGCAGGCCGGCCTGGAAGTTGTCGGTGGCGAAGGTGGCGTCGGCGGCGTCGATCGGCTCCAGCGGCGTGTCCAGCGCGATGACCAGAAGGCCCGCATCCCGCGCGGCCTTGACAGAATCGACGATGGCCTTGGTGTCCGAAGCGGTGATCAGAATGCCCTTGGCGCCATCGGCAACGCAGGCCTCAATGGCCGCGACCTGGCTTTCATGGTCGCCGTCGATCTTGCCGGCATAGGCTTTCAGCGTCACGCCCAGTTCGGCCGCCTTGGCCTCGGCGCCTTCCTTCATCTTCACGAAGAAGGGGTTGGTGTCGGTCTTGGTGATCAGGCAGGCCGATACGCCATCGGCCAGCGCCGGCATGGCCGAGCACAGCGCAACAGTGGCCGCGCCCAGAAGGGCTTTGGTGGTGGTTTTCATGGTCATCCTCCCGAAGGGCGGGGCTGCGGCCCCTTGGCCCGAGTTCCGTACGCAGCCCGTTCCTCCGCTGCGCTGGCGCCATAAAAAGCTGATTCCCCCGCTTGCGTCAACATAAATAAATCACAGTGATTTAATATTGACGAAAACCGCTGATGTCCTCATTCTGCCTGGCAGATGCGACCTCGGAGGAGGGGGCCTGCATCCTTTGCACAAGGTAGTGGCGCGATGCTGATCGGACTTTCGCCCCTTCTGGGGCCTGACCTGCTGTATGCTTTGCGGGCGATGGGTCACGGCGACGAGATCGCGCTGGTTGACGGCAATTACCCGGCGCAATCCCATGCGCAGCGGCTGGTCCGCGCCGATGGTCATGGTGTTCTGGCGCTCTTGGAGGCGATCCTGCCAGTGCTGCCGCTGGATGCAGACGTGCCCGCGCCGATCCTGCGCGCCTCGCTGCACAATGATCCGGCACATCGTGGTGCGATCCACGACGGAATCGAGGCTTTGGCCGCCCGGCTCGTGCCAGGGGTTGCAGTGACGGCGCTTTCGGGCGAGGCGCTCTATCCGCGCATCCGCGCGGCGCATACGGTGGTCGCAACGGGCGAAACGCAGCTTTACGGCAATGTGATCCTGCGCAAAGGGGTGGTGCGGCCGCAGGCCTGAGGCGCGCGGTTTCGGACAAGACGGAAGCAAGACGTAAGGAAGACGTTTGGAAGACGTCGGAATGACTTGAAAGAGGGATGGAAAAGGGCGTGGCGCTGCACGACGATCCAAGGGCGGAACGGATTGCCGAACCGGCGCTGACGGCGCTGCCGCGCGGCACCAACCAGTCCGGGATGCGGGCGCATAACGAACGCCTGGTGCTGACCCTGGTGCGCAGCCATGGCGCGCTGGCCAAGACCGACATTGCCCGCCTGACCGGGCTGTCCGCCCAGACCGTCTCGGTCATCATGCGCCAGTTGGAACAGGACGGGCTTTTGCTGCGCGGCGAACCGATCCGCGGCAAGATCGGCCAGCCTTCCGTGCCTATGTCCTTGAATCCGGAAGGGGCCTTCTTTCTGGGGCTGAAGGTCGGCCGCCGCTCGGCCGATCTGATCGTGACCGATTTCCTTGGCCGGATCCGCGGCTCGCAGCGCCGGGTCTACCGTTATCCCACGCCCGATGCGGTTGTGGGCTTCGTGGCCGAGGCCTGGCCGCATCTCGTCGCCGGGCTGCCGGAAGATGCCCGCGACCGGGTGACGGGCATGGGCGTGGCGATCCCCTTCCAGCTCTGGAACTGGGTGGCGATCCTGGGCGCGCCCCAGGCCGAGATGGATGCCTGGCGCAACCGCGACATCGGCCCCGAACTTGCCGCCCTGACCGGCCTTCCGGTCTATGTCCAGAACGACGCCACCTCTGCCTGCGGCGCGGAACTGGTGTTCGGGACAGGCGAAAAATCCAAGGATTTCCTGTATTTCTATTTTGGCACCTTCATCGGTGGGGGGCTGGTGGTGAATGGCCAGCTTTTCCTTGGCCGAAGCGGTAACGCCGCCGGGATCGGCCCGATGCAGGTCGCGGGCCCTGACGGGCGGACCCAGCGCCTGCTCGATCTCGCCTCGATGTCCGTCCTGGCAGAGGCGATGGAGCGCGCCGGAGAACCCACCGACCATCTTTGGGAACAAAGCGCCCGCTGGGAAGTGTCGAAGCCCATTCTCTCCGCCTGGATGGACGGTGCCGCGCGGGCGCTGGCGCAGGCCACCCTTGCCGCCGCCTCGCTGGTGGAAATCGAGGCCGTGGTGATCGACGGCTGGATGCCCGCCGAGATCCGCGCCGAAATGACACGCCGGGTCGAGGCCGCCTTCCACCGGCTCGACCTGGCCGGCATCGCGCCCCCGGCGATCCGCGAAGGCACGGTCGGCCCCGACGCCCGCGCCCTGGGCGCCGCCGCCATCCCACTGTCACAGCGCTACCTGATCGACCACAACGCCCCGGCCCGCGAGGGGTGATCCGATTTTTTGACGAAAAATCGGACCCTTAGTCCGCGCGTGTCACCAATGCGGCGGCCGCACATTCGCCTCGGGCGCAGCGCCCGCCATCGCCTCGCGTTCGGCCTCGCGCTCCATCAGCATCTGCACCCGGCGCTGCAAGGCCTCGATCTCGCGCGCCTGCCGCGCCACCACATCCGACAGGTCCTCGACCGCCCGCATCAGATGGGCGGTCTTTTCCTCAAGCGCCTGAACCCGATCCATCTTGCCCTCCGCGCCCCTCTGCCTGCTTGCCGCGCCCGCCCCCACGGGCTACAGGAACGCCCGAGCGATGCAAGGGGTCCGCCCGATGTCCGATGCCAAAATCCGCCGCCCGCGCGCCGAGACGCCCAAGGGCTTCCGCGACTATTTCGGGGCCGAGGTCACCGAACGCAAGGCGATGCTCGACGCCATCACCGCCGTCTATCACCGCTACGGCTTTGACGCGCTGGAAACCAGCGCCGTGGAAACGGTCGAAGCGCTGGGCAAGTTCCTGCCCGATGTCGACCGCCCGAACGAGGGCGTCTTCGCCTGGCAGGATGAGGACAAGGATTGGCTCGCGCTGCGCTATGACCTGACCGCACCCTTGGCCCGTGTGGCCGCGCAATATCGCAACGACCTGCCCAGCCCCTATCGCCGCTTCGCCATGGGGCCGGTCTGGCGCAACGAAAAGCCGGGACCGGGCCGGTTCCGCCAGTTCTATCAATGTGATGCCGATACGGTGGGCAGCGGCAGCGTCGCCGCCGATGCCGAGATCTGCGCCATGCTGTCCGACATTTTCGAAAGCCTGGGCCTGGCCGGCGACTATGTGATCAAGGTCAACAACCGCAAGGTCCTGAACGGCGTGATGGAAGTCGCGGGCCTTTCCGGCGACGACAAAGAGTCCGAACGCGGCATCGTCCTGCGCGCCATCGACAAGATCGACCGCCTTGGCGAAGACGGCGTGCGCGCGCTGCTGGGGGCAGGGCGCAAGGACGAGTCGGGCGATTTCACCAAGGGCGCGGGGCTTTCGGCGGAACAGGCCGAGGTCATCATGGGCTTCACCAGCGCCAAGCGCGACACTGGCGCCGCCACCGTCGCCCGCCTACGCGAGCTTGTCGGCGCCTCTGCCATCGGCGCCGAGGGGGTGACAGAGCTGGAAACCATCGAGGCGCTCTTGCTGGCCCAGGGCTACGGCCCCGACCGCATCCAGCTTGACCCCGGCGTCGTGCGTGGCCTGGGCTACTACACCGGCCCGGTCTTCGAGGCCGAACTGACCTTCCAGATCACCGACGAAAAGGGCCGGCCGCGCAATTTCGGTTCGGTCGCGGGCGGCGGGCGCTATGACGGGCTGGTCAAACGCTTCACCGGGCAGGACGTACCCGCCACCGGGATTTCCATCGGCGTCGATCGCCTGCTGGCGGCGCTGCGCGCCAAGGGGCGGATGGGCGGCGACGGGGCCGGGCCGGTCGTGGTGACGGTGATGGACCGCGACCGCATGGCCGATTACTTTGCCATGGTGGGCGAGCTGCGCCAGGCCGGCATCCGCGCCGAGGTCTATCTGGGCAACCCCAAGAATTTCGGCAACCAGTTGAAATATGCCGACAAGCGCGCCTCGCCCGTCGCCGTGATCCAGGGCGGCAACGAGGCGGCAAACGGCACCGTGATCCTGAAGGACCTGATCCTGGGCGCCAAGATCGCCGAAAGCGCGACGCTTGAGGAATGGAAGGACCGCCCGGCGCAACTCGAGGTGCCGCGCGCCAATCTGGTCGCCGCCGTGCGCAAGATGCTGGCGCCATGACCGCGTCCAAAGCCGCGATCCGGGCCGAGGCCGAGCGCCTTTATGCCGCCTTCCTGGCCGAAGGCGCGGCCCCGGTCGAGGCCGATATCCTGCAACCCGCCGAGACGCTGCTGGATCTTTATGGCGAGGACATCCGCGCCCGCGCCTATGTCACCGCCGACCCGCTGAATGGCGAAATGATGCTGCGGCCGGATTTCACCGTTCCGGTGGTGCAGGCCCATATGGCGGGCGGGGCCGATCCGGCGCGCTACGCCTATCTGGGCGAGGTCTTCCGGCGGCAGGAACATCTCGACGGTCGCGCCCGCGAATATCTGCAAGTGGGCTATGAGGCGTTCGACCGTGACGCCCCCAAGGCGGATGCCGAGGTCTTTGCGTTGTTCACCACGCTTCTGGCCGATCTGGACCTGCGCCCCGCCACGGGGGATATCGGAATCCTGATGGCGGCGGTGAAGGGGCTTTCCACCACGCCACGCCGCAAGGCCGCGCTTCTGCGCCATATCTGGCGGCCGCAGCGATTCAAGGCGCTTCTCGACCGTTTCTCGGGCCGCGCGCCGCTGCCGCCCGCCCGCGCCCAGCTTTTGCAACGCCTGGCGGGCGACGCGCCGCAGGCGCTGGTCGCTGCGGCTGGTCCCTTGGTCGGCCTGCGCAGCGCCGAAGACATCGCCGCCCGCGCCGAGGCTTTGCTGGAAGATGCCAAGGCGCCGCCGATTGCGGCCCCCGAAGCGGCCATGCTCTACGATCTTCTGTCGCTCGAAGCGCCCGCCCGCGCGGCGCTTGACCATCTGCGCGGCATCCTGCCCCTGCTGCCCGCCATCGAACCGGCGGTCGAAACCTTCGCCGCCCGGCTGGATGCGCTTCGGGCGCGCGGCATCGACGTGGCCTGCCTGCCCTTCGAGGCCAGCCATGGCCGCACCACGCTGGAATATTACGACGGCTTCGTCTTCACGCTGGAAGCCGCCGACAAAAGCCTGCCCGCCGTCGCCTCGGGCGGCCGCTATGACGCGCTGACCGCCGTTCTGGGACAGGGCAAGTCGATCCCGGCGGTGGGTGGCATCATCCGGCCCGGCCTTGTCGCCGCATTGCGGGGGGCGCTGGCATGATCAAGCTGGGCGTGCCGTCCAAGGGGCGGCTGATGGAAAAGACTTTTGACTGGTTCGGCGCGCGCGGCGTGACCCTGCGCCTGTCGGGGGCCGAGCGGGAATATTCCGGCTCGGTCGAGGGGGTCGGGGGCGTCGAGCTGGTGCTCCTGTCGGCTGGGGAAATTCCGCGCGAACTGGCGGCGGGGCGCATCCATCTGGGCGTGACCGGCAGCGATCTGGTGCGCGACAAGCTGGCCGACTGGGACCGGCAGGTGGCAGAATGGGCGGCGCTGGGTTTCGGCCATGCCGATCTGGTCATCGCCGTGCCTGCGGGCTGGATCGATGTCGATACGCTTGATGATCTGGATGCGGCGGCGGCGGCCTTCCGCACCGCGCATGGCCATCGCCTGCGCATCGCCACCAAGTATCACCGCCTTGTCCGCGATTTCCTGACCGCGCAGGGCGTGGCCGATTACGCCCTGGTCGACAGCCAGGGCGCGACCGAGGGCACGGTAAAGAACCTGACCGCCGAGGCGATTGCCGACATCACCTCATCGGGGGAAACCCTGCGGGCCAATCACCTCAAGATCCTGTCCGACGGGCTGATCCACCAATCGCAGGCCACGCTATTCGCGGCGCGGGCGGCGGAATGGGGCAAGGCGGAACGGGCGGCGCTTGCGGGCCTTGCAGCCCGGCTGGGGCTGACGGCACCTGACCTCAAAGGTTAAGAATTGGTGAATCCTGAATGCCCAAGCCCTTGATCTGAAAGGGCGGCGGCTTTGTCTCACCGTGGGACAGGCGCTTTCCTGCGTCTGGTGACCATCGCCACCCCCGCCGCCGCCAGCCCCATCCCAGCCCAGGCCAAAGGCGGCATCGCCTCGCCCAGCAGGGGCCAGGCGAAAAGGGCCGACAAGGGCGGGACAAGGTAGAAGAGCGAGGATACCCGCGCCACCTCGCCCGCCCGGATCATCGCCAGCAAAAGCGTCATGGCCAGCAGCGAATTGCCCAGGATCAGATAGGCCATCGCCCCCAGAAAGCCCGGCGACCACTGGATCGCCATATCCTCGCTGACCCAGGCGGCGGGCAGGCACAGGGCCAGCGCGGCGGCATATTGGATCAGGTTCGCCGCCACCGGATGGTGCCCGGCCCCGAAGCGCTTTTCATACAGCGTGCCGCCGGTGATCCCGAACAGCGCCACCCCGCAGCACAGAAGTCCCAGCCCGCTTTCCGCCGCCACGGTCGAACGGCCCAGGATCGCCAGCAGCGCGCCCGCCAGCCCAAGGCCCAGCCCGATCCAGCCGCGCCGCCCGATCGTCTCGCCGGTCAGATGCGGGGCGGCCAGGGCGGTCAGGATCGGTTGCAGGCACACGACCACCGCCACCGCCCCTGCCGAGGTGCCCAGCTTGAAGGCCACGTAGCAGAAGCCGAAATAGACCACCTGGATCAAGACGCCGACCACCACGACATCCCAGAACGCCCGCCCGCGCGGAAAGGCGGGGCGCAGGATCAGGGCGACCGGCAGAAGGATCGCCGTCGTCACCCCGTAGCGCAGGGCCAGCACGGTCAGCGGCTGGGCATGGGTCAGGGCCAGCTTCGCCACCGCAAACCCCGCCGACCACAGGATCAGGAAGACGACCGGGGCGGCGACCAGCAGAAAGGGGCGGGGCAGCATCATGCCCGCTTGATGCCCGCCCCTTGCGGCAAAGGAAAGGGGCGGGCGGGGCTGGACCTACGTGCCGCCTGTCTCTGGCATGTCGGGCCGCCGCGCCGCCAGCCGGGCGATCAGCGCCAGCGCCTCGGGCGGGGGGCGGCGTTCGACACGGGCGTAATCGGTGCAGTCATCGGTCCGCTTCAGCAGCCCCAGCGCCACCATGTCGCGGCGCAGCAGGGCGGCATCGCCAAAGCCGTGCAGCGCGTTCAGCGCGGCGCTGATCTGGCGCTCGCTGCGGCCCGACCCGCGCGGCAGCCGCGCCCAGAGCGCCCAGAGGCACAGGATCTGCACCGCGCGGCGGGCGGGCCATTGGCCCAAGCGACCATGGTCGTCGAACAGCACCAGCGCGCGGGCGACAAGGGCATGGTCCACCGGTCCCGCGACGGGCGGTGGCGCGTCCAGCCGCCGCCCGGCGGCGCTTGCGGCGCGCAGGTGCTGAAGGTTGCGAAAGCCCCCGGCGCGGGCCAGCATGTTCATCAGGCTTTGATGCGACGGCGCGGGCGCGCCCTCGGCGCCCAGCTGGCGCGACAGGTGGCGGGTGAAGGCGGACAGATCCGCCACGGGCAGGGCAAGAAGGTCTCGGCTCATAGGTCCAGTCCCAGATGTGGCCCGGAAAGTATCGCTGGCTGCGGATCTGGCGAGACGGGCATAGGAAAGGGAATGGGGTGCTGACGTCCGGACGATGGCAGGTTCAGCTTCCCCTTGCGGGGCCGCGGCGCCTTGGTGAACTGCCGACCGGGCACAGCCATAGCACAGGCCGCGCCCCCGCGCCAAGCCCGCCGCTTGGGGGGCGTGTCAGGCCTGGATCGCCTCGACCGCGCGGCGGAAGCCTGCCACCACCCGGTCGCGATCACGGTGCCGCCCGCCGCTAACGCATTCGATCCCGCCGCACCAGACCGTTTGCACCCCGACGCCCCGGCCGAAGAGCCAGCGATCCAGCCAGAGATCGCTGCCCGGCGCCGGGCCGGTTTCGTCGCGAAGGGCGACCAGATCGGCCGGCGCGCCGGGGGCGATCTGCGCAGGCGGCGCGGCCAGGGCCTGCGACCCGCCCGCCAGGGCGCCGCGGAACAGCGCGCCGCCGGTCGATCCGGGGCCGCCCGCAAGGACGTTGCGCTGGCGCAGGGTCAGGCGCTGGCCATATTCCAGAACCTGCAATTCCTCGGCCAAAGCGATGCGCACATTGCTGTCCGTGCCGATGCCGAAGGCACCGCCCTCGGCCAGAAACTCGGGCGCGGGGAAAAGCCCGTCGCCCAGATTGGCCTCGGTCACTGGGCAAAGCCCCGCCACCGCGCCCGAGGCCGCGATGCCGCGCCGCTCGGCCCCGGTCAGATGCGTGGCGTGGATCAGGCACCAGCGCTGATCGACCGGCTGGGTGGCCAGCAGGCGTTCGACCGGGCGCTGGCCATGGGCTTTCAGGCAGTCTTCGACCTCGCGCATCTGCTCGGCCACATGGATATGGACAGGGCCTTGCGGGCGGGCGGCCAGCAGTTGCGCGATCTCTTCCCCGGTGGCGGCGCGCAGGGAATGCGGGGCAAAGCCCAGCCGGTCGAGCGGGCGGGTCATCTGCGCCTCGAGCGTCTCAAGCAGGCGCAGGAAGGCCTCGGGGGAATGCAGGAACCGGCGCTGACCGGGGGCGGGTGCCGCGCCGCCGAAATCGGAATTGGCATAGAAGACCGGCAGATGGGTCAGGTGCAGGCCGGTCGCCGTGGCGGCGGCAAGGATGCGCAGGCTCATCTCGGCGGGATCTGCATAGGCCGCGCCGTCGGGGGCGTGGTGGAGATAGTGAAATTCGCCGACGCGGGTGAAACCGGCCTCAAGCATCTCGACATAGGCGAGTTCGGCGATGGCCTGCATCTGGTCGGGGGTCAGGGCCAGAGCAAAGCGATACATCACCTCGCGCCAAGTCCAGAAACTGTCGGCGCTGTCGCCGCGCGTCTCGGCCAGGCCAGCCATGCCGCGCTGGAAGGCGTGGGAATGCAGGTTGGCCATGCCGGGGACCAGCGCCTGAACCTGCACCGCACCTGCGGGGGCGGGGCCGGGGGTGACGCTGGAGATGGCGGGGCCGTCCAGGGTGACCGCCACATCCTGCGCCCAGCCATCGGGAAGAAGCGCCCAATCCGCGAAAATGGCTGTCATCAAATCATCCTTCCCCGCTGTCCCTTTTTATGTATATACATATTAAAGCGAGTCGGGGAAGGGCCAAGATGCACAGCGAGACCTGGGTTCTGACCAATGCGCGTCTTGCCGATGGGGCGCGGGCCGAACTGCGGCTTGAAGGCGGCCGGATCGCGGCTATCGGACCGGGCGTTTCCCGCGATGGCGCGCAGGTCGAAGACTGCGCCGGGCGCCTGCTGACCCCCGCCCTGATCGATTGCCACACCCATCTGGTCTATGCCGGAAATCGCGCCCGCGAATTCGAGATGCGGCTCAATGGCGCCACTTATGCCGAAATCGCGGCGGCGGGGGGCGGTATCGTTTCCACCATGCGGGCGGTGCGCGAAGCCTCGGTCGACGAACTGGTCGCGGCCAGCCTGCCGCGCCTTGATGCGCTGCTGGCCGAGGGGGTGGGGACGGTCGAGATCAAGTCGGGCTATGGCCTGTCCGTCGAGGCAGAGCTGAACATGCTGCGCGCGGCGCGGCGGCTGGAGGCCGAGCGCAAGGTGCGGATCAAGACCACCTGGCTGGCCGCCCATGCCCTGCCGCCGGAATTCCGCGAGGACCGGGCGGGCTATATCGACCGCGTGGTGCTGCCGGGACTTGAGGCCGCACATGCCGAGGGCCTGGTCGATGCGGTGGACGGGTTCTGCGAACATCTGGCCTTTACCGCCGCCGAAATCTCCCGTGTCTTCGACAAGGCGCAAAGGCTTGGCTTGCCGGTCAAGCTGCATGCCGAGCAATTGTCGCATCAGGGCGGCGCGGCGCTGGTGGCGGCGTGTGGCGGACTGTCGGCTGATCATCTGGAATATGCGACCGAGGACGATGCCCGCGTGATGGCAGCGGCGGGGACGGTGGCGGTGATCCTGCCTGGCGCCTTCTACATGTTGCGCGAAACGCGGCTGCCGCCGATTGCCGCCTTCCGCAAGGCGGGCTGCGCCATGGCGGTGTCGACCGATGCCAACCCGGGTACGTCGCCGATGACCTCACTTCTGATGGCGATGAACATGGCGGCGGTGCTGTTCGGGCTGACCGTCGCGGAATGTCTTGAGGGCACCACGGAGGCTGCGGCCAAGGCCCTGGGCCTGCAGGGGGAAACCGGGGTGCTGAAGGTGGGCCATAGTGCCGATCTGGCGCTGTGGAACGTGGAAACGCCGGCCGAGCTGGTGAACCCGATCGGGTTCAACCCGCTGCATACGCGCTGGTTCAGGGGGGAAATGGTTTGATGCAACTGGTTCCGGGCAAGGCGACGCTTGCCGATCTTGAGGCGGTCTATCGGCAGGGGCTGGCGGTGACGCTGCATCCTTCGGCGCGGGCGGGCATCGACCGGGCACGGGCGGTGATCGCGCGGGTCGCGGCGGGCGATGCGCCGGTCTATGGCGTGAACACGGGCTTCGGCAAGCTGGCCTCGATCCGCATCGCGCGGGAAGACGTGGCCACGCTGCAGCGCAACCTGATCCTGTCGCATTGCTGCGGCGTGGGCGACCCGCTGCCCCTGGATGTGGTGCGGCTGGTGATGACGCTGAAGCTTCTGTCGCTCGGGCGTGGCGCATCCGGCGTGCGGCCCGAAGTCGTGGCGCTGATCGAGGGGATGCTGGACAGGGGCGTGATGCCGGTGATCCCGGAAAAGGGCTCGGTCGGGGCCTCGGGCGATCTGGCGCCCCTGGCGCATATGACGGCGGCGATGCTGGGCGAGGGCGAGGCCTTCCTCGATGGCGCGCGCCTGCCGGGGGCAGAGGCCCTGCGGCGTGCCAGGCTGGTGCCTGTGGCGCTTGAGGCGAAAGAGGGGTTGGCGCTGATCAACGGCACGCAGGTTTCCACCGCTTTGGCGCTGGCAGGGTTGTTCCGGGCGCAGCGGGCCCTGCAGGCCTCGGTCGTGACCGGGGCGCTGTCGACCGACGCGGCCATGGGATCGACGGCGCCTTTCACCGAAGAAATCCACACGCTGCGCGGCCATCAGGGCCAGATCGACGTGGCGGCCAGCCTGCGGGCGCTGCTCGATGGCTCGGGCATCCGCGCCTCGCATCAGGAAGGCGATGAGCGGGTGCAAGACCCCTATTGCCTGCGCTGCCAGCCGCAGGTCGATGGCGCCTGTCTGGATGTGCTGCGCCAGGCGGCCCGGACGCTGGAGATCGAGGCCAATGCCGCGACCGACAACCCGCTGGTCCTGTCGGATGGCGAGGTGGTTTCAGGCGGGAATTTCCATGCCGAACCCGTGGCGCTGGCCGCTGACATGATCGCGCTGGCCGTGGCCGAGATCGGCAGCATCGCGCAGCGTCGCGTGGCCCTGCTGGTCGATCCGGCGCTGTCATACGGCCTGCCGGGCTTTCTGACGCCGAAGCCCGGGCTGAATTCGGGCCTGATGATCGCCGAGGTCACCACGGCGGCCCTGATGAGCGAGAATCGCCAACTGGCCCATCCGGCCTCGGTCGACAGCACCCCCACCAGCGCCAATCAGGAGGACCATGTCTCCATGGCCTGCCATGGCGCGCGGCGGCTGCTGCCGATGACGCAGAACCTGTTCTGGATTCTGGGCGTCGAGGCGATGATGGGCGCGCAGGGCATCGAGATGCGCGGGCCGCTGGAAACCTCGGCGCGGCTCAAGGCCGCCAAAGCCGCCATCCGGGCGAAGATCGCGCCCCTGGTGGAGGACCGTTTCATGGCGGGCGACATGGAGGCTGCGGGCAGCCTGATCGCCGAAGGCGCGCTGACGCAGGCCGTCGGCATGGACATTCTGCCGGGCCTTGGGGCCTGAGCCAATCGGAGGATTTGCAATGACCCAGAACCCCCGCCACAACCTGCGCGACGTCTTCCCCGCCACCGGGACCGAGATCACCGCCAAAAGCTGGCTGACCGAAGCGCCGATGCGGATGCTGATGAACAACCTGCATCCAGACGTGGCCGAGAACCCGCATGAACTGGTGGTCTATGGCGGCATCGGCCGGGCGGCGCGGACATGGGAGGATTTTGACCGCATCGTCGCGGCGCTGAAGACGCTGGAGGCGGATGAGACGCTGGTGGTGCAATCGGGCCGTCCCGTCGCGGTGGTGCGCACCCATGCCGATGCGCCGCGCGTGCTGATCGCCAATTCGAACCTGGTGCCGCATTGGGCGAACTGGCAGCATTTCAACGAATTGGACCGCAAGGGCCTTATGATGTACGGCCAGATGACCGCCGGGTCCTGGATCTATATCGGCACCCAGGGCATCGTTCAGGGCACTTATGAAACCTTCGCCGAGGCGGGCCGCCAGCATTATGCCGGAAGCCTGAAGGGCAAATGGATTCTGACCGGGGGCCTGGGCGGCATGGGCGGCGCGCAGCCCCTGGCCGCGGTGATGGCCGGGGCCTGCTGTCTGGCGGTCGAGGTTGACGAGACCCGCATCGATTTCCGCCTGCGCACCCGCTACCTTGATGCCAAGGCGAAAACGCTGGACGAGGCGCTGGCGATGATCGCCGAATGGTCGGCGAAGGGCGAGGCGAAATCGGTCGGGCTTCTGGGCAATGCGGCCGAGGTCTTCCCCGAATTGCTGCGCCGGATGAAGGCAGGCGGGCCGCGCCCGGATATCGTCACCGACCAGACTTCTGCCCATGACCCGCTGCATGGCTATTGCCCGGCGGGATGGACGTTGGGCGACTGGAAGGCCAAGCAGGAAAGCGATCCGCAGGCGGTGGAACGCGCGGCGCGGGCCAGCATGAAGGACCATGTCGCCGCCATGGTCGGCTTCTGGAACGCGGGTGTGCCGACGCTGGATTACGGCAATAACATCCGCCAGGTCGCGCAGGATGAAGGGCTGGAAAATGCCTTCGCCTTCCCGGGCTTTGTCCCGGCCTATATCCGGCCGCTGTTCTGCAAGGGCATCGGCCCGTTCCGCTGGTGCGCGCTGTCGGGTGACCCGGAAGACATCTACAAGACCGATGCCGCGATGAAGAAGCTGTTCCCCGAGAATGCTCATCTGCATCGCTGGCTGGACATGGCGCGCGAGCGGATCGCCTTCCAGGGCCTGCCCGCGCGGATCTGCTGGATCGGTCTGGGTGACCGGCACCGGGCCGGGCTGATGTTCAACGAAATGGTCGCCTCGGGCGAGTTGAAGGCCCCGGTGGTGATCGGCCGGGACCATCTGGATTCCGGTTCGGTCGCCAGCCCCAACCGGGAAACCGAGGCGATGAAGGACGGTTCGGATGCGGTGTCCGATTGGCCCTTGCTGAACGCGCTGGTCAACACCGCCAGCGGCGCGACCTGGGTGTCGTTGCATCATGGCGGCGGGGTCGGTATGGGCTTTTCGCAGCATTCCGGCGTGGTGATCGTGGCCGATGGCACGCCCGAAGCGGCCAGGCGGCTGGAGCGGGTGTTGTGGAACGACCCGGCCTCGGGCGTCTGGCGCCACGCCGATGCGGGCTATGAGACGGCGGTCGCCTGCGCCAGGGAACATGGGCTGCGCCTGCCGTCTATTCTGGGGAACTGAGCTTGGCCGAGGCGACGCTGCACGAAAGGATCGTGACCGACCTGCGCGAGCGGATCACCAGCGGCGCCTGGCCCTCGGGCCATCGCATTCCTTTCGAGACCGAGATGGCGGCGGATTTCGGCGTCTCGCGCATGACGATGAACAAGGCCCTCGCGCAGCTTGCGCGCGAGGGGTTTCTGGAACGCCGCCGCAAGCTGGGCACCGTGGTCACCGCGCCCCGGATGCAATCGGCGGTGATGGAGATCGCCAATATCGGCGAAGAGATCCGCGCGCTGGGGCAGGATTACGGCTATCGCCTGCTGTCGCGCGGCCTGCGCCCGGCGACGCAGGCGGATCGCACGGCCCTGCGCCCGGCGGAAGAGACGCCCTTCCGCGTGCTGGCGCTCGAGGCGCTGCATCTGGCCGATGGGCTGCCCTTCTGCCACGAGGCGCGGGTGATCCATCTGAGCGCGGTGCCGCAGGCCGAGACGGCGGATTTCGCTGCGCAACCTTCGGGCGCCTGGCTGTTGCAGCAAGTGCCCTGGAGTGCGGCGGAACATGTGATCCGCGCCACCGGAGCAGTCCCGGACATTGCCCAGGCGCTGCATCTGCGCCCCGGCACGCCCTGTCTGGAAATCGCCCGCCGCACCGAATTCGAGGGGCGGCCCGTGACCTTCGCCCGGCTGACCTATCCGGGCGAGCGGCATCAGCTTGTTGCAGGTTTCGCGCCGGGCTGAGCGCGCCGGACAATTTCAGGCAGAGAATGCGGGCGGGGCGGGGGCGTCGAGGATCGCTTGGGCCAGCCGCGCTGCCGCCGGGGTCAATTCGGCCTCGCGGCGGCGGATCAGGCCGAAGGGCGGCACGCGGATGTCGAGGTCCAGCGGCAGGTCGACAAAGGGCGTCGAAGGGCCGGAGGCGAAGTTCTCGGCGACGGGCTGGGCCAGCGGGGCGACGGCATCCGAGGCTTTCAGCATGGCCAGCGTGAACAGGAAAGAGGCGGTCGAGACCTGGCGCCTTGGCCCCGGCAGGCCAAGCGCGGCCAGCCGGTCCAGCACCGAACGGGTGATCAGCGCCTCATCCTCGGGCATGACCCATTCGTAATCCAGCACATCGGCGGCGGTGATCCGGGGCCGCAACAGCAGCGGATGGCCGCGCCGCACGATCAGCGACAGAGGCTCGTCGCGGATCGGCTGCATGTGCAGAAGGCGGCCATGGCCGGGATCGAGCAGGCGGCCGATGGCGAAATCAAGCCGTCCGGCCAGCAAGAGGTCGCACAGGGGTGGCGAGGTCGAGACGGTGATTTCCAGCGTCAGGCGCGGATGGTCGGCGCGGATGCGCTGCACGGCGGGCAGGACATGGTCGAGCGCCGGGCCGGTCACGGCTCCGATGCGGACATGGCCCTCGGTTCCCGTCGCCGCCTCGGTCACTTCGCGCGCGGCATCGGCCAGTTCCAGCGCGATCCGCGCCGCCCGCCGCGCCAGCGCCTCGCCCGCCGCCGTCAGCCGCAAGCCGCGCCCGTCGCGGCTGTGGACCGGGTGGCCCGCGACGCGCTCGACCTCGGCCAGCAGACGCGAGGCGGCGGGCTGGGCAAGGCCCAGCCTTTCGGCGGCCAGGCCCAGTTGGCCCGTCGCCTGCAATTCCGCCATCAGGCGGAGATGCGACAGTTTGAGGCCGCGAAGATCGGCTTCGCGGGGCGAGACGGGCCTATTCATATCAATTCAGCCATGAAAGATGAATATATGATCATTTGACAGGCATATGATCGCGGGTCAAGGTTCGCCGCGTCCAGACAGCGATCTGAGACCCGTGCCATACATCTCGATCTTGGGAGGAACAGAGATGACCTTCACCCGCCGGGCCACGCTGGCCCTTGCCACTTGCCTTGTCCCGATGCTCAGCCTCGCACCCGCCGCGCTGGCGCAGGACAAGGGCACCGTGGGCATCGCCATGCCGACCAAATCCTCCTCGCGCTGGATTTCGGACGGCGAGTCGATGGTCAAGCAGTTCCAGGAAGCGGGCTATGCGACCGACCTGCAATATGCCGAGGATGACATTCCGAACCAGCTTGCCCAGATCGAGAACATGATCTCGAAGGGCGTCAATGTGCTGGTGATCGCCGCCATCGACGGCACCACCCTGTCGAATGCGCTGGAGAACGCCCAGGCCGCAGGGATCAAGGTCATCGCCTATGACCGGCTGATCCGCGACAGCGGGGCGGTCGACTATTATGCAACCTTCGACAACTTCAAGGTCGGTGTGCTTCAGGCCAACAGCCTGGTGCAATGCCTGAAGGAACGCTTCCCCGACGCCAAGCCGTGGAATGTGGAACTGTTCGGCGGCAGCCCCGACGACAACAACGCCTTCTTCTTCTACAACGGCGCGATGTCGGTGCTGCAACCGATGATCGACAGCGGCGAGATCGCCGTGCCCTCGGGCCAGATGGGCATGGAAGTCGTCGGCACCCTGCGCTGGGATGGCGCGGTCGCCCAGTCGCGGATGGACAACCTTCTGTCGGCGAATTACGGCGACAAGACGCTGAACGGCGCGCTGTCGCCCTATGACGGGCTGTCGATCGGCATCCTGTCTTCGGTCAAGGGTGTGGGCTACGGCTCGGGCGATCTGAAGATGCCCTGCGTCACCGGCCAGGATGCCGAGATTCCCAGCGTGAAGTCGATGATGGCGGGCGAGCAGTATTCGACCGTGTTCAAGGACACCCGTGCGCTGGCCGGCGTTACCGTCAAGATGGTGGATTCGATCCTGAAGGGCGAAGAGCCCGAGATCAACGACACCACCACCTATGACAATGGTGTCAAGGTCGTGCCGTCCTACCTGCTGGAGCCGATGGCCCTGGGCGTGGGCGACATCGAGAAGGTGCTGGTCGAGTCTGGCTATTACAGCGCGGATCAGCTGAAGTAAGCTGGCCTTTTCCGGGGGGCGGGTAAGCTCCTGCCCGGCACCCGGGGGGCCAGCCCCCCGGACCCCCCGGAAGATTTGAACCAGAATGAAGGGGCGGGTCGGTCAGAAGACGGAGGGGGTCATGGCGACGCTTCTGGAGATGCGCGGCATCTCGAAGGTCTTTCCGGGCGTCCGGGCACTGGACCATGTAGATCTGACGGTCGAGGCGGGCGAGATCCATGCGATCTGCGGCGAGAACGGCGCCGGGAAATCGACGCTGATGAAAGTGCTGTCAGGCGTCTATCCGCATGGCAGCTATGAGGGCGAGATCCTGTATGACGGGGCGCCCCTGCAAAACCGCTCGATCCGCGACAGCGAGGAGAGGGGCATCATCATCATCCATCAGGAGTTGGCTTTGGTGCCGCTTCTGTCCATCGCCGAGAACCTGTTTCTGGGCAATGAGGTCGCGACCAAAGGCGTGATCGACTGGCGCGCGGCCTTCCGGCGCACCCAGGACCTGCTGGCAAAGGTGGGGCTGGCCGAGAACCCGGCGACGCAGGTCGGCAAGCTGGGCGTCGGCAAGCAGCAACTGATCGAGATCGCCAAGGCGCTGGCCAAGGATGTGCGGCTTTTGATCCTGGACGAGCCGACCGCCGCGCTTCAGGAAAACGACAGCCAGAAGCTTCTGGACCTGATGCTGGAACTGAAGGCGCAGGGGGTGACCCAGATCATCATCAGCCACAAGCTGAACGAGATCGGCCGCGTCGCCGACCGCATCACCGTGATCCGCGACGGGGCGACCGTCTCGACCATGGACCGCGACGAGATTTCCGAGGACCGCATCATCCGCGACATGGTGGGCCGCGACATGGCGCATCGCTACCCCGAGCGCGTGTCGAACCCCGGCGAGGTGCTGCTGGACGTGCAGGGCTGGAATGTCTGGCACCCCGAACAGAAGGATCGCCAGATCATCCGCAACTGCGGCTTTACCGTCCGCAAGGGCGAGATCGTCGGCATTGCCGGGCTGATGGGGACGGGGCGCACCGAACTGGCGATGAGCCTGTTTGGCCGCAGCTACGGGCAGGGGCATCAGGGCGTGGTGCGGATGAACGGCCAGCCGGTCGATGTCTCGACTGTGGAAAAGGCAGTGGCGGCGGGCCTGTCCTATGTGACCGAGGACCGCAAGGCGCTGGGTCTGATCCTGGAAGAGCCGATCCTGCGCAACATTAGCCTGGCGAACCTGGCGGGAATCGCGGTGAGGGGAGTCCTGGACAAGCGGCGCGAGGCGCGGGTGGCCGAAGACTATCGCAAGCAATTGGCGATCCGCACGCCGGGCGTGCAGCAGAAGGTGGTGAACCTGTCGGGCGGCAACCAGCAGAAGGTCGTGCTGTCGAAATGGCTGTTCACCGATCCGCAGGTTCTGATCCTGGATGAACCCACGCGCGGCATCGACGTGGGCGCAAAATACGAGATCTACACGATCATGAACCAGTTGGCCGATCAGGGCCGCGGGATCGTGATGATCAGTTCCGAGATGCCCGAGCTGCTGGGCATGTGCGACCGGATCTATGTGATGAACGAGGGGCGGATCGTGGGTGAACTGGCGCGCGGAGAGGCGAGCCAGGAAAAGATCATGGCCATGATCCTGAAAGCGACGGGGAAGGCGGCGTAATGTCAGAGAACAAGGGTCTTTCCGCCCATCTGGGTGGCCATCTGCGGGAAAACGGAATGCTGGTGGCGCTGATTGCCATCGTGGTGTTCTTCACAGTTCTGCTGCGCTTTCAGCCGCAGCCGATCAACTTTCTCAACCCGCAGAACATCACCAACGTCTTCCTGCAGAACGGCCATGTGATCATCCTGGCGCTGGGGATGCTGCTGGTGATCGTCTCGGGGCATATCGACCTGTCGGTCGGCTCGGTCGCGGCGTTTACCGGTGCGGTGGCGGCTTGGCTGACGGTGGGGGTGGGCCTGCCCTTCTGGCTGGTCATTCCGCTGACGCTGGTGGTGGGCGGGCTGATCGGTGCCTTGCAGGGCTATTGGATCGCCTATTGGCGCATCCCGTCGTTCATCGTCACGCTGGCCGGGATGATGGTCTTTCGCGGCGCGACGCTGTGGCTATTGGGCGGGCAGAACATCGGCCCCTTCCCCAAGGCGTTCCAGAGCCTGTCATCGGGTTTCATCCCCGACCTGACCGGGATCGGTCGCCCGCATGGGCTGACGCTGATCCTGGTGGCGGCGGCGGTGCTGGCGATCGTCTGGATCGGGCTCAAGGCGCGGCGCAGCGATGCGGCCTTTGGCGTGGCGCCCGAGCCGATGGCGATCTTCCTGGCCCGCAATGTCATTCTGGCCGCCGGGATCGCCTTTGTCGGCTATCAGCTTGCCACCTTCCGGGGCCTGCCGAATGTGCTGGTGGTGCTGGTGCTGCTGACGGTGGTCTATGCCTTCTTCACGGAAAACACCGTGACCGGCCGCCGGGTCTATGCCGTGGGCGGCAATGAAAAGGCGGCGCGGCTCTCGGGCATCCGCACCGACCGGCTGGTCTTTCTGTGCTTCGTCAACATGGGGGTTCTGGCGGCGCTGGCGGGGATGATCGTCACCGCGCGGCTGAACAGCGCCACGCCCAAGGCGGGGGTCGGCTTCGAACTGGATGCCATTGCCTCGGTCTTCATCGGCGGCGCTTCGATGGCGGGCGGATCGGGCAAGATTGTCGGCGTCGTCATCGGCGCGCTGATCATGGGCATCATGAACATGGGCATGTCGATCCAGGGGATCGGCATCGACTATCAGCAGATGATCAAGGGGCTTGTCCTTCTGGTCGCTGTCATCTTCGACGTCTACAACAAGAGCAAGTGATGTATCTTTCCCAGGCGAAAGGCCCCGATGGCGGGCTTCAGGTGATCTTCCGTGACAGTGCGGGCGCGCGGCTGGTGCCCGGTGCGGCCACGGTTCATGCGCTGGCGCTGGAGGCGGCAGACACGCGCCGCCCCCTGACAGACCTGATCGCCGCGCGCGGAGCAGGGGAAGCGGTGGATCTGCCCGCCCTGGCCGCCGCGGGCCGCCTCTTGCCGCCGATCACCCACCCCGACCCGGCGCATCTGCACATCACCGGCACGGGATTGACCCATCTGGGCTCGGCTGCGGCCCGCGACGCGATGCACGCCAAGCTGACGGGCGGGGTCGAAACCCTGACCGACAGCATGAAGATGTTCCGCATGGGGCTGGAAGGCGGGCGGCCGGAAGACGGCAAGGTCGGTGCGCAGCCGGAATGGTTCTACAAGGGCAATGGCCATGTCGCCGTCGCCCCCGGCGCGGCCCTGACCGCCCCCGGTTTCGCCGAGGATGGTGGCGAAGAGCCGGAACTGGCGGGGATCTACATCATCGCCAGCGACGGCACGCCCTGCCGCCTTGGCTTTGCCCTGGGCAATGAATTTTCCGACCATGTGACGGAACGGGTGAACTACCTCTGGCTTGCCCATTCCAAGCTCCGCTGCGCCTCGTTCGGCCCGGAAATCCGCCTTGGCCCCTGCCCGGACGACGTGCGCGGCACCAGCCGCATCCGGCGCGGCGGCAAGGTGATCTGGGAAAAGCCTTTCCTGTCGGGCGAGGCGAACATGTCGCACAGCCTGGCGAACCTGGAACATCACCACTTCAAGTATGACCTGTTCCGCCAGCCCGGCGATGTGCATGTCCATATGTTCGGCACCGCCACCCTGTCCTTTGCCGATGGGGTAAAGACCGAGGCGGGCGATGTGTTCGAGATCGAGGCGGCCGAATTCGGTCTGCCGCTGCAAAATCCGCTGGCCTTCGCGCCCGAGGCGGGCCTTGCCAAAATTACCCAGCTCTGAGGCCAAAATGACCTTCAAACCTGCCAAATGGCCCCGCAAACTGCGTTCGCAGGAATGGTTCGGCGGCACCGGTCGCGACCAGATCTATCATCGCGGCTGGATGAAGAACCAGGGTTTCCCGCATGACCTGTTCGATGGCCGCCCCGTGATTGGCATCCTGAACACCTGGTCGGAATTGACGCCCTGCAACGCCCATCTGAACGACCTTGCCCAGCGGGTGAAGAACGGCATTTACGAGGCGGGCGGGTTCCCGGTCGAAGTGCCCGTCTTTTCCACCTCTGAATCCGCCTTCCGCCCGACCGCGATGATGTTCCGCAACCTCGCCGCCATGGCGGTCGAGGAGCAGATGCGCGGACAGCCGATGGATGGCTGCGTGCTGCTGGTCGGCTGCGACAAGACCACGCCGTCGCTGCTGATGGCCGCCGCCTCGACCGATCTTCCCAGTATCATCGTCACCGGCGGGCCGATGCTGAACGGTTATTTCCGCAATGAACGCGTGGGGTCCGGCACGCATCTGTGGAAGTTCTCGGAAGCCGTGAAGGCGGGTGAGATGACCGTCGCCGAATTCGCCGAGGCCGAAGCCTCGATGAGCCGCAGCCCCGGGTCGTGCAACACAATGGGCACGGCCTCGACCATGGCCAGCATGGCCGAGGCCCTGGGCATGGCCCTGTCGGGCAATGCCGCGATCCCGGCGGTGGACAGCCGCCGCCGCGTCATGGCGCAGCTGACGGGCCGCCGAATCGTGCAGATGGTGAAGGACGATCTGAAACCCTCCGACATCCTGACCAAACAGGCTTTCGAGAATGCCATCCGCACCAACGCGGCCATTGGCGGTTCGACCAATGCCGTGATCCACCTTCTCGCCATCGCGGGCCGCGTGGGCGTGGACCTGACGCTGGACGACTGGGACCGCTGCGGCCGCGACGTGCCGACCATCGTGAACCTGATGCCCTCGGGCAAATACCTGATGGAAGAATTCTTCTATGCGGGTGGCCTGCCGGTTGTCATCAAGCGGCTGGGCGAGGCGGGCCTGCTGCACAGGGAGGCGCTGACCGTTTCCGGCCAGACCGCCTGGGAGCAGGTGAAGGATGTCACCAATCACAATGACGACGTGATCCTGCCTGCCGAAAAGGCGCTGACGAAATCGGGCGGCGTGGTGGTGCTGAAGGGCAATTTGGCGCCGAAAGGGGCGGTGCTGAAACCGTCTGCCGCCAGCCCCCACCTGCTTACGCATCGCGGCCGCGCCGTGGTGTTCGAGGATATCGACGACTACAAGGCCAAGATCAACGACGAGGCGCTGGATATCGACGAGACCTGCGTCATGGTCCTGAAGAACTGCGGACCCAAGGGCTATCCGGGCATGGCCGAGGTCGGCAATATGGGCCTGCCGCCCAAGGTGCTGAAGAAGGGCATCACCGATATGGTGCGCATCAGTGACGCGCGCATGTCGGGCACGGCCTATGGCACGGTTGTCCTGCACACCTCGCCCGAAGCCGCCGCCGGGGGGCCGCTGGCCGTGGTGCGCGACGGCGACATGATCGAGTTGGACGTGCCGAACCGCCGCTTGCATCTGGATATCCCTGACGCGGAACTGGCTACGCGGCTTGCGGCCTGGACGCCCCGCCATGCGCAGGCCGACAGTGGCTATGCCTTCCTGCATCAGGCCCATGTCCAGGGGGCCGATACCGGGGCGGATCTGGATTTCCTGAAAGGCTGCCGCGGCGCACCGGTGGGCAAGGATTCGCATTGATGCCGGGTCAGGCCGCCCCCCTTCCGGTGGCGCTGGTCGGCATCGGCAAGATCGCCGTCGACCAGCATGTCCCGGCCATTGCCGCCAGCGCCGACTGGCATCTGGCGGCAACCGTCTCGCGCCATGGCACGGTCGCCGGGGTTCCGGCCTATACTGACATCGGGCAGATGATTGCGGCGCATCCCGAGGTGCAGGTCGTCTCACTCTGCCTGCCGCCCGTGCCGCGCTTTGCCGCGGCCGAGGCGGCGCTTTTGGCGGGACGCCATGTCATGCTGGAAAAGCCGCCAGGGGCCACGCTGGCCGAGGTCCATGCCCTGCAGGATCTGGCGGCTTCCAGGGGGCTGACGCTGTACACCACCTGGCACAGCCGCATGGCCCATGCGGTTGCGCCCGCCCGGGCCTGGCTGGCCGACAAGACCGTCACCCGCGCCCATATCACCTGGCGCGAGGACGTGCGGAAATGGCATCCCGGTCAGGACTGGGTGTTCGAACCCGGCGGCATGGGCGTTTTCGATCCCGGCATCAACGCGCTGTCGATCCTGACCCATATCCTGCCCCGCCCGGTCCATCTGACCGAAGCCAGCCTGACCTTCCCGGAAAACCGCCAGACGCCCATCGCCGCGAAGCTGACCTTCTCGGGCGGCGTCAGCGCCGATTTCGACTGGCGGCAGGAAGGCCCCCAGACCTGGGATATCGAGATCGACACCGATGCCGGGCCGATGGCCCTGCGTCTGGGCGGTAATATGCTGGAGATCGGCGGCAGGGCGGCGGGCGGCGAAAACACCATCATGGGCGAGTACCCGGCGCTTTACGCCCGCATGGCCGACCTGGTCCGTCAGGGCGAAAGCGAGGTTGACCTTGCCCCCATGGTCCATGTCGCCGATGCGCTGACCCTGGGCCGCCGCGAGGTCACCGCCCCGTTCCACTTCTGATCTTCACCCTGGCAAGAATACTTCGGGGGCGAGCCACCGTTTCGCCTCCGGTTCTGGAGTTCAGTGGCGGGGGCAGCGCCCCTGTCTTCTGCTATCACGGAGACTGACATGCTGACCGGCAAGCACCTGATCGCGGGCAATTGGGTCGAGGGGCCTACCCGCTTCGCCTCATCCCCCGCCCATGGCCCTTCGCATGATTTCGCGCTGGGCACCCCCGCCCATGTCACCGCCGCCTGCGCCGCCGCCGAAGATGCGGCCCTTGCCTTCGACGCCGCAGGCCCCGAGGCAAGGGCGCGGTTTCTTGAGACCATCGCCGCCGAGATCGACGCAAGGGGGGATGCGATCACCGAAATCGGCGCGCAGGAAACCGGACTGCCCGAAGCCCGGCTCGTGGGCGAGCGGGGCCGTACCACAGGGCAGTTGAAGCTTTTCGCCGGCCATATCCGCCAGAAGGGCTGGCTTGACCTGCGCCATGACAAGGCGCTGCCCGACCGCCAGCCGCTGCCGCGCCCCGATCTGCGGATGATGCAGCGGCCGATCGGCCCGGTCGCGGTCTTCGGGGCCTCGAACTTCCCGCTGGCTTTCTCGGTCGCGGGGGGTGACACGGCCTCGGCGCTGGCCGCCGGATGTCCTGTGGTGGTCAAGGGCCATTCGGCCCATCCCGGCACGGGCGAACTGGTCGCCCAGGCCGTGGACGCCGCCATCCGCGCCTGCGGACTGCCTGCGGGCACGTTCAGCCTGGTGCAGGGCGGCAATCGCGATGTGGGCGAGGCGCTGGTGCGCGATCCGCGCATCAAGGCGGTGGGCTTTACCGGATCGCTCTTCGGCGGTCGCGCGCTGTTCGACCTTTGCGCGGCAAGGCCCGAACCTATCCCGTTCTTTGGCGAGCTGGGCTCGGTCAACCCGATGTTTCTCTTGCCCGCAGCCGTGGCTGCGCGGGGCGAGGCGATTGCCAAGGGCTGGGCGGCCAGCCTGACCATGGGGGCGGGGCAGTTCTGCACCAACCCCGGCATTGCGGCGGTGATCGACGGACCGGATGCCGATGCGTTTGTCGCCGCCGCCCGTGCCGCGCTGGCGGAGACCGGGCCGCAGACCATGCTGACCGATGGCATCGCCGCCGCCTACCGCCAAGGCCGGGACAGGATCGCCGCGGGGCAGGGGGTGCGCGAAGTGCTGGGCAGTGCGCCCGAACATCGCCTGGCGACTCCGCTTTTGTACGAGGTTTCGGGCAGCGACTGGCTGGCCGATCACGCGCTGGCGGAAGAGGTCTTCGGTCCGCTGGGCATCGTGGTCCGTGTCCGCCACGCCGCCGAGATGCTGGCGCTTGCGCAGGGCTTGCAGGGCCAGCTGACCTGCACCCTGCATCTTGACCCGGGCGATACCGATCTGGCGCAAAGCCTGATGCCGGTCCTGGAACGCAAGGCGGGCCGCATCCTGGCCAATGGCTTTCCGACCGGGGTCGAAGTGGCGGATGCCATGGTCCATGGCGGCCCCTATCCGGCCAGCACCAATTTCGGCGCGACCAGCGTGGGCACCCTGTCGATCCGGCGCTGGCTGCGTCCGGTCTGTTATCAGAACCTGCCCGAGGCGCTGTTGCCAGCCGCGTTGCGCGCGGGCTGACGGCGCGGCGCACCGCCAAACACGTGCCGCGCGGGCCTTGACTTTCAGGGCTGGGTCATCGCGGCCTGCCATTCGCCCAGAAAGGCGGCGCGGCGGATTTTGTCGAGATTGGCAAGCAGCCCGGGGTCAAGCCGGATCGGCCGGGCCGAAGGCGGCAGGCTGGCCAGGGGTGCGGTCACCGAATACATGCCCGAGGCCTGGGCCATGCGGGTCTGGCCATCGACCGACAACAGGAAGGACAGCACCTTGGCCCCCAGATCGGGCCGCCGCGCCGTGGTCGGCACCAGCGCGGTGCGGATCAGAAGCAGGGTGAAATCCTCGGGTTCAAGCACCACCAGACCGCGGTCGCGATTGGCCTGGGCCAGCGCGTAGCTCGCGACCACGTTATAGGCGATGTCGAGCCGCCCTTCGGCCAGATCGCGGATCATCTCGCCCGAACAGCAGTAAAGCCGCGCATCCAGCCGCCCCATCACTTCGGCCAGCCGCCAGAAAGTGTTGCCAAGGCCCGCATCCTGGGTGGCGAAAAGATAGCCCGCCCCGGAGATCGCCGGATCATAGGTGCCGATGCGCTGGCGGAAGCGTTCGGGGTTGTCGCGCAGAAGGTCGATCAGCGCGCGCCGGGTGCGGGGCGGTGGACGCCCGGCAAAGGCGCGGGCCGAGACCACGATCACCACTGGCTCCAGCGCGAAGCCATAGACCAGATCGCGCCAATGCGCCCAATGCGGCAGGCTTTCGGCGGTTTCCGGCATCTGCGGCAGCGCATAGCCGTCATTGGCAAGCTGGACCTGAAGGTCCATGGCGGATGAGATGACCAGATCGAAAGCCGCGCCTTCCTCGACAATGGCCTGCTGCACCGACAGGGCCGAGGCCACGACATAGTCGACCGACAAGTCCGGGTTTTTCGCCAGAAACGCCTCGAGCAGCGGGCGCGCGGTCACGCTGTCGGTGGTGGACAGGATCGACACTGTCGCGACCGGCGCCGCACCGTCCATGCGCAGATGTTCTTCGATCTCGAACCCCAGGGCGGGGCTGGCCAGGCTTATCGCAAGGGCAGCGAGAAAAGCGCGCATGTGCCGCCTCCGTCACGGGGGGAAAGGGCGAAGCTGCCGCCCGAGGCCTCGGCCACTTCAAGCACGATGGTCAGGCCAAGGCCAGAGCCGACGATGTCGGCGACATTGCCGCCCCGGCGGAAGCGTTGCGACAGTTCCACCAGGTCTGACCCGCCCAGACCCCGGCCCCGGTCACAGACCCGGGTTTCGGCGAGGCCGTCGCGCAGGGTCAGGGTGATCTCGACCTGGGCCTCGCCGGGCGAGTATTTGATGGCATTGTCAAGGATGTTGCGCAGGGCGGCCTCGATCATCAGCCGGTCGCCCAGGACCGGCACCGGGGTCTGCGGGGCAGAGTAGACCAGGGCAATCTCGCGCAGGTCGGCGGTGGGATGGAAGGATTGCACCTGGGCGGCAAGAAGGGCGCCCAGATCGAACTCGGCCCGGTCGACCCGGTCGGTGCGATACAGAACCAGCGCATGTTCCAGCAGCTGGCCCGCCGAGCGCGAGCTTTCCTCGACCGACCGGATCACGCTGCGCAACCGGGCGCGGGTGCCTTCTTCCTGGCTTTGGCGCAGGGCAATTTCCGCCTCGGTCCGCACTGTCGACAGGGGGGTGCGGATGTGATGGGCGGCTTCGGCGATGAAGGTCTCGGTCCGCGACAGCGCCCCGCGCAGCCGCAGGATGAACCCGTTCAGCGCCCCGATCAGCGGCCCCAGCTCGCGCGGGACCGACTGGTTCACCGGGCGCAGGTCATGCGGGCCACGGCGCGACACCGCCTCGGTCACCCGCCCCACCGGGCCAAGGATCGCGCGGGCGGCCAGAAGCGACAACGGCACGGCAAGGATGAAGAAACCCACGCCCAGAAGGGCGGCCCGGCTGGCGATGCTGTCGGCGATGGCCTTCTGGCCCAGCCTGGTCTGGCCCAGAACCACAAGCGCCGTGACGGTCTTGCCGTCGATCAGCATCCGGCGGGTCACGGCGGCCAGCCGCAGGACATGGTCGCGATAGGGCGCGGTGTAGAATTGCGGCGCGCCGCCGGGCGTGGCGGCGGGGGGCGGAAGATCGGCATAGCCGGTCATCGGCTGACCCGCGAAATCGACGCGGTAGAAGACGCGGTCCTCGCCCATGGCCGACAGCATCGAGAAGGTGATCGGGGCAAGGTCCAGATCGACGCCCGACTCTTCGGCGCGGATGCCATCGGCCAGCGACTGGGTGGCCGCGCCCAGCACCGCATCCTGCGCCGCCTCGGCCGCCTTGTCGGCCGAGATGCGGATGGCGATGAACAGGGCCAGTGCCACCACCGCCGCCACGACCAGAAGCTGCAAGACCAGCGTGCGCCGCAGCGAGCCGGTCAGGACGACGCGCGCCACCCGGGGGCGCGGGGGCAGGGCGGGGGACGGCGGCTGGTCGGTCATGCGCCGGTCACGCGGTCGCCGTCAGCCGGTAGCCCAGGCCCCGCACCGTCTCGATCCGGGCGCGGCTGCCGTCAAGCTTGCGGCGCAGGCGGCCGACATAGACCTCGATCGCATTGTCGGTAACCGTCTCAGCGAATGAGAACAGCCGGTCGCAAAGCTGGTCTTTCGAGAAGATCCGCTCGGGCGCGCCCAGGAAGATCTCGAACAGGCGCAATTCGCGGTTGCGCAATTCGCGGGCCTCGCCCGCCACGGTCAGCGTGGCGGTCAGCGGGTCGAAGGTCAGGTCGGCAAAGTCGCGCACGGTCTGCGCCGCCCCGCCCCGCCGCCGCAGCACGGCACGGGCGCGGGCTTCAAGCTCGGCCAGATCGAAGGGCTTTGTCAGGTAATCGTCGGCCCCGCCATCCAGCGCGTCGACCCGGTCGGCCACGGCGGAACGCGCGGTCATCATGATGACGGGCGTGTCCTGGCCAGACCGGCGCAGGCCCTGAAGAAAACGCCGCCCATCGCCATCGGGCAGAGCAATATCCAGCAATATCAAGTCATAGGACGCCGCCGCCAGGCAATCCTGCGCCTCGGCCAGCGTCGCCCCCCAATCGACGGCATGGCCGTTTAGGCGCAGAAGATCCTGCACCGACCGGGCCAGTTCCGCCGTATCCTCGACCAGAAGAAATCGCATCCGCCATCCATTGTCTGCCGCCTTTTCGGGCAAATCGCCGCAGGCATGACAGGTTCGTGTCAGCTTCGACGCGAATCGTTGTGCCCGCAAGGGGGGGTGGCCGGGCAGGAGACCCGGCAGCTTTCCCCAAGCTTGGATCAACGGGAGGACACCATGACCAAGACTTCGCTCCGCGCCCTTCTGGGCGGCGCGGCCCTGTCGCTTGCCCTGACCGGCTCGGCTTTCGCGACCGAATGCATCGCCCCTGCCGATGCCGGCGGCGGCTGGGATTTCACCTGCCGCCAGATCGGCAAGATCCTCTATGACCTGAAGCTGGTCGATGCGCCGGTTCAGGTGACCAACATGGCCGGTGCCGGTGGCGGCGTGGCCTATACCTATGTCGTGGGCGACCGCAACGAGGATGCCGACCTGATCGTCGCGGCCTCTTCGGCGACCACCACCCGTTTGGCGCAGAATGCCTATGCAGGCATGACTGCCGAACAGGTCCGCTGGGTTGGCGCCATCGGTGGCGATCCGGGCGTGATCGTCGTGGCCAAGGACAGCCCCTATCAGTCGCTGGGCGATCTGGTCGCGGCGATCAAGGCCGACCCGACCTCGGTCACCTTCGCGGGCGGTTCGGCTGCGGGCGGGTTTGACCACCTGAAACCCCTCATGGTGCTGAAATCCGCGGGCTTCACCGATTTCGCCAAGGTCAAGTATATCGGCCTGGACGGCGGCGCCGAAGCCATCACCCAGACCATCGGCGGCTTCACCCAGGCGATGACCGGCGACATGTCGGAAATCTCGGGCTTCATCAAATCGGGCGAAGTGCGCGCGCTGGCCGTGCTGTCGGCCGAGCCGGTGCCGGGCTTTGAGGAAATCCCGACCGCCAAGTCGCAGGGCTTCGACGTCGAAGTGGTGAACTGGCGCGGCCTCTATGTGCCCAAGGGCATCTCGGACGATCAGTTCAATGCCTGGGCCGAAAAGCTGCAAACCATCGCCGACAGCGCGGAATGGAAGCAGATCATGGCGGATAACGGTCTTGCGCCCTTCACCAAGGTCGGCGCCGACTTCCAGGGCTGGGTCGATCAGGTCGTGGCGGATACCAACCAGCTCTCCAAAGAGATCGGGATCATCCAGTGATGAAAAGCGACCGGATTTTTGGTCTGGTCGTGGTCCTGTCGGCGCTCGCGTATTTCGCGGGCGCCTGGCAGATCCAGGCCGGAATGATGATGGACCCGCTGGGTCCGCGCGCCTTCCCGATGCTGATCGCGGCGGCCGGCCTGATCTGCGGCATCGGCATCCTGCTGCGCCCCGATGCCGAACCGGAATGGCCCGGCGCCCAGGCCTGGCTCGGCATGGGGATCGCGCTGGCGGTGCTGGTGGCCTATGCCTATTCCATCGTGCCCCTGGGCTTTCTGGTGCCGACGGCCATCGCTTCGGCGGCCATCGGCTATCTGATCGAGCCGAAGGCGAAGCAGAGCATCCTGATGGGGATCGGCCTGTCGGCCGTTCTTTATGTCATCTTCAAATACGGCCTGGGCCTGGGCTTGCTGCCCCTGCCCCGGGCGCTGATGGGCTGAGGGGGCCGCATCGCAATGGATACTTTGGCCAACCTCTGGATGGGGTTCGGCGTCGCCGTGACGCCCTATACCCTGTTCCTTGCCATCTGCGGCTGTTTCCTGGGCACTATCATCGGCGCGCTGCCGGGGCTTGGCCCATCGAACGGCGTCGCCATCCTGATCCCGCTGGCCTTCGCGCTGAAGCTGGACGCGATCGAGGCGCTGGTTCTGCTGACCTCGGTCTATTACGGCTGCATGTATGGCGGGCGGATCTCGTCGATCCTCTTGAACATTCCCGGTGACGAACCCGCGATGATGACGACGCTGGACGGGTTCCCCATGGCCAAGCAGGGCCGGGCGGGGGATGCGCTGGTGATTTCGGGCGTCGCCTCGTTCATGGGGTCGTTCCTGTCGACCGTGGGTCTGGTCGTGGTGGCGCCGATCCTGGCCTCGGTCGCCTATCGCTTTGGTCCAGCGGAATATTTCGCGCTCTACATGCTTGCCTTCGCGACGCTTGGTGGCCTGACCTCGAACAACCAGGCCAAGTCCGCCTTCGCGGCCTGCCTTGGCCTTGCCCTGTCGATGGTGGGTCTGGACAATTCGACCAGCGCCACCCGGTTCACCGGCGGCAACCTGCATCTTTATGACGGGATCGACTTTCTGGTTGCCATCGTCGGCCTGTTCGCCATCTCGGAGATCTTCATCTTCATCGAGAGCCATGGCCGCAGTTCTGCCCTGGGGATCAAGGTCGGCAAGCTTTCGGTGCCATGGGGCGATCTGAAGCGCACCTTCGGCGCGATGATGCGTGGTACGGGGCTTGGCTTCATCGCGGGCATCCTGCCGGGGGCGGGTGCTTCGCTGGGGTCTTTCATGGCCTATATGGCCGAAAAGAGCCTTTCGAACCGCAAGGACACGTTTGGCAAAGGCGACCCGCGCGGTGTGGCCGCGCCGGAAGCCGGCAACAATGCCGCCGCGGGCGGCGCGATGATCCCGATGCTGACGCTGGGCGTGCCCGGCTCGGGCACCACGGCGGTGATGCTGGCGCTGCTTCTGACGCTGAACATCACCCCCGGTCCGCGCCTGTTCACCGACCAGCCGCAGGTGGTCTGGGGCCTGATCGCCAGCCTGTTCATCGCCAATGTCGTGCTGCTGGTCATGAACGTGCCGATGGTGCGGCTGTTCGTGAAGATCCTGTCGGTGCCGCCGTGGTTCCTGATGCCCATGGTCACCATGGTCAGCTTCGTCGGGATCTTCTCGCTCTCGGGCAGCTATTTCGACCTGCTGCTGATGATCATCTTCGGTGTCCTGGGCTATATCCTGCGCAAGTTGGATGTGCCGACGGTGCCGGTGATCCTGGGCATCCTTCTGGGCAACCAGATGGAGGACTGGCTGCGCCGCGGGCTGACCATCTCGGATGGCGACTGGATGTTCCTGTTCTCGTCGCCCATCGCGGTGGTGCTGTGGATCCTTGCCGTCGGTGGCTTCGTGGCCCCGCTGTTCCTGCGCAAGGTGCTGAAGCGGCCGGCGGTTCCCGAGACCGACCTGCCGATGGACAAGGACTGACCCCGCAAGGGGCGTGAAGGAGAAGAAGATGCCGACCCGTGTTTTGGTGCCGTCAGGGGTTCTGTGCCTTGGCTTTGACCGCAAGGCCCTGGCGCGGGGGGTGGCGATGAAGCCTGACATCATCGCCATCGACGGCGGGTCCACCGACAGCGGCCCCTATTCTCTGGGCGCGGGGGAATCGAAATACTCCCGCGCCGCCACAAAGGCCGAATGGCGCGAGCTGATGCTGGCCCGGGCCGAGGCCGCGGTTCCGCTGGTGATCGGCACATCCGGCACTTGCGGGGCCGATGCCACCGTGGACTGGATGTACCAGATCACGCTGGAACTGGCCGAAGAGCTTGGCCAGAGCCTGAAGATCGCCCGGGTCTATTGCGGCCAGCCGCCCGAGCGGGTGATCGCGGCGCTTGCGGCGGGGCGGGTGACGCCCCTGTCCGCCGCGCCAAAGATCGATGCCGAACTTCTGGCCTCGACCACCAACATCGTCGCGCTGGCCGGGGCCGAGCAGGTTCAGGCTGCGCTGGCGACCGGGGCCGATGTGGTGATCGCGGGCCGCACCACCGATACGGCGATCATCGCGGCGCTGCCCCTGGCGCGCGGAGATCTGGCGGGCGGGGCCTGGCATGGCGCCAAGATCGCCGAATGCGGTGCGCTGTGCAGCACGCATCCGATGACCGGCACGATCCTGGTCGATTTCGACGAGACCGGCTTCACGGTCGAGCCGATGGCGCTGGAAGCCGCCTGCACGCCGCATTCGGTTTCCGCCCATATGCTTTACGAAAATTCCGACCCTTTCCAGCTTTACGAGCCGGGCGGATATCTGGACGTGCGCGACGCGCGCTACACCGCGCTGGATGACCGTCGCGTGCGGGTCGAAGGGTCAGAATGGGTGCCCGGCCCCTATACGGTCAAGCTGGAAGGGGCGCGGGCGGCGGGTTACCAGACCACCATCCTCGCGGTGCTGCGCGACCCGCGCTATGTGGACCATGCGCAGGACTGGGTCGACGGCCTGACCGCGCATTGCGTCGCGGCGATCGCGGGCCGCACCGGCATGGGCCCCGAGGATTACAGCCTGGAATTCCGTCTGATCGGCGTCAATTCCGCGCTGGGGGCGATGGAAAACCGCAGGGGCCAGCCGGTCGAGGTCGGGGTTCTGGGCATCATCACGGCGCCGACCCAGGCCCAGGCGGCCGAGATCGGCAAGCTGATCAACCCCTTCGTGCTGCACCATCCGCTGACCCCCAACGAGGAGCTGCCGACCTTCGCCTTTCCCTATTCGCCGGCCACGACCAATCGTGGCGCGCTGTATGAATTCGTGCTGAACCATGTGATGCGGATCGACGATCCGATGGCGGCCTTCCGCCTTGAGGTGACGGAGGTGTCAAATGCGCGTGGCTGAGATCGCCAAGAAGGTGCGTTCAAAGAATGCCGGCCCGTTCTGGGTGACGGTCGATGTCTTCTGCGGCTCGCCAGAGGCCTATAGGCGGCTGGTCAAGGGCCTGCCCAATGGCCTTTTGGCGCGGGTCTATGGCCAGCCCGAGCAGCTTCTGAAGCGCTTCGACATTCCCGATCTGAACGTGATCAAGCTGTCTTTCCCGCGCCCTGTGGTGCAGGGCAGCCGCGACGACCGCGACATGCATGGCGCGCAATGGGCGCATCTTCTGGCGGAGCTGGAGATTGACGCCTGAGACCGCGGCGCTGTGGCGCAAACGCGCGCTGACGCTTGTCTTCGCGGCCGCCGGCGCCGGGCTGTTCCTGATCTTCAAGCTGCCCCTTCCGCTTCTCCTGGGGCCGATGACCGCCTGCCTGGTCGCGGCGCTTTGCGGGGCGCGGATGGCCGATATGGGGCCCTTCGGCACCTATCTGCGCACCTTCCTGGGTCTGGCGGTCGGGGCCTCGATCACGCCCGATCTGGTTCACCGCCTGCCCGCCATGGCCGGATCGCTGGTCTTCGTGCCGCTGTTCGTCGCCGCCATCGCCGGCATCGGATATCCGCTGTTCCGCCGGGTCTTCGGCTTTGACCATCCGACCGCCTGGTATGCCGCCATGCCCGGCGGCTTGCAGGACATGCTGGTTTTCGGACAGGAGGCGGGCGGCGATGTCCGCGCGCTGTCGCTGATCCATGCCACGCGGGTCCTGGCCATCGTGACCCTTGCCCCGATCCTGATGCACTGGTTCTGGGAGGTCGACCTGACCCGCGCGCCGGGCCGCCCGGCCAGCGAGGTGGGGCTGGACCAGATCGCCATCCTGCTGGTCACCGGCCTGGCCGGCTGGAAGCTGGCCGAGCGGCTTCGCCTGTTCGGGGCCTCGATCCTGGGGCCGATGATCCTGGCGGCGATCCTGTCGCTGACGGGAATCATCACCGCCCGCCCGCCGACCGAGATGATCTGGGCGGCGCAGCTTTTCATCGGCCTGTCGGTCGGGGTGAAATATTCCGGCATCACCGCGCGCGAGATCCGCATCGATGTGGGCGCGGGGCTGCTTTACGCGGCGCTTCTGGCGGTGCTCAGCCTGTGCTTCATCGAGTTCCTGACCCAGACCGGCCTTGCCCCGGGGCAAGAGGCCTTTCTGGCCTTCCTGCCCGGTGGCCAGGCCGAGATGGTGGTGATCTCGATCATGGCCGGGGCGGATCTGGCCTTCGTGGTCAGCCATCACCTGCTGCGGCTGATCCTTGTCATCACGCTTGCGCCGGTGGTCGCCCGGATCGTGGAGCGCCGGGGCTAGGCTCTGGCGGGGCCGGGCGGCTGGATGCTATGCCTGCGGGCAGGGGCCGCTGACGGGGGCGCGACATGACCAAGGTGATCGGCAAGATCGACGGGCAGGATGTCACGGCGATCACCCTGACCGGGCAGACCGGGGTCACGGCCAAGGTGCTGACCTGGGGCGCACGGCTGGCCGAGTTGTGGGTGCCGGACCGCGACGGGGTTTTCGCCGATATCGTGCTGGGCCATGACAGCGCCGCCGACTGGCAGGCGACGCCTGCCTATTTCGGCGCGACCTGCGGGCGCTATGCGAACCGCATCGCGGGCGGGCGTTTCGTGCTGGATGGCCGGGCGGTGCAGCTTGACTGCAACGAGGGTGTCAATCACCTGCATGGCGGCCGCGCCGGGTTTGACCGCAAGCACTGGGCGATTGCCGCCCATGGCGCGGATCATGTCACGCTGACCGCCACCTCGCCCGCGGGCGAGATGGGCTATCCCGGCAGTCTGCGCATGAGCTGCCGCTACCGTCTGGACGAGGCGGACCGGCTCTGGATCGAGATGGAGGCCCGCACCGACGCCTCAACCGTCGTGAACATGGTCAACCACGCCTATTTCAACATGGCGGGGCAGGGGGCGGGCGACGTGCTGCAGCAACAATTGCAGGTCTGGGCCGATGCGGTCACGCCGGTCGGCCCCGGGCTGATTCCTAGCGGCAAGGTCCTGCCGGTGGCGGGCACGGCCTTCGATTTCACCGCGCTGCGCGCCATCGGGGCGGCCCTGCCAGGCGCGGCGGGCTTTGACCACAATCTCTGCCTTTGCGCCCCCAGCGCGCCGGTGGCAGGCGAGGGGCTGCGCCCCTGCGCGCTGGCCGTGGACCCGGCCTCGGGGCGGCGGATGAAGCTGTGGACCAATATGCCCGGCGTGCAATTCTATACGGCGGGCCATCTTGCCGAAGGCCTGCCCGGCAAGGATGGCGCGACCTATGGCCCGTTCGCGGGTTTCGCGCTGGAAACCCAGCGCTGGCCCGACGCGCCGAACCATGCGGGCTTCCCCTCGGCCCGGCTGGACCCCGGCGAGACCTACCGTCATGTCATGCTCTTCTCCTTCGCGCAGGAGGGCTGACCCGACGGGGGCAGAACCGGCGCGGCCCGGAAAACCGAAAGACGGCCGTCCCTTGCGGGAGCGGCCGTCTTTTCAGCGATTTAGGAGTATGTTGGTGGAGCCAGGGGGGATCGAACCCCCGACCTCTTGAATGCCATTCAAGCGCTCTCCCATCTGAGCTATGGCCCCACCGGAGGTCTCGTGCCGAACAGGTCCGGCGCGATGGGCGGTGTTTACGGAAGGCCGCGGGGGGGCGCAAGTGGAAAAATGCAGCCCCGCGGCCCCGTTTTCGTCAGACGTCTTCCTCGTCGCCGGCAACGTCGGCCAGATCGTCCAGCGAGACATTGTCGTCGCTGTCATCTTCCAGCAGATCATCGTCCAATTCGGTATCTTCGGCGCCTGCGGTTTCCAGCAGATCGTCTTCGCCGTCGATATCCTCGACCAGCACATCCTCGTCCTTCTGGGGCGCGACGCGCGAGATGACCGAGGCGGCCAGCTTGCGGCGGGCGGATTCGATATCGACGACTTCGCCGGTATAGGGGCTGACGACCGGCGAGCGGTTCATGTCGTAAAAGCGCTTGCCGGTGGTCGGGCAGAGGCGCTTGGTGCCCCAGTCTTCCTTGGACATGGGTCGTCCCTTCGGTTCTGGCCCGGGCCGTGCGGGGGCGCGGCGGGGGCGGTCTGTTCGGAAAGCCGCCCCTTGCCATAGCGCGGTGCGGCTGTCAAAGGCTTTCGCAGCCGCGCTCAGATGCGCTTTCGCGGGGCGCTGTTCAAGGGGAAATTGCAGGAATCATGGCGGTTCTGCCGGGGTCGCCCCCGATCGACATCGTGATGAAGCGATCCGCCCGCGCGCGGCGATTCTCGCTGCGGGTTTCGCGGCTGGATGGGCGGGTGACACTGACCCTGCCCGCGCGGGCGCGCGAGAGCGAGGCGGTGCGATTCCTTCAGGCGCAAGAGGGCTGGTTGCGCCAGACCCTGTCCGAGATGCCCGAGGCGGCGGGCGAGGCGGTGGGGATCGGCACGCTTCTGCCGGTCGAGGGGCGGCTGTTGCGGCTGGAAAGCGCAACCGGCCGCAGTGTGCGGGTTGAGGGCGAGCGTCTGCTGGTGCCGGGCGATCCGGCCCAGGCGGGCGCGCGGGTGGCGGCCTGGCTCAAGGTGCTGGCGCGTGACCGGCTGGCGCGCGATTCGGCGCATTTCGCCGGGCTGGTCGGCCGCAGCTATAGCCGCCTGACGCTGCGCGACACGCGGTCGCGCTGGGGTTCCTGCGCGCCGGACGGGGCGCTGATGTATTCCTGGCGGCTGATTCTCGCGCCGCCCCCCGTCCTGTCCTATGTCGCGGCGCATGAGGCGGCGCATCTGGTCGAGATGAACCATTCCGCCGCCTATTGGGCCATCGTCACGCGGATCTGCCCCGGCTGGAAGCGCGAGCGCGCCTGGCTGCGGTCGGAAGGCCAGGCGCTGCATCGCTGGCGCTTTGGCGATTGACCGGGCCGTGCGCCCCGTGTTCCCTGCCGCCATGGCCACGCTTCCCCGCCCGACCGACCCCAATGCCGCCGCCCATGAGCGCGTCTATCGCAGCCTGCGCCAGCAGGTGATGCATGGCGAGCTGGCGCCCGGCCAGGCGCTGACGCTGCGCGGGCTGGGCAAGCAGTTCGGCGTATCGATGACGCCCGCGCGCGAGGCGGTGCGGCGGCTGGTCGCGGAAGGGGCGCTGACGCTGTCCTCCTCGGGGCGGATCTCGACGCCGGAACTGTCGCCGGAACGGATCGAGGAACTGGCGGCGATCCGCGCCATGCTGGAGCCAGAGATGGCGGCCCGCGCGCTGCCGCGCGCCCATTTCGCGCTGATCGAGCGGCTGGCCGCGATCAATGCGCTGAATGCCGAGGCCGTTGCGCGGCAGGATGCCGTGGCCTATCTGCGCACCAATCTGGAGTTCCACCGCACCCTCTACCTGCGCGCCCAGACCCCGGCGATGCTGGCGATGTGCGAGACGGTCTGGTTGCAGTTGGGCCCGACGATGCGGGCGCTTTACGCCCGGCTGCGGCGGAACGAGCCGCCCCAGCATCACCGCCATATCCTGGCCGCCCTGCGGGCGGGCGACGAGCCGGGGCTGCGGCTGGCGGTGCGGACCGATGTGACCCAGGGGCTGCGGCATCTGGCAAGCTGAGGCCGGACAGGGCCTTTGTCCCACGGTGGGACATTCGCATCCCCCAAGTGATTCAACGGGTTGCGATTCCAAATTTACCCTTCCGTAACTATCGCAAATTCGCACAGACGATCTGTGCGTCTGGGCCTTGGCCGAATCTGCCGGCCGCCCCATCTTTGGCCCAAGCGAAACCAGGGCCACGCGTAAGGCGGGGCCAGAGGAGGAAAGACATGTCGATCCGTCCCGTTCTTGAAACCCGCCGCGCCCAGCCCACGATGGAGGGCGCTGGCGTCCGGCTGCACCGCGCCTTCGGCTTTGCCGATCCGACCGAGGCCGATCCTTTCCTGCTGTTCGACGATTTCCGCGGCGACCGGCCCTCGGACTATCAGGCGGGCTTTCCCTGGCACCCGCATCGCGGGATCGAGACCATCACCTATGTGCTGGCAGGCACGGTGGACCATGGCGACAGCCTGGGCAATCGCGGCACTTTGGGCGCGGGCAGCCTGCAATTGATGACGGCGGGGCGCGGCATCCTGCATCAGGAAATGCCCAAGGGCGATGCACAGGGCCGGATGCATGGTTTCCAGCTTTGGGGCAACCTGCCCGGCGCGCTGAAGATGACCGATCCGCGCTATCAGGATATTCCCGGGATGGAACTGCCCGAGGTCGTCGACGATGACGGCACCTCGATCAAGGTGGTGATCGGCGATTACAAGGGCATCCGCAGCCCGGTCGACGGCATCGCGGCCGAGCCGCAATACCTGGATCTCTTCGTGCCAGCGGGCCGCAGGAAGCGCTTCAAGGTCGATACCTATCGCCGGGCCTTTGCCTATGTCTTTGAAGGTGCTGCGCGTTTCGCCGATGCCGGCCACCCCGAAGGCGTGCTTCTGGAAAAAGAGGTCGCCGGGCAGGAGGTGAACATCCGCGACCTGTCGGGCAACCGGACGCTGGTGCGGTTCGGTTCCGGCGATGAGGTGACGGTGCAGGCCGGGCCGGAGGGCGTGCGCTTCCTGCTGGTCTCGGGTGCGCCGATCGAAGAGCCGGTGGCCTGGGCCGGTCCGATCGTCATGAACACGCAGGCCGAATTGCAGCAGGCCTTTGCCGAGTTGCGCAACGGCACGTTCATAAAGCCCGCGCATTGAGCGCGGGCGGCGGGCCTTCTGGCCCGCCGGTTCGGTTTTCGCCGCGAAGAATTGGCGGCCGGGACAGACGGAATCTGCGGGTTCGGGCGTTCAGAACAGCAAGGAGACACAGACATGACCCTGACCGTTCTTGACCGACGCAGCCTGCTGAATGCCCTTGCGCTGGCCCCCGCCGCTATGGCCCTATCGCCCGCCCTGCGCGCCGAGGCGCAGGGGGCGGGGCTGATCACCACCGATGTCTGCATGGTGCAGAAGGAAGTGACCGAAGGCCCGTTCTACATTGATCCGAAGCTGATCCGCAGCGACATCACCGAGGGGCGGCCCGGCCTGCCCATGGTGCTGCGGCTGCAAGTGGTGACGGCGGAGTGCGCGCCGATCGAAGGGGCGCGGGTCGATGTCTGGCATTGCGATGCCGCGGGGCTTTATTCTGGTGTCGATAATATGGGCGGCGGCGATACGACCGGCGAGACCTTTCTGCGCGGCACCCAGATGACCGGGGCGGAGGGCGTGGCCGAATTCCGCAGCATCTTTCCCGGCTGGTATCGCGGCCGGGCGGTGCATATCCATTACAAGGTCTGGCTTGATGAAGCCAACATTCTGACTGGACAAGTGTTTTTCGACGACAGCCTGTCGGACGCGATCTATGCCGGGCACGAGGCCTATGAAGGGCGCGGGGCGCGGGACCAGAGGAATGCCAGCGACGGGATCGCGCAGGAAGCGGGAGCTGCGGCGGTGGCGCGGCTGGAGCTGGATGCGCCCGATGGCGAGGCGGTGGCGGCGCTGGTCATCGGCGTGGACGAGGGCGCGCGCTCGGACAGCCTGTTGGAGCGGCTGTTCGGGCTTGGCTAGAGTTGGTGCGTGCAGGCACGCACCCTGCCGGGGCGGGATGGCGGGTGCGTGATATCACGCACCCTACTTGATCAGGCGTGGATCGCGCCCAGACCGCAGGCGAGGGCGGCTTCGCGCACCGCTTCGCTATAGGTGGGGTGCGCGTGGCAGGTCAGTGCCAGATCTTGTGCCGAGGCCCCGAATTCCATCGCCACGCAGACCTCATGGATCAGGTCGCCCGCGCCCGGCCCGATGATGTGGCAGCCCAGGATGCGGTCGGTTTCCTTGTCGGCCAGAAGTTTCACGAAGCCTTCGGTCTGGAACACGGCTTTGGCGCGGGCATTGCCCATGAAGGGGAACTTGCCGACCTTGTAGGCGCGGCCCTGTTCCTTGAGCTGCTCTTCCGTCGCGCCGACGCTGGCCACTTCGGGCGTCGTGTACACCACGCCGGGGATGACGTCATAATTGACGTGACCGTGCTTACCGGCCAGGATTTCGGCAACGGCCATGCCTTCATCTTCGGCCTTATGCGCCAGCATCGGGCCTGCAACCGCATCGCCGATCGCATACAAGCCGCTGATATTGGTCGCGAAATGGCTGTCGGTCTTGACGGTGCCGCGCGGCCCCATCTCGACCCCCAGCGTCTCAAGCCCGAGGCCGGCGGTATAGGGTTTGCGGCCCGTGGCGACCAGAACGACATCGGCGGTGATCTCGCCCGCGGCGTCGTTCTTGCGCAGCTTCCACGAGACATGCGCCTGTTTGCCGCGGCGTTCGACCGTCTGGACGGCGGCGCCCATCACGAACTTAAGGCCCTGTTTCGTCAGGATTCTCTGGAAGGACTTGGCGACCTCGGCATCCATGCCGGGGGTGATGGCGTCCAGATATTCGACCACCGTGACCTCGGTGCCCAGGCGGGCATAGACCGAGCCCATTTCCAGGCCGATCACGCCCGCGCCGATGACGACCATGGATTTCGGGATCTTCGGCAGGGTCAGCGCGCCGGTCGAAGTGATGATCACCTCTTCGTCGACGGTGATGCCGGGCAGGACCGAGGCTTCGGAACCTGTTGCAATCACGATGTTTTTCGCGGAGTGGACCTCATCCCCGACCTTGACCTGGCCTGCGGCCGGGATCGAGCCCCAGCCCTTGAGCCAGGTGACCTTGTTCTTCTTGAACAGAAACTCGATGCCCTTGGTGTTGCCGGCGACCGTGTCGTCCTTGTAGCGCAGCATCCGTTCCCAATCGACTTTGACCTTGGCGCCCATCAGGCCCATTTTTTCAAAGTTTTCATGGGTTTCGTGCAGCATATGCGTCGCGTTCAGCAGGGCCTTGGAGGGGATGCAGCCCACGTTCAGGCAGGTGCCGCCCAGGGTTTCGCGCCCTTCGACGCAGGCGGTTTTCAGGCCCAGCTGGGCGCAGTGGATGGCGCAGACATAGCCGCCGGGGCCGCCGCCGATCACGATCACATCGAATTCTGCCATGGTATCTTCCTTAACTTGTGCCGTCTTTCAGCGATCTTCCTGCCGTCTTCCCTGCGTCTTTATCCCGTCTCTACGCGCGCAGGGTTAACGATTTTCAGATCAGGGCGGCGAGGATCAGAGTGAGGGTGGAAAGAAAGCCCGCCGCCCAGAAGAGCGACCGCCAAGGCACAAGGCCCAGGATGTAGGCGGGCAGGTAGAGGATGCGGGCCACGACATAGGCCCAGGCCGCGACATGGATGATCGCGTCAGACTGGCCGGTGAGATGGACAAGCAGAAGGGCCGGGGCAAAGAGGATCAACCCTTCGAAGCCGTTCGACACCGCGCGCATGTGGCGGCCCAGCCCCGGCGAAAGCGGCGGCAGGGGCGGGTCGCGCGGCGAGAGGGTGACGCGCGGCCCGAGTTCGAGATTGGCCACCACGGCCATCAGCGCCAGCGTGGTCATCTGGACCAGCAGGGCGGCGGCAAGGGCGGCAAGCTCGGGTGTCATGGATCAGACCGTCTTGAGGAAGCGGGCCTGCACAGCATGACCGAGGCCAGCGCGGGTTGCCAGCCAGGCCTCGGCCCTGGTCCGGCTGCCGACCTGGAGAAGCGCAAGGATCGCGCCAGCGTCATCGGTCCAGATCTGCAGGGTCGAGAGACCGGCATCGGCCAGAGACTCGGTCTGGGTGTCATACTCGGCTTTCCAGGCGGCGTAATCGCCTGTCGTTTCGATCAGAAGCTGCTGCATGGCGACCTCGGGCCAGAGGGAAGGGAGGGGCAGGGCGCGGTCATGCGGCCGTCCCGGCGCTGTCGGCGGATTTCAGGAAGGCAACTGCCGCATCGATGCTGTCGGCATCGAAGAAGCGGACCGGCTTGCCGATGATCTGGGCGCCGACCCGTTCGGCCAGGCGCTGCCAGGGCTTGTTGCCCAGGATCGCGGCGCGTTCGACCAGCGGAATATGGGCGCGGGCCAGCTTGAAATGCTGGCCAAGGGCGGACAGGCCCTGCCAGCCGTCAAATTCGCGCAGGTCGATCAACAGGCGGAAATGGTCATTGGCGCGGATGAAGGCGTCAAGATCGCCCGCCTCGCCGGCATAGGCGGCGGCATCAAGCTTACCGATCAGGCGGATCTGCACCACGCCGTCGCCGAGGTCGATCTGATGGATCGCGCCCAGGGATTCGCGCAGCCAGCGGCGGGCCTCTTCCTCCTGTCCCAGTGGGAAGACGCGGACCGGGCAGGGCATCACCGGGGCGAAGGCTTGCGCGGCGAGGCGCAGCCATGTGGTGTCGGTGACGATGGCACAGCGGTCAAAGCCCGACCAGTGCTTGAGGCCCATGCGGGCATCGTCGAGCATGGCGGCAAAGCTGTAGCCCTGGAACCCGGCATCGAAACGGGCCAGCACGCGGATATGCTCATGCGCCTCGATCGCGGCGTCGATGGCGGGCATGAGGACGGCGGTATAATCCTCGTCGGTGACCTTGCCGGTCACGGTGAATTCAAGCAGGTCGGTCGAGGAGGTCGGCTGGATGGTGATCATGGCAATCCCTTCTTCTGCCGGGCGCAGGGGAGGGGAAGCGGGGTCCATCCCCCAGCGGTGACGGAAGGTCCGACGCTATGGCCGGGCTTTCCCGATCTGTCCGGCGAAGCATGGCAGCCCAGCCGGGCCATGACAGATATAGCGCCGCGCCCTTGCCCCGCAAGGCGGCGGCCCGCCTGGGCGCAACCTGAGAGTGAGGGGCGGAACGAGCGGGACATCGGGTCTCGACAGAGCATGACGGGCGAGGGGGAAGGGGCCGCGATCTGCGGAAGGCGATCCCCGGCGCGCGGATGGCGCCGGGGATCGCCCTGTTCGGTCAGAGATCCATCAGCAGGCGGCGGGGATCTTCCAGCGCCTCTTTCACGCGGACAAGGAAGGTCACGGCGCCCTTGCCGTCGACGATGCGGTGATCGTAGCTGAGGGCAAGATACATCATCGGGCGGATCACGATCTGGCCGTTCACCACGACCGGGCGGTCCTGGATCTTGTGCATGCCAAGGATGCCCGATTGCGGCGGGTTCAGGATCGGCGAGGACATCAGCGAGCCATAGACGCCGCCGTTCGAGATGGTGAAGCTGCCGCCCTGCATTTCCGCCATCGACAGCTTGCCGTCGCGGGCGCGCAGGCCCAGTTCGGCGATCTTCTTCTCGATCGCGGCAAAGCCCATCTGGTCGGCATCGCGCACCACCGGAACCACCAGGCCCGAAGGCGTGCCGACGGCCACGCCCATATGGACATAGTTCTTGTAGACGACGTCCTGGCCGTCGATCTCGGCATTGACCTCGGGCACTTCCTTGAGCGCGTGGCAGCAGGCCTTGACGAAGAAGGACATGAAGCCAAGCTTCACGCCATGCTTCTTTTCGAAGATGTCCTTGTATTCGTTGCGCAGGGACATGATGCCGGACATATCGACCTCGTTATAGGTCGTCAGCATGGCGGCGGTGTTCTGCGCGTCTTTCAGGCGGCGGGCGATGGTTTGGCGCAGCCGGGTCATTTTGACCCGTTCCTCGCGGGCGGCGTCATCGGCGGGAACGGGCGCGCGCGGGATGGCGGCGGGGGCGGGGGCAGGCGCGGCAGCTGCAGCGGCGGCCCCGGCGGCCCCGGCCACGGTGCGGGCCACGTCTTCCTTCATCACGCGGCCATCCTTGCCGGTGCCCTGAACCGCGTCGCGCGACAGGCCGGCCTCGGCCATGGCCTTCTTGGCGGAAGGCGCGTCCTCGACATCGGCGCGGGGGGTGACGGTTTCCGGGCCGGCGCCGGGCGAACCGACGGCAGCGGCCGTTTCGGCCTTGGGCTCGGCGGCCTTGGCGGGGGCCGCGGCGGCGGCGCCCTCGGTCACGATCGCCAGGCGCGCATTGGCGGCCACGGTCGTGCCTTCGGGGGCGAGGATTTCGGCCAGCACGCCTGTGACGGGCGAGGGGACCTCGACCGAGACCTTGTCGGTCTCAAGCTCGCAGAGCATCTCGTCCTGCTTGACCGCATCGCCGGGCTTCTTGAACCAGGTCGAGACGGTGGCTTCGCTGACGCTTTCGCCCAGGGCGGGCACCATGACGTCGGTCATCTTCTACTCCTTCAGGCGATGGTCAGCGCGGCATCGACCAGCGCGGTTTGTTCGTATTTGTGGCGCGAGGCGAGGCCCGTCGCCGGCGAGGCGCTGGCCGCGCGGCCGGCGTATTTCGCCCGCAGCGGTGCGCCACGGACCTTGGTCAGCAGGGTTTCCAGTTCCGGCTCGATGAAGGACCAGGCGCCCTGGTTCTTGGGCTCTTCCTGGCACCAGACGAAATCGGCATTGGCAAAGCGCGACAGTTCCGCCGTGAGCGCCATGGTCGGCACCGGGTAGATCTGTTCCAGCCGCAGCAGATAGATATCGTCCAGGCCACGGGCGTCGCGTTCGGCGAGCAGGTCGTAATAGACCTTGCCCGAGCAGATCACGACGCGGCGGATCTGGTCATCGGATTTCAGCTTGGTGTCCGAATGTCCCTTTTGCGCGTCGTCCCAAAGGACGCGGTGGAAGGTGGAGCCGTTGGTGAAATCGGCCGCGTCCGAGATGCACATCGGATGGCGCAGCAGGGATTTCGGTGTCATCAGGATCAGCGGCTTGCGGAAGTCGCGATGCAACTGGCGGCGCAGGATGTGGAAGTAGTTGGCCGGGGTCGAGCAGTTGGCGACGATCCAGTTCTCTTCCGCAGAGAGTTGCAGGAAGCGTTCCAGGCGGGCCGAGGAATGTTCCGGGCCCTGGCCTTCGAAACCATGCGGCAGCAGGACGACAAGGCCCGACATGCGCAGCCATTTCGATTCGCCCGAGTTCACGAACTGGTCGAACATGATCTGGGCGCCATTGGCGAAATCGCCGAACTGGGCTTCCCACAGGGTCAGCGCATTGGGTTCCGACAGCGAGTAGCCGTATTCGAAACCAAGCACGGCATATTCCGAGAGCATCGAGTCGATGACCTCATACTTCGCCTGGCCCGCGCGGATGTGGTTCAGCGGGTAATAGCGTTCCTCGGTCGCCTGATCGACCAGGCCGGAATGGCGCTGCGAGAAGGTGCCGCGGGTGCAGTCCTGCCCCGCCAGACGCACCGGGAAGCCTTCGACCTGCAGGGAGCCGAAGGCCAGCGCCTCGGCCGTGGCCCAGTCGATGCCGGTGCCGGTCTCGAACATCTTCTTCTTGGCTTCAAGCTGGCGGCCGACGGTCTTGTGCAGTTCGAACCCGTCGGGCACGCGAGTCAGCGCGGCGCCGATTTCGGTGAAGGTCTCGGGCTTGATCCAGGTTTCGCCGCGCTGGTAGCTGTCAAGATCCTTGGCCTGCATGTTCTTCCAGCGCCCGTCCAGCCAGTCGGCCTTGTTGGGCTTGAAGTTCTTGCCGGCCTCGTATTCCTCGTTCAGCCTGGCCTGGAAGGCGGCCTTCATATCCTCGATCTCGCCTTCGGGGATCAGCCCATCGGCCACAAGACGTTCGGTGTAAAGCTGCAGGGTCGTCTTCTGCCTGCGGATGCGGTTGTACATCTGCGGGTTGGTGAACATCGGCTCGTCGCCTTCGTTATGGCCGAAGCGGCGATAGCAGAAGATGTCGATGACCACGTCCTTGTGGAACTGCTGGCGGAATTCGGTGGCGACCTTGGCGGCATGGACCACGGCTTCCGGGTCGTCGCCGTTCACATGGAAGATCGGCGCCTCGACCATCAGGGCGATGTCGGTCGGGTAGGGCGAGGTGCGCGAGAAATGCGGCGCGGTGGTGAAGCCGATCTGGTTGTTGACGATGATATGGATGCAGCCGCCCGTGCGATGGCCCTTGATGCCCGAAAGCTGAAGGCATTCGGCCACCACGCCCTGGCCCGCGAAGGCCGCGTCGCCATGCAGAAGGATCGGCAGGACCGCGATGCGTTCGGCAGAGTCGTTGTACTGGTCCTGCTTGGCGCGGACCTTGCCCAGAACAACCGGGTTCACCGCCTCGAGATGGCTGGGGTTGGCGGTCAGCGACAGGTGGACGGTATGGCCGTCAAAGGTGCGGTCCGAAGAGGCGCCGAGGTGGTATTTCACATCGCCCGAGCCATCGACATCTTCGGGCTTGTAGGAGCCGCCCTGGAATTCGTGGAAGATCGCCTTGTAGGGCTTTTGCAGCACATTCGCGAGCACGTTCAGGCGGCCGCGATGCGGCATGCCGATGATGACTTCCTTGACGCCCAGATTGCCGCCGCGCTTGATGATCTGTTCCATGGCGGGGATCAGAGCCTCGCCGCCGTCCAGGCCGAAACGCTTGGTTCCCATGTATTTGACATGGAGGAACTTTTCGTAGCCCTCGGCCTCGACCAGCTTGTTCAGGATCGCCTTGCGCCCCTCGCGGGTGAAGGCGATTTCCTTGCCATAGCCTTCGATCCGTTCCTTGAGCCACGCGGCCTGTTCGGGGTCGGAGATATGCATGTATTGCAGCGCGAAGGTGCCGCAATAGGTGCGCTTCACGATCTCGATGATCTGGCGCATCGAGGCATGGGTGAGACCGAGCACATTGTCGATGAAGATCGGCCGGTCCATGTCGGCTTCGGTGAAGCCGTAAGAGGCGGGATCGAGTTCGGGGTGGTTGCCGCGTTCGACCATGCCCAGCGGGTCAAGATCGGCGGCCAGATGGCCGCGGATCCGGTAGGCGCGGATGATCATCAGGGCGCGGATCGAATCGATCACGGCGCGCTGCAATTGCGTCTCGGTCAGGTTGACGCCCGCCTCGGAGGCCTTGTCGGCGATCTTCTTGCCTGCGGCCCTGGCATCCTTGGCGGGGGCCATCGGCCATTCGCCGGTCAGGGCGGCGGTCAGGTCATCGGCGGCCTGCGGCGGCCAGTCGGCGCGCGCCCAGGACGGGCCTGCGGCGGCCTGGCGGGCATCCTTTTCGGAATCCCCGAGGGCGCGGAAGAACTCGGCCCATTGCGCATCGACCGAATTGGGATCGGCGGCATAGCGCGCCTGCAACTGATCGACATAATCGGCATTCGCCCCGTCGAGGAAGGACGAGGCGGTGAATGCGGCGGTGGGGGATTGGTCGGTCATGACAGGACCTCAGTAGGGTTGGGGCCGTAACGGTTGGGGCCGACGTCAGAGCGACGGCACAGACGAAGAAGGAGCAGGATATGCATCCCCAGGATGGTAATGACGAAGGCAAGGCCGCTCAGCCCGCCAAGGTTGACGTGTACGCGTCCGGTCGTTGAGAGGCTCGACCAGACTTCGGCAAACCCGAGTGTCCCCACAAGGATCAGAAGGATGATACCGATTGTCGTCGCGGTTGGCATGATAAGCCACCAGCCGGACAGTCCGGTGTCGTGCAACCGCCTCCAGCCAACGGACAACAAAGGCACCAGACAGGCCAGCACGAATATGTTGCCGATCAGGCCGCCTGAATAACGGTAGAAGGCTTGGGTCTCGGTGGTGGCGGAGTCATCTTTGGCAATATTCGTCATCACCTGGTTGATGACCTCCGGCCCGTAGATTGCAGAGTTCACGATGATGGCGGCGATGCAGCCCAGAAACACGAACAGGACGAACTTCCAGTATTCCGAACGAGAGGCCCGCCCGGAAAACCGGAAATAATTCCGGAACCCGCTTCTGACAGCATCGACCAGCGTCATGATCAGCCCTTGATCGCTTTCAGCACGGCCTCGCCAAGGGTGGCGGGGCTGTCGGCGACGACGATGCCGGCGCTCAGCATGGCCTCGATCTTCGATCCCGCATCGCCCTTGCCGCCCGCGACGATGGCGCCGGCATGGCCCATGCGGCGGCCGGGGGGGGCGGTGCGGCCGGCGATGAAGCCGGCGGTGGGCTTCCAGCGGCCCTTCTTGCGCTCGGCGGCCAGGAATTCGGCGGCTTCTTCCTCGGCCGAGCCGCCGATCTCGCCGATCATGATGATCGAGGTGGTTTCCGGGTCGGCCAGGAACATCTCAAGCACGTCGATATGTTCGGTGCCCTTGATCGGGTCGCCGCCGATGCCCACGGCGGAAGACTGGCCCAGGCCCACATCGGTGGTCTGCTTGACCGCCTCATAGGTCAGCGTGCCGGACCGCGACACAACCCCGACCGAGCCCTTGGAGAAGATCGAGCCGGGCATGATGCCGATCTTGCATTCGCCGGGCGTCATCACGCCGGGGCAGTTCGGCCCGATCAGGCGGGACTTCGAATTGATCAGGGCGCGCTTGACCTTCATCATGTCAAGGACCGGGATGCCCTCGGTGATGCAGACGATCAGCGGGATCTCGGCATCGATCGCCTCGAGGATCGAGTCGGCCGCGAAGGGCGGGGGGACGTAGATCGCGGTCGCATCGGCGCCGGTCTTGGCCACGGCATCATGGACCGAGTCGAAGACCGGCAGACCCAGGTGTTCCGTGCCACCCTTGCCGGGCGTGACGCCGCCCACCATCTGCGTGCCATAGGCGATGGCCTGTTCGGTGTGGAAGGTGCCCTGGCTGCCGGTGATGCCCTGGCAGATGACCTTGGTGGATCTATTGACGAGAACGGCCATCGGGGCCTCCATATACAGTGTCGTTTCGGTTCAGCGCGCCGGGCACGCTGCAGGGTTTCGGGTCGCCTGGCCCGTCAGGGACAGGTGATAGCGATCTTGCCGCCGTGTTCTGTTACTGTCGTTCATGGCTCAATCCGCCACAACGATGCTGGCGGCATCCCAACCCAGGCAATCGTCAAGGTCGCCGCAGGCACCATCAGGCAGGCTCGCCTTGTTCGTGAGGGCCGGAAGGATGACGTAGACGCGCAGAGCTTTGCCGCCTGCTTTGTAGCTTCCAGACAGCGTCCGATACCCATGGCCCGTCCGAGGCTTTTCCCACGTGATCTCTGCCGTCTGGGCCAGCACCGTTGGCACGATGCTCTGCCAGTCTGCTTCAGGATCGGAGACCTCTGCATAAAAACGGCATTCCGTGGTGTCCGGAGAGCCATCCATGGAGATCGTGTCCAATGTTGCCTCGATCCCTCGCTTGGTGTCCGTGAATTCGCCGTAGGGGGCGTATTCGTAGTTGAATTTGACCGTATTGAAATCCGACCGACGCATCGCCTCGATAGTCTTCTTCTGATCGGGGAAATAGGCCAGGCAGTGCTTCGCGAAGTCGGCGGTCAGCTCCGTTGCGCTGACCTTTCCCCGTGGCGGCATCGTGACCAGAGAAGCAGAGGCATCTCTGCCCCCCTGCCCAGCCTGGTCCACGCAGCCAGAGGCCACGCTGATCAGGGCCGCAGCAGAAAGGGCAGCGCGGAGCATCATCCCTTCACCGCCTTGACGATCTTCTGCGCGCCGTCCTTGAGGTCATCTGCGGCGATGACGTTCAGGCCGCTCTCGTTGATGATCTTCTTGCCAAGCTCGACATTGGTGCCTTCCAGCCGCACGACCAGCGGGACCTTGAGGCCGACCTCTTTCACCGCGGCGATCACGCCCTCGGCGATGATGTCGCAGCGCATGATGCCGCCGAAGATGTTGACGAGGATGCCCTTCACATTCGGGTCGGAGGTGATGATCTTGAAGGCCTCGGTCACCTTTTCCTTGGTGGCGCCGCCGCCGACGTCCAGGAAGTTCGCGGGTTCGGCGCCGTAGAGCTTGATGATGTCCATCGTCGCCATCGCGAGGCCCGCGCCGTTCACCATGCAGCCGATCTCGCCCTCGAGCGCGATGTAGTTCAGGTCGAACTTGGAGGCGGCGAGTTCCTTGGGGTCTTCCTCGGTCTCGTCGCGCAGGGCGGCGATGTCGGGGTGGCGGTAGATGGCGTTGCCGTCAAAGCCCATCTTGGCGTCGAGGAGCTTGAGATTGCCGTCCTTCAGCACGCAGAACGGGTTGATTTCCAGCATGTCCATGTCCTTGTCCATGAACAGCTGGTACAGCTTCTTCACGATCTGGACGCATTGCTTGACCTGGTTGCCCTTGAGCCCCAGCGAAAAGGCGACGCGGCGGCCGTGGAAATCCTGCAGGCCGGTGGCCGGGTCGATGGTGATGGTGTGGATCTTTTCGGGCGTGTCATGGGCGACGTCCTCGATCGACATGCCGCCTTCGGTCGAGGCGACGATCGAGATGCGGCTGGATTTGCGGTCGATCAGCAGGGCGAGATAGAATTCGCGGTCGATGTCGCTGCCGTCTTCGATGTAGATGCGGTTGACCTGCTTGCCCGCGGCGCCGGTCTGAACGGTCACCAGCGTGCGACCCAGCATCTGGCGGGCAAATTCGGCGGCTTCCTCGACCGAGAAGGCCAGGCGGACGCCGCCTTTTTCCCCGGCTTCGGGTTCCTTGAACTTGCCCTTGCCGCGGCCGCCGGCGTGAATCTGCGACTTCACCACCCAGAGCGGGCCGTCCAATTCGCCCGCCGCGGTCTTGGCCTCTTCGGCCTTCAGCACGACGCGGCCGTCCGAGACCGGGATGCCGTAGCTGCGCAGAAGAGCCTTGGCCTGGTATTCGTGGATGTTCATGACGATGCGCCCCGCGGCTTTCGGTGAATTTTGCAGGCGTTCTGGCATGAATCCGCATCACGGCCCAAGGTGATTTGCAGCGGGTGCGGCGAATTGAGCGGAAAAAGCGACATTTGTGATCACAGGCCGAAAATGTGTGATCACACGATTGAATCGAGTGATCACATGCTGCGACGCGGCGAGGCCAGGCGCTTGCGCTAACGTGATTCGGCGCCTGGCCCTAGTTCAGGAAGACCGCGAAAAGCATCGCGTCTCCCTGCACCAGCCGCTCGAATTCCGACCAGCTTGCCAGAGACAGGCGCGGGCCCTTCTCGGCATAGGGCAGAAAGCCTTCGCCCTGGATCAGAGCCACCAGATCGACGCGGGGCGGGTCGGCGAAAAGCTTGGTCAGGTTGATGCCCGCCTCGGCGCCGTAGCGCCAGTGCGGAACCAGCATCTGGCCCTTGAGGGCGGCCTCGGCCTCGGCCAGAACGGCCTGCCAATGCGCGGCGGTGCCGGGCGGCATCATCAGGCCAAGGGCAGAGGTCTGGCCCTCGGCGGGCACCCATTCATGGTCATTGTCGGTCTCGGCATCGGCGAGGTTCCAGAAGCGGCGGTTCTCGGTGATCATCGCCAGCAGATGGTCATGCGCGGCCTGGGTGCGGGCCTTGTCGGGTTCCTGCGCCAGGGCCTGAAGGATCATCGTCACGCGGTCGACCTGGCGGCCGAACATCATGTCCATCGCATTGTCGGGCGGGGTGTCGCCCCAGAGCGCGTAGATCTGTTTCGAGGCGGCGGCGACGCGGTCGACGGCGGGGCCGGGGTCATAGGCCAGCGCGACATTGGTGAAGCCGGACAGGAAATGGGTATAGGCCGAAAGCCAGGCGGCATCGGCGGTGTCGAAACGCACGACCGGATCGCTGACCGCGACGCCAAATTGGCCGCCGCCCAGGGTCAGCCCCGCCACATCGGCGACGCCTTCGCCTTCGTCCCGGGCACCGTTCATGTTGATGTCGAACCACAGGTCGGCCATGGCGATTTCCAGCACGAAATCACGGGTTCCAAGCTGGTCGAGCGCGGAGCGCGCGCCGTTCAGGTCGGCTTCCAGCCCGGTCAGCAACCCGGTCAGATCGGCGCCGGTGAAATCGCGCGCGGCGGGGTTTTCCGCGATGGGCAGGCGCAGGATCGGCAGTTCCGACCAGTCGGACCGGACGCCGGTCTGCCAGCGCAATTGCAGGGCGCGTTCGACGCCGCGCAGGAAGCGCAGGCCGGCAAGGGCGAACAGATCCGGCGGAGCGGCCTCTGGCAGGGCGGCAAGCCGCGCCTCGGTGGCGGCGATGCCGGTGCCGGCGATCTCGGCCGAAAGGGGCGAGCGTTCGGCAAGGGCGGCGGCGGGCAGGGCCGCGATCAGGGCGGCGAAAAGGACGTGGCGCATGGGACCTCCCGGGCTGGTTGGCGGCAGGATGGGCGCGGGGCGACAGGCGGTCAAGCGCGGGTCGGGGCGGAAAACCGGACCTGCCGCCTCAGGCCGGGACCAGCACCGCCAGCCTTTGGCCGCGCGGCAGCCATTTCTCGCGCCAGCCGATCGCGAAGCCCGCAGCACGGGCCTCGGCCTCGACCGCGCTTTGGCGGCGGTGCCAGGGCGGACGGGTCGGGTGGGTGACGACGCCGTCGATCTGGCGGTGCGCGCCGGTCGCATCTTCCGGGGCCAGGAAGACGGTGAGCAGGAGCTTTCGCAGACGGGGAAAGGCGCGGCGGAGATTGGCCAGCGCCGGGGGCAGGGCTTCGGGCGGCAGATGGGTGAAGACGCCCCAGGCGATGGCTTGGTCGATCACCCCGGGGATGCCGGGAAAGGCGAAGTCGGTATCCTGGACGAGCTGCCCCGGCGGCAGGCGGGATTTGTCGGCAAGCTCGACCTCATAGCCGCGCTGCATCAAAGCGGCCGAGGCATCGGTGCCCCAGTAATGGCCGGGGGCCAGATAGGGCACGGCCATATGGCCCAGCCGCAGCGATCCGCAGCCGATATCGAGCAGATGGTGGTCGGGACGCAGGCCTTCTTCCAGAAGGCATTCCATCTGGTAATTCGCCGTCTCTTCCCAGCGGCCGCCCACGATGTCTCGATGGCGGCCCTGCGCCAGCGCCCGGTCATAGAAACCGGGGGCGAGATAGGGCGACTGGCCCACCTTACTTGTCGGCTTTGGCCTGGGCCGCGGCCTTCATCCGCGCCAGAAGCGCGCTTTTGTCCTGGGCCTGCGCCTTGGGCGCGCCCTTCATCTCGCCGCGCTTGGGCTTGGGCGAGGATTTCTGGTCCTTGGCATTGCCGGATTTGGAATAGTCCATGGCTTTCTCCTGTCAGCCTGTCCTGCCCCAAGGCCGGGCGCGGGGCAAGGGCCGACGATATGGGCAAAGAAAAGGGGCGCCGCAAGGGGCGCCCCTTTCCGTGGTCTGGGGACAGATCAGGCCAGCGAGGGGTCGATGCCCTTGCAGGCGGCGACAAGGCCCTTCACCGCGTCGACCGACTTGTCCATCATCGCCTTTTCATCGGCATTCAGCTTGATGTCGACGATGCGTTCGATGCCGCCCGCGCCGATGATCGTCGGCACGCCGACATACATCCCGTCCAGCCCATAGGCGCCCTTCACATAGGCGGCGCAGGGCAGAAGGCGCTTTTGGTCCTTGAGATAGGCTTCGGCCATTTCGATGGCGCTGGTCGCGGGGGCGTAGAAGGCCGAGCCGGTCTTCAGAAGGCCCACGATCTCGGCGCCGCCGTCGCGGGTGCGCTGGACGATGGCATCCAGCTTTTCCTGCGTGGTCCAGCCCATCGCCACCAGATCCGGCAGCGGGATGCCGCCAACGGTGGAATAGCGGGTCAGCGGAACCATCGTGTCGCCATGACCGCCCAGAACGAAGGCGGTGACATCCTTCATCGAGACGTTGAATTCCAGCGACAGGAAATGGCGGAAGCGGGCCGAATCGAGCACGCCGGCCATGCCGACGACCTTTTCATGCGGCAGGCCCGAAAATTCGCGCAGCGCCCAGACCATCGCGTCCAGCGGGTTGGTGATGCAGATCACGAAGGCGTTCGGGGCATATTGCTTGATGCCCTCGCCGACCGATTTCATGACCTTGAGGTTGATGCCCAGAAGGTCGTCGCGCGACATACCCGGCTTGCGCGGCACGCCGGCGGTGACGATGCAGACATCGGCGCCCGCGATATCGGCGTAGGAGTTGGTCCCCTTGAGCGCCGCATCGAAGCCTTCGACCGGGCCGCATTGCGCCAGGTCAAGCGCCTTGCCCTGCGGCGTGCCTTCGGCGATGTCGAAGAGGATGACGTCGCCCAGTTCCTTCGACGCGGTCAGATGGGCAAGCGTGCCGCCAATCTGTCCGGCACCGATGAGCGCGATCTTCGGTCTGGCCATGGGGATCTCCATTGGTTGAGTCGGGGGCGAGGCGTAGCCCCTTCGCGCCTTCCTGTCCAGCGGCGAGACAGTTGCGGTATACCATCGTATGCGGAAAATCCGGCCTTTCGCCGGGGGCCGCGGGGGTTTAGCGGTAACGCGGCGGAGGGTGCGGATGGAAGGTCCTGGTTTCTGGGCGGCGGCGGTGGTGGCGGCCTGTCTTGTGGGCATGGGCAAGGGCGGCATCCCGATGGTGGGGATGCTGGCGGTGCCGGTGGCCGCGCTGGTGATTTCGCCCGTCACGGCGGCGGGGCTGCTGCTGCCGGTCTATATCATCTCGGACATGTTCGGGCTGTATGCCTATCGGCAGGCCTATGACCGGCGGGTGCTGGCCATCGTGCTGCCGGGCGCGGTGGCGGGGATCGGGCTGGGCTGGGCGACGGCACATCTGGTGCCCGAGGCGGCGGTGACGCTGCTGATCGGGGTGATCGGAGTTGCCTTCGCCCTGAACCTTCTGCTGCGGCGCGGGGCCCTGGGCGCGGCAAGGCGCGCGGAGGTGGCCCCCGGGCTGTTCTGGGGCGCGGTGACGGGCTTCACCAGTTTCGTCAGCCATTCGGGCGCGCCGCCCTATCAGGTTTATACTCTGCCGCTTGGGATGCCGAAGCAGGTTTTCGCGGGCACGGCGACCATTGCTTTCGCGGTGATCAATGCGGTCAAGCTGATCCCCTATTGGCAGCTGGGGCAGCTTGGCCTCGACAATCTGAAGATCGCGGCGATCCTGGCCATTCCGGCCTCGGCGGCGGTATTTCTGGGGGTCTGGCTGGTGAAGATCCTGCCCGAGCGCACCTTCTATGCCTTTGTCACCTGGTCGCTGCTGATCGTCTCGGCCAAGCTGATCTGGGAGGGCGTGGCAGGGCTGGTCTAGCGCGTGCAGGCGGGAATTTCTGCGTTGCGGCAAATCAGCACTTGCCGAAAGTGACGGGTCTTGTATGTCTTGCGCAAGATTCTTTCGCTGGAGGTCCCGATGGCCCGCCCCTACCGCTCGGTCCTGTATATTCCCGGCTCGAAAGAGCGGGCGCTGGAAAAGGCCTGCGCGCTGCCCTGCGACGCGATCATCTTTGACCTGGAAGATGCGGTAGCGCCCGAGGAAAAGGCCGCCGCGCGCGGGCTGCTGGCGCGGGTGCTGCGGGATTTCGACTTCGGGCCACGGGCGCGGATCGTGCGGATCAACGGGCTGGACACCGAATGGGGCGCCGCAGATGCCGCGGCGATGGAGGATGCGCTGGGCACGGGCGCGCGGATCGACGCGGTGCTGGTGCCCAAGGTTTCCAATCCCGGCATGCTGGACGACGTGGCGCGGATCGTGCCGGGCGCGGATCTCTGGGCGATGATGGAGACGGCGGCGGGGATGCTGAATGCCGCTGCCATCGCGGCGCATCCCAGGCTGAAGGGCATGGTCATGGGCACGAATGATCTGGCCAAGGAACTGGGCAGCCGTTTCCGGCCCGACCGGCTGGCGATGCAGGCGGGGCTGGGTCATTGCCTGCTGGCCGCGCGTGCGCATGGCAAGATCATCGTGGACGGGGTCTACAACGCCTTCAAGGACGAGGCAGGCCTGCGCGCCGAATGCGAGCAGGGCCGTGACATGGGCTTTGACGGCAAGACCCTGATCCACCCGGCGCAACTTGCCATTGCCAACGAGGCCTTCGCGCCCTCTGAGGCCGAGATTGACCTGGCCCGCCGCCAGATCGCCGCCTTTGCCGAGGCAAAGGCGGCGGGGCAGGGCGTCGCTGTGCTGGACGGGCGCATCGTCGAGAACCTGCATATCGTCACCGCCAATGCCCTGCTTGCCAAGGCGCAGGCCATTGCGGCCCTGGCGGAATAGGGCCAGTTTGGCGGCGGTTCACATGCAGCGGGATGCACTATGACTTTCCTGATCCTTGGCCTTGTCCTCTGGGCGGCGGCCCATCTTTTCAAGCGTATCGCGCCGGGACCGCGGGCGCGGCTGGGCGATCCGGCCAAGGGGCTGGTGGCGCTGGCGCTGGTCGCCTCGGTGGCGCTGATGGTGATCGGCTATCGCAGCGCCGAGTTCGTCTATCTCTGGGACCCGCCGCGCTTCCTGATCCATGTGAACAACCTGCTGATGCTGGGCGCGGTCTTCCTGTTCACAGCCGACGGGGTGCGCGCGCCGATCATCGGCGGGATGCGCCATCCGCAACTGACCGCCGTCAAGATCTGGGCCACGGCGCATCTTCTGGTGAACGGCGATCTTGCCAGCGTCATCCTGTTCGGCGGATTGCTGGCCTGGGCGGTGGTCGAGGTCATCGTCATCAACCGCGCCCAGCCGGTCTGGACGCCCAAGCCGGTCAAGCCCGGCGCCAATCTCAAGGCGGTGATCGGCACGGTGCTGGGCACCGCGATCATCATGGCGATCCATGGCTGGATCGGCCCGCATCCCTGGCCGTGAAAGGGCACGACATGCGTCTCTACCGCTTCCTTTCGGACGATGACACTTCGGCCTTCTGCCACAAGGTCAGCCTGGCCCTGTCCAAGGGCTGGGAGCTGCATGGCGGCCCGACCTATGCCTTCGACGCCGCGCGCGGGGTGATGCGCTGTGGCCAGGCGGTCACCAAAGAGGCGCCGGGGACCTATAGCCCCGAGATGAAACTGGGCGAGGCATAGGTCGGGGCATCCCCCGATCCTTGGAGGCAAGATGAAGACCAATCCGGGCCGGTTTTTCGAGGATTATCAGATGGGTGAAGTGATCACCCATGCCGTGCCGCGCACGCTGTCGGGCGGTGAGCGGGCGCTGTATCACGCGCTCTATCCGTCGCGCGGGGCGCTGTATTCCTCGGATGAATTCGCCCGGGCCTGCGGCCTGCCGCAAAGCCCGCTGGACGATCTGATCGCCTTCCACACCGTCTTCGGCAAGACCGTGCCGGATATCAGCCTGAACGCCGTGGCCAATCTGGGCTATGCCGAGGGGCGCTTTCTGAAGCCGGTCTATCCGGGGGACACACTGCGGTCAGAATCAACCGTGATCGGGCTGAAGGAAAATTCGAACGGCACGTCGGGCAATGTCTATGTCCGCACGCGGGGGCTGAACCAGCGCGGCGAGACGGTGCTGGAATATGTCCGCTGGGTGATGGTGCGCAAGCGCCGGGCCGATGCGCCCGCGCCAGAGCCGCAGGTTCCCGATCTGAAAAAGGCGCTGGCGGCCAGCGATCTTGTGGTGCCGGAAGGGTTGGATTTCCGCAATTACGATTTCGCGCTGGCAGGCGAGCCGCACCGATGGGGCGACTATCAGGTGGGCGAGAAGATCGACCATGTCGATGGCGTGACGGTTGAGGAAGCCGAGCATATGCTGGCCACGCGGGCCTGGCAGAACACCGCCAAGGTGCATTTCGACGCAACCTTCCGCGAGGATGGCAAGCGGCTTATTTATGGTGGCCATGTCATCAGCCTGGCCCGGGCGCTGTCGTTCAACGGGCTGGCCAATGCGCAGATGATTGTCGCGCTGAATGGCGGCGCCCATGCCAATCCCTGTTTCTCGGGCGATACGGTGAAGGCCTGGTCCGAAGTGCTGGACCGCGCCGAAACCGATGCCCCCGGCGTGGGGGCGCTGCGGCTGCGGCTGGTGGCGGTGAAGCAGGGGGCCGCGCCTTTCGCGCTGAAGGACGAGGCGGGGAAATACCGGCCCGAAGTGCTGCTGGATCTGGATTACTGGGCGCTGATCCCGATTTGACGGACCGCCGCCGACAGGATCATATCTGACCCGGGCGGGACGACGCCCGGTCGAACCAAGGGCTAGCGATGATGAAACGAATTGCAATGGCCGCGATGCTGGTGCTGTCTGCCCCGATGGCCTGGGCCGAGGGCTGCCCGCCGCGCGATGGCGCCACGATCCCCGAGGTCGAGGCGATGAACCAGATGCTTCTGGACCTTGACTTCAACGGCTTTGCAGCCACGGTGAAGCAACAGGTCGGCACCGACATTTCCGCATCGATGCCGGGCGCGGCCGAACTGTTCGCCAAGGGCTTCATCGGCTGCACCACCGTGGTGCAACGCAGGGATATCGGCGGCCTGGTGCAAAACCTCGTCTATTTCGACAGCTCGGTCGGCCCGCTGTTTGTCTATTGGCGGGTCGTGCCTGTGGGTGCCGCCCACCGGCTGATCTCGTTCAGCGTGAATACCGATATGGACAAGGTCTTCGACCACCTGCAATGAAGACTTTCGTGATCACTAGCCCAAATCCTGTGATCACAAATGAGAAAAATCGTGGCGGTTAGCGGAAACAGGCGGCAACTGCGGCAATCACGGGCGTGACTTGGGCGAAAAATCCGCTATGGGAAAACCGAGAACAGGCAGCGCGCACCCCCTTTGCGGGGGACAGGCCAGCGACGAAGGGATGTGACATGGCACAGGCCAAACGGGTCAACCGGCCCCTTTCACCGCATTTGCAGATCTACCGCTGGCAGATCCCGATGCTGACCTCGATCCTGACGCGGATCACCGGCCATGCGCTGGTCGCGGGGGTGCTGCTGGCAGTGTGGTGGCTGGTCGCCGCCGCCACGTCGGAAAGCTACTTCGCCTTCGTGAATGGCATCGCGACAAGCTGGTTCGGCGATCTGGTCTTCACCGGCTCGCTCTGGGCCGTCTGGTACCACTATCTCGCGGGGCTGAGGCACCTTTACTATGACGCGGGCAAGGGGATGGACATTCCCACGGCGGAAAAGTTGGGCTGGGCCTGCATCATCGGTTCGGTCGTGCTGACCGTGATCACAATTCTTCTGGTCCAGTAAGGGGGCACGCCATGCGTTACCTGACCGCCCGCAAACGCGCCGAGGGGCTGGGTTCCGGCCATGCCGGCACGCATCACCACTGGTCGATGACCCTGTCCGCCGCCGGCCTGGCCTTTCTGGTTCCGGCCTGGCTGATCATCTTCGGCCGCGCGCTGGGGCAGGATCATGCCACGGTGCTGGAAACCTTTGGCCGGCCCTTTCCGGCGATCCTGACCGGGCTCTTGCTGGTCATCGGGATGCGCCATTTCGCCATGGGCGCCACGGTGATGATCGAGGATTACCTGCATGGCTTCGCCCGCAAGGCCGCGATCGTCGCGGTGGTGGCCCTGTCCTGGGTGATCGGGGCCACCGGCCTGTTCGCCCTGATCAAGATCGCACTCTGAGGACCGACGATGACCGCTTATCCCTATGAAGTGCATGATTATGACGTGGTGGTCGTGGGCGCGGGCGGCGCGGGTCTGCGCGCCACGCTGGGCATGGCCGAACAGGGCCTGCGCACGGCCTGCGTGACCAAGGTCTTCCCGACCCGCTCGCATACCGTTGCGGCGCAGGGCGGCATCGCCGCGTCCCTAGGCAATATGGGCCCGGATTCGTGGCAGTGGCACATGTATGACACGGTGAAGGGCAGCGACTGGCTGGGCGACACCGATGCGATGGAATATCTGGCGCGCGAGGCCCCGAAGGCGGTCTATGAGCTGGAACATTACGGCGTGCCGTTCAGCCGCACCGAAGAGGGCAAGATCTATCAGCGCCCCTTCGGCGGCCATACGACGGAATATGGCGAAGGCCCGCCGGTGCAGCGCACCTGCGCGGCGGCCGACCGCACCGGCCACGCGATCCTGCATACGCTCTATGGCCAGTCGCTGAAGAACAACGCGGAATTCTACATCGAGTATTTCGCCATCGACCTGATCATCACCGATGGCGCCTGCACCGGCGTCGTGTGCTGGAAGCTGGATGACGGCACGATCCATGTCTTCAACGCGAAGATGGTGGTTCTGGCGACCGGCGGCTATGGCCGGGCCTATTTCAGCGCGACCTCGGCCCATACCTGCACCGGCGATGGCGGCGGCATGGTCGCGCGGGCCGGCCTGCCGCTGCAGGACATGGAATTCGTGCAGTTCCACCCGACCGGCATCTACGGCTCGGGCTGCCTGATCACCGAAGGCGCGCGGGGCGAGGGCGGTTATCTGACCAATTCGAACGGCGAGCGGTTCATGGAACGCTACGCGCCGCATTACAAGGATCTGGCGCCGCGCGACTATGTCTCGCGCTGCATGACCATGGAAATCCGCGAAGGCCGCGGCGTGGGCGAGCACAAGGACCATATCCATCTGCACCTGAACCACCTGCCGCGCGAGGCACTGGAGCTGCGCCTGCCGGGCATCACAGAATCTGCGCGGATCTTCGCGGGCGTCGATCTGCACAAGGAACCGATCCCGGTTCTGCCGACGGTGCATTACAACATGGGTGGCATCCCGACGAATTACTGGGGCGAGGTGCTGAAGCCCACCAAGGACGCGCCCGACGCGGTCTTCCCCGGCCTGATGGCCGTGGGCGAGGCAGGCTGCGCCAGCGTCCACGGTGCGAACCGTCTGGGGTCGAATTCGCTGATCGACCTGGTGGTCTTCGGCCGCGCCGCCGCGATCCGCGCGGGGCAGGTGGTCAGGAAGGATGCGCCGGTTCCGGCGACGAACAAGGCGGGCGTCCAGAAGGCGCTGGACCGCTTTGACGGGCTGCGCAATGCGAATGGCGGCACGCCCACGGCCGAGCTGCGGCTTGAGATGCAGCGCACGATGCAGGCCGATGCCGCCGTCTTCCGCACCGAGAAGACGCTGGCCGAGGGCGAGAAGAAGATGACCGTCATCGCGGGCAAGATGGCGGACCTGAAGGTCACCGACCGCAGCCTGGTGTGGAACAGCGACCTGATGGAGACGCTGGAACTGGCGAACCTGATGCCGAACGCGCTGGCGACGATCTATGGCGCGCATGCCCGCACTGAAAGCCGGGGCGCGCATGCGCATGAGGATCACCCGAACCGCGACGATGCCACTTGGCGCAAGCACACGCTGGCCTGGGTCGACGGCGACAAGGTCACACTCGACTTCCGCCCGGTGCATGTCGATCCGCTGACGACCGAGGCGGAAGGCGGCATCAGCCTGAAGAAGATCGCCCCGGCGGAGCGCAAGTTCTGATGGCGGGACAGGGGCATGGGCGGAAGGCCGCAGGCGGGGCGAACCCTGGCGCGCTGGGGGCTGTGCTGGCGGCATCTTCGGTGGCACCTTTGCGGCAAACCCCGCAGAGGAGAGCAGTGATGACCCGTTTCCCCCTGATCGCCGCGCTGGTGGCCGTGCCCGTGCTGGCCGCCTGCGACCCGCAGGACATGGCCGACAAGATCACCCGCCGCACGGCGGCCGACGTGGTCGAGCCGGTGGTGGCGCGCGAGATGCCCGCCGCCCCGGCCAAGGCCGCGACCGAATGCATCCTTCAGGCCGCCAGCATCGAGGAAATCCGCGCCCTGGCCCGCGATGTCGGGGTCGAGGCGGGCAGCCAGACCAAGGAGAACATCCGCAACCTGGCGCTGCGCCCGGCGGCGACGGCCTGTTTCGCGGCCTCGGGCGTGCCGCCCCTGACGGCGGTGCCGTGATGCGCCGGGCCGTCCTTTCCCTTCTGATGGTGCTGGCCGCCTGCGGCCCGATGACGGTGCAGCAGGCCGAGCGCGAATGTTTCGAGCGCGCCCGTCTGGCCAAGGCGCCGCGCGGCTCGGTCCAGATCGGCGGCACGTCGAACGGCAAGCTGGCGGGGGGCCTCGATCTGCATGTCTCTACCGATTACCTGACCGGCAAGGACCCTTCGGTGGTCTATGAAACCTGCGTCATGGCGAAATCCGGCGAACCGCCCTCGCGGCCGCTTTACGACCGACCCGACTGGAAAGGCTGATCCCGAAATGGTCCAGTTCACGCTGCCCAAGAACTCCAAGATCCGCACCGGCAAGACCTGGCCGAAGCCCGAGGGCGCGAAGAACGTGCGGGCGTTCCACATCTATCGCTGGAACCCCGATGACGGGAAGAACCCGCAGATCGACACCTATTTCCTGGATATGGACAAGTGCGGCCCGATGGTTCTGGACGCGCTGATCAAGATCAAGAACGAGGTCGACCCGACCCTGACCTTCCGCCGCTCCTGCCGCGAGGGGATCTGCGGCTCCTGCGCGATGAACATCGACGGGATCAACACGCTGGCCTGCATCTATGGGCTGGACGAGATCAGGGGCGATGTGAAGATCTATCCGCTGCCGCATATGGCGGTGGTCAAGGACCTGATCCCCGACCTGACGCATTTCTATGCCCAGCACGCCAGCATCATGCCCTGGCTGGAGACCAAGACCAACCGCCCGGCCAAGGAATGGCGCCAGTCGATTGAGGATCGCGCCAAGCTGGACGGTCTGTATGAATGCGTGATGTGCGCCTCGTGCAGCACCTCTTGCCCGAGCTACTGGTGGAATTCCGACCGCTATCTGGGCCCGGCCGCGCTGCTGCATGCCTATCGCTGGATCATCGACAGCCGCGACGAGGCGACGGGCGAGCGGCTGGATGCGCTGGAAGATCCCTTCAAGCTTTATCGCTGCCACACGATCATGAATTGCGCCAAGACCTGCCCCAAGGGGCTGAACCCGGCCAAGGCGATTTCCGAGATCAAGAAGATGATGGTCGAGCGGATTGTCTGAGGCGACGCAATTCTGGAAGATCCCGGGCCGGAGCCGTCAATGGCTCTGGCCCGACTTCTTTCAGGACGGCGGCGGCGCAAGATCGGGGAACTCCGCGCGCGAGCCGGCTTCGCCCGAGCGGCCGCGCGCGCCGCGACGGCGGGGCTACCCGCGTGCCGCGCCGCATGGCACAAGGGGGGATGCAGCTTATCTTCCTGCTTCTTCTTCTGGTCGGCGTTCTGGCTTATCAATGGCACATGCGCCGCAGCACGACCCTGACCCGGGCCTGCCGTTGGCGGATGGACCGGTCCGTCGCGCCGGATTACTGGCGCTGCGCTGCCTGCGGGGCCGAATGGCGCGGGGGGCAGCCGCGCGATTGCCTGCGCGGGAAGGCTTGATTGGCGGGCAGAGCGGCGCAAGCATGGCCGGATGAAACCCACCGAGCCCGACCACCCCGCCCCACCCGATTCTGCCGCCCGCAAGGCCGTGGCACCCGTCATCTGCTATCCGGTGGACGGTCTGCCGCCGCCCGACCTGTCGGCGCTGAGGGCCGCACGCGCCGGCTGGACGCTGGTCGAGGAAATCCGCGTCCCCCCGCGCGAGGCGCGCAGCTTTCACATCCCGGCAGGGCAGTTCTTCCGCATCCTCAGCATCGACGGGCCGCAAGTCGGCGATCTGAACCTGTGGAACGCGGAGGATCTGTCCGAGCGGTTCTTTTCCGGCAAGACCCGCGCGCTGCATGGCACGCATCTGTCAACCGGCGATCGGCTGTGGTCCTGCCTGCCGCATCTGCGGCCGATGGCGACGATCACTGAGGATACGCTGGACTGGTATGGCTTCGATGCCTTCGGCGGATCGGTGCATGATGTGATCGGCACCCGCTGTGACCCCTATACCCATGCGCTTCTGTCGGGCGGGGGGCAGTACCACCATTGCTGTCATTCCAACCTGACGCGCGCGCTGGCAGGCGCGACCGGCCTGCCGCGCACTCAGGCCGAAGCCCATGTGCATGATGTACTGAACGTCTTCATGTGCACCGGATTTACCCGTGATACCGGCCAGTATTTCATGAAGGCCAGCCCGGTGCGCCCCGGCGACTATCTGGAGTTCTTTGCCGAGATTGACCTTCTGGGCGCCTTGTCAGCCTGCCCCGGCGGCGATTGTTCGGCAGAGCATTCCTCGGATGCGGCGGCCTGCCATCCGCTGCTGGTACAGGTCTTCCGCCCGGATGCGCCGCCAAAGGGCTGGCAGGCCCCACCCGCCAACCCCTATGACCGCAGCCACGGCGCCTAACAGTAACGCTCGACCGTCGCGGTCATGCCGTCGTCATAGCGGTCGCCCCAAGCCCAGCCGACCGGCAGCAGGCGGTCGATCTCGGCCCGGATGGCATCGGTCAGGGCGATCCGGTCGGCCTGGGCCCAAGCGCGCAGATGGGCCGCGGTCCTGGTGCCCGGAATCGGGATCAGATGGGGGCCGCGATCCAGCAGCCAGGCCAGGGCAAGGGCGGCGGGCGTGACATCAAGGCTTTCGGCATAGTCATGGAAGGCCCGCAGCCGCGCCCGATTCTGCGGCCAGTTCTGCGGCTGAAAGCGCGGGATGCGGCTGCGGAACTCGCCCGGCGCGAATTGCGCCGGATCGGCCATGGGCGTGCCGAAGGCGCCGCGCGCCAGCGGCGAAAACGGCACGAAAGCCACGCCGAGCCGTTCGCAAAGCTGGATCAGGCCCAGTTCGGGCTGGCGCGACCACAGCGAATATTCGTTCTGCACCGCCATGACCGGATGCACAGCATGGGCGCGCTCGACCGTATAGGGGGCCACTTCCGACAGGCCGTAGCCCAGGATCTTGCCCTCTTCCACCAGCCTTTGCATCGTGCCGGCCAGCTCTTCCGGCGGCACCTCCGGCGCGTGGCGATGGGCGTAGAACAGGGTGACGTGATCCACCCCCATGCGCCTGAGCGAGCCTTCCAGTTCGGTCCGCAGATGCTGTGGCGAGTTGTCGATCCGCTGCACGCCATCGCGCCGGTCGAACGCAGCCTTGGTGGCGATGTGAGGCCGGTGGCCGGTCCGGGCAAGCCATTGACCCAGAACGGTTTCCGACACCCCATTGCCATAGATGTTCGCCGTGTCGAACAGGGTGATGCCCGCCTCCCAGGCAGCGTCCAGGGCGGCAAGACTGTCTTCGGTCGTGGTCGGTCCGAAAATGCCGCCGAACGAGAGGCAGCCGAAGCCCAGGGCTGAGACGAGGGGGCCCTGGGCCCCGAGGCGGCGTTGCAGCATTCAGACCGTCATGTGATGCAGCCCCTGAAAGCGTGCGCGCAGGGCGCGGGTGCGCGGGGCAAGGGTTTCCGGTGCGTTGGACCGTAACCCTTCGGCGATCAGTGCCGCAAGGGCGGGCGCATCGGCCGGGGTGACGCCGCGGCGCACCAGTTCCGGCGTGCCGATGCGCAGACCGTTCAGATCGCCCGCCACCTCCGGCGCCGGAAGGCCGATGCCGCAGGCCAGGAAGCCCGCCTTGCGCAGGGTCTTCGACGCCGCCTGACCGCCACCAAAGGGGGCGGCCAGCAGCGCGAACTGATGCGATTGCGTGCCACCCTTTTCCGCTGCGAACAGCGGCAGGCCAAGCGCCGAAAGCTCTCGCGCCAGCGCGCGGGACAGATCGACCATGGCCTGGGCATAGCCGCGCCCGTGGTCGCGCCAGTCGAGCAGCGTCAGCGCCAGCGCCGCCGATTTCGCCGCGTCGAAATTCGCCGTCAGGCCGGGAAAGGCGATATGGTCCAGCGCCTCGGCGATGGCGGCATCATTGGTGACGATTAGCCCGCCCGCCGGGCCGCCCAGCGATTTGTAGGTGCTCATCGTCATCAGATGGGCGCCCTCGTGCAGCGGGTTCTTCCAGACCTGGCCCGCGATGATGCCGCATTGATGGGCGGCGTCGAACAGGACCTTGGCGCCCACCTCATCGGCGATGGCGCGCACCTCGGCGACGGGATGCTCGAACAGGTTCAGGCTGCCGCCGACGGTGATGATCTTCGGCTTCACCTTATGGGCCAGCGCGCGCAGGGCCGGGATATCAATCGTATAGCCATCGGCATCAACCGGGGCGTCATGGGTGACCAGGCCGTACAGCCCGGCACAGCCCGCCTTGTGATGGGTGACATGGCCGCCGATCACGGCCGGCGGTGCGATGATCGCATCGCCCGGCTTGGCCAGCGCCATGAAGCCATAAAGGTTCGCCAGCGCGCCGCTGGCCACGCGGATCTCGGCATGGGTCGCGCCAAAGACCTCAGCCGCCAGCTCGGCGGCGATGACCTCGATCTCCTCGATCGCCTCAAGCCCCATCTCATACTTGTCGCCGGGATAGCCCAGCGAGGGGCGCGAGCCGAGGCCCCGCGCCAGCGCCGCTTCGGCGCGGGGGTTCATCACATTGGTGGCGGGGTTGAGGTTGAAGCAGTCCTGGTCGTGGATTTCCAGATTGCGCGCGATCAGCGCCTCGATCCGGTCGGCGACCAGCAGCGACGGGCGGGCGGTCATGTCGGCAAGGGTCTGGATATAGGTCTCGCAGGCGGCGGGAACCCAGGGGCGGGGGGCAAGATGGGGCATGGTTGTCTCCTTTGCCCGCAAGGCTAGGAGGCGGCGGGGCTTGCGCGCAAATCAGTTCTGCGAAAAATGAGGGTCAGGAAATCTGAGCCATCCATGCCTGTCGCCCCTCCACCCCCCCGGTCCTTGCCGCTGACCGCGCTGCGCGCCTTCGAGGCGGCGGCGCGGCTGGGCGGCTTTGCAGCGGCGGCGGCGGAGCTGGGGGTCAGCCCGGGCGCGGTGACGGCGCATGTGAAGGCGCTGGAAGAGGTGCTGGGGGCGGCGCTGTTCCAGCGCCAGACCAAGGGCGTGCGGCTGACCTCATTGGGGGCGGCGGCGGCGGGCGGCATGACCGAGGCTTTCGATGCCCTGGCTCGGGCCGAGGCGGTCTTGCGCGCCAAGGCCGCGCCGCAGGTGGTGCATGTGGCGACGCTGCCTGCGATTGCGCAACTTTGGCTGTCGCCGCGCCTGCCTGCGCTGCGTGCTGCGGCCCCGGAAATTTCCGTTTCGGTGACGGCGCTCGAGGCGCCCCCGAACCTGAAACGCGCCCCCTATGACCTTAGCCTGTTTCCGGCGGAAAGCGGCGGGCGGCTGGTGGCGGGGGATGCGCTGTTCCCGGTCTGCGCGCCGGATGTGGCGGCGCGGCTGCGGAGGGTGGAGGATCTGGCGGGGGTGCCCTGCCTGTCGGATGCAAGCTGGGCCGGGGATTGGGCGGCCTGGCTTTCGGCCTCGGGGGCGGATGTCGCGGTGCGCGGGCCGGTCTATTCGCTTTACGCGCTGGCGGTGGAAGAGGCGGTGAACGGGGCCGGGGTGCTGATGGGGCATGGGCCGCTTGTCGCTGGCCCCCTGGCCGAAGGCCGCCTTGTCGCCCCCTTCGCGCTGCGCCTGCCCATTGCGCGCGGGCTTCGGCTGTGGTCGGCCCGGCCCCTGGCCAAGGGCAGCGCCGCGGCGCTTGTGGCAGATTTCCTCTGCGCCGGGGCACAGGCGTAGCGGCCCAAGCCCTTCATCTTGGCGGAAAATATCCGGGGGTGAGGGGGCAGCGCCCCCTGCGACGTTTCAGTCGAAGGCGGCGGCCAGGGCGATTTCCACCATGGCGGCGAAGCTGGTTTCGCGTTCCGAGGCAGGCAGGGCCTCTTCTGTCAGGATATGGTCCGAGATGGTCAGGACCGACAGCGCGCGGGCCTTGTGGCGGGCGGCGAGGGTGTAAAGCTCGGCGGTTTCCATTTCGACGCAAAGGCAGCCATGGCGTTGCAATTCCCGCGAAAGGTCGGGGCGTTCGTCATAGAACGTGTCGGAGGAATGGATCATGCCGACATGGGTCCGGGCGCGGCCCTGCGCCGCGGCATGGGCGCGCGACAGAAGGCCGAAATCGGCGGTGGGGGCGAAATGCATCTCGCGGAAGATCTCGGACGAGGGCGTGTGCAGCGTGGCGGCTGACATGGCCAGAACCACGTCGCGCACCTGCACATCGGGTTGCAACGCACCGGCGGAACCGATGCGGATCAAGGTCTTGGCCCCATATTCGCGGATCAGTTCGTTGACGTAGATCGACAGCGACGGCATGCCCATTCCGGTCCCGTGAATGGTAACGGGATGGCCGCGCCAGGTGCCGGTATAGCCCAGCATGCCGCGCACTTCATTCACCAGCCGGGGCGCGTCAAGAAAGGTCTGGGCGGCCCAGCGGGCGCGGTAGGGATCGCCGGGCAGAAGCACCGTTTCGGCGATGTCGCCGGGTTTCGCGCCGATATGGAAACTCATGGCCAGTTCCTGTCCTGTTTCGGGTCAGACCATCGGAGGGCTCGAAAACCCGGTCTTCCGAAGGTCTTGCCAATGTCTTGCAGGCGTCTTTCGCCCGGGGGGCCGCAATGGCCCGCGACAACCATCTGGCTGCGAGAGGAAGGGCCGGTCAATAGGGCGTGCTGACGAAGGAACCGGGCAGAGTCAGGTCAGCCGCGGCGCAGGTTGGCGAGCGCTGCGAACCGTGCCGCATTCGGGCAATGACCCGCCATGGCAAAGGCCCGCATCGCGCCCGCGTCCAGGCAGTTGCCGCAGCCGCTGCGGTCGGCGCAGGCAGAACAGGTGGCAAGCAGGTCAAGCCACTGGCCGGGATTCTTGCGCAAGACACGGTCGGGCAGGTCGAAGGCCTGACCCATGGCGGTGACGCGGGTTTCGACATCTGCGGGCATACAGGCGAAATCGGTGGCCGCGATCCGGCGGGCGCAGCACTCGGCTTCGGCACAGCCGGCGCAAAGGGCGACGGGCTCGGGGGCGGCGGGATCAGGGCTGTTGAACATGGCTGGCTCCCGAGTCGCACGAAGGGAATAAGTGGAACCAGTGATGCAGGTTTTAGCGGGACCGCACTTTGACATGGATCAACTTGCGCGTGTTCGTATCCGACCGTACTCGCGGCCGGTGTTGCCCGGGAAGGGTCAGTCCATCAGCACCCATTCCAGCCCGGTCCAGTAGAAGCGCACCGTTTCGCCCCGGTCGTTTGGCGCGGTGAGATAGGTCATGATGCCGTCCGATGCCGTGCCCCAATCATGCAGAAGAAGCTCGGCGCGTGCTCCGTCGATGATCGTGGTCACGCCGCATCCGGCAGTGCCGCAGAAAACCGTGGTCGAGCCGGGGCAGGACAGGGCGCCTGTGTCGATCAGCCAGTCGGGCGTGCCGTCGCCGTTTAGGTCGGGGCGGTTGACCGCCTTGTCGCCCAGGGTGACGGGCGCGCCGCAGGACCCTTCGGCCTCTTCCAGAACGGCGCGCACTTCGGGCGGCAGGGTCTCGGCCTGGGCCGACGGGGCGGCGAGAAGGGCAAGGCAGAGGATGGGCAGGCGCATGGCTTGGCTCCGGCTTGGGCGCTGATGCCGCTTGGTGCCATGCGCCGCGCGGGGCGGGAAGGGCGGGTTTCCCTACGCCCTTTGCGCTTCAGGCCGCCGCTGCCGCTGGATCGACCAGCGCCACAATGTCGAGCATGATGCGGTTCAGCTCGAAATCCTTGGGCGTGTAGACGGCGGCGACGCCCATGGCGCGCAGCTGGCTGGCGTCCTCCTCGGGGATGATCCCACCCACGACCACCGGCACATGCGACAGGCCCGCCGCGCGCATCCGCTCCATGGTCTCGGCGATCAGCGGCAGGTGGCTGCCCGACAGGATCGAGAGACCGACGACATGCGCCTCCTGATCCGCCGCCGCCGAGACGATTTCCTGCGGCGTCAGGCGGATGCCTTCGTAATGGATGTCCATGCCGCAATCGCGGGCGCGGGCCGCGATCTGTTCGGCGCCGTTGGAATGGCCGTCAAGGCCGGGCTTGCCGACCAGGAATTTCAGACGGCGGCCCAGGGTCGAGGAGACGGCATCGACGGCGGCGCGGATCGGCTCAAGCCCCTCGGTCCGGTTCGAGGGGTTGCGCGAGACGCCGGTGGGCGCGCGGTATTCGCCAAAGGCGGCGCGGATCACGGCGGCCCATTCGCCGGTGGTGGCGCCCGCCTTTGCCGCAGCGATCGACGCGGGCATGATGTTTTCGCCCGCATCCGCCGCACGGCGCAGCTCGGCCAGCGCGGCGGTGACGGCGGCGGCGTCGCGGCGGGCGCGCCAGTCGCGCAGGCGGCTGATCTGGTCGGCCTCGGCATGGGGGTCTGCCTGCATGATCGCGCCGTCGCCGGTGGTCAGCGGCGAGGGTTCGGTGGTGGTGAAGCGGTTGACGCCGACCACGGTCACCTCTTTCGCCTCGATCCGGGCGATGCGGTCGGAATTGGCCTCGACCAGACGGGATTTCATATAGTCGATGGCGGCGACGGCCCCGCCCATGGCGTCGATCTGCGCCAGTTCGGCCCGCGCGCCGTCTTTCAGCGCGGCGACCTTGCGGTCGATGGCGGGGTTGCCGTCAAAAAGATCGTCATATTCCAGAAGGTCGGTCTCATAGGCCAGGATCTGCTGCATCCTGAGCGACCATTGCTGGTCCCAGGGCCGGGGCAGACCCAACGCCTCGTTCCAGGCCGGAAGCTGGACGGCCCGGGCGCGGGCCTTTTTCGACAGGGTGACGGCCAGCATTTCCAGAAGGATGCGGTAGACGTTGTTTTCCGGCTGCTGTTCGGTCAGGCCCAGCGAATTGACCTGCACACCATAGCGGAAGCGGCGGAACTTCTCGTCGGTGATGCCATAGCGGGTGGCCAGGATTTCATCCCAGAGATCGGTGAAGGCGCGCATCTTGCACATCTCGGTCACAAAGCGGATGCCCGCGTTGACGAAGAAGGAGATGCGGCCGCACATGGCGGGGAAATCGGCGGCGGGAACCTTGCCGCGCAGGTCGTCCAGCACGGCGGTGCCGGTGGCAAGCGCGAAGGCCAGTTCCTGTTCCGGCGTCGCGCCCGCCTCTTGCAGATGGTAGGAACACACGTTCATCGGGTTCCATTTCGGCAGGTGCTGGCCGGTATAGGCGGCGACATCGGTGATCAGACGCAGGCTGGGTTTCGGCGGGCAGATATAGGTGCCGCGCGAGAGATATTCCTTGATGATGTCGTTCTGGACGGTGCCCTGAAGCTTGGTCACGTCCGCGCCCTGTTCCTCGGCCACGGCGATGTACAGCGACAGCAGCCAGGGCGCGGTGGCGTTGATCGTCATCGAGGTGTTCATCTCCTCGAGCGGGATCTGGTCGAACAGCGCGCGCATATCGCCCAGATGAGCCACGGGAACGCCGACCTTGCCGACCTCGCCCTTTGCCCGGGGATCGTCGCTGTCATAGCCGGTCTGGGTGGGCAGGTCGAAGGCGACGGACAGGCCGGTCTGGCCCTTGGACAGGTTGGTGCGATAAAGCGCGTTCGAGGCGGCGGCGGTGGAATGGCCGGCATAGGTGCGGAAGAGCCAGGGTTTCTCGGTCATCTTCTTGTCTCCGGAACGCGGGGTGAATCGCCTGCGCGCAACTTTGTTTCGTCATCGTGGAGATAGGCGAAAGAATCGCACAATGTCAATCGCTGCGCTGCGGCGTGTTCGGCAACCGGGCGGCCGCCCTCGGACCGTGCGAGAGGTTTCGCCGAGATGAAGAAGGATTGCCCGATCTTGGGGATGCTCTAGTCTGTGCCGCATGTTCGGCAGGGTCGAGGTTCCGGTCTGGCTTCTGGTGCTGATCCTTGGCTTCGCCGCGATCAGTTTCGCCACGCATTTCCTGTTCCCGTCGGTGCGCTGGTTCTTTCGGCGCCGGGCCGAGCGGGCGCTGATGCGGCTGAACGCGCGGCTGGAGCGCAAGATCGACCTGTTCAAGCTGGCGCAGCGGTCGGACATGGTGGCGAGGCTGGCCTATGACGCGCGGGTGATGGAAGCGGCGGCGGAGCATGCGGCCGAGACGGGCGTGCCGGGCGAGGTCGCCTTTGAAGAGGCGCGGCGCTATGCGGGCGAGATCGTGCCGGGCTTTTCCGCCACGGTCTATTTCGGTTTCGGCACGCGGGCGGCCAAGGCGCTGACCCGGATGCTGTATCGGGTGCGGGTGGGCAAGATCGATGCGGCGCTGGCGCGAATCGACCCGCGCGCGACGGTGATCTTCGTGATGAACCACCGCTCGAACATGGATTACGTTCTGGTGACCTGGCTGGTGGCCGACCGATCGGCGGTGTCCTATGCGGTCGGCGAATGGGCGCGGGTCTGGCCCTTGTCGGCGCTGGTGCGGTCGATGGGCGGCTATTTCATCCGGCGCACAAGCCGCAATGCCCTCTATCGCAAGGTGCTGGCGCGCTATGTGCAGATGGCGGCGCAAGAGGGTACGGCCCAGGCGATGTTCCCCGAGGGCGGGCTGTCGCTGGACGGGCGGATGGGTGCGCCAAAGCTGGGGCTGATTTCCTATATCGTCGAAGGCTTCGATCCGGCGGGGCGGGATGTCGTCTTCGTGCCGGTCGGGCTGGCCTATGACCGCGTGCTCGAGGACCGGGTGCTGGTCGAGGCGGCGCAGTCGCAGACGCGGCGCTTCCGCAACCGTCCGCTCTGGGTGGCCTGGTGCGCGCTGGCCTATCTGTGGAAACGCTGGCGCGGGCGATTGCGCGGCTTCGGCACGGCGGCGGCGGGCTTCGGTGCCCCGGTCAGCCTGCGCGACTTTCTGGCGCAGGGTCATGCCGCCCCGGTCGAGGCGCTGGGCGGGCTGTTGATGCAGCGCATCGCCGGGGTGATCCCGGTGCTGCCAGTGCCGCTGGTCGCGGCGGCGCTGGGGCAGGGCGCGGCAAGCCGCGCGGAACTGGCGCAGCGGGTGCAGGCGCTGGCCGCGCGGCTCGTGGCGGCGGGGGCGGTGGTGAAACTGCCGCCGCAGGGCATCGAGCAGGTGATCGAGGAAGGGCTGACCCCGCTGATCGCGCGCGGGCTGGTCACACAGGACTTGCAGCCAGTGCCGGGCGAAGCGGCGCTTCTGGCCTTTTACGCCAATGCCGTGCCGCAGCCGGGCGGCCCGGGCGCGTCGTAGCCGCAGACTTGCTGGGCGATTGCGCGGGGACGGGCCTTGCGGCAGAGTTCGGCCATGCTGTCGCTCGTGAGTTCGGTTCTTCTGGGCTTCCTTTTCCTCGGCGCGGCACTTGCGCTGAGCTTCGCGTCTTATTTTCTGGCCCGGCAGCTGCTGGACCTGGGCCAGACCGACCGGCACCGGGCGATGGCCGATTCCGCCGTGGCGCGGATTGCCGTCTTGCAGGGGCTGATCCTGGCGCTGGTCTTCGCGCAGGAAATGGCGGGCTATCAACGGCTGCAGGGCGTGGTCGCGGCCGAGGCGAATGCGGTGGCGGATATCTGGCACGATGCCGCGCGCTGGGGGCCGGAGCCGCTGGCTGATCTGCGCAGCCTGAGCCTTGACTATCTGCGCGCGGTCACCGGCGAGGAGTGGCGCCAGCTTGGGCGCGATGGCGGGCTGTCGGCCTCGGCCTGGATCGCCTGGGACGGCATCTATCGCGAAGTGCTTGACCTGCAGCCCGGCGATCCGGCGCAAGAGGCGCTGCGGGCCAATATGCTGGACCGCGTCCATGACATTGCGGCGGCGCGCGACCAACGCGGCAAGGACGGGACCGGGTCGGTCTTCGTGCTGTTCTGGATCGCGGCCATCGGCGGGCTGGTCCTGGTTTCGGCGGCGCATTTTCCGCATCCGCCAGACCGGCAGAACCTGGCGATGCTGGGTTTCTTTGCCGCCTATACCGGGCTGATCCTGTATCTGATCTTCGCCTTCCAGAACCCCTATCAGGAACCTGCCGCGTTGCGGCCCACCTCGCTGGAGCGTCTGCTGGACGCATTTGCGGCCGAAGGCGGCGGGCAACCCCCGGGCTAGGACACCGGGATTTTGCAAGACTGTGGGGCGCAGCCTGATCTTGCCGCGACGCGGCGGACATAAAATTACAAAAATACACTTTCGCACTATTGCAAAATTGCGCGACCGATTTTAATCCTTGCCGCAAGCGCGCTGTGATTCTGCGGCGCGGCATGTCTGCGATGGAGAGACGGATGGCACTGGATACGGCAAGCGGCATCGTTCCCTACGACGCGCCGGTGAAGGACCTGTACGAGATCGGCGAGATGCCGCCGCTGGGTCATGTGCCGGCGAAGATGTATGCCTGGTCGATCCGCCGCGAGCGTCATGGCGAGCCGGAAAAAGCCATGCAGCTTGAGGTTCTGCCGACCTGGACGCTGGACAGCCATGAGGTCCTGGTCCTCGTCATGGCGGCGGGCGTCAATTACAACGGCGTCTGGGCCGGTCTGGGCGTGCCGATCAGCCCCTTCGACGGCCACAAGCAAGAGTTCCATATCGCCGGTTCCGATGCTTCGGGCATCGTCTGGGCGGTGGGCGACAAGGTCAAGCGCTGGAAGGTCGGCGACGAGGTCGTCATCCATTGCAATCAGGACGATGGCGATGACGAGGAATGCAATGGCGGCGATCCGATGTTCTCGCCCACCCAGCGCATCTGGGGCTATGAGACGCCGGACGGGTCTTTCGCGCAATTCACCAAGGTGCAGGCCCAGCAGCTGATGCCGCGGCCCAAGCACCTGACCTGGGAAGAAAGCGCCTGCTACACGCTGACGCTGGCCACGGCCTACCGGATGCTGTTCGGCCATGCGCCGCATGACCTCAAGCCCGGGCAGAACGTGCTGGTCTGGGGCGCCTCGGGCGGGCTTGGCTCTTACGCGATCCAGCTGGCGGTGACGGCCGGGGCCAATGCGATCGGCGTGATCAGCGACGAGACCAAGCGCGATTTCGTCATGTCGCTGGGCGCGAAGGGCGTGATCAACCGCAATGACTTCAAGTGCTGGGGCCAGCTGCCCAAGGTCAATTCCGAGGAATACAACACCTGGCTGAAAGAGGCGCGCAAGTTCGGCAAGGCGATCTGGGACATCACCGGCAAGGGCGTGAATGTCGACATGGTCTTCGAGCATCCGGGCGAACAGACCTTCCCGGTCTCGTCCCTGGTCTGCAAGAAGGGCGGCATGGTGGTGATCTGCGCCGGGACCTCGGGCTTCAACTGCACCTTCGACGTGCGCTACATGTGGATGCACCAGAAGCGCCTGCAAGGGTCGCATTTCGCCCATCTCAAGCAGGCGGCGGCGGCCAACAAGTTGATGTGCGAGCGCCGGCTGGACCCCTGCATGTCCGAGGTCTTCCCCTGGGCCGAGATCCCGGCGGCGCATACGCTGATGTGGAAGAACAAGCACAAGCCCGGCAATATGGCGGTGCTGGTGCAGGCGCCGCGCACCGGCCTGCGGACCTTTGCCGATACGCTGGAGGCAAGCCGCGGCGGCTGAGGCCGAACCGCCCGGATCCGGCTGATGCGAAAAGCCGCCTGCCCCGGGGGCGGGCGGCTTTTGGTCTTGAGGTTTTCGCAAGGCTTTGCGCCTATGGCTGCGCAGGCGCGGGGCGGCTTGGCCCCTGCGGCAAGCAGGGGGGCGGCATGCGGCACGACTGGGTTCTGGATGTCCTGGACGACCTGATCGCCTATGCCCGCCAGAACGATCTGCCCGGCCTGGCCGAAGGCGCGGCCGCGCTGCGCGACGCCTCCGAAGCCGAACTGGCGGTGCGGGCGGGCGAGGCGCCGGTGCTGGATGCGGCCGAAGCTCTGGCCGGGCACGGCGATCAGCCGTTTTAGCCCCGGGCTCTCTGGCCCTTGGCGGTGCGGGCGGATAGGGTCGCCGCCATGGACAGCGCCCTTACCCTTTCCGACGATCAGGCCGAGGCCTGGGACCGACTGGCCCTTGAGCTGGAGGGGCAGGGTGTCGATCTGGCCGAGGGGGTGCTGACACCGCAGGCCGAAGGCAGGTCCATGGTCATGGCGGTGGTGGGCAAGGCGGGCTCGGGAAAGACCCTGCTCTTGAGCGGGCTTTACAAGGCGCTGAAGGGGGCCGGGGTCGATATCGTCTCGGCCGATTGGGAAGGGCGGCGGCGCAAGGATCGCCGCACCCTGGCCATCCTGGCGCCCACCAACAAGGCGGCAAGTGTCTTGCGGCTGCGCGGCGTGCCCGCGACCACGATCCACCGCATCCTCTATACCCCTGTCTATGACCCGCAATATGAGAAGATCGCCGAATGGCTGTCGGGCCAGGCCGAACGGCCGGTGGTGGAAGGGCTGACCGATCAGGCGCTGGACCGCGCCCATGCCTTTTACCAGCAGGTCGCCTCGATCCCCGGAGCGTTGGCGGCGGCGGGTCTGCGCGGGTCGGATTTCATCACCGGCTGGAAGCGGCGCGAGGAACCCCTGGATATGGGCTTCGTCGATGAGGCCTCGATGCTGGACGAGCGCCAGTTCAACGACCTGCGCGAGATCTTTCCGCGTCTGGTCCTGTTCGGCGATCCGGCCCAGCTTGCCCCGGTCGGACAATCGGGCGAGATGGTCTTTGACCGGCTGGGCGACAGCCGCAAGCTGATCCTGCACCGCATCCACCGCCAGAGCGAGGACAACCCGATCCTCGACCTAGCCCATGCGCTGGCCGATGACCGGCTGGGCTTCGAGGATTTCGAGGCGATGATCCGCGACCGGGCGGCGCGGGATGACCGGGTGGTCTGGGCGGAACGGGTCGATGCCGATCTGATGGCGCGCTCGCCCGTGCTTGTCTGGCGCAATGTCACCCGGATCAAGCTGATCACCGCCTTCCGCGCCGCCCAGGGCGCGCCGGTCGATGACCTGATCCCGGGCGAGCCGCTGATCTGCGACGGGATCGAACTGCCGTTGAAGCATCGCAAGAAGCGGATCGACCTCGAGGCGCGGGGGCTGATCAAGGGGGCGCAGGTGATCTATCTTGGTCCCGGCTCGCGCCCCGGTTTCGCCAAGCTGCATGTGCTGGGGGCCGAAGACCCGCAGCTTTCGGCGGCCTCGATCATCAAGATCGAACGGCCCGAGGAGGAGGAACCCTTCATTCCCCATGCCGCGACCATGGGCGCGGCCTTCCTGCATGGCGCGGCGGTGACGATCCACAAGGCGCAGGGGTCGCAATGGCCGGAAGTGCAGGTGTTTGCCCCCGACCTCTGGGCGGCGGCGCAGGCCGGGCGGTCCGAGGCGGGCGTGCCCCTGTGGAAGCGGCTGGCCTATGTGGCGATCACGCGGGCTGAGACGCGCCTGCACTGGGTCGTGCGCAACCGTCTGGCGCTGCCCAAGCGGGCGCTGGGCACCGAGGATCTGAAACAGGCCCCCGCCCCTCTGGCGCTGACGCCGGACGAGGGCTAATCTCTGCCCCGCAATCAGGAGGTCCGCCCATGTCGCTTGTCTTCGTCCAGATCCGCTGCACCCCGGGCAAGACCTATGATGTGGCCAATGAAATCTGGGACCGCGAAGTGGTGAGCGAGTTGTATTCGACCAGCGGCGATTTCGACCTTCTGGCCAAGGTCTATATCCCCGAGGATCAGGATGTCGGGCATTTCCTCGCCTCGAAGCTGTTCGACATCGCGGGCATCCAGCAGACGCTGACCACGATGACCTTCAAGGCGTTCTGACGGGCCGCAGAGCCCGGGGGTTTTGCACCCCCGGACCCCCGCAGGATATTTGGAAACAGAAGAAGCAGATAGGGCGGCTGACGACCGGCCGCGATCCGTTGCGGCTGTCATTTCTTCTGTTCGCAAATATCCCGGGGGTCCGGGGGCTGGCCCCCGGGGCTTACAGCCAGCGCGACCGGTCGGTTCCCACGGCGGCGGCGACCGAGGCGAAACCGTCGCGGGCCAGAAGCGCGTCGAGACCCCGGGCGATCTGCGGCGCAAGGCTGAGGCCGTGATAGACCATGGCGGTGTACAGCTGCACCGCCGTCGCCCCGGCGCGGATCTTGGCATAGGCCTCTTCGGCCGAGGAAACGCCTCCGACGCCGATCAGCGGCAGGCGGCCCTCGGTCAAGTGTGACAGCCGGGCGAGGATGCGGGTCGAGCGTTCGAACAGCGGCGCGCCGGACAGGCCGCCCTGCTGGTCGCGATGGCGGCTGGTCAGCCCGTCGCGCGACAGGGTGGTGTTGGTGGCGATGATGCCGGAGAGCTGCGCCGACAGGGCGACCTCGGCGATCTGGGCCAGTTCGGGTTCCGACAGATCGGGCGCGATCTTGAGAAAGACCGGGATCGGGCGCGGCAGGGCGGCGCGGGCCTGCATCACCCGGTCAAGCAGGGCGGCCAGCGCGGCGGGGCCTTGCAGGTCGCGCAGCTTCTCGGTGTTGGGGCTGCTGACATTGACCGTGGCGAAATCGACATGCGGGCCGCAATGGGCCAAGACGCGGGCGAAATCGCCGGCGCGGTCTTCCGAGGTCTTGTTGGCGCCAAGGTTCAGCCCGACCGGGACCGGGCCGCGCTGCCGTGCCGCAAGGCGGGCGGCGATCGGCTCCATGCCCTGATTGTTGAAGCCGAAGCGGTTGATCGCGGCGCGGTCTTCCGCCAGACGCCACAGGCGCGGGCGGGGATTGCCCTCTTGCGGCAGGGGGGTGGCGGCGCCGACTTCCAGAAAGCCGAAGCCCGCCCGGGACAGTTGTGCCAGCGCGGTGGCGTTCTTGTCGAAGCCCGCGGCAAGCCCGACCGGGTTCAGAAGCGGCATCCCGGCCAGCGTCGTGGCAAGGCGCGGCGAGGTGACCGGGCCGGGCAGCGGCGCAAGCCCGGTGCGCAGCGCCTTGAGCGCCAGACCATGCGCGGTTTCCGGGTCGATGCGGCGCAGGGCGGCAAGGCCCAGAGTCTCGATCAGGCTCATACCACGCCTTCGGGGAAGATATGGCCGGTGGCACCAAGCGGAAGCGACTTGTCCCAGACCACTTCGGACAGGCGCAGGCGGCGATAGAGATGCGGGAAGAGCGCGCCGCCGCGCGAGGCTTCCCATTTCAGTCCGGGGCCGAGATCTTCGGCGCGGAAGGCCACCAGCACCAGATCGCTTTCGGTCGCGAACCATTTCGCCGCCGTCTCGGCAACCTGCTGGGCGGTCGAGAAATGGATGAAACCATCGGCCAGATCGACCGGCGCGCCGTCGGTTTCCCCGGCGGCGCGGAAGGCATCCCATTCGGGGCGGCGGAAGATCTTGAAGATCAGCATGGGGGCGGCTTTACCCCCGCCGCCCCGGTCGCGTCAATCGCGCAGGGCGGCGGTCGGCACGGCTGTCATACGCCTGTCGGATCGGCGGACGAGCATCGGCCCCGGGCCGTGGGCTTTGACAGGCCGGTTTCCCCCGCCCAATGTAACAGCATTGTAAAAGTCCAGCATCCAAGGAGAATCGATATGGCCAGGCAGTCCCGCGCAGTCATCCGCAGCTTGATGGGGGCGGCGGCGCTTGCCGCCCTGACCGGCCCCGCTCTGGCCGAAACGGTGAAGATCACGCTTCTTGGCGTGGGCGATGTCTATAATTTCGAGGAGGAAGGCGGGCGCGGCGGCTTTGCCCGGCTGAACGCGGTGGCCAAGGCCGAGCGGGCAGCCAATCCGAACACGCTCTATCTCTTCAACGGTGACATGCTCAGCCCCTCGCTGATCTCGGGCTTCGACAAGGGGCAGAACACCATCGACTTCACCAATCTGGTGCCCTTCGATCTGGCGGTGCCCGGCAACCACGAGTTCGATTTCGGGCCGGAGAATTTCTTCGAGAAGATGAAGGCGTCGAAATACCCCTGGGCGGCGGTGAATCTGGTCAAGGACGACGGCAGCCCGATCGAGGGGCTGGGCGGCGTGCTGGTGAAAGAGGTCGCCGGGCTGAAGATCGCGCTTGTGCCGGTGGCGCAGGACACTTCGCCCGAAGTGTCCTCGACCGGCAGCCTGAAATTCCTGCCCACGGTCGATACCGGGGTCGAGGCGGCGAAGAAGGCGCGCGAGGATGGCGCCGATCTGGTGGTGGGCGTGGTGCAGACCGACATGGTCAATGACCGCGCCATGATGGCGAGCCATGCCTTCGACGTCATCCTGTCGGGCGATGACCACACCTATGCCACCGCCTATGACGGGGTTACGGCCTATGTCGAGACCAGCGTCGACGGGCAGTTCCTGAACCCGATCGACCTTGAGGTGACGGTGGGCGAGAAGGACGGCAAGAAGACGATAAGCTGGACGCCGACTTTCCGCTTCATCGACACGGCGACGGTGACGCCCGATCCCGAGGCGACGGCGCTGGCCGACAGCCTGCGCGCCAAGATGGACGAGACGCTGGGCGTCGAGATCGCGACGCTGGACGCGCCCCTGGACAGCCGCCGCAATGTGGTGCGGTCCGAGGAAGCGACCATGGGCAACCTGATCGCCGATGCGCTGCGGGTGCAGACGGGGGCGGATATCGGCCTGATGAACAGCGGCGGCATCCGTGGAGACCGGACCTATGATGCCGGCGTGAAGCTGACCCGCCGCGACATCCTGACCGAACTTCCCTTCGGCAATACCACCGTTGTCACCGAATTGCCGGGCAGCCAGGTCCTGCTGGCGCTGGAGAACGGGGTCAGCCAGATCGAGAAGGGGGCCGGGCGCTTCCCGCAGGTTTCGGGCATGACGATGACGGTGGATGTCTCGGCCCCGGCGGGCAGCCGCGTCAGCGAGGTCATGGTGGGTGGCGCGCCGCTGGAGATGGACAAGGTCTACAAGGTCGCAGTCAACGACTATATCCTGGGCGGCGGCGACGGCTATGCCGCGCTGGGCGGGGGGCGCATCGTGACCGAGGGCGCGACCGGCAGCCTCGTGGCCAATGACGTGATGGCCTATGTCGAGAAGCTGGGTTCGGTGAAGGTCGAGCTGGACGGCCGGATCAAGAAGATCGGCGGCTGAGGCATCACCTTGGCGCAAGGGCGGGACAGGGGGGCTTCGGCCCCCCTTTTCAATGGCGACGGGCTTCGGGGCGGAACCCCTGGAGGCGGGGCGCGTTTTCACGCTGACAACCGATTGCCCGCAAAGGACCACTGACATGCTGACCGGGTCGATATTTGCCATCTTCCTGATGGTGGTCTTCGGAGCCATCCTTGCCTTCTGGCTGTACATATGGCTGCCCGCCACCATGGCGGCGCGGCGACAGAGGTCGGCGCTGGGCTGGGTGATCGTGACGCTGTTCGTGTCGCCCCTGATCACACTGCCGCTGCTGGTGCTGCTTGGACCGGCGCCGCAGGCGGGCTTAGCTGGCGCGCGGCTTCAGGGAGACTGGCGCTGAAGGCACTGGCGAGTCGGACCTAGGTGATCGCGGCCAGATGGCGGGCGAAACCGGGCGTGGCCATCAGCGCGCGACAGCGGGCGAAGCGGGTGTCGGCGTAGGCGCGGAAATCGTCGGCCGGGTTCTGGTTGGCCAGTTGCAGCAGGCCCCAGAGCGTCCACAAGAGATCGCACATCGCCTTGTAGATCACCATCCGGCCATGATCGGCGGCGGAAGCCGGGCCGTTGAAATAGGCATGCAGCATCTCGGCATCCTGACCGGCGTCGAAGCCCGCCTCGACCGAAAGATCGCCCAGATCCCACATCGGATCGTTCATGCCGCAATACTCCCAATCGACCACCCACATGCGGTCTCCGGTGTCGAGGAAGTTCTCGCACAGGGGATCGCAATGGCAGGGCAAAAGCGGCAGGGTCCGCGCGGCCAGCGCGGCGCGCACGGCCTGCGCCTCGTCCAGCACCTGATGGTAGCCTTGCGGCAGGGCCACGTCCTTGCCCGCCAGATGGCCCAGATAGTCGTCGATCATCGCGAACAATTCGAATCTTGCCGGGAAGACCGCGTCCGAGCGGTGCAACTGCGCAAGGATCCGGCCCGCGCGGGCCGGGCTGCCCTTGCGGCTGCGGAAGGCCTGCGGCGACATGGTTTCGGTGCCGTCGATGAAGCGCGTGACCATGATGCCGCTGGCGGGATCGGCATGGATCACCTCGGGCGAGACGCCTGCCGCCGCCGCCGCGCGGGCCGAGACCGCCTCGGCCTCGCGGTCGATGTAATCCTCGGTGCCCTTGCCGGGCAGGCGCAGCACCTGATCGCCCAGGCGGTAGACCCGGTTTGTCAGCCCACCCATCCGTTCGGGCACGACCCCGGCAAGTTCGGGCATCCGTTCGGCCAGCGCGGCGATATGGTCCAGATCGGTCATTCACGTCATCCCTTTGTCGCGCGGAAAGGTTCCACATTTTCCGCGGGCTGGCTATGGTGAAGCGGCAACAGGCGGGGGCGATGATGGCGGAACATGACGGGCATCTGGGCGCGGTCTATGGCGCGAAGGCCCCTGAAGAGATCGCGGCGGTCTATGACGCCTGGGCCGAGACCTATGATGCCGAAATGGCCGAGGCCGGGTATCGCCACCCGACGATCGGCATGGCGCTTCTGGCCCGCCATCTGCCCAAGGGCGCGGGGCCGATCCTGGATGCGGGCGTCGGCACAGGGCTGACCGGGGCCTGGTTCGGCATCCTGGGCTGGACGGATGTGCATGGCGTCGACATTTCCGAAGGGATGCTGGCCGTCGCCGCCCGCAAGGGGGCCTATGCGCGCCTGTCGCGGGCGGTGCTGGGCGGGCCGCTGGACATGGCAGATGGCGCCTATGCCGCCGTGATCTCGACCGGGGTCTTCACCACCGGCCATGTCGGCGCCGAGGCATTGCCCGAACTGCTCCGCATCCTGCGGCCCGGCGGGGTGCTGGTGCTGACGGTCAAGGAGACGCTGTGGCAGGGCGGTTTCGAGACGGCGCTGAAGGGCCTGCCGCTGGAGTTGCTCGAGGTCAGCGAACCCTATGTCTCGATGCCGGGCGAGGCGGCGACCACGCCCAGCCGGGCCTTGGCCGCGCGGCGGCGCTGAACGCGGGCTTGCGCGCGCTGTCGGGCCTCAGGGCAGCGCGGCCCTGAGCTTTTCGGCATAGGAGGCGGCGTCGAAACAGGCTTCGCGGCGGAAGATGCGGACCTTTGGGTGGTCATAGATGCGCCAGGGCTCCTGCGCCCAGGAATCGTCGAAGGGCAGGAAGGGCAGCGGGAAGCCACGGTCGATCGACAGGACCGGGGCGAAACAGGCCTGACCCGAGAACAGCGCGGCGTAATGCGCGCTGGTCAGCGGAAAGCGGTCGGGCAGGCGGGGCATGACGCCGGACTGGCGGTCGGAAGACAGGATCAGGAAATCGCTTTCAGCCATCAGCGCGGCCATGGCATCGGCCTTTTCGGCGCTGTCGGGGGCGACCATGTCCAGCGTCTTCAGCGTGAAATGCCCGTCGTGATCGGGCCAGAGGCGGCCCTGGCCGGGCGTGACCTCGACAATGGCGGGCAGGCCCTCGTCCCAGGCGGTTTCGTTCAAGAGCGTGGTGCCTGCGGGCAGGGTCCAGAGCCAGACCGAGGCGGCGATGCGGGGATGCTGGCCGTCATGCAGCCGCCAGGCCCCGGCGCCCCACCACAGGGCAAGCGCAAGGGGCAGGGCGACGCGGCCCCGGGCCAGAAGCGCGCCGGGCACAAGCGCGGCGGCAAGGGCGAGCGCAGGCAGGGCGGGCGCGGCATAGCGCAGCGCCGCGACGGGCGAGACAAGGGGCGGCAGGACAAAGGCAAGGGTGGCGGCAAGGGGCAGGGCGGCGGCGCGCCACAGGCGCGAGACGGGCAGGGTCAGCAGCAGCACCGTGGCGACCGGGCCGCAGCCGAACAGCGCGAAGTCGCGCAGGAAGGCCAGCGGGCCATAACCCGCCAGCCACTGCCAGTTGGGCGGAAAGCCCCAGTCCAGCGCCACGGCGCCAAGGCCCTGGAAATCGCCGATCCAGTCCTGCGACAGGGTGAAGACCCCGGCGAAGGCGAAAGGATTGGCGATGCGGAAGGTGACCAGCGTCGCGGCCAGCGCGGCCAGCAGGCACAGCCCGACCCGCCGCCAGCCCATGCCGCCGCGCCAGGCCAGAACCAGCGCCGCAACGCCCGGCAGGGCCAGCGCGCCGCCGGTGATCTTGCAGGCCAGGGCAAGGCCGGTGAATAGGCCCGCCATCGCCGCGCTGCGCAGCCCGCCGCGTCCGGTGGCAAGCGCGGCCATCGGCACCAGCGCCCAGGCGGCGGCGGCGGACAGCCAGGCCTCCACGGTGAAGAAATTCGCCAGTTGCAGGGCGCTGGGCATGGCGGCGTAAAGCGCGGCGGCCAAGAGGGCGCGGCGGTCGCCCGCCAGCAGCCTTGCGGCCAGAAAGACCGCCAGAACCGACAGGCCGTCCAGGATGGCGCTGGTCTGGCGGCCGAGGCGCATCATCTCGAACCAGCCGGTCTGGCCGGTGGCCCTGGCGGCAAGGGTCACGGCCAGCACGGGCAGATCGCCATAGACATGGCTGCGGTCGCCAAGATGGGGGTTGAGCGGCGAGGTCTCGGCCAGCCAGCCGGTCAGGCCAAGCCCGGCATGGGCCGGGTCATCCAGCGCCCGCGCCATGTCCTGGCTGACGTACAGCATGTGGCGCTCGTCGGGGTGCAGGCCCGCGCCCTGATCCCAGTCGGTGCCCGCCAGCCGCGCCCAGAGGGCAAGGAAGATCAGAAGCGCCAGCGCCAGAAGCACCGGCAGGGCGGGGTCGAGGCGGGTCTGGCGCGGCATCGGGCGGATCAGCGCCCGGCCCGCGCGGCGCCCTGGCGCGGGGAAAGCCGCGCGACCAGCGCATCGGCCAGATCCAGCGCCGCGCGCACTGCCTGATCCATGTCGAGATAGCGGTATTGCCCCAGCCGCCCGGCAAAGCTGACCCCGGGCGTGGCTTCGGCCAGCGCCTCATATCCCGCCAGCATCTCTTTCTCGCGCAACAGGCGCACCGGATAATAGGGAATGTCCTGCGGGCCGCAATCCCGGGCGCTTTCGCGGTAGAGGATGGTGCCCGACACCTCGCGCCAGGGCGAGAAATGGCGGTGTTCGGTCGTCCGGGTATAGGGCACCTCGGCATCGGCCTCGTTCACCACCGGCGTGCCCTGCCGGTCGCCCGTGGCGCGGATCTCGGTGAAATCGAGCGTGCGATAGGCCAGGCGGCCAAGGCGATGGCCGAAATAGCCGTCGATCGGGCCGGTCCAGACCAGATGGTCGCCCGCGGGCGCGGCGGCGAGCGGGCTGTTCAGATGGATGTCGACCGCCGGATGGTCCAGCATCGCCGCCACCATGGCGGTGTAACCCTGATCTGGCATGGCCTGGAACGGGTGCAGGAAATAGCTGTCGTCATAGGTGAAGCGGAAGGGCAGGCGGGCCAGGATCTCGGCCGGCAACTCGGTCGCGGCGGTGCCCCATTGCTTTTCGGTATAGCCCTTGAAGAAGGTCTCATACAGCGGGCGACCCATCTGGGTAAGCGCCTGTTCCTCGAAATTCCGGGCCGGGTGGGGCAAGCTCACGCGTTGCGCGGCGATATGGGCGCGGGCTTCGTCCGGCCCCATGGCGGTGCCGAAAAAGGCGTTTATGGTCAAAAGGTTGATCGGCATCGAGAAGATGCGCCCGCCCGCCCGCGTGACGACGCGGTGGCGATAGGGGATGAAGCGGGTGAATCGTTCAAGAAAGGTCCGCACCCCGGTATCGGCGGTGTGAAAGATATGCGGCCCGTAGCGGTGGACCATCACCCCGGTCGCGGCATCTTCGGAGGTGTGGCAATTGCCGGCCAGATGGTCGCGGGCGTCATGCACCGTCACGCGATGGCCCGCTTCGGCAAGGCAGCGTGCCAGCGTGGCCCCGGTCAGCCCGGCGCCCGCGATCACCACATGCGCCATCTGTCCTGCCCCTGCCTTCTTCGACCGGCCGCGCCGATCCGGTTGCCACCCCGCTGCGGGGCTGATAGCGGTGCAGGATAAGGGCGCCGCAACCAAATGCAAAGTGCGCCCGACACTGGGGAATGGGGTTTCCTATATGCCGACCCTGTCGGTCATCATGCCCGCCTATAACGAGGCCGGGTCCATCGAAGCTGCGGTCGGCGATGTTCTGACCCATGTCTGCAACGTGGTGCCGGAGACCGAGATCATCGTGGTCGATGACGGCTCGCGCGATCAGACGCCCGCGATCCTTGCCGCGATGGCGGGGCGGGTGCCGCACTTGCGCATCGTCACCCAGGCCAATGCCGGCCACGGCCCGGCGCTCCTGCGCGGTCTGGCCGAAGCGCGGGGGCGGGTGCTGCTCCTGCTCGACAGCGACCGGCAGATCGCGCTCGATGCCTTTGCGGGCCATTGGAAGCGGTTGCAGGATGAAAACCTGCTCGGCCTGATCGGCATCCGCCGCCCGCGCAACGACCCGCCGCACCGGCTGGTGATCACGCGGCTGATGCGCGCGGCCATCGCCCTGAGTTTCGGCCGCAGCCCGCAGGATGCGGGTGTGCCCTACAAACTGTTGCGCCGCGAGGCTTGGGAAGAAGCGGACAGATTGATTCCCGACAGGGCCTGGATTCCTTCGGTCCTGGCCGCGATCGTGCTTCTGCGCCGCCATCCCGACCGGGTGCGCGAGGTGGTGGTGACCCATCTGGCGCGCGACCACGGCACATCGGCGCTGAACTACCGGCGTCTGGCGCGGTTTTGCCGCCACGCCTTCGGAGAAATTCGAAACCTCCGTCGCGAATTGCGGTGAAGGGCAGAAGATTATCGCCTAGCCTGCGGGGGATGACCGTCAAAGCGTCGTGACGACGCCGAGCCAAGGATTGCCCGATGCCGTTTCGCCGTCTGCCACTTGCCCTTCTGCCGTTGATTGCCGCGCTGCTGTTCAGCCTGGGCGGCACCCAGGCGCAGGCGCGCAACGTGCCCGGCTCGGCCTCGGCCATCTCCGTCCATTTGGGCGAGATCTCGACGGATCTGCACGCCAGGCTGATCGAGGATATTGCGCGGAGCGCCGGAGTTGCTTCAAGCCGGGTTACGGTCACCACCGTCGTTCCGGGCTTCCTGGCCAATGACGGCGATCCGGCTGCGACCGGGTTTCAAGGCGTCTTCACCAATGGCAACCTGAGCTTCGGGGCGAATATCGCCTATCGCAACATCGATACCGATGATCTGGATTACGACCTGCTGGCGGGCGCGGCGCTGGTCATGGGCAATATCTCGGCGGACACGATGCTGTTCGGCGGGCTGTTGCTGGAACATGGCAAGGGCGACACCCTGGCCAATGACGGCACGATGGAACAGGACGGCGCGGGTCTGGCCCTTGGCCTGTCGCACAGCCTCGGCGCGAATACCAGTCTCAGCGCCACGCTGGGCCATGTCTGGGCCAGCTATGACTTCACCCGTTCGGGTGGCGCGGTCTCGGGCAGCTTTGATGCCACGCGCACCTTCCTTGACTTGTCGGGCGCCTATCGCATCGTCTCGGGCAAGGCCACGACCGACCTGAATGGCGGCCTGCGCTATATCACCCAGACCAATGACGCCTATACCGAACTGGGCGGCGCGGCGGTCGACAAGTCGACCGGCGAGAGCTTTGCCGTGATCTTTGGCGCGCGCACGACCTTCGATCTTGAAAGCGGGATGAACACCTTTGTCGAAATGGACCTGAGCCAGAACCTCTCGTCCTCCGACAACCTGCCGGTCGGTCTGCGCGAGGCCTATTCCGCCGACACCCGTGCCCGTCTGGGCGTCGGTATCGTCACCGGCGGCGCCGGCTATACATTCGAGACCGGCCTGGGCTCGAATTTCGATGAAGACGGCTATTCCGGCATCGACGCGCATCTGAGCCTGAACCTGCAATTCTAGGGACGCGGGCCGTGCCGCGGAAGACCGCGCCGCGCGCCCCCGGCGGGGCGGTGCCCGCGCTGGCGCTGTTGACCCTTGGCTTCGCGCTGGTCGATCTGGCGCCCCTGCGCGCGGCGTTCGACGCGGTGGCGCTGGGGCTGGCGGCAGCGGCGGCGGGGCTGTTCAACCTGGCGGGCCTAAGCGTGATCCGCGACGGTGCCACCCTGCGCGAGACGGTGGCGGGCTGGGGGATGGAGGTCACCCGAGTCTGCGACGGCAACGGGCTTGCGGTCGCGGCGGCGGGGCTGGTGGCGGCGCTGGCCTGGCGGCGCGGCTGGCGCTGGGGCGTTCTGGCCTTTGCTGTCGCCCTGGTGGCGATCCAGGTCTTCAACCTGTTCCGCATCGTGATCCTTGGGGTCGTGCTGCATCTTGATCCGGCACAGTTCGATGCGGTGCATCTGGATGTCTTTCCGCTTCTGACGGCGGCGGGGTTCCTGCTGGCAGCGGGGCTGATGCTGCGAACGCCCCTGCGCCGCCTGACGGTCGCGCTTGTGCTGGTCGCGGCTTTCGGCGCGGTCTGGACGCTGGGCCTGGCGGCGCTGTCGGCCGCGCCCCTGGCGGGGCTGGCCAATCTGCTTCTGGTGGCGGCACCCGCCGGGATCGGCCCCATCGCGCCGCGCCCCGAGGGCTGGCTGGTCGAGACCATGGCGCTGGCCCAGGTCGACCCCGCGATCCTGCATCGCGCCGCGATCTGGCCTGCCGATTTCGCCATTGCCCTGCCGGTGATCCTGGCCGCGCTGGCGGCCGCCCCGTCGCGGCGGGGTGCTTTGGCCCTGGCCGCCGGGCTGGCGGTGATGGTGGTGGCGCTGGCTTTGGGCGCGGTGACCGAAGCGCTGGCGGTGTTGCAGGCGGGGCCGGTGCTGGGGATGCTGCAGACCCAACCGGATGGCGGTTTGGCGCTGCAGCCCTATCTGCCCCCCGGGGACAGTGCCGTCGCCTCCCTGCGTCTGGCGCAGAATGTGCTGGTGCATTTCAACCTCTTGGTTCTGCCGGGTCTGATCCTGTCCATGGCCAAGGCGCGGGCGGCATGAGCGGGCTTGCGTCAAGACCGTGGCTTGTGCCGCTGGCCTTGGGCCTTCTGGTTCTGCTGCGCCTGCAGGGGCTGCTGTGGGACGAGGGGCGGCTCTATCACCCGGACGAGCTGAACCTCGTCATCGCGGCGGGGAAGCTGGTCTTTCCCGGCGGGATGGTGCCGGATTTCCACGCCTATAACGGGCTGGCGCTGGCCCTGCCCAAGGGGCTGGCGGTGCTGCTGTGCGGCCCCGAACCTTGGGCAGGCTGCATCTCGCTGGCGGCGCGGCTGATCTCGGCCATCTGCGCCGGTGTGGCGCTTTGGCTGGGCTATCGCATCGCCCTGCGGCTGGGTGGCCCGCTGGCGGGCGGGCTGGCGCTGGGCCTCCTGGGCCTGTCCGCGCCGCTGATTCAATGGGCCCATTTCGGCACGACCGAAAGCGCGCTGACCCTGGCCGTGCTGGCGGCCTGGGCACAGGGCCTGCGCTATCTCGACGGGCAGGACGGGCCATGGCGGGCGGGTCTGGGCTGGGCGCTGATCCTGGGGCTGGCGCTGGGCGAGAAGACCTCGGCCGCGGTGATCGGGATCATGCCTCTGGCGGCGCTGGTCTTGCGGCCGGGCGGGCCGGGGCGGGGCTGGGCGCTGGCCCTGCTGGTGGCGGTGCTGCTGGCGGCGGCGCTGTTCGTGCTGACGACGCCCGCGCTGATCTATGCGACGCAGGACTATCTGGACGTGATGCGGTTCGAGGGCGATGTGGTCGCGGGCCGGGCCGATGTGTTCTGGACCTGGCAGTTCGAGGGCGCCGTGGCGGGCCTCTATGAACTGCACCAGCTTTGGGGCATGACGGGCGGGGCCGGGCTGGTGCTGGCCGTGCTGGGCATCGCCATCAGCCTGCGGCGGCGTGACCGGGGGGCGGTGCTGGGGCTGGCATTTCTTATCCTCTATCTGGCGATCATCCTGGCCTGGCAGGCCCGGTTCACCCGCTACCTGGCGCCGGTCCTGCCGGTCCTTCTGGTCTTCGCCGCGCTGGGCGGGGCGGCGCTTTGGGCGCGGCTGCGCGGCACGACGCTGCGGCTGGCCTTCGCCCTGGCGTTGCTGCCCGCCGCGCTGGCGGGCCTGTCGCTGGCCGCAAGCTACCGCTTTCCCGACAGCCGTATCGCTGCCGCTGCCGCGCTGGCGGCGCGGGTGCAGAAGGGCGATGTCGTCCTGCTCGAGCCGCGCGATGTCGGCCCGGCGGATTTTCCCGGCGCCAGCGTGGCGCTGTTGCCGGTGATGGAGCCCGCGTCGCCCGAAAAAACCGCCCAGCTTGCGGCGGCGCTGGCGCAGGGCGATTGGATGGTGATCTATAGCCGCCGCCACTGGGCGGTCCTGCCGCATCTGGCGCGGTTCCCCGAGATGTGCGGCTATTACGCGGCGCTGACACGGGGGGATCTGGGCTATGAGGTGGCGCTGAATGTGCCGCGCTTCGCGCCGTTGGGCCGGTTCCTGACGCCCGGCCTCGCGGCCGAGGAGACGCGGGTGGTCTTCGACCGGCCCGAGGTCTTCGTGCTGCGCCGGGTGAACCGGCTGCCGGCCGACGAGATGCTGGCCCGGATCACCGCGCCGGGGCAGGATTGCCAGGCCGAGGTGCTTCTGGACAATCTGCGGAGGCCGCGCTGATGCCGGGTCTGCCCGTGGCCGAGATGAACGAGGTGTTGCGCTGGCTTGTGCTGCTGGCGGGGGCGGGCTGGCTGATGGCCCCCCTGACCCGACGCTGCCTGCCGGGGCTCGAGGATGGTGGCTGGCTGGCCGCGCGCGCGCTGGGCTGGCTGATGCTGGGCTTCCTGGCCTATCTGGTCGGCGCGCTCGGGCTGGGGTCTTTCGCCGCGACCGGGCCTGTGGTCGGGGTGCTGGGCATGGCAGCGCTGTGGGTCTGGCTGCGGCGCGCGGCGGCCGCGCCGCCCCTGGCCGCGATCCTGCGGCGCGAGGCGCTTTTCGCGATTCTCTTCGCCATCGGGCTGGTCGAACGGTTGCAGGAGGCGGCCCTGATGGGGCTGGAGAAGTTCACCAATATGGGCTTCCTGACCGCGCTGATGCGGGCTGACCTGCTGCCCGCGACCGATGCCTGGATGGCGGGCCAGCCGATCAATTACTATTACTTCGGTCATGTCACCGTGGCGGCCTGGGCCAATCTGGCGCAGGTGCCCGCCGATCACGCCTATCAGCTTGCCATGGCGACGCTGTTCGCCCTGACCGGCTGCCTGACCTTCCAGCTTGTCTCGGAACTTCTGCGCGGCGTCGCGCGGCCCCTGCGGCGCTTTTCGGCGCTTCTGTCGGTGCCCTTGGTGATGTGGGGCGGCAATGGCCATTCCTTCCTCTATCAGGCGCTGCGCGAGCGGATGCCGACGACGCTGCCCGAATTCTACTATCCGAACTCGACCCGCTTCATCGGCTTTGACCCCGATCTGCCCGACAAGGCCTTTACCGAATTTGTCGCCTATGGCTTCAAGGTCGGCGACCTGCACGCGCATGTCATGGCGGTGCCGGTCTTTCTTCTGGGGCTTATCGCGGCGCTGACCGCCTGGCGCGAGGGCGGGCGGGGGCGCAGCCTCCTGCTGCCGGTCGGACTGTTCGGCTGGATCTGCGGGCTGGCCTATATGACCAATGCCTGGGATGTCGCGGGGCTGGGTCTGGTGGCGCTGGCGGTCTGGGCCGCCTTGTGGACGCGCGGGCCGCAGGCGGGGCGGCTGGACCGGATGGCGGCGCCGGTCCTTCTGGCGCTGGCCGTGGCCATGGCGACGGCGGCGCCCTTTGCCGCCAGCTTCCGGCCCTTCGCCTCGGGTCTGGCGCTGACGCTGATGCAGACACCGGTCTGGCAATTGGCGGTGATCTGGTTCCCTTGGGTGCCGGGGGTTCTGGCGATCCTGGCGCTGGGCCTGATCGCGGTTCGGCGGGGCGCGATGCCGGTCGAACTGGGCTTTGCCTGCCTTCTGGCGGCGGTGGCGCTGGCCCTGGTGATCCTGCCCGAGATCATCTTCATCGACGACATCTATGGCGCGGATTACGCCCGCGCCAATACCATGTTCAAGATCGCCTTCCGCAGCCAGCACCTGCTGCCGATCCTGGGATGCGCGGCGCTGGGCTGGCTGGCGGCGCGGCCCGGGGCGCGGGCGGGGCTGGCGGCGGTTTTGGTGCTGGTGCCGCTGGCGCTGCCCCTGGCCTATGCGCGCTGGACCTTTCCCCTGGCCTGGCACGACCGCCATCTCGACGGGCTGGGCTTTCTGGGCGAGGAGCGCAGCCTGGTCGAGGGCTTCGCGCATCTGCCCTTCGATCCCGGACAATCCTTCATCGAGGCGGGCAGCGAGGCCTTCACCCGCGGCGCGCGCTTTGCCGCCGTGACGGGGCGGCCCGCGGTCCTGGGCTGGTTCGGCCATGAATGGCTGTGGCGCAACGATCCGGCGGCGGTTGGGGCCCGCAAGCAGGCGGTCGACACCTTCTACACCACGACGGACCAGAGGGCGCGCTGCGCCCTGATCGCGCGCCATGGCATCCGCTATGCGGTCCTGGGCATCGAGGAACGCGCCGCCTATCCCGCGCTCGACAGTGGCGGGATCTTCGTCCTGGGCCGGGTGGTGCTGCAAAGCCCGGCGGGCGCGGTGGTCGAGCTGCTGCCGCAGGAGCGCTGCGGAACATGACCCGGCTTTCCCCGCGCCTGACGCTGGCCCTGCGGGCGGCGGTGACGCTGGCGGCGCTGGCGCTGGCCTGGCGGATCAGCCGCGAGATGGCGGCGGAAGGGCCGGTCTTCGCGCGGCTGCGCCCGGTCTGGCTGCTGCCCGCCTTCGCCCTGCACGCCGCCATCCTTTGGGGTCTGGGTCTGCGCCTGCGGCTGATGCTCGGCGCCCTGGGCGCAGGGGCGCGGCCCGGCCTTGGGGCGATGTTCCGGCTGCACTGGCAGGCGCTGGGCGTCAGCCAGGTGGCGCTGGGCACGATCGGCGGCGACGCCCTGCGCGTGGCGCTGCTGTCCGGGCCAGAGCGGACGGTGCCGCAGGCGCTGCGGCTGGTGCTGGTCGACCGGGTGATCGGGGTGATGGGGCTGGTCCTGCTGGGCGGGCTGGCCCTGCTGGCGGTGCTGCCGCCCGAAGGCGCCTTGCGGGCGGGGCTGGCCTTGGCGGGCGGCTTTGCCGCCGGACTGGCGGTCATCTTCGCCCTGGCCGGGCGCGAGGGGCGGCTCTGGCGCGAACCGGCACGGATCGCCACGCTGCTGCGCGCGCTGGTCTGCCAGCCCCTGGGCTGGGCCTGCCTGGCGCTGGCCATGCTGACCCATCTGGCCAGCGCGGTCCTGTATCTTCTTTGCGCCTGGGCCATCGGTCTGGCGCCCCCGGTGGCCGAGACGCTGGTGGCGGTTCCGGCGGGTCTTCTGGTCAGCACGATTCCCGCCAGCCTGGGCGGCTGGGGCCTGCGCGAAGTGTCGATCGCGGCCACTTATCGTGCTTTGGGAAGCACATTTGCCGGGGCCGTGACGGTTTCGGTCCTCTATGGGCTCAGCCATGTTGCCATGGCGCTTCCGGGTCTGCTATCGCTTTGGAAAAGCCCAAGAATGGGCCAGGGACGGTGAGCATCACATGAAGCATTTGCGCAAGGAACGGTTGCTGGTGGCGGGGCTGGTCGCGGCCTCGGGGTTCCTGGTCTCCGGCAAACCGGCAGCAGCGCAGGGCATGTGTACGCCGGGTGACTTCCTCTGTTGCACGATGAACCCGGGGGATCCGGGCTGTTTTGTCGGGCCGACGCCGACGATCTTCACCCCGACGATCTTCATCCCGACGATGCCGTTCCCGACGCCCTTCATCCCGCCGACGTCGACCCCGACGCCGACAAGCACCCCGACGCCGACAAGCACCCCGACGCCGACAAGCACCCCGACGCCGACGAACACACCGACCCCGGTGCCGCCGACGCTGACCGCAACGCCGACCACCGGCCCGACCGCCACCGCCACGCCGGCCGATGTGCCGCTGGTGCCGGGCAGCCCGGGCGGCGGCAATCCGATGCTGCTGTCGATCTCGCTGGCCGCCGCGGCGCTGGTGGCGCTGATGCTCTGGGCGCGGCGCAAAGGCGCCCGGAGCTAGCGCATTTGCCCTTTCCTGGGCCAGCGCCATCCTGCGTCTGCTGCGGACCTGGGCGAAGTGTCAGTCTCAGTCCCGTATCGTGCCTTGGGAAGCGCAATTACCGGCGCCATGAGCGTTTAGATCCTTTACGGGTTGACGCATGTTGCCATGGGACTTCCTGGTCTGGTAACACTGTTGCAGGGTCCTGAATCGGGGCTCGGGCGGCGGTCATCCTGATGCATTTCGGTCTGAAACGGCACAAGGTTCTTGCAACGGCCCTGGCGGGAGCGCTGGCGGCGTTCATCGCCGGGTCGGCGGAGGCGGATTCTCCCTACTGCATCGCCAATCCAGCTGATCTGAATTGCATTAACGACCCTGAATACCCGGGTCCTCCACCCACCAATACGCCGACGCCCACCAACACGCCGACACCCACCAACACGCCGACGCCCACCAACACGCCGACGCCGACGAATACGCCGACTCCGACGAGTACGCCGACGCCGGTTCCCCCGACGCTGACCGCGACGCCGACGAGTACGCCGACGCCGGTTCCCCCGACGCTGACCGCGACGCCGACGGACACGCCGACCCCGGTGCCTCCGACGCTGACGGCTACGCCCACTGAAACGCCCACGCCGGTTTCGCCGACGCTGACGGCAACTCCGACCGACACGCCGGTGCCTACTGCAACCGTGCCCCCGACCGTGACCGTCGCCCCGACCACGACTGTCGCGCCGACCACCGCCCCGACCGCCACCGCCACGCCGGTCGATGTTCCGATTGTGCCGGGCGGCCCCGGCGGCGGCAATCCGATGCTCCTTTCGATCTCGCTGGCAGCAGCGGCCCTGGTGGCGCTGATGCTCTGGGCGCGGCGCAGGGGGGGGGCGGCCTGAGGCCCGGCCCGCTCCGATCCGGGTTCGCCGCGTGATCCGGCCCGACCTGCCGCCATGGCTGCGCCTGATGCGTCCCGGGCAATGGCCGAAAAACCTGCTTGTCTTCCTGCCCTGCCTTGCGGCCCACCGGCTTGAGCCTGCGGTCCTTGCCCAGACGCTCGGGGCTTTCGTGACGCTGTGCCTGGCCTCTTCCGCGATCTACGCCCTGAACGACGCCCGCGATGCGCCGCATGACCGGCTGCATCCGCGCAAGGCCCTGCGCCCGGTGGCGGCGGGGGAAATCTCGTCCCCTGTGGCCTTGGGCCTGTCGGCGGCGCTGGCTGCGGCGGCGCTGGCGCTGGCGGCGGTGCAGGGCGCGGGTCTTTTGACGGGCGTGGCGCTGTATCTGGCGCTCGCCACGGCATATGCGCTGATGCTCAAGCGTCGGGCTGTGGCCGATCTGGTCGTGCTGGCGTTGCTCTACACTTTGCGCGTGGTGACGGGCGGGCTGGCCAGCGGGATCGCGCCCTCCGCCTGGCTTTTGGCCTTTTGCCTGCTGTTCTTCTTTGCGCTGGCGGCACTGAAACGGCAGGCCGAACTGGTGGCCCGCAATGGCGCTGGGCCGCTGCCGGGCCGGGCCTATGGGCCGGATGATCTGGTGGCGCTGGCCGGGATGGCGATCGGGGCTGGCCATGCGGCGGCGGTGGTGCTGGTCCTCTATCTGCAAAGCGCCGAGGTACGGCAGGCCTATGGCTGGGAGCTGCCGCTTTGGGGCGTCTGCGTGATCGTGCTCTACTGGATCAACCGGGCGGTGCTGCTGACCGGGCGCGGGCGGATGGGCGATGATCCGGTGGCCTTCGCCCTGCGCGATGGCGTGACCTGGGCCTGTCTGGTGCTGATTGCCGGGCTGGCGGTGACGGCCCTCTAGGTGCCGGAAACCACGGTCTGATGCCGTGATCCATGGAAATGGCTGGAAGGCGGCCTTGCCGCTTCCGTCGCCGTCCGACCGTTGCGGGCATCCGTTGTGCCGACCCGCTTCGGTTCGCCCCCGGCTGGGCCGCTATGGCTGGCGGTCGTTCGGCCCCATGCCCGCAAGGATGCGTGGCGCGGCCTTGGCGACGCGCGCGCTGCGGGTCGCGGCCTGTTTCGCGCCGGCGATGTGCAGCAGCCAGCCGCGTTGGCGGCCCGGCGTCAGCCCGGCCCAGGCGGCGGCCAGCGCCGCATCGTCATCCAGCGCATCGGTCAGCTCGGCGGGGGCCGCGATCGCCTGCCCCTGCGAGAAATCCACCGCCTCGCCGCGCTTCTCCGCCGCGATGGCGGCATCGAGAAACCCCCGGATCGCCGGGGCGGCCGCCGCCACCTGCGCCGCGCCGGTGAAATTCAGCACCCGCATGGCGCGCGAATTCTCGCCCGGGGCCTGCAACATTCCCTGCGGATCGGGCAGAAGCGTGCCCTTGAAGAAACCGATGGCCGCGCGGTCCTTGAAGGACCACAGCGTCGCGACATTGCCGTCGCCCAGGCAATAGCAGGGCGAGCGCCATTTGAAGACCTCGTCCAGGCCAGCGCCCAGAACCAGGCCCCGCAGCGCGGCCAGCGCGCCGCCATGCGGATCGGCCTTGGCAAACCAGGCCGCGACCTTGGCGTCTTCCATGTTCACTCTCCCTGCACCGGACCTTCCTTCTGCACGCCGATGCTGCCGCTCCGGCGCGTCCTGTCCAGCCCGGCCTGCGCCGCCTATCCCGCTACGGCGAAATGCAGCCGCAGATGCGCGCCCTGGGTCGAGGGAAGGCTCTCCACCGTCGCGCCATGCGCGGCCAGCAGGTTGGACAGGATCGTCAGCCCCATGCCGGTGCCGCCCTCTTCGCGTTTCGTGGTGAAGAAGGGTTCGAAGATCCGCCCGGCCAGCGCCTCGGCGATGCCCGGCCCGTCATCCTGCACGTCCAGCACCACGCCATCCGCGCCCGTGCGGGCGGTCAGGAGCAGCGTTTTCGCCCCCGCCTCCTGTGCGTTCCGCGCCAGATGATGCAGGACGATTGCCATACCTTCGCCAGACATTGGCCAGACCACGGTTTCGCCCGCCAGACGGATCGTCAGATGGGGGTGATCCGCGTGCAGCCTTGCCGCCAGAGCGGCAAGGGTCGTCGCGCCGAGATAGCGCGTCTCGCGCGCCCGCGCGGCATCGCGCAGGGCAGAAAGCTGGCCCTCGATCTGCCGCGCCGCCCCGGCAAGCCCTTGCAACAGCGCGGTTTCCTCCGGTTCTCGCGGCGGGCCGTCCTCCAGCATCTCCACCGCCGCGACGATGGCGGAAACCGGGGTCTTCAGCTCATGCGTCACATGGTCGGAATAGGCGCGCAAGCCCGCCTCGCGGTCGCGCAGCGCCGTGGCCATCGCCACCACCGCCTGCGCCGTCCGCCGCGTCTCCCGCGTGCCGAAATGCTCCGGCGGCGACGGCGCCGCCGCCCCCTGCGCCGCGATCGCATAGGCCTCGAGCGCGCGGATCGGCCGCAATAAAAGCCGCAGCAGCAGCCAGCCCAGAAGCCCCGTCGCGCCCAGGATCAGCAGGGCCAGCACAAGCGCCGTCTCGCGCCGCCCCAGATCCGGCCCCAAGCTGCGCAGCACCAGCACCCCCGCCAGCGACAGGGCCAGCGTGCCGCACAGGGCCCCGCCCAGCACGAAGGCCAGCGAGGGCCGCCAGCGCCGCCCGCTCATTCCGCAGCCAAAGACGGGGTCAGTCGCAGGCCCTGGCCATGCAGGGTCTCGATCGCCTCGGGGGCGCCCGCCGCCGCCAGCTTGGCGCGCAGGTTGCGCAGATGGCTGTCCAGCGTGCGGTCGGAAACCGGGCTGCCCGCGCCCCAGATCGCCTCGATCAGCCGCAGCCGCGGCAAAAGCCGTGCGGGCTGCGCCAGCAGCAGTTCAAGAATGCGGAACTCTGTCCCGGTCAGCGCCACATCCGCCGCCGCCACCCGGCAGGCCCGCGCCACCGGGTCCAGCCTTATCGCGCCATGCGCCAGCGGGCGGCCGCCCGGTGCCGCCGCGCCGCTGCGCTTGAGGATCGCCTTGACCCGCGCCGACAGCTCGCGCGGCGAGAAGGGTTTCGTCACATAATCGTCTGCCCCCAGTTCCAGCCCGAGAATGCGGTCGATCTCGTCATCCCGGGCGGTCAGGAACAGGATCGGCACATCCGATGTAGCGCGGATGCGGCGGCAGACCTCGAACCCGTCCATGTCGGGCAGACCCACATCCAGCACGATCATCTCGGGCGCTTCGCGCCCGGCATGGATCAGCGCGCTGCGGCCATCGGCGACGGTCAGCGTGGCCAAACCGGCGCGTTCCAGCGCCAGCCGCACCAGATCGCGCAGGCGGGGGTCGTCATCGACGATCAGGATTGCCATCTCAGGGATGTCCCGTGCGGCCTTGCTCGGACGGCAGGATAGCGGCCCCAGCCGTCAAGGGGAACGCCCCTTCGATCCGCGCCGGTTCGGGCAGCACGGACCTTACCCCCTGCACCAGCACCAGCCCGCCCATCAGCAGAAGCGAGACCATCAGGCACAGGATGACCCCCTGGCCCTCCCGCCCGCTTGTCGGCGGCGGCGGCAATGCGCCGGGGTCTTCGGCCAGCCAGAGGGTGGTTTCGCGGCAAGTTCTGCTCGACATGGCATCTTCTCCTGTTGTGCCTGACAACAGGGTGCCCCGCCGTCGGTGCAGGGCCGCAAGGCAAGATGTGCAGAAGAGGTGCAGATGGCCTTGTTCAGCCCGGCTTGCGATCCTCGGCATACAGCCGTTGCAGGATGCGCAGCGCGATCTCGCGGCTGCCCTTGGGCGAAGGGTGGATCAGGTCGAAATCGTGATAGGATGTATCGCGATACGGCACGATATCCGACACGGGCACGAAGACGAAACCGGGGTCCAGCGCGTCCAGTCTTGCCAGCCTGGCATCAAGCTCATTGGCCGAAGGGCCGCAGCCCTTGACCGGGGTCTGGATACCCGGATTGCGCAGATAGCCGACGTAAAGCACCCGCGCGCCCTTGTCGCGCATTGACTTGACGAAGGCGGGAATCGTGCCCGAGCGACCGTCTTCCGAGATCAGCCGGTTGACCGTGCCCTTGCACAGGCTGCAGGCGCAGCCGAACAAAAGGTCATTGCCGCCGCCATTCAGCACCACCCAATCCCAGTCGCCGTCGCGATACTGCGATGTCAGCCGCATTCCTGCCGCGCCCGACACCGGCAAGGCCCAGAAATAGCGCGCCCCGATCACCGAGCGGTCGACGACATCCTCGCCCGTCCCCGCCTCGAGCACCTGGCCGACCGACCGGCCCGAGGCCCGGTTCCAGGCCATCATGGAATCGCCCAGCAGCAGGATGCGCGACGAGGCATCGCCCTGTGGAACGGCTTCGCCGCAGGCCGCAAGAAGCGCCAGAGACAGGATCAGAAACAGACGGCGCAAGAAAAGACGGTGCAACAAGGTGAGCAGATTCCGGCAGCGGGCCCCCGCCCGTGTGCCGATCCTGCCTGCAAGCCTGCGGGGCAACAAGGGATTCGCCGCCAGATTGCGCGCCGCCTCGGAAACGCTGCGTTCTCGCCGGGCTGGGCAGGCGGGCCTAGCCCGCGCCGCCGACATTCTCTTGCGCCACGGAAACCGCCTTCAGAACCGCCCAGACCGCCAGCCCCGGCCGCAGCCCCAGCGCCGTGACCGAGCGCCGCGTGACCCGCGCCAGCATCGCGCTGCCGCCTGCCTCCAGCCGCACCAGCGCCCCCGGCCCCTCGCCCATGCGGATCTCGCGCACCTGCACCGGCAGCAGGTTCAGCGCCGAAATGCCCATGGGGCGGTCCAGCGCCAGCATCACATCCTGCGCCAGAATCCGCAGCCGCACCTCGCTGCCTGTCGCCGCCGCGACGCGCGGCAGGAACAATGGCCCGGCGGGGGTTTCCAGCCGGGTCAGCCCGTCTTTCTCTTGCGCCGCCACGCGCGCCACGATCACCGCCCCCGCCTCGCGCAGCCCAAGCGCGGGCGCCGTCGCGGTATCGGCGAAGATCTGATCCACCGGCCCGGTCGCTGTCACACGGCCCGCCTCGACCAGCACCACCGTCGTCGCCAGGCGCGCCACTTCTGCGGCGGAATGGCTGACATAAAGGATCGGCAGGCCCAGATGATCGCGCAGCCGTTCCAGATAGGGCAGGATCTCGGCCTTGCGCGCCTCGTCCAGCGCGGCCAGCGGCTCGTCCATCAACAGCATCCGGGGCCGCGACAGGATGGCCCGCCCCAACGCCACCCGCGATTTCTCGCCCCCCGACAGCGCGCCGGGGCGGCGGCTCAAAAGCGCGCCGAGGCCCAGAAGATCGGTGATGGCGGCCAGATCCGGGCCTGCACCTTTCGGCGCGAAGAAGCGGCCGTAAAGCAGGTTCTGCCGCACCGTCAGATGCGGGAACAGCCGCGCATCCTGAAAGACATAGCCGATGCGGCGGCGATGCGGCGGCAGGAAGACGCCCGCGCCCGTGTCGCACAGAACCGCCCCGCCCAGCGTGATCCGCCCCTCTTGCGGGCGCACGAGCCCCGCGACCGCATTGACCACGGTGGTCTTGCCCGAACCCGAACGCCCGAACAGCGCCGTCACGCCCGGCGGGGCCTCGAAGGCCAGGTCCAGCGCGAAGCCCGCAAAGCGGTGGCGCAGCGCGACGGACAGAGAGCCGGACCCGTTCATGCGCCGGAAATCCGCCGCGCCACCGCTCGGCTGACCCATTCCGACAGGAGCAGCGCCGCCATGGCGATGACCACGGCGACCAGAACCAGCCGCGCCGCCTGCGTCTCGCCGCCCGGCACCTGCAACACGGCATAGATGGCCGAAGGCAGGGTCTGGGTCTGGCCGGGAATGTTCGACACGAAGGTGATCGTGGCGCCGAACTCTCCCATCGCCTTGGCGAAGGCCAGGATCACGCCCGCCAGAATCCCCGGCAGGATCATCGGCAGGGTGACGGTCAGGAAGACGAACGGGCGCGGCGCGCCCAGCGTGCCCGCGGCCTGTTCCAGCTTGGGGTCCACCGCCTCGATCGCAAGGCGGATCGCCCGCACCATCAGAGGAAAGGCCATCACCCCCGCCGCTAGCGCGGCGCCGGTCCAGCGGAAGGCGAAGACGATCCCGAACCACTGGTCAAGAGTACTGCCGACCCAACCCTTGCGGCCAAAGGTCAGCAGCAGAAGATAGCCGGTCACCACCGGCGGCAAGATCAGCGGCAGATGGACAAGCCCGTTCAAGACCTGCTTGCCCCAGAACTCCCACCGCGCAAGCGCGTAGGCGACCAGAACGCCCAGCGGCAGGCTGACCAGCACCGCCCAGAAGGACACACGCAGGCTCAGGGCCACGGCGCGCCATTCTTCCTGTGTCAGCCAGTCCGTCATCCGGGCTTTCGGTCCTTGCAGCGGGTCAGTTCAGGATCTTGAAGCCCTGCGCCGCGAAGATGGCATCGGCCTTGTCGCCCGACAATGCCTCATAAAAGGCCTTGTCCGCGTCATCCGCCGCGCCGGTCAGCAGCGCGCCGGGATAAAGGATCGGCTTGTGGCTGTCTTCGGGGAAGGTGGCGACCACGGTCACATTGTCATCGGCCACCGCATCCGAGGCATAGACGATGCCATAGGGCGCCTCGCCGGTCGAGACCAGCGCCAGCGCGGCGCGGACATTGTCGGATTGCGCGACTTCGGCCTCGACGCCCGCCCAGAGGCCCAGGCTTTCCAGCGCCGCCTTGCCATATTGCCCGGCCGGCACGGAATCGACCAGCGCCATCGACAGCTTGCCCCCCGCCAGAAGCCCGGCCAGATCGGTGTCCTTGCCCAAGGTCACGGGCTTGGCGTCCTTGCCATGGGCGATCAGCACCAGCGTATTGCCGAACAGGTCCTTGCGGCTGCCCTCGACGATCAGCCCGGCCTTTCCGACCTCATCCATCCAGTTCACCGCCGCCGAAACGAAGATATCGGCCGGCGCGCCTTCGATGATCTGCTTGGCCAGCGCATTCGACCCGGCATAGGAGATGGTGACCGTGTTGCCGGTTTCGGCCTGGAAATCGGCGGCGACCTGATCAAGCGCGGTCTTCATCGAGGCGGCGGCGAAAACCACCACCTCTTCGGCCTGGGCTGCGCCGCCAAGGGCAAAGGCCAGCGGCAGGGCAAGGGTCAGACGCAGGGAAGGAATCGACGGCAGCAGCATGGCACCTCACAGGAGATATGTTTCACGAAACATATCACTTGTCCCGCCGCCTGCCTGCAAGCGCTATTTTCCGCTAGATACATCGACTTTCGGCTTAGGCGGGGCGCTCGGCGCCCTGGCCTCTGCGCAGGGCCCGGGCAGGCGCGCGGCGAGGCAAAGGTTCTGCGACGGACCGGACAGCGCGAAATCGGGGTTGCGCCGGTCGGCCAGCCGGATCAGCCCGGTCATCAGCCGCACCGGGTTCAGCGCCGATTTGCGCCGGGCCGCCCCCGGATCTGGCGCGCCACGCAGGCCCGCCCCCAGCCAGCTTTTCGGCAAAAGCCCGCCCTCCAGCAACGCCCGGCCCAGGCCATAGACCAGATTGTGCACGAAGGGCAGGCAGGCCCGCGTCATGTGCAGCACCGGCCCGGCCCGGAACCCCGCCGCCGCCACCTGCGCCGCCAGAAGGTCGGGCGTATACAGCCTTTCGTGATTGGCCCAGATGCCCGCAAGCATCCCCCGCCGCACCGGCCGCAGGCGCAGCGCCTCGAGCCCCCAGTTCAGCGGGTCCCAGGCCAGCGGATAATCGGCGTTCGGCACGGTGATCAGCACCAGCCCGCCGGGCCGCAGCACCCGTGCCGCTTCGGCCAGCGCGGGGGCGGCATCGGGCAGATGTTCCAGCACCTCCGACAGCACCACGGCATCGAAACTGCCATTGTCGAAGGGCAGGGCCTGCGCCTGCGCCGCAACCACCTCCGCCCCGGTCCGCGCCGCAGTGGCGCGGGCGGCGGCAACCGGCACCGGATCGGTCTCGATCCCCACCGCCGTCAGGCCCAGGGCGGCATAAAGCGGAAAGTAGAAGCCCCGCCCACAGCCCGCGTCCAGAACCCTACCCCCCTGCGGCAGCGCCTGTTCCAATTCCCCAAGCATCCAGCCGGCACGGCGGCGATAGGCCGGATCGGGCTCATCCGGGTAGAAACGGTCGAACAGATCGGTGCGCATGGCGGCGCGGCACTCCGGCATTGGCATGGAGCCTGGCGCGGCCCTGTGCTTTAGTCTGGCGCAAGCAGGCGGCAGGGAAAAGCGGGAAGCGATGGGCAGGGCGAAGGCGAAGGACCGTCAGGGCGTGCTCTTGGCGCTGAGCTACTATCTGCCTAATGTCTCGGGCCTGACGATTTCCGCCGCGGAACTCGCGCGCGTGCTGGGCGCGGCGGGCCATCCCGTGACGGTCGCCACCTCGCGTCCCCAAGTGGCGGCAGCGGAAGAGACTGTCGACGGGGTCCGCGTCTTGCGGGCCTGGGTTGCGGCGCGGATCGGCAAGGCGCCCCTGATGCCCTTCTATGCGGCGGCTGTGGTGCGGGGGATGCGCGGCGCGCGGCTGGTCGGCATCCATCTGCCCAATGCCGATGCGGCGCTGGTCGCCATCCTTGCGCGGCTGATGGGGCGCAAGGTCATTCTTTCCTATGCCTGCTCGATGTCCACCGCCACGGTGGGGGGGCGGCTGATGCGCGCCCTGGCCGCCCTGCCGCATCTGGTGGCGGGCTGTCTTGCCCATCGCATCCAGGTGGTCTCGGCGGATTACGCCGCGCAATCCACCTTTTGCCGCCTGTTCCGCCGCAAGCTGGCGTTTGCCCCGCCGCCGATCCCCGCCCTGTTCCTGGCAGACCGCCCCGCCCCGCCGCCGCGCGCGCCTGACCAACCGCTGCGCATCGCCTATGTCGGGCGGCTGGCGCGGCAGAAAAGCCTGGACCTGCTTTTGTCCGCCTTCGACGGGCTGCAAGAGGCGCTGGGGCAGCCTGTGCGGCTCGATCTGATCGGCCCTGCCGAAGGCATCGTGGGCGAAGAGGACTGGAAAGCCGTGCTTGCCCGCGCCGGGCAATCCGGCGGGCGCATCCGGCATCTGGGCAGCCAGACGCCGGTGGAACTGGCCGCGCTTTATCCGCAGATCGACCTGCATGTCCTCGCCTCGACCGACCGGCTGGAAAGCTTTGGTCTGGTCCAGGTCGAGGCGATGGCGGCGGGTGTTCCCTGTGTCGCGACAGACCGTCCCGGCATGGCAGAGCCGATCCGCCAGACCGGCATGGGCCGCCTGTTCGCACCCGCCACGCCCGAGGCGCTCCGCGCCGTCATGGTTCAGGTGCTGCGCGACGGTCCCCCCCGCCGCGTCGCACCCGCAGAGCTGCGCGCGCTGTTCGGCCCGCAGGTCACTTGCGCACCCTATCTTGACCTGCTGAAAGACCAGCGCGCGGCTTGACGGCGTCCGCCGATGGCCGGTCCCGGCCGGGTGGGGGCCGATGCGCTGGGGCCGCGGTCCAGTCCGGCGACCGGATCGCGGCATCAGGCCCTGGCATCGAGCAGCTAGGCTGCCGCGTCCTGGGGGCGGATGCGGGGCAGGTTCTGTTCGACAAAGCGCACCAGAGCCACGACATGATCCGCCGCTTCGGCACCCAGAGGCGTGAGGCTGTAATCGACATGCGGCGGCACCACGGGCAGGGCCACGCGCAGGACGAAACCGTCGGCCTCCAGTTCCTGCAGGGTCTGGGCCAGCATCCTTTCGCTGATCCCGGCAACGCGCCGCCGCAGGGCCGAAAAGCGGTGCGGCCCGGTCGCCAGTGCCAGCATCACCAGCGTGCCCCAGCGGCTGGTCAGATGTTGCAGCACCGGGCGCGAGGGACAATCGGCGGCAAGGACATTGCCGTGTTCCCAGGTCGAGATCAGCGCCTGTGCGTCGGATGCGGTGGTCATGTGCGGCCCTGCCATACACTTACAAAAACGTGCGTACTTCTTTTTCGTAAGCGACTGTGCGAGTCAAGGCCCATCGCATGATCCCGCCGGGAAAGAAGGAGAAGACCATGACGAAAATCGCCGTGACAGGAGCCACGGGCCAGTTGGGCCGCCTTGCCATTGCCGCGCTGAAGGCGCGCGGGGCCGCCCCGATCGCGCTGGCGCGCGACCCGGCCAAGGCCGCGGATCTGGGCGTGGAGGCACGCGCCTTTGACTATACCAAGCCTGACGCGGCGGCGCTTAAGGGCGTTGATGTGCTGGTGCTGATCTCGTCGAACGATTTCAACGACCGGGCGGGGCAGCACAAGGCGGCGATCCAGGCCGCCAAAGCGGCGGGCGTGGGCCGGATCGTCTATACCTCGATCCTCAAGGGCGATGCCTCGCCGATGATCCTGGCGCAGGACCATATCGCCACGGAAGCCGCGCTTCAGGCATCGGGCCTGCCGGTCACGGTGCTGCGAAATGGCTGGTACACCGAGAATTACACCGGCGCGCTGGCCGCCGCGATCCAGCATGGCGCGGTCATCGGCGCGGCGGGCGAGGGCAAGGTCGCCTCGGCCGCGCGGGCAGACTATGCCGAGGCCATCGCTGTCACCGCGCTGGGCGCGGACCATGCGGGCAAGACCTATGAACTGGCGGGCGACAGCGCCCATAGCGGGGCGGATCTGGCGGCGGCGGTGGCCAGGGCTTCGGGCAAGCCGGTGGCCTATGTGAACCTGCCGCAGGCCGAATACGCCAAGGCGCTGGAAGGGTTTGGCCTGCCTGCGGGCTTTGCCGCCGTGCTGGCCGACAGCGATGCCCAATCCGGCCATGGCGCGCTGTTCGATGACAGCCACACCCTGAGCCGACTTATCGGACGCCCGACCACGCCAATGGCGGAAACCGTCGCGGCGGCGGTCAAGGCGCTGTGAACGGTCGCAAATCCGTCTGATATGGTCCCCTGCCGCCTTGGCGGGGGGCCGGATTTCGGGCTAGTCAGGGGAGGGAAGAGATGGAGACCCCGATGAGCCGCGACACGACCCTTGCCCTGATCAAGCGCTATTACGATGCGTTCAATGCCGGCGATGCTGCGGGCATGCTGGCCTGCGTGGCCGATGATGTCGAGCATCGGGTGAACGAAGGCGCACATCGCATTGGCCGGGCGAAATTCGCCGAGTTCTGCGGCCATATGGGTGTCAGCTATCGCGAGCAACTCAGGGACATGGTGATCTTCGCCAATGACACGGGCGACCGGGCGGCTGCGGAATTCGTGGTGCATGGCACCTATCTGCAAACCGATCCCGGCCTGCCCGAAGCCAGGGGCCAGACCTATATCCTGCCCGCTGGCGGGTTTTTCGATGTGAAGGGCGGCAAGATCGCGCGCATCACCACCTTCTACAACTTGAACGACTGGATCGCGCAGGTTTCGAAGTGAGCGCGCTTGGCGATGTGACGGTGCGCGCGCTGACCGGTGCCGCGCTTGAGGCGGCGCTGGATGGCGTGGCCGCGCTGCGCATCGCCGTCTTCCGCGACTGGCCCTATCTGTATGACGGCTCGCTGGATTATGAGCGGACCTATCTGCAGACCTATCGCGACAGCCCCGGGGCGCTGCTGGTTGGCGCCTTCGACGGCGACCGGCTGATCGGCGCCTCGACCGCGACGCCGATGGAGGACCATGCCGAGGCCTTTGCCGAACCGCTGGCGCGGATCGGCCTGCCGGTCGAGAGCATCTATTACGGCGCGGAATCGGTCTTGCTGCCCGCCTATCGCGGCCGTGGCCTGGGCCATCGCTTCTTTGACCTGCGCGAGGCCCATGCCCGCGCCCTTGGCCGGACGCATGTCGCCTTCTGCTCGGTCAAGCGGCCCGAGGATCACCCGCTGCGCCCGGCCTTTGCGCGCACCAATGACGCGTTCTGGCGCAAGCGGGGCTATGCGCCGCTGCCGGGCGTTCTGGCTGAGTTTAGCTGGCGCGATCTGGGCGACAGCGTCGAAACGGCGAAGCCGCTGCAATTCTGGATGCGGGCGCTGTGACCGGGCGGAGACGGGATCGGTCAGATTCCGCTTGAATATCCGCCGCAGCGGGCGCATATGCCCGGCCACAAGGCCTGCGGCTCCCGCGGGCCTAACCCCTTTTCGGAGTGACCATGGCCAAGGAAGACATTCTCGAATTCCCCGGTGTCGTGAAGGAACTCTTGCCGAACGCGACATTCAAGGTCGAACTCGACAATGGCCATGAGTTGATCGCGACGATGGCAGGCAAGATGCGCAAGAACCGCATCCGGGTTCTGGCGGGCGACAAGGTACAGGTGGAAATGACCCCCTATGACCTGTCCAAGGGCCGCATCAACTATCGTTTCAAGTAAGGCCCTGCCTTGCGACTGATCCTTGGCAGCGCCAGCCCGCGCCGCAAAGAGCTTCTGGCGCAGATGGGCCTCGTGCCCGATGCGATCCTGCCCCCCGACATCGACGAGGATCCCCGCAAGGGCGAATTGCCGCGCCCCTATGCGGCCCGTCTGGCGCGCGAGAAGGCGCAGGCCGTCGCGGCGGAGGCCGATGACATCATCCTTTGCGCTGATACGACCGTGGCCCTGGGCCGTCGCATCCTGGGCAAACCCGCCGATGCCGCCGAAGCGGCCGCCTTCCTGACCCAGCTGGGCGGGCGGCGGCATGAGGTGATCACAGCCATCGCCGTGCGCCGGGGCGAGCGGATCTGGGCGCGCGAAAGCGTGAGCACGGTCAAGATGAAGCGCCTCTCGGATGCCGAGCTGAACGCCTATCTCGCCAGCGGCGAATGGCGGGGCAAGGCGGGCGGATATGGCATACAGGGCCTGGCCGGGGCCTTCATCCCTTGGATTTCCGGCACATTCTCGGGCATCATGGGCCTGCCGGTGGCGGAAACCGCGCAGCTTCTGACGGCGGCGGGCTATCCGGTCTGGAGACAGGCATGAAGGGCAGGGTCCTGGTGCTGGACCATCTGGACGGGCGCGAGATCGCGGCCCTGATGGTCGATGGTCATCTGGAGGATCTGGCGCTGGATCCGGCAGGCGACGAGCCGCTGCCCGGCGCGATCTACCGCGCGGTCGCCGACCGGCCGATGAAAGGGCAGGGCGGCATTTTCGTGTCGCTGCCCGGCGGGGTGTCGGGTTTTCTGCGCCAGGTCTCGGGCATCTCGCCCGGCCAGCGCCTGCTGGTGCAGGTGACCGGCCCGGCCGAGCCGGGCAAGGCCCTGCCGGTGACCACGCGGCTGCTGTTCAAGTCGCGCTTCGCCATCGTCACCCCCGGCGCGCCCGGCCTGAACATCAGCCGCCGCATCCGCGACGAGGCCGCGCGCGATGCGCTGGAGGCGCTGGCCAGCGCCGGCATGGCCGGGGCGGACGAGGGCCTGGGCCTGATCCTGCGTTCGGCCTGTCTGGGCGCGGATGAGGACGACATCGCCGCCGACATCGCCCAGATGCGCGATCTGGCCGAGGCGCTGCTGGCCGACCTGCAAGGCGGGCCGGAACTCTTGCTCGACGGCCCAGGAGCGCATGATCTGGCGCTGCGCGACTGGACCGAACCCGCCCCCGACGAGGTGGCCGAGGGCGCGGATGCCCTGGCCGACCACGGCGTGCATGAGGCGCTGGATGCGCTGCTGTCGCCCCGCGTCGATCTGCCCGGCGGCGGCCATATGTGGCTGGAACCGACGCGCGCTCTGGTGGCGGTGGATGTGAACACCGGCCCCGACACCTCGCCTGCGGCCGCGCTGAAGGCCAATGTCGCCGCCGCCCGTGACCTGCCGCGCCAGTTGCGCATGCGGGGCCTGGGCGGGCAGGTGGTGGTGGATTTCGCCCCGATCCCCAAGCGCGACCGCCATATCCTGGATCAGGTGATCAAGGCGGCCTTCAAGGCCGAGGGCGAGACCAACTTGGCGGGATGGACGGTGCTGGGCCTGTACGAACTGACCCGCCGCCGTGACCGGCTGCCGCTGGCGGGCCTTCTGGCGGGAGCAGGGCAATGAGCTGCCCGATCTGCGGCAAGGACACGGTGCAGGCCTATCGCCCCTTCTGCTCGCGGCGCTGCGCCGATCTCGACCTCGCGCGCTGGCTGGGCGGCGGCTATGCGATCCCCGGCGATGCAGAGGAAGACCCAGCCGATCCGCAGCAATCGGAAAAGCCTCGCCAATAGCGTCGCTTTCCCTCTGGACAGCCCCGCGCAGCTTGGGTATCACCCGCCCACCAAACGGTGCCCAGATAGCTCAGTTGGTAGAGCAGCGGATTGAAAATCCGCGTGTCGCTGGTTCGATTCCGGCTCTGGGCACCACTTAAATCCCTGAAATCGCTGGGTTCTGCGTTCACTCCGAGTGGTCTTTCGGTCCAGGTTTGACGCTTTTGGCGGAAGGTTTGACAATCCGCGCCCGGCGCGCGTTTGTCGTCAGATCCCGCCGGTGTCGCCCTGCACCCGAGCACCGCAATCGCCCGACCCGCCCCCCGCGACAACAGTTCCGCGCGGAGGGCGATCGCTCAGCCCGCGCCAGCAGGCGTGAATGGCCGCCAGGCTCCGGTCGTGGCGGGATGACAGGCCGCTGGCCGCTCAGCCGCCTTGATATGTTCAACCTGCTTCGAGACCAGCTTCATGTATGCCGCGCATGCGTTTGATGCGCGTCGGAATGACAGCCATGTCTTGGATTTTTTTGAGACCTGTAGCCAACAAGAGGGCTTGGTGGAGCGGGCGGCGGGAAGAACCCGCGTCTCCTGCTTGGAAGGCTTGCGCTATATCGCCATGTTATCGTTTGACAACAAATACTTGCACGCAAAGCGTCCGAATTTTTGTCGGCGATTTGTCGGGAGACGATTCTTGGAGCGGGCGGCGGGAATCGAACCCGCGTCTCCTGCTTGGAAGGCAGGGGTCTTACCATTACACAACGCCCGCGTCGGTTCCGCGTAGCTAAGCTGACAACCGACCGGCGTCAAGATGCCTGTTGGAATGGAGCCGGGGCTAGCGGCTCCGAGCGATGTATTGCTGTCGTTTGGCGCACATCTCTAACGGACGCAATGGGGCGGGAAGCCTACAGATCACCGCGCCATCCAGCGCTGATCGTACCAATCCGCGACATCGCCGGGCCAGGCGAGCACCGCGCCCGCCGGATCCTTCAGCACGCCGCTTTCGAACAGGAAGCGCGCCATCCCCGCAAAGCGCTCGGGGTCGATCTTGCCGACCGGGGTGTCGCCATCGCGCAAATAGCCGCCATCGACAATGGCCCGCATCGAGCCATGGACCAGATCGGGGTTCGGGAAATCTCCGGCCGCGATCATCATCTCGGCGGCCTCATCCGGATGGTCGGCCGCCCATTCATAGCCTGCCTGCGTTGCCCGCATGAAGGCGGCGACCAGTTCGGGCCGATGCTCCAGCACCTCGCCGCGTGTGGCGATATAGCCGTTCTGCTGATCCGGGATGCCATAATCCGCATAGGTGAAGGCCGACTGTCTGCGCCCCAGAAGCGCGCTGTTCACGCCTTCCCATGTCGCCACTTCCAGCGTGAAGTCCACCTCGCCACTGGCAAGGGCCTCGTAGGCGCCGGTGCCAAGCGTGACCGTATCCCAGACCGGTTCGCCGCCGTCCTGGCGGATCATCGTGCCGATCAGCGCCGCCTCCCAGGCGCTGCCGAAACCGGCATAGGTCTTGCCCGACAGATCGGCCGGGCGGGTTATCTCGGGGTTGTCGGCATTGTAGACCAGCCGCCCGGTTTCATGCTGCATCGTGGCCCAGAGCGCCGTCAGATCGGCCCCGCCGGCCCGCGCGCTGATAAAGCCGAGTGCGGTGACATAGCCGAAATCTGCCGCACCGCCCGCCACCAGCGCGGCCGAACTGGTGTCGGAATAGGGCAGGATCTCAACTTCCAGGCCTGCTTCGGCGTAAAGGCCGCGGTCACGGGCGACGATCAGGCCGATGTGATTGGTGTTCAGCGTCCAGTCCAGCGCGATGCTGACCGGGGTATCGGCCATGGCCTGCCCCGGCAGGGCAAGGCAAAGGGCAAACAGAACAGAGCGGATCATCGGGGGTGTTCCTCCAGCAACAGGGATTTCAGGGTTTCACGCAAAGGGGCCATCCCGGCCTCATCGCGCCGGTCTTGCGGGGTCGGCACCACGATCTCGGCGATGATCCGTCCCGGATCGGCCGCCATGACCAGGATGCGGTCGGCAAGCCGCGCGGCCTCGTGCAGGTCATGGGTCACCAGCAGCACGCCGCATGGCCGTTCGTGCAGCCGGGCCAGAAGCCAGTCCTGCATCCGCAACCGCGTTACCGCATCCAGCGCCGAAAATGGTTCGTCCAGAAGCACATAACGGCCTTCCCGCGCGACGGTACGCAGGAAGGCCGCGCGCTGCCGCATCCCGCCGGAAAGCTGGACCGGAAACTGCGCCTCGCATCCCGCCAGGCCGAAGGGCGCGAAAAGTGGCGTCACCTGCGCAATCGCCCTGCGCCGCGACATGCCAGCAACTTCAAGCCCCAGCGCCGCATTCTCGGCGATGGTCAGCCAGGGAAACAGAGCATCGCCCTGGGGCTGGTAGCACAGCGCCCTGCAGGGCCGCCGCAGCGGTGCGCCGTCAAGCAACACCTGCCCTTCGGCCCGCAGGCCCTTGGGCCGCAATCCCGCAAGCCATTTCAGGACCGATGTCTTGCCGCAGCCGGACGGCCCGATCAGCGCCGTGATCCCTGACCCGGGCATCGTGAAGGACAGCTCTCGCACCAGCACGCGCTCATCGGTGCCGGCATCGGCATGGATCGTCAGCGGGCCCACCTCAAGCATCGTCGCGCGCCCCCGGCCCCCGGGCGCTGAGCCGATCCGCCAATCGCAAGAGGCCCAGCAGCGCCAGGGTCAGCGCGGTCGATACCAGCACCGCCGCCAGCACCAGGTCGGCGCGGAAACTGTTCTTTGCCGCAAGGATGTAGATCCCCAGGCCCGCCCGCGCCCCGGCATATTCGGCGAAGATCGTGGCGACGACAGCATAGGTCGCCGAAATCCGCAGGCCCGCCAGGAACGACGCCCGTGCCGAAGGAAGCGTCGCCCGCCGGAACACCGTCCATGGCCCCGCTCCCATCGCGACAAGCAGATCCGTGAAGGCCTGCGGTGTCTGCCGATAGCCCGACAGCAGGCTCATCAGCATGGGCAGGAACGTCACCAGGACAACCAGAAGCACCTTGGGAAGAAGGCCGAAGCCGAACCAAAGGATCATCAACGGCGCCAGCGCCACCAAAGGCACGGTCTGGCTGGCAACGAACAGCGGCATCAGGCTGCGTTCCGCCCGGGGCGCGAAATGCAGCGCGACCGAGGTCGCAAAGGCAAAGCCCACCGACAGCGAAAAGCCAAGCACCGCCACCCGCAGGCTGGCCAGCGCATGCTGTCCAATCTCGACCCGGTTCAGCACCAGCGCCCGCATCACCCCCGACGGCGGCGGCAGGATCAGGGGCGACACGCCCGAAACGGTGCAATACCCCTCCCATCCGGCCAGAAGGGCGACAAAAGGCATCAGCAGCGTCAGAACACGCGGCAGCATTGGCACGGTCTCCCCGTTCGCGCGCGGTCAGCGCGGGCTGGGGCTGTTGGCCGATGCCGTCAGATCAATGGTGACATGGCCTTCAGCCGGGCCAAAGCGCAGAAAAGCCTGTCGAACGGTCTCGAACACCGCCCCCGCATCGCCGCGCAGCCGGGTGCAGAAATTCTTGGACCGCAGGAAGGTGCCCGAAGCCTTGAGAAAGTCGATGCAGCCGTAGATTTCGTCCATGTGGCGATCCGCGCCCAGAACATAGAGCGAAAATTGAACGTCGATCTCTACTCCCAGCCTGGGCGCCAGGCCGACCGCAACCCGTGCTTCGGCTTGCCTTTCGGCCAAGGTCCGGTCCTGCGCCACGGACAGGACATCGCACCGGCACAAGGGATCATCAGGTTCGCCCGGACAACCGCGCGACAGGGTGACGTGCATCGTGACATGGGCCGGGTCTTCCGCCGTGCGGGCGAAAAGATCGCGGATCGCGTCCAGCAACGGTTCCGGCGAACCGATCATCAGGGTCGAGATATCGTCGGTCTCGATCCGCAGCCGGTCACGATAGGGGGCAAGGGCCTCAAGCCCCGACAGGATGACGCGGACAAAATCCGACGTCATGGGATAAAGCGACACCTGCGCGCCGATGAACATGGTTTCCTCGCTCCGCCGGCATTACCCGGATCAGCTGTGAAGGGTTCACGCGATCTCGCGCATCTCAGCCCCGGACGGAGCACCCCTGGTTATGGCGTGGAACATGCAGGCCACGGCATGGCGTGTCAAGCGCGACCATCAACTGCGCTCAGAGGCAGCATCGTGCCCTGCCACGGCGCAGGCCCCGTGGCTTTGAACCGGTCCCGCCGCCATCTTCCTGGCGGTTTTCCCTTCCAATGCCGGATGCGCGGAAATTCGGAGGCCATGCCCGGTAGGTCACGCGGGGCATCGCGTGCGATCGCCCGGCTCGCAAGGCAGATCCGGGCCTGTCCTGTGTCTGTCGGAACGGGCGGCCGGGCCGCACGACGCCTCAGAGCTTGTCAGGCTGCGGAAAGCCCAGGATGTGATAGCCGCCATCGACATGGACGATCTCGCCCGTCGTCGCGGCGCCATAGTCGGAACACAGCCAGACCGCGGTGCCGCCGATCGCCTCGAGCGTCGCATTGGCGCGCAGGGGGGTGTTCTCCTCGGTATGCCGGAAGGTCGCCCGTGCGCCGCCGATGGCCGACCCGGCCAAGGTCTTCATCGGGCCGGGCGAGATCGCATTGACGCGGATCTTCCGCGGGCCAAGGTCATTGGCCAGATAGCGCGTCGCCGATTCCAGCGCCGCCTTGGCCACGCCCATCACATTGTAATTCGGCGCGATCCGGTTCGATCCCTGGAAGGTCAGGGTGATCAGGCTGCCGCCATCCGGCATCAGCGCCTCGGCGCGCCGCGCCACATCGATGAAGGAAAAGCACGAGATGTTCAGCGAGTTGAGGAAATTGCCGCGCGTCGTGTTGACGAAGCGGCCGGTCAGCTCGTTCTTGTCGGAATAGGCGATGGCGTGGACCAGGAAATCCAGCCTGCCCCAGACCTCGGCCAGTTGCGCGAAACAGGCATCCAGCGAGGCCTCGTCGGTCACGTCGACATCGACCATGACCTGCGAGCCGACCGAGGCGGCCAACGGCGCCAGCCGCTTGCCAAAGGCCTCGCCCTGATAGGAAAAGGCCAGTTCGGCCCCTTCGGCGGCCAAGGCGCTGGCGATGCCCCAGGCAATCGAACGGTCATTCGCGACGCCCATGACGAGCCCGCGTTTTCCCTTCATCAAATCGGCCATTCTGGCATCCTGTGCTTTTGTCGGATCAGGCAAGATACTTCGACATCACCAAGGTCGCATTGGTGCCGCCAAAGCCGAAGGAATTCGAAAGAACCGAGTCGATCGCCACATTCTCGCGCAGTGTGGTGACGATCTCGGACGGGTCCAGCGCCGGGTCCAGCGTTTCGACATTGGCCGAGGCGGCGATGAAATTGCCGTTCATCATGATCAGCGAATAGATCGCTTCCCAGACGCCCGCGCCGCCCAGGCAATGCCCGGTCAGTGACTTGGTCGAGGCGACGGGCGGGGTTTTGCCTTGGCCGAAGACGCGGCGGATCGCCTCGACCTCGGTCACGTCGCCGACCATGGTCGAGGTGCCGTGGCTGTTGATATAGTCGATCTTGCGGCCCTGGGGCAGGGTGCCAAGGGCAAGCCGCATCGCGCGCTCGCCGCCTTCGCCAGACGGGGCGACCATGTCATAGCCGTCCGAAGTGGCACCATAGCCGGTGACCTCGGCATAGATCTTCGCGCCGCGCGCCAGGGCATGCTCCAGCTCTTCCAGCACCACGACCCCGCCGCCGCCCGCGATGACGAAACCGTCGCGATTGGCGTCATAGGTTCGCGAGGCGCGCTCGGGCGTGTCATTGTATTTCGACGACATCGCGCCCATCGCGTCGAACAGGCAGGACAGCGTCCAGTCCAGCTCTTCGCCGCCACCGGCAAAGACCACGTCCTGCTTGCCCATCTGGATCAGCTCGGTGCCATTGCCGATGCAATGGGCGCTGGTCGAGCAGGCCGAGGTGATCGAGTAATTGACGCCCTTGATCTTGAAGGGCGTGGCCAGGCAGGCCGAGGTGGTGGAGGACATCCCCTTGGTCACGCCGAACGGCCCGATCCGCTTGGGGCTGCCGGTTTCGCGCACGATGTTATGCGCCTTGAAGAAGCTTTTTGTCGAAGGCCCGCCCGACCCGACGATGATCCCGGCGCGGTCATTCGAGACCTCGGCCTCGGTCAGGCCGGAATCCCTGATCGCATCGCGCATGGCGATGAAGGTATAGGCCGCGCCATCGCCCATGAAGCGCAGGTCACGCTTGTCGATCTGGTCTTCCAGCACGATGTTCGGCGCGCCATGCACCCGGCAGCGGAAGCCGTGTTCGGCATAATCCGGGGCAAAGACGATGCCCGATTTCCCGGCGCGGAGATTGGCTTCCACTTCGGCTGCGGAATTGCCGATCGACGAGACAATGCCGATCCCGGTGATGACGACACGGCGCATGGGGCCTCCCTTCGTGACTTGAGGACTGTTTAGGGCAGAGGGGGGGAGGGGGCAAGGAGGTTGGCAGCCGCACCGTGCAGCGGCCGCCTTCGGACAGAAGGGATTGGCCGGGGCGTTCGTCTGGCCCGTCTGCTTCGGCATTTTGATTGGCCGGGCCGGTCTTCTGCACAGAAAATGGAAAACACGCATTCATTATGCCCAAAATCTAATCTACGTCGAAGCGCCGGGCTGGACCCGGAGCCAGATCATCTGATTTCGAAAGTGACCGATGAACGCGATTGACGAAAAGCTTCAGCCGATCCTGGCCGAAGTGACCCGGCGCAACGCCGGAGAGCCGGAATTCCACCAGGCCGTGCATGAAGTCCTGGAAAGCCTTGGCCGCGTGGTGGCGAAGCATCCGCAATACCTGGACCTTGCCCTGATCGAGCGGATCTGCGAACCCGAACGCCAGATCATCTTCCGCATTCCCTGGGTCGATGACAAAGGCCAGGTCCAGATCAACCGCGGCTTCCGGGTGCAGTTCAACTCGGCGCTGGGGCCCTACAAGGGCGGCATGCGCTTTCACCCCTCGGTGAATGTCGGGATCATCAAGTTCCTGGGCTTCGAGCAGACCTTCAAGAACGCGCTGACCGGCATGCCGATCGGCGGCGGCAAGGGCGGGTCGGATTTCGACCCCAAGGGCCGGTCGGATGCCGAAATCATGCGCTTCTGCCAGTCGCTGATGACCGAGCTGCACCGCCATCTGGGCGAACAGACCGATGTGCCCGCGGGCGATATCGGCGTCAGCGGGCGCGAGATCGGCTATATGTTCGGCCAGTACAAGCGCCTGACCAACCGCTACGAGGCGGGGGTCTTCACCGGCAAGGCGCTGGCCTATGGCGGCTCGCGCGCGCGCACCGAGGCGACGGGTTACGGCAATACCTATTTCGTCCAGGCCATGCTGGCCACGAAGGGCACGTCGTTCGACGGCAAGACCGTGGTGGTGTCGGGGTCCGGCAATGTGGCGACCTACACGATCGAGAAGGTGCAGAGCTTCGGCGGCAAGGTCGTGGCCTGTTCGGATTCCAGCGGCTATGTGCTGGACGAGGCGGGCATCGACCTGGCCCTGCTGAAGGAAATCAAGGACGTCCGGCGCGAGCGGATTTCGGAATATGCCCGCCGCCGCGGCGCGGGCGTGCATTTCATTCCTGCCGACAAGGGCTCGGTCTGGGATGTGGCCTGCGATGTCGCCATGCCCTCGGCCACGCAGAACGAACTGTCGGGCAAGGATGCGCGCGCGCTGGTCAGGAATGGCGTGATGGCGGTGGGCGAGGGGGCGAACATGCCCTGCACGCCCGAGGCCGTCCGCATCTTCCAGGAGGCCGGCGTGCTGTTCGCCCCCGGCAAGGCGGCGAATGCGGGGGGCGTCGCGACCTCGGCGCTGGAGATGCAGCAGAATGCCAGCCGCGACAGCTGGACTTTCGAGCAGACCGAGGCGCGCCTTGCCACCATCATGCGCGGTATCCACGACACCTGCGCCGCCACCGCCGAGGAATATGGCGCGCCGGGCGATTATGTGCTGGGCGCCAATATCGCGGGCTTTGTCCGCGTGGCCGAGGCGATGCGGATGCTGGGGGTGATCTGACGCGATCCCCAGACAGAAAGCGGGGCCGAAAGGCCCCGCTTTGCGTTCCGCCTTTGCAGGTCTGGCGCTTACGCCTCGCTCAGCGCGACCTTCATGTCCTTGACCAGATAGATCGTCTCGCCATCAACCTCCACCCGGCCATCGGCGACGCCCATGGTCAGGCGGCGGGTCTGGATCGCCTTGGTGAAATCGACGAAGTAGGTCAGCTTCCTGCGGTCGGGGCGGACCATGCCGGTCAGCTTGACCTCGCCCACACCCAGCGCATAGCCGCGCCCCTGCCAGCCGCGCCAGCCCAGGTTGAAGCCGGTCAACTGCCACAGACCGTCAAGGCCCAGGCAGCCGGGCATGATCGGGTTGCCGGGGAAATGGCAGGAAAAGAACCACAGGTCGGGGGTGATGTCGAATTCGGCGACCACATGCCCTTTGCCATGTTCGCCGCCATCTTCCGAAATGTCGGTGATGCGGTCCATCATCAGCATGGGCGGTTCGGGAAGCTGGGCATTGCCGGGGCCGAAAAGCTCTCCCCGGGCACAGGCCAGAAGCGCCTCGCGGTCGAATGTCTTCGGGTATTGCCCCATCTGCCCCGGTTCCTCCCTGATCACCGAAATTGTTGCCTTCCCTGTAACAGAGGCATGGATTGCAGGGCAAGGGCAGGGGGAGAATCGGGGCAATTGACGCCTGCGGCTTGAAAGCACGGGCAGGCCCGCCCTATAATGCGTCCAGGATACAGGAAAAGGCGCGGGCAGGAATGCGCGGATCGGATCTGTCGGCAGAAGACCGGGCGGCGACCTGGCTGGATCGCGGGGGCCTGCGCCCGACGCGGCAGCGGCTTGCGCTTGCGACGCTGCTGGTGGGGGATGGCGAGAACCGCCATGTCACCGCCGAGGGTCTGTATGAGATGGTCGGTCAGGCGGGCGAGAAGGTCAGCCTGGCGACTGTCTACAACACCCTGCGCGCCTTTTGCGGTGCCGGGCTGATGAACGAAGTCGTGGTCGACGGCTCCAAAAGCTATTTCGACACCCGGATGGACGACCATCCGCATTTCTACTGGGAAGACACGGCCACCCTGACCGATGCGCCCAAGGAGGAGCTGAAGATCGCGGGCCTGCCCGAAGCGCCCCCGGGCACCGAGATCGCCCGGGTCGAGGTGGTGATCCGCCTGCGCCGCCAGCCGCGCTGATCGCCCGGGCCCCGCCCAATCGCGCGGCCCCATTCTCCGGTCTTCGAATATCCCCGCCAGAGGCACCCGCCGCCAGCCAGAGGCTTGGGCCGTCAGAACCACTGCCCCGGTTCCATCAGGCCCAGATCCATCAATTGCTGGCTATGCCAGTCGAACGGGACCGACCCGTGCCAGCGGAAATTCTGGATGTCGAAGCGCGAGCCGGGGTTGCTGCGCAGCGCCTTGGCGGTGCGGAAGGAACAGACGGCGGCGGTCAGGTTGTTGTGCCAGGGGCAGGCGAAAGTGTTAAGCTCTTCCTCGCTGAAGGTGAAATCGGGCCGCAGCTTCAGCCCCTTCTTCGCCCTGAAGATCGAGACCCGGTCGATCTTGCGCTTGGTCCAGGGCACATGTTCCTCGAACCGCCAGCGCAGCCCGCCGAAGAAATCAAGCTGGCGTTCGCGCGGAGCCCAGTCCTTCGCCTCGTCCTTGCGGGCCAGCGCGTAATAGCCCGAGCGGTCAAGATGCGCGTCCTCCAGCGAGACCGCGTTGCCGAACCGGTCAAGATCGCCCGCGTAAAGGTCGATCACATAGGTCAGCATCGCCTCGCGGCGTTCCTCGGCATGAAAGGCGACAAGATCGCGGAAGCTGCGCGTCTCGCAAAAGGGGAAGAACAGGTATTCGGCATTGTAGCAGTAATAGATCCACAGGCCCGGCGCGGCATCGGCAATGCGCGTCACCGCCTGCGACAGGGCCGCTTCGGCATGGACGTCATGCCAGGCGACATGGATCTGGTCGGCCAGGTCCATGGGCAGGGCCAGCCCCTCGGGCGCCAGCAGCAGCAGATCGCGGAAACCGGACTGAAGATGGTGGCGCAGGGTCGAGGCGATCTCGATGTCATCCTCGGCCATGATCACGGCCAGCGGCCCCCTGGCCAGCGCCGCCTTGCCCTTGGCGAGGAATGTCTCAAGGTCTGGGTGGATCATGCTGGCCTCTGCCCCCGCGGCGATTGTTGCGCAGATTCGGTCAATCATCCGTGCATGGCAAGGGGGCGGTTCTCCGCGCGCTGCCGTTGCCCCACCGGGCAGGCGGGTGTAGAAGGCCCGCCGCAGGAGGCACGCATGGCTGACGTGAAGAAGCTCTACCTCAAGACCTATGGCTGTCAGATGAATGTCTATGACAGCGAGCGCATGGCCGAGGCCATGGGCGCCGAGGGATATGTCACGACCGAGGTGCTGGAAGAGGCCGATATGGTGCTTCTGAACACCTGCCATATCCGCGAGAAGGCCAGCGAGAAGCTCTATTCCGACCTGGGCCGCCTCAAGCCGCTCAAGGCCGGCAAGCCGGATCTGAAGATCGGCGTCGCGGGCTGCGTGGCCCAGGCCGAGGGCGACGAGATCCTGCGCCGGATGCCGCTGGTCGATCTGGTCGTGGGACCGCAGGCCTATCACCGCCTGCCGGAAATGGTGCGCCGGCAGGGCCAAAGCGTCGATACCGAGTTTCCGGCCGAAGACAAATTCGACCACCTGCCGCAGCGCAAGGGCAAGCGCGGCCCGACCGCCTTCCTGACCGTGCAGGAAGGCTGCGACAAGTTCTGCGCCTTCTGCGTGGTGCCCTATACCCGCGGGGCCGAGGTCAGCCGCCCCGCCGCGCGGCTTCTGGCCGAGGCGCGCGATCTGGTGGATCGCGGCGTGCGCGAGATCACGCTTCTGGGCCAGAACGTCAACGCCTGGCATGGCGAGGGACCGGGGCCACGGGGTCTGGGCGATCTGATCCGCGAGATGGCGGCGATCCCGGGGCTCGCGCGCATCCGCTATACCACCAGCCACCCCAATGACATGGCCGATGACCTGATTTCGGCCCATGCCGAGGTGCCGCAACTGATGCCCTACCTGCATCTGCCGGTGCAGTCGGGCAGCGACCGCATCCTCAAGGCGATGAACCGCAAGCACACCGCGGCGCAGTATCTCGACCTTGTCGCCCGCATCCGCGCCGCGCGCCCCGACATCCTGCTGACCTCGGATTTCATCGTGGGCTTCCCCGGCGAGAGCGATGCCGATTTCGAGGCGACGATGGCATTGGTCCGTGCGGTCGGCTATGGCGCGGCCTTCAGCTTCAAATATTCCGCCCGCCCTGGCACGCCCGCCGCCGAGAAGACGCCGGTCGATGAGGCGGTGGCCGATGTGCGGCTTCAGGCGCTTCAGGCGCTGATCACCGAACAGCAGCGCGCGGCGCAGGAAGCGATGTTCGGGCGCGAGATTTCCGTGCTTTACGAAAAGCCCGGCCGGATGCCGGGTCAGATGGTGGGCAAGTCCGAACATCTGATGGCCGTCTTCCTGGACGATCCTCAGGGCCGCGTGGGCGACTTGGTGCGGGCGCGGGTCCTGGCCGCGGCGCCGAACTCGCTTTCTGCCCTGCGCTTGCCCGGCTGAACCTCGCCAGACCTGCAACCCCCGCGGGTTTCTGCGCCAGCGGCCTTGCCGGATGGCCTGCCGGACCCTGTGGCTCGGAAAAACCATACGCCATATGAATGCCTTAGCCTGGCAATGGTCTGGTCGAATCCGCTTTACATCCCGGGGGGCGACGGCAATCCTCGTCAGCAGTGATCAAAGTTCGGTGAAGGGAGCTCGGGCTGTGAGCGGATATTCACGCGTTGTGCGTTTTCTTGCGGCAGGGGCTGTTCTGACGGCCGGAATGTTCGCCGCCCAGTCTGCCCTGGCACAGACCCAGCCCGAAGTGGTCGGCCAGATCGAATGGGGCGTCTGGGTTGACGATGACGGCTGCATGCATTGGTGGGCCGATGGCGGGCTTGAGGGCTATATGGTCCCCCGCCGCAACCCCAAGACCGGCAAGCCAGTCTGCCTGAAGAAGAACACCTGCCTCGTCGAGAATACCGACACGCTTTTCGCCACCGACAGCGCCAGGCTGACCGGCGCGGGCCGCGAACGCCTGCGCAAGTTCTTCAGCCAGTCGGGGGCGTTTGGCTATGCCATCTACGGCCATACCGACAGCCGCGCCTCGGATGAATATAATATGAGCCTCTCGAAGCGCCGCGCCCATGCCGTGGCCGAGGTGGCCCGCTCGGTCGGCGCCTCGGTTGAGCGCGAGTTGGGCTTTGGCGAACGCCAGCCGATCGCCTCGAACAGCACGGCGGCCGGCATGGCCAAGAACCGCCGCGTCGAAATCGTCTGTTACCAGTGGTGAGCGCCATGAATAGCATCAGGACCTTCGGCTTCGGCCTTGCAGGGGCGCTTCTCCTTTCGGGATGCGTGACGGAAAGTTTCGAAGGGACAGAGCGTTACAAGGGCGCCCAGTCGGTCATCGCCACCGGCCAGGACCAGGGCAAGGACGAGGGCGTTCTCGTGAATGGCCGCGCCGCCATCGCCTATGATCCCGATGGCTGCCAGAACTGGATCATGGATGACGGGCTCGAGGGCTATTCCAGCCCGCGTTACGATCCGGCCTCCGGCCTGCCGGTCTGCAACGACAAGTATCCTCCGGGCACCGTGCTGCGCGATTACCAGACCGGCGACGAAGGCGTTTCCGACCGGGTTTCTGGCCATGGCATCAAGACCGTCGTGGTCAAGTCCTGTCCTGCGGGCACCCATTCGGTCGAGGGTATCTGCGTTCCGGGCTGATGCCTGCGGAACCGGACCGTCTTTACAGCGTTTCAAGAAGAGGGTCGCGGGGCATCCGCAGCCCTTTTTGGCTTCTGGACGGGAATCTTCAGGTTTGCCGCAAAATGTCACAATTCCTGCGCAGTTACCCGCAAGATATGGTGTCAGGGATGAAATCGCTTGCCAGATTGAACCGACGGTCGCACCATCCCATATAGGCCCTGCCACAGAAGGAGACCCTCTTGGGCATCAGCGCGCTGACCCCCCCGACCAAGCCCGAGGACATGATCGAAACCATCCTCGAATTTCCCGACAACCGGCTTCTGATCGAGCTGTGCGGCGAATTTGACCGCAACCTCGCCCAGATCGAGCATCAGGTCGGCGTCCATATCCTGCGGCGGGGCAACCGTCTGGCGGTGATCGGCGAAAAGGCGGGCAGGGAACAGGCATCGGCGGTGCTGCGCTCGCTTTACGCGAAACTGGAAGGAGGCCGCAGCGTGGCGGCAGGCGATGTGGATGGCGCGTTGCGCATGGGGCGGCCGGTCAGCCCGGCGGCCGAGGGCGAACAGATCGAGCTGTTCACCTCTGGCATGGAGCTGCGCACCCGCAAGAAACCCATCGAACCGCGGACCGAGGCGCAGAAGGCCTATGTCGCCAACCTGTTCCAGAACGAGCTGGGCTTCGGCATCGGCCCGGCCGGCACTGGCAAGACCTATCTCGCCGTCGCGGTGGGCGTGACCATGTTCATCTCGGGCGCGGTCGAAAAGATCGTCCTCTCCCGCCCCGCCGTCGAGGCGGGCGAGCGTCTGGGCTTTCTGCCCGGCGACATGAAGGAGAAGGTCGATCCCTATATGCAGCCGCTTTACGACGCGCTGAACGACTTTCTGCCCGCCAAGCAGGTGGAAAAGCTGATCCAGGAAAAGCGCATCGAGATCGCGCCGCTGGCCTTCATGCGCGGGCGCACGCTGTCGAATGCCTTCGTCGTGCTGGACGAGGCGCAGAACGCCACCTCGATGCAGATGAAGATGTTCCTCACCCGTCTGGGCGAGGGCAGCCGCATGGTCATCACCGGCGACCGCACCCAGGTCGACCTGCCGCGCGGCACCGCTTCGGGTCTGGCCGAGGCCGAGCGCATCCTGAAGAACGTCAAGGGCGTCAGCTTCAACTATTTCACCTCGAAGGACGTGGTGCGCCATCCGCTGGTCGGCCGCATCATCGAGGCCTATGAGGCCGACGAGGCACAGGGCTGACGCGCCAGTCCTGTCGTGATCGAAAGGGGCAGGGCCTGGCCTTGCCCCTTTCCCTTTCGCCCTGTAGGCCCGCGCCATGCAGATGCTAGTCGAGACCGTGATAGAGGATGACCGCTGGGAAGGCTTTGGCCTTGCCACCCTGGCCGAAAGCGCGGCACGGGCGGCGCTCGCGCATCTGGGCCATCCGGCCGAGGCGCTGGAAATCTCGCTTCTCGGCTGTGACGACGCGCGAATCGCCGTGCTGAACGGCGATTTTCGCGGCAAGGCCAAGCCCACCAACGTCCTGTCCTGGCCCGCCTGGGATCTGTCGCCCGAGGCGCCGGGCGGGCTGCCCGAAGACCCCGAAACCGGCACGGCCGAAGACCCCGAACCCCTGGGCGACATCGCCATCGCCTGGGAAACCTGCGCGCGCGAGGCGGAAGAGCAGGGCAAGCCGATGCGGGACCATGTCACGCATCTGATGGTTCATGGTTGTTTGCATCTGCTGGGCTATGATCATGAGACCGAGGCGGATGCCGCGCTCATGGAGGGCCATGAAGTGGCGATACTTGCCTCGCTGGGTCTTTCTGACCCATATTAGGGGGCCTCTGCGCGACAGGGGTGTTTTGGGCAAAGGACCAATGGGCAGTACGAGCGACAGTCCGGCCATGGCGCAATCCGCGTCGGCCGATGCGGAAGACGGGTCTAGCGAACCCGCAGGACGCGGGTTCTTCGGGCGGCTTCTCTCCGCCTTCACGCCAACCAGCGATGATCAATCGGCCCCTGCGACGGTCCCGACGGCCGCCGCGCCAAGCCTGGGGGCGCTGCGCCGCCTGCGCGTCGATGACGTGGCCATCCCCAAGACCGAAATCGTCGCCGTGCCCACCGATATCGGCAAGGACGATCTGGTCGAGGTCTTCCGCAAGCACGGTTTCAGCCGCGTTCCGGTCTATAAGGGCACGCTGGACCATCCGCAGGGCCTGGTGCTGCTGAAAGACCTGGCGCTGACCCATGGTTTCGGCGCCGCGGGCCGGTTCAGCCTCAAGCGCCTTCTCCGCCCCATCCTGTACGCCCCCCCGTCGATGCCAACCGGCGTCCTGCTGCAGAAGATGCAGAAGGAACGGGCCCATATGGCGCTGGTGATCGACGAATATGGCGGGGTCGACGGGCTTGTCACCATCGAGGACCTGATCGAGACCATCATCGGCGAGATCGAGGACGAGCATGACGAGGATGAAGGCGCGCTGTGGAAAGAGGAAAAGCCCGGCGTGATCCTGGCCCAGTCGCGCGCCCCGCTGGAAGAGCTGGAACAGGCGCTGGGCCTGCGGCTGCGCACCGGCGAGGAAGATGAGGAAATCGATACGCTGGGCGGGCTGGTCTTCCTGCGCACGGGCCGGGTGCCTGCGCGGGGCGAGGTGGTCAGCCATGAAAGCGGCGCGGAAATCGAGATCGTCGATGCCGATGCCCGGCGGATCAAGCGGTTGCGCGTGCGCCTGCCGGGGGTGCTTCCCGCCCCGGCCGAAGACCCTGACGCCGGCAGCATGGCCGGCTGACGATGCGGCGACCTGACTGGCGCGGCCTCGCCCGCGATTTCGCGCTGGGGGCGGGGCTTGCGCTGGGGCAGGCGCCGCTTGGGCTCTGGCCCGTCGCCATGGTGGCGCTGGCCCTTGGCCTGGCCCGCATATCCTCGGCGCTGACGGCCTGGCAGGCGGCGCGCCGTGCGCTGGTTTTCGGCGGTGGGCATTTCTGTCTGGCCCTGTCCTGGATCGTGCAGCCCTTTCTGGTCGATCCTGCCGCAACCGGCTGGATGGCGCCCTTTGCCCTGCCGATGCTGGGCTTTGGCCTGGCGCTGTTCTGGGCCATCGGCGCCTGGGTCTCGGCCCGGCTGCGCGGCGGGCCGCTGGGCCTTGCCGTCACGCTGGCGCTGGCCGAACTGGCGCGCGGCCATGTGCTGACCGGCTTTCCCTGGGCCTTGCCCGGCCATATCTGGCTGGACACGCCGCTGATCCAGATGGGGGCGCTGGTCGGCGGCTATGGAATGACCGCGCTGACCCTTCTGGCCGTCGCCCTTCCCATGGCGCTTGGCCGCAGGGGGCTGGCGCTCACCGCCCTGCTGGCGCTGGCGGCGGCGGGCTGGTCTTGGCATCGCCTGTCGCTGCCCGAACCCGCAGCCCCCGGCGGCAGCTTCCGCATCGTCCAGCCCGCCATCGACCAGGCGCTGAAATGGGACCCGGACCTTGCCCGCGACAATTTCGGCACGCTGATCCGTCTCAGCCTGTCCGGCCCGCCGCCCGATCTGGTGATCTGGCCCGAAACCGCCGTGCCCTACACGGTCGAACCCGGCAACAGCGCCGCCGTGGCCATCGCCAACAGCATAGGCGCGCCGGTGGCGGCGGGGGCGCAGCGGGTTGAAGGGCCGCTGGCCTGGAACAGCCTGGTCCTGTTTGGCCCGGGCGGCAGTTTCCAGGCGACCTATGACAAGATCCATCTCGTCCCCTTCGGCGAATATGTGCCCCTGGGCGAGGCCGCGCTGGATATCTTTGGCGTGACAGAGTTTTCCGCCCGCGCCGGAGCGACCTATTCCGCCGGAACCCAGGTTCATCCGGTCGATTTCGGGCCCGGCCTTGGCCTGGCGCGGGTGCTGATCTGCTATGAGGCGATCTTCCCGGGCGAGGTCGCCAGCCCCGGTCCGCGCCCCGGCTGGATGTTGCAGATCACCAATGACGCCTGGTTCGGCACGCTGACTGGCCCTTATCAGCATTTCGCCATCACCCGCCTGCGCGCGGTGGAACAGGGGCTGCCCCTGGTGCGGGTCGCCAATACCGGCATTTCCGCCGTCGTCGATGCCCGGGGCCGCATCGCCCACGATGCCTCGGGGCAAAGTCTGCTTTTGCCGCTGGGCGCCCGCGCCACGCTGGACGCCACCCTGCCCGGGGCGCTGCCTGCGCCGCCCTATGCGACGATCGGGGACAGGCCGCTCATCCTTCTGTTGTTGGCGGGGCTTGTCGCTCTCGTCTGGCGGGTGCGCGCCAAGCGATAGTCCTTGCTTGTTCCAGCCCCGCCGCGTAAGCCCGTCGCGTCAACCGTCACAACGGCTTCCTGGCGTGGCGGGTTCTTATCAACGGAGCACTTTCCCCATGAGCCGGAATAACTATGTCTTCACCTCCGAATCCGTTTCGGAGGGGCATCCCGACAAGCTTTGCGACCGCGTGTCGGATTCGATCCTCGACGCCTTCCTGACCGAAGAAGCCAATGCCCGCGTCGCCTGTGAGACCTTTGCCACCACCGGGCGTGTCGTCGTCGGCGGTGAAGTGGGGCTGAGCGACAAGAAGGCGCTCAAGCACATGATGGACAAGGTCGAGGATATCGTCCGCCATTGCGTGCGCGACATCGGCTACGAGCAGGACGAATTCCACTGGAAGACGCTGAAAGTGCAGAACTATCTGCACAAGCAGTCTGCCCATATCGCGCAAGGCGTCGACAAGGACGGCGCGGGCGACCAGGGCATCATGTTCGGCTATGCCTGCCGCGAGACGCCCGAGCTGATGCCCGCGCCGATCCAGTATTCCCATGCGATCCTGCGCCGTCTGGCCGAGGCGCGCAAATCCGGCAAGGAAAAGACCCTTGGCCCCGACGCCAAGTCGCAGCTTTCCCTGCGCTATGAGGATGGCAAGCCGGTCGAAGTGACCTCGATCGTCCTGTCCCACCAGCATCTCGATGACAGCCAGACCTCGGACGACATCCGCGCCATCGTCGAACCCTATATCCGTGAAATCCTGCCCTCGGGCTGGATCACCGACAAGACCGAATGGTGGGTCAACCCGACCGGAAAATTCGTCATCGGCGGCCCCGATGGCGATGCCGGCCTGACCGGGCGCAAGATCATCGTCGACACCTATGGCGGGGCCGCCCCGCATGGCGGCGGCGCGTTTTCGGGCAAGGACCCGACCAAGGTCGACCGTTCCGCCGCCTATGCCGCGCGCTATCTGGCCAAGAACGTGGTCGCTGCCGGCCTGGCCGACCGCTGCACCTTGCAGGTTTCCTACGCCATCGGCGTGGCAAAGCCCCTGTCGATCTATGTCGACACCCATGGCACCGGCCAGGTCGATGCCGCCCAGATCGAGCGCGCCGTGATGGAGGTCATGGACCTGACCCCCCGCGGCATCCGCACCCATCTGGGCCTGACCAAGCCGGTCTATGCCCGCACCGCCGCCTATGGCCATTTCGGCCGCGCGCCGACCGAGGATGGCGGCTTCTCCTGGGAGAAGACCGATCTGGTCGAGGCGCTGAAAAAGGCGGCCTGACCCTTACAGGAAGGGATTGCCATGTCCACGGCGCTGCGCGATGCCGCGATCATGCTGCTGGCGGGGATCGGAATCCCGGTCCTCGCCGTCCTGAACAGCCAGCTCGGCGCGCGCATCGGCGCGCCGGTCGCGGCGGCGGTGACGCTGTTCCTGGTCGCGCTGGCGGTGGCGGTCGCGACGCTGCTGCTGACCGGCCAGGCCCATGGCTTTGCCCGCATGGCGGGCCAGCCCTGGTATCTTTTCATGGGCGGGCTGTTCGTCGCCTTCTACGTTCTGTCCGTCACCTGGGTCGCCCCGCGCTTCGGCGTCGGCAATGCCGTCTTCTGCGTCCTGCTGGGCCAGATGTTCGCCGCCGCCCTGATCGACCATTTCGGCCTCTTCGGCGCGCAGATCCACCCGATCACCCTGTCGCGCGCCCTTGGCATCGGCGCGATGGTGGCCGGTCTTGCGCTGATCCAGCTCGGCTGACGCCGCGCCATCTTGCCGCCGCCTATCACCGGGCCTAGCATGGCGGCGCAAGCGCATCCGGGGCCCCGATGACCGCAACCGATGTCTCTGGCCTGACCCAGCTTGGCGGCAAGACCGCACTGCCCGCCTCGCCCGAGGCGGCCGTGCTGGAAAAGGTGCCTGCGGGCCATGCGGGCAGCCTTTACCTTGTCCGCTTCACCGCACCGGAATTCACCTCGCTGTGCCCGATGACCGGCCAGCCCGATTTCGCCCATATCGTCATCGACTACGCCCCGCGCGACTGGCTGGTGGAATCGAAATCGCTGAAGCTTTACCTGCACAGCTTCCGCAACCATGGCGCTTTCCACGAGGATTGCACGCTCGACATCGGCAAGAGGCTGGTGGCGCTGCTCGATCCGGTCTGGCTGCGCATCGGCGCCTATTGGTATCCGCGTGGCGGTATCCCGATCGACGTCTTCTGGCAGACCGGCGCCCCGCCCGAGGGGCTGTGGCTGCCCGATCAGGGCGTGCCGGCCTATCGGGGACGCGGCTGATGGGCAAGGGTCACGCCCCCGCGCCCTGGGCCAATGGGCTGTATGAGATCATGGTCACGGATTTCCCGCGCAGCTTCGCCTTCTGGACCGAAGTGCTGGGGTTCGAGCCTACGTTCCAGCGCCCTGAACAGAAGCTGGCGCATCTGGCCCATCCGCATGGCGCCCCGCATGGCGCGCAGATGATGCTTTATGAACGCGATGGCGATTGGGAGGTGGCGCCGATGCAGGCCCCCTTCGGGCGCGGCGCGGTTTTGCAGGTCTTCGTGTCCGACATGGCGGCGGTGGCCGGGCGCGTTGCGGCGGCGGGACTGCCCTTTTATGTGGAACCGCGCGAGAAATGGCGCGACTGGGGCGATTGCCTGGGTGGCCAGCGCGAGTTTCTGGTGCAGGACCCCGACGGATATTTGGTCATGGTCGCCGAAAGGCTGGGCACAAGGCCGCTGCCAACGCTCTGACGGTCTCTCCTTGACTAGGGGGCAAGCAATCTGCCGGGCCGGGGCAAAACCCCACGGCAGCAAAGGCGGCGGCGTCAGGCGCTGGCCATGGCGACAAGCCGTCCGCGCAGGGCCAGCACCAGCAGGCACAAAAGCAGCGCTGCCGTATTGGCCAAAAGCGCAGGCACCAGGCCCGCCGCCTCGGCCAGAAGACCCAGCCCCATCGTCCCCAGCGTCGCCAGGCCCCAGATCGCGGTCTGGTCGATGCCGATCAGAAGCGCCCGGTCCCGCGCCGGGGCCTCGCGCAGATAGGCGCCATAGACCAGCGCCTTGCCCAGCCCGTTCATTCCCAGCACCCCCAGCGCCAGCAGATAGGCGGCAAATCCCGGCATCAGCGGCAGGGCGGCGAACAACAGCGCCATCGCCGCCCAGACTGTCAGCGCCAGCGCGCCGGGGCGGCGGATGCGATGCGACAGCCGCGTGGCCGTGGCCGAGGCGGCAATCGCCCCGATCCAGCCCACGACACCGACAAGTCCGATCAGCCCTTCCTGCTGCGGATACCAGGTCCGCAGCATCAGCGGCTGAAAGACATAGAAGGCCGGGATCATGAACAGGCCCAGCACCGCACTGGACAGGAGAATGTCGAAGCTTAGGGGATGCGCCCGGAAATGCGCCGCCAGCCGCCCCGGCGCCGCGGCCCCACTTGGTTGAGACACAGGGCGGGGCGCGCGCGGGTGGCGCAACAAAAGCAGCGCACTCGCCGCCATCAGCAGGCCGTTGGCGATGAACCCGCCCATGGCCGACAGGACCGGCAGGGCCAGCGTCGCCGCATTGCCGCTCAGCTTTGCCACGTTATGCACGGTCGCGGCAAGAAGCGCGTTCTTCGTGGCAGGCGCCGGGGTCGCCTCGGGGATGAACGTGTCGATGGCCGGGTTGGCGATGGCGCTCAGAAAGCCCGAAAGCAGGCAATAGGCCGCGAACAGCGGGCCGTTGAAGCCAAAGGCCGGGTCGGTCAGGCCGTAAAGGACCAGCGACAGCGCGAACAGCCCGGTCGAGGCGGCAAAACTGGTGCGCGCGCCGACCCGGTCGGTCACGCTGCCGCCAAGTGCGGTGAACAAAAGGAAGGGGATCAGTTGCAGCGACTGGTAAAAGCCGATCTCGGCCGGTGACAGGCGGGCATGGAAGGCCATGTACCACATGATCAGCACGGTCTGGAAACCCTCGCCGCAATGCCACAGGCCATAGGCGGGGAAAAAGGTGTTGCGCATCTGCGGTCCTGGCTGACCGGACGAGACTGCCGGGCAAAGCCTGTGCCGTCCAGCGCGATCTTGCATCCGTGGCAACGGCTCTCACAGGCACCCGCCACGGGGGCAGGCGTTAACAAAGGGTAAAACGGGATTCGTAAGAGATTGATATTGTTTGAGTCGTATCTTGTCCCACCGTGAGACATCTTGACCCCTTCCCGAAGCGGGGCTAGGGGCGCGGCCCATGAGCGACGCCGCCCCCCCCGATATGCCCGCCAGCCCGCGCCGGAATTTCTATGGCCGCATCCATGGCAAGACCCTGCGCGCCAGCCAGAAATCCTATCTGGCCGAGGATCTGGAGCCCCTGCGCCTCAAGGGCGTGACGGTCGAGGAGAACCCCGCGCGGGCGACCCCGGACCTGTCCTTCGCCGGGGGCAGGCCGCTGTGGCTCGAGGTCGGCTTCGGCGGCGGCGAGCATCTGGTCCATATGGCCGCCCGCTACCCCGAGGTGGCCCTGATCGGGGCCGAGCCCTTCGTCAATGGCATCGCCATGCTCCTGGGCAAGATCCGGGCGGCGGGGGTGACGAACCTGGCCCTCCACCCCGGCGATGTCCGCGACCTTTTCGACGTGCTGCCCCCGGCCTGCCTGCAAAAGGTCTTTCTCAACTACCCCGACCCCTGGCCCAAGGCGCGCCACCACCGCCGCCGCTTCGTGACACAGGACTATCTCCTGGCGCTGGCGCGCGTGACCGCGCCGGGGGCCGAGTTCCGGGTCGCGACCGATATCCCCGACTATGTCCGCCAGACCCTGGAAGAGGTGCCGCAGGCAGGCTTCGCGCTGGAACATGAGGCGGGTCTGGGCGGGGCCTGGGAGGACTGGCTGTCCACCCGCTACGAACAGAAGGCGCTGCGCGAGGGCCGCTTGCCGCATTACCTGACCTTCCGCCGCCTCTAGAAGCCCCGGCCTGCTTGCGCTATCAGGCGGCGGATGCGCGAGGGGAGACGACAATGTCCGGCCATGGTGAAGCTCAACCGATGATCTCGGCCGCCTGCGGCCCGCTGACCGGTACGGCCGAAGTGCCGGGCGACAAGTCGATCAGCCACCGCGCCCTGATCTTTGGCGCCATGGCCGTGGGCGAGACCCGGATCACCGGCCTTCTGGAAGGTCAGGACGTGCTGGACACGGCCTCGGCCATGCGGGCCTTCGGGGCGCAGGTGACGCGGCTTGGCGAGGGCGCCTGGAGCGTGAACGGCGTGGGCGTGGGCGGGTTTTCCGAACCGGCCGATGTGATCGACTGCGGCAATTCCGGCACGGGCGTGCGGCTGATCATGGGGACCATGGCGACGACGCCGATCACCGCGACCTTCACCGGCGATGCCTCCTTGCGCAAGCGCCCGATGGGGCGGGTGACCGACCCCCTGTCGCTGTTCGGGACGCAGGCCTATGGCCGCAAGGGCGGGCGTCTGCCGATGACGGTGGTCGGCGCCGCCGATCCGGTGCCGGTTCGCTATGCCCTGCCGGTCGCCAGCGCGCAGGTGAAATCGGCCGTCCTTCTGGCCGGGCTGAACGCGCCGGGCGAGACCGTGGTGATCGAGAAGGAGCCGACCCGCGACCATTCCGAACGGATGCTTCTGGGTTTTGGCGCCCAGCTTCACGTCGAGAGGGGACCGCAGGGCCATGTCATCACCCTGACCGGGCGGCCCGAGCTGCGGCCCCAGACGGTCGCCGTGCCGCGCGACCCGTCCAGCGCCGCCTTCCCGGTCTGCGCCGCGCTGATCGTGCCGGGGTCCGATATCACCGTGCCGGGCGTCAGCCAGAACCTGACGCGCAACGGCCTTTATCTGACGCTGGTCGAGATGGGGGCGCTGATCGAGTTCCAGAACCCCCGCGAAGAGGGCGGCGAGCCCGTCGCAGACCTGCGCGTCCGCTTCAGCCCCGACATGAAGGGCATCGAGGTGCCGCCCGAACGCGCGCCCAGCATGATCGACGAATACCCGATCCTTTCGGTCGTCGCCTCTTTCGCGTCGGGCCGCACGGTGATGCGCGGCGTCAAGGAGCTTCGCGTCAAGGAAAGCGACCGGATTGACGCCATGGCGCGCGGGCTTGAGGCCTGCGGCGTGACGGTCGAAGAGGAAGAGGATGTGCTGATCGTTCAGGGCATGGGGCCGGGCGGAATGCCGGGCGGGGCAACCTGCGCCACCCATCTGGACCACCGCATCGCCATGAGCTTCCTGGTCGCCGGCATGGCCGCCAAGACCGAGATCGCGGTGGATGACGGCAGCCCGATCGTCACCTCCTTCCCTATCTTCGAGGGGCTGATGAACGGGCTGGGCGCGGCGGTCCGGCGGGGCTGATTGCCGCTGTCCCACGGTGGGACAAAGGATGCGCCCCATGTTTTCAAGGACTTGCGGGCCACGATTCACGCTTTGTTAGGGATTTCCCCTGCCAGAGGGGCGAATGTGGTCGGCCGGGCCTCGGGCGGGAGCGCTCGGGGCCAGGAAGGCGAGGGGCCAAGGTCTTTCGCTTCTGTGACGATCCGGGCGGTCCCGGTTCGGCGCGGCAGGGCGAGCGCCTGTTCGGGCAGCGCGCTGGGGCCGAGGAAAGCGGCGACCGTCGGGCCGGGGCGCGGGCGGCGGGTGAGGAAACCGGCCCATTCGTGCAACCAGACGCCGCGTCCCATCCTGGTGTACCAGCGCATCGCGTGGCGGATTTCGGGGTCAGGGTGGCCCCAGACCCGCCAGAGCGCGCGGGGGCGAAGTTGCAGCGCGGCCTCGATCAGCTTGACCCAAAGAAACACCCGCCAGGGCGGGACGCGCGGGGTTTCCAGCACCTGATGCTTGTAGTCCCACAGGCGCAGGTCGGTGGTCAGCACGCGCCGCCCCTTGCTTTGCGTGAAGAAGGGTGTCCAGCGATGCGGCGTGGCGAAGACCGACATGATCTGGTCGGGGTCATAGGCCAGCAAGTGGCGCAAGAGGCGCCAGTAATCGGCATCCGTCTCCTCCTCGAACCCCACGGCGAAGGTGCACAGGCCGATCATGCCGTTTGCGCGCAGAAGGCGGATCGCCTGCCGGTCCTTCTGGCGCGAGCCACCCTTCTGCACGGTTGCCAGCGTCGCTTCGTCAGTGCCTTCCAGACCCAGCAGAAAGCGCAGGCATCCGGCGCGCTTGTACAGCGGCAGAAGGTCGGCATCGCGGACGATGTCATCGGCGCGGGTGGAGCCGATGATCTGCACCGGCACATTCTCGGCCACCATCGCCTCGAGAAACGCCTTCCAGGCCTTGCGCGACGACGTGGGGTTTTCGTCGGCAAGGTTGACCAGTTCCACGCCATGCTCACGGTGCAGGCGGGCGATCTCGGCGGCGAACCTTGCCGGGTCGCGGTGGCGCCAGCGGGTCCAGAAGCCGCGCTGGCCGCAATAGGTGCAGAGATGCGGACAGCCGCGCGAGAATTGCATCACGACGGCACGCCTGCCGCCCCAATAGGAATGGGCGGTGAAGTCGATCAGTTCCCAGCCGATGCGGGCGCTGTCGAGATCTTGCAGCATGGGCGCGGGCGCGGTGGCTTTGGGCCCGTCGGGGCCATGAAAGGCCAGGCCGGGGACAGTGTCGAGCGGCGCGCCCGCATCAAGCGCGGCGATAAGGCGGGGTGCGGTGACCTCGCCCTCACCCCGCACGATCACGTCGATTTCTGGCACGTCGCGCAATGTCTCGGCCCAGTGATAACTGGGATAGACCCCGCCGACGACGATCCGCGTGGCGGGCAGGGCGGCGCGGATCAGCCGGGCGAGGCGCAGGATCGTGGGATGGGCCGAGGTCGATCCGGAATGGCCGATCAGCACGGCCCCGGGCGCCCCGGCGACAAGGCGGCGCAGGATTTCCGCATCGGGCAGATTGCCGGGATCGGCGTTCAGGAGCGTGACGTGATGGCCCGCGTCGATCAGGGGGCCGCCGATGGCGAGAAGGCCGAGGGGCGGCAGGTGTTCGCGCGGGACGCGGCTGCCGATGGCGGTATGGGGCGGGTTTAGAAGGGTCAGGCGCATGATGTATCCTGTCTGGCGGTGGGGGCCAGGTTTGACGCCCCTTCGTGCAGCCCCTATGCAGGTCGCGACTGCCAAAGGTGCAGGCGAGGGGGCGGCGGATGATCTTTACGGTGGCGATCGACGGACCGGCGGCGGCGGGCAAGGGCACGATCTCGCGCGCGGTGGCGCAGCGGTTCGGCTTTGCCCATCTGGACACCGGGCTTTTGTATCGGGCCGTCGGCGCGATGGGCGGCGATCCGGTGGCCGCGGCGCTGCGGCTGGCGCCCGAGGATCTGCGGCGCGAGGGGCTGCGCACGCTGGAGGCGGGGCAGGCCGCCAGCCGCGTCGCTGTAATCCCCGAGGTGCGGGCGGCGCTGGCTGATTTCCAGCGCCGCTTTGCACGGGCGCCCGGTGGCGCGGTGCTGGACGGGCGCGACATCGGCACGGTGATCTGCCCCGAGGCCGAGGTGAAGCTGTATGTCACGGCCAGCGCCGAGGTGCGGGCGCATCGGCGCTGGCTGGAGGTTGGCGGTGATGCGGCCCGGGTTCTGGCCGAAGTGATCGAGCGCGATGCCCGCGACATGGGACGGGCCGATGCGCCGCTGAAACCCGCCGTCGACGCGCTGGTGATCGACACAAGCGAGATGGGCGCCGAAGAGTCGGTGGCCAGGGCCATCGCGGCGGTTGAGGACCGGCTTCCGCCGGTGCCTTGACAGCTATACGGGGCTGTGGCTCCCTTTGGCATGCGGCTGTCATCCGGTGTTGCGGGATGCGGGGACTTCATGGCCTCTGGCTGGTCGTCATGCTTGCCGGACCGCTGCGGGCGGAGAGCGGGCTTATTGAGTTTACGCTAGGGCTGCCCGAGAGAGACCTGTCGCAGGCCCAGAGCGATCTGACATTTGATCTGGCACGCCGCCTGGAGCACGAGGCGCGCGCCGTGTTCGATCCGCCGTCGCGCGGCGCGCTTGGCCGCGCGCAACAGCGCCTGTCCGCCGCGATCGACAAGGCCGATGCCGAGGCGGCGGCGGCGATGGGGCCGTCGAGCCGCGGCATGGCCGAGTTTCTGGCGCGGACGCTGCTGTATCGACAGATGGCGCAGGGCTGGGACGCCATGTGGCAGGACGCGGCCCGCGCGGTCGCGATCGAGCGGCAGTTGTCGGCCAATGCCGTAGTGCTGGCCGAGTTCTTTCCCGGAACGATCGAGGCTCCGGTGCAGGGGGTCAAGACGCGCGCGGTCGAGGATGTGTTGACCTATCTGGATTTCGAGGCCGAGATCGAACGCGGGCGCGGGGCGCCATCGCCGACGCGGTCCGAGGCGGCGGCCTTCTGGTTCGCGCAGGCGGCCTTTACCGGCGAGACGGCAATGGCGACGCTGGCACCGCGCCGACGCGAGGCCGTGGCTTTCGTCGAGGCCGCGGAAATGTCGCGCGTTCAGGATCTGCGCCATCTCGTGGCTCAGTTGAACCATCTGAACATGCTGATCGCACAGGGGTTTGCCTTTCCCGATCCCGAGCGGACCGAAGCCTCGATCTGGGCGGGGATCGAGAAGGCACAGGCCGAGATGCAGGCGCTGATTGCCGAGCGGGCGGACGTGGCGGATGCCTTGTTTCCCTGGCTGCGGACCGTGGGCGATGCGCAACGGGCACTGCGGCCCGACGAGGCGCTGGTCCTGATCGCCCCGGCGGGGGCGCATGTCCTGCTGTTCGCGCTGACGCAGGACGGCTTTGTCATGCGGCGCGCGCGGGCGGATCCCGTGCAGTTGATGGATCAGGCACAGCGGTTGCGGCAGTCGGTGGGCTGGGCAAGCGACCGGTCGGCGATTCCCATCGCAGGCGCGGCGACGCGGCCGACGCGGGATGCTGCGCTGCGCGACGAGGCCTATCTGGCCTATCAGGCGCTGCTGGAACCGCTGGACCCTTTGATCCGGGATCGCGGGCGGTTGCTTGTGGTCGCAACGGTTCAGGTCGGGTTGAACCTGCCTTTCGAGATGTTCCTGACCAGTCCTGCCCCAGCCGGGGCGGCCAATGCCGAGCTGGACTGGCTGGTCAAGCGTCAGGCGGTGACGCAGGTGCCTTCGGTCGATCTGTTGTGGCAGCGCGATTTCCCCGGTCGTCTGCCCGAGACTGAAATCTGGTATGCCGGGTTCGGCGGGCCGGATTATGCGCTGCCCTCGACGCTTGGCCGGTCGAACTGGGCGACGCGGCTTTTGGCGCAGCTGCGCCCGCTGCCCGATGCCGCCGAGGAAGTGCGCCAGGTGGCCGCGGCCTTCGGCGAGGGCAAGGGCATGGCTGTGACCGGGGCGGATGCCAGCGAGTATCTGATCGAAGAGCTGAGCGAGGCGGGAACGCTCGGCAAGTTCTCGGTGCTGCATTTTGCGACTCATGGCCTTGTCCATGGCGATCACCCCGATGTGGGCGAGCCGCTGCTGGCGCTGACGCCGCTTCTGGATCTGGCGCAGCCGGCGCGGTTTGAACTGGGCACGATCGATTTGCCGCGACCGGACGGGGCGCTGGAGGCCGGAGAAATTCGCCAGCTCAAGCTCAGAGCGAGGCTGGTGATCCTGTCGGCCTGTAGCACCGGCGTGATCGATGGGGATCAGGATGCCTTGCAGGGTCTTGGCACCTCATTTCTGGCCGCAGGGGCAGAGCGGGTGCTGGGCACGCATTGGCCGATCAATTCGGCCGCCGCGGTAGAGATCGTGACGGGCATGTCGCGCCGCGACCCGCAATTCGCCGACCCCGCACGCGCCTTGCAGCAGACTCTTGTCGAAATCATTGCCCAGGGTGGCGCCAAGGCCGATCCGGCCTATTGGTCGGCCTTTTCCCTGATGGGCTCTCCCTAGAGAAACGGCGGCCCTACAGCAGAGGTTCGGAAAAGGGCAGGGGGTCTCACTGTGCATTTTTTGTGAGGTGACTGTGATTTTTGCGGGGATATGTGCCTTCTTGCGGCGGAGCCGGGCGGTCCTATCTTGCCGGTATCGAAACGCAGGACTTCCGAACCGGAAGCGCAGGACCCGCAAAGGAGCGGCCGAAAATGTTGCAGGACAAGCTGAACTGGCGCTACGCCACCAAGAAATTCGACGCCGCGAAGAAGGTGCCGCAGGAGAAGCTGGAGGCGATCCTCAAGGCGGTGCAGCTTGCGCCCACCTCGTCTGGCCTGCAACCTTTCGAGGTGATCCTGGTCGAAAGCCCCGAGCTGCGCGCGCAGATCCGCGAGGCGGGTTTTGACCAGCCCCAGATCACCGAGGCCTCGCATCTTCTGGTTTTCGCGGCCTGGGACAATTACACCGCCGAACGCATTGACGCGGTGGTGGACGAGATCGTGGCCCAGCGCGGCGGCGGGCGCGAGGCGGTTGGCCCCTATTACGAGCGGCTGAAGGGCATGTACCTGCCCCGCACGGCGGAAGAGAATTACCAGCACGCGGCGCGCCAGGCCTATATCGCCTTTGGCCTTGCCCTGACGGCGGCGGCTTTCGAGGGCGTCGACGCGACGCCGATGGAAGGCTTCGATCCGGCGAAGGTCGACGAGATCCTGGGTCTGCGGGCGCGCGGTCTGCGGGCGGTCACGCTGATGCCCCTGGGCTATCGCGATGCCGAGGGCGATTGGCTGGCCGGGCTGAAGAAGGTGCGCAAGCCGCTGGACGAGGTGGTTCGCGCCGCCTGAGGCGCAGAAGCATGCATCCGGGGCCGCTGCCCGCGGTCCCCTGGAACATTTTGCCAGGAGGAAGAGGCTGGGCGTCCGCGAGTTGCGGGCGCTTTTGCTTGCCGGGGCGGGGCAAAGGGTCTATAGGGCCGCATCCCGAAGGGGGCCGAGCCTTGCCGTTTCCTGCGGCAGGGCCTTGGCGTTTCGGGGCCACCAAAGACCGGCGGAGCCAACCGCATGGCCAGAAAAACCGTGAAAAGGATGAAACTCGCATGTGCGCCAAAAACGCAATGGATGAATTTGAAGCCCTTCTGAAGGAGAGCTTCGAGATCGATACCCCCGAAGAGGGTTCGGTCGTCAAGGGCAAGGTCATCGCCATCGAGGCGGGCCAGGCCATCATCGACGTCGGCTACAAGATGGAAGGTCGCGTCGACCTGAAGGAATTCGCCAATCCGGGCGAGCAGCCGAACATCAACGTGGGCGACACTGTCGAGGTCTATCTGGACCGCGTCGAGAACGCCCGTGGTGAAGCGGTCATCTCGCGCGAGAAGGCCCGTCGTGAAGAAGCCTGGGACCGTCTTGAAAAGGCCTATGCCAGCGAGCAGCGCGTCGATGGCGCGATCTTCGGCCGGGTCAAGGGTGGCTTCACCGTCGATCTGGGCGGCGCTGTCGCCTTCCTGCCGGGCAGCCAAGTCGATGTGCGCCCCGTGCGCGATGCCGGCCCGCTGATGGGCATGAAGCAGCCCTTCCAGATCCTGAAAATGGACCGTCGCCGCGGCAATATCGTCGTGTCGCGCCGCGCCATCCTGGAAGAATCGCGTGCCGAACAGCGCGCCGAAGTCATCGGCAACCTGTCGGAAGGCCAAGTGGTCGACGGCGTGGTCAAGAACATCACCGAATACGGTGCCTTCGTTGACCTGGGCGGCGTTGACGGCCTGCTGCACGTCACCGACATGGCCTGGCGCCGCGTCAACCACCCGTCGGAAATCCTGTCGATCGGCGAGACCATCAAGGTTCAGGTCATCAAGATCAACAAGGAAACCCACCGTATCTCGCTGGGCATGAAGCAGCTTCAGTCGGATCCGTGGGATGCGGTCGAAAAGGCCTATCCGATCGGTTCGGTTCACAAGGGCCGCGTCACCAACATCACCGATTACGGCGCCTTCGTGGAGCTGGAAGCCGGTGTCGAAGGCCTGGTCCACGTCTCGGAAATGTCCTGGACCAAGAAGAACGTGCATCCCGGCAAGATCGTGTCGACCTCGCAAGAGGTGGACGTCATGGTCCTGGAAATCGACAGCGCCAAGCGTCGCGTCTCGCTGGGCCTGAAGCAGACCATGCGCAATCCGTGGGAAGTTTTCGCGGAAACCCACCCGGTCGGCACGGCCATCGAAGGCGAAGTCAAGAACATCACCGAATTCGGTCTGTTCGTCGGCCTCGACAACGACATCGACGGCATGGTGCACCTGTCCGACATCTCGTGGGACAAGCGCGGCGAGGAAGCCATCCAGGAATACCGCAAGGGCGACACCGTCCAGGCGGTCGTCTCGGAAGTCGACATCGAGAAAGAGCGTATCTCGCTCTCGATCAAGGCTCTGTCGGATGACACCTTCTCGGGCGCTGTTGACGGCGTGAAGCGTGGCGCGGTGATCACCGTTGCCGTGACTGCGGTCGAAGATGGCGGCATCGAGGTGGAATATAACGGCGCCAAGTCGTTCATCCGCCGTTCGGACCTGGCGCGCGACCGCGCCGACCAGCGCCCCGAGCGCTTCCAGGTCGGTGACAAGGTCGACGCCCGCGTCGTCAACGTCGATCCCAAGACCCGCAAGCTGGGCCTGTCGATCAAAGCGCGCGAGATCGCCGAAGAGAAGGAAGCCGTCGAACAGTATGGCTCGTCCGATTCGGGCGCCTCGCTGGGCGATATCCTGGGCGCCGCGCTCAAGGACCGTGGCTGAGTTTTCAGCCCGTTTGTGACCTTACCGGGGGCTCCGCCAATGGCGGGGCCCCTTGTCTTTGCGGGCCAAGACCTTGTTCAGCCCCGATTTTCATTTGTCAGCCGACAAAACTTGCTTCTATAGTCCCTGAACAAGAACAGCGTGGCGGCCGCTGCCAGAAGGGCCGAACCACAGGGGGGACATTCGGATGATCCGGTCGGAGCTGATCCAGAAGATCGCAGACGCCAACCCGCATCTGACGCAGCGCCATGTCGAGCGCATCGTGAACACCGTTTTCGAAGAGATCATCGAGGCCCTGTCGCGCGGCGACCGGGTCGAGCTGCGCGGCTTCGGGGCGTTCTCGGTGAAGGAGCGTGACGCCAGGCTGGGGCGCAATCCGCGCACGGGCGAGTCGGTGCAGGTCGATGACAAGAAGGTTCCCTTCTTCAAGACCGGCAAATTGTTGCGTGACCGGCTGAACGGCAAATAGCCGCCCGGCAGTCCAAGGCTTGCGGCGGCGGCGCTGGCGTCGGATAATCCGGGCCAGTTCTGATCGCGTCCGGAGAGCCTGCCATGGTCCGCTATCTTCGCTTTGCCTTTCTCGGGCTGACCGGCCTTGTTCTGCTTGTGCTGGCGCTGGCCAATCGCGCGCCGGTCGAGGTGCATCTGCTGCCCGGGGCGCTGGATTCGGTGATGGGCCTTGGGATGGTCTATCAGATGCCGCTTTTCCTGGTGATCCTGCTGGCCGTCGCGGCGGGGGTTCTGATCGGTTTCGTCTGGGAATGGTTCCGCGAGCGGCGCATCCGCGGCGACGCGCGGGCGCGGGCCAAGGAAGTGACGCGGCTGGAGCGCGAGCTGGCCGTCCTGAAGGACGCGACCACCACCGCCACCCCTGAAGATGACGTTCTGGCGCTGCTGGAAACCGGGCGGCGCTGATGGACGGCGTGCGCGTCAAGATCTGCGGCATCAAGACCGAGGCCGAGCTGCGCGCCGTGGCGGCGGCGGGGGCGGCCTATGTCGGGCTGAATTTCTTTGCCAAATCGCCGCGTTTCGTGACGCTGGATCAGGCCCGCGCGCTGGCCCATGCCGCGCCCGAAGGGCTGTGCAAGGTCGGGCTGGTGGTCAATGCCGAGGATGCGGAGCTGGATGCCCTGGTCGAGGCGGTGCCGCTGGACATGCTGCAACTTCACGGCTCGGAAACGCCGGACCGGGTGGCCGAGGTGCGGGCACGCTATGGCCTGCCGGTGATGAAGGCCGTCGGCGTGGCGGATGAGGGCGATCTGGCGGGGCTGCTGGAGCACGCGCTGGCGGCCGACCAGATCCTGATCGACGCCAAGGCGCCCAAGGGCGCGGTGTTGCCGGGCGGCAATGGCGTGGCTTTCGACTGGCGGCTGGTGGCGCAACGGCGCTGGATCCGGCCCTGGATGCTGGCGGGCGGGCTGACCCCTGCCAATGTGGCCGAGGCGATCCGGCTGACCGGGGCGCGGCAGGTCGATGTCTCGTCCGGTGTCGAAAGCGCGCCGGGGGTGAAGGACGCGGCGAAGATCGCGGCTTTCGTCGCTGTCGCACATCGCCGCACCGAAACGGGCGTGCCGATCCTGCGCTAGGGATCAGCCCGCCTGCGCCGCCATCAGGACGCCCAGAAGGTCGTTCGAGGTCTTGCCCGCCGCTGTCGCGACGTCTTCAAGCGGCTGGTCGGGCGTGGCGAAGGCGTAACCGGCGCTGGTCAACCTTGCGACCAGCTCGGCCTCGCTGAGATCGAAAAGCGGTGCAAGCTCGGCGGCGGAATGGGTCATGGCGCTGGCGGCAAAGCGAAAGGCGGGCGGGCCGGACCGGGACGTGCCTTCGCCGCCCGCGGGCAGGAAGAAGGGCAGGGTTGCCGCAAGCGACAGGACCAGCGCCACGGCCATGGGCGCGCGCTTGAAATAGGCCGACATTGCGCGCCAGTTTTTCCAGATATGCAGCAGGAAGGGCAGGATCAGCACCATCGAAAGCCATTCATGCATGGCGCGAAAGGCATCCGGGCCAAGATGGATGAACAGCGCGATCCCTGTGATCAGCGAGATCAGGAAGAAGAAGGTGACGAAGGGGGTGGCATAGCGCGACAGAAGGCTGGGCATGGTCTGGCCTTGGGCTTGAATGTGTCCTGTGCCGCTTGCACGCCGTCAGCCGGCGCTTCCGTCGCGCCCCCTTTCGCCGCGCGGCGAAGGGCGTTAAACCGCTTGTGATCTTGCAGGGATGGGTGACATGGCCGACGACGGTGTGAACAGCTTCATGACAGGCCCCGATGAGCAGGGCCGCTTTGGCATCTTCGGCGGGCGCTTCGTGTCGGAAACGCTGATGCCGCTGATCCTTGAGCTTGAGGAACGCTACGAACACGCCAAGACCGACCCCAGCTTCTGGGCCGAGATGGATGAACTGTGGAAGCACTATGTCGGCCGCCCCTCGCCCCTGTATCACGCCAGCCGCCTGACGGCGCATCTGGGCGGCGCCAAGATCTATATGAAGCGCGACGAGCTGAACCATACCGGCGCGCATAAGATCAACAATGTGCTGGGCCAGATCATCCTGGCCCGCCGCATGGGCAAGACGCGCATCATCGCCGAAACCGGCGCGGGCCAGCATGGCGTGGCAACGGCGACGGTCTGCGCCAAGTTCGGGCTGAAATGCGTGGTCTATATGGGCGCGCATGACGTGGAACGTCAGGCCCCGAACGTCTTTCGCATGAAGCTTCTGGGGGCCGAGGTGATTCCGGTGACCTCGGGGCGTGGCACGCTGAAGGATGCGATGAACGATGCGCTGCGCGACTGGGTGACCAATGTGCGCGACACGTTCTACTGCATCGGCACCGTCGCGGGCCCGCATCCCTATCCGGCCATGGTGCGCGATTTCCAGTCGATCATCGGCAAGGAGGTGCGCTGGCAGCTGGCCGAGCAGGAGGGCGAAGGCCGCCTGCCCGACACGGTGATCGCCGCGATCGGCGGCGGCTCGAACGCCATGGGTCTGTTCTTCCCCTTCCTGGACGATGCTTCCGTCCGCATCATCGGCGTCGAGGCCGGCGGCAAGGGCGTGGACGACCGGATGCAGCATTGCGCCAGCCTGACCGGCGGCCGCCCCGGCGTGCTGCATGGCAACCGCACCTATCTGTTGCAGGACCCGGACGGGCAGATCCTGGAAGGCTTCTCGATCTCGGCCGGTCTCGACTATCCCGGCATCGGGCCGGAACATGCCTGGCTGCATGACATCGGCAGGGCCGAATATGTGTCGATCACCGATGCCGAGGCGCTGGAGGCGTTCCAACTGTCTTGCCGTCTTGAGGGAATCATCCCGGCGCTGGAGCCCAGCCATGCGCTGGCCCATGTGATGAAGATCGCGCCGACCCTGCCCAAGGACCATATCATCGTGATGAACATGTGTGGCCGGGGCGACAAGGACATCTTCACCGTCGCCCGCCATCTGGGCGTCGAGATGAAGGGCTGACGGCCTTTCCGGCGGCATAAACCGCGGTTTATGCCGTTAAACCATGGGCAAGGAGGCCTGGTTCTAAACTCTTGAGCAATGGCAGTCTGGCCCAAGCTGTGGCCCGACTTTGCCATCGTCGACGTCCGGCGTGACCGGCAGGCGATTGCAACACAAGTACGAGAGGACAGACCATGACACCGACAACCCGCGCTATCCTGCTTGCTTCCGCGCTGATCTTCACCGCGCCGATGGCCATGGCCGCCGTGACGACCGATCAGGTCGTCGAGACCTATCGGACCCAAGGATACAGCTATATCGAGGTGAAGCAGGGTCCCACCCAGATCAAGGTCGAAGCCGTCAAGGGCAGCGAGAAGATCGAAGTGGTGATCGACACGGAAACCGGCGCGATCCTCAAGCAAGAGACCGAGCAGGCCTCGGCGGAAGACCAGGGCCGGACCGGGGTGAAGATCCGCACCGATGACGAAGATTTCGTCGGGCCCGGCGATGATGACGACGACAGTGTCGATGACGGCGACGATGATGACGGCGACGATGGCGACGATGATCATGGCGATGATGGCGATGATGGCGATGATGATCACGATGACGACGGAGACGATGATCATGGCGGCGATGACGACGGCGACGACGATCACGACGGCGGCGATGACGACAATGGTGACGACGACAACTGATCCGTAAGGACGGTTAGATTGCCCTGGCCCCGGTGCTGCGCAATGGTCGCGACGCCGGGGCTCTTGGGCGGGACAGGATGGCAAGGATGCAGCGACGCGCATTTCTGATTGGGTCCTTGGCGGTGCTGGCGGCCGGACCGGCGCTGGCCGCGCGCGATTTCGTGGAAGAAATCGTCCGCGAACTGAAGAAGCAGGGCTATCGCGAGATCCAGGTGTCGCGCACCTTGCTGGGCCGGGCGCGCATCACCGCCACAAAGGCGCGCGGCAGCCGCGAGATCATTGTCAACCCGGCGACGGGCGAGATCCTGCGAGATCTGCGCACCGGCGGGACCGAGGACATTCTGGGCGGTGAAGGCGGTTCCGGGCGCGGCAAGGGGGGCGGCGGCGGAAATGGCGACGACGACGATGATGATGACGATGATGACGATGACAACTCCGGCGAGGGCGGCGGTGGAGGCGATGATGATGGCGGCGGCGATGATGACTGACGCGACCGTGACCGACTTGCGCGCCCTGGCATCGCCCCGAGGTCAGCCGTGACCGGGCGTTGGCTGCTGGCCCTGCTGTTTCTGGCGCAGTTCCTGTGCGCCTTCTTCTTCGTCTCGGACATCCTGACCTCGGTCCTTGGCATCGCGGTCTCGCCGATGCCCTGGGAATATCGCGAGCTGATGGAAATGGGCGCCGCGCTGGGGCTGATCACCGGCCTTGTCCTGGGCGGCCTTGCGCTTATGCGCGCGCTGAAGGGCCGGCAACATGCCGAGGAACGCTTGCGCCGCGCCTCGGGCGCTTTCATGGATCTGCTGGAGGAACGCTTCGGCGAATGGGGCCTGACGGCGGCGGAACGGGACGTCGCCCTGTTTTCGATCAAGGGCATGAGCACGGCCGAGATCGCCGCCCTGCGCAACACCAGCGAAGGCACGGTCAAGGCGCAGACAAACGCGATCTACCGCAAGGCGGGGGTCAGCGGGCGGCCGCAGCTTCTGTCGCTGTTCATCGAGGATCTGATGCGCGACGATGGCGCGATAAGGCCAATGCCTGAGCCATCAGCGCAGGATGGGCGGGCCGCCGGGATGGGCCAGGGGCCGGTCTATCAGACCATAGCGCAGCCCCGCACCGATGCGATGGGCAAGGGCTGACCAGGCGGCGGCGGTTTCGGGCGGCAATTCGCGTTTCAGAACCGAGTCGAACAGACCAAGCCAGGGTTCGAACATGCCCGGCCTGACATTCCCCGCCGCGCGGTGCACGGCCAGCGGATTGCCGTCATAGCTGCGGCTGTGCAGGATCGCATTGGCCCAGAAACCGGCGATCTTGGCCTCATGCGCGGGCCAGTCGGTGACATGGGCGGCGAAGATCGGGCCAAGGCCCGGGTGCTGGCGGATACAGGCATAGAATTCGGCCACGACAGCGGCGATCTGGGCCTGGGTGATCGGGAAACGGGGCGGAAGGGTCATCGCTTGGCTCGTCATCGCCTCTGCTGCGCACTTCGCGCACGGTGATGGCCCTTGTCGGGCGCGAAGTCCATCGCGAAGCGTGCCTCAGCCGCCCTTGTCATCGGCGGCGTAGTGCCGCAGCACCTCGAGCGGAACGATGTGCAAGGTGTTGGCATGGGTGGCGGCGAGGTTCACCTGCGGCGCGGCACCTTCCTGATGGGCTTGCAGAAAGCGTTCGGCGCAAAGGCACCAACGGTCGCCCGGCCTTAGCCCGGCAAAGCCGTATTCCGGGCGCGGGGTCGACAGGTCATTGCCAAGGTATTTCGACATGGCAAGGAATTCCGCCGTCATCACCGCGCAAACCGTGTGCAGCCCGCGATCCTGCGGGCCGGTATTGCAGCAGCCGTCGCGGAAAAAGCCGGTCAGCGGCGCGGTCGAGCAGGGTTCAAGCGCCCCGCCCAGAACATTGATCGAGGGTTCCTTCATGCCCTGCATCATGGCCCGCAGCGGCGCGGCTGTCCATTGCGGCCCGCATCACGGCGCCGTGGCGCAGCTTGCGGCATAGCCCACGACCGGCGGCAGGCTGCCGTCCGCGGCGATCTCGCCCACGGTCGTCACCGACAGCCGGCCTGCCGGGCCTTCATAGGTGAAGCCGCAGAAGCCAAAGCCGGTGCCGGCGCAGGCCTCAACCTCGGGCACACCCGCGCGGGCCAGATCGGGGGCGATGCCGAATTCCTCGACCGTTTCCGGCGGCGCGGGTTGCCAGCCCGCCTGGGCCAGCATCTGCCGCGCCATGTCGATGGGCAGGCCGTAGATATAGGGCACCTGCGCGGCGCCGTTGCAGACCGGCTCGCTCAGGGCGGGCGGCGTGACGATGAGGCCATCCGCGCCCAGGGCTTGCAGGTCGGCCACCGGCTGCGGCAACAGATCGCCGCTGTAGATGCGCAGGCCCGCCGTGCCGAAGCGGTCGATCTGGCCGATCATCACGGCCGGTTCGTCGGTGGCGTAAACCACGATCTCCAGGTGGTCGCCCGCGAAAAGGCCGACATTGCCATCGATCAGCTCGCAGGTGCCGCTGGTGGCGGCGGAATAGCCCGAGACGAAGCTGACCGCCGTCCAGCCGCCAAGCGTCTGTTCCGAGGTGACACCCCAGCCCAGTTGCGCCAGCCGCTGGCCCGCTGCGGTTGCCGGTTCGGCCACAAGCAGATGCTCGCAGGCGGCGCGGTCGGGGCCGGCTGCGGGCGCGGGGTTCAGATGGTCCAGCCGCAGGACCTGAACGCCCGGCACCTGCGAGGCGACATTGGGCCCGGCGGCGCTGACGGGCAGGGTGGAAACGCCAAGCAACAGGGCGGCGATGACGGGTCTTGCGGGCATCAGGGGTCTCCGGGGCGGTGCCGCGCAATGATTGCCGATGCCCGCTGCCTGTCCAGTCGGGATTGCCTGACGGCGCACTGGACCCTGCCGGGCCTTGCTTCTATAAGGCGCGCCATGTGCTGCGGGCCCGCCTTTCGTCGAATTAGCGGCCCGGCGGTCTGACCCTGTCAGCCGCCGGGCTTTTCGTGATTCCGCCAAGGCCGCAACAGATTTCCAGACAGAGGCTAGACATGCCCGCCGATACCGCCCCGACGCCCGATTACCGCGACAGCGTTTTCCTGCCCGAAACCGAATTCCCGATGCGCGCGGGCCTGCCGCAGCGCGAGCCGGGCTGGCTGGCGCGCTGGGAGAAGATCGGCATCTATGACCGGCTGCGGGCGCAGCAGGGCCGCGCGCCCTTTGTGCTGCATGACGGCCCGCCCTATGCCAATGGCCGCCTGCATATCGGCCACGCGCTGAACAAGGTCTTGAAAGACATGGTGGTGCGCAGCCAGCAGATGATGGGCCGCGACGCGCGCTATGTGCCGGGCTGGGATTGCCACGGCCTGCCGATCGAATGGAAGATCGAGGAACAGTATCGCGCCAAGGGCCTGAACAAGGACGATGTCGATACCGTGGCCTTCCGCCAGGAATGCCGCAAATTCGCCGAGGGCTGGATCGACGTCCAGCGCGACGAATTCAAGCGTCTGGGCGTGACCGGCGCCTGGGACCGGCCCTATCTGACGATGGATTACCATGCCGAGGCGGTGATTGCGGCCGAATTCCTGAAATTCCTGATGAACGGCTCGCTCTATCAGGGCTCGAAGCCGGTCATGTGGTCGCCGGTGGAAAAGACCGCGCTGGCCGAGGCCGAGGTGGAATATCACGACCATACCAGCCATCAGGTCTGGGTCGGCTTCCAGGTTCTGGCCGGGGCCTCGGGCGGCGGCGATCTGGCGGCGCAGAAGGCCAAGGTGGTGATCTGGACGACGACGCCCTGGACCCTGCCGCAGAACCGCGCCGTGGCCTTCAACCCCTCCATCGCCTATGGGCTGTATGAAGTGTCGGGCGAGGCGCCGGGTTATTATCTTGTCGCCGACAAGTTGGCGGCGGGGGTTTTTGCCGCTGCCAAGATCGCGGATGAGTCGGTCAAGCGCCTGCGCGATGTTCCGGGCGATGAGCTTCTGGGTCTGTTCCTGGCGCACCCGTTCCGGGGCGTCGAAGGCGGCAAGGGCGAGTGGGACTATGACGTGCCGCTCCTGCCGGGCGAGCATGTGACCGACGATGCGGGGACGGGCTTTGTCCATACCGCGCCCAGCCATGGCGATGACGACTATCAGCTGGGCGTGAAATTCGGCCTGCCGATGACCTATAATGTCGAGCCGGATGGCAGCTACCGCGCCGATCTGCCCTTGTTCGCGGGCCAGCACATCATCCTGCCCGATGGCAAGGAAGGCCCGGCCAATGTCAGCGTGATCAAGCAGTTGGCCTATGCGGGCGCGCTGTTTGCCAAGGGCAAGCTGCGCCATTCCTATCCGCATAGCTGGCGGTCGAAAGCGCCGGTGATCTATCGCAACACGCCGCAATGGTTTGTTGCCATCGACAAGAAACTTGACGATGGCATGACCACCTATGGCGACACGATCCGCAAGCGTGCCCTGACCTCGATCAACCAGCTGGTCGAATGGACGCCTTCCACCGGGCGCAACCGGCTGCATTCGATGATCGAGGCGCGGCCCGATTGGGTTCTGTCGCGTCAGCGCGCCTGGGGCGTGCCGCTGACCTGCTTTGTCAAGCGCGGCGCCAAGCCGACCGACGCCGATTTCCTGCTGCGCGACCCGCAGGTGAATGCCCGCATCATCGACGCCTTTGAAAAAGAGGGCGCGGATGTCTGGTATGTGCAGGGATTCAAGGAAAAGGTGCTGTCCGGCATCGTCGAACCGCAGGATTATGTGCAGGTCATGGATGTGCTGGACGTCTGGTTCGACTCTGGCTCGACCCATGCCTTCGTGTTGCGCGACCGGGCCGATGGCGCGGCGGATGGCATTGCCGACCTGTATCTGGAGGGCACCGACCAGCATCGCGGCTGGTTCCATTCCTCGATGCTCCAGGCCTGCGGCACCAAGGGCCGCGCGCCCTATCGCGGCGTGCTGACCCACGGGTTCACGCTGGACGAGAAGGGCATGAAAATGTCCAAATCGCTGGGCAACACCGTCGCGCCACAAGAGGTGATCGTCGAGTATGGCGCTGATATCCTTCGCCTTTGGGTTGCACTGGCCGATTACACGGTCGACCTGCGCATCGGGAAGGAAATCCTGAAAGGCGTGGCCGACAGCTATCGCCGCCTGCGCAATTCGATGCGCTTCATCCTGGGCAACCTGGCCGGGTTCACCGAGGCCGAGCGTGTCAGTCCGGCTGAAATGCCGGAGCTGGAACGCTGGGTGCTGCACCGTCTGGCCGTGCTGGATGCGCGCGTCCGCGAGGGTTATGCCAGCTACGACTTCCAGGGCGTGTTCCAGGATCTCTTCACCTTCTGCACCAGCGATCTTTCCGCCGTCTATTTCGATATCCGCAAGGATTCGCTTTATTGCGACGCGCCCTCGTCGCTGACGCGGCGGGCCTGCCGGACGGTGCTGGATCTGCTGTATCAGCGTCTGACCACCTGGCTGGCGCCGATCCTGACCTTCACCATGGAAGAGATCTGGCTGTGCCGGAATCCGGGCGAGGAGTCGTCGGTCCACCTTCAGGACTTCCCGGAAACCCCGGCGTCCTGGCGCGATGACGCGCTGGCGGCGAAATGGGATAGCATCCGGGCGGTGCGCCGCGTCGTCACCGGGGCGTTGGAGATCCAGCGCACGGCCAAGGTGATCGGGGCATCGCTGGAAGCCGCGCCCGTGGTGCATGTGGCGGATACGGCCATTCTGGCCGCGCTGAAATCGGTGGATTTTGCCGATCTCTGCATCACCAGCGGCGTGCAGCTGACCGCCGATCCCGAACCGCAAGAGGCCTTCCGCCTGCCGGAAGTGCCGGGTGTGGGCGTGGTGTTCGAGCACGCGCCGGGCGAGAAATGCCAGCGCTGCTGGAAGGTGCTGCCGGATGTCGGCAGCCATGCCCATCCGGGCACCTGCGCGCGTTGCAACGCTGCGCTGGGCTGAACTGAAAGTCGGCCGATCTGAAAAGGAAAATGTCGCGAGGGGCACCGCCCCCCGCGACCAGTCCGCTAGCCTGCCACAGGGAGTGTGAGGCCAGTCGTCGATGCCTTCGGCGCGGCGGCCGCGATGCCATGGCCGCGATGCAGGGCTTCCAGCCCGGCACGGGTCAGGCCGATATCCTCAAGCAGCCGGTCATCGGCCCGTTCCAGCAGGAACGCGGTCGAACGGCGCAGCTGCAGCAGGGTGACGAGACGGGCGAACATGAGAACCTCCTTCGGATGATGCTCTCTTGTCCCATACCGTTTGACATTTCACAAACGAATAGCTCTAATAGGTATCATTTGCAAATTTCATGGGTTTGCCATGGCGGCGCCGCTCGACAGCGATCTGATGCGCAGTTTTCTGGCTGTGGCCGATACCGGATCGGTCACCAGCGCCGCGGCGCGGCTGGGGCGGACGCAATCGGCGGTCAGCCTGCAGATCAAGCGGCTTGAGGAAAGCCTGGGCCAGCCCTTGTTCGAGCGCCAGGCGCGCGGCGTGGCGCTGACGCCGCGGGGGGAACAGCTGATCCCCTATGCGCGGCGGGTGGTGGCGCTTCTGGACGAGGCGGCGCTGGCCCTGCGCGAAAAGCCCCTGGTCGGACCGGTGCGGGTGGGCATACCCGATGAATATTCCGGCACCATCCTGCCGCGCGCGCTGGCGGCTTTCGACGAGCGTCATGAAGGCGTGCAGGTGACGGTGCGGGTCGATCATTCCGAAAGCCAGATGCGCGCGCTTGCGGCGGATGAGCTGGACCTCGCGGTGATCTACGACTGGTCCTATGTCCAGGAAGGCGAGATCCTTTGCATCGATCCGACGATCTGGGCGACGTCGGTCACCCATGCCCAGCATCTGCGCAAGCCGGTGCCGGTCTGCACCTATTTCCGCTCGGACTGGTGCCGGGAATTCGCCGAAGGCTCGCTGAACCGGCAAGGAATCGACTGGCGCGTCGCCTGGTCCTGCGATCTGTCCAGCGGCTTTCGCATCGCAGTGGCGAATGGAATGGGCATCGCGCCGCTGTCGCGTTCGACCATTCCGGCGGGCTGCCGCGAGCTGACGGCGGCGGATGGCTTTCCGATCGTCGACAGCGCGCGTGTGGTGCTGCGGCGCAACCCGCGCGGCACCTCGCCTGCGGTCGAGGGCATGGCGGCGCTGCTGCGCGAGGCTTTCGCGCCCCTGGCCGGCACCTTGCCCGGCCCGGCGCGGCGGGCGGCGGAATGAGGGTTCTCGACACGCCCATCGGCCCGGTGGCCCTGCGGCTGCGCGCGGGGCGGATCGGTGCGCTGGTCTGGGGCCGCGATGGCGACGAGGGCGCATTGGTGCAGGAGGGGCTGCGCCAGCTGGCCGAATATTTCGCCGGGCAAAGGCAGGCGTTCGACTTGCCCCTGGACTGGGGCGAGGGGCTGAATGGCGCGGTGCGCCGGGCGATGGCGGCGATCCCCTTTGGCGAGACGCGGAGCTATGGCGAGATTTCAAGGCTTGTCGGCGCTCCGCCGCAGGCGGTGGGGCAGGCCTGCGGCGCGAATCCGATCCCGATCCTTATTCCCTGCCATCGTGTCCTGGGCGCGAAGACGCTGGGCGGCTTTTCGGCCCCTGGCGGGGTGGAGACCAAGGTGGCGCTGCTGCGCCACGAGGGCGCGGCGGGGCTGCTGATCTGACGGCCCGCCCGCGAAGGCGCCGGGCTGGCCTTGCGCCCGTCCTGCCGCAAAGGTAACGGTGACGCGACAGTTCTGTGACACCTTCTGGCAATGGGCGGGCAGATTGAGCCTTGGCGTCTTTCTGGCGGTCCTTGCGGCGGCCTTCCTTCATGCGCTGTGGAATGCGCTGATCAAGCTTGGCACCTCGAAACTGGGGGCCATGGTGATCCTGTCGATTTTCGAAGTGCCGATCGGGCTGGCGCTGGTGGCCTTCCTGCCGCCGGTCTCGCCGGAGGCGATCCCCTGGATCATCGCGGCGGGCTGCACGCATTTCGGCTACAAGTTCTTCCTGTCGACCGCCTATGACCGGGGCGACCTGAGCCGGGTCTATCCGATCGCGCGCGGGGCCGCGCCGATGATCGTGGCGCTGGTCGGCGCCTTTGTTCTGGCCGATGCGCTGAGCGGGCGGCAATATCTGGCCATCGCGGTACTGGCCCTGGGCATCCTGCTGATGGCGCGGGGCGTTTTCGCGGCGGGCGAGGACCGGCGGCTTCTGCCCTATGCGCTGGGTTCGGCCGCGGCGACGGCGGCCTATACGCTGATCGACGGAATGGGCGCGCGCATCTCGGGGTCGGCCGTGGCCTATGTGTCCTGGGTCTTCGTGGCGGATGGGCTGATCTTCTCGGTCGGGATGCTGGCCCTGCGCGGAAGCGCCATCCTGCCGCGCGCGCCGCGCGCCTGGGGCATGGGCGCGGCAGCGGCGGCGGCCTCGTTCGGGTCCTATGCGGTGGCGATCTGGGCGATGACCCTGGCCCCCATCGCGCTGGTGGCGGCGCTGCGCGAGACTTCGATCCTGTTCGCCGTGCTGATCGGCTGGCTGGTCTTCGGCGAGCGGATGGGCGCGGGCAAGGCGGTGGCCGCGCTGGTCATCGTCTGCGGTGTCCTGCTGACCCGGATCTAGGCACAGCGGATTCTCGGCGAAAACCGGGGCGGCCCGCGCCTCAGCGCAGGCGGCGGATGCCTTCGGGAATGATCTGCTGGGCGATGCCCGCCAGCGCCAGATAGAGCGAGGTCAGGATCAGGCCCCAATGCGCGAAGCTGCCCTCGGCGAAATCGACCCAGGCCGCCCAGGCGGCAAAGCCGATCCAGGCGATGCAGACCCAGAGGTTCATCGCATGCCAGCGCGGGGTGCGGGTGGGGTGGATGAACTTGAGATTGGTGAACATCGCCAGCGTCAGGCCCACGGTGACGAAAAGCGTGACCCAAGGTTCGGGGTTCACGGCGAATAGGACCAGGACCACCATGTTCCAGCAGGCCGGGAAGCCCGCAAAGCTTTTGTCCTTGGTCTTCATCCGGGTGTCGGCGAAATAGACGACCGAGCCGTAGCAGATCACGATGATCGCCAGCCAGCCAGTCCAGCCGGGCAGTAGGCCCGATTTGAACAGGGCGAAGGCAGGGATGAAGACATAGGTCAGATAGTCGATGATCAGGTCCATTAGGACGCCGTCATAGGTGGGCCAGTTCTTCGGCGTGTCATAGCGGCGCGCCAGCGGACCGTCGATCCCGTCGACGATCAGGGCGACGACAAGCCAGAGAAACATCAGGCTCCATTTGCCTTCGACGGCGGCCAGCATGGCGAACATCGACAGGACCGCGCCCGTGGCGGTCAGCAAATGGACAGAAAGGGCCTTGAGGCGCGGTGACATGGCGCCCTTGTTGCCGCAAATGGCCGGGCATTTCAATGCCGCAGCGCAGGGACGGGGGGCAGGAACCGCTTACCTGGCGCCGAACGGGGCAAGGATCGCGGTCATCCGCCGTCAAGCAGGCCCTGGGCCGCCAGCGCCTAGATCAGTTCCCGCACCAGCCGGTCGGGCGGCGGCGCGGCCTGCTGATCCGCCGCGCGCAGGCCAAGCAGGTTTTCGGCGGTCGAGGCCGGAGCCGGGGTTGTTCTGTCCTGCCGTGGCAGCAGATCGTCGAGCAGGGCAGAAAGTTCGGCCGCTGACAGGCTGCCATTGCCGTCGCTTTTGCCCTTGGCACGCAGGGCGGCGGAATCGTTGCGGGGCAGGCCGGGGGCCGGGGCGATGCCCGGCCGCAGGGGAAGGCCGATTGCCTGATGGATCTGCATCCCGCCATCCTTTCTGGAGCGCAGGCCGCAGTCTGGGACAGGGATGTTAACGAAAGCTTTCCGGGCTGCGCCGAGATGCAGCCATTTCAGGCGCGGGGATGGGCTTTGTCATAGACCTCCATCAGCCGGGCGGCGTCGACGGCGGTATAGGCCTGGGTCGTCGACAGCGAGGCATGGCCCAGCAATTCCTGGATCGCGCGCAGATCGCCCCCGGCGGAAAGCAGATGGGTGGCAAAGCTGTGGCGCAGGGCATGGGGCGTCGCCGTGGCGGGCAGGCCCAGTTGGTTGCGGGCCTTTTCCATCGCGAGCTGGATGAGGCGCGGGCTGAGAGGGCCGCCCCGCGCGCCGCGAAACAGCGGGCCGGCGGGGTCGGGCGGCTGGGGCAGAAGCGCCACATATTCGGCCACGGCCTGCGCCGCCTGGGGCAGAACCGGCACCAGCCGGGTCTTGCCACCCTTGCCGGTGATGCGCAGCACCGGGGGCAGCGGGTGGTCGGCGCCTGTCAGCCCCAGCGCCTCGGAGATCCGCAGGCCGCAGCCGTAGAGCAGCGTCACCACCGCCGCGTCGCGGGCCTGCTGCCAGTCGCCACGCGATTGCTGGCCCGCCACTTTCAGCATGTCGCCCGCGCCCTCGATGCTGAGCGGGCGGGGCAGCTTGCGGCGGTATTTCGGGCCGCGCGCTGAAAGAATGACCGTGGCTTCAACACCTTCGCGCTCGGCCGCCCAGGCGGTGAAGCCCTTGACCGCCGACAGCGCGCGGGCCAGAGAGCGCGGCCCCAGTCCCTCGGCTCGGCAGGCGGCCATCCAGGCGCGCAGGTCGGTTTGCGGCGTGGCCAGCACTTCGCGCAGTGCCAGCGGGCCGCCGTGATGGCGGGCCAGAAAGGCGGTGAAGCTGCGCAGGTCGTGGCCATAGGCCGCAAGCGTGTGGCGCGACGCGCCTTTCAGCGCCTTGAGATGGGCGAGCCATTCCGCGATGGCGGCCGCCACTTGCGGAGAAAGGGCCAGGCTCACGCCAGCCAGCGCCGCATCGTGCGCTCGAACACCCCGGCAAAGAAGGCCAGCAGGTCGCTGCCCTGGGTGGGTTTGAAATGATGCGGATCCTCGGCGCCCAGGACCAACATTCCGGGCAGGCGGCGTTGGCCGAAATCAAGCCGCAGAAGGGCCTCGGAGCGGATGAACCCGGCGCGGTCGCCATAAAGCGCGTCGCCCTCGGGCATGGTTTGGCGCAGCGTGACCGGGCGCAAGGGCACATTGCGCCCCCCCGAGATGTAGCGGGCGATGAAGCCCGGCTCCCCCACATACAGCACATCGCCCAGGCGGCGCAGGGCGGGATCGTCGCCTTCGACCTTGGATTCCAGCACGAGGCGCGCGCAGTCGACGCGGAGGGTGGCGGCGACGTCGGTGGCCAGGGTTTTCAGGAAATCCTCGAAGCTCAGGGGATCGAGCATCTGCAGGATGGCGCGGTGGACGAGGTTGGTGCCGGCGAGGTTTTCGTAGGCGGCGGCGATGACGGAGCGGTGGGTGTCTTCCAGGCGTTCCAGACGGGTTTCCAGCCGCTGCATCGCGATGCCGCGCAGGTCTACCACGTTGTTTCCCATGGCTCTTTCATTCGCGGCGACAAGGGCGTTCATCACGTCGCGGTCTTCCAGAAGCACTTCGGGTTCCGAAAGGATGCGGTCGCGCAGGTCGGGTTCGATCATGGAGGGGTTGCCCGGTTCTTCTTGTGATTTGGCAGGCAGTATAGTCGCAGATGTGCAAGGCGCGGTAGGGCCTGAGGGCAACAGAAGGGGTATTTCGGGCACCGCTTGGGCGGCGTCTTGATCGCGTCTTCCCTGCGTCTTGCTTCCGTCTCTGCGCGCGCAGGGGTGTGGCGGCGTTAACATCCGGCGGCGATGCTGGCGGACGCAAGAGAACCCGCCCGAGGAGCCGCCATGCCCGACCTGACCCGCCAGACCCCCCGCCAGCGCGCCCATATGACCTATATGATGGATGTGATGCGCCGCCTGGAATGGGACCTGCACAACACGATCGAGATGACCGGCCGCATTCCGGCGGAATGGCACGAGATCGCGCAGGCGGCGCCCCGGGCGGCGAAGGTGAAGGTGAACCTGGCGCTGGACGGCGATGTGGTGAAGTTCTTCCGCTCGATGGGCACGGGCTATGGCCCGCGCATCAACGAGGTGCTGCGCAGCTACATGCATGCCAGGCTGGCCGGGGTGATCCGGGGGGCCGAGACGATTGCGCATCACCGCGAACGGGAGGAGGCTTATGACGGGCCGAAACCGGGCTTTGGCGATCTGGCGCGGGACCTGGGGGACGATTGGCAGGACGAGGGGCCGCCGGTGGAGCAGAACGCGCGGGCGAAGATGCAGGAGCTGATGCAACGGAAGTTCGGGGCCAAGGGCGTGCCAGCGGGGGAGAAGGGGGAGCCTTGGGTCAGGTGAGGGGGGCTGACGCCAAACAGAGGAAAGGGATTCCCTAACCCTGACCGAGACGCGGGATCCAGGGGGTGGGGTCAGAGACTCTTCTGCCCCGTCACCCCGCCGCCCCCCAAACTGGCCGCGACCGGCCCACGGGAGTGGGGGCTAAATATCGCGCCCGCCCCTGGGGGGCGGGTCGGGCGCGGTCAGATTTGCTTTTTGCAAATCTGCCAGAAGGATAGGGGTGGGGGGTCATGGGCGGCGGAGAGTCGGGGGAAACCCCGACCTACGGCGCAACGGCGAGGTGCGTGTGAACACGCACCCTACGGGCGGCGTGGCCTTGGCCTTCGGCCCCTCCCCGCACGGGGAAGGGCGCGCGCGATATGTTTGATCAGATGATCTTCTGCCCGGTCTTCGCCCAGTCCTTCATGAACTGCTCGAGCCCCTTGTCGGTCAGGACATGGCCGGCCATCGCCTTGATCACGTTCGGCGGCGCGGTCATCACATCGGCGCCGATCAGGGCGCATTGCGAGGCGTGGTTCAGGGTGCGGACCGAGGCGGCGAGGATCTGGGTCTCGAAGGCGTAATTGTCATAGACTTGGCGGATGTCGGAGATCAGCTCCAGCCCGTCGAGGTTGATGTCGTCCAGACGCCCGATGAAGGGCGAGATGAAGGTGGCGCCGGCCTTGGCGGCCAGAAGCGCCTGGTTGACCGAGAAGCAGAGGGTGACGTTCACCATCTTGCCCTCGCCCGACAGGACCTTGCAGGCCTTCAGCCCGTCCCAGGTCAGCGGCACCTTGACGGTGATGTTCGGCGCGATCTCGGCCAGCTTGCGGCCCTCGGCGATCATCTCGTCGGCTTTCAGCGCCACGACCTCGGCGGAAACCGGACCCGCGACGATCGAGCAGATTTCCTTGGTGACTTCCAGGATGTCGCGGCCGGATTTCAGGATCAGCGAGGGGTTGGTGGTGACGCCATCCACCATGCCCAGATCGTTCAGCTCGCGGATCGCCTCGACATCGGCGGTGTCGACGAAGAATTTCATGGCCGGGTCCTTTCGGGGAATGGCAGGGGTGGAGATGCAGGGTTGGGGCGGGTATTACCCCAGAACGGAGCGCGGCGAAAGATGGGCCGGGCGAAAGGTGTGAGCGCTAACAGTGGTCGAGAGGGTCTTCAGCGAAGGCGAGTTGGTCGGGGTTCTGACGACCGAGCCGCTGGGGCGGGTGCTGGATTACAAGGCGCCCGAGGGCGGTTGCGGCACGGGGGATTTCGTCGAGGTGCCGCTGGGGCCGCGCCGGGTGCTGGGCGTCGTGTGGGGGCCGGGCGCGGGGGGCTGGGACCCGGCCAGGCTGCGGTCTGTAGGCCGGGTGCTGGAGGCGCGGCCGATGCGCGAGGAGCTGCGGCTGCTTTTGGCGCGGGCGGCGGATTACACGCTGACGCCGCTGTCCGCGATGCTGCGGCTGGCGACGCGGGCGCCGGGGCTGGGAGAGGCGCCCTCGACACGGCGGGTCTACCGGCTGGCGGGGCCGGTGCCGAACCAACTGACCGAGGCGCGGCACCGGGTGATCGAGGCCTTGCGGGCCTATGGCGGGGCGGCGGTGACGCTGGGCGAGCTGGCCGAGGCGGCGGCCTGCGGGACGGGCGTGGTCAAGGGGCTGGTGAAGCTGGGCGTGCTGGCCGAGGAGGAGGCGCCGAAAGACCTGCCCTATCCGCGGCTGGAGCCTGCGGGGCTGATGCGGCTGGAGGGCGACCAGCAGGCGGCGGGGGATGCGCTGGTCCATGCGGTGGCGGCGGAGGCCTATCAGACCTTTCTGCTGAAGGGCGTGACCGGATCGGGCAAGACCGAGGTCTATCTGGAAGCGGTGGCCGAGGCGCTGCGGCGCGGGCGACAGGCGCTGGTGCTGCTGCCGGAAATCGCGCTGACGGCGGATTTCCTCGGCCGCGTCGAGGCGCGGTTCGGGGCGCGGCCGGGGGAGTGGCATTCCGGCGTGACCCAGACGGAACGGCGGCGGCTGTGGAAGATGGCGGCGGAGGGCGAGGTCGGGCTGGTCGTGGGCGCGCGCTCGGCCCTGTTCCTGCCGTTTCGCGACCTGGGGCTGATCGTTGTCGATGAGGAGCATGACACCTCGTACAAGCAGGAGGAGGGGGTCTTGTACAATGCGCGCGACATGGCGGTGCTGCGCGCCTCGATCCTGGGCTGCCCGGTGGTTCTGTCCTCGGCCACGCCCTGCCTGGAAAGCTGGGTGAATGCGGAAGCGGGGAAATATACGCGGCTTGACCTGACCTCGCGCTTCGGCGTGGCCGAGATGCCGCAGATGCGGGCGATCGACATGCGGGCGGAAAGCCTGTCAGCGGGGCGCTGGCTGTCCGAGACGCTGGCGCGGGGGGTGGAGGCCAGGCTGAAGGCGGGGGAGCAGAGCCTGTTGTTCCTGAACCGCCGCGGCTATGCGCCGGTGACGGTGTGTCGGGCCTGCGGCGTGCAGGTCGGCTGCGACCATTGCGATGCGCGCATGGTGGAACACCGCTTTCTCAAACGGCTCGTGTGCCACCAATGCGGCGCAACCAAACCCGTGCCCGAGACCTGCCCGGCCTGCAAGGTCGAGGGCAAGATGCACGCCGTTGGCCCCGGGGTGGAGCGGCTGGCCGAGGAAGTGGCGGCAAGGTTCCCGGAGGCCCGGATGGCGGTGCTGTCATCCGACCTGTTCGGCTCGGCCCGGGCGTTGAAGGCGCAGATCGAGGAGATTGCGGCAGGGGCGGCGGATATCATCATCGGCACGCAGATCGTGGCCAAGGGGCACAACTTCCCGCTTCTGACCTTGGTCGGGGTGATCGACGCCGATCTCGGATTGCAAGGCAGCGATCTGCGGGCGGCAGAGCGGACGTTTCAGCTGATGCGGCAGGTGGCGGGGCGCGCGGGCCGGGCCGAGAAGCGCGGCGAGGCCTGGTTGCAGACCCATCAGCCGGAACATCCGGTGATCCAGGCGATCCTGTCGGGCGCGGATGAGGCCTTCTGGCGCGCCGAAGCGGCCGAGCGCCGGGCGGCGGGCGTCCCGCCCTATGGCCGCATGGCGGGGATCATCCTGTCAGGGCCGGATGTCGCGCAGGTCTTTGATCTGGGCGCTGAACTGGCCCGCCGCGACGGCCCCCTGCGCGACGTGGGCGCGCAGGTCTTTGGTCCGGCCCCGGCCCCGATCGCAAGGGTGCGCGGGCGGCATCGGGTGCGGCTTCTGGTCAAGGCGGCGAAATCGGTGCCGCTTCAGGCCGCGCTGCGGGAATGGGTGGGTCAGGTGCGGGTGCCGCCGCAGATCCGGCTGGCAATCGACGTGGACCCGCAGAGCTTCTACTGACGCCGCGGCGTCAAATCGAGCGGCTTCGCCGCGCCTCCGGCGGGGATATTTGGGAACAGGTGATTTGCGGCGAGACGCCTTTCGCCCTTCTTCTGTTCTCAAATATCCCGGGGTCCGGGGCGGCGCCCCGGCGGCATCCGCAAGGCTCGGCGCTTGCGAATGAGGCCTTCACGGCCTAAAGCCCGGAGAAGCCAAGGAGCCCGCCCATGCCGACCTATTCCGCCCTGACCACCCTGACCGGCGAAGACCCCGCCCGCGCCCTGGGCGAGGCGATGGAGCGCATGGATCCAGAGCCCTATGGCGTCGGCGTCTTCGAGGTCGAGGATGGCTCGGGCATCTGGGAGGTCGGCGGCTATTTCCACGACGCGCCGGATGAGATCGTACTGGAGATCCTTGCCACCGCCTTTGGCGCCAAATCTTTCCTCGTCAGCGAGCTGCCCGAGGTCGACTGGGTCGCCAAGGTGCAGCGCGAATTGCATCCGGTCGATGCCGGGCGCTTCTTCGTCTATGGCAGCCATGATGCCGACAAGCTGCCCGCGGGCCGCATTCCGTTGCAGGTCGAGGCGACCATGGCCTTCGGCACCGGCCACCACGGCACCACGCTGGGCTGTCTTCTGGCCTTTGACCGGCTTTATACCGAAGGCCTGCGGCCGCAGAACATTGCCGATATCGGCTGCGGCACGGCGGTTCTGGCCATGGCGGCGGCCAAGGTCCTGCCCGAGGCAAAGATCATCGCCAGCGACATCGACCGGGTGGCGGTGGATGTGGCCGAGGCCAATGTGGCGATCAATGACCTGACGGGCCGCATCCTCTGCCTTGAGGCGGCGGGTTTCGCCCATCGCCGCATTGGTGATGCCGCGCCCTTCGATCTGATCTTCGCCAATATCCTGAAAGGGCCATTGATCGAACTGGCCCCGGCGATGGGCAAACATGCGGCCAAGGGCGGGCATGTGATTCTGTCCGGTCTGCTTGTGGTGCAGGCCGAGGCGGTGATCGCGGCCTATCTGGCCGAGGGTTTCCGTTTGCAGGATAGAAACGATCTGGGCGAATGGTCGGCATTGGTTCTGGTGCGCGAATAAGGGCCTGAAAATCCTCAGAAAAAATCCTCTGCTTTACACCTTGCCTGGATATTTGCCCAATTCTTGCCACAATCTGGACGCATCAATTCCTTAAGGCGGGGGCCTTGAAGTGATTGGTGATCGAGATGTGGGCCGACCCGAATCTCAATGAGTTCTACGGCCGCGTGAAGCGGATCGAACGTCTGCATCGCAAGGGCTATGGTTTCGAGGCGGCGGGCACGCTGGGCCGGTCGTCCACCTACAAGCGCGAGCGGTCCTGGGGCAGCATCCTGCGCAAGACGCTGGTGATTGTCGCCATGGGCATGGCGCTGAAGGGCGCGATCTATTTCACCGTCGGCGCCGAGACCTACACCGCCCGTGTGGCCGAACTGTCCACCGGCACGGGTGTTGATCCGCTGGCCGCCACGTTGATGCAGGCCGATCCGGTGACCCGTCTGATCTCGGCCTTTCTGGAACAGGTTTTCCCCGCGCGCTGAGGCGGCGCGGCCCTGCGGGGCCGTCGCTGGCGCGCGGCTTATGCTGCGATGCAGAAACAGAAAGACCGTCTTCGGTTGCCCGAAGACGGTCTTTGCATGTCCGGCGACCGTTCTTTGGTCTTCGGGCGCTTTCAGCGCCCCAGCATCTCGATGTCACCGCGGCACAGGCCGATATCGTCCAGCTCGCGATCCGAGAGCTTGCCGAGGGCCTTGCGGGTGACGCGCGCATCATTCCAGGCCGAGAAAGCCGCGAAGGCGTTCGACAGCAGGTTGACTGCGCGGTAAGTCGTGATGGCGCCGAACGGCGCCGGGCGGCTCGTTTCGATGGCGGCCATGGTGTGTTCCTTTTCAAAACTGACTAAAACGAAGGCGTTCCCTCGTTCGTGGAGCCAGATAAGCGGGCCATGTGAAACTGGCAAGCTGCAGTGCAGCATGACAGCCTTGCACGCGCTGCATGGGTGCGGACACAATTGTGCCGCAATTCAATGGGGGGGTCTGGCGGCGGCGGGAAAATGTCGCGTTTCGCGCTTGGTCCGTCGCTTGAGGGTGATGTTATGCGCCCCCGCCGCAGGGTTCAAGCCCCGACAAGGTCCTTGGCGGATGTTCTCTTTTCGTGCTATTTCGTCACGAAATGACAATAACGGGCAGGGCAGGTGTAACAATGCGTGTGATCGGGATCGATCCGGGGCTGCGAAACCTGGGCTGGGGGGTGATCGACGTGCAAGGCACCCGAATCGTCCATGTCGCGAATGGCATTTGCCGCAGCGAAAGCGGCTCGGACGAGCTGGCGGGACGGTTGGCGCTGCTGCACGGGCTGTTGACCGAGGTGTTCCGCAGCCATGCGCCCGATGCGGCGGCGGTCGAGCATACGTTCGTCAACAAGGATGCGGTGGCGACGCTGAAGCTGGGGCAGGCGCGGGGGATCGCGCTGCTGGTGCCGGCGCAATTCGGGCTGCGGGTCGGGGAATATGCGCCCAATGCGGTGAAGAAATGCGTCGTCGGCGTGGGCCATGCCGCCAAGGTGCAGGTCGATCACATGGTGCGGCTGCATCTGCCCGGCGCGCAGATCGCGGGGCCGGATGCGGCGGATGCGCTGGCGGTGGCGATCTGCCATGCCCATCACCTGCAATCGGCGGGGCGGTTCGAGGCGGCGGTGTTGAAGGCTGACGGGCGGAAGGTTGCGGGATGATCGGCAAGATATCGGGGCGGGTCGACTGGAAGGGCAGCGACAGCGTGCTGATCGATGTGCGCGGCGTGGGCTATATCGTCCATGTCAATGACCGCACCCTGGCCGCCCTGCCGCCGGTGGGCGAGGTCTGCGCGCTGTTCACCGATCTTCTGGTGCGCGAGGACCTTTTGCAGCTTTTCGGCTTTGCCACCATGCTGGAGAAGGAATGGCACAAGCTACTGATGACGGTGCAAGGCGTCGGGGCCAAGGCCAGCATGGCCATCCTGGGCGCGCTGGGGGCCGAGGGCGTGGCGCGGGCGATCACGCTGGGCGATGCGCGGGCGGTGCAGGCGGCGCCGGGCGTGGGGCCGAAGCTGGCGCAACGGGTGATCCTTGAACTGAAGGCCAAGGCGCCTGCGGTGATGGCGCGCGGCGTTTCGCTGGCCGGGACCGCGGAGCTGGACGAGGTGATCGAGACCGCACCCGCCGCGAAACCCGCGCGACCCGCACCCAGGGCGGCCGAGGGGGCGAAGCGGGCGGCGCAGTCGGCCGATGCGCTGTCGGCGCTGCTGAACCTGGGCTATGGCCAGGGCGACGCGGCCCAGGCCGTCGCGACGGCGGCGGGTGAGGCGCCCGAGGCCGAGGCCCCGGCCCTGATCCGGGCCGCGCTGAAACTGCTGGCGCCGCGCTGACGGGGCCGTCACGGCAGGCCGCACATTTGCGAGACAGCCGGGTTGGCCTTGCAAAGCGCGCGGCGTTCGGGGATTGTTCCGGCCATGTTGGCCCCAGACCCGCAATTGCGCCCCGAGCGACTGCCCGAAGACAGCGACCGCGCCCTGCGGCCGCAGGCGCTTGAGGAATTCATCGGCCAGGCCGAGGCGCGGGCCAACCTGCGCGTCTTCGTGGAAAGCGCCAAGATGCGCGGCGAGGCGATGGATCACACGCTGTTCCACGGCCCGCCCGGTCTGGGCAAGACCACGCTGGCGCAGATCATGGCGCGGGAGTTGGGGGTGGGCTTCCGCATGACCTCTGGCCCCGTTTTGGCCAAGCCGGGCGATCTGGCGGCGATCCTGACCAATCTGGAACCGCGCGACGTGCTGTTCATCGACGAGATCCACCGGCTGTCGCCTGTGGTCGAGGAGGTGCTGTATCCGGCGATGGAGGATTTCGCGCTGGATCTGGTGATCGGCGAGGGGCCTGCAGCGCGGACGGTGCGGATCGACCTGCAGCCGTTCACCCTGGTGGGCGCTACAACGCGGCTGGGGCTGTTGACCACGCCGCTGCGCGACCGGTTCGGCATTCCGACCCGGCTGCAATTCTATACCGAGGATGAGCTGTTCGAGATCGTCACCCGCGGTGCGCGGCTGCTGGGCGTGCAGGCCGAGGAGGCCGGCTGCCGCGAGATCGCGCGCCGCGCGCGGGGCACGCCGCGCATCGCAGGGCGGCTGCTGCGCCGGGTGGTGGATTTCGCGCTGGTCGAGGAGGGCGGGCGGATTTCCCGCGCCTTGGCCGATAGGGCGCTGACGCGGCTCGGGGTGGACAATCTGGGCCTTGATGGCGCGGACCGGCGCTATCTGGTGCTTCTGGCCGAGAATTACGGCGGCGGGCCGGTGGGGGTGGAAACCATCGCCGCCGCGCTGAGCGAGCCGCGCGATGCGATCGAGGAAGTGATCGAGCCCTATCTTCTGCAACAGGGCCTGATCCAGCGCACGCCGCGCGGCCGGATGCTGGGGGCCAAGGCCTGGCGGCATCTGGGGTTGGAAGCGCCGCGCCAGCCCGGGCAGAGCGATCTGTTCGACGGGTGATCCGGCGAGGGGGCCCCGCAGGGTGGCTGCCGCCGCGCGGCCTTGTGCTGGGGCAAGCGCGGTCGCCCCTCATCACCCCCGGGATATTTGTGCCAAGATGAAGGGGCTTGACCCTGCGGCGCGGGGCGGGGAAACCCGGGGCCGGGTTTTCTGGGGGCAGGCGATGCTGGCGGGCGAGATCGAGAAGCTGTTCACGCGCGGCGACGGGCGGTTTCTCTGCGCGCGCTGGGGGCGGCCGATCGTGCCGGTGGTGTTTGGGGTCGAAGAGGCGACGCTGTCAGTGGTCAAGGGCGCGATCGAGGCCATGGTCGCGCTGGCGGGCCACAAGATGGCCGAGACCGACCCGGAACTGGGCGCGAACCTGATGGTCTTCTTTTTCCGCGACTGGGCCGAGCTGCCGCAGGTGCCGAACCTGGACCGGCTGATCCCCGATCTTGGCCCCCTGTGCGACCGGCTGTCGGCCCAGGGCGCGAACCAGTATCGCGCCTTCCGCTTTGATCCCGATGGCGGCATCCGCGCGGCCTTCGTCTTCCTGCGCATGGATGCGCATCTGGCGGCGATGCCGGCCGAGGCGCTGGCCCTGGCCCAGGCGGCCGAGGCGATGCTGACCTGGGGCGAGGGGGCCTTTGCGGCGGTCTCTCCCTTGGCCGAGGTCGAGGGCAGGATCATCCTGCGACCGGAAATCGCGGCGCTGATCCGCGCGGCCTATGATCCGGTGCTGCCGGTCATGGCGCAAGATGCCAGCCATGCCCTGCGGCTGGCGGCGCGGGCGGGCGTCTAGGTCGGCCTAGTTCGGCGCGGGCACGTCATCGGGCAGGGGCACGACCGAGATTGACATCTTGCCCGAGCCTTCGGTGATCTCGCTGGCATGGGCGAGATAGACGAGCGCGTGGTTTCGCGCGTCGTAAAGCCGGGTGATGGCAATGGATTTCAGGATCAGCGACTGGCGTTCGGAAAAGACCGTCTCGCCGCCGTCATCCGTGTCGATGTCGCCCAGGGTGATCGGGCCGGTCTGGGTGCAATCGACGGCGGACCAGGAGGGGTCCTCGAACCAGTTGCCCTGGGTCAGCCGGTCATAGATCGAGCGGTCGAAATAGGCGAGGTGGCAGGTGACGCCCTGGACTTTGGGGTCGGTAATCGCCTCGACGATGATGTCATTGCCGACCCAGTCGACGCCGACCTGGCCGATTTCCTCGGCTGCGGCGGGCAGGGCAAAGGCGCAGAGTGCAAGGGCGAGAAGACGGGGCAGGGGCATCGGAACCTCGTGGTGTTTTGCGGATCAACGCGCATGGGCCGCATGGCGTTCCCGGCGGGCGGATGCCATGAAGGGCGGGACAGGGGCAGGACGGAGAGCCGCACCATGACCGAAAGCGCCGCGCATCGCATGATCCTGCGGGTCTATTACGAGGATACCGATCTTGCAGGCATCGTCTATTACGCCAATTACCTGAAATTCATCGAGCGGGGCCGGACCGAATGGGTGCGGGCGCTGGGGGTGGACCAGGCCGCGCTGAAGGCCGAGACCGGCATCGTGTTCGCGGTGCGGCGGGTCGAGGCGGATTACCTGCGCCCGGCCAAGTTCGGCGACGAGTTGAGCGTGGTCACCCGGCTGCAGGTCATCGGCGGGGCACGGATCGTGGTCGAGCAGGAGGTGCTGCGGCTGGGCGAGCGGTTGTTCCAGGCCGTGGTCACGCTGGTCTGCATGGGCGAGGACGGCCATGCCGCGCGCATTCCACCCGATCTGCGGGCGAAACTGGCGCCACCCTTGCATTAGGCGGCGTCCGCCCGCTTTCCGCCCTGTGATGGGCGAGGGGGTGCCGGTCGCCAACTTGTGTTGGCATTCCCCCTGTAACCTTGATAGAATCCGGGGTAACGGGCGGCAGAACGGCCCGATCCCAAACGAGCAGGCGTATTGAACATGGAAACACTCGCCCCGGCGGCGGAGATCGATTTCTCCTTGCTCGCCCTTTTCGCACGCGCGACCGTAACGGTGCAGCTTGTCATGATCGCGTTGATGGTCATGTCCTTCTGGTCCTGGGCGGTGATCATCCAGAAGCACATCCTGTTCCGCGAGGCCAAGCGCGAGGCGGCGATCTTTGACCGTGCCTTCTGGTCGGGCGAGCCTTTGGACGAGCTGTACGAGAAGATCGGACCGGAGCCGCAGGGCGCCAGCGAGAAGGTCTTTGCCGCAGGCATGCTGGAATGGCGGCGCAGCCACAAGCCGGATGGCGCGCTGATCGCAGGCGCGCAGGCCCGGATCGACCGGGCGATGGACGTGGCCATCGCGCGCGAAAGCGAGCGGCTGAACAAGGGGCTTTCCTTCCTGGCCACCACCGGCTCGACCGCGCCCTTCATCGGGCTGTTCGGCACGATCTGGGGCATCAAGCATTCGTTCGAACAGATTGCCCTGTCGCAGAATACGTCGCTGGCCGTCGTGGCGCCGGGCATCGCCGAGGCGCTGCTGGCCACCGGCATCGGTCTGGTCGCGGCCATTCCGGCGGTGGTGTTCTACAACAAGCTGAATGCAGACAGCGAGCATATCCAGGGCAATTACGAAAGCTTTGCCGACGAATTCGCGACGATCCTGTCGCGCCAGCTGGATTCCTGAGCCATGGGCGCGGGGGTGATGAAAAAGGCGGGCGGCGGTGGCCGCAGACGCCGGCGGCGCGGCGCGGCCTCGTCGATGAGCGAGATCAACATCACGCCCATGGTCGACGTGATGCTGGTGCTGCTGATCATCTTCATGGTGGCCGCGCCCCTGATGACGGTGGGCGTGCCGGTCGAGCTGCCGAAGACGGCGGCCAGCGCCCTGCCGACCGAGCAGGAGGAACCGCTGTCGATCACGCTGACCGCCGACGGGCTGATCCTGATCATGAACAGCGAAGTCGATGAGGCGAACCTCATCCCGCAGCTCAAGGCGATCGCGGCGGAGCGCACCAGCGACAAGATCTATCTGCGGGCCGATGGCGCGCTGCCCTATGAACGGGTCGCGCAGGTCATGGGCGCGCTGAATGCGGGTGGTTTCACCAACATCGGCCTCGTCACCGATGCGCAAGGCCCCGACATGGGTGCGGGGAACTAGGAGCGGTCCGGGCCATGCAGGAGCGGATGCAAGCGGGCACAATCGTCTCGGGGATCGGCCATGCCGGGCTGATCCTCTGGGTGATGCTGGGCGATTGGCTGTTCCAGCCGCAGCCCTCGCCCGATATTCCGTCGATGGCGGTCTCGATGATCAGCGCCGCCGATTTCGCGGCGATGCAGGCCGCGTCCACGCCGCCTTCGGACACGCCGCCCAGCGTCGAGACGGCTGACCCGACCACGCCCGAGCCGCCCGCCGCCGAACCGGCACCGCAGCCCGCGCCCGAGCCGGAACCCGAAGTGCAGCCGCCCCCCGCGCCCGAGCCGCAGCCCGCGCCGGAACCGCCCGCCCCGGAACCCGCGCCCGAGCCGCAACCGGCGCCGGAACCGCCTGCGCCAGAGCCTGCGCCGGAACCGCTGCCCGAACCCGATCCCGTGCCGCCTTCTCCCGAGCCGCAGCCCGAGGATGTGGTGGTGCTGCCCGAAGAACAGCCGCTGCCTTCGATGTCCTCCTCGATGCGCCCGAAGCCCAAGCCCGCCGATATCGTCGCGCCCGATCCGGTGACGCCGCCGCCTGATGCGGTGACGGCCGAGACCCCTGAGCCTGCCGTCAGCGAGACGCCGTCCGAGACGCCGCAGGAACCGCAGGAGGTGCAGGAAGCGACCGTGCCGGAGGAAACCGGCGATGTGTTGCGCACCGAGGCGACCGAGGAACAGGATGAGAGCCTGGGCATGACCGCTTCGGTTCGTCCGAAGTCGCGGCCAAGCCGGCCCACGCCCGCGCCGGAGACGCCTGCCGAAACGGCCAGCGCGCCTGCGGCTGAGACCGACAGCACAAGCGACAGCGATGCCGATGCAATCGCGGCGGCGGTTGCGGCAGCGGCGGCGGAAGCGGCAAGTGAACCCGCCTCGAGCGGCGCTACCGGCGGCCCGTCCGGCCCGCCACTGACCGCAGGCGAGATGGGCGACATCTCAAGCGCGATCGGGCGGCGCTGGAACGTGGGGGCGCTGTCGACCGACGCCTTGTCCTCGGTCGTGGTGCTGCGGGTCGAGTTCGGGCCGGATGGCCGTCCGGCCAATATCAGCCTGATCGAAAGCTCGGGTCCCAGCCAGGCGGGCATCCAGGTGGCCTTCGACACGGCACGCCGGGCTGTCCTGCAAACCGCGCGCGACGGCGGCATCCCCTTGCCGCCCGACAAATACGATACCTGGAAGGTCCTGGAATTTTCCTTCGACGGCAACGGGATGCGGGTTCGATGACCGCGTTCCGGCGACACCCCTCGGGCAAAGGGTCGCCGATGGGCGGACTTTCCCCTCTGAACCCCGGCCCCCATGGGCTAAGACCAAGAAAAAACCGGAGCATGAGGCATATGAAACAGCCCTTCCGCCTATTGAAGCTGCTTGCGCTGGGCCTGGCGCTGGCCGCCGCCCCCGTTGCGGCGTTGGCCCAGGATGGCCGTCCGCCGCGGATCGACATCACCGTCGGCACGATCGAGCCGATGCCGATCGCGGTGCCGCTGTTCGTCGATGAAGGCGGCGCGGGCGATTATGCGACGCAATTGAGCCGCGTCGTCACCTCGGACCTGGAAGGCACCGGGTTCTTCCGCGCCATCCCGCAAGAGGCGCATATCGGCCGGATCAGCAGCTTTGACGGCGGCGTGGCCTATGAAGACTGGCGCGCGATCAACGCCCGCGTGCTGGTGACGGGCGCGGTCTCGGTGGCGGGCGACCGGATCACGGTGAAGTTCCGCGCCTTCGACGTGGAAAACGGATCGGTCATCGAAGGGGCCGCGCTGCAATTCGCGGGAACCACGGCGGGCTGGCGGCGCATGGCGCATAAGGTGGCCGATGTGGTCTATTCCAAGATCACCGGCGAAGGCGGCTACTTCGACAGCCGTGTGGTCTTTGTCTCGGAAAGCGGGCCGAAGAACGCCCGGGCCAAACGCCTGGCGGTGATGGATTACGATGGCGCCAATGTGCAGTATCTGACCGACAGCGCCTCGATCGTGCTGGCGCCGCGCTTCTCGCCCGCAGGAGACCGCATCCTCTATACCAGCTACGAGACCGGCTTCCCGCGCATCACGCTTCTGGATGTGGGCAGCCTGCGCCGCCAGACGCTTGAGGAACAGCAGGGCACCATGACCTTTGCCCCGCGCTTCTCGCCCGATGGCAATACGGTGGTCTTCTCGCTGGAACGCGGCGGCAATACCGACATCTACGCGCTGAGCCTGGGCGGCGGCCTGACCCAGTTGACCAATTCGCCCGCGATCGAGACCGCGCCTTCGTTCAGCCCCGATGGCAGCCAGATCGTGTTCGAAAGCGACCGCTCGGGCACCCAGCAGCTTTACATCATGCCGGCCTCGGGCGGCGAGGGGCGGCGGATCTCGGGCGGCGAGGGTCGCTATTCGACGCCGGTCTGGTCGCCGCGCGGCGATCTGATCGCCTTTACCAAGCAGAATGCGGGCCGCTTCCATATCGGCGTCATGCGCACCGATGGCAGCGAAGAGCGCTTGCTGACCGCCAGCTTCCTGGATGAAGGCCCGACCTGGGCGCCGAATGGCCGCGTGATCATGTTCAGCCGCGAAAGCGCGGGCGCGGGCGGACAGTCGAGCCTGTGGTCGGTCGACATCACCGGCCGCAATCTCAAGCAGATCACGACCGAAGGCCCCGCCTCGGACCCGGCCTGGTCGCCCCTGCTGCCGTGACAATCGCGTGATGCGCCCCCGATTCCCTTGGGGGCGCAAAGCTGATAGGTTACCCCCGAACCCATTGCCCAGACGCCGCGAAACGGCGCGCCCATCGAGCCAGATAGAAGGACAGAACCGATGACCCTGACCCCCAAGGCCCTCATCCTCTTGGCCGGCCTTGCGCTGGCTGCCTGCCAGAACCCCGACCGTTATGGCGCCGGTGGCGCTGGCGGTGCCGGTGGTGCGGGCGGAAACGGCTATGTCGACACGACCGGCCTTGGCGACCCGAGCGATCCGCGCTCGATCGCCTATTTCAACCAGACCGTCGGCGACAAGGTTCTGTTCGGGCTTGACCAGTCGACTCTGTCGCCCGAGGCGCGCACGATCCTGACCGCGCAGGCGGGCTGGCTGAACCAGAACCCGGCCTATGCGATCATCATCGAGGGCCATGCCGACGAAAAGGGCACCCGGGAATACAACCTTGCCCTTGGCGCGCGCCGGGCGGCTTCGGTCCAGCAGTTCCTGGTCTCGCAGGGCGTGGCCGCGGCGCGGATGAAGACGATCAGCTATGGCAAGGAACGCCCGCTGGAGATCTGCTCGGACGAGGCCTGCTACTCGAAGAACCGCCGCGCCGTGACGGTGCTTTCGGCGGGCGCGGGGGTCTGATCCCATGCGCCGGTTTCCGCGCCTTGCGCCTGCGGTTCTTCTGGGTCTGACGCTGGGGCTGAGCGCCCCGGCGCGGGCCGAGACCCTGGCCGATATCAAGGTCGAGCTTGACCAGCTTGCCGCCGAGTTCAACGCGCTCAAGGCCGAGACCGTGGCCTCGGGCGCATCGGCGGCGGTGGGGGGCGCGGATGCGCTGGCGCGGATGGATTCGATCGAGGCGGAATTGTCGCGCCTGACCGCGCGGGCCGAAGAGATCGAGCTGCGGCTGAACAAGGTCGTGGCCGATGGCACCAACCGTATCGGTGATATCGAGTTCCGGCTCTGCGAGCAGACGCCGGGTTGCGACCCGATGGCCATGCCCGCGACGCCGACCCTGGGCGGGGGCGGCGCCGCCGCCGCCGCCGCCACGCCTGCGGCCCCCGCTACCCCGACGGCGCCCGCCGCCGGGACGGGACCCGAACTTGCCGTTGCAGAAAAAGACGATTTCGACCGGGCCAAGGGGGTGCTCGGTCAAGGTGACTTTCGCCGTGCTGAACAGCTCTTTGCGGCCTATGCCCAATCCTATCCTGGCGGGCCGCTGATCCCCGAGGCGCATTTCCTGCGCGGCGAGGCGCTGACCTCGCTGGGCGAGACGGCCAATGCGGCGCGGGCCTATCTGGACAGCTATTCCAGCGATCCGCAGGGCCATTTCGCCCCGGATGCGCTTTTGAAGCTGGGTCAGGCGCTGGGCACGCTGGGCCAGGTGCCCGAGGCCTGCGTGACGCTGAACGAAGTGGCGACGCAATATCCCGGCACGCCGGCCGCGACGCAGGCACCGATCGCCATGCAGGGGCTGGGGTGTCCGTAGACGAGACGGCTCTTCTGGCGGCGGCCGGTCAGGCCTTTGCCTGGGACCGGCCATCCATCATCGGCGTCGCTGTTTCGGGCGGGGGGGATTCCCTCGCCCTTCTGCATCTGATGCAGCGGGTCGCGCCACAGGCGGGCTGGCGGGTCGAGGCGGCGACGGTCGACCATGGGCTGCGCCCCGAGGCGGCGGATGAGGCGCGTCAGGTCGCGGCGCTGTGCCGCGACTGGGGAATCCCGCATGAGGTGCTGCGCTGGGCCGATCCGCAGGGTCCGGGCAATCTGATGGACCGGGCGCGGCGGGCGCGGCGGGCCTTGCTGGCCGATTGGGCAACGCGGCGCGGCATCGGCCATGTCGTGCTGGGCCATACGGCGGATGACCAGGCGGAAACGCTGCTGATGGGCCTGTCGCGCAGCGCGGGGGTCGACGGGCTGTCGGGCATGCGGCACGCATTTCGTGAAGGCGGGGTGGCGTTCGCGCGGCCACTGCTGGACATCCCGCGCCAGGCGCTGCGCGACTACCTGGCCGGGCAGGGGATCGGCTGGATCGACGATCCGTCGAACGAGAACGAGGCTTTCACCCGGGTCCGGGCGCGGCGGGCGCTGAAGGCGCTGAAGCCCCTGGGCATCACCGTGGCCTCGCTGGCGGCGGTGGCGGATCATCTCGACATGGCGCGCACGGCGCTGGACACCGCGACGGCGGAGGCGGCGCGGCGCTGCGTCTCCGAGCGGGCAGGGGCGGTGCTGCTGGACCGCGCGGAATTCCTGCGCGCGCCGATGGAGATCCAGCGCCGGCTGGCGCTTCAGGCGCTGCGCGGGCTGGTCGGGCCAGGCTATCCGCCGCGCGAGGCGGAGCTGGGCCGGATCCTCTGGGTGCTGTCGGCGGGTGGCAAGGCCACGCTGCGCGGCACGCTGGTATCGGCCAGCGGCAACGAGGCAATTTTCCGGCGCGAAATGCGGGCGGTGGCGGATCTGGTGGCGAAGCCCGGCGCGCTTTGGGACGGGCGCTGGACGGTGGCGGGGCCGTGGCAGGGCGGGGACGAGGTGCGCGCCTTGGGGACTGCGGGCCTGCGGCACTGCCCCGGCTGGCGCGATACGGGGCTTGCGCGGGGCATTCTGGAGGTCACGCCTGCGGTCTGGCGCGGCGAGCGGCTGATTGCCGCCCCCTGTGCCGGGCTTTCGGGCGGGTTTGCTGCGACATGCGCGCCCTCTTTCCAGTCTTAACTCTTATCGCATTGAACCCGGCCCGGGATTGACTATCTTGGAGCCAAAGCCCGAAGGCGATAGCGCCTGCGCGGGCCGTTACGGGAGTCTCATGTGAACAACGCACGCAACATCGCCTTCTGGGTCGTCCTGCTGCTGTTGATCCTGGCGCTTTTCAACCTGTTCTCGGGTGGCCAGGCAACGCTGAACGCGCGCAATCTGTCCTATTCGGAATTCATCCAGCAGGTTGAGGCCGGCAAGGTCGCCGCGGTGACGCTGGATGGCGAGCGGGTGACGATCAAGGGCACGGACAATGCGACCTACAGCACGGTCAAGCCCGACGGCGAGATGCTGACCGACAAGCTGATCGCCAAGGGCATCGACGTGCAGGTGACGCCGCAGCAGCAATCGGGCTTCATGTCCCTGCTGATGACCTTCCTGCCCTTCCTCGTGCTGATCGGGGTGTGGATCTATTTCATGAACCGGATGCAGGGCGGCGGGCGCGGTGGCGCCATGGGCTTTGGCAAATCGAAGGCGAAGCTGCTGACCGAGAAGAATGGCCGCGTCACCTTTGACGATGTGGCGGGCATCGACGAGGCCAAGGAAGAGCTGGAAGAGATCGTTGAATTCCTGCGCAACCCGCAGAAATTCAGCCGCCTTGGTGGCAAGATCCCGAAAGGCGCGCTTCTGGTCGGCCCGCCCGGCACGGGTAAAACCCTTCTGGCCCGCGCCATCGCGGGCGAGGCGGGCGTGCCCTTCTTCACCATCTCCGGCTCGGACTTCGTGGAAATGTTCGTGGGTGTCGGCGCGTCGCGTGTGCGCGACATGTTCGAACAGGCCAAGAAGAACGCGCCCTGTATCGTCTTCATCGATGAAATCGATGCGGTGGGCCGGGCGCGTGGTGTCGGCATCGGCGGCGGCAATGACGAGCGCGAGCAGACCCTGAACCAGCTTCTGGTGGAAATGGACGGGTTCGAGGCGAATGAGGGTGTCATCATCATCGCCGCCACCAACCGCAAGGACGTGCTCGACCCCGCGCTCTTGCGCCCGGGCCGGTTCGACCGCCAGATCCATGTGCCGAATCCGGATATCAAGGGCCGCGAGAAGATTCTGTCGGTCCATGCCCGCAAGGTGCCGCTGGGGCCGGATGTCGATCTGCGCACCATCGCCCGCGGCTCGCCCGGTTTCTCGGGCGCCGATCTGATGAACCTGGTGAACGAGGCGGCGCTGATGGCCGCGCGCGTCGGCCGTCGCTTCGTGACGATGGACGATTTCGAGAATGCCAAGGACAAGGTGATGATGGGGGCCGAGCGCCGTTCTATGGTGCTGACGCCCGAGCAGAAGGAAATGACCGCCTATCACGAGGCCGGCCATGCCATCGTGGGCATGTCGCTGCCGAAATGCGACCCGGTCTACAAGGCGACGATCATCCCGCGCGGCGGTGCTCTGGGCATGGTCATGTCCCTGCCGGAAATGGACCGGCTGAACTGGCACAAGGATCAATGCGAGCAGCGCATCGCCATGACCATGGCGGGCAAGGCGGCCGAGATCCTGAAATACGGTGCGGAAGCCGTGTCGAACGGGCCGTCGGGCGATATTCAGCAGGCATCGGCCCTGTCGCGGGCCATGGTGTTGCGCTGGGGCATGTCGGACGTGGTCGGCAATATCGACTATGCCGAGGCGGCCGAGGGCTATCAGGGCAATACCGGCGGCTTCTCGGTTTCGGCCGAGACCAAGCGCGCGATCGAGCAGGAAGTGAAGCGCCTGATCGATGAGGGCTATGAGACCGCCCGCAAGATTCTGATCGAACGGCAAGAGGATTGGGAGCGTCTGGCCAAGGGCCTGCTGGAATACGAAACCCTGACCGGCGACGAGATCCGCAAGGTCATTGCGGGCGAGAAACTGGGCACGGGCGACGATGCCGACACGCCCGCAGCCCCCGGCGGCGGCGCGCCCTCGGTCGCGGCGATCCCGAAGACCCGCCGCCCGCGCAAGCCGAAAGCCGACCCGGAACCGGCGCCGCTGTGATCCGAAAAGCCCCGCCCCGGCGGGGCTTTTTCTTTCTCGCGCCTGCGGCTAGCATCCCGCCGAGCCAAAGCCGGAGGCCCCGATGATCACCGCCTATCGCGCGCAAGGGGCGCGGCTTGTGCCACTGGACCTGAACGCGCAAAGCCTGCGCGAGGCGCTGTGGATTGACCTGGAGCATCCCTCCGCCGCCGAGGAAGACGCGGTCGAGGCCGCGCTGGGCATCGGCATCCCGACCCGCGAGGACATGCAGGAGATCGAGGCCTCGTCGCGGGTCTATGTCGAGGGGGGCGTGCTGTTCCTGACCGCGCAGGTTCTGGCGACGCGCCCGCCGGGACAGGGCGAGACCAGCTATGATATCGGCCCTGTCACCTTCGTCCTGATGCAGGACCGGCTGGTGACGGTGCATTACCACCATCCCGGTTCGTTCAAGTTCTTTGCCGACTGGGCGGCGCGGCATGACACGGCGCTGAATTGCGGCATCAACGCGCTGCTCGGGCTGATGGAATCGGTGGTGGACCGGCTGGCCGATGTGCTGGAGGGCGAGGCGCGCAAGCTGGATGCGCTGTCGCGCAACATCTTTGACACCAACCGCCCGGCCAGCCAAAGCGAGCGGCTGAGCCTGGTGCTGCAACGGATCGGCCGGGCCGAAGACCTGAACGGCAAGGTCAAGGAAAGCCTGGCCACCGTGATGCGGATGCTGAACGCGCTGGCTGTGCCGGGCCTGCAGGGCGTGCATCCGCTGCTGGCGGGGCTGGAGAAGACGCAGCTCAAATCGCTGTTGCAGGATCTGAAATCGCTGCGCGAGGTCGCCGCCGCCCAGGCGGAGAAGATCCGCTTCCAGCTGGATGCGACCCTTGGCGTGATCAACATCCGGCAATCCGACATCGTCAAGCTGTTCTCGGTCGTGGCCTTCGTCTTCCTGCCGCCGACGCTGATCGCCAGCATCTATGGCATGAACTTCGATGTTATGCCCGAACTGCGCTGGAGCTGGGGCTATCCGATGGCGCTGGTGGCCATGCTGGTCTCGGCCGTGCTGCCCTGGCTGTTCTTCCGTTGGAAGAAATGGCTGTGAGCGATTGGAACCCCGCACTCTATTCCGCCTTTCGCGGCCTGCGCCTGCGCCCGGCGCTGGACCTTCTGGCCCAGGTGCCAGGCCTGCCCGCAGGTGAGGTGATCGATCTTGGCTGCGGCGACGGGGCGGTGGCCGGGGCGCTGAAGGCGCGCTTTCCGGGCCGGGTGCTGCTGGGCGTCGATGCCAGCGCCGGCATGCTGGCCCGGGCCGAAGGCTATGATGCCAAGATGCTGGCCGATATCGCGACCTGGGCGCCGGCGCGGCCGCCCGCGCTGATCTTCTCGAATGCAGCGCTGCAATGGCTCGGCGGGCATGAGGTGCTGCTGCCGCGTCTGGCCGGGTTCCTGGCGCCGGGCGGCGTGCTGGCGGTGCAGATGCCGCGCAACCATTCCGCGCCGTCCCATGCGCTGATCCGCGAGGTCGCGACCCGGCTTTTCCCCGGCCATTTCCCGCCCGGCCCCTACACAGCCCCGGTTGCCGCGCCCGACGACTATTGGCGCATTCTATCGCCGCTGGGCAGCGTTTCGATCTGGGAAAGCGAGTATTTGCAAGAGCTTGCACCTGCCGACCAGGGCCATCCAGTACGCCGCTTCACCGAAAGCACCGCGATGCGGCCTGTTCTGGAGCGACTTTCTGACGCAGAGGCGGCGGCGCTGACTGCGGCTTACGATGACTCCCTGATGCAGGTTTATCCTCTGCTGCCTTCCGGCGGGGCGCTGTTTCCGTTCCGCCGCCTGTTCCTGATCTTGCAAAGGCCCTGACACATGCCCGCACTGAAACCGACCGACTATTACGGCACCGTAACCTGGCTTGGCACCCAGCGCCGTCCGGTCGAGAAGCTGGAGATTTTCGGCGAGGAGGTGGAGGAGATGCCACTTTCGCTGGCGGGCTATGCCGAAGAGATTCACGCCGGGCTGACCCGGCCCTCCTGCACCCGGGTCCGGGCCTTGCACCCGCTGGACACCGAGATCCGCAATTCCCGCCAACTCAGCCTCGTTTCGGCCGAGGAACTGGCTGAAGTGGCGGCGACCCTGGGCATGGACCGGCTGGACCCGGCCTGGCTGGGCGCGAGCGTGGTGATTTCCGGCCTGCCCGATTTCACCTATCTGCCGCCCTCGAGCCGCCTTCAGGGGCCGGATGGCGTGACGCTGGTGGTGGATATGGAGAACATGCCCTGCCAGCAGCCGGCCGTGACCATGGTCAAGGCGACGGGCGGGCAGGGCAAAGCCTTCAAATCCGCGGCCAAGGGCAAGCGCGGGGTCACCGCCTGGGTCGAGCGCGCGGGCGTGCTGCGCCGGGGCGACCGGCTGCGCCTCTTTGCCTCTGACCAGCGCGCCTGGGCCCCATGACCGCTTTTGCCGCCCGGCAGCACTGGCGCATTTCGGCCCGGAAGGTCGCAAACCGCCCTTTGGGCCGGGCTGGCGCCCGCTATCACGTCGCAAAGGGAACTTCACCGCCCCGGGGAGGAGCAAGACATGGCATTCAAGACTGATATTGAGATTGCGCGTGAGGCGCGGAAGCGTCCGATTCTTGAGATTGGGTCGAAGCTTGGGATTCCTGCGGAGCATCTGCTGCCTTACGGTCATGACAAGGCGAAGGTTG
>JAYRZG010000009.1:0-220116 GCA_041916535.1 Fuscovulum sp. | reverse complement strand
GGTACATGGACGGCAAGATCGAGATCGACTCGATGATCACCCACACGCTGAAGCTCGAAGACATCAACAAGGGCTTCGACCTGATGCACGAAGGCAAGTCCATCCGCGCCGTCGTCGTCTATTGAACGCGGTTTCTTGAGGGAGCCGGGGGTGAACCCGGCCTGCGGATGGCCTCGACACAGGGTCTGAAATTTCTGGCGGCGCAGGGGGTGGAGGTCACGCTTCACCCCTATGCCTATGACCCCCATGCCGATGCCGTGGGCCTGGCCGCCGCTGCGGCGCTGGGGCTGGACCCGGCGCTGACCTTGAAGACCCTGATGGTCGAGGCCGATGGCAGGCCCGGCTGCTGTGTGCTGGCCTCGGACCGGCAATTGTCGATGAAGAAGGTGGCCGCAGGGTTCGGCGCCAGGGCCGCGGCGATGATGCCGCCCGCCAAGGCAGAAAAGTTGACCGGCTATCATGTGGGCGGCATCTCTCCCTTTGGCCAGAGGCGCCCGGTGCCGACCCTGTTCGACGCCGCCCCCATGGCTGCCGCAAAGGTCTGGATCAATGCGGGTCAGCGCGGCCTTCTTCTGGGCATCGCGCCCGGTGATGCTCTGCGGGTCCTGGCCGCCCGCGTCCTGGCCCTGACCGCCTGAGCCCGACCGCCTGAGCCTTTCCGATCCCGCCCGAACCTGCGAGACTGCGGCCAAGAATGGAGGCCCCGATGCCCGATACCACCCGTGCGCCGCGTCTTTGCGTGCTGATCGACGCCGACAATGTGCCCGCCGCCTATGCCGAGGCGATCTTCAAGGAAATCGCCGCGCTGGGCGAAGCCTCGGTCCGCCGCATCTATGGCGACTGGTCGGCGCTGCGGCTGAACGCCTGGGCGCGCAAGGTGGCGGCGCTGGGCATGGTGGCCGACCAGCAATTCGCCAATACCAAGGGCAAGAATGCCAGCGATATCGGGCTGGTCATCGCCGCGATGGATTTCCTGCATTCCGGCCTGTTCGACGGCTTCGTGCTGGTGTCCTCGGACAGCGATTTCACGCGGCTTGCCGCGCGCATCCGCGAACAGGGCCTGGATGTCTATGGCATCGGCGAGAAGAAGACGCCCGAGGCCTTCCGCATGGCCTGCAAGCGCTTCATCTATGTCGAAAATCTGGGCGCCTCCGCCGATGAGCCGCGGCCCGAGAAGGCCCCTCGCGACACGCCCGACCCGGAACCCAGCGAACCCGGCCCGCGCGCGAACACGAAGGAGGCCCCCGCCGGGGCCATTCCGCTGATCGCCGCCGCGATGCGCGCCATCGACCCCGAGGGCGAATGGTATTCGCTGGGCCAGATCGGCCAGTTCATCACCCAGGCCAATCCCGATTTCGACACCCGCACCTATGGCAGCGCCAAACTGTCGGACCTGATCCGCAAACTGCCCCGCTTCGAGGTGCGCCAAGACGGCACCCAGCTTGTCGCCCGCGACAAGGCCTGAGTCGGCCCTGCACGCCCGCGCAATGCCCCTCTCGGAATCCGCGTTTCCGCCGGCCTTCCGCGCCCCTATCTTGGCCCCGAACAGGAGGCGACGATGACCCTTTCCCTTGGCCTTGATACATTCGGCGATGTGACGCAGGGGCCCGACGGCAAGCCGCTGCCGCAGGATCAGGTCCTGCGCGACGTGGTGGAACAGGCCGTGCTGGCCGATCAGGTCGGCATCGACTTCATCGGTCTGGGCGAACATCACCGCCCCGATTTCGCGATCTCCGCCCCGGATATCGTGCTGGCCACGATCGCCGGGCGGACCAGCCGCATCCGCCTTGGCACTGCCGTCACCGTCCTGTCGACCGACGATCCCGTACGGGTCTTCCAGCGGTTTTCCACCCTGAACGCCCTGTCGAACGGAAGGGCCGAGGTGATCCTGGGCCGCGGCTCCTTCACCGAAAGCTACCCGCTTTTCGGGTATGAGCTGGAAGCCTATGAAAAGCTTTTCGAGGAGAAGCTGGATCTTTTCGCCCGTCTGGTCCGGGATGAGAAAGTCACCTGGTCGGGCGAAACCCGCACGGGCCTGGTCGACCAGCGCGTTTATCCGCCGCTGGGCCCCGAGGGTCTGACCGTCTGGGTCGGCGTCGGCGGCAGCCCGGAATCGGTGGTGCGGGTGGTGCGTCAGGACCTGCAGCTGATGCTGGCGATCATCGGCGGCGATGCGCGCCGCTTCCTGCCCTATATCGATCTTTACAAACGCGCCTGCGCGCAACTGGGCCGCAAGGAAAAGCCGGTCGGCGTGCATTCGCCCGGCTTTGTGGCCGAAACGGACGAACAGGCGCGCGAGATCGCCTTCCCGGCCCATGCCGAGATGTTCGGCCGCATCGGCCGCGAACGCGGCTGGCCACCGGTCACCAAAGAGCGCTTCCTTGATGAGGTCGAGAATGGCGCGCTCTATGTCGGCAGCCCCGAGACAGTCGCCCGCAAGATCGCGGCCACGGTGCGTGACCTGGGCCTTGACCGGTTCGACATGAAATACACCACCGGCCCGATCCCGCACGCGGCGCAGATGGACTGCATCCGGCTTTATGGCGAAAAGGTCATTCCCCGGGTGCGGGAGCTACTTGCGTAAGGCGTCCGGTCGGCGCAAAGGCGGGCCACCCCCGGACCGCCAAAGACTATTGGCCTCGGGGAAGGCGCGCGGGCTTAATCCGGCGCCTGTCCCAGATGCCTTTCGCCCCTTGCGGCGGCAAGCTGCATCTGGCGCTGGCGTTCGCGGAACCGGGCGCGGTCGGCCGGGGAATACTCGTCCGCGCAGGCCGCGCAGCAGACACCTTCCTCATAGTCGGCATGGGCGCGGCCTTCCGGTGTGACCGGGCGGCGGCAGGCACCGCAGCTTGAATTCTGCCCCGGCACCAGGCCATGGCCGACCGAGACGCGCCCGTCGAAGACATAACATTCGCCCTGCCACATCGACTGTTCGGCGGGCACATCCTCAAGATATTTGAGGATGCCGCCCTTGAGATGGAACACATCCTCGACGCCCTGCGACAGAAGGTAATTGGTCGATTTCTCGCAGCGGATGCCGCCGGTGCAGAACATGGCGATGCGCTTGCCCGCGAAACGGTCGCGGTTCGCCGCCCACCAGGCGGGAAAATCGCGGAAGGCGCGGGTCTGCGGATCGACCGCACCCTGGAATGTGCCCAGCGACACTTCGTAATCGTTGCGGGTGTCGATCACCGCCACATCCGGCGACGCGATTAGGGCGTTCCAGTCCTGCGCCTGGACGTAATGCCCTACGGCGGCGCGGGGATCGACGCCCGCGACCCCCATCGTCACGATTTCGCGCTTGAGCTTGACCTTCATCCTGCCAAACGGTTGGGCCTCGTCGTAAGACGCCTTCCAGTCCAGCGCCTCAAAACCGGGCCAGGCGCGCAGATGGGCGATCACCTCGGCGATCCCGTCGGCGGAGCCGGCGATGGTGCCATTCACCCCTTCCGGCGCCAGAAGAAGCGAACCCTTCACCCCCTGCGCCAGGCACAGATCCATGAGCGGCGCGCGCCGGGCGGCCGGATCGGGCAAGGGGGCGAAATGATATAGCGCGGCGACGGTCAGCATGGCCGGGTGAATGACGCCGATCCCGCAGGATTTCAAGCGCTTCGCTTGACGCCCCCCGGGCCGGGACTTACGCAAGGGTATCCGGGACAGGAGAAAGCCGATGCGCAACCCCACCGAGGCGCTGATCGTGATCGACGTGCAGAATGATTTCTGCCCGGGCGGCGCGCTGGCCGTGCAGGGCGGCGACCAGATCATCCCCGAGATCAATGCGCTGATGGATGATTTCCCCTGCGTGGTGCTGACCCAGGACTGGCATCCGAAGGACCACGCCTCCTTCGCGTCCAACCACAAGGGCGCCGAGCCGTTCTCGGTCACCGAGATGCCCTATGGGATGCAGGTGCTTTGGCCGGCCCATTGCGTCATCGGCAGCAAGGGCGCCGATTTCCACAAGGACCTGCGCACCGATCCGGCGCAGATGGTGATCCGCAAGGGGTTCCGCCCGCAGATCGACAGCTACTCCGCCTTTTTCGAAAATGACCGCACCACCCCCACCGGGCTTGAAGGCTATCTGCGGACGCGCGGCATCACCACTTTGACCTTTGTAGGCTTGGCTACGGATTACTGCGTGGCCTATTCGGCGATGGATGCGGTGCGGCTGGGCTTTGACGCGGTGGTGCTGCGCAGTGCCTGCCGGGCGATCGACCTGAATGGCAGCCTGATCGAGGCCGAGACGGCGATGATCGACGCCGGTGTCGTGCTGGAGGGTTGAACCAATGGTCGATATCGCAACCCGCGTTCACAACCACAACTGGAAGATCGACCCGATCGTGCGGTCGCTGATCGACACCGACTTTTACAAGCTCTTGATGTGTCAGTCGATCTTCCGCAACAAGCCCGACACGAACGTCACCTTCAGCCTGATCAACCGCACCAAATCGGTGCGGCTGGCCGATCTGATCGACGAGGGAGAGTTGCGCGAACAGCTGGATCATGTCCGGTCGCTGTCGCTGAAACGCGGCGAAAGCACCTGGCTGCGCGGCAATACTTTCTACGGCAAGCGCCAGATGTTCCGTTCGGATTTCATGGAATGGTTCGAGGCCCTGCGCCTGCCCGCCTATCATCTGGAAAAGCGCGACGGCCAGTACGAGCTGACCTTCGAGGGCAAATGGCCCGAAGTCATGCTTTGGGAGATTCCGGCGCTGGCGGTGCTGATGGAGCTGCGTTCGCGCGCCGTGCTGCGCGACATGGGCAAGTTCGAATTGCAGGTCCTTTATGCCCGCGCCATGACCCGAATCTGGGAAAAGCTGGAACGGCTGCGCCAGATCCCAGATCTGAAGCTGGCCGATTTCGGCACGCGGCGGCGGCATGGCTATCTTTGGCAGGATTGGTGCGTGCAGGCACTGATGGAAGGCCTGGGTCCGAAATTCACCGGCACTTCCAACTGCCTGATCGCCATGAAGCGCGACATCGAGGCCATCGGCACCAATGCGCATGAGCTGCCCATGGTCTATTCGGCCCTTGCCAATTCCGATGCCGAACTGGCCCAGGCACCCTATCAGGTTCTGGCCGACTGGCATGAGGAACATGACGGCAATCTTCGCATCATCCTGCCTGACACTTATGGTACCGAGGGTTTCCTGAAACGCGCGCCCGATTGGCTGGCAAGCTGGACCGGCATCCGCATCGACAGCGGCGATCCTGCGGCAGCGACCGAAATCGCGATCAAGTGGTGGCGCGAGAAGGGCGAAGACCCAACGAAGAAGCTGGTGATCTTCTCGGACGGGTTGGATGTTGCTGAAATCGAGCGGCTTTACGCCCAGTTCCATGGTCGCGTCCGGGTTTCCTTTGGCTGGGGCACCATGCTGACCAACGACTTCCGCGGTCTTGTGCCCGGCGATGCGCTGGCGCCGTTCTCGCTGGTCTGCAAGGCGGTTTCGGCCAATGGTCGGCCCACGGTCAAGCTGTCGGACAATCCGAACAAGGCGATGGGCCCGGCCGATGAGATCGCGCGCTACAAGCGCGTCTTCGGCGTGGGGGCGCAGGTGGCCGAAGAGGTTCTGGTCTGACGCGGCCCTAGAAGGCCGCGTTCATCGCCAGGAACAGCAGGGCGGACAGACCGGCCGATACCGGCACTGTCACCACCCAGGCCGCGCCGATGCCCAGGACATGCGCCCGCCGCACCAGCTTGCGTCGGCTGCGTTCCTCGGCTGTCAGCGGCTTGCCCTTTTGCAGGTTCAACCGACGCGCCCGCCGCTCGGCATGCCATTCGCGATAGAAGCCCACGCCGAACACCGCCCCCACCGCGATATGGGTCGAGGAAACCGGCAGCCCCAGCCAGGACGCAACGATCACCGTGATCGAGGCCGAAAGCGCCACGCAGAAGGCGCGCAACTGGTTCAGCTTGGTGATTTCCTGCCCGACCATGCGGATCAGTTTCGGGCCGAACAGCAGAAGGCCAAAGGAAATGCCGGCCGCGCCGATCATCATCACCCAAAGCGGGATGGTCACCTTTTCCGCCGTGCCTGCATCCTGCACGGCATGAACAATGGCCGCCAGCGGTCCCACCGCATTCGCCACGTCATTCGCGCCATGGGCAAAGGACAATAGCGCCGCCGAGATGATCAGCGGCACGCTGAACAGCTGCTTGAGCGAGCGTTTGCGGTTCTCCATCCCCGCCGACTGGCGCCGCACCACGGGGCGCATCGCCAGGGTCACTGCCAGCCCGACGATCAGCCCCAGCAGCACGGCATGGCCAAGGCTGATCTCGAAGATTTTCTTCAGCCCCTTCAGAGACAGATAGGCGGCGAAGGCCCCGGCCATCACGCCGACCAGCACCGGAACCCAGCGCCGCGCCGCGGCCAGCTTGTCGGGCACATCGTTGATATAGGCCTTGATGAAGGCCAGGAACAAAGCCGAGATCGCCCCGCCCAGCAGCGGCGAGATCACCCAGGACGCGGCGATCTGGCCCATGGTCGGCCAGTTCACCGCCGAGAATCCGGCCGCGACGATGCCCGCGCCCATCACGCCGCCCACGATGGAATGGGTGGTGGAAACCGGAGCGCCCAGCCAGGTCGCAAGGTTCAGCCACAGCGCCGAGGCGATCAGCGCCGCCATCATCGCCCAGATGAACGTATTCGGATCGGCCACCGCCTCGGGCGCGACGATGCCGCCCGAAATGGTTGTGACGACATCGCCGCCCGCGATCAGTGCGCCCGCCGTCTCGAACACGGCGGCGATGACCAGCGCGCCGCCCATAGACAGCGCATTCGCCCCCACGGCGGGGCCCATATTGTTCGCCACGTCGTTGGCGCCGATGTTCAGCGCCATATAGGCGCCGAAAACGGCGGCGGCGACGATGATTGCCGTGCCATGGCCCTGCCCGGTCAGGCCCAGTGCCGCCAGGCCGCAGACCAAAATGAAGACAAACGAGATGCCGAGGGCGACGGTGGGTTTCGAGATTGCCGCCGACGCCTGTTCCAGCAGGACGATGCGGTCAAGGTCCTTGTCCAGCGTCTTCCAGCGGTTGATCGGCCCGGTCGGTTGGTCGGTCATGGCTTGCCTGTCGCAAAACTGTTGCCGCCTCGTCACCGAAGCGTCATGTCCCGCGCTGGCTAGCCTGTCATCCGCCCCGACGCAAACGATTCCCCCCCGCAGAACGGGCTATTCGCCGTCGTCCACCTTGCCGCGCAGCGCCTTGACCTCGCCACGCACGGCCTTGGCCACCAAACGGCGCTTCTGGCTGCCCAGCGTGGGCTTGGTGGCGATGCGCCGCTTGGGCGCGACCAGGGCGGCACGGATCAGCTCGACCAGTCTTTCACGCGCGATCTCGCGGTTGCGGGCCTGGCTGCGGGTCTCGTCGACTTGCAGGACCAGCGCCCCTTCCTGCGTCCAGCGCCGTCCGGCCAGCCGCTTCAGCCGCGCCTTCACTGGCGGGGGCAGATGCGGCGACCGCTCGGCCTCGAACCGCAGCTCGACGGCGGTCGAGACCTTGTTGACATTCTGCCCCCCCGGCCCCGAGGCGCGCATGAAGCTTTCGGTCAGCTCCCAATCGGCGATGGCAAGGGTTTCGGTGACATGCAGCATGGCGGGCAGGTTCGCATTGGCGCGACTTGTCCACAAGCCATTGCGCCATAAGAGAAAGGGCCGCCCCGTGGGCGACCCTTTCCGAGTTCCAAGGAGATGGGCCAGTTAGGGAAAGGCCCAATCGGTGGTCTGTTTCACCAGGGGGCTGCCCCTAGAAAACACTCCTCCCGACTGTCCGGACACCTCTCTCCAATATCACTCTAGACACTGGATCACCTCCTTTCAAAAGATTGCCGATAAGGGAAGCCTGCCACAGATTTTGTGTTCGTCAACAAAAATCACGCAACCTTTGCGACGAGTTTTCCGACGATGATGCGAAAAGGAACAAGCGCGATCACGGCAAGCGCAATCTTCACGCACCAGTCGGCAGTGGCCAGCGAAATCCAGAGCGGCACGGCCGGGCCCTGGCCCAGCAGCGGAACGGCCTCGGTTGCCCAGGACGTGTCATTGCCGGGTTCCAGAAAGGTCAGGAAGCCCGCGAAAGCAGTGGTGAAGAACAGGCAGGTGTCCAGCGTCGCCCCCACCAGCGTCGAGACGAAGGGCGCCCGCCACCAGCTTCCATCGCGCAGCCGGTTGAAGACATGCACGTCCATCAGTTGCGCCACAAGGAAGGCCAGGCCCGACCCCAGCGCGATGCGCAGCGTCACGGCGGGATAATCATAGCCGTCGCCTTGCAGCATGACCTGCGTGCCGATGAGCGAGCAGATCACCCCCACGACGAAGCCCGCAATCACCACAGTGCGGGCGGCGCGGGCGCCTTGCAGGCGGTTGGTCAGGTCGGTGACCAGAAAGGCGAAAGGATAGGTGAAGGCGCCCCAGGTCAGCCATTGACCGTAAAGGAACTGCACAAGGATGTTCGAGGCCACGACGATGATGGCCATGGCAAGGATGCCAGGGAGAAGACGGGTCATAGATCGGTTCCGTTTTGACAAGGTAGCGGAGACTTGGCCCCTGTTGGCAGGGGACGGCGCGCTTTAGCGGCAGCCTGGCAACAGGTCAACGCTTTCCTTGCTCAAAGGGTTACTGCGGCAGCCGGTATTCAACGATCTCGTTGCGCAGGAAGAAGGCGAAATTGTCATCCGACACCATGGTCAGCCGGATCGCGCCCGTGCCGTCGCGCCAGACCGCCAGCCCTTCCAGATTGTCATGCAGGCCGGGCGGGGTTTCCAGCACGGTCTCGATTTGCAGCGTCTCTCCGGCTGCGGGCACTTTCAGCGCGCGCACTCGGCTGGAAAAGCCGCCCAGGCCCAGGAACTGCCGCTCAAGGATGTAGAGCCGCCCGTCCGGCCCGAAATCGGCCCCGACGGGCAGATAGTTGCCAAGGCGCGGCAAGCGGAAGATCTGCATCCAGCGCGTGCCGTCAAAGCGCAGGACGGGAAACGGATCTGTGTCGTGCTCGCTGGTTTCGGGCAAGGTATAGAGCCGCCCCTCGCCATCGATCGCCAGCGCTTCAAGCGCGCCATTCTCGGGGAACTGGCCGAAACTTGGATGCAGTGGCAAGTCGGTGCCCGGCCCGTCCAGCCGGTCAAAGCGCATCACACGCGTGCGGATCTCGAACGAGACATAGGCCGTGCCATCCGGGGCAAGCGCCAGCCCCTCGCTGTCGGTCCGGGTGAAGACCAAGGGCTTGCCCTTGGCATCGTGCAATTCGCCGATCCCGTCGGGACGGATCGCGGTGATTGTCCCCTTTGCATCACGCTCGACCTTCGCGGTCAGCCAGGTCGCGCGGTCGGACAGCGTGGTCAGGCGAAGGCCGTCATCGGAAAGTTCCAGGCTCGAAAACCCGCCGAAGCGCGGATCGTCCATGGTCCAGCTATAGGCCGAGACGAAGCCCACCGGCTCTTGCGGCGACGCGGCCCCCTGCAACCCGCACAGAAGCGCGAAAAGCGCGGTCAGTCCGAGGCGAGCACGGATTTGCATTGGCCCGGCAGGTCCGCCATCGTGAATTCGCGCGGTCCCTTCTTGTGCGGCGCATCCGGGTCTTTTGGCTTGCCGCTGCCCTTGGGCGGGTTCAGGTAATCGGTCACCCACCACATCAGCGTGTCGTCGCAGCCATTGCCGCCCTTGGACAGTTCGGCCACCGTGGGGGTCTGCGCCTCGCACAGCCGCGATCCTTTGGGACATTTCAGCCGCACATGGAAATGCGTGTCATGCCCGGCCACGGGCCGCAGCTTCTGCAACCACTTCTTGTCGCTGTTCCTGGCGGTCTTGCAGATCTCGATCTTGATCGCCGCCGCCACGAAGATGCGGTCCACCCGCGGATCGCTGGCCGCCGCCTTCAGCAGCGCCCGCGCCTTCGGGCCAAAGCTCTTGGTGACCGAAAGCTGGTCGGCCGACCGCATCGGGATCGACGAGATGCTCTCGCGCTCCTTCACGCTCAGGTTCAGCCGCTTGGGTGCAAGCCACCAGATGTCCGCATCCAGACCGATCTGGTGGCTCGCATGGCCGCTGGTCATCGGCCCGCCGCGCGGCTGGCTGATATCGCCGATATACAGGCCCTTGCCCCATCCCAGCGCCTTGGCCTCCTGAGACAGGTCGACCAGGAATTGCACCATCACCGGCTGGCCGTAATGGCGAATGCGCGACAGGCGCATCGCCTGCCAGGTCGGCCCTGTCTCGGGCAATTCCATCAGTCCCGCTGCACAGCCCCGCGCGTAAGACCCGATCGGCATCGCATCCTGCTTGCTGGGTGCCTGCGCCGCCCCGAACAGCTTGTTGGCCAGCGTTTCGGCCATGGCTGGGGCAGGCAACAGAAGGGCAGCGCAAAGCAGGGCGCGAAAGATCATTTGGCGGTCTCACCTTTGGGATTGACCCAGACTAGCAGGACAAGTCCCAGAAGAAAGAGGCCGATCAGGGGCGCGATGCCAATGCGCGCCGAGCCGCTTGCCAGCGTTGCCAGCGTGATCAGTCCGGGGGCAAGGAAGGCTGTGGCCTTGCCCGACATGCCGTATAGCCCGAAACCACTTGCCGCCGTTTCCGGCGTGACGTGATAGACCATCAGTGTCCGGCTGGCAGACTGGACCGTGCCGCCCGCCGCCCCGATCACAGCGCCGCAGATGTAGAAGATGACATTCGGCAGGGCCGACCCTTCGGCAAAGGGCATGCCGTAGAACTGGTCCGGCGTCAGCCCGACCATGACCACGATCACCGCCGTCAAGGCCAGGATCGACCAGACGATCACCACCTTCGGCCCGTAGCGCGCATCGAACCGCCCGCCCAGCCAGGAAAACACTGCTGCCGTGATCGCGGCCAGGATGCCGAAGATGCCGCTCTGGACCACCGACCAGCCCATCACGTTCGAGGCATAGGCCCCGCCCAGCCCGTAAACCGCATTCAGCGAATCCCGGTACAGCATCGACGACACAAGGAAGGCCGCCAGGCTGCGCCGCTGCCCCAGCGCCTTGATCGAATCCCACAGCCCGCGTAGCGACTGCGCCACGTTCTGTCGCGCCCCGCGCAGAACCGGCTCGCGCACCCACAGGAAGAAGGGGATCATGAAGATCGCATACCAGATCGCCGTGAAAGGCCCGACCGACCGCGTGCCCTCGCGCGCCGCCGCATCCAGCCCGAACAGCGGTGCGAGACCGATGAAGGTCTTTCCCGTGGCGCCATCCTCGGCAAAGAACAGCAGCACGATGAACAGCGCCAGCACGCCGCCCGCATAGCCGAAGGCAAAGCCCGCGCCGGAGATCTTTCCCATCTCGTCATGCCCCGTCAGGTCGGGCATCAGCGCATTGGTAAAATTCGTCGCCATCTCCATGCCGATGAAGCCCAGGCTGAACCAGAAGACCGGCCAGAACAGGCCCGGCACTTGCGGGAAGGTCCACCAAAGCATCCAGGCGCCGGTGAAATACATCACCGAGAAGATCCAGATCCACAGCATCCGCCGCCCCGACCCGTCGGCAATCGCGCCCAGGATGGGCGACAGAACGGCGATCAACAGGCCGGTGATGGTCTGGCCCGTGGTCCAATAGGCCTGCGAATGGGCGGCGGCGGTTTCGGCATCGGCCCCGGCGGCGGCAAAATACCCCCGCGCCACCTCGGCGAAATAGGGGCCGAAGATGAAGGTCAGAAGAAGAGTGTTGTAAGGCTGGCTCGCCCAGTCAAAGAAATACCAGCCCCAGATGCGTTTCCTCGCGCTGATCATCGCCCGCCCCATCTGCCCGCCCAGACTGCCCGCCCGGTCTTTGGGCGGAGTGAACCCCGAAACCCGGCAACAGGCAACCCGCCTTGGCTGCGCCCCAAGGCTTCCTCGCCCCTTCTTCTGTTCTCAAATATCCCGAGGGGGTCCGGGGGCGCGAAGCCCCCGGGACGCGGCCAGTAGGCCCCTCCGTTACCGAACAGGCGGCCAGGGCCGCTCGGCATCGGCCGCGATCCAGGCCTGCACCCAGCCGGGCAGGGCGGGGCTTTCCGGCGGCAGGCCCAGGGCCTGCACCAGTTCCGCAGGTGGCAGGATGCCGGTCCGTCCCCGCGTCGCCGCCATGCGGATCAGGGCCTGCGAGGCGCAGTCACCGCCGCGCCACATGCTCTGCTCGAAATAGGTGAAGCGCCCGTCCCAGCCCAAGAGCCGCGTCTTCATGGTGAAGGCCTGAAAGGCGGTGATCCGCTTGCGATAGCGCACCGACACGCCCGCTACCGCCATGCCCCAGCCTCGCGCCTTGACCAGCTGGTTGACCCCGGTGCGAAATCCCCAGGGCAGGCGGCCCAGATCATACAGGGTCAGGGTGCGGCCATTGTTCAATTCCATGAAAGGATCGATGTCCCAGGGCCAGCAGCGATGGGTGCTGACATGGGTCTCAAACGGGCCAAGCCTGGTCTTGCGGAATTTCCACAATTCCTTGGCCATGCGGAACCAGGGATACATGCGCCTCTCCTTTGCGCCTTGGCTGCAATCTTGCGCATTCAAGGTCAAGCGTGACCCTGCGTAGGGATTGCCCTTGGACCGGCCCCGCGCTACCTCAGGTCAATTGCCATACAGACCGGGGGACCCATGCAGTCGCTGTTCCAGATCCTGATGCTGATCCTGAACATCATCTATTATGTGATCCTCGTGCATGTGATCATGTCCTGGCTGATCAACTTCCAGGTGCTGAACCTGCGTCAGCCGCTGGTCGCCCAGATCTGGTACGGGCTGAACCGCGTGCTCGACCCGATCTATTCCCGCGTCCGCCGCATCCTGCCGGCGATGAGCGGCATCGATTTCGCCCCTCTTGTCGTGCTGATCGTGGTCATCGCCCTGCGCATCATCCTTGCCAACAACGTGGCCTATTTCCTCTGATGTCCACGCCGCAGGCGCTTCTGGCCCGGGTCTTCGGATTCCCGGGCTTCCGGCCGGGGCAAGAGGAAATCGTCGCCTCGGTTACCTCGGGCAACAATACCCTTGCCATCATGCCCACCGGCGGCGGCAAGTCGCTGTGCTTCCAGCTTCCCGCCCTGTGCCGCCAGGGCGTCACCGTCGTTATCAGCCCGCTGATCGCGCTGATGCGCGACCAGGTCCGCGCCTTGCGGTCGGCGGGGGTCGAGGCGGGGGCGCTGACCTCGGGCAATACCGAGCAGGAGACGGAAGAGGTCTTTTCCGCGCTGGATGACGGGCGGCTGAAACTTCTCTACATCGCGCCGGAACGGCTGGCCGCCCCCGCCACGCTGCCCATGCTGAAGCGCATCGGCGTGTCGCTGATCGCGGTGGACGAGGCGCATTGCGTCTCGCAATGGGGCCATGATTTCCGCCCCGATTACCTTCGCATCGGCGCCCTGCGCCGTATGCTGGATGTGCCGCTCGCCGCCTTCACCGCCACGGCGGATGAGGAGACGCGGGCCGAGATCGTCACCCGCCTGTTTGACGGCACCGCGCCTGCCACTTTCCTGCGCGGCTTCGACCGGCCGAACATCCACCTCGCCTTCGCTGCCAAGGATGCCCCGCGCGACCAGATCCTGCGCTTCGCCGCCGCCCGCAAGGGCCAGTCGGGCATCGTCTATTGCGGCACGCGCGCGAAGACCGAGGTCCTGGCCCAGGCCCTCTGCGCCGCGGGGCACCATGCGCTGGCCTATCATGCGGGGCTTGATCCCGATCAGCGCCGCGAGGTGGAAACCCGCTTCCAGCGCGATGACGGGCTGATCGTGGTGGCGACGGTCGCCTTCGGCATGGGCATCGACAAGCCCGACATCCGCTGGGTCGCCCATGCCGACCTGCCCAAGTCGATCGAGGGCTATTACCAGGAAATCGGCCGCGCCGGGCGCGATGGCAGCCCCGCCGAAACCCTGACCCTGTTCGGTGCCGATGACATCCGCTTCCGTCGCCAGCAGATCGACGAAAGCGCCGCGCCGATGGAGCGCAAGCAGGCCGACCATGGCCGCTTGAACGCGCTTCTGGGGCTGGCCGAGGCCATCGCCTGCCGCCGTCAGGTCCTGTTGCGCTACTTCGGCGAGACGCCCGAGCCTTGCGGCAATTGCGACCTCTGCGACCGCCCGGCCGAAGTCTTCGATGCCACCGATGCCGTGCGCAAGGCGCTGTCGGCGGCGCTGCGCACCGATGAAAGCTTCGGCAAGGGCCATCTGATCGACATCCTTGTCGGCAATGCCACCGAAAAGGTCCGCGATCGCGGACATGACGCCCTGCCCACCTTCGGCGTCGGGCGCGACTTGTCGAAAGGCCAATGGGATGCGGTCTTCCGTCAGATGATGGGCCGAGACCTTCTGCGCCCCGATCCCGAACGCCATGGTGCCCTGCGCATGACCGAAGCCGCCCGCCCGGTGCTGCGCGGCGAGGTGCAGGTCGTGCTGCGCAAGGACGCGATGCAGGCCACGGTGAAGACGCCCTTGAAGACACTGGTCTCTGAGGAAGACGCTCCGCTTCTGTCGGCGCTCAAGGCCAAGCGCCGCGCGCTGGCCGATGCGGCCGCCGTGCCGGCCTATGTCATCTTTGCCGACCGCACCCTGATCGAGATGGCCGAGAAACGGCCGCAGACGCTGGACCAGATGGCCGGGATCACGGGGGTGGGTGCCAAAAAACTGGAAAGCTACGGGCGCGATTTCCTGTCGGTCATCCTGGGCGCCAGCGCGCCGGAGCTGCACCCTGCACGGCGGGCGCTGGCAGGCAAGACCGAAGGCGCGGTCTATGACCGTCTGGCCGAGGCCCAGCTTGCCCTGCAACGCGGCCCTGACGGCATCGGCAAGCCCCTGTCCTGCACCCAGTCCACCCTGCGCCAGATCGCCGAGCGGCGCCCGCGCAGCCTGACCGAATTGCAGCGCGTGCAAGGCATGGATGCGCAAAAGGCCGACCGGTTCGGCGCGGCCTTCCTGGCCATTCTGGCCGAGGCGGGTTGATCGGGCCTCGACCGGCCCTTCGCCCCCTTTCCTTTTGTGCCGCGCTGCGAAATTCTGCGGCGAAACGAATGGGGGCGACATGCGCGATCAGGCGATGGACCAGCTGCTGGCGGCCCTGGCCGACCTTTACGCGACCGAGGGGCGGGCCGAAGCGATCCGCACGGCCAAGCTTTTGCGCGGCGCGCTGGGCGGCGATCTCTGGACGGCCCAGCCCGCCCCTGGCTTTGGCGCGGACTTGGCGGCGCTGGCGGGGGCAGAGGGCGCGCATCCCCTGGCCGCCTTGGTCGCGGCTGCGCAGCCCGTCTTGCCCTGGGGAACCAATCCCGCCGATGGCAGGATGAGCGCGGATGCCGCCAAAGCCACGGCATCCGCCACGCTTCTCGGGCCGACAGACCCGATCCGCTGCGACAATCTGCTTCTGGGGCTGTTCTGGCAGAGGCCCGACACCTATTACGCCCTGCACAACCATGATGCTGACGAGACCTATGTGATCCTTGCGGGCGGGGCAGAGTGGCGGGCAGGGGAAGACAAGCGCTGGCGCGGGCCGGGCGAGATGATCCATCACCCCTCGCTGATGCCCCATGCCTTCCGCGCCGGGCCGCAGGGATTGCTGGCGGCCTGGCGCTGGTCGGGCGACGTGAATTTCCAGTCCTACAAGATGTTGCCTGATCCAGAGGCCGGGTGATCGCGGAAGACGAACAGGTGGTTCAGCGCATAGCTTGTGATGGCGGCCAGCGCCGAGGCGGCAAGATAAAGCCCGGTATCAAGCAGCATGTCGCGGGTCACGAACCATGCGCCCGCGATTGAGACGATGGCCAGGCTGACGCCTTGGGTCAGCGCATAAAGACCCAGTGCGCCACGGCGGGGCGCGCGGGCGCGAAAGGTGAAGCGGCGGTGGCACCAGAAGACCGGCGGGATGAAGGCAATCCAGACCAGAGCCGAGGTCAGGCCGGGTGGCAGAGGCTGGCGCGAAACCAGCGCCGCCGTGACCAGGGCGTAGGCCAGCGCCGCCGTGCCGCCGACGATCAGAAAGCGGAAAAGGCCCCCGGCATGGTCGCCCTTCTTGCTCATTGCGTGACCTGGGCGGGGGCTGCGCCTTCCGGCGTGGCAGGCAGGGTGGCGAGGGCGGGCTGGTCGACCTTCAGAAGCAGGATTTCCTGCGCGTTGCCTTGTGGCGCGGACAGCCAGGCCGGCAGATCGCCCGCAAGAAGCCGCGCGCCAAAGCGGCCGCCGCCGCCGCCCGCGCGGCAAACCATGACGTAATCTGCGCCGGTCTTGCGCAGCATGCGGATCATGCCCTCCTCGCGCTGGAAGGGGATCACCCCGGCAATGAAGGCATCGCCGCTGCGGTGATACCCCGCCGAGGTCGCGCCATAGGGCGTATAGGCCAGGATCATCGAGCCGAAATTCAGCTCGCTCAGGATGATCGAGCCGACTGGCAGCTGCGACGACAGTGCGGCCAGTTGATCGCGCACGCCCTGGGTGCGGCAGGAACCGGAAAGGGGTTGCCAGGCATCGGGGTCGTTCGGCTCGGTCGAGCCTTTGTCGGGAAGCCAGCCGGTTGCCAGCATGCCGAAGGCAAGCGGAAGCTGCGGCACGGCGATGAACAGGACGGCGAGAAGCGCCGAAAGCGCCGCCGGGCGGCTGCGGCCGCCGCTGAAAAGCGCGGCGATGCGCCACATGACGAAGCCCGCAAGGAAGGGAATGGCCGGGGCCGAGACGGCCAGCGCGCGGATTTGCACCATGCTGATCACAAGGCCGGTCACCGAGATCGCCAGAAGGATGGTCAGCGCCTGACGCTGAGCTGCGGTCAGCGCGCGGCGGGACGACCAACCCAGCGCTGCCGCCAGAAGCGTGACCGCTATGGCCGGGGTCATCAGCGCGTTGACACCGAAGGGCAGGATCTGGAACGATCGCCAGGCCGGCTGTGCCTCGGCGATGCGTTCCTCGATGATGCGGCGGGCCTCTTCAGGCATGGCGCCATAGGGGCCGTTCAGGCAGGCGGCGGTCAGCGGCGCAGAGAGCCAGAGGCCGATCCCGGCGATGGCGGCCATGATCGCGAAAAGCGCGAAGGGCGAGGAGATGCGGCGGGCGGCGGCCACGCCCGCCAGCGAGGCGGCGATACCGGCGGCGATCACCGCCAGAAGCGGCGGGGCCAGCTCGTCGCACCAGGGCAGCAGCCATTCGGCGGGCGCGGTTTGGCCGATCATCAGCAGCGGGGCGGAGATGCCCAGAGAAATCGAAAAGCCGGTCAGCCAGGGCGCGCTGCCCGGGACGCCAAAGGCCAGGCGCAGGGCGGAAAGACCCCAGAGCAGGAAAAGCATCGGCAGCATTTCCAGCCCGACAGCCAGGGCAAAGGCGGCGGCCGCCCCGGCCAATGCCCCCATCAGCGCAGCACCGCGGCGCAGATCGCGCGGCGGCACGATGGCCAGGGCCAGCGCGATGGTTGAGAACAGGACCTGGACATTGTGATGGTCAAGATTGCCGGGGCCGAACTTGCCCGGGCCGATCTTGGCCCAGAACACCGCCATCAGCCCGGCGCCGATCGCCGCCGCAGGCCCGAGCAGCCGGTTGCCGCCCCAGGCGACCACGACGCAAAGCGCGACAAGAAGAAGCGAGGGCCAGAGCACCTGGGTCAGCATCTCGGCCGTGGCCATGGGCAAGATCCAGGACAGCGGCACCAGAAGGGCGGCGATGCCCGCATCGACATAGCGCGACCAGTGCATCGACACGCCGCCCGGAGGCAGCAGCCGGTGCTGCATCAGATCGGCCCAGGCCTGCCCGCCCAGCCAGTCGCGCACCTCAACCAGACGCATCAGGTTGTCCGAGAAGCCGGAATTCAGCTTGTCGAGCGAGTTCACCGCCTGCGCCGCCACCAGGATGCAGAGCAGAAGCACAATATGCGCGAGACGCGGGGGCGCACCGGAAATCTTCAGCTTCACGTCGTTTCCGCCTTCGTATCAAATCGTCACCAATTGCCGGATCGGGCTAAAGCTGGAAACGGTCAGGATGATGACAATTTCGCGCATCTTCCGGGGCCATGCGGGGCTTGCGCCGCCAAACCTTCCCGCTTCCGCCCCAATTCCGGCCCAATCCGCCGGAAGAGTGCCGCCAAAGAGTTTCCGGGGGGTTCCCATGACCGAGTTGACGATTCTGATGCCCTGCCTCAACGAGGCCGAGACGCTGGCCGCCTGCATCGTGAAAGCGCGCGGCTATCTGGAACGTTCGGGCGTCGAGGGTGAGATCGTCATCGCCGACAATGGCTCGACCGATGGCAGCCAGGCGATTGCCGAGGCTCTGGGCGCCCGCGTGGTGCCGGTGCCGCGCCGCGGCTATGGCGCGGCGCTGATCGCCGGGATCGAGGCCGCAGATGGCCGCTTCGTGATCATGGGCGACAGCGATGACAGCTACGATTTCTCGCGGCTCGACGGTTTCGTTCAGGCGCTGCGCGGCGGGGCCGATCTGGTGATGGGCAACCGCTTCAGGGGCGGGATCGCCAAGGGCGCCATGCCGCCTTTGCACCGCTATCTGGGCAATCCGGTTCTGTCGACCATCGGTCGGGTGCTGTATCGCACGCCAGTGGGCGACTTCCATTGCGGGCTGCGCGGCTTTTCCCGCGCCTCGGTGCTGCGGCTGGGCCTCTCCTCGCCGGGGATGGAGTTTGCCTCGGAAATGGTGATCAAGGCCTCGCTGGCCGGGCTGCGTATCGAGGAAGTGCCGACGACGCTGTCGCCCGATGGCCGCTCGCGTCCGCCGCATCTGCGCAGCTTCCCCGATGGCTGGCGCCATCTGAAGCTACTTCTGACCTTTGCCCCGTTCAGCCTGTTCCTGCTGCCGGGTCTGGCGCTGCTGGCGACCGGCGGAGCGGGCTTTGCCGCGCTGATGTTCGGGCCGCTCACGCTGGGCGGCGTGACCTTTGACATCGGCGCCGTGATCCTGACCGCGATGGCGGCGCTGACCGGCGCGCAGATGGTGTGGTTCCATGTGCTGGCGCGGACCTTCGCGGTGCGCTTTGGCCTCTTGCCCTCCTCCGACCGCTTTGAGCGTCTGCAAGCCCGCCTCTCGGTGGATCGCGCCTGTCAGGCGGGCGGCGTGCTGTTCCTGCTGGGCCTTGGCGTGGCGGCTGCGAGCCTGACCTATTGGGGCCTGCATGGCTTTGGCGATCTGAACCCCTCGGTCATCGCCCGGGCAACCTCGCTTGCAGCGGTGCTGGCGGCGCTGGGCGCGCAGGCGGTGGCCAATGGCTTCCTCTGGGGCCTGCTGAACCAGAATGTCGCGCCGCAAGCGGCCACCGAGGCGGCGCTGCAACCCGCCTACGCCGTGGCGCGCTAATCTTGCGCCCCCTGCCCGGCCCAGGGGCCATGCGGCAGGGGTTTGCCATCCAGACGCTGAAAGCCATGGGCGCCGAAGTAATCGCGCTGGCCCTGAATCATGTTTGCCGTGCCGCGCGCGGTGCGCATGGCGTCGAACCACGCAAGACCGGCGGAAAGCGCAGGCAGGGCATGGCCCCGCAGCGCGGCTTCGGCCACCACGCGGCGCAAGGCGGGGTGATGCTGGCGAAGCAGTGCAGCAAGGGCCGGGGCAAAGATCAGGTTGCGCGCAGGGTCTTCGGTCAGGGCTTGGGCCATGTCATCCAGCATGGCCGAGCGGATGATGCAGCCCGCGCGCCAGACCTTGGCGCAGTCCGGCAGCGGCACGCCCCAGCCAAAGCTCTCCGAAGCCGCCGCCAGCATGGTGAAGCCCTGCGCATAGCACAGGATCTTGCCCGCGATCAGCGCGCCTTCGATATCTTCAAGCGGCAGGGCTAGCGGCTGCGGCCCGGCGCCGAAGGCAGCCTGCCCGTCGGCGCGTTCCTCGCGCCGGGCCGAGATGTTGCGCGCGGCAACCGCCGCCTCGATCACCGGGATCGGGGCGGCCAGATGCTGGGCCTCGATGGCAGTCCAGCGGCCCGTGCCCTTTTGCCCCGCCGCATCGGTGATGACATCCAGCATGGCCGCGCCGCTTTCCGGGTCAATCGCGGCGGCGACGGCGGCGGAAATCTCGATCAGGTAGGATTTCAGCGCGCCGTCGTTCCAGCGGGCGAAGACCGGGGCGATCCGGGCGGCAGTCAGGCCCAGACCGTCGCGCATCAGGCCATAGGCCTCGGCGATCATCTGCATATCGGCATATTCGATGCCGTTATGCACGGTCTTGACGAAATGCCCGGCCCCGCGCGGCCCCATCCAGGTGGCGCAGGGCGTGCCCTGATGCCGCGCCGCGATCGATTCCAGCACCGGGGCCACGCGGTCCCAGGCGGCGCGCGGCCCGCCGCCCATGATCGAGGGGCCGTGCCGGGCGCCGTCCTCGCCTCCTGATACGCCCATGCCAAGGAAGGCCTGTCCGGCGGCCTCAGCGGCGGACGAGCGGCGTTCAGTATCATGGAAGTTCGCATTGCCCGCGTCGATGATCAGGTCTTCCGGGGCAAGAAGCAGGCGCAAAGCGGCGATCTGGTCGTCGACCACCGGCCCCGCCGGGACCATCAGGATGATCGCGCGGGGCGGCGCGATGGCGGCAACCAGATCGGCCAGCGTCTCGGTCGGAACGATGTTCTCGGCCAGCGCCCCGGCTCTGGCATGGAAATCGCGCGTCACCTGCGCGGTGCGGTTCCAGACCGCGATGCGATGGCCCTTTTCCGCGATGTTCAGGGCCAGCGCCGCACCCATGGTGCCAAGGCCGATCAGGCCGATGCGAGCCTGGGTCATCCTGCGCCTCCTGTCTGCGATGTTTGCGCTGACATATCACCTGGGCCGGGCATTCGGAACCATTGCTTCGCCCTTGTCACGCCTTTGGCACCGGGCTAGGCAAGCGCCATGCACAGCTATGCCATCGGCGACATTCACGGACATCTTGACCTGCTGCAAGCCGCCCATGCGCGGATCGCGGCGGATATGGCAGTGCATGGACCGGCAACGGTGGTGCATGTCGGCGATCTGGTGGATCGCGGGCCGGACAGCCGGGGCGTGATCGACCATCTGATGCGCGGGATCGACCGGGGCGAGGATTGGGTGGTGCTGAAAGGCAACCACGACCGGATGTTCAGCCGTTTCCTGCGCGCGCCCGAGGAACCCGAGCCTGGGCTGCGGCCCGACCTCTCCTGGCTGCATCCGCGGCTGGGCGGGGCCGAGACGCTGGCCTCTTACGGGCTGCGCAGCGCGGGCGACCGGCCGGTGAAGGCCGTGCATGAAGAAGCGCTGGCCAAGGTGCCGCAGGCACATCGCGATTTTCTGAAGGAACGGCCGGTCTGGCAGCGGATCGGCGAGGTGGTCTTTGTCCATGCCGGGATCCGCCCCGGCTTTGCGATGGACAAGCAGACCGAGACCGATCTGGTCTGGATCCGCCAGCCTTTCCTGGAGGACAGGCGCGACCACGGCTTTCTTGTCGTGCATGGCCATACCGCCATTCCGGCCCCGCATCACCATGGCAACCGGGTGAACATCGACAGTTCCGCCGCCTATGGCGGGCCGCTGACGGCGGTCGCGATCGAGGGGCGCGATGTGTTCCTCCTGACCGAAGCCGGGCGTGTGCGGCTATTGCCCGATCCGGGCTAAGCGCCCCGCCAGAAGCCGGCCCGGGGCACCCGCTCATGTTCCAGATGGAAATCGTCAAGCTGCGGCGGGGCTGTGCCCAGATGCTGCAGCTGAACATGCGCCTGGCCGCGATGGTGGATCTGATGCTGGAACAGATGCAGCAGAAGGTCGTCCACTCGTTCGGGAACATGCGCGTCGCGCCGGATCGTGCCGACGCTGCGCGCCAATCCTGCCGCATCCAGGCTGCGACAGAAGGCGATCAGCCGCAGATCCTCGGCCCGTTGCGCCGGGGCAAGGGCGGCGGCATCCGTCAGATCCGGTTCCTCGATCATCGCATAGGGCAGGGGGCGCCCCGCCAGCGCGGCCAGATAGTAGCGGTCCACCGTCAGGATGTGGTTCAGCGTCTGCGCCAATGACGGGAAGAAGCCCACATTCGGCGCGGTGAAACCGCCGGGCGACAGGGCGGCCAGCGCCGCGTGCAGGGTCTCGTTCGCCCAGGCATTGTTCTGCGCCATCCGCAGGAAGGGGGTGACTGTCATGCTCTCCTCACTCGCGCGGGTCGGGGGAACCGTACCCGCCCCGTGATTTCGCTTTACCAGATCCGCCGAGCGTGATTCCGTCAGGGCCATGATGCCCCATGCCCGCCGCTTCTGGCTGCCCTATCTTGCGACCGCGCTGATCATTGCTGCCGCGGCGGTCTGGCTTTGGGCCGATGGCCGCGTGCTGATCTGCAAATGCGGCTATGTCAAACTCTGGCACGGCGCGGTCGTCAGTTCGGAAAACAGCCAGCATATTTCCGACTGGTATACGCCCAGCCATATCATCCACGGCTTCCTGTTCTTTGGCGCCCTGTGGCTGGTGGCGCGGCGGCTTTCGCTGGGCTGGCGACTGGCGATTGCCACCCTGGTCGAAAGCGCCTGGGAGCTGGTCGAAAACTCGAATGCCGTGATCGAGCGCTATCGGTCGGTGACGATCAGCCTGGATTACTTTGGCGACTCGGTGATCAATTCGGTCAGCGACATCCTGGCCATGGTGCTGGGCTTCTGGCTGGCCGCGCGCCTGCCGGTCTGGGCGACAGTCGTGATCGCGCTGGGGTTCGAGGCGACGACGATCTGGCTGATCCGCGACGGACTGGCGCTGAATGTGCTGATGTTGCTTTGGCCGATCCCCGAGGTCGCGGCCTGGCAGGCGGGGCGCTGAGCCTCGCCGCGTCAGCGCATCCCTAGGCCGCGCGCGCCGGGCGCAGCATCGGCCGCAGCGCCACAAACCCCGCCAGCGCCGCCGCCCCGGCCAGTCCGGCCACCAGCCAGAAAAAGCCCCGCTCGCCAAGCTGCACCATCAGCGGCGACAGGATCAGCGGCAGGAAGATGCCGCCCACCAGCCCGGCCCCGATGACCGTGGGCGGCACGCGCGGGTCAGTGCCCATATGCTGGCTGGCGGTGACGAAATAGCTGGGGAAGAACACGCCCGCCGAGGCGCCCATGGCGACAAAGGCCCAGGCCGGAGAGACGGTCGCGCCAAGCAGCGCGAAGCAGGCGATCGCGATCAGGCCGGACAGGAAAAGCACAAAGCTGGGCACCAGATGGGCGGTAAAGGTCAGCACGATCCGGGCCGCCAGAAAGACCACGAAGAAGACCGACAGGAACTCGGCCGCGCGCGCCTCGCTTTCGCCTGCCGCGATCAGCGCGGTGGGGCCAAGGCCGATCAGGCTCGCCTCGATGCCGATGGCGGCGGCGCCGAAGGCCAGGATGGGCAGGCGCGGACGAAATCCTTGCGCGCTGCCCGGGGCGGGGGTGGGGGCCGCGCCGCCCGCGCCAGGCAGGAACCAGATCGCCACGGCCAGGCCCGCCGTAACCAGAAAGGCCAGGCGCGGGTCCTGGCCAAAGCGCACGAAGGCCAAGGGCGCGAGAATCGCGCCGATGCCGGAACAGGCGTTCAACAGGCTCAGCATCGAGGGGCCGCGCGGGCCGAAAGCCGCAAGCACGCGCGGGTTGAAGACGGCGGTGGCCATGGCATAGCCGGCACCGAAGACGAAGGCCGCGGCCAGCGTCGCGCCCCAGCCCGCCAGGCTGGCCAGACCTGCCGCCCCTAAAGCCATGGTCGCCAGCGCATGGCGCGGCGAGATTCGGTTGCCAAAGGCGAACATCGCCGCGATGCCAAGGGCGCATCCCGTCCAATGCGCCGAAACAAGAAGCCCGGTTTCGGCCTGCGGCACCCCGAACATGCGCCCGAAAACCGGCAATGTCGGGCCATAGAGCGACTGCCCGACGCCCATCATGGCGAAACAGGCCACACCGGCGATCAAAAGCCCCTGCCGGGCCCGCGACGAATCGCTCAATTCCGTCTCCTGCAAATCTGCTCTTGGATGTGCTGTCTGCTTCCCGGAAATGCTTGTCAACGCTTGCAGCTTCCGGACTTTCGTGCAGTCATTGGTTCTGTGGTGGGGTGCCTGTAATGAAATACGAGTCTTTCGAGCTCAACGGATTTCTGCCGTTTCAGCTCTCGGTTATGACCGAACGAATACGCAAGGAGCTGACCAGCCGTTTCGCGCCGGAATTCCAGCTTTCGGTCCCGGAATGGCGCGTTCTTGTGCAATTGTGGGGCAGCGAAGGTGTATCGGTTCGCGAATTGCATGTTGCGGTTGCAATGGACAAGTCCAAGGTCAGCCGCGCGGCAAGCCGACTTGAAAGCGCCGGGATGGTGGAAAAACGCGAGAATGCCGATGACCGGCGGCTTTTGCAAATCTGCCTGACGCAACAGGGAAGCGAACTTGTCATGCGGTTGATTCCGATCGCGCATGAATTCGAAAAAGAGCTGGCCCTTCGCCTGGGTGACGATGCCGCGGCCTTCCGTCGCGCGCTTGAACACCTGATGGCCTGGGAATGACGCTGCGGCGCGGGGCGGCCTGACCGCTTGCGCCGCGCGCTGCGAAGGCAAAGACTGTCTGCTGAACCTGCGGCCCCGCCGCAGAGCCAACAGGAGATGCCGCCGATGACCGATATCTACATTCTCTCCGCCGCCCGCACGGCAATTGGTGGCTTTGGCGGGTCGCTGGCGACGCTGCCACCCATCGAAACCGCGACTGTCGCCGCCAAGGTGGCGCTGGCACGGGCGGGAGTCGAGGGCGGGCAGATCGGCACCGTGGTTTTTGGTCATGTCATCAACACCGAGCCGCGCGACATGTATCTGTCGCGCGTGGCGGCGATGCAGGCCGGCGTGCCGGAAACCGCGCCCGCGATGAACGTGAACCGGCTGTGCGGGTCCGGCGCGCAGGCCATCGTCTCGGCGGCGCAGGCCCTGATGCTGGGCGATGCCGATTTCGCGCTGGCGGGCGGCGCGGAAAGCATGAGCCGGTCGCCCTATGCCCTTCCCGCCGCGCGCTGGGGCCAGAAGATGGGCGATACCCGGGCGCTGGACATGATGACCGGCGCGCTGACCTGCCCCTTCGGCACCGGCCATATGGGGGTGACGGCGGAAAACGTCGCGGCGCGCGACGGCATCACCCGCGCGGCCCAGGATGAGTTCGCGCTGGAAAGCCAGCGCCGGGCGGCGGCGGCGATTGCCGAAGGGCGGTTCGCCGACCAGATCGTTCCGGTCGAGATCGCTAGCCGCAAAGGCCCGGTCAGTTTTGCGGTGGACGAACATCCCAAGGCCACGACGGCCGAGGCTCTGGCCGGCCTGCGCCCGGCCTTCCAGAAGGACGGCACGGTCACGGCGGGCAATGCCAGCGGGCTGAACGATGGCGCGGCGGCGCTGGTGCTGGCGCGGGGCGATGCGCTGGGCGGGCTCAGGCCGCGCGCGCGGATCATGGGCTATGCGGTGGCGGGCGTGGACCCCAAGGTCATGGGCATCGGCCCGATTCCGGCGGTGCAGGCCCTGTGCCGCAAGCTGGGCATCTCGCCGCAGTCTTTCGACGTGGTGGAATCGAACGAGGCTTTCGCGGCCCAGGCCATTGCGGTGACGCGTGCGCTGGATCTGGACCCGGCGAAGGTCAATCCGAATGGCGGCGCGATCGCGCTGGGCCATCCGGTCGGCGCAACTGGGGCGATCATAACCACCAAGGCGCTGTATGAGTTGGAGCGGATCGGCGGCAAGACGGCGCTGGTGACGATGTGCATCGGCGGCGGCCAAGGTATCGCGCTGGCGATAGAGCGGGTCTGACCCTACCAAAGCCGGACGGTGGCGCGGGCCGAACGCCCCGCCGCGTCGATCACCGACAGGGTGACAAAGCCGGTGCCGGGGCTGGGCAGCATCGCTTCGCGCTCGCGCGTGGCGACCGCAACCGGGGTGCCGTCCAGAAGCCAGGTGAAAGGTGCGGTGCCGCCGCGGACCGAGACTTTCAGGCCCGAGGGCAGCAGTTCCACCTCGGACCCGTCGGGCGGGAAAGCCACGGCAGGGGCATCCGGGGCGGCGGCAAAAACCGAGCCGCGCGGGCGAAAACGTTGCAGCGGCAGGGGAAGCTGCGGGTTCGACACCAGCAGCGTCGCGGCGGGGGCGGGGGGCTGCGGGTCGAGCTGCGGCTTCAGCCGGTTGAAGGCCTGAAACAGCACCGGCGCCGCAACCTCGGCGCCAAAGGCGCCCGGCACCGGCGTGCCATCGGCGCGGCCCATCCAGACCCCGATCACATGCCTGCCGTCAAAGCCGATGGCCCAGGCATCGCGATGGCCATAGGAAGTGCCGGTCTTGTAGGCCAGCCGGTTCGACGGCGCGCCGGGCGGCGGGGCGAGGCCCGCCAGGATATCGCCCACTTCCCAGGCGGCGACGGACGAGATCAGCCTTTGCCCCTCAGGCCGGTCGCCATCCTTGCGCCAGGTCAGCGGCAGGGCCACGCCGCCGCGCGCCATGGCGGCGTAAAGCTGCACCATGTCCTGCAAGGTCACGCCCACGCCCCCCAGCGCCACGGCCAGGCCGGGCTGGTCGCCGGGGATCTTGTAGGCGACGCCCGCCTTGCCCAGAGCCGACAGCAGCTTGGCCGGGCCCAGCGCATCGGTCAGCGCGACGGCGGGGATGTTCAGCGACATCTGCAACGCCTCGCGCAGCCTGATCTCGCCATGGAACAGCTTGTCGAAATTCTGTGGCGCATAGGTGCCAAAAACCATGGGCCGGTCGTCGATCATCGTTTCCGGATGGGCCAGACCCTGATCGAAGGCCAGACCATAGACCAGTGGTTTCAGCGTCGAACCCGGGCTGCGCAACGCGGTGGTCATGTCGACATAGCCCTGCCGCGCATCGGCGGTAAAGGCGGCAGAGCCGACCGAGGCCAGGATCTCGCCCGAAGCATGGTCGGCAACGACGATGGCGATCTGCAACTGGTCGCCGCGTCCCTGCACCGATTGCAGCGCCAGCTTTTCCAGCTTCTTCTGCAAGTCCAGATCAATGGTCAGGTCATGGGTGGCGCGCGAGGGGTCTTCGGCCCGCGCCCGGTCGGCCAGATGCGGGGCATGGGCGGGGAAGGGCTGGCGCGTGCCGGGGACATGTTCCGACAGGGCGGCCTTCGCCTCGTCCGCGTCGATCAGGTCAAAGCGCACGGCGCGGGCCAGAACGCGGTCGCGCGCGGCTTCGGCCCGGTCGGCGGCGCGGTCGGGGCGGCGGGTTTCCGGCGATTGCGGAATGGCGACCAGCAAGGCCGATTCCGCCGGGGTCAGGCGGCGGGGTTCCTTGCCGAAATAGGACAAGGACGCCGCCCGCACCCCTTCCAGATTGCCGCCGAAGGGCGCGAGCTGCAGATACAGCGACAGGATCTGGTCCTTGCTCAGCCGCCGTTCCAGCGCCAGCGCCACCCGCATCTGGCGCAGCTTGCCGCCGACCTCTCCGGTCGTGCCTTCCTCCAAGAGCCGCGCCACCTGCATGGTCAGGGTCGAGCCGCCCGACACGATCCGGCCCGAGGTCGCCGCCTGCCACAGGGCGCGCGCCATCGACCGCGGGTCCACCCCGGCATGGTCGTAGAACCGCCGGTCCTCATAGGTCAGCAGCATGTCGATATAGCGCGGGTCGACATCGTCCAGATCCACCGCCAGCCGCCAGCGGCCATCGGCGACCGTATAGGCGCGCAACAGCACGCCCTTGCGGTCAAGCACCTGGACCGAGGTCTCGATGTGCAACGACGGCAGCACCGTCGCATCGACCCAATGGTCAAACTGGTCACGCCCCGTTGCGGCCAACCAGAGGCCGGCCGCAACGGTGATGTACCAGCGCGCGCGCATCTTACTTGGCGGCGATCGTGACCGTGCCCACATCGCTGCGCGCACGGTAATCGGGGCGATACATGTCCTCGACCGAGGCCGCCGGGTGGTGGAACGTGCCGGGGCTGATGGCCCGCACGATATAGGCCAGCCGGAACGCATCCTTGGACGACCAGTCCACCGCCGCCACAAAGCGTTCTTGGCGGAATTCGGCATGGGCGATATCGCTCATCGCGTCCAGCCAGCCCAGCTGCGAGGTCGAACCCGAGGCCATCAGGTTGGGGTTGTCGATCTCGAACCCGGCGGGCAGCGGATCGGTGACCAGAAGCCGCCCCTCGGAATAGGCGAAGGGCGTGACCTCGACCACCACGACCAGCCGGTCCCCGGCGGTCACGCCCTCGAGCGCAACCTCCTCGCCATCCATCGTGTAATAGCTCCGCTTGATCGCATAGCCATTGCCGCCTGCCGGTTCGGGTTCGGCCGGCACGCCATAGGTGGTGATGGTGACGAACGTGTCCTGCCCGTCATTCTTCACAGCGACCGGCGCTCCGCCATCGCCCAGCACCCTGACCAAGGGGCCGGTTGCTGGCTGGCCGTCGATGGTGACGCCCGAAGCATCCGGCCGGTCGATCAGCGCATTCGTGGCCATCAGCGCCCAGGTCGCCTCCTGCGTCGACAGCCGCCCGTTGGCCGTGGCCAGACGGTCGACCAGCGCCTCGCGGTCCACCGCGTTCGATCCGGCCTCGACCGCCAGCGTCAACAGCGCCGCCGCATCGCGATAGGCGGTGCCGTAATCGGCGCGCCAGACCTGCGCCTCGGGTCCGAAGGCCGCCGGAACGCGGGCCGCGGCCTTGCGGAACATCGCATCGGCCCGGGCCTGATCGCCATAGGCGGCCAGCGCCGCGCCAAGCTGGGCCTGAGCGAGGGGCGAGCCGAAATCGTCGCCCTTCACATCGACATAATAGCGCAGATCGCCCACCGCCGCCGCGCCTTCACGCGCCAGAACCATCAGCGCATAGGCCAGCGCCGTGCCGCCGCCATTGGTGCTGGCGTCGAAATCGGGGGCGTAATTCACCTGATTGCGCAGGTTGGCCAGCGCGTTCTTGAAGGCCAGATCCGGGACCGCATAGCCCTGCGCGCGGGCACGGCTCAGGAAATCGGTGACATAGGCATCCAGCCACAGATCGCCCGAAGACGGCCCCCAAAGACCGAAACCGCCATCGCTTGCCTGATTGCCCAGAATCTCCGCCACCGCCTGGTCGATGCGGGTCTGGATATTCTCGGCCCCCTTCATCTCCATCACCCGCGCCACTTCGTCAAAGTAAAGCAGCGGCAGCGCCTTGGACGTCATCTGTTCGGTGCAGCCATAGGGATAGCGGTCAAGACTGGCCAGCAGGCCCGGCGCGTTCAGCCGCGCGATGGGGCCGATGGCCATGACCGATTTGCCGGTGCCGGGGATCATGTCGGCAAAGACCGACTGGTCGAAGGTCAGGGTCTGGCCCTTGGCCAGATCCAGGCGGCTGATCTTGGCAATCTCGGGATCGTTCACCTCTACCGGCAGGTTCAGCGTCTTCTTCAACTGCTTGCCATCGGGCGTGGTCAGCGCGACCTCGATCACCGCCAGACCGGCCGCGCCCGCCGTCACCGGCACTTCGATCACGGCCTTGCCCTTGTCGGCCAGATCCACGCCCGAGGCGACCTGCCCCAACGTGACGCCCTGGCCGGTGACATCCAGCCCCATCCGGCCCGAAGGCCCGGTGGCATGAACGATCTCCAGCAGGAGGCGGCTTTGATCGCCCGGCGCCATGAAGCGCGGCAGGCTGGCGATCACCACCACCGGGTCGCGCACCAGCACCTCTTTGTCGGCCTGCCCGACGCCGGTCTTCGACCAGGCCACGGCCATCACCTTCACCGTGCCGTTGAAGGACGGAATGTCGAACGAAGTGCGGGCATAGCCGTCTGCGCCCACCGCCAGCGGGCCCGAGAAATAGGCCACCAGTTCTTCCGTGGGCGGGGGCGATTGCAGCCGCGCCTGCGCGCCCGCGTCGCCGCCCGAGCGGACCTCGCCCTGCGCGCCGTTCAGCCCGTCGATCAGACGGCCATAGACATCGCGGATACCGACGCCCAGTTTGCGCTGGCCGAAGAAATGGCCCTGCGGATCAGGCGACTTGAACCCGGTCAGGTTCAGGATGCCGACATCCACCGCGGCAACGGTGACATAGGCCGTCTCGCCGGGTTCGATCCCCTCGACCTTGACCGCCACGTCCATCGGGCCGCGCGGCGCGGATTCGTCCGCCGTCTCGACCGTGGCCTTCAGCGCATGCTTGCCCGGGTCGATGCTGGCATAGGCCAGACCCAGGGCGCGCGCCGGGTTGCGCCCGGCGGACACGTCCATCGGCCGCAGCACGGATGCCGTGACATAGACCCCCGCGCCCCAGTCATCGGTGACGGTCAGCGGAATGGTGTTCTCGCCTTCCTTCACCTCGACCGCCTGCATGGTGACAAGCCGGTTCGACAGCACGGTGATCAGCGCTGTCCCTGCCGCGCGCGGCACGATGCGCAGGGTGGCGGTATCGCCCGATTTGTAGGCGGGCTTGTCCAGCGACAGGTCCAGCGTATCGGGGCTTGAGACGGTATCGGCGGGCGCATACCAGCCCGACCAGAATTTCGTCGAGGAAACCGCCAGCGTGCCATCGGTCGATTCGACCACCAGTTCATACTGGCCCCAATCGACCGAAGCGCCCAATTCCACCGGCGCGCCGCCCAGGGTGGCTTCGCCCTCGGCCACGAGGCTGCGATAGGTCACCGGCTCCCAGCTCCAGGTGCCATAGCTTTGATACCATTGGTAATCGGTCTCGATCCGGTTGACCTTCCATTTCACCGGCATGTCGGCCACCGGTGCCAGATCGGGGCCAAGGGCGATGACCTGGAAACGCGCCTCGGTGTTCATCGGCACGACATCGCCCTCGAACATGGGCTTGAGGCCGATCATCGATTCATTCGGCACCACAAGCTGCGTGGCGCGGCGTTCGACCGGGCGGCCCGAGCCTTCGGCGACGCGCACCGTCACCACCGCCTCAAGCGGGCGGCCGACCGGGCCGGGATCGGGCAGCGCCACCTCCAGCGTGGCATTGCCGTCCTCATCCGTCTCGGTGCCGGAAAGCGAATTCATCAGCGCCGAGAAGGCCTGGTCGTGGCGGCCGAAGACATAGCCGGGGAAATCGGGCAGGGCTTGCGCGGCCCGCAACAGAACCTCGCCCTCGACCTGCAACCCCGCGCCCGGCGCGCCGAACAGGTATTTGGCGGCAAGGCTGACCATGGGGGTCTCTTCCGCCAGCTTGATCGGGCCGGTGCCGAAATCGAGGGTGAAGTCGATGCGTTCGGGCAGGAAATCCTCGACCAGAAAGGTTTTTGTGGTCAGGGGCGACGCGTCCAGATCGGCCAGGATCTGCACCGTCCAGACCCCGCGCGGCGCGGTGCCGGCGATGGGCATCTGGAAGACATGGCCGCCCGCGCCGGAATCGGCGACAAGCTGGCGGGAATATTCCACCCCGTCGGGCCGCAGCAGGATGGCGGTCAGCGGCACGCCTTCCACCGCATCGGCGGCGGGGTCGCGCGACAGGGCGGTGGCATAGACCGTCTCGCCCGCGCGATAGGCGCCGCGATCGGTGGTCAGGAACACGTCGATCGGCGGAGCGGGTTCGCGCCCCTCGACCCCGCGGTCGGACAGGTCGAATTCCGGGTCGGTCAGCGACAGGAAGGTGATGTCGCTGTCGCCATTCTTGACCACGACCATCGCCGGGGCAGCGGCGCCTGTGCCGCGCGTCAGCCCGGCATCGAAACGGGCATAGCCCTGATCGTCGGTCGTGGCGGTGCCCAGAACCGCGTTGGCGCGGTTCAGAAGTTCCACCGTCAGTCCCGGCATGGCCTTGGCCTCGCCCAGGCTGCGGGCAAAGACATGCAGCCCGTCGACGCCCGACATTGTGGTCAGGCCGATGTCGGACACCACGAACCACTGCCAGCCCGAGGGCACGACATAGGGGTCCACCCCCGGCACGGCGGCCTTGAGCACATAGATGCCCGCGCCTTGCCCGGCCAGCGCCTCGGCCATCGGCAGGCGGGTGGTGACATCCTTGTTCACCTCTTGCGCGACCTTCGCCGTGCCGTGCCAGATCTTCTCGCCGATCTCGTCGGTGAAATAGCTTTCGTCATAGTCCTGCAGCGGCCAGCCGAAATAATTGCTCTGGATCGAGCGCAGCATGTTGCGGTCGGTGACCTTGTAGAGCGTCAGGTCCAGCTTTTCCGTGTTGACGGTCTGCACCGGCAGGGCGGCGTCGGCCAGCTTGGGCAGCACATAGCCCCGGCCCGCAAAGCTGACGCCGGGGTTGCGGTCGCGGATGTAAGAGGTGATCGCCACATCCTTGGCCAGCACCTGGCCATCCGCCGAGGGCAGGCCCTCGCGGAAGGTGATTGTGCTGCGCGAGCCATGGGTCAGGCCCACGATGCAAAGCCGGTTGAAATCGGCGATCTCGACCGCAAGGTCGGCCTGGGGCAGCTTCACATAGGTCGAATAGTCGACGCCCGAGGGCACCAGATTCTCCGAGAAGCTGGCGCAGATGCGCGGGCGGGCCAGATCGGCCTCGACCGTGTTGTCGGTCATGCGGAATCCGTATTTGCCGATCGCCACGTCCAGCAGCGCCGCCGTATCGTCGCGCGGCTGCAATTGCTGGGCCAGACGCAGCGCCTGCACCATGTCGCGCCCCCGGCCCATCTGTTCCTGGACCTCGCTCATCTGCACCAGGATCGAATGGCGCAGGGCGGGGCTGTCGGCCCGCAGATAGGCGTTCACCGTCGCCAGATAGGCGCGGTTCTCATACCAGTAGCGGTCATTGCCGTTCTGGCGCGACGCCGCCAGCGCCCGGCGGGCATATTCCAGCCAGGTTCCGGCATCGTCGGTGATGTTCAGCGCCGCCCCGGTGAAGGCCGTCGCCATCACCCAATTGCCCTGCGCCTCGTTTTCCGACGCGGCCTGAAGATGTTCCGCAGCACTCCAGGCCCCCGAGGTATGGGTCCGGCCCATCGTGGCCGCCATGTCGACGGCATTGGTGATCTCGTAATCATAGACGAAAGACAGATCGCCCCGCCGCTCGGCCGCCGCCGCCCGCACCGCCGGATCGCCCGCCACCACCACGGCCGACATGGCGCCCTGGAAAAAGGCGGGCGCGCCGGGATCGGCCTTCAGGAAGCACGACCCGTTCCGGGTGTTGAACGTATAGGCCTCGCAGCTTTTGTTGGTCAGGCAGGCGCGTTCGCAGGCCTCCTGGCTGGTGTCGAAGATCGAGGCGATGTCGCCCCCCGGCAGGTCGGCATCCTGAGTCACGATGGTTCGCTTCTCGGGAATCAGATCCTGCGCGATGGCAAGACCCGGAATCGCAAGAAACAGGGCCGCTGCGGCGACCTTGGCAAAACGGACCATCGAAATATCCTCCTGTCTTATGGGCGGAAGCCTTACATGCAGCAAAGATTCCAGCAAGGCGTGTCGCCACCCTATCCCGTTAAGTCTTGGTTCACCCAGCCCGGGGACAGTAGTCCTGAAAACCGGACGTGGCGGGCATTTGCATGTCTTTCGGCGTGCCGGCGGGCGGGCGGAAGGTCGGCGCAGGGCGCGGAATGGATCTGACGGAACGGTTGGCCAAGGAAAGGCGGGCAAGGCTGGCGGCGGAACGGCTGCTGGAACAGAAGACGCGCGAATTGTTCGCCGCCAACGAAAAGCTGGCCCTGCACGCGCGGTCGCTGTCGGACCAGATCGTCGAACAGCGCGAGGTCGTGCGGACCGCTAAGACCGAGGCCGAAACGCTGAAAGGCCAGAACCACCGCTTCCTGCATGATCTGGAACGCGCCCATACCGCCGCCGTCATGGCGGAACGGCGGCTGTGGGATTCGATCAACACCATCCGTGACGGTTTCGCCGTCTATGACAGCAACCTGCGTCTCGTTACCGCCAACCACGCCTACAAGGCGATTTTCACGGCGCATGGCATCAACGCGGGCGACAGCTATGCCGAGTTGATCGCCATGGCCGCGCGCGACGGGATCATCGACCTTCAGGGCGAGGACCAGTCCGCCTGGACCGCCCGCATGATGGCCCGGCTGGAGGATGATCCGGTCGAAACCGAAACCGCGCGGCTGGCCAACGGCACCTGGGTCCGCGTCGTCGACCGCCGCGCCCGCGATGGCGACATGGTCAGCCTTGTCTTCGACATCACCGAACAGATGCGCATCTGGGCCGCGATCGAGGCCCTGCCCGATGCCTTCGTCCTTTTCGACCGGGAGGAACGTCTCTTGACCTGCAACCAGCGCTACCGCGACATGTTTCCCGATTCCGCCCATAACATGGTCCCCGGCACCCCCTTCGAGGCGCTGCTGCGCCAGGGGCTGGCGGCGGGCCATGTCCCCGAGGCCAAGGGGCGCGAAGACGAATGGCTGGCCAAGCGCCTCGCCCAGTTCCGCGGCGCCGGGGTCAGCGAATGTCGCCTGTCGGACGGGCGCTGGATCCGCGAGACCGACCATGTCACCCCCGATGGCGGCCGTGTCGGCCTGCGCACCGACATCACCCAGTTGCGCGACCAGCAGACCGCGCTTGAGGCCGCCCGCCGCGCTGCCGAGGCCGCGAACCGCGCCAAATCGGCCTTCCTGGCCAATATGTCCCACGAAATCCGCACGCCGATGAATGGCGTCGTCGGCATGGCCGAGCTTTTGTGCGACACCACCCTGTCCGATGAACAGCGGCTTTTCGCGGAAACCATACGCTCCTCGGGCGAGGCGCTTTTGGTCATCATCAACGACATCCTCGACTATTCCAAGCTCGAGGCCGAGCGGATGACGCTGCATCCCGAACCCTTCGATCTGGAACGCACCATCCATGAGGTGACCATGCTCTTGCAGCCCCGCGCGCGGGCCAAGGGCATAGACATGATGATCGACTATGACATGTTCCTGCCCACCCGCTTTGTCGGCGATCCGGGGCGGCTGCGGCAGGTGCTGACCAACCTGATCGGCAATGCCGTGAAATTCACCGATCAGGGCCATGTCCTGACCCGCGTCGTCGGGATCGAGACCGAGGATGGCCGCGAGCAGTTGCATGTCACGGTGGAAGACACCGGCATCGGCATCGCGCCCGAACACCTTGACCACATCTTCGGCGAGTTCAATCAGGTCGAGGATGAACAGAACCGCAAATACGAAGGCACCGGCCTGGGCCTGGCCATCACCCGCCGCCTGATCGAACGCATGGGCGGCGCGGTCTGGGTCGACAGCGAGGCATCCAAGGGTTCGGCCTTCGGCTTCCGCGTCACCCTGCCGGTGGGCGAGGCCGGGCAGGCGGTGCGCCCGCCCGTGACCCTGCGCCGCGCGCTGGTCGTCGATGACAAGTTCATCAACCGCACCATCCTGGAACGCCAGCTTGCCCCCTGCGGCATCGAGGTCACGCTGTGCCGGTCGGGGGCCGAGGCCTTGGCCGCGGTCGAAGGCTCGGGCGCCGCGCCCTTCGACGTGATCCTGACCGACCATGACATGCCGGAAATGGATGGCGTGACGCTGGCCCTGCGGCTGCGCCAGGCCGGGCATATGATGCCGATCCTGCTTCTGTCCTCCAGCCCCTCGCTGGCGCGCGAACGCGAAGGCGCGGCGGCGCTGGATGCGATCCTGCAAAAGCCGGTGCTGCGGGCCGAGCTGTATCGCCGTCTGCACGACCTCTCCGCCCCGCCCGAAGCCGAGGACGAGGTTGCCGCCGCCCCGTCCGCGCCGCCCCCGGCCGAATTGCGCCAGATGCGGGTTCTGGCGGCCGAGGACAACAAGACCAACCGGCTTGTGTTTCAAAAGATGGTGCGCGGTCTCGATATCGAACTGGTCTTCGCCAATAACGGGCGCGAGGCGCTGGATCTCTGGCGCAGCTTCGCGCCCGATCTGATCTTCATGGATATTTCCATGCCCGAGATGGACGGCAAAGAAGCCGCAACCGCCATTCGCGGCGGCGAACCGCCGGGCCGGCACACGCCCATCGTCGCGATGACGGCCCATGCGATGGAAGGCGATGCCGATGCGATCCTGGCCTCGGGCATCGACCGTTATCTGACCAAACCCCTGCGCAAGGCCGCGATCCTCGAAGCCCTGACCGAATTCTGCCCGCCCGAAGCGCGCCCGGTCGGCGCGGTGGCCGAGAATGCGGCCTAGACAGCGGCATCCCGGACCCGCCCCGGTCCGGGGCGGGTCTTGCGGCGCTTACGCGCCTTCGAAATGCAGCGACTTGACCTGCTGGAACATGCCGGTGGCGTTCAGCGTCTCGACCACCTTGGGGTCGATCTGCTGGTCGAGATAGAGGATCGCGATCGCATCCTGCCCCACGCCCGACCGGCCGAGGGTAAAGTTCGCGATGTTCACCCCGTTCTTGCCCATGGTCATGCCCAGCAGACCGATGATCCCCGGCACGTCCTCATTCGTGGTGTAAAGCATGTGCTCACCCACTTCGGCGTCGATGTTGATGCCCTTGATCTGGATGAAGCGCGGCTTGCCATCCGAGAAGCAGGTTCCGGCGACGCTGCGCTCCCGCTTGTCAGTCACCATCGTCACCTTGATGTAGGCGTCGAAGACCCCGGTCTTGTCCTGCCGCGTGGTCGAGATCTGGATGCCCTTGTCCTTGGCCACGACCGGGGCCGAGACCAGGTTCACATCCGGATTCTGCGCCTTCAGCACGCCCGCGATCACCGCCTGGTTCAGCGCGGCGATGTTCATGTCGGCGACCTTGCCATCGTAAAGGATGTTGATCGCGCGGATCGGCTCATCCGTCATCTGGCCGATGAAGCTGCCCAGATGCCCGGCCAGCTTGATCCAGGGCCCCATCACCGCCGCTTCTTCCGCCGTGACGTTCGGCATGTTCAGCGCGTTCTGCACAGCACCCGTCAGCAGGTAATCCGACATCTGCTCGGCCACCTGCAGCGCCACGTTTTCCTGCGCCTCGGTGGTCGATGCGCCCAGATGCGGCGTCACCACCACATTCGGCAGGCCGAACAGCGGCGATTCCGTCGCCGGCTCCACCTCGAACACGTCAAAGGCCGCGCCCGCGACATGGCCCGATTTCAGCGCTTCGGCCAGGGCCGCCTCATCGACCAGCCCGCCGCGCGCGCAATTGATGATCCGCACGCCCTTCTTGGTCTTGGCGATGTTCTCGGCGCTCAGGACGCCGCGGGTCTTGTCGGTCAGCGGCACATGCAGGGTGATGAAATCGGCCCGCGCCAAAAGCTCGTCCAGCTCCACCTTGTGCACGCCCAGTTGCTTGGCGCGTTCTTCCGACAGGAAGGGGTCATAGGCCACAACCTTCATATGCAGCCCGACCGCGCGGTCGCAGACGATGCCGCCGATATTCCCCGCGCCGATCACGCCGAGCGTCTTGTTGTACAGCTCGACCCCCATGAACTTCGACTTCTCCCATTTCCCGGCATGGGTCGAAGCGCTGGCCTCCGGAAGCTGCCGCGCCACGGCGAACATCATCGCGATGGCATGTTCGGCCGTGGTCACCGAATTGCCGAAAGGCGTGTTCATCACGATGACGCCCTTCTTCGACGCCGCCGGAATGTCGACATTGTCGACGCCGATCCCGGCACGGCCCACCACCTTCAGGTTGGTGGCCTTTTCCAGCAGCTTCTCGGTCACCTTCGTGGCGGACCGGATGGCAAGGCCGTCATATTGGCCGATGATTTCAGCCAGCTTTTCCTTGTCCTTGCCAAGTTTCGGCAAGTAATCGACCTCGACGCCACGGTCGCGAAAGATCTGGACGGCGGTTTCGCTCAATTCGTCGGAAACGAGAACGCGGGGGGCCATCATGGGGCTCCTGTATGGGGGAATTGGGGGGGAGGGGGCGGGGATCACCCCGCCGCCCGAAATTCAGGCCGCCTGAGACAACGCGGCGATTTCGGCGTCGAAGGCGTATTCGACCCAGGGCATCAGCGCCTGCACGTCCGAGGTCTCCACCGTCGCCCCGCACCAGATCCGCAGGCCGGGTGGCGCATCGCGATAGGCGCCGGCATCCAGCGCCACGCCCTCTTTCTCCAGCCGCTTCGCCACCGCCTTGGCGAAAGCCGCGCCATCGGTGATGCGCGGATCGGTGAATTTCAGGCAGACGCTGGTGCAGGAGGCCGTCGCCGGGTCGACCGCCAGATTGGCGATCCAGGCCTTGCCCTTGATGAAATCGGCAATCGCCCTGGCATTGGCTTCTGACCGGGCGATCAGCCCCTTCAGCCCGCCGATGCTCTTGGCCCATTTCAGCGCGACCAGGTAATCCTCGACGCACAACATCGACGGCGTGTTGATCGTCTCGCCGACGAAGATCCCTTCCGAGATCTTGCCCTTCGAGGTCAGGCGAAAGATCTTCGGCAGCGGCCAGGCGGGGGTATAGGTCTCCAGCCGCTCCACTGCGCGGGGGCTCAGGATCAGGACACCATGCCCGCCCTCGCCGCCCAGCACCTTCTGCCACGAGAAGGTGACGACATCGAGCTTGGCCCAGTCCATCTCCATGGCGAAGGCGGCCGAGGTCGCATCGCAGATCGTCAGGCCCTGGCGATCCGCCGGGATCGCATCGGCATTGGGCAGGCGCACGCCGCTGGTGGTGCCGTTCCAGGTGAAGACCACATCCTTGTCGAAATCGACCGTCGCGAAATCGACGATCTCGCCATAGGGGGCCTTCTTCACGGTGGCGTCCAGCTTCAGCTGCTTGACCACATCGGTCACCCAACCCTCGCCAAAGCTTTCCCAGGCCAGCATTTCCACCGGGCGCGCGCCCAGAAGCGACCACAGCGCCATCTCGACAGCGCCGGTATCCGAAGCAGGCACGATGCCGATGCGGTATTCCGCCGGCACGCCCAGAATGTCACGGGTCAGGTCGATCGCCTCTTTCAGCTTGGCCTTGCCCACCGCAGCACGGTGCGACCGCCCCAGGGGCGCGTCAGCCAGCATGTCAAGGGAGAAACCGGGGATCTTCGCGCAGGGGCCCGAAGAGAAGCGCGGGTTTGCCGGCCGCGTCGCCGGAGCGGTGTTCGCCATATCTGGTATCCTTGCAGATATATGCCCTTCGTTGGGGAAGGGTGTCCCACCGCCGCAGATACAGCGCAGCCCGGGCCTTGGCAAGTGGTTTCGAAGCGACCTATCTTCACCTGAATGCGACCACAGAGGGAGGCGCGGGAGTGAGAGATCGCATTGAGATTGCAAATGCCGAGGCCCTGTTCGGCCACGGCTATCGCGCCGTCTGGGTCACCTCGGAGGACGAAGGCTGCGCGGGATGCGAGGTCTTTGACAAGGAAGGCGGTACCGTGCCGCCTGTCTGCTCGGTGATGTTCTGGGATGCCGTCGGACAGTATTTTGTGGAACTTCCCAATGGTGAGTTGAGGGTAGTGAGTATGCTTCGGATTTTGGCATATACGTCTGAACGGGTCGGCGTTCGCCTTGACGGGTTGGCAAGGTGATGCGCATGGGCGGGAGCGAACGGGCACCCAGCCGGAGCGGCATCGTTGTCGGCCGAAGTATTGGTGCTTAATGGCCGCGCGAACACCTCCACCAAAAAGCGGCTTAAGACTGTTTGGACGCGACAAAGTCGCTGAACTGCTTGGCCGTTTCCAGTGGGCCGACCGGCCAGACCTTGCGCGAGACTTCGCGAATGCAGCCCAAATGCCCGCCAACAGCAGATGACTGGAACTCGCCACTGGGGAAATCGCGCTTGTGGCGAGCGGATTGGAATACCTGCGCATCTTCCGGAACGAGAATGCCCTATGCGCCCATTTCGACAAAATCGTGCGCAATAGCGGCAAGATGCCGAGAACAGATTGAAGGCCAGAGATCCCTTGCCCAGAGCGGCCGCGATCTTCGGAGATCGGGGTTCACCCCGATAGCGCGCCGCCCTAACTCCCCACAACCCCCGCCACCAGCGCCAGCGACAGGCAGCCCAGCCAGAGCGCGGCCACCCTCTGCACCAGGAAGACCGGATCGCTCAGTTCCCCCCGCGCCGCGGTCGCCTTGCCAATCCGGCCCAGGGCGCGGCCCGCGCCGCCCCAAAGCAGCGCCACGCCGACGATGCAGGCCAGAAACAGCGCCAGCCGTGCCGCGAAGGCCGGATCGGCCGGGGCGGGCAGCAGCACCAGCCCGAAGACCAGCGCCTTGGGGTTCAGAAGCGTGGTGACAAACACCCGCCGCGCCGTCACCGGCATGTCCTCGCCCGCCGCCGGGCGCCGCCACAGCCGCAGCGCCAGGCTCAGCACCCACAGCGCCGCCACCAGCTTCAGCCCCGGCGCCAGCGCGGGCACCCGTTCCACCAGCCCCGCCCCCAGCCAGGCCAGCGGCAGCACCGCCAGCAGATAGCCTGCCAGCTCCGCCGGAATCAGCCGCAGCACCCGGCGCAGGCCCGATCCGGCCCCGGCCAGCGCCATCAGCGTATTGGTCGGCCCGGGCGCCAGCAGCAGCGCCAGCACCGCCGAAAGGAAAAGGGAAAGCGCCATCCTGGTCTCGCAAATTGTCTCGTCGTCGCGCCCGACCTAGACCGGGCTTCGGCGCGCCGCCTTGATACCGATCAAGCGCCGCCCCCGGAAGCGGGCGCTGCTCCGCCGCCGAGTCGCGATCATGGTAAACCGCGCGGCTGCCCCCCTGTGCGGAAGACGGAAGGAAGATGAAAGGAAGACGGAAGCAAGATCGTCAAAACGCCCCGAAGATCGTTGTTTAATTCAGCGTTCCCAATCCCTTGCGCCCGAATTTCCCCCCGCCCGCCCCGCCTGCCTTGCCGCGCCGTCCGGGGCCGGCATGCCGCGCACTGGCGCGACCCGCAGAAATTCCGTATCCCCTGCCCAATCGCCCCAAACCCCGGTCGCCCATGTTCATCGCCACGCTTCTGACCAATCCCGAAACGCCGGTGCTGGACCGCGCCACCGTGGAATCTCTGCGCAATGCCTGGGGCGGCGGCACGGCGCGCTGGCTGGACCCCGGCGTCGCGGCCGAGTTCGATCTGGCCCAGACGCCCGGGAACCTCTGGCAGGTCTGGCAGGACCTTCAGGCCCTGCGCATCGACCTTGCGGTCCAGCCCGCCGCAGGGCGGCGCAGGCGCCTGCTGATCGCCGATATGGACAGCACGATGATCCGGCAGGAATGCATTGACGAACTGGCCGACGAGGCGGGCGTCGGCGCGCATGTCGCGGGCATCACCGCGCGGGCAATGAATGGCGAGCTGGATTTCGAGGATGCCCTGCGCGAAAGGGTCAACCTGCTGAAAGACCTGCCGGAATCGGTGATCGCCCGCGTCTTGCGCGACCGGATCACCCTCATGCCCGGCGGCCCGGTCCTTCTGGCCACCATGCGCGCGCAGGGTGCCTATGCGGCTCTTGTCTCGGGCGGGTTCACCGCCTTCACTTCTGCCATCGCAGACCGGCTGGGCTTTGACGAGAACCGCGCCAATATACTTCTGGCCGAAGGCGGCAGGCTGACCGGAAAGGTCGCCGAACCGATCCTTGGCAAAGAAGCCAAGTTGGAGGCGCTTGAGGAAATCACCGCCCGTCTGGGCATCACCCCCGAAGACGCCATTGCCGTCGGCGACGGGGCGAATGACCTGCCCATGCTTCTGCGCGCGGGCATGGGCGTGGCACTGCACGCCAAACCCCGGGTGCAAGAGCAATGCGCCCTCCGGGTGAACCATGGCGACCTGACGGCGCTTCTTTATCTTCAGGGCTATGCCCGCGACGCGTTCGCCGCATGATCATCCGCCGCGCCACCCCGCAGGATGCCGCGCAGATGGCGGCGCTGTTGAACCGCATCATCCGCATCGGCGGCACCACCGCGCATCAGCAGGAAAAGACTGCGGAAAAGGTGCGGATCGACTATGTCGACGGGCCGGACTGCCTGTGCTGTCATGTGGCGGAAGAGGCGGGGCAGGTCATCGGCTTTCAGGCCCTTGGCCACCACGACGGCCTGCCTGCGGGATGGGGAGACATCGGCACCTTCGTCGCGCCGGATGTGCAGGCCCGCGGCACGGGTGCGGCGCTGTTCGCCGCCACCGCCGCCTCTGCACGGGCGCTGGGCGTGAACGCGATCAATGCCACGATCCGCGCCGACAACGCGCCCGGCCTGGCCTATTATTCCCGCATCGGTTTCGCCGATTACGCCCATGACCCCGATTGGGCTCTGCAGGACGGCACTGTCACCGGCCGCATCAGCCGCCGCTTCGATCTTTAGGCCGCGGTCACGCCGCGCCGGTATTCTTGCCCCAGTCCGCCCCCTGCATCTCGCGCAGGCGGCTGGCGGTGCGTTCAAACTCGAACGACCCCTCGCCCTCGATGTACAGCCGCTCGGGTTCGTCCGCGGCCGAGCAGATCAGGCGCACCCGCGCCTCGTAGAGCGCGTCGATCAGGGTGACAAAGCGCTTGGCCTCGTTGAAGTTTGACGAGGAAAGCTGCGGAATATCCTCAAGGATCAGCACCCGCACCGCCGCCGCGATGGCCAGGAAATCGGCCGGTCCCAGCGGCCGGGCGCACAGCTCCCAGAACGTCGCCCGCCCGACGCCATTGGCAAAGCGCGGCAGCACGATCTCGCGCCCGTTCACCGGCAGCTTCAGCGGCTGGCCCGGCGCGTTCCCGGTCAGATCGTCCCAGATCGCCTGGATCTGCCCGCGCGCCTTGCCCGCCGGGTGGAAATAGACCTGCGCCCCCTCCAGCCGGTGCTGGCGATAATCATTCGGGCTTTCCAGCGCCAGAACCTGCATCTTCTCGTTCAGCATGGCGATGAAGGGCAGGAACAGCGCCCGGTTCAGCCCGTTCTTGTACAGGTCCTCGGGCGGGCGGTTCGAGGTGGTCACGATCGCCACGCCCCCCGCGATCAGCTTTTCGAACAGCCGCCCCACGATCATCGCATCGGTGATGTCGGTGATCTGCATCTCGTCAAAGGCAAGAAGCCTTATGTCGCGGATCACCGCATCGGCCACCGGTTCCAGCGCATCCTCGACGCCCCGCTTGCGGGCCTCATGCATCCCGTGATGGATTTCCTGCATGAAGGCGTGGAAATGCACCCGGCGCTTGGCCACGCCGCCGCAGGCGGCGACGAACAGGTCCATCAGCATCGACTTGCCGCGCCCCACCCCGCCCCAAAGATACAGGCCCCTGGGCGCGGCGGCGGGCCGGGCGAACAGGCCGGCGAAAAGCCCGACCTTGCGGGTCGGATTGGCCTCAAGCCACTGGCGCAACTCTTCCAGAGCGGGCAGGACGCCACGCTGCGCTGCGTCGGGCCGCAGCGTTCCGGCCTGTACGCGGGCGTCGTAAATCTCGGTCAGCGTCTGTCGCATACCTGCCTTTAGGGTCTCGGGCCGCCGGGGAAAGCAGCGCGCGATTGTCGCGCATTGTGCGGAAATTGAAGGATCGGCGGCGGGGCCGGGCAGGCCCGCTAACCGAATCTATACGCGGGGGCGGCAGAGTGCGGCAACCCATGCGCTGAATGAGGTCGCAATGTCTTTTGTCCGCTCGCTGAAACTTTCCACAAAAGCGTCGATCCTGTCGGTCGCAATGTTCGTGCTGATCGATGTCGCAAGCTTTCTGGTCGCGAACCATTACCTGCAAAAATTTGCCGCAGGGCAATACACCCAACAGCTCTACAGCGCGGCGCGGATCTCGGCCGAGATCACGCAGGAAGAGTTCGTAGACATGACCTACAGCGTGAGCGACGACGGCGATCTCAGCTTTGTTGTCATGGACAGCCTGCCCGCGACAATTGATCAGTCGATGATCGACAGGATCCAGAAGATATCGCAACAGGATTTCACCCTGTTCGCATTTGACGCCGGGCAGAATGATTTCAAGAGTGTCGCATCCTCGGTCCGTGACACTGCGAGCAATCAGAGTTCCGGCACCTATGTGGGCAAGGATCACCCCGGCTATGCGTTCTTGTTGCAGGGCGAGTCTTATGTCGGACCCGCAATGGTCGACGGCGTGCCGCACGAACTTGACATGACTCCCATCATGAACAAGCAGAACCAGGTCATCGGGGCCTATGCCTCTGCCGTCTCGCATGCCGAGCTTTATGCCAGTCTCGATGCTGCCCGCATGGCCTTTGGCGGCGTGCTGGCGGCGCTTTCGGTTGTGGGCGGGGTTCTTCTTTTCTTGGCCAACCGCGCCTTGCTGCACCCCCTGGCCGGATTGACCGCGCTGATCGACAAGGTCCGCGGCGGCGATACCTCGGGCGAAGTGCCCGGCGCGGCCCGCGGCGACGAGATCGGCTCTTTCGCACGGGGTGTGCAGGCCTGGCGCGAATCGCTGGACGAACAGCGGGTGCTAGAGGCCGCGGCCCGCGCGCAGGAGGCCGAGCAGGCGAGGGTCGTCCAGGATGTCTCGTCCGGGCTCTCTGCTTTGGCCGCGCTGGACTTGACCACCAAGATCCAAAGCCCCGCCGAAGACCCGTTCCCGGCTCGGTATGAGGAGTTGCGCCACAATTTCAACGGTGTGGTCGATACCCTGGCCGAAACCATGCGGATGATCCGCGAGATTGCCGCCTCGATCGACGAAGGCGCCTCGGCCTTCAACGGCATTGCCCAGGACATGTCGAACCGCACCGAGACCCAGGCCGCCACGCTGGAGGAAACCGCCGCCGCGCTGGATGAATTGACGGCCTCGGTACAATCGACCGCCGAGAATGCCGCCAATGCCGACCGCCAGATGGCCGAGAACGGGCGGCAGGCCCAGGAAAGCGGCGAGGTCGTGCATCGCGCCATCTCCGCCATGGAACAGATCGAACAATCCTCGCGCCAGATCACCCGCATCACCGATGTGATCGACGACATCGCCTTCCAGACCAATCTTCTCGCGCTGAATGCCGGGGTCGAGGCCGCCCGCGCGGGCGAGGCGGGCAAGGGCTTTGCCGTCGTCGCGTCTGAAGTGCGCTCCCTGGCCCAGAGGGCATCTGAATCCGCTAAGGAAATCAAGCGCTTGATCAGTCAATCCAGTCAGCAGGTCGAAGCGGGCAGCGCGCTTGTGCACGAAACCGGCGATGCGCTTTCGAAGATGATCCAGCGGATCGGCGGCGTCACCGCCATGATCGGCGACATTGCCGGTTCGGCTAGGGAACAGTCGCTCGGCCTGTCCGAGATCAATACCGGCGTGAAGCAGCTGGACGAGGTCACCCAGCGCAATGCCGCCGTGGTGGTGCAATCCTCGACCTCGGCCGATGCGCTGCACAATGATGCCGGGCGGCTGAGCGAAAGCCTGACCCGCTTCACCGTGCCCGGACTGGCGGCTGCGGCGCGCGGCAATGCCGCCCCCCAGATGGCGCCTGCGCATCTTCCTGCGCCGGCACCGGCCGCCGCCGCTACCCCGGGCGGTCCCGGCTACAGCCCGTTGCCCTTGCGCGCAACCGGCACCGATGCGGCGGGCGGCTGGGAGGATTTCTAGGCCGCGCCGGGCCCGGCCTGACAGACAGGGCCGGGGCGTCCTGCGCCGTCCGGCCCCTTTCGCCACCGCTCAGGCGGCTTCGCGCTGCCAGCCGGGCAGGAATTCCACCGCGCTGCAGCCGGAAAACCGCGCCAGCCGCTCCAGCTCGGCCTCAAGCCGCGCCAGCCGCCCGGCCCCGAACCTGACGCCCGTCTCGGGCCACAGCGCCCGAACCCGCAAGACACCCTGGTCGCGATGCGCCTTGGCATCCAGCCGCCCGACCATCCGGTCGCCTTCCAGCAGCGGAAAGACATAATAGCCATATTGCCGCTTCGGCTCGGGCACGAAGACCTCGATCCGGTAGAAAAACCCGAACAGATGCTCGGCCCGCTTGCGGTCACGCAGCGCCGGGTCAAAGGGCGACAGCACGCGCAGCCGCGCGGGCGGGGCGGGCGGCGCTTGGTCCAGCAACTCGGGGCGACAAAAAACCTTGCGCCGCGCGCCGGACCAGCCCTCGATCTCGGCTTCGGCCACCGCCCCCCGCGCCAGCGCCGCGCGGCACCAGTCCTTTGCCGCCTCGGGCCCGATCAGCGCCCAATAGGCCGCCAATTCGCCCGAGGTCGCGAAACCCAGCCGGTCCAGCGCTGAGGAACAGGCCCAGTCCAGCGTCTCTTCGGCCGAAGGATCGGGGCTGCGCGCTGCCGCGGGGATCACCCGTTCCGACAGGTCATAGACCTTCTTGAACCCGTCGCGACGGCAGACCGCCAGCTCGCCCACATGCCACAGATATTCCAGGGCCGCCTTGGACGGATGCCAGTCCCACCAGCCGCCCTTGCCGCGTTCCTCGCCCTCGCCGACATCGCTGGACGATACTGGCCCGCCCTCTTGCACCCGCTTCAGCACATCGTCGAATTTCTCGTGAAAGCCGTCGCGCTGCCAGCCGGTCCAGCGTTCGACCAGCCGCGCCCGCTGACGGGCGAAACGATGCTTCCAATGGCCATAGACCGAGACCGGCAGGATCGAGGCGTCATGCGTCCAATGTTCCCACAGCAGCCGGTCCCGCTCCAACAGCCGCTTCAGCGCCGCCGGATCATAGCTTTGCCGCCGCGACCACAGGATCATCTGATGCGCGCGCTCGACCGTGTTGATGCTGTCCACCTGCACGAAACCGATCCGGTCGATCAATCCGGCCAAAGCCGCGCCCTTGGCCGGGCCGGTGGGCGCTTCGGCCAGGGCATGGCGGTCCAGGAACAGGCGGCGGGCGGTCTGGTTGGGGATCAGGGGCAAGGACATGCGCCATCCTTGCCTCAACCGTCTTTGTTCGTCAAACGTTCCGTCAGAGTCCCGCTTCGGCGGCGATCTCGGCCCGCGATTTCCGCGCCCGTTCGGTGGCAGATTTCAACTGTCCGCAGGCCGCCATGATATCCTCGCCGCGCGGGGTGCGGATCGGGCTGGCGTAACCGGCCTTGTAGATGATGTCGGCGAAAGCCTCGATCCGCTCCCAGTCCGACCGCTGATAGGGGCTGCCGGGCCATTCATTGAACGGGATCAGGTTGATCTTGGCGGGGATGCCCGCGATCAGCTTGACCAGACGGCGGGCATCGGCATCGCTGTCATTCACGCCCTTCAGCATGACATATTCAAAGGTGATCCGTTCGGAATTCGACAGGCGCGGATAGTCGCGCAATTCGCCCAGCAGCGTGGCGATGTTCCAGCGCTTGTTGATCGGCACCAGCACGTCGCGCACCGCATCGGTGGTGGCATGGAAGGAAATCGCCAGCTGGCAGCCGATCTCGGTCGCGGCGCGGGCAATCTCGGGCACCACACCCGAGGTCGACAGGGTGATCCGGCGGCGGCCAAGGGCGATGCCCTCGCCATCCATCACGATCAGCATGGCGTCGCGCACGGCGTCGAAATTGTACAGGGGTTCGCCCATGCCCATCAGCACGATGTTCGACACCAGCCGCCCGGCCTCGGCCCCTTCGCCGGGCTGCGGCCATTCCTCCAGGTCGTCGCGCGCCAGCATGACCTGGCCGACGATTTCCCCGGCGGTCAGGTTGCGCACCAGTTTCTGTGTGCCGGTGTGGCAGAAGGAACAGGTCAGCGTGCAGCCGACCTGCGAGGAAATGCACAGCGTCCCGCGCCCCTCTTCGGGGATATAGACCACCTCGACCTCATGCCCGCCGGCGATGCGGACCAGATATTTGCGCGTACCATCGGCCGAGATCTGGCGGCTGACCACTTCGGGAACCGCGATCTCGAACCTGTCTGCCAGAAGGGCGCGGAAATCCTTGGCCAGGTTGGTCATCGCCGCGAAATCGCGCACGCCCCAGTAATAGACCCATTGCCAGATCTGCCCGACCCGCATCTTGGCCTGCTTTTCTGGCGTTCCGGCGGCGATCAGCGCCTCGCGCAACTGGGCGCGGGTCAGGCCGACGATGTTGGTGCGGGCGGTTTCTGGCAGCTTGCGCGGGATGGTCAGAACATCCTGCGTCACAGGGGAAAGCGGCGTATCCATGGGCAGATCCTTGGGTGGGGCCTTGTCACAGGCGATCTGAGTCTGGCGGCGATATAATCGATCCCGCCGCAAAAGAAAACGCCCCGGAGAACCGGGGCGTCCGTCGACAGGCGCGGCGCTTACTTGCAGCGCGCGCCGGCGTCTTCCATCGCGGCGGTGAAGCCGCGCAGCGAGAATGTGTCCTTGGTCTGGGTGCCCTTGCCCGAGCGGGCGGTGATCACCGCATCCGACCCGGCCTTAAGCGCGGCCAGCAGGGCGGCATCATCCTGGGCGGAACCCGGCCAGGCCCATTCGCCATCGGTGAACAGATCGAAGGACTTGCCGCCGACATCGACCTTGACGGTCGAGCCGCCCGCAAAGGGATAACCGCCGGTAAAGCTGATCTCGCCCGGCTTGCCGGGGCGGAAGGTCACGAAGAGAAGGATATCGCCCCGGCGCACCGAGACCGGCTTGCCATCGCGCGAATTCACCGTCTCTTTCGGCTTGGACACGCCCCAGCATTCCTTGGGGCCTTCCTCGACGAAGACATTCCAGTCGGTGATCGTCGCGACGCGGTTGGTCGATTCCTGCGCATGGGCGGGAAGGGCGGTCAAGGCGGCAAGCGCCACCGCGGCAGCCCAGGGGGCGCGGCGAGAGAGGAAAGTCATGTCAGCGCAGCCTCCAAGCTGTCTTTTGCCTCGGCCCCTTGCCGCCACGGGTTTTGGCCTTTTTCGGCTGGCAGGGACGCTCTGAACTCGATACTCCAGCTTTACGCAAAAACGCCATTCCGCGAAAGCCCTCTGGGCAGAAAATCGCACATCTGTGAGGGAGGATGCCATGGCACGGGTCGATGAGGGGGCGGTTCCGCTGGCCGAATTGTGGCGCGGCGGTGTGGTGGAAAGCACCCATCTGGGTCATGCGGTGATCTGTGACGCCAAGGGAATTGTCGCGGCCTGGGGCAATCCGGCGGCGGTGATCTTTCCGCGTTCGTCCTGCAAGATGATCCAGGCCCTGCCGCTGCTGGAGACGGGTGCGGCCGATGCGCGCGGCCTGTCCGATGCGCATCTGGCCCTGTCCTGCGCCAGCCACCAGGGGGCGCATCTGCATGTCGACATGGCGGGGCGCTGGCTGGCCGATCTGGGTTTGGGCGAATCCGACCTGCGCTGCGGTGCGCATGAACCGCTGGACCATGACGAACGCGACCGCCTGATCGAGGCGCATGAAAAGCCCTGCCAGTTGCACAACAATTGCTCGGGCAAGCATTCGGGGTTCCTCACCGTGGTGCAGCACCTTAAGGCCGGGCCGGAATATGTAGAGATGGATCATCCCTTGCAAAAGGCCATCCTTGCCGCGACCGAGGAAGTGACCGGCGAAAGCATTTCGGGTTGGGGGATCGACGGCTGTTCGGCGCCGAATTTCGCGGTTTCCGTGGCGGGTTTGGCCGGGGCGATGGCGAAGTTCGCCGCCGCGAAACCGGGCGCCGGGGCGCGCGAGGACGCGATGGCCCGGCTGGCGCGCGCGATGGCGCGTTACCCCGAACTTGTGGCGGGCGAGGGCCGCGCCTGCACCGAGCTGATGCGGGCGATGGATGGCAGGGTCGCGATCAAGACCGGGGCCGAGGCGGTTTTCGTGGCGATCATCCCCGAAAAGGGACTGGGCATCGCGCTCAAGGTGCTGGACGGCAATTCCCGCGCGTCCGAAGCCGCGATTGCCGGGCTTCTGGTCAAGCTGGGCGTGCTGGAGGCGGCGCATCCCGCCACCGTCAGGCGGTTGAACCCGGTGCAGAAGAACTGGCGCGGGCTAGTCACCGGCGAAGTGAAGCTGGCGCCGGGTTTCGCGGCCAGCCTGTAAAGCCTGCGCAACGCCGCGCTTGATTTGGGGGGCGTTCTGCCGCAGGCTTGGCGCATGAACATGGAAGCGCCTGTCCCTTTTCCGGCGGGGCAGGGGGCCATTGAGCAGGTGGCCTTCGACCGCCGGGAGTTGTCGCTGATCCTGCGGCTTTACGGCCAGATGGTGGCTGCGGGCGAATGGCGCGATTACGGGCTGTCGCATGGCCGCGAGGCCGCGACGTTCGCCGTTTTCCGCCGCACCGCCGAAGTGCCGCTCTACCGTATCGAGAAACGCCCGAAACTGCGCGCCCGGCAGGGCATTTACGCCGTGCTTGGCGCGGCGGGGCAGGTGCTGCGGCGGGGGCATGATCTGGCGGCGGTGCTGAAGGTGCTGGAGCGCAGGCTGATCCGCCCGGTCGATTAGGCCGGTCGCGGCGGAGGGGTCACATCCACGGACCCCGGTGGGGTGTTTTCGCCAGGATGAAGGGATCAGGGGCGGCGGCGCGCCGTGACCGGGCCTTCCCCCTTGGCCAGGATGCGGGCGATGGCGGCGTTGAGCGGTTCGGTGATCACCCGCATCGTGTAGCCGGTGGCGTGGATCATGGTGATGCTGTCCAGCATCATCGCGACATGGCCCTTCCAGAAGATCAGGTCGCCACGTTGCAGCGGGGCCTCCTCGGCCAGCGCGCTGCCCAAGGCCTGTTGCAGGTCGCTGTCGCCGGGGCAGGCACGGCCCGCCGCCAGCATCGAAACCTGCACCAGCCCCGAACAGTCCAGCCCGGAAATCGCATTGCCGCCCCAAAGATAGGGCGCGCCAAGGAACATCTGGGCGATCGCTGCCGGATCGGTGGCGGGCCGCGTCAGCGGCGCAAGATGGGTGGCGGGCAGGAACCCCTGCGGCGTCTCGGCCCAGGTGCCGTCCTCGGCCAGGACCTGCACCGCGCTGTTGAGATAGAGCGGATGGCGCATCTCGGCCTGCACTTTCGGCCCGGCGTAAAGATGCGTGGCCGGGGTGGCGATGCGATGGGTGACCGGGCTGTCCGGGCCAAGCGCCCCCTCGTCGATCCAGCCGCAATAGCCGTCTTTCGCCGCTTGCACGAAAGCATGGCCCTGGTCGCGGTCGATCACGGTGACCGCATCGCCATAAAGCAGCGTCCGGTCCAGCGCCCCGCCGGGGCTGCGCAACAGGCGGACCAGCGGGCGGGTCAGCCGGGCGGCCTCTCCCTCGGTCAGGGGCGCGTCGATCTGTCCGCGCAGCGAGACATGCGCGATGCGGCCCGAAAAGGGGGTGAGGCGGCGGTCCATCGTCACAGCCCCAGCATCTGCGGCAGCGCGTTCAGGATCGCCCGCGCGCCCTGGCCCGCGCCGCCCTTTGGCCTTGCGGGGGCCTCGCTGGGCACATGGCCATAAATGTCGAAATGCATGTAGCGCGGATGTTCGGCAAAGCGGCGCAGGAACAGCGCGGCGGTGATCGCCCCGGCAAAGCCGAAGCCCGGCGAATTGTCGAGATCGGCGATGCCCGGCTCGATCACCGGGTCATAGGCGTCATGGAAGGGCAGGCGCCAGACCGGATCAAAGCCCCGCGCCGCCCCGGCCTCTAGCGCCGCAGCCAGGGCCGGATCATCGGTCCAATAGGGGGCGAGGTCAGGGCCGACGGCGACGCGCGCCGCCCCGGTCAGCGTTGCCATCGAGATCAGAAGATCGGTCTCTTCCTCAGTCGCATAGGCCAGCGCGTCACCCAGCACGAGGCGGCCCTCGGCATCGGTGTCATTGACCTCGACCGTCAATCCCTTGCGGCTGGTCAGGATGTCCTTGGGTTTCTGGGCATTGCCGGAAATGACATTCTCGACCGCCGGAACCAGCACCCGCAGCCGGAGTGGCAGATCCAGTTGCATGATCATCTGGGCTAGGCCAAGGACCGTGGCCGAGCCCCCCATATCCTTCTTCATCAGGCTCATGCCATTGGTGGGCTTGATGTTCAGCCCGCCGGTGTCGAAACAGACGCCCTTGCCCACCAGCGTGACGCGCGGCCCGGCATGGCCCCAGCGCAGATCCAGCAGCCGCGGCGCGCGCGGGCTGGCGCGGCCGACGGCATGGATCATCGGGAAATTCTGCGCCAGCAGATCGTTGCCCTTCACCACCTGCGTCTTGGCGCCGAAACGGGCAGCCAGATCCAGGAAGGCGGCTTCCAGCTCGTCCGGTCCCATATCCTGCGCCGGGGTGTTGATCAGGTCGCGGGTCAGGAATTCGCCGGCCGCCATCGCCTCGACCCGTGCCGCATCAACGCCTTTCGGCACGGCCAGCAGCGGCCGGTCGGGCGCGGGCTTGCCCGGGCGATAGCGATCGAAGCGATACAGCGACAAAAGCCAGGCCAGCGCCGCCTCCTCCACCAGCGCCTGCGGCTGGTCGCCGGTCAGCACCCAAGCGCCAGCGGGCAGGCCCGCTACCGCCTTGGCGATGCCGAACCGGGTCTGCGCGCGCCGTTTCGCGCTGCCAAGCCCGGCCACGGCGCCGGAGACCCCGCCATCGGCTGCGGGCAAAAGCCGCACGTCCCCCAGCGCGGCCTCAAAGCCGGTCGCCTTCAGCCAGGCCGCATCGCGGGCGGGCAGGCTGTCCAGGAACCCGGTCAGATCCGCCGTCTGGATCAGATGCAGGGGCAGGGCCTTCGCATCGGCAGGCGCGAAACGGGGGGCGGTCGGGGCAGGGGTCATGGCAGTTATCCGCATGGGGCTGGTTCGCCCGAACCCTAGCCCTTGCATCCGCGACCGCAAGGGGGCTGCCCTGCCTAGCGCGACAGGCCGGCCGAACCCTGATCGGGTGCCAGAGAGCATTCCGCCACCCGCAGCAGCCGCGCCCAGACTGCGGCGAAACTGGTCGAGTCGCCGCGTTCAAGGCAATCGCGCGCATCCTGCGCCACCATGCCCAGGCTGACCATGCCCAGACCCTCGGCCATGCGCTGCAGCTTTTTCAGTTGCCGGGACAGATCGGCCAGGTCCTGTGCGCGGACCTGTGCGGCGATCCCGGCCATGGCCAGCGCCAGCTCGCCCAGCGCCCGCGCGACCATCTGCTCGGCCACGCTTGTGCCGAGGTTGCGATAGATCGCCGCGATGGCCTCGCCATCCTGCCGAACCCGCTCGCGCGGGGTCAGCATCTCGAGACTGGACATTCCATCACCCACACGTTTCACACCCGTCGCGATCCTGGGCCTTTCCTGCTTTCCACTTCGCTAAACGGGCCCACTTCCGCGCCCAAATTGCCTCTCGCATTTTCTGCGAATGCATCGTACCTCTGCGCGACCGCAAGACAGCGCTATGGAGCCCGCCTGATGATCCATGCCCGCCCGCTTCCCGCCTATCTGATCCAGCGTTTCCATGGCTGGCGTGCGACCGCCTATCAGGACAACCGCGCCTGGTATCGCCGTTTGGCCGCCTCGGGGCAGCATCCGCGCGCGATGGTGATTTCCTGCTGCGACTCGCGCGTTCACGTGACCTCGATCTTCGGTGCGGACGAGGGCGAGTTCTTCATCCATCGCAATATCGCGGGCCTCGTGCCGCCCTATACGCCAGATGGCAAGAATCACGGCACTTCGGCGGCGGTGGAATATGCTGTCACCTCGCTGGGCGTCGCGCATATCGTGGTGCTGGGTCATTCCAATTGCGGCGGCGTCAAGGGCTGCCATGACATGTGCACCGGCCATGCCCCGCAACTTGAGGAAAAGACCAGCTTCGTGGGCCGCTGGATGGATATCCTGCGCCCGGGCTTTGAAAAAGTGGCCCATCTGCCGGCCGACACGATCCTGCCCGCGCTGGAAAAGCAGGCCGTGCTGACAAGCCTTGAAAATCTCATGACCTTCCCCTTCGTCGCCGATGCGGTGAAGGACGAGACGCTGACCCTGCATGGCTTGTGGAACAACACCGGCGAGGGCGAGCTGGAGCATTACGACCCTGCCCGCGACACATTCGTTCCGGTCGGCTGATCCGGCAGAATTGCCGGGCTGGCCGTGTCCTTTGTGCGGAAATCGACAGGCGCCGACGCTGTTCCCCACCCGCAGCCCATGTTAGGCGGGGCGCGCCCCGCCCTTTGAGCCGCAGCCATGACCAGCCCGCAGAACACCCGCCTCGGCATCTGGCTGATGATCGCCACATCCGCCGTCTTCGCCTTGCAGGACGGGCTGTCGCGCCATCTGGGCGAGGCGACGAATGTCTATATGGTCGTGGCCATCCGCTTCTGGTTCATGGCGGTCTTCGTCACCGCCCTGGCCCTGCGCAGCCCGGGCGGATTGCGCGCCGCCTTTGCCAGCGCGCATCCGGTGATCCAGACCGCCCGCGGCCTGCTTTTGATCGCCGAGATCTGCCTGATGGTGGTGGCCTTCGTGAAACTGGGCCTGATCGAGACCCATGCCGTCTTTGCCTGTTACCCCCTGCTGGTCTCGATGCTGTCAGGCCCGATCCTGGGCGAGAAGGTCGGCTGGCGGCGCTGGATGGCCGTGGGGGTCGGCTTCCTTGGGATGCTGGTCATCCTCAACCCGGGCAGCGGCGTCTTTTCGGTCTGGGCACTGTTCCCCTTTGCCGCCGCCCTGATGTTCGCGGTCTATGGCCTGCTGACGCGCTATGTGGCGCGGCGCGACAAGGCCTCGATCAGCTTTTTCTGGACCGGGATCGTCGGCGCCGTCGGCATCACGCCCTTTGGCCTGCTGCACTGGCAGCCGATGTCGGCGGGCGACTGGGGCCTGATGGCGCTGCTGTGCTGCACGGCGCTGCTGGGCCATGGCCTGCTGATCAAGGCCTATGACCTTGCCGAAGCCTCGGCCATCCAGCCCTTCGCGTATTTCCAGCTTCCCTTCGTCTCGCTCCTGGGCTTCCTGCTTTTCTCGGAAACCCTGCGACTGAACGTGGTCGTCGGCACGGCCATCGTCGTGGGCGCCGGGCTTTTCACCCTTTGGCGGCAGCGGCTGCGGGAAAAGCAGGGCCGCGCGGGATAGCGGCGTTGCCGTGGCGGCCCGGGCGGCGTAGAACCGCCCCGGAACCGCAAGGAGACGCCCATGCCTGCCCCGAAGCCCGTTGTCCTGTGCATCCTTGACGGCTGGGGCATCGGGCCGGACCCAAAGGTCTCGGCCCCGGCGCAGGCGCAGGTGCCCACCTTCAACCGGCTGTGGCGCGACTGCCCGCATGAGACGCTGCTGACCTTCGGCCCCGATGTCGGACTGCCCACCGGGCAGATGGGCAATTCCGAGGTCGGCCATACCAATATCGGAGCGGGCCGGGTGGTGGCGATGGATCTGGGCCAGATCGACCTCGCGATCGAGGATGGCAGCTTCGCGCTGAACCCGGCGCTGCGCCAGTTCATCGCTGCGCTGGAAGCGTCGGGCGGCACGGCGCATCTGGCGGGTCTGACCTCGCCGGGCGGCGTCCATGCCCATCAGTCCCATATGATCGAGGCGGCGCGGGTGATCGCGGCCGAAGGCGTGCCGGTGGTGATCCATGCCATCACCGACGGGCGCGACGTGCCGCCGAAATCCGCCGCAGGTCAGGTGGCCGCGCTTGAGGCCGCCCTGCCGCCGGGCGTGAAGATCGTCACCGTCACCGGGCGTTACTACGCGATGGATCGCGACAACCGCTGGGAGCGGGTCGAGCAGGCCTTCCGTGCCATGGTGCAAGGCCGCGGCCAGGCCAGGGCCGACAGCGCGCAGGCCGCCATCGCGGCGGGCTATGCCGCGGACAATACCGACGAGTTCCTGCCCGCCACGGTGATCGGCGACTATGCGGGAATGCTGGATGGCGACGGGCTGTATTTCCTGAACTTCCGCGCTGACCGCGCGCGGGAATTGCTGGCCGCCATCGGCGATCCGGCGTTCGATGCCTTTGCCCCCGGCCAGCGCCCGGCTTTGGCGGCGCGGCTGGGCATGGTCGATTATTCCGAGGCACATAATGCCTATATGACCACGATGTTCCCCAAGCAGGACATCGTGAACACGATTGGTGAATGGGTGGCCAAGCAGGGCCTGACCCAGTTCCGCCTGGCCGAGACCGAGAAATACCCGCATGTCACCTTCTTCCTGAATGGGGGCCGCGAGGCACCTTTCGCGGGCGAAGACCGCTTCATGCCGAAATCGCCCAAGGTCGCGACCTATGACCTGCAACCCGAGATGAGCGCGGCCGAAGTCTCCGACCAGTTCGTCGCCGCCATCGACAAGGGTTATGACCTGATCGTGGTGAACTATGCCAATCCCGACATGGTGGGCCATACCGGCAGCCTGCCCGCCGCGATCAAGGCCTGCGAGGCGGTCGATGCCGGGCTGACCCGCGCCGTCGCCGCGCTGGAAAAGGCCGGCGGGGCGATGCTAGTCTGCGCCGACCACGGCAATTGCGAGGTGATGGTCGATCCCGTCACCGGCGCGCCGCATACGGCCCACACGATCAACCCGGTGCCGGTGATCCTGGTCGGCGGCCCCGAAGGCGCGCGGCTGCGCCCGGGCGGCAGGCTGGCCGATCTCGCCCCCACGCTTCTGGCGCTGATGGGTCTGCCGCAGCCGCCCGAGATGACCGGGAAAAGCCTGCTGGCATGATCCTGCGCACGGCCCTACTTGCCTTTCTTCTGCTGGCGCCCATGGCGCAGGCCCAGGACATTGCCGCCCAGGCGGCCAAGGCCTCGGCCGATCTGACGGCGGCCATCGCCGCGCTGCAAGAGGCGGGCGGCGCGCGCGACCGGGTCGCGGCCCTGACCGGCACGATCCGCGCCTATGAAGAGGGTCTGGCCGCGCTGCGCGAAGCCATGCGCCAGGCCGAACTGCGCGAGGCGACGCTGAAGATGTCCTTCACCGCCAAGCGCGACCGTATCGCCCAACTGGTCACGGTCCTGGCGGGTATGGAAAAGAACCCCGGTCCCTTGCTGCTTCTGCATCCTGATGGCCCGCTGGGCACGGCACGGTCGGGCATGATCCTGGCCGATGTCGCCCCGGCGCTTCAGGCCGAGACCGAGGCACTGAAATCCGAATTGCAGGAACTGCATGACCTGCGCGCCCTTCAGCAAACGGCGGCCACGACGCTGTCTTCGGGCTTGCAGGCGGCGCAGGATGCCCGCACCGCGCTGTCCAAGGCGATCTCGGACCGCACCGACCTGCCGAAGAAATTCACCGAAGACCCGGCGGTGATGAACGCGATCCTGCAATCGGCGGCGACGCTGGATGATTTCGCGGCGCTGCTGTCCACCGATGGCGGCATCGACGGCGGCGCGGTCAGCCAGCCCTTTGCCGGGGCCATGGGCGTGCTGCCGTTGCCCGTTCTGGGCTCGCTGATCCGCCGCCCGGATGAGGCCGATGCCGCAGGTGTCCGCCGCCCCGGCATGACCCTGGCCACACGGCCGCGCGCGCTGGTCACCGCGCCCTGGCCTGCGACCATCCGCTATCTCGGCCCGCTGCTCGACTACGGAAATGTGATCGTCCTCGAACCCGGCGACGGCTATCTTCTGGTTCTCGCCGGGCTTGGAACGCTTTACGGCGAGGTCGGAGACATCGTGCCCGCAGGCGCGCCCTTGGGGTTGATGGGGGGGAACGAGGCCGCAGACCCCGATCTTGCCGTTTCGTCAGAAGGCGCTACTGGCGCTTCCGACACGGAAACGCTTTACTTGGAACTCAGACTGGGCGCTTCGCCCGTGGACCCCTCGGAATGGTTCGCCGCGACCGCCACGACCGGAGAATGAGATCGCAATGAAGAAACTCGTCTTGGCCGCCCTGGGCGGTTCGCTTGCCGGCGTGATCCTGACCAGCCAGGTCGGCCCGCTGATCGCCGAAACCGCCAGCAATGACAGCACCGTCTATGAGCAGCTTGATCTGTTCGGCGATATCTTCGAACGCATCCGCGCCCAATATGTCGAGCCGGTCGAGACCCAGAAGCTGGTCGAGGCTGCGATCAACGGGATGCTGACCTCGCTTGATCCGCATTCCTCTTACCTGTCCGCCAAAGACTTTGAGGATATGCAGGTCCAGACCAAGGGCGAATTCGGCGGGCTTGGCATCGAGGTCACGCAGCAGGACGGTTTCGTCAAGGTCATCTCGCCCATGGACGGCACGCCAGCCGACAAGGCGGGCATCAAGGCCGGCGACTACATCACCCATGTCAACGGCGAGGCGATCCTGGGCCTGACACTGGACCAGGCAGTCGACATGATGCGCGGCCCCATCGGCAGCGAGATCGTGGTGACTGTGGTGCGCGAAGGCGTTCAGGACCCATTCGATGTTTCGATCATCCGCGACAAGATCAAGCTGACGGCAGTCAAGGGCCGCGTCGTGGGCAAGGTTGCCGTGCTGCGGATCACCACCTTCAATGACCAGACCACGCCCGGAATGCGCGACGAACTGAACAAGGCCATCGAGCAGCTTGGCGGCAAGGAAAACCTGGAAGGCGTGGTCATCGACCTGCGCAACAACCCGGGTGGCCTGCTGAACGAGGCGATCTCGGTCTCTGACGACTTCCTGGAATCGGGCGAGATCGTCTCGACCCGTGGCCGCAATCCGCAGGATGGCGAACGCTTCAACGCCAAGCCGGGCGACCTGATCGACGGCAAGCCGATCGTCATCCTGATCAATGGCGGCTCGGCATCGGCCTCGGAAATCGTCACCGGCGCGCTGCAGGATCATCACCGCGCGATCGTCGTTGGGACCAAGAGCTTTGGCAAGGGTTCGGTCCAGACGCTGATCCCGCTGAAGGGCGATGGCGCGATGCGTCTGACGACGGCGCGCTACTACACGCCTTCGGGCCGCTCGATCCAGGCGCTGGGCATCTCGCCCGACATCGTGGTCAAGCAGCCCGAAAAACCCCCGGTCGATCCGAACGCCGCCGAACCGGCCAGCGAGACCGCAGCCAAAACCCGCAGCGAGGCCGATCTGCGCGGCGCGATCACCAATGACTCGATGACCGAGGACGAGAAGAAGCTGTATCTAGAAGAGCAGGCCGCCGCCGAGGAATCGGCCAAGCTGCGCGACGAGGATTACCAGCTTGCCTATGCCGTCGACATCCTGAAGGGCCTGTCCACCCTTGCCCCCACCGAAACGCCCTGAGGCTGCGGTGAGCGAAGACCTGCCCTACCGTCCCTGCGTTGGCGTGATGCTGATGAACCGCGAAGGCCGCGTCTTCGCGGGGCGTCGCATCGATAGCCCCGGTCCTGCCTGGCAGATGCCGCAGGGCGGGATCGACCCGGGCGAAAAACCGTCTGAGGCGGCCTATCGCGAGCTGTGGGAAGAAACCGGGATCACGCGCGATCTGGTGGAAAAGGTCGCCAAGACCCATGGCTGGGTGACCTATGACCTGCCGCCGGAACTGCTGGGCAAGGTCTGGGGCGGCAAATATCGCGGGCAGAAGCAGAAATGGTTCCTGTTCCGCTATCTGGGCACGGATGACCAGATCGCCATCGCGACCGAACATCCCGAATTCGCGGAATGGTGCTGGATCGACGTCGACGAGATGGTCGCCGCCATCGTGCCCTTCAAGCGCGCCGTCTATGAAGAGGTTGTCCGCAGTTTCCGCGCCTACCTGGCCTGACGGCTACAGGAACTCGGTCAGCACTGCGGCCAGGTTGTCGCCCAGTTCAGGGCAAAGATAGCCGCCTTCCTGCACGATCAGCGTCGGCAGGCCCAGCCCCGCCACGGCGCGGGCGACCTGGCTGAAGCCCGGCGTCGTGACCGCCAGCCCGGCGAACGGGTCGCCGACAAAGGCGTCCAGCCCCAGGGCCAGCACCAGCGTATCCGCGCCCCAAAGCGTGATTCGGTCCAGTGCGCGGTCCAGCGCCGCCAGGAAAGGCGCATCGCCCGCCCCGCGTTCAAGGCACAGGTTCAGGTTGGTGCCTTCGCCGTTTCCCGCGCCGGTCTCGCCCTCATAGCCCCAGAAGAACGGGTAGAAGCGTTCGGGATGGCAATGCAGCGAGATGGTCAGGACAGACGGGTCTTCATAGAACACCCCCTGCGTGCCGTTGCCATGGTGCAGGTCCACGTCCAGAACGGCCACCTTGCGCCCGGCCTGCTGCATCAGTCGCGCCGCGATGGCGCTGTTGGCCAGATAGCAGAACCCGCCCGCCAGCTCTGGGAAACAGTGATGCCCCGGCGGGCGGCACAGGGAATAGGCCACCTTCTCGCCCGCCAGCACCAGACCCGCGCCATGGATCGCCGTCTGGGCCGAGGCATAGGCCGACCCCCAGGTCGGCCCGGAGATCGGGCAGGAGGTGTCGGTCATGTGGAACCCGGCCTGGCCCACCGCCGATTTCGGATAGCCGTCCAGCCGACTGCCGGGATGGATGTTCGGGATGACTTCGGGTGAGGCGCCCTCGATCAGCCGCCAGCGGTCATGGATGTTCTGCAGGAAGGTCAGGTAGCGCGCCGGGTGGACGGCGGCGATGGGCGCCATCCCGGCATCCCCGGGCGCGATCACCGGCAGGTCCAGTTTGCGCACGCCCGACAGCAGCGCCTCGATCCGCGCCGGTTTTTCCGGGCAGGGTTTCGGCGCCCCCGAGGACAGGAACATCTGCGGGTCATGGGCCCGCTGGGTGTCGCTGAATACAACCTTCATTCTTTCAGCGCCTCCAGCGCTTTGCCTTCCAGGATCAGATACTGGCAGTCCTCGCGCAGGACAAAGCCCATGGCATCGTAAAAGCCGCGCCCGCCGTCGTTGCCTGTATGGACGTTCAGCGAAACGAAAACCGCGCCCCAGCGCCGCCGCGCCTCGGCCTCGGTGGCGCGGATCAGCCCCCGGCCCAGATGCAGGCCGCGTCCCTCGGGGCGAACGTAAAGGTCGGCGATATAGGTGCCGACCACAGCGCGATAGGCGGAAAAATCGGGGGTGAAGGTGGAAATCCCCAGAACCTCATCTTCCCGCACCGCCAGCAGCACCCCCAGCCATCCTGACGGATCGCTGCCAAGCCGCTGAAGCAGCGCCTCGTTGCGGGGCGAGGCAAGTCCGCCATCCGCCGCGGCCAGATCGCAGAGAAGATCCTGCGCGATGGGCCATTCATGGGGCAGGGGGGCGCGATAGGTGATCAAATCGCCATCTCCTGCCGCCCCTTCAGGCCCAGCATCGCCCGCGCCTCGTCCGGCGTCGCGACCTCGCGCCCCAGCCCTTCGACGATGCCACGGATCAGCCGCACCTGGCTTGCGTTGGTTTCGGCCAGCACGCCCTTGGCGAGATAAAGGTTGTCCTCCAGGCCTACCCGCACATGCCCGCCCATCGCCGCCGCCATCGTGGCCATCGGCACCTGCGCCCGCCCGGCCGCCAGAACCGAGAACTGGTAGTCCGAGCCGAACATCCGGTCTGCCGTGCGTTTCAGATGGGTCAGCGTGTCGGGCTCTGGCGCCATGCCGCCCAGCACGCCAAAGACGAATTGCAGGAAATAGGGTGGCTTCACCGCGCCGCGCGCGATGAAATGCTGAAGCATGGTCAGATGGCCGATGTCATAGCATTCGAACTCGAACCGCGCCCCGCGTTCCGCGCCCATCACCTGCAAGACCTGCGCGATGTCGCGCGGCGTGTTCTTGAAGATCATGTCCTCGGTGCCCTCGAGGAAGGGTTTCTCCCAATCGTGTTTCCAGGCCTTTATGCGCTGCACCATCGGATACAGCGCGAAATTCATGCTGCCCATGTTCAGGCTGCACATTTCGGGCTGGAATTCCTTGGGCGCCGCCAGCCGCTGCTCCAGCGTCATGATGGCCGAACCGCCGGTGGTCATGTTGATCACGGCATCCGTCGCCGCCGCGATCCGGGGCAGAAAGCCGCGCCAATGCACCGGATCGGCCGAGGGCCGGCCGTTCGCCGGGTCTCGGGCGTGCAGATGCAGGATGGCCGCCCCGACTTCTGCCGCGCCGATGGCGCTTTGGGCGATCTCATCGGCCGTCACCGGCAGATGCGGCGACATGGACGGTGTGTGGATCGACCCGGTGATGGCGCAGGAAATGATGATCTTCGACATGTCACGCCATCCGCGCCAGCGCCTCGGGCGCAAAGGCCCGCAGCGCGCCGGTCAGCTTCTCCATGATCTCATCCACCTGCGCGGGGGTGGTGATCATCGGCGGGGCGACAAGGTAATGGTCACCCGCATAGCCGCCGCGCGACCGGCGCGGATAGATGATCAGGCCGCGGGCATAGGCCTCTTCCGTCAGCCGATCATAGGCCTTGAAGGCCGGATCAAAGGGGGCCTTGGTCTTGCGGTCGGCCACCACTTCGAAGGCCAGGAGCATCCCGATCCCTCGCACCTCGCCGATGAAGGGAAATTCGTCCATCAGGCCGGTCAGCCGCGCCTTCAAGAGATCGCCGGTCGAGACCGCGTTCTGCATCATCCCCTGCCGCTCGATCTCCTCCAGCACCGCCAGCCCCGCCGCGCAGGCCAGCGGGTTGCCCGCATAGGTGAAGCCATGCGCGAAAGGCCCCTTTTTCAGCACCGCCTCGACGATCTCGCCCCGCGCGATCATCGCGCCCAGGGGCACATATCCCGCGCCGAAACCCTTTGAGATGGCGATGATATCCGGCGCGCCGCCCCAGTTCTGGCCTGCGAACATATGGCCCGTGCGGCCGCCGCCCGACAGGACCTCGTCATGGATCAGCAGGATGCCGTGCCGGGTGCAGATCTCGCGCACCGCCTCCATATAGCCTTTCGGCGGCACCAGCGCCCCGGTCGATGCACCGCCCACGGGTTCCAGAATGAATGCCAGCACCGACTCGGCCCCTTCCTCAAGGATCTTCGCCTCCAGCATCTGGGCATAATGCGCGCCCGTGGCCGGGTCGTCGGGGTTCAGCCCGTCCAGCCACCAGCGCGGGGCAGGGACCTTGGGCATCTGCACCATCAGGGGCAGATATGGGTCGGTCAACGCGTCATAACCGGATACCGACAGCGCCCCCAGCGTGCAGCCGTGATAGGACGGATAGCGCGAGATCACTTTCCAGCGCTTCGGCTGGGCCGTTGCCACCGCCCATTCCCGCGCCAGCTTGATCGCCGATTCCACCGCCTCGGACCCGCCCGAAACGAAGAAGACCCGGTCCATCCCCGGCCAGGCCAGTTCCGCCACCTTGGCCGCCAGCGCCTCGGACGCCTCTGTCACGAAATGCAGCCGGTAGCCGAAGGTTGATTTCTCCATCTGCCTGCGCATCGCTTCCAGTACATGCGGGTTGGAATGGCCGATATTGCAGACCATCGCGCCTGACGATCCGTCGATGAAACGGTTGCCCTCGGTATCCCACATGTAGATCCCCTCGGCGCGGTCCAGCACGGGGCGGGGATGGTCGGTCTGGTAGAAAAGATGCGAGCGGCTGTTTTGCAGCATCGGCGGAACTCCGGTTGGTCGGGGCCATAGAAGCCCGGCGCAGGAAATTGATCAAATGGATTATTTGGCCGCCGCTGCCCGATGGTTTCCCGCCGCGCGGCCCCTTGCGCCCGACGGTCAAGCTGCCTAGTCTCCGGCCTCACCTCGGGGTGCCCTGCAAGGGGCTGAGATGCGCGCAAGCGTGAACCCGTCGAACCTGAACCGGATCATACCGGCGGAGGGAAGGTGCATCGGTTCCCCCATGCCCGACCATCCGTCGCATCATTGGAGGAAAAGATGAAAGCCCCCCTGATCGCGACCGGACTTCTTGCCCTTTCGGCCCTTGCGGCCAAGGCGGAAGGCCCTGTCCTGACCGTGCTGACCTATGACAGCTTCACCTCGGAATGGGGCCCCGGCCCCGGCGTGGAAAAGGCCTTTGAAGAGGCCTGCGCCTGCGATCTGCGCTTTGTTGCGGCGGGCGATGGCGCGGCGCTTCTGGCCCGCGTGCAGCTTGAAGGCGCGGCCTCTGAGGCCGATGTCGTGCTGGGTCTCGACACAAACCTGACCGCCAAGGCCGCCGCCACCGGGCTGTTCGCCCCCCATGGCCAGCCCGCGGCCACCGCCCTGCCCGTGACCTATGACGATCCGCTGTTCCTGCCCTATGACTGGGGCTGGTTCGCCTTCGTCTATGACAAGACCAAGATGCCGACCCCCCCGGCATCGTTCGAGGAACTTGCCGCCAGCGGTGCCAAGGTGGTGATCCAGGACCCGCGTTCCTCGACCCCGGGCCTTGGCCTTCTGATGTGGGTCAAGGCGGCCTATGGCGACCGTGCGGCCGCGATCTGGACGGAACTGGCCGACAATATCGTCACCGTCACCCCCGGCTGGTCCGAGGCCTATGGCATGTTCCTAGCCGGCGAGGCCGACATGGTCCTGTCCTACACCACCTCGCCCGCCTATCACCGCATCGCTGAACAGGATGACAGCAAGGACTGGGCGCAGTTCTCGGAAGGGCATTATTTGCAAGTCGAGGTCACCGGCATCCTTGCCGCGACCGACCAGCCCGAACTGGCAAAGCAGTTCCTGGCCTTCACCCAAAGCCCGGCCTTCCAGGCGCTGATCCCGACAACCAACTGGATGTATCCGGCCAGCGCCACCGCCCTGCCCGAAGGGTTCGAGGACCGGCGCCCCGAGAAATCCCTGCTTCTGACCGCCGATGAGGCCGAGGCCGCGCGCGGCCCGGCGCTGGAAGAATGGCAAGCGGCTCTCGCGCGCTAGCCGCGCTGATCCTGCTTCTGGTCGCGGCGCCCCTGGGCGCGGTGGCCTGGCGTGCGGAGGGGCTGTCCCTCTCCGCCGCCGATCTGGCGGCGCTGCGCTTCACGCTGATGCAGGCGGCGCTGTCGGCGCTGATCTCCTGCGCGCTGGCCGTGCCCCTGGCCCGCGCGCTGGCGCGGCGGCGCTTTGCCGGGCGGGGTGTCCTGATCACCCTGCTGGGCGCGCCCTTCCTGTTGCCGGTGATCGTGGCGATCATGGGGCTTCTGGCCATCTTCGGCCGCGCCGGGCTGGTGAACATCGCCCTGCGGCCGCTGGGCCTGCCCGAAGTCTCGATCTACGGCCTGCAGGGCGTGCTGATTGCCCATGTCTTCCTGAACCTGCCGCTGGCGACGCGCATGGTGCTGCAAGGCTGGCAGGCCATCCCGGCCGAGCGGCTGCGTCTGGCCGAAAGCCTGGGATTTGCCCCCGCCGATCTGGCCCGCCATCTGGAAGGCCCGATGCTGCGCGAGGTTCTGCCCGGCGCGCTGGCGACGGTCTTCGCCATCTGCCTGACCTCTTTCGCCGTCGCGCTGACGCTGGGTGGCGGACCGCGTGCCACCACGCTGGAACTGGCGATCTATCAGGCGATCCGCTTTGATTTCGATCTGTCCCATGCCGCCGGGCTGGCCCTGACCCAGACCGCTTTCGGCGGCATCGCCGCCCTTCTCGCCTGGCGGCTGACTTCGCCCGCAGGCTTTGGCGCCGGGCTTGACCGGCCCTGGCCCGTCGTCGCGCCGGGCGGCTGGCGGCGGGGGCTGGACGGGGCGCTGATCCTTCTGGCGACGGCCTTCCTGCTGCTGCCCATGCTGGCCATCGCCGCCACCGGCCTGCCCGGCCTGGCCGATCTGCCCGCTTCGGTCTGGGCCGCGACCGGCCGGTCCCTTTCCGTGGCGCTTCTGTCCACCGCCGCCACCCTGACGCTTGCCCTGCCACTTGCCCTGACCCGCCATCCGCCGCCCTGGCTGGGCCTTGCCGCCGTTCTGCCCCTGGCCACCTCAAGCCTTGCTCTGGGAACAGGCCTTTTCCTTCTGCTGCAACCCCTTGTCGCGCCGGGCCATCTGGCCCTGCCGGTCACCGTTCTGGTCAATGCGCTGATGACCCTGCCTTTCGCCTATCGCCTGCTCTTGCCCGAGGCGCGGGCGCTGGATGCCGATTACGGCCGTCTGGCCGACAGTCTGGGCCTGTCCGGCCCGTCGCGCCTGCGCCTGCTGATCCTGCCGCGCCTTGCCCGCCCGCTGGGCTTCTCGGCCGGTCTCTCGGCGGCGCTGTCGATGGGCGATCTGGGCGTGATCGCGCTTTTCGCGGGGGAACGCGAGGCGACGTTGCCCCTGCTGATCCAGCGCCTGACGGCAGCCTACCGGATCGAAACTGCCGCCAGCGCTTCGCTTCTGCTGGTGGCGATCAGCTTTGCCCTGTTCTGGGCCTTTGACGCAGGGGGCCGACGTGCTGCAGCTTGACCGAGTGGTGCTGGAACAGGACGGCTTCCGTCTGACGGCGGACTGGGCCCTGCCGCAAGGCGCACGGGCGGCGGTGATCGGGCCTTCGGGGGCCGGGAAGTCGACGCTGCTCGCCGCCATCGCGGGGTTTCTCGCCCCCGCTTCTGGCCGCATCCTTTGGCAGGGGCAGGAGATCGGCCCCCTGCCGCCCGGCCAGCGCCCGCTTTCGATCCTGTTCCAGGACCAGAACCTGTTCCCCCATCTGACCGTAACGCAGAATATCGGCCTTGGCCTGCGCCCGGACCTGCGCCTGTCGCCCGAAGACCGCGCCCGGGTCGAAGCAGCACTTTCCCGCACCGGCCTGGCCGGGCTGGGTGGGCGCAAGCCCGCGCAATTGTCGGGTGGTCAGGCCAGCCGCGCGGCGCTGGCGCGTGTTCTGCTGCGTGCCCGGCCGCTTCTGCTGCTGGACGAACCCTTCGCCGCGCTTGGCCCCGCGCTCAAGACCGAGATGCTGGATCTGGTCGCCGCGCTGGCGAGGGAAACCGGGGCGACGGTGCTGATGGTGACGCATGACCCCGACGACGCCCTGCACCTGACCGACCAGACTGTGCTGGTGGCCGAGGGCCGGGCCGACCCGCCCGTGCCGACGCAGGCGCTGTTCGCCGCCCCGCCTCCCGCCCTGCGTGCCTATCTGGGGGAAACGAAAAACCCCGCCCGGTAGGGGGCGGGGTTTTTGATTTCGGTGATGGGCCGGATCAGGCCTCGAAGGCTTTGCCCTTCACGCCCGACCACAGCTTCTTGTTGGTCAGATACAGCAGCGCCGACAGCACGATCAGGAAGGTCACGGCAACGAAACCGGCCTGCTTGCGCGCCATCATCTTCGGCTCGGCGGCCCACATCAGGAAGGACGCGACGTCTTCCGAGATGTGGTGCTTGCTGTTGTCATGGCCGTCCTGATATTCGACCGAACCGTCATCCACCGGCGGCGGCATGGCGATCCAGCTTCCGGGCACGGTCGACAGGCCATGCTCGTCCTTGCAGCTGGCCGGCACGCCACCCGCCGCGAAGGCGGTGTTGTAATAGTAGCCGTCAATGCCATCGGGCGCGCATTCCGGGTTCGGCGCATAGCCGTTCAGGATCGAGACGATGTATTCCGGCCCGCCGATGCCCTTCATCAACTGGTTGATGCCGGTGCCATAGGGCCCGTGGAAGGCGGCGCGCGCCTTGGCCATCAGCGACAGGTCCGGTCCCATCCCCTCGCCCGAGCGGGCGGGGAACTTGTCGGTCCATTCGCGCGGACGCTCGGTGCCGTCGGGGTTGACCACCGGGTCCAGCGAGGCCGCATAGGCGCGGACCTGGTCGCCCGGCAGTGCCGGTCCGCCCTCATCCGCGAGCGTGCGGATCGGAACGAATTTCAGCCCGTGGCAGGCCGCGCAGACCTCGGTATAGACCTGAAGGCCACGCTGAAGCTGGTTCTGGTCGAACTTGCCGAACGGGCCTTCATGGGCGAAGGCCACGTCCTCGATATGGGCGGCCGCGCCTTCGGCATGGGCCGCACCGGCCAGAGCCAGCACCGAAGCCGCGGTGAGTGCGATCTTCTTGAACATGTCTTGTTCCTCTCTCACTCGGCCGCGTTCGGGTAGTGGGACTTGAAGTCTTCTTCGATGGTCGCCGGTTGCGGCAGCGGCTTCTCGATCACGCCCAGAAGCGGCAGGATCACCAGGAAATAGGCGAACCAATAGGCCGAGGCGATCAGCGAGATCGTGGCATAGGGCTCTTCCGCCGGCATCGCGCCGCACCACATCAGCACGACGAAGTCGATCACCAGAAGCGCGAACCACCACTTGAACATCGGGCGATACTTGCCCGAACGCACCGAGGAGGTGTCCAGCCAGGGCACCAGCGCCATGCAGAGGATGGCGCCGAACATCGCGACCACGCCGAAGAACTTGGCGTCGATGATGCCGAACGAGATCCAGCTTGCGAATTGCACAACCCAGACATCGGCGGTGAAGGCGCGCAGGATGGCGTAGAAGGGCAGGAAGTACCATTCCGGCACGATATGCGCGGGCGTCGCCAGCGGGTTCGCCTCGATATAGTTGTCGGGGTGGCCCAGATAGTTCGGCATGAAGCCCACGACCGCGAAGAACACGGCCACGATGACGGCAAGCGCGAAGAGGTCCTTGACGACATAATAGGGCCAGAAGGGAACGGTGTCCTTCTTCGCCTCTTCCTTGCTGCCACGGCGCACTTCAACACCCGTGGGGTTGTTGTTGCCGGTGGTGTGGAAGGCCCAGATGTGAACGGCGACCAGCGCGGCGATCACGAAGGGCAGCAGATAGTGCAGCGAGAAGAAGCGGTTCAGCGTGGCATTGTCGACCGCCGGTCCGCCCAGAAGCCAGGTCTGGATATCCGGGCCGATGCCGGGAATGGCGCCGAACAGGCCGGTGATCACGGTCGCGCCCCAGAAGGACATCTGACCCCAGGGCAGAACATAGCCCATGAAGCCCGTGCCCATCATCATGAGGTAGATGAGCATGCCGACGATCCAGGTCACTTCGCGCGGGGCCTTGTAGCTGCCGTAGTACAGGCCGCGGAAGATGTGCATGTAGACGGCGAAGAAGAACAGCGAGGCGCCGTTGGCATGCAGGTAGCGCAGCATCGCGCCGCCATTCACGTCGCGCATAATATGCTCGACCGAGGCGAAGGCCAGGTCCACATGCGGCGTGTAATGCATGACAAGGACGACGCCCGTGGCGATTTGCAGCGCCAGGCAGAAGGCCAGGACGATGCCCCAGATCCACATCCAGTTCAGGTTCTTGGGCGTGGGGATCATCAGCGTGTCATAGACAAGGCTCACCACCGGCAGGCGGCTGTGAAGCCATTTCTCGAAGCCCGTCTTGGGCTCATAATGGTCGTGCGGAATTCCGGCCATGTTGTTTCTTCCCTCAGCCCAGCAGGATCGTGGTCTTGGTTTCGTCGGTGAACTGCGTCAGCGGCACTTCGAGGTTGCGCGGCGCGGGCCCTTTGCGGATGCGGCCGGCCGTATCGTAATGCGAGCCGTGGCAGGGGCAGAACCAGCCGCCGAAATCGCCCGAACCATTGCCGATCGGCACGCAGCCCAGATGGGTGCAGACGCCGATCATCACCAGCCATTCGCCTTCGGCGTCCATGGTGCGGTTCTCGTCCTTGGCATCCGCCTCGGGCTTGTTGTGGTTCTCGGCGCCCTTGTCGATCAGGTCGGCCACGGCGACCGCGCGCGCGGCCTCGATCTCTTCGGGGCTGCGGCGGCGGATGAAGACCGGCTTGCCGCGCCATTTCACCGTAAGCTGCGTGCCTACTTGAACGCCCGAGACATCGACATAGATCGAGGCAAGGGCACGCGTGTCGGCCGAAGGGTTCATCTGGTTGACCAGCGGCCAGACAGCGGCGCCCGTGGCAACCGCGCCGGCCCCGGCCGTGGCGTAATACAGGAAATCGCGGCGGCTGCCTGCGGGGTTTTCAGCGTGGGACACGAGTTCCTCTCCCTGGCCTGGCCACCGATGCGGCGGCGCAATTGACTTGGGGGCACTGGCGGTTTCCCGCCGGCCCTGCACGAGGCGCTTTTAGACAAGCCCCGCGCGCCAGTCCAGCGGACAAACGCGCGCAGGGCAAGGCTCTTACGCGACTGCAGCAGCTTGGCCACCTTCGCGCCGCCCGGAAGGCGCCAGGCGCGCGCCAAAGCCCATAAGCGGGGGCTTAGGTGCGCGGGCATGCGCGATCTGGTCAATGTCGCCCGGCGGTGTTTGCGGGCTAGGCCAGTTTGGGGCCCGCGACAGGGGCGTCGCATTCCGGGCCTGAATTCCATGCTTCTCAGCCGACTGATCCGCGCCATCGGCCTTGTCCATCTTGTGCTGGCGTCTCTGGTGGCTGCCCTTGTCGTCACGGAACCCTCGGTCCGGCGCTATGGTGATACGTTGCAGGTGGCACTGCCCCTGCTGGCCTGGGGCTGCGCGGCAACCGGCGGCGGTGGCAGCGAATTTGCGCTGCGGGCGGGCCTTCTGGTCGGCATCACCCATGCCAGCAAGGCGATTCTCGGCGATGCCGCCCTGAACCGGCGGCCGAATGGTCTGCCGGGCGGGTTTCCCTCGGCCCATACCGGCGCTGCGGTGCTGGGGGCCAGCGCGCTGGTCCAAGGATGTCTGCGCGGCAGCCCGGTCGGCCAGGCGGCAGTGCTGATCGCAGCGGGCTTCACCGGGGCGTCGCGCATCGCGGTCGGCGAGCATACGATCTGGCAGGTTCTGGCAGGGGCCATCCTGGGCTGGCTTTGCGACCGGCTTTTGCGCCAGGGCCCGGGACGGCAGCGCCTTGTCCGCCTTTGCAGCACCGCGCGGGCGGGCTTGCGCCGCCGCCTGCCCGACCTGCCGCCGCGCCGCGCCTTCCTGCTGCGCGCCGGGCTGGTCTGCGTGATGTGCCTTGCGGTGATTCCAGCGCTGATCTAGCCGACCGGGGCGGTGGCCAGCATCGCGGGCCGGGCGGCGAAGGCCTTTTGCCAGGCCGGCAGCCTGGGCCGCCCCTCGCGCCAGCCCCGCGCCGCGTGCCGGAAATCCAGATAATCCAGCGCGCAGCCGACCGCGATCTGGCCCATGTCCAGCGGCCCGGCCAGATGGTCGATCCAGCGGCTTTCCAGCGCATCCAGCGCGCGGGCGATCTTGGCCCATTGCCCCTCGACCCAGGGACCGTGGCGGCGGTCCTCGGGGCGGACGCGGGTCTCATAGACCATCAGCACCGCCGCCTCCATGATCCCATCCGCCGTCGCCTCAACCACCAGCGTGTCCCACAGGCGCGGGGCGGCGGGGTAAAGCCCGGCCCCGGCCAGCGAATCGAGATAGCGGCATATCACCCGGCTGTCATAGAGCGCCGGCCCGTCATCGGGCAGCAGACAGGGGATCTTGCCTAAGGGGTTCTGGTCCACCGGCATGGTGCCGGGATCGACCGGCGTGCCGCCCACCGGCAGGAACTCGATCCCGGTCAGGCCGGCCTCATGGATCAGGGTCGTCACTTTGCGCACGAAAGGCGAGGTGGCCGAGGAAAACAGCTTCATTCCGTCACATCCTTAAGCCGGAAGCGCGCCATCAGGCCCGCGTCAAGTTCATAGGCCTTGCCGCGAAAGCGGATCACCCGGCGCAGGCGGGCGCCCGCATTGGTCTGGCGGGTTTCGGCGCGGTCGGCGGGGCGATGCAGCGACAGGCCCTCGCCCAGATCGTCCAGCGCATCTTCGGCCCGCTGGTCGGTGCGGCCCGGATGGCTGCGCCTTGCGACCCAGGCCTTGGCGGCAAGGCCGACGGCGGCGACGGCGCCCAGCCGCAGGGCTATGGGAAGAAGCGGCGCAAGGGGCAGGGGCATGGCGACCTCCGGAGGGACAAAGCCGGAGAGGATGCTAGGGCGCGCATTGGCGGCTGTAAATCGCCTGCCACGCCCGGCATGGATGTCTCACCCAGCGACAGGGATTGAAGCGACATGAGATCAAAGGCTTGTCGTTTTTTGTTTGCCTTTCCTTAAGGGTTTCCCGACCCCTCAAGGCCTTCGCGCATCAGCGCCGCGATCCCCCGCGCCCCGCCATTCCCGGCCTCAAGCGCCCGGACCACGCCTGCGCGCATCGCGGCCTCCTTGTTCTGGTTCAGCTTCCAGGTGCCCTCCACCGCCTCGACCCGGAAGCGGAAGGGCAGGATCATCCGCATCAGGCGCTCGATCGCGCCTTCGGTCATCTTGGTGCTGGTCCAGGGCCGCTTGCCCACGATCCGGCCCTCATGCTCGGCCGACAGCGCATCGACATGGACGCGCAAAGCTTCCGGCGGCAGCGGCTCCAGCACGCCGCGCAGATGCACGGCGACATAATTCCAGGTCGGCACCTGATCGGGCACCTGATCATGCGGGCCATACCAGTCGGGCGAGATATAGGCATCCGGGCCGGAGACCGCGATCACCGCAGGCCCGGGCAGCACCGCGCGGCAGATCGGATTGCCGCGCGACAGATGCAGTTCGGCCGCCGATCCATCGGCATCCAGAAGAAAAGGCACATGCGCGACCAGCGGCCCCGCGTCGCCATTCAGCATCAGAAGGCCAAAGCCGCGCGCCCGGGCAAAGGCAAGGCTGTCGGCGGCGGGCGTCTGGCGGAAGGCGGGGTTCGGATGCATGGCAAAGTCCTGTGCAGGAATGGAAAAGGCCGCCCCGGTTTCCCTTGGGCGGCCCTATGATCCGGCTTGCTGAAAGCGGCAACTCAACCCTGACGGGCCTTGTAGCGCTTTTGCGTCTTGTTGATCACGTAGACCCGGCCCTTGCGGCGCACGACCTGGCAATCGCGGTGACGCGTCTTCAGCGAGCGGAGCGAGTTCGCAACCTTCATGGTGGTTCCCCTTTCCTGTTCGCGGCGCATCACGCGCCAGATTGCATCATGCCCCGGGGATGGCCCCGAAAGCGGTGGAATGGTGGGCGGTACTGGGATCGAACCAGTGGCCACTACGATGTCAACGTAGTGCTCTACCGCTGAGCTAACCGCCCCCCTGTCCGTCGCGATTCGCCCCCGGCATCCTTCTCAAAAGAAAAGGACGCGGGACAAGCCGCGTCGGCGTGGGCGGGTCTATACTCAGAGTCGCCGGGGGCCGCAAGGGGTTTCGGCTTGTCTTCGAATAGGCTTATATCTTTCCGATGCCGATCCGTCATCGGCCTGTCACCAGGTTCTGCCGATCCCCGTTCTGCCCGAGGTGCCCTTGCCCCAGACCGCCCGGACCGAGACCTTCACACTGGCGCGGCCCGCCCGGCAGACTGCGGCCGTGGTGTTTTCCTCGCCCCATTCCGGGCGGGATTACCCGGCGGATTTCCTGGCGCGCTCGGCGCTGGATGCCCGTGCGATAAGGTCGTCCGAAGATGCCTTTGTCGAACGGCTTTACGACATGGCGCCGGGCATGGGGGCACCACTTCTGTCGGCCCGGGTGCCGCGCGCCTATATCGACCTGAACCGTGCCGCGGACGAGCTGGACCCCGGCGTGATCGAGGGCGTGATGCGGGCGCCGCACAATCCGCGCGTCTCTTCGGGCCTTGGGGTGATTCCCCGCGTCGTGGCGGGCGGGCGGGCGATCTATAGTGGCAAGCTGCCGCTGGCCGAGGCCGAAGACCGCATCCGCCGCTGCTGGCACCCCTATCACGAGGCGCTGCGCGGCCTGGTCGAGGAAACCCGCGCCGCCTTTGGCGAAGTGCTGCTGATCGATTGCCATTCCATGCCGCATGAGGCGATCGATGCCCATGCAAGGCCCGGCCATGCCCGGCCCGAAGTGGTGCTGGGCGACCGGTTCGGTGCCTCGGCCCGGCGCGATCTGGTCGAGGCGGTCGAGGCGGCTTTTGCGGCAGCGGGGCTGCGCACCGTGCGCAACGCGCCTTTCGCGGGCGCCCATATCACCCAGGCCTATGGCCGCCCCTCGCGCGGGATGAGCGCGATCCAGGTCGAGATCGACCGCTCGCTTTATATGGACGAGGCGCGGATCGAGCCGCGAGCCGATTTCGATGCCTTCCGCGTCCTGATGGCGGGAGTGGTGGCGGAAATCACCGGGCTGATGCGCCGCGACACCGCGCTGGCGGCGGAATAGCCCTGCGCGCCGCTTGACAGCCCGGCGGGCCCGGCAGCAGCCTTGCGCCATCCAAAAACCAGGAGGTCTCGATGCGTGCCTGTGCTGTCTCGGCCCTTGTTCTTCTTGCCGGTCCCGCCCTTGCCGAGGATCGATGGATGTCGATCCCCCATCCGCCTGCCATGCCGCAGGCCGTGGCCTCGGGCATGGCGCCGGTGAACGGGATCGAGATGTATTACGCCACCTATGGCGCGGGCGACCCGGTGCTTCTGATCCATGGCGGGTTGGGCAATGCCGATATCTGGGCCTATCAGGTGGCCGATCTGATGAAGGACCATCTGGTCATCGTGGCTGACAGCCGGGGCCATGGCCGCTCGACCCGGACCGAGGCGCCCTTCGGCTATGACCTGATGTCCGAGGATTATCTGGCGCTTCTCGACTATCTCAAGATCGACAAGGTCGATCTTGTGGGCTGGTCGGATGGCGGGATCATCGGGCTGGACATCGCCATGTCGCATCCCGAACGGCTGGATCATCTTTTCGCCCAGGCGGCGAACATCACCACCGACGGGGTGGACCCGGCGGTCGCCAGCAACGCGGTCTTCGGCGGCTATATCGGCTGGATGGCCGAGGATTACGCGCGGCTCTCGCCCACGCCCGACCAGTTCGACGCCTTCGTCACCCAGATTTCCGGCATGTGGGCCAGCCAGCCCAACTGGACCGATGCGCAGGTGGCTGCGATCACCGTGCCCACGGCCATCGTCGCGGGCGACCATGACGAGGCGATCCTGCGCGCCCATACCGAGAAGATGGCGGCGCTGATCCCGGGCGCCAAGCTGGTCATCCTGCCCGATGCCAGCCATTTCGCCATGCTGCAGGCGCCGGAGGAATACACCGCCGCCGTGCGCGCCTTTATCGACGGTTAGCGCAGGGCGCGGCCCTTGATGATCGCGTCCTGGCCGAACCGGGCGCGGATCGCGTCGGTGGCGCGTTCCGCCCCCTCGCGCTTGCGGGCATCGGGGTCCAGAAGGTCGGCGGTCGCGTCGGCCTCGGCCCCGCGCGTCAGATCGGCGATGCCCACGCCGATCAGCCGGAACGGGCCTTTCGCCCCGGCCTGGTCGAACAGCGCGCGGGCGGCGCGGTAGATGCGGTCGGCCAGTTGTGTCGGCCCGCCCAGCGCGTGGCGGCGGGTGATCAGCTGGAAATCGCCGCGTTTCAGCTTCAGCACCACGACCCGGCCTGACAGGTCCTTGGCCTTGGCCCGGTCCGCGACCTGTTCCGACAGCCGCCACAGATGCCCGTCCAGCAGGTCGGGGTCTGAGGTATCTTCAAAGAACGTCGTTTCCTTCGAGATCGACTTGGGCATCTCGTCGCGCATCACGCGGCGGCGGTCCTCGCCCCGGGCCAGCGCATAAAGCCGGTCGCCCATGCTGCCGAAGCGCGCGACCAGATCGGCGCGGTCCCAGCGCAGAAGATCGGCGATCGTGCGGATGCCCGCGGCTTCCAGCGCCGCCTGGGTCGCCGTGCCGACGCCCCAGATGATCCGCACCGGCCGCGCCGCCAGAAAGCCCTGGGTCTCGGCCCGGCCGATCACCGAAAAGCCGCGCGGCTTGTCCAGGTCGCTGGCGATCTTGGCCAGGAACTTGTTGTGCGACAGGCCGATGCTGCCGGTCAGGCCCAGCTCCTCCTCCATCCGCTTGACCAGCCGGGCCAGCACCACGGCGGGCGGCGCGCCATGCAGGCGGTCCGTTCCGGTCAGGTCGAGAAAGGCCTCGTCCAGCGAGAGGGGCTCGATGGCGGGGGTCAGCACCTCCATCATCGCGCGGATGGCGCGGCTGGCCTCGACATAGGCCGCCATGCGCGGTTTCACCACCGTCGCCTCGGGGCACAGTTTCAGCGCCTGGAACATCGGCATGGCCGAGCGCACGCCCTTGATCCGCGCCAGGTAGCAGCAGGTCGAGACCACCCCGCGCGTGCCGCCGCCGACGATCACCGGCAGGTCGCGCAGGGCCGGATTGTCGCGCTTTTCGACGCTGGCATAGAAGGCGTCGCAATCCATATGCGCGATGGACAGGCCGTCCAGCTCCGCATGGGCCAGCACGCGCGGCGACCGGCAGGCCGGACAGCGGGGTCCGGTCTGGAAACGGGTCAGGCAGTCGCGGCAAAGGGCGGGCATGATGGCGGCATGATACGCGCGCGGCGCCCCGAACTCCACGTTTCGCTTGCAGGCCCAGTCAGGCGCGGGTAGCGCCTGCGATCATTCCTTCGGCGCGGCGGGGGGCTGGTCGTTCTCGGGATATTCCGTTGCATCGGCCTCTGCCACCGCCTGCGACCCAAGACGGATATTGGCCGGGAAACGGCGCTTGGTGACGCGGCGCGTCGCCTTCTGGCTCAGGAATTCGGCAAGGTTGAACGGGGGTTTGGCGACGTTGTAGCCCATGAGAGGCCCTTTCCATGAGGGAAGGCCACGAGGCAACCCTCGCCGCATCAGGCGGCGGGGAACTCGGGCCGTGATGCAGCAAGGCGGTGCAAAGGGCATTGCCTTTGCCTTTTCGGGCCGGACAGGGCGCAAGACAGGACGCAGGTGGCGATCAAAGGCCGGGTCCGCCCGGCTGGCCGCTTATCCCTCCGGGTGATCTCTTGGGCATGGGCCATACCACCCCGCAGGTCAATGTAATTCTGCGCATATCTGCACAAACCATCGCTCATCCGCCGAATTCTGTGCCACAGATCGCAGAATGAACCCTGCGTCAGCCCGGGGCTTGCGGCGAGACATGGCCTATACAGCGGCCGCGAAACCGTGTAGGGGCCTGCGGATGGCCTGAGGATTCCCAGGATCGCGCCCGTATGGGAGGGGTGCGATGGGGGCGATGAGGCCTGTTTTTGGCTTTATCGTGTGGGCCCGTGGCGGCCCCGGACAGGAAAAAGATGAACGATCTGGCATTGGCCGGGCCGCTGCAAGCGGCTTTGGCGGACAAGGGCTATGCGACGCTGACCCCCGTGCAGGAGGCAGTGATCAAGGAAGATACGGCGGGCCGCGACCTTCTGGTCTCGGCACAGACCGGCTCGGGCAAGACGGTGGCCTTTGGCCTTGCGATCTCGCCCGAGGTTCTGGGCGGCGTGGACCGGCTTCTCCCGGCTGAAAAGCCCATCGCCCTGGTCGTCGCGCCGACGCGCGAGCTGGCCTTGCAGGTCAAGGCCGAGTTCGAGTGGCTTTATGGCCCCGCCGGGGTGCAACTGGCATCCTGCGTCGGCGGGATGGACTATCGCACCGAACGCCGGGCGCTGGATCGCGGCGCGCATATCGTTGTCGGCACGCCGGGCCGGTTGCGCGACCATATCGAGCGCGGCTCGCTTGACCTGACCGAGGCCCGCGCAGTGGTTCTGGACGAGGCGGACGAGATGCTGGATCTGGGCTTTGCCGAAGATCTGGAATTCATCCTTGGCTCGGCCCCGGAAACCCGCCGCACGCTGATGTTCAGCGCCACCGTGCCCAAGGAAATCGAAAAGCTCGCCCGCACCTTCCAGCGCGACGCGCTGCGCCTTGTGGTCCAGGGCGAGGCCCGCCAGCACGCCGACATCGCCTATCAGGCGCTTTCGGTGCAGGCGCGCGACAAGGAACACGCGATCTTCAACGTGCTGCGCTTCCACGAGGCGCAGACCGCCATCGTCTTCGCCAAGACGCGGGCCAATGTGAACCACCTGTTTGCCCGCATGATCAACCGCGGCTTCCAGGCCGTCGCCCTGTCGGGCGAGCTGACCCAGTCAGAGCGGATGCATGCGCTTCAGGCGCTGCGCGATGGCCGCGCCCGGGTCTGCATCGCGACCGATGTGGCCGCGCGCGGCATCGACCTGCCGGGGCTGGAACTGGTGATCCATGCCGATCTGCCGACCAATTCGGAAACCCTGCTGCACCGCTCGGGCCGGACGGGCCGCGCCGGGCGCAAGGGGACCTCGGTCCTGATCGTGCCGCCGGCCGAATACCGCAAGGCGCAACGCATCCTGCAAGGCGCCAAGGTCGAGGCGGCCTGGGGTTCGCCCCCCGGCGCCGATGATGTTCAGGCGCGCGAGGATGAGCGGCTGATGGAACATCCGATGCTGGCGCAGGGTGCGGGCGATGAGGCCGACATGGCCGGGGCGCTTCTGGAACGCTGGGGCGCCGAGGCGATCTCGGCGGCTTTCGTGCGGATGTGGCGGTCTGGCCGCAGCGCGCCCGAAGTGCTGTCCGACGCGCTGCCCCCCGCCGCGCCGCAACCGCCGCGCGAACGCGGGGCCTTTGGCCCGGCGGTCTGGTTCCGCCTGACCGTGGGCCATACCGGCAGGGCCGAGGCGCGCTGGCTGTTGCCGAAGATCTGCGATGCCGGCGGCATCACCAAGGACGGCATCGGCGCGATCCGGGTGCAGCAGGACGAAACCTTCGTGCAGATCGCCGAGAACCAGGCCGGGCGCTTTGGCGCGGGGCTGGAGATCGAGCCGGGCCTGTCGATGGAAAAGCTGGAGGGCGAGCCGGATATGAGCCGCCCGCAGCGCAGCTATGAACCGCGCAGCCCGCGTGTCGGCGCGGCATCCGAAGGCCGCGCGCCTGAACGCCGCGAGAAAGCGCCCTACAAGCCCAAGCCCGCCCGTATCGTCGAGGAAGACGGCGGCGAGACCGAGGCATCGCCGGCCCGCAAGGCCTGGCCCCGCCCGTCCGAACGCGAGGCGCGCAAGCCCTGGGCCGATCGCGACGCGGGCGATGCGCCGAAAAAGCCCTGGCGCAAGGCCGAGGACGCCGCCCCGCGCGAAGGCGGCTACAAGCCCCGCAGCGAAGGCGGCTACAAGCCGCGGGCCGAAGGCGACTACAAGCCGCGCGCCCCGCGTGGCGAGGGCGAGTACAAACCGCGCGCCCCGCGCGGCGAAGGCGAATACACGCCCCGTGCCCCGCGCGCGGTGGGCGAGGGCGAAGGCGGCAAGCCCGCCTATCGCTCGACCGGGTTCAAGTCGCATGGCGGCAAGGACGGTCCGGGCCGGGCGACGGGCTACAAGAGCCATGCCGCCGAAGGGGGCGCCTCGCGGGGCGAGGGCCGTCCCTATACCCCGCGCGAGGGCAAGCCTGCGGGCGACCGCCCCTATGGCAAACCCGCCGGGGCACGGCCGGATGGCGGCAAAAGCTGGGGATCGAAGTCGCAGGGGGACAAGCCCTATGGCGCGAAATCCTTTGGCGCAAAGCCCGCGGGCAAGCCGGCCCGCCCGGCGGGCGATGCCAAGGACACGTCCAAGCGCTTTACCCCGCCGAAAAAGCCGCGCGGTTAAGGGCTGTTGAGCGACAGACAGAAAAGGCCCCTCGCCCCCGGCGCGGGGCTTTTTTCTATTCCGGCAACAGGGCCGCCAGAATCTGCGAATGCAGCGCGGGCGGCGCGCAAAGCGTGCCTTCGGCCTCGGGGATCGCGGCGTTGAAGGCAATCGCCTGACCGTGCCGGTCGGTCACCACCGCCCCCGCCCGTTCCGCGATCAGCGCCCCTGCCGCGATGTCCCATTCGCGCGCCCCGCGCAGGGTGATCATCGCGTCGAACCGCCCCTCGGCCACCAGGCACAGCCGCCAGGCCAGCGAGGCGCGGAAACTGCGCTTTACCTCGGGCACGCCCTGCGGCCACAACTCGGGCGCCATGGTCGGCCGGGTCGCCAGCACATCCGCGCCCGCAAGCTCGGCCCGGGCGGAAACCGCCAGAACGGCCCCGTCGCGCCGGGCCGGGCCATCGGCGGTGGCGCTGTAGGTCCGCGCCATCGCGGGCAGATGCACCACGCCCGCCAGAACGCGGCCGCCTTCCACCAGCGCCAGCGAGACGGCAAACGCCTCTTCCCCGGCCAGAAAGGCGCGTGTGCCGTCGATCGGGTCAAGGATGAACACCCGCCGCGCCGCCGCACGCGCCGCCTGTTCCTCGGCCCCGTCCGGGCTTTCCTCGGACAGCCAGCCATAGTCTGGCCGTTCCGCCGCCAGCAGCACGCGCAGCGCCGCATCCACCGCCAGATCGGCCTCGGAAACCGGGCTGGCATCCGCCTTGTCCCAGGCCTTGGGGTCGCGCCGCCAGAAACCCAGCGCGATCTTGCCCGCGGCCTCGGCCGCCTGAACCAGCAGCGCCAGTTCTTCCTCGGGTGAAGGATCAGGCGCCGGCAAGGGTCATCCCGTCGATCAGCAGGCTGGGCACCCGCATCGCCAGATGGGGGCGCGCGTCATTGGCGGGCACGATCCGGCGCAGCATGTCGCGCAGGTTGCCCGCGATGGTGCATTCATTGACCGGATGGCTGATCCGCCCGTCCTGCACCCAGAAGCCCGCGGCCCCGCGCGAATAATCCCCCGTCGTGGCGCTGATCGTCGATCCGATCATCGAGGTGACCAGAAGCCCCGTCCCCATCTGCGCGATCAGATCGTCGCGGCTGGCGGGCCCCGGCGTCAGTTCCACATTGGTGATGCCGGGCGAAGGTGGCGCCGAAGGGCCGCGCGCGGCATTCGCGGTCGAGGTCAGGCCCAGCCGCCGCGCGGTGGCCAGATCCAAGAGCCAGCTTGCCAGACGCCCGTCCTGCACCAGCGCCTTGGCGCGGGTTGGCAGGCCCTCGGCATCGAAGGGGCGCGAGGCGGAACTGCGGACCCGCAGCGGGTCTTCGACCAGCGACAGCCCGTCGGGCAGCAGGGGCTTGTCCATCAGGTCGCGCGCCCAGGATGCGCCGCGCGCGATGGCGCTGCCATTGATCGCGCCCAGAAGATGCCCGATCAGCGAAGCCGCGACCCTTTCGTCATACAGGACGGGGTAGGTGCCGGTCGGCGGCTTGACCGCGCCCAGCCGTTCCAGCGCGCGGGTGGCGGCGCGCTGGCCGATTTCCCCAAGCCCCGGCAGGTCGGCGGCGAAGATGCGCGCCTCGCCCGCGTAATCCCGCTCCATCGCCGTGCCGCTGCCGCAAAAGGCGGTGACCGAGCGGGAATGCGACGTGCGCCCATAGCTGCCGGAAAATCCGTTCGACTGGGCGATGGCGATGGCGCGGCGCGAAAAGGCCGCCGAAGCCTCGGCCTGGGTGATGCCCTGCGCCGACAGGGCCGCCGCTTCCAGCGCCCGCGCCGCCGCTTCCAGCGCGCCCGCCGCCGGATCGGCGCCGCCGTCTTCCAGCTCCAGCGCCGCCATATCCCAGTCCTGCGCCAGTTGCGCCGGATCGGCCAGCCCGGCGCTGGGGTCTTCCGGGGCCTCGCGCGCCATGGCGACGGCGCGTTCCGCCAGCGCCGCCAGCGTGGCCGGTGAAGTATCCGAGGCCGAGACGCAGGCCTGCCGCCCGCCGATCAGCACCCGCAGGCCCAGATCGGTGCCCTCGGCGCGCTCGGCCTGTTCCAGCTTGCCCTGGCGGATGTCGATCGACAGCGAGGTCCCCGCGACCGCCATGGCATCGGCGGCTTCGGCCCCGGCTTTCAGGGCGGCCTGCATCAGGGCCTGGGCAAGGGCGGGCAGGGCGGTGTCGGTCATCATCTTCCTTCCGGGGTCTGCCGGTCAGAGGTAGCCCCGCCCCCGGCCCTGTGCAAGGCGCGGCGCTATTTTATGCGCTGGCCATTCAGGGTGAAGCTGCCGCCCTTGCCGAACTCCATCGTCGTTTCCAGCGTGTCGGGCGCGGCTCCGGCGCGGCCGATGAACAACAGGCCGAAGCGCAGGCTTTGCAGTTCTTCCGCGCTGAGCAGGCCCGAGGCCGACAGCCGCTCAAGCAAGGCATTGGCTCCTTTGGTCAGCATCGACACGCTGCCGACGGGTTCGGGCGGATCGGCAGGGGTTTTCACGGCCGAGAAATCCAGATCAAGCGCGCCATCGGCGGTGATTTCGACCCCCAGGGCCGACACCAGCACCTTGTCCAGCGCGACCGACAGCGCCGAGAGCGGCATATCCTCTCCCGTCTGCCAACCGCCCGGTGCCAGGGCCTTGCGGTCGGCGGCATATTTGCCCGACAGATTCACGATCAGCGTGGCCGGATCATGCGGCAGGGCGGATTTCGGATCGGCCAGCGCCCAGAGCTGGTCCGACAGCGCCAGGCCCAGCAGGTCCAGGCCCAGGCTCCAGTCCTGCGGATCGACCATCGTGCCCAGACCCATGCGCAGGCTGCTGCGATAACCATCCCAGGACAGGCCAACATCATCCAGCGGCTGATCGGGGATTTTTCCGGTGATCCTCAGCCGACCCTTGCCCAGAGACGAGGCATAGTCGATCGCCGTGGCATCGATGCCAAGGCGCGCGCCCGAACTTTCGGCCTGCGCCTCGAATCGGATCGGCCCGCCGTCCGGTGCGCCTGACGGTTCCTCGACCGATCCCGTCAGCGCGAAGGCACGGGTTGCGGCCGAGAGGTCAACCTTGGTGCCAAGACCCAGCACATGCAGGAACTCTGCCGCGTCGCGACCTTCGGGTGAGCGGGGCCCGGTCAACTCGGGCGGCAGGGCGACGTCCATCCCTGCGGTCAGCCCGGCCAGATCAAAGGCGATCTCGCCGCGCGACCGGCCCTTCGCCGGGTCAAGCAACAGATAGGACAGATCGGCATGGACCGTGCCCAGATCGGCGCGGGCGGTCAGCCGCTCGATCCCGTCGCGCGGCGCCTGATCCCAGACCAATGCCAGATCGGCGGCGGCAAGGGCGAAGCTCAGGCTCTGGCCCGCGGGAAGCGCAGGCTCCACCCGGTCCAGCGTGACCGAGACCGAGGCTGCCTTGATCTCGACCCCCGCATCCTTGGGGGCAAGGCCACGGATGCGGGCCTGGAAGCCGGGCATGGCGACGGTGAAGACGATCTGTCTGACCGCGCCGGGCGCAAGCCGGGGGGCGGGCAGCACGTTCAGGTCGAACCGTTCGGGCAGGGTGACGATCACCGCCCGGTCCGGGGTTTCCGTCAGTGTCACCGGGCCAAAGACGATGCGCGTGCCGTCGCGATCCGCAAATGTCACGTCGCGCAGCACCAGCTTGCCGGGACTGGCCAGATCCTGCGTCGAAAGCGTGCCCCCCGCCGCGCGCGCCACGCCTTCCAGCGCGCTGTACAACTCGGGTGCGGTGATATCCGCCGCGACCGGGGTGGTCGCGCACAGCAATGCGCAAAGCGGCAGGGCAGGGAGAAGACGCATGGAACCCTCGCGTGTCACGGGAAAGAACAGGCAGAAAGACCGGGGGCGCGGCCAGCCTTTCGGTTCGCCGCGCCCCCTGTTTCGGATCGCGATCGGGCGATCACATCGGCATGGGCTGGCCGTTCACCAAAAGCGCCTTGTCCTTGAACTCGATCTCCGAGATCAGATCATCGGGGCCAGCGCCGGGCTTGGCGAACATTGCCAGCATCATCCGCGCGCCCATGACCTGATCTTCCGGCACCAGACCCATGCTGACCAGCGCGTCGATCAGCGCGTTGATCCCCTTCATCGTGACGGTGATCTTGCCGGTCGGCGCCGGAATCCCGCCAAAGGTGAACAGGTCGCTGTTGTCGAAGGTCAGCCCGCCCGTCGCCGCGATCTCGGTGCCGACGGCCTTGGCCAGCACCTCCTTGAGATCCAGCGAGAACAGTTGCGCCGGCATGTTCGAGCTTTCCAGCGCGCCCGGCTCAAGAATATCCACCGTCCAGGCCATGCCGCCGGCAAGGTCAAGGATCAGCGTGACCGGATCATGTTTCAGTGCGGCGCCCGGATCGAACATCGACCAGATCGACTCGTCCACCGTCACATCGACCAGCTTGACCGTGGCGGTATAATCCTGCGGGTCGGCCGTCTGGGCGATGGGCAGGGCAAGGCGCAGGCTGGTCTCGCCCCAGCCCGCCTTGACCGGCACCGGCAGATCGGGGACCGAGGCGTCGATCGCGCCGCCCGTCAGGCCAAAGCCGTAATCGACCCGGTCCTTGTCCAGTTGGATGTTGAAATTGGCGCCCGCGAAGCCCGCCTTCACGTTGACCGGCCCCTGCGGATCGCTGCCCGACAGGTTGAGGTCGATCTTGCCGGTCGAGACCGCCGATTTCACCATGAACCCGGCCCTGAGCGCGGCGCTGATATCCTGCATCGCCTCGCTGCCCAGCATCACCGTGGTGCTGTCGGCCTTGAGATCGGCGACCGAGCCCGTGATCGCCACATTGCCCGCGCCTTCGGGATCGGTGCCGCTGATCTCATAGCTCAGCCCGGCCATGGTGGCGGCGCTTGTCACGCTGGTTTTGCCGTCGGCCGTGGCGACGACATATTTCCCGGTCAGGTTGGTGCCGGTGCCCTTGGCCTTGAAATCCGACGGGGTCGGCTCGTCCGGCACCTTGAGGCTTGTCACCTCGAAGGCAAAAGTCGGGGCGCTGAAGTCATAGGCGGTTTCGGCCGCCGTGCCGGAAGCGATGATCGACATGTCGGGCTGGCTGATCGTCATGCCCACCTCGACCGGGGCCTTGCCCGGCTCCGGCACGATGGTCAGCACCAGCGGCACCGAATCCGAGGCCTTCACCTCGACCGTGCCATCGCCCCTGTCGGTGAAGGTCATCTTGTCGACCGTGGCCTTGTAGCCGCCCTCGTCCATCGGCGCCTTGAAGTCGACGGTGATGCCGCTGACCTCAAGCGTCGGGCCGTTGGTCACGGTGCTGGCGGCAGTGATCGTCGCCCCACTGGTGGCCGACATGGCCTGCCAATTGGCCCAGACCTCATCGGGGGTCAGGGCGAAGGCGGCGGGTGCTGAGAGGGAAATCGCAAGGAACGACGCGCCGAAGAGATGACGGTGTTTCATAATGTAGCCTTTCGGATGAAATCTGCGGCGCATGGTTCCCTTTGGCGGCGAGGGCGTCAAGGGGGCAGAACCTGCCCTGTCCTGCGGGCTTTCGCCGCCGCGCCGGGCGCGCTATGGCGGCGAGGACGGGCCGAGGGAGAGGCAACATGATCAGTGTCGAGGACGAGGGCGCCGCAGGGGCGCGGGTGATCCGGCTGGACCGGCCCGACAAGGCCAATGCGCTGACGCGCGAGATGTTGCAGGCCGTGGCCGATGCGGCGGCGGGGGCCTGGGATGCGGGCGCGAAGGTCCTGATCCTGACCGGCGCCGGCAAGGTCTTCTCGGCCGGGGCCGATCTTGAGGCCGCGAAGGCCGGCCTCGCCACCGACCCGGTCTGGGATCTGGCCTCCAACGCGGTCGCCGCCTTTCCCGGCCTGTCGGTCGCCGCGCTGAACGGCACGCTGGCGGGCGGCGCCTTCGGCATCGCCCTGGCCTGCGATTGCCGCATCGCGGTGGACAGCGCGAATTTCTTCTACCCGGTCATGCGGCTGGGCTATCGCCCGCAACCGGCCGATCCTGCCCGCCTTGCCGCGCTGGTCGGCCCGGCGCGCGCCAAGATGATCCTGATGGGCGGCGCGCGCATTGCCGCGCCCGAGGCGCTGGCCTGGGGGCTGGTGGACCGGCTGGTGCCTCCGGGCGGGGCGCTCGAGGCGGCCCGGGCGCTCGCGACCGATGCGCTGGCCGCCGATCCTGCCCATGTCGCGGCGATCCGCGCCATGCTGGCCTAGAACTGCGCGCCCGCGCCGCCCTGCTCTATTGTGCCCGGCGCGGTTCCTTGGCACGAGAGAGGTCTGGGGAACGATAGCGCAGGTGTGGGATGGAAGGGCAATCCGAGTTTGCCGGACATGTGCTGGCATGGCTGGATCAAGGATTGGCGGTTGCCGAGGGCTGGGTGCGCTCGCCCGCCGCCTGGTCGCAATTCGCGCTGCTGGCCATTGCCTTCGTGGCGGCGCGGCTGCTGGCGGGGCGGTTCCAGCCGCGCCTTGTGAAAGTGATCGGCCCGAAGGAAGAAGCCCGTGGTCTTCTGCCCGATCTGCGCCGCTTTGCGCTGCGCTTCCTGCCGCTTCTGCTGCCGCTTCTGGCCTATGGGCTGACCGCGCTTGGCGAAAGCCTGACCCGCGCGACCTTCGGCTCGGGCGAGGTCATCGCCTTCGGCAAGCGGCTGTTCCTGTTCCTGGCCGCCCGCTCTCTGGTGCGTGACGTGGTGACCGATGCCTTCCTGCGCTTCCTTGGCCGCTTCGTCCTGGTCCCGGTCGCGGCGCTGTACGCGCTGGGCCTGCTGGGGCCGGCGACCGAAGGTCTGGCGCAGGCGGAAGTGGCGCTTGGCAATATCCATTTCTCGCTCCTGACCTTGATCCGCGGCGCCATTGCGGGGTCGCTTTTGTTCTGGCTGGGCGCCTGGTCGAACCGGCAATCGGCCGATTACATCAAGGCCCAGCAGGAACTGCGCCCCGCCACGCGCGAACTGGCGGTCAAGGCGGCGGAAATCGCGATCTATGGCGCCGCCTTCCTGCTCTTGATGTCGATCCTGGGCATCGACCTGACCGCCGTCGCCGTTCTGGGCGGCGCGCTGGGCGTCGGGATCGGTCTTGGCCTGCAGCAGATCGCGGCGAATTTCGTCTCGGGCATCATCCTTCTTCTCGAGGGCCAGACCACGGTGGGCGATTTTGTCGAACTGGATGGCGGCGAGAAGGGCACCATCGTCAAGATGACCTCGCGCGCCTGCATCCTGGAAACCTTCGATGGCAAGTGGATCGTCGTCCCGAACGAGGATTTCATCACCTCGCGCGTCGTGAACTATTCCGACCAGGGCAGCGCCAACCGCTATGAGGCGGCGTTTTCGGTCAGCTACGAGACCGACATCAACCTCGTGCCGGGGATCATCGAGACGGCGGTCGCCGCGCTGCCCTTTGTTCTGAAAAGCCCCCAGGCCCCCGAGTGCGAATTGCGCGGCTTTGGCGAATCGAGCGTGGATTTCGCCGTCGAGTTCTGGGTGAACGGCCTTGACGACGGCAAGAACAGCTATGGCTCTCCGGTCCTGTTCGCGATCTGGAACGCGCTCAAGGCAGCGGAAATCGACATGCCCTATCCGCAGCGCGTGGTGCATCTGCGCCCGGCGCCATCGGCCCCCGCGTGACCGTCGGGCCGGAAGCCACGCCTGAGGCGCTGGTGATCGGCGCGGGGCCGGCCGGGCTGATGGCGGCCGAATGTCTGGCGCAGGCGGGCCACAGGGTGCTGGTGGCCGAGGCCAAGCCCAGCCCGGCGCGGAAATTCCTGATGGCGGGCAAATCGGGGCTGAACCTGACCAAGGCCGAGGACGCGCGCCGTTTCGAGGCTGCCTATTGCGCGCCCTGGCTGGCCCCCGCCCTGCGCGCCTTTGGCCCCGATGCTGTGCAGGGCTGGGCGCGCGATCTTGGACAAGAGGTCTTCACCGGCACCTCGGGCCGGGTCTTTCCCAAGGCGATGAAGGGCTCGCCCCTGCTGCGCGCCTGGCTGGCAAGGCTGGCGGGGCTGGGGGTTGAATTGCGCAGCCGCTGGCGCTGGACCGGGTTCCAGGGCGCGGCCCTGCGCTTCGAGACGCCCGAGGGGACGCGGCTGCTGGTCCCGCGCGTCACGGTGCTGGCGCTCGGGGGCGCAAGTTGGGCGCGGCTGGGCAGCGACGGGGCCTGGGCACCCTGGCTGGCAGGGAAGGGGGTAGGAATCGCCCCCTGGCAACCCGCCAATATGGGCTTTCATGTCGACTGGTCGGCGCAGATGGCGCGACAATTCGGCCAGCCGGTAAAGGGTGCCTTGCTGCGTGTTCTGGATGGACCGGGCAAGGTTCTTGATGCGCAGCGCGGCGAATTCGTGATTTCCGCGCGCGGGCTGGAAGGCGGCGGGATCTATGCCGTCTCGCGCGCGTTGCGCGACGGCGGGCGGCTTGAGGTCGACCTGCTGCCCGACCTGACCGAAGACGCCATCGCCATGCGCCTGTCGCGGATGAAGCCGGGGGAAAGCACCGCGAACCGGCTGCGCAAGCTGGGCCTTGGCCCGGCCGCTGTGGCGCTGGTGATGGAATTCGCCCGCAGCACCCCCTTTGCCGCGCTGAAACGCCTGCCGATTCCGCTGCACGGCCCCCGCCCGCTGGACGAGGCGATTTCCGTCGCGGGTGGCATCACGGCCGCCAGCCTTACGCCCGATCTGGAACTGCGCGCCCTGCCGGGCATTTTCGCGGCAGGCGAGATGCTGGACTGGGAAGCGCCGACCGGCGGCTACCTTCTGACCGGCTGCCTTGCCACCGGACGCTGGGCCGGGCAAGCTGCGGCACGGTATCTGGTGGGGGCGGGATGACCCCCGCTGAAGTGGGGGCCACATGACCGAGGTGAAACTTCTGTCGGGCGGCAATCCGCAAATCGCCAAGGGCGATGGGCCGGGGCCGGTCATGGCCTGGCTGAACGCCGCCCCAGATTGGCGCGGCAGCCATGCGCGCGCGATCGACGCACTGGTCTCTGACCTTGTGCCGGGCGTGCAGCGGGCGGTGCGCTGGAATTCACCCTTTTACGGCGTCGCGGGGCAGGGCTGGTTCCTGGCGCTGCATTGCTACACCCGCTTCCTGCGGCTGACCTTCCTGAACGGCGCGCATCTGGTGCCGCCGCCGCCCGGCCCGTCGAAAGACCCGAACACGCGCTATCTGGACATTCCCGAAACGGGCATCGCCGACGACGCGCAGCTGAGGAACTGGATCAGACAGGCCGCAGCAAAACCCGCTTGGGACGGGTTCTAGATCCGCACCTTGGCCGTGGCGGTCGCTTCATCGCCAGTGTTGGGCGTGCCTTCCGGCTCGATCAGCAACAGGCAGGCCTCTTCCGCCGCCATCGGGCAATGCTCAACCCCCTTCGGCACCACGAACAGCTCGCCCGGGTTCAGCACGACATCGCCCTCGCGCAGCTGGATCGTCACCTGGCCGGACAGGCACAGGAAGAAATCGTCGGTGTCCGGGTGGGAATGCCAGACGAATTCGCCCTTCACCTTGACGACGAAGATGTCGTGCCCGTTGAAGCCGGCGACGATCTTGGGCGACCAATGGTCGGAAAACAGCGCCAGCTTCTCGGCCAGATTGACCTTCGCGGGCGGCGCGCTCACCGCGACAGCCCGCCCGGCAGGCCCGGCACGTCCAGCGCGCTAAACCCGTAATGGCGCAGCCAGCGAAGGTCGGCCTCGAAGAAGGCGCGCAGGTCGGGGATGCCGTATTTCAGCATGGCGATCCGGTCGATGCCCATGCCGAAGGCAAAGCCCTGCCATTGCTCGGGGTCCACCCCCGCCGCGGCCAGCACCTTGGGATGCACCATGCCCGAACCCAGGATCTCCATCCACTTGTCGCCTTCGCCGATGCGCAATTGCCCACCGACATTGGAATAGCGGATGTCCACTTCTGCCGAAGGCTCGGTAAAGGGGAAATGCGATGCACGGAAGCGCAGTTCGACCTTGTCGACCTCGAAGAAGGACCGGCAGAATTCCTCAAGGCACCATTTCAGGTTGGCCATGCTGATGTCGCGGTCGATCGCCAGACCCTCGACCTGATGGAACATCGGCGTATGGGTCTGGTCCATGTCCATCCGGTAGACGCGGCCCGGCGCGATGATGCGGATCGGCGCCCCATTGGCCTGAAGTGACCGGATCTGGACCGGCGAGGTATGGGTGCGCAGCACATGCGGCGGGCGGTTGTCGCCCTCGGCCCGCGCCATGAAGAACGTGTCATGCTCCTGCCGGGCGGGATGTTCCGGCGGGATGTTCAAAGCGTCGAAATTGTACCAGTCGCTTTCGACCTGCGGTCCTTCGGCGACCGAGAACCCCATATCGGCGAAGATCGCGGTCAGCTCGTCCCAGACCTGGCTGATCGGGTGGATCGTGCCCTGGCGGCGCGGACGGCCCGGCAGGGTCACGTCCAGCCATTCCGATTTCAGCCGCTCGTCCAGCGCTGCATCGGCCAGCGCCGTCTTGCGGGCGCGCAGCGCGGCGTCGATCTCGTCTTTCAGCACGTTCAGCCGGGCGCCGGTGGCCTTGCGCTCTTCCGGGTCCATCTTGCCCAGCGTCGCCATCAGGGCGGAAATCTCGCCCTTCTTGCCCAGGGCCGCGACGCGCACGTCTTCCAGCGCCGCCTCGCCCGAGGCTTTCGCCACGGCCTCGATATACTTGTTCCGAATGTCGCCCAGATCCATCGTCGCGCCTCTTGCCGATGCGCTCCGGGGTTACCGGGGCGGGGGCGCGATTGCAAGAGCGCGGGCGTTCAGGCCGCGCGGGCCGTGGCGCTGCGCAGATGCGGGCGCAGCCCGGCAAAGCCATAGGGCGGCTCATGCGCGGCCTGTCCCAGCACCAGCGGCGGCAGGGCCAGGGGGCCGCGCGCGTCCTCGAGAAGGAAAAGGCGGCAGCGATCCTGCGGCGGCAGCGCAAAGCGGGCGGCGGCATAGCGGCCCTCGCGCAGCGCCCGCGCCAGGCCAAGGGTGAAATCCCGCGCCACTTCGGCGTCGAAGCCGGGCGGAACCTCGCCCCGATGAAAGCCCGCCGTGACGGCGCGGGCCAGGATCAGCGCCGCCGTGGCGCGGTCGCAATCGGGCCGGGCGCAGATGCGATCGGCGGCCAGAAGCAGGTCGATCGTCGCGCCGGGAAGCCGGAAATCCAGGCCAAGGGCGAATTCGTGCCACATGGTCGGCCCTTGGGCGATCAGGAAGGCCGTCAACCCCTGCGGCAGGGCGATCAGGGCGGTCGGGGCGGGGAATGAGCAGTGGATCATGGCGATACCGGAACTCGGAAGGATTGTTCCGGTTTCTCCGCCAATTCCGGCAGTATTGTGTCGCGGAACGGGCCGGTTTCCGGCCTGGAAACAGAAGTTTCCCGATCCGCGATCCGCAGCTAAAGGGCGACGCAGGGCGGAGGCAAGGACCAGCCCCGCGCCCTGCGCCTCTCGCATCGGGCGAAACGGCGGCTTCAGCGCAGATGCGATTCCAGGAAGTACAGCTGCTTGTCGAGATCGCCCGACACGCCGGTCAGCAGGTCCGAGGTGACCATGTCCTTCTCTTCCTCGGCGGTCTCGATCCCCTCGCGCGCGGCGTTCGACACGATGGCCAGCGCTTCGGCCAGCGCCTTCACCACGGCCATGCCTTCGCGGGCCGATTGCGGAAACTCGGGCAGGCGCGTGGCCTTGGCGGCATCCGACAGGCGGCCCGGAACGAACCCGCCCAGGGCGGCGGCGCGTTCGGCCACGGCATCGACATGGCCCTGCAACACGTCATAGAGCCCGTCGAAATGTTCGTGCAGCGCAATGAAATGGGCCCCCGTCACGTTCCAATGGGCATGCTTGGTGCGCAGCGCCATATCGGTCAGGTCGGCGAGCATCTGGTTCAGCAGCGCTTCGACCTTCTGGCGATTGGGGCGGGAAATGTCGATGCGGGTGGGGGATGTTGCGGCCATGTCATGTCCTCCGGCAAAGGGTATGTCGTTGCCGGAAGAACGCCCGGGGCGCGGGCGCGGTTCCGCCCGCGCCCGGTGTCAGGCGGAAATCAGCGCCAGATCTCCGGGTCGACGCCGCGCGCGATGTCGGGATGCTCGCCCAGATGGAAGACCGGCTGCTGGCCCGCCTTGCGCTGGTCGAAATAGTTGCGGGTCAGCGCGACCACGGTGCCCGACAGCGCGACGATGGCGATCAGGTTGATCGTCGCCATCAGCCCCATCGAGGCATCGGCCAGATCGAACACCGTCGCGACCGCCTGCAAGGCGCCCCAGATCACCATGGCAACCACGGCCACCCGCAGCACCATCAGGCCGGTGCGGTTGCCCACGCCCAGGAAGGCCATGGCCATTTCCGAATAGGCGTAATTGCCGATGATCGAGGTAAAGGCGAAGAAGAAGATCGCCACCGCCACGAACCACGGCCCGAAACTTCCGACATGATCGGCCAGCGCGGCCTGGGTCAGTTGCGTGCCGGTCAGCTCTCCGCCCGGGCTATAGACGCCCGACAGAAGGATCATCATCGCGGTGCAGGTGCAGATCAGGATCGTGTCGATGAACACCCCCAGCGCCTGCACGAAGCCCTGCGACGACGGGTGATGCGGATTGGGCGTGGCGGCGGCGGCGATGTTCGGGGCCGATCCCATGCCGGCCTCGTTCGAGAACAGCCCGCGCTTGACGCCGTTCAGCATGGCGGCCGCGATCCCGCCCGCCACGCCGCCCGCCGCCTCGGCCAGACCGAAGGCATTGGCGACGATGTGCCAGAGCATCGCGGGAACCTCGGTGATGTTCAGGACCACCACGATGATCGCCATCAGCAGGTAGATCCCCGCCATGAAGGGCACGACATATTCGGCCACGGTGGCGATCTGGCGGATGCCGCCGAAGATCACGATCGCCGTCAGCACGGCAAGACCAAGGCCGGTGGCCAGTTTCGGAATGCCGAAGGCGCCGGCCATGGCATCGGCGATCGAATTGGCCTGCACCGCGTTGAAGACCAGCCCGAAGGACAGGATCAGACAGACCGAGAATACCGCGCCCAGCCAGGGCATGCCAAGCCCGCGCGCGATGTAAAAGGCCGGGCCGCCGCGATAGACCGCGCTGGAATCGCTTTCATCCCTGACCTTGTAAAGCTGCGCCAGGGTCGATTCCGCATAGGCCGTCGCCATGCCCACAAAGGCCACGACCCACATCCAGAAGATCGCGCCCGGCCCGCCCAGCACCAGCGCCACCGCGACGCCCGCGATATTCCCGGTGCCGACGCGCGAGGCCAGGCTGGTACACAGCGCCTGAAACGGCGAAATGCCCTGCCGGTCGGTCGTTGGGGCGGAGGTGACGGACCGCACCATCTCGCCGAACTGCAACACCTGCTGGAACTTCAGCCGCAGGGTGAAGAACACGCCCACCGCCAGCAGACCATAGATCAGCACATAGCCCCAGAAGATGGTGTTGAGGAAATTGATGATCGCAGTCATGCCACAAGTCCTTTCCCGCAGGCTTGCCGCAGCTTGGCGACCCGGTCGCGAAACTGTGTCACGACAGATTCCCGCTGGGCAATCTTGAACCTGTATCGACCCTACGGGGCGTCCGCGCAAGGCGAGTGTCAGTTCAGGATGTCCGAGATATCGTTGCTGTTCCAGGGATCGGGCAGCGAGGCCTGCGGGCAATGGACCATCGTGACCTCCCAGCCCTCGCCGAAAAGGCGGAAGCTGTCTTCGGTCAGAAGCTCGATATCGCCCTCATTGTCATAGACCTCGCCCGAGGTGATGTCGGTGCAGCGCTCGGTATAGTGATGGATGTTGTGCCCGGTCGCGGTGAAGCCGGTAAAGGTGCAATCGGTGCGCGCGCTGTTCAGCCCGGTCTTGTGCAAAAGCGCCAGCGTGGCGTTCGAGGCCTGGGCGCAGCCGGCGGTCACATCGACATAATAGCCGAGCGTCAGATTGCCCTGCGCCAAGGCGGGCAGGGCGGACAGGGCAAGAAGCACCGGGGCAAGCGCGGGTTTCATGCGGCCAGTCTGGCGGCAATGCCCGGCCCCGGTCAACGGCGTCGTCACGCGCGAAAAGGAAAACCCCGCGCCCTGCGGCACGGGGTTTCGAATTTTCGCCGAAAATTCGCTTCGGCTCAGGCGGCCAGCGCGTCGCGGGCCTTGCCGGCGATGGCGTTGAACGCTTCGGGCTCATGCACAGCCAGATCGGCGAGAACCTTGCGGTCCACTTCGATCCCGGCTTTCGCCAGGCCGTTGATCAGGCGCGAATAGGTGAAGGCCGGGTCGAACAGGCGGACGGCAGCGTTGATGCGCTGGATCCACAGGGCGCGGAACTGGCCCTTCTTGGCCTTGCGGTCGCGGGTCGCGTATTGCTGGGCCTTGTCGACGGCCTGGGTCGCGGTGCGGAAGTTGGTCGAGCGGGCGGCATAGTAGCCGGACGCCTTGGCAATCACCTTGCGGTGGCGGGCGTGGGTAACCTTGCCGGATTTGACGCGGGACATATCTGGCTCTCCTTAGCGGTTATACGGCATGTACTTCTTGACGATCTTCGCGTCCGAGTCGTCGAGCAACATGGTGCCCGTCGCCTGGCGCGTGAATTTCGTCGTGCGCTTGATCATGCCGTGGCGCTTGCCGGCCACGCCGGCCTTCACATGGCCGTTGGCCGTGAAGGAGAACCGCTTCTTCGCAGCGGATTTGGTCTTCATCTTGGGCATTTCACTCTCCAGTGTTCATCGCGCGCCAAGGCATGCCACTGATCGCCCAGCGCGCGGGTCTTTCCGAAGCCCGCCCTATAGGGGGCGCGCGGCGAAGGTGCAAGGGGATTCGGGACGCGGCCCTATTGCATGTACCGCCCGGCGACCGCCATCATCACCCGCGGGATATCCGCGAAGGCATATCCGCCGGGCTTCTTGACCAGCGCCGTCGTCACCAGAACCATCGCGGCCAGAAGCAGGATCGCCCCCAGCCGCGGCGGCCTGCCCTCGGTCCAGGCCGACAGAAGCGAGGGCAGGGTCAGGATGGCAAGGATGATCCCGATCGTCAGAAGGAGGTCAGTGTCCATGGCTTACCTGGCGGCGCAAGGAAGTCTGGCGGGACGTTAACCGGGGTCGACGCGCGAAATCAACTTTTCATTGCAGGGCGCCACCCGCAGGATGTTGGTGGTGCCTTGGACGTTGAAGGGCACGCCCGCAGTCACCACGATCTGGTCGCTCTCCTCGGCGAAACCATCGGTGCGCGCGGCGCGGATGGCTGACAGGACGGCGCCCTTGAAGCGGTCCTGTTCCGGCACGATCACGCAATGCACACCCCAGGTCAGCGCCATGCGCCGCGCGGTTTCCACCAAGGGCGTCAGGCCCAGGATCGAGACATGCGGTCGCTCGCGCGCCACCAGGCTCATCGTGGTGCCCGACTGGCTGAAGCAGACGATGGCCTTGATGTCGGTCGCCTCGGCGATCTCGCGCGCTGCGGCGACAATGCCGTCGGCCACGGTCTCGCGCTTGACCACGCGGCTGGCGTCGATGACCTGGATATAGGTCGGATCGCTTTCGACCGACTTGGCCACATTGTCCATCGTGGTCACGGCCTCGACCGGGAACTTGCCCGCCGCCGATTCCGCCGAAAGCATCACCGCATCGGCGCCCTCATAGATCGCCGTCGCCACGTCGGACACTTCGGCCCGGGTCGGCATCGGATTCTCGATCATCGATTCCAGCATCTGCGTCGCCACGATCACCGGCTTGGCCGCCGCCCGCGCCTTGCGCACCAGGCGTTTCTGGATCGGCGGCACCGAATGGACCGGCAGCTCCACCCCCAGATCGCCGCGCGCCACCATGATCCCGTCCGAGACCCGCAGGATCTCGTCATAGGCCTTCACCGCGGCGGGCTTCTCGATCTTCGACAGGATCGCCGCGCGGCCATTGGCCAGGGCGCGGGCCTCGATCACGTCTTCGGGCCGCTGCACGAAGGACAGGGCCAGCCAGTCGACGCCCATCTCGCAGGCGAATTCGAGGTCCTTGCGGTCCTTGGCCGACAGCGCCTTCACCGGCAGCACCACATCGGGCACGTTCACGCCCTTGCGGTTGGAAATCGTGCCGCCCACCACCACGGTGCAATCGGCGAAATCGGCGCCACAGGCCTCGACCCGCAGGCGGATCTTGCCGTCATTGACCAGAAGGGTGGACCCGACTTCCAGCGCCGCGAAGATTTCGGGATGCGGCAGTTGCACGCGGCTGCTGTCGCCTTCGGCGGGGCTCAGGTCCAGCCGGAAAGCATCGCCATCCTCAAGGTCATGCGCGCCGGCGGCAAAGCTGCCCACGCGCAGCTTCGGCCCCTGCAGGTCGGCCAGGATGCCGATCGGGCGGCCCAGATCCTCTTCGACCTTGCGGATGATGGTATGGCGGGCGCGGATGTCATCATGGGTGCCATGTGACATGTTCAGGCGGAACACATCGGCCCCGGCGATGAACAGCGCCCGGATCATGTCGTAATCGCTGGATGAGGGGCCCAGAGTGGCCACGATCTTCACGTTGCGGTGGCGGCGCATAGGCCATCCTCCTTCTAAGATTTCGTGTTCGCGGTGGGCCGCCTGCCTTATGGCGCAAAGCCAATGGGCAGGCAACTGCCACATTGACAAACTTCTGCGACAGTGGCGGGCGGCCCGGCGATGGGGCGGCCCTGCCCGGATTTTTGGCAGATGGCGCGGATTTGCCGGGCCTTCCCGCCTGCGGCCATGGACGCCGCCCGACCGATGCGCTAACCCCGGCCCTGCAATGCAAGGTGATGACACGGCATTCCTGATCGAAGGTGCAGCCCGGCCCGGCCGGTGGCTGGTGACCTGCGACCACGCTTCGAACGCGGTGCCACCCTGGGTGGCGGGCGGTGATCTGGGCCTTCCGGCCGCAGACATGGCCCGCCACATCGCCTGGGATCCGGGCGCCGCCGGGGTCGCCCGCGCGCTGGGGCGGCTTCTGGACAGCCCGGTCATCCTGTCCACCTTCTCGCGTCTGGTGATCGACCCAAACCGGGGCGAGGATGACCCGACGCTGGTGATGCGGCTTTACGACGGCTCGATCATCCCCGCCAACCGCCGCATCGACTGCGCCGGGATCGGCGAAAGGCTGAACCGGCTGTACCGGCCCTATCATGAGGCATACGAGGCGCTGGCCGCCCGCCGCCCCGATACGGTCGTGCTGGCGATCCATTCCTTCACCCGCTGCCTGAATGGCCGCCAGCCCCGGCCCTGGCATGTCGGCGTGCTGTATTCGCATCTCGACGAGCGTCTCTCGCGCCCGCTGGTGGCGCGGCTGATGGCGGAACCCGACCTTTGCATCGGTGACAACGAACCCTATTCCGGCCATCTTCCCGGCGACGCGATCGACCGCCATGCCCTTGAACCGGGGCGGCTGAATACCCTGATCGAGGTCAGGAATGACCTGATCGGCGATGAACCCGCGCAAGAGGCCTGGGCCGCGCGGCTGGCGCCGATCCTGTCGCAAGTGCTGGAGGGGCTGGAATGACCAAGGAAATCGACGCCGCGACGCAGGTGGAACTGGAGGCCGCGGCCTTTCGCGCGCTGATGCATCATCTGCTCGAAAAGCGGCCCGAGGTGCAGAATATCGATCTGATGAACCTGGCCGGCTTCTGCCGCAACTGCCTGTCGCGCTGGTATCAGGAAGCGGCGGCGGATCGCGGGATCGACCTGTCCAAGGATGCTGCGCGCGAGATCGTCTATGGCATGCCCTATGCCGATTGGGTGGCCCGGAACCAGACCGAGGCCGATGCCGCCAAGCAGGAGGCCTTCAAGGCCGCCTTCGCGCAGAATGTCGGGGACGCGGCCAAAGGTTAACCCAAGGTTAATTCGGCCGGGTCAAGTCCTTGAAATCGTTCAGGCGGGCTTTTGTCCCTGCGTGGGACATCACAGGCCCAGCCAGCGCAGCCCCGCCGCCACTGCGACGCCCGCGATGGCCGCGCCCACATCGTTGCGGGTCAGAAGCGACAGGCCGACCGCCGCGCCCAGTGCCAGCGCCTCGACCATCCCGCCCGCCGCCAGCGCCTGGGCCGTGATCCCCGCCATAACCGCCAGGGGCGTCGCCTTCAGCGCCGCGTCCAGCCGGGCCGAGGGTGGCAGGAAGCGCATGGCCAGATAGCCCGCCACCCGGCAGAACAGGGCGGCGGCGGCCATCACCAGTAGCATTGCCGTCATCGAGGGCATCAGCGCACCACCCCTGGCCGCGCCGTCAGCGCCGCCACCGCGCCACCCGCAAGCCCGGCGGCGACGATGCCCCAGCCCGACCCGGCCAGCTTGCCCACCGCTAGCGCGGCCAGCGCCCCCACCGCCACCGGCACCAGCGCCGCTTTCGACCGGATCATCACCGCCATCATCGCGGCGGCAAAGGCGGGCAGCATCAGGTCGGCCCCCAGGGCGCGCGGATCGGGCAGCACCGCCCCGAACAAGACGCCCACCAATGTGCCGCCCAGCCAGGCCCCCACCAGCGGCACGCCCGTCCCGATCAGGAAGGCGCGGTCCTCCTCGCCCTTTTCCGCCGCCCGCATCGTCGCGATCCAGTTGGCATCGCCGATCAGCAGCAGGCTCGACAGCCCCCGCAACGGCCCCGCCTGCGACAGCCAGGGCTGGATCGTGGCCCCGAACAGCAGGTAGCGGGCATTCATCACCAGCACCGTCGCCGCCAGTGTCAGCAGCGTCGCCTCGCCCGCCTGGATCAGCGACAGCGCGGCAAGCTGGGCAGAGCCGGAAAAGACCGTGATGCTCAGCGCCAGCGCCCAGCCCCAGCTCAGGCCCGCCTGCGCCGCGACCAGCCCGAAGGCGAGACCATAGATGAAGATCGCCGCCCCCAGCGCCAGCCCGACCCGGGCGCCGCGACGAAACCCGGCAAGGCCGAAAGGGGCGTGCATGATGGCTTAGACGGCCGCCTTGCGCATCTCGTCGAGATAGATTTCGCGCAGCCGCGTGGCGACCTTGCCCGGCTTGCCGCTGCCCAGCGCCGCGCCGTCGATTTCCACCACAGGCATGACAAAGGCCGAGGCCGAGGTGATGAAGGCCTCATCCGCCGCCTTGGCCTCGTCCACGGTGAAATTGCGCTCCTCGACCTCCATCTGCGCCTCGCGGGCAAAGCGCAGCACGGCGGCGCGGGTGATGCCATGCAGGATGTCACTGGACAGGGCGCGGGTGATGATCCGGTTGCCCTTGACGATATAGGCGTTGTTCGAGGTGCCTTCGGTGACGAAACCGTCCTCGACGAACCAGGCGTCATCGACGCCCGCCTTCTTGGCCATCATCTTGCCCATCGACGGATAAAGCAGCTGCACCGTCTTGATGTCGCGGCGGCCCCAGCGGATGTCGGGAATGGTGATGATCTTGATGCCGGTCTTGGCGACGGGGTTGTCGGCCAGACCGGTCTTGGCCTGGGTGAACAGCACCACGGTCGGCGCCACGTCATCGGCCGGATAGACGAAATCCCGGTCGCCCGGATTGCCGCGGGTGACCTGCAGATAGACCATGCCCTCTTCCACCGCATTGCGCGCGACAAGCTGGCGGTGGACCTCAAGCCATTCCTCCGCCGACAGCGGATTCTTCATCTCGAGCGCGTCCAGGCTGCGCTGCAACCGTGTCAGATGGCCGCCAAAGTCGATCAGCTTGCCGCCCAGCACCGAGGTCACCTCATAGACCCCGTCGGCCATCACGAAGCCGCGGTCGAAGATCGAGACCTTGGCCTCGGTTTCAGGCAGATAGTCGCCGTTCAGATAGACGGTGCGCATGGATCATCCCCAAAGCTGCGGGCTGGCTGGGTGGATATGGCGGTCGTCATAGACCACCGCAGGGTTGCGGTCTTCGGCCATATCGGCAGGTCCGTCAAGATCCGACCAGTCGGCCCCCTGCGCCACCAGCACCGCGGGCGCCATCGCAAGGCTGGTCGAGATCATGCAGCCGACCATCACCTTCAGCCCCAGCCGCCGCGCCTCGTCGCGGGCGCGCAGGGCCTCGGTCAACCCGCCGGTCTTGTCGAGCTTCAGGTTCACCACGTCATAGCGCCCCAGCAGTCCGGGCAGAGAAGCCGCGTCATGGGCGCTTTCATCGGCGCAGACCGGCAGCGGCCGGGCGATTTCGGACAGCATCGCGTCGGCGCCTTGCGGCAAGGGCTGTTCCACCATCTCGACGCCCAGGCGGATCAGATGGGGGGCGAGGTCGGTATAGACCTCGGGCGTCCAGCCTTCATTGGCATCGACGATCAGTCGCACCTTGGGCGCACCCGCGCGGACCGCCTCAATCCGGGGCATGTCCTCGGGCGTTCCAAGCTTGACCTTCAGCACGGCGCGATGGGCGTTGCGCGCGGCGGCCGCGCGCATCTTCTCGGGCGTGTCCAGCGACAGGGTGAAGGCGATCTCAACAGGCTGCGGCGGTGCAAGCCCGGCCAGGCGCCAGACCGGGCGGCCGGAAACCTTGGCCTCATGATCCCACAGCGCGCAGTCAAGCGCATTGCGCGCCGCGCCGGGCGGCAGGGCCTCTTGCAGCGCCGCCCGCGTGATGTCTTCGGGCAGCGACAGGATCGCGGCCACGGTATCTTCGACCGTCGCGCCATAGCGTGGATAGGGCAGGCCCTCGCCCCAGCCGCGCTGGCCGTTGCGGGTGACGGTGCAGGTCACCACCCGCGCTTCGGTCTTGGACCCGCGCGAGATGGTGAAGGGATTGCGGAGCGGGAAGGTTTCGGCGGTGGCGGTGATCATGTCGGGATTGGTAGCAGGGCGGCGGACCTTCGGGAAGCCGCGCCATATGCTGCGGCTGCAAAGGGATGTTGCGCTGCGGCGCGCAATAATCTAACTCTGCCGCGACGAGTCGCGAAATATCCTTGCCGAGAGGTCCTGATGAGCTTCCGCATCCAGCCCGCCGCCCCCGCCCGCCCCAACCGCTGCCAATTGTTCGGGCCGGGCTCGCGCACCGCCTTGTTCGAGAAGATGGCGGCAAGTGCGGCGGATGTGATCAACCTCGATCTCGAGGATTCGGTGGCGCCGGGCGACAAGCCGCAGGCGCGAGCGAATATCATCCAGGCCATCAACGACATCGACTGGGGCAAGAAGCACCTTTCGGTGCGGATCAACGGGCTGGACACGCCCTATTGGTATCGCGACGTCGTCGAGGTTCTGGAACAGGCGGGCGACAGGATCGACCAGATCATGATCCCCAAGGTCGGTTGTGCCGCCGATGTCTACGCCGTCGACGCCCTGGTGACGGCGGTGGAGCGCGCCAAGGCGCGCGCGAAGCCCATCGCGCTGGAGGTGATCATCGAGACGGCGGCGGGCATCGCCCATGTCGAGGAAATCGCGGCTTCCTCGCCCCGCTTGCAGGCGATGAGCCTGGGTGCGGCAGATTTTGCCGCCAGCATGGGGATGCAGACCACCGGCATCGGCGGCACGCAGGAAAACTATTACATGCATCGACAGGGCCAGAAATACTGGTCCGATCCCTGGCACTGGGCGCAGGCGGCCATCGTCGCGGCCTGCCGCACCCACGGGGTTCTGCCCGTCGACGGGCCCTTCGGCGATTTCTCGGATGACGAAGGGTTCAAGGCGCAAGCCCTGCGTTCGGCCACGCTGGGAATGGTCGGCAAATGGGCGATCCACCCCAAGCAGGTGGCGCTGGCGAACGAGGTCTTCACCCCCTCGGAAACCGCGGTGACCGAAGCGCGCGAGATTCTGGCGGCGATGGAGGCGGCCAAGGCCGCGGGTCAGGGTGCGGCGACCTACAAGGGCCGCCTGATCGACATCGCCTCGATGCGCCAGGCCGAAGTGATCGTGCGTCAGGCCGAGATCATCGGCGGATCATGACAATTGCGTGACGGGAATCGTTGACAACCTGCCGCGCGATTGGTCAGGCTTGACGCAAGGGAAGCCTGTATTTCAGGCGATCTGCGAATGTACCCGGCCGTGACACATGGGGAGAGGAGGCCCCGCACGGCATAACGGGAGGACGCGCGCCCCGTGGCCCAGGCCGCGGGGCGTTGCTGTTTTCGGGCCGCTGCCCGACAGGCCTATGCTGACCCTTCAACGCAGGGGCAGGCAGATCTCGGTCAGCAGATCTTCGGGCGCGGTGTCCATGGGCGTGTTGAGATAGACCTCGAAGACCGGGCTGTCTGCGGCTTCCTCGCCCGATTGCGGCAGCCACAGGCCGAAAAGTTGCTCATAGGCGGCGGACAGTCCGGCATATGGGCCCTTGTAGGTCAGGACGGCATGGCCTCCGGCGGGCAGAAGAACCTCGACCAGCGGCGGATCTATCGGGGTGTCCGGCCGGCATTCGAACCCCGCATGGCTGCGCAATGCCTCGGGCGGGGTATCGCCGGGGCTGTCGTAATAGACGCCGACCATATGGCCCATCTGCGGCAACAGCCCGCGCGGGCCGACCGTGGCGCCCAGCTTCTCGAAGGCGCGGTTGATCAGAATATAGGGGCCGGAATGGGGCAGCGCGACCAGGCGGCGGGCCGGATCGGTGCGCAGGATGACGGGATACATGAGCTTTCCTTTCTGGGGCAAAGTCAGGGTCATGGGGCGCAGCTCGCCCCGTCTGCGAAAGGCCAGGGGCGAGGCGGAATAAGACTCGGAAATGGCGCGGGTAAAGCTGGAGACATTGGGATAGCCGACCGACCGCGCCACGTCGCGCAGGGGCGCATCGCCCTGTATCAATGCCACGGCGGCGCGGTGCAGCCGCATCCGTCGCACAGTCATGGCCACCGTCTCGCCCGCCATGGCGGCATAGACCCGGTGAAAGTGAAAACGCGACAGCGCCGCCACCTCGGCCAGCCGGTCCAGCGACAGATCGCCGGCCGGATTGTCATGGATATGGTCCACCACCCGCGCCAGCCGCCTTTCGTAATCCTGTGCCACTTCGCCCCCCTTCTTTCGCGGCCCCATCCTGCCTGATCTGCCGCTTGCAAATCTTGCCGAGTTGCATCTTGCCCCCCGCCCCGCCATATAGAAGCCGATCCGCAGAAGGGGCGACCCGATGAACTACCTCGAATTCGAAAAGCCCCTGGCCGAGATCGAAGGCAAGGCCGAAGAGCTGCGCGCGCTGGCCCGCACTGACACCGGGATGGATGTCACGCGCGAGGCCGAGCAGCTGGACCGCAAGGCCGAAGCCGCGCTGCGCGACCTCTACAAGAACCTCAGCCCATGGCAGAAGTGCCAGGTCGCGCGCCACCCCGACCGGCCGCATTGCAAGGATTACGTCGAGGGCCTGTTCACCGAATTCACGCCGCTGGCCGGCGACCGCGCCTTTGCCGATGACCATGCCGTCATGGGCGGTCTGGCGCGGTTCAACGACAAGCCCGTGGTGGTGATCGGCCACGAAAAGGGCCATGACACCAAGTCGCGCATCCAGCACAATTTCGGCATGGCGCGGCCTGAAGGCTATCGCAAGGCGATCCGGTTGATGGACCTGGCCGACCGTTTCCGCCTGCCTGTCATCACCCTGATCGACACGCCCGGCGCCTATCCGGGCAAGGGCGCGGAAGAACGCGGCCAGGCCGAGGCCATCGCGCGCTCGACCGAGAAATGCCTGTCGCTGGGTGTGCCGCTGATTTCGGTGGTGATCGGCGAGGGCGGCTCGGGCGGGGCGGTGGCCTTTGCCACGGCGAACCGCATCGCGATGCTGGAACACTCGGTCTATTCGGTGATCTCGCCCGAAGGCTGCGCCTCGATTCTGTGGAAAGATGCCGAGAAGATGCGCGAGGCCGCCGAGGCCCTGCGCCTGACCGCGCAGGATTTGCAGAAGCTGGGCCTGATCGACCGGATCGTGGCCGAGCCGGTGGGCGGCGCGCAACGCGCCCCGCAGGATGCGGTGGCGGCGGTGGGCAAGGCGATCGAGACCATGCTCAAGGAGCTGGCCTCGAAAAAGCCCGAGGCGCTGATCAAGGATCGGCGGCAGAAATTCCTCGACATGGGGTCAAAGGGCCTGGCCGCGTGATCCGTGCCGCCCTTGCGGCCCTGCTGATCGCCGCCCCGGCATCGGCGGGCACGCTGGAGGGGCGGCTTGTCACCTTTACCGTGATGACCTGGGACGATCCGGCCCAGCCCTACCTTCAGGCGCGCGGCAAGACCGTGACCGTGGGCGAGGGCGCGGAGTTCGGCCTTGGCCCCGAGGGCCTGACCGGCGGGCTGGATGTGGTGCCGGTCGAGGTCGAGATTTCCCCGCAGCGGGTGGAGATCACCTATCCCATCGTCGCCGGTCAGGGCCAGTTCTACACGGCGGGCTTCAATGGCTATGTGCTGCGCTTCGAGACGGAATGTGCCCTTTTCGCGGGCTACCGGCTGGACAGGGCCTTCACCACGCTGCCGGTGAAGGATGCCGACATCTTCACTGACAAAGGCGCGCTTTACATCAATGTGTCGGGCATGACCTATGGCCCCGAGGCGCGTCTGGCCGTCGATCTGGATGTGACCGACTGCCCGCTCAGCTAGCGCGCGTCAATTCGCAAGCAGAACCGGCCCGCTTGCGCCAAGGGCGCGCACATGTTCGGTCTCGCTGCCCAAGGGGCCGACCGAGACCGACAGAACGATTCCCTTTTGCGGATCTTCGGCAAAGCGCGGCTCGATCCAGCGGCCGTCGCGGCGGGAATAGGCTTCGTGCACCATCTCCTCCGCCAGACCCTGATCCTGCGCCCGCTCTGTCACGCGGTCCATGAAATCCGGGCCGGTGCGCATTCCGTCCACGGCTTCCTGATCGGCCTCGATCAGGGCGCAAAAGCGTTTGCCGCCCTCGGTGCCCCAGAAGCCAAGATAGGCCCAGTCGTTCAGGCGCATCGCCCGGGCGCTGGCCGGGAACCACGGGGCAAGCGCGGCCAGCGTGCCGTCCTTGGGCGCGGGCGCGGCGACGCCCTGGAACGGCGTGGCCCCGTCGCGCACGAAGGCGAGGCAATGGTCGAAGATCAGCGCCAGGGCGAAATCCTCGTCGCGACCCGCCGCATCGGCGCGGGCGGGCAGGGCGAGGGCAAGGACCAGAAGGGCGGCGCGGATCACCACATCGTCCCGGCGGCGCGGGCGGGCCAGGCCGCGTCATAGGCGGCGCCGTCGATGCGACCTTCCGTGATCTCGCGCAGCATGTCGCCCACGCTGGGAAGACCCGCCGACTGGTCGCCCTCCGTCCAAAGGGCCGAGCGGATCAGCGCGCGGGCGCATTGGGAATAGACCTCTTCCACCGCGATCACGATCACCGTCCGGGGCAGTTTGCCCGCGCGCTCGAACTGGCGGCGCAGGTCTTCGTCGGCGGTTAGCCGGGCGCGGCCATTCACCCGCATCGCGGTGTTCGATCCGGGAACAAGGAACATCAGGCTGACCCGTCCGTCCCGCAGGATGTTGCGCAAGGAATCGATCCGCTCATTGCCCTTCCAGTCGGGCAGGGCCAGGGTGCGGGCGTCCAGCACCGTCACCACCGGCCCCTCATCTCCGCGCGGGCTGCCATCGGTGCCTTCCGGGCCGACGGTCGACAGAACGCAGAACCGCGCCCGTTCGATATGGGCGCGATAGGCCGGGGTCAGGACGGGCGTGACCTTGACCTGGGCCGCCTCGCCGGGCGTGCCGTAATGGGCGTGCAACTCGTCCAGCGTGGTCAGGAAATCCATCAGCTTTTCCGCTTTTTCGGTTTGGGGGGCGGGCGCTCGCGGGAAATGCGGCGCAGGATGTCGATGGCCTGCTCGGGTTCGTCCAGCAGCGCATCGGCATTGCGATAGCGTTTCGCGCCGGGAAAGGGCTCTCCCGGCGGGCAGGCCTCAAGATCGGCCTCGGTGCCGGGCGTCGGCTTGATCCACAGCATGTCATCGCAGACCAGCGCCACGACGACGTCGTCCAGATACAGCGCCCATTCGCCGAACATCTTGCGGGCAGAAAGCGCAAGCGGCGCCAGAGTGTCGATCAGGTGGTCTACCGTCTGCTTCTGGCTGCCCATGGCGCTATCTCCTGTGTCCGGCCTCGTCCATCAGCCGGGTCGAGCTGGTCTCGACCGCGGTTTCCATCCGGGCCATGAATTCCCCCATCGGCAGGCCCGGCGGAATCTCTGGCAGGAATTCCACAACGGCGGTGCCGGGATGGCGCAGGATACCGCGCTTGGGCCAGAACAGCCCGACATTCGTGCCCACCGGCACGCAGGGCTGGCCAAGCTGTTCATATAGAACCCCGGTGCCCTGCTTGTAGGGCCGCTTCTCGCCCGGCGGCACGCGGGTGCCCTGCGGATAGATGATCAACTGGCCCGGCCAGGCCGCGCCACGGGCGACATCTTCCTTCATCTTCACGATGGCCGCACCGCGCTTGCCGCGATTGACCGGAATGCAGCCGATCTTCAGCGCGTACTGCCCCAGGAAAGGTGTGAAGATCAGTTCGCGCTTCATGATGAACTTGCCATGGGGAACGGCATGGAAGATTGCGATGATATCGAGAAAGCTCTGATGCTTGGCGGCGATCATCACCTCGCCCTGGGGCGGCATGCCGCGCAGGTCGACGCGCAAGCCGCACAGAAGCCGCAGCGTCGCCAACACCCAGGCGCAATAGGCATGGCAGGCGGCCGAGGCCCCGCGCCGCGAAAACAGCGCCCAGGGCGCGAAGATCACGGCGATCACCGCCATCGCCAGATACATCTGGACGATGAAGATCAGGGACAGCACCCAGCGGATCGCGATCATATCAGGTCAGCTCCTGCAATTTGCGCAGCGCGGCGCGGCGGGTGGCGGCAAAGGCGACGGCCCCGGCCAGCGGCGGCAGGACAAAGGGCCACAGCCAGCCCGCGCCCTGGAAGCCAAGCCCGGTCAGAAAGCCCCCGGCGGCATCGGCGCTGGGCAGAAGCAGCACGCCGAAAATGCCCGCCAGCGCCCCCGCCGCCGCGCCGCCCAGGGCGCGCAGGGTGAAACGGCGCACGAAGGCCCGGGCGATATAGCTGTCGCGCGCACCGACCAGCCGCAGCACCTTGATCACCTGGGCATTGGCCGCCAGCGAGGCATTGGCGGCCAGCGTGATCATCGCGGCCATCGTGGTGCCGATCAGCACGATCGACAGAAGGCCCAAAAGCCGCAGCCGCCCCGCCGCTTCGGCCAAGGGGCGGCGCCAGCGGGTATGGTCGTCCAGCATCGCGCCGGGCGCCTCGGCGGCAAGGCGCTGACGCAGGCCCTCGCCATCATATCCGGGATCGCCCTCGACGATCTCGATCAGGCGGGGCAGGGGCAGGTCGGCGATGGGCAGGTCGGGACCGAACCAGGGTTCCAGCAGCTTGCGGTTTTCCTCATCGCTCAGCGCGCGCGAGGATTCGACGCCCGGCGTGGTGGACAGAAGCGCCAGCACGGCCTTGGTTTGCAGGTCAAGCTGTTCGGGCGGCGCCGACAGGCGGATGGTGGCGGTGCGCGCCAGCGCATCCGACCAGCGGCTGGCCAGCCGGCCCGAGGCCAGCGACAGAGCCAGCGCGAAGACGCAGAGAAAGGTCATCGCCCCGGCGGTGAAGGTGGTCAGCCAGGCAGTATGGCCGGACGGCGGCACCACGCGGTCGGCATGGCGGGAATTGTCGAAGAAGGCGGCGATGGCGGGGGGCAGGGTCACAGGTCGGCCCCCGCAAGCTGGATGCGCCGTCTGGAGATCCGCAAGACGCGGGCGGCGATCTGCGCCTTGGCCTGACGGATCAGGTTCAGGTCATGGGTGGCGACGACGATGGTCTTGCCCATCCGGTTCAGTTCCACCAGCAGCGCCAGAAGCCGCAGTGACATTTCCCAATCCACATTGCCGGTGGGTTCGTCGGCCAGGATCACATCCGGCCCCATGATGATCGCGCGCGCCAGCGCCGCCCGCTGCCGCTCTCCGCCCGAAAGCGAGGGCGGCCGGGCATCGGCCAGATGGCCAAGCCCCACCCAGCCCAGAAGATCGGTCAGGTCCTGCGCGCTGCCCTTGCGGCCCGAAACGGTCAGCGGAAGCTGCACATTGGCGGCAAGCGGCAGGTGGTCAAGGAATTGCACATCCTGATGAACGACGCCGATCCGCCGCCGCGTATGGGCGATATCGTCGCGTGTCAGGCTTTTCACCTCGCGGTCGAAGATCGTCACATGGCCGCTTGTCGGCATCAGCTCGGCATAGGCCATCTTGAGGAAAGTGGTCTTGCCCGCCCCGGAAGGCCCGGTCAGGAAATGGAAAGATCCCGGCGCTAGGCGCAGCGTCACTTCCGACAGAAGCTCGCCCCCGCCGTAGTTATAGGCCGCATTTTCGAAGGCGATCACGCAATCGGTCCTGTTTTTTCACCTGCCGCGGGGCAGAATGACCCGTTGTTGTTGCGCTTTCAATCGCATGAGGGTTAACCATTGCACAAGGGTGGGACACAAAGCATTGGAGAAAGCGCGTTTCGTTGCTAAGAAGCAGGGAACCGGCACCCGGAAGGAGTTCAGGAATGCGGCTGGCATGCCCGAATTGCGATGCCAAGTACGAGGTGCCGGATGACGCGATCCCCGAGGCCGGGCGCGATGTCCAGTGTTCGAACTGTGGTCACACCTGGTTCCAGCTTCACCCTGCCGCCGAAGAGGCCGCCGAGGCCGAAGCCGATCTTTACGGCGATGACCCCTCGCCCGAGCCCGAACCTGTCTTTTTCGAACCCGAACCCGAGCCGGTCCCGGCACCTGCGCCCATGGCTGCGCCTGCCGCGCCGGCACCCTTGAGCGATGCCGATCTGAGCGCGGCGCTGGCCGCGGCGCTGGCCGATCCCGCACCGGCGCCGGCACCGCCTGCGCCCCCCGTGCCGCCGCCCGCCGCCGCCTTTTTCGCGGAGGATGAGGAAGACGAGGCTCCCGCAGCCCCGCCGCCCGCCGCCCCGCCGCGCCGTGAGCTGGACGATGCGGTGCTGAACGTGTTGCGCGAGGAGGCCGAGCGCGAGGCCGAGGCCCGCCGCGCCGAAGCCCAGCACGAAGCGCAGCGCGCCGAGACCCGCCGCGCCGATGCCGAAGAGCAGATGCAGGTCCAGCCCGATCTGGGCATGGATGCCGCCCCGGTGGCAGGCGCCGCCCTGACCCCGACCCAGCGCCGCCTGGCGATGCTCAGGGGTGAAGACCCCGATGTCGCGCCGCCCGAACCGGCCCGGCCCGCCGCGCGGCGTGACCTGCTGCCCGATGTCGAGGAAATCAATTCGACGCTGCAACCGGGCGACGATGGCGCCGATCCCGATGCGATGGTCGATGGCCTGCCCGACCTGACCAAGGGAAGCTCCGGCTTCCGCACCGGCTTTTTGCTGATGATCTTCCTGCTGATCGTCGCGGCGGTGGTCTATGTCGCGGCGCCCAGCCTTTCGGCCGCCATTCCCGCGCTTGAGGCCCCGCTTGCCGCCTATGTCGTCTTTGTCGACGGGCTGCGGTCCTGGCTGGACGGGATGATGAACCAGGCGACCCAGGCGCTGACCGGCGAACCGGGCGGCTGAGAGGCCCGACCGGCCCTGGCCATTTCGCGTGACGAGCGTCAGAAGAAATCAAGCAGCCGCTTGAGGTAATCCAGTTCCTCGGTCGGGCGCTGCGCCTCGCCCGAGCGGCGGCGCAACTCGTCAAGCAGATCCTGCGCCCGCTTGTCGGGGTCGTTCTGCACCATGTTCTGATCCGAGCCGATGCGGGCGGCATCGCCCGGCTCGCGGCCCAGCGGGTCCTTGCCATTGGGGTCGGCGCGGCCGGCCTCTTGCGTGCCGCCGTTCTTTTCGCCCTCTTGCCGCTGCTCCTCGGCCAGGGCTTCGCCGAAGTCCTTCATCCCGTCGCGCATGGCTTCCAAGGCATCGGCCTGATGGTCCAGCGCGCCGTCCAGATCGCCCTCTTCCAGCGACTTCTCGGCCTGGCGCATCGCCTCTTCGGCGCTGTCCAGCTTGTCACGGCCGGATTCGCCCTTTTCCGTGCCATCGCCCGGCAGTTGCCCGTCCTGCAACTGGCCCAGGCGGTCGCGCAATTCCTGCTGGCGGTCGGCCAGTTCGCCCGGGTCCTGGCCCGGCTCTTCGCCGTTGCGGCCCTTCTGCATGTCGCGATAGGCGTCGTCCGACAGGTCCTGCTGGTCGCGCAGCGTATCGCCCAACTCGCGCATCGACCGCTCGCCCGGGCTGCCCTGGCCTTGGCCTTGCCCGCCCTCGCCCTGGGTGACCTGCATGTTCTCCATAAGCTGACGAAGCTGTTCCATCAGCGCCATCGCCTCGGCGGTCTTGCCCTCTTCCATGAGGCGCTGGATCTCGTCCAGCATCTGCTGCAACTGGTCGCCGGTGATTTCCTGGCCCTCGCCCGATTGCGGCATGCCTTCGGGATTGCGTTGGGCCTCTTCGGCAAGCTCGCGCGTGTAGTCGCGCATCGCCTGCTGCATGTCTTTCATCAGTTCCTGGATTTCTTCCGGCGACGCGCCGTTGCGGATCGCCTCTTCCAGCCGGTCCTGCGCGCGTTTAAGCCGGTCCAGCGCCGAGTTCAGATCGCCGGTTTCGAAGATCAGGGCGATCTGCCACAGTTCTTCGGCCACCTCATCCCGCTTCTCGGTCGTGATCGGCGCGGCCAGCTTGTCCAGCTCGCGCGTCAGCACCCGCAGGCGGCGCACGGCGGATTCGGACCGCGACAGGTCTTCGGGCCGGTGCAGCACGGCCTTCAGGATCTCGGTCGCGCGGGGCAGGTTGCTGCGGTTCCACAGGATGTCGCGGCGCATCTCGATCACCGCCGCGGCCATCGGGTCAAAGAAGCGCAGGCCGGGCAGGGTGACGGAATAGGGTGCGGCGGCCCCCGTCTGGCCGGGCGCGTCCGAAACCTCGAACAGCATCGTCACCGGCATATTGGCGAGGATGGATTTCGACACGTCATCGACCAGCAACTCGGTGAAATCGGCGCGGCTGCCCTTGACCGGCATCGGCAGGTCAAGAACGACCGGCGCGATCTCCTCGGGGTCCACGGTCAGGCCATGGCTGCGGGCCACCTTGGCCAGATCAAGGCTGATCGTCACCCGCCCGCCGGTGACGCCGTAATCGTCGCTAGCCTTGAAATTCTGCTTGAAGCGGCCATCCGCCTCGCGCCCCATCTCGCCCGAGACCTCAACCGCGGGAAGCCCGTCGGGCAGCGCGGTGATCTGCCACTCGCGCCCGCCTGGGCCGGTGATCGCCAGCTTGCCCGACTGGCTGACGGTCAGGTCGGTCACGCCGGGAGTGGTGCGCGGCAGGGCGGCCTCGCCCGGCGCGGGGGGCGGGGCGACCTGGGCCACGGTCTGCTCGACCGTCACGCCGGTCTCGCCATAGGCGCGGATCTGGATGCGGGTGCCGACCGGAACCTCAAAGGCCGCGGCGGTGATCTCGTTCAGGTATAGCGTGGGCTTGCCGGTATAGGCGGGCGGCTGCGCCCAGCCTTCCCAAACCGGACCGCCGGGCATGGCCTCGGCGGGGCCCGGCGCGATGCCCGCGACTTCGGTCACCCGCCACAGGCTGCCGAACAGGGCGGCCATCACCGCGGCAGTCAGCGCGACATAGCGCAGCGAATAGGGGTCGCGGCTGGACAGCCGCAGATCGGGCGAAACGGGTTTGGCCTCGGCGGCGCGGCGCGCCATGCGGGCGCGATGTGCCTGCCAGACGCCCCGTGCCCCGGCATCTTCCTGACCAATCGCCAGGGCGTCCTGAAGCGCAGAGATCGGACGGCCCGGCATCGTGGCATCTAGCCGCGCCAGCGCCTCGGCCTGGGTCGGCTTGCGAAACCGCATCAGCCCCCAGACCAGCGCGGCCAGCGCCGCAAGCGCCACAAGGCCCGCGCCGACCTGGGTCCAGATCAGCGGACCAAGCTCGTGCAGGCCAAAGGCCGCAGCGGAAAAGGCCAGCAGAAGGATCGTCCACAGGGGCCAGAAGGCACGGCAGAGGCGTTCGGCCCAAAGGCCAAGCTGCGTCAGCCGCCGGGCAAGGGCGAGACGCTCAAGCGCCTGATCCGGGGCAAGGGCCTTATCCGGGGTGTCTGCGGCCATCCGGCTCTCCCGAAGGGGGCTGCGGGAGTCACAGCCATGGTGGAAGTCTATCGCGGGAAAGGATTTCGTCAAAGGTCGGCCTTTCCCGAATGACGGCATAGTGATCCCCATGGACCAACACTTCCGGGATCAGGGGCCGCGAATTGTATTCGCTGGCCATCACCGCGCCATAGGCTCCGGCGCTGCGGAAGGCGACAAGGTCGCCCTCGCCCAGCCCCGCTGCCATTTCGCGGCCGCGCGCGAAGGTATCACCCGTCTCGCAGACCGGGCCGACCACGTCGAAAGCCTGGGTCGCGGTGCCGGGGGCAGGTTCGGTCACCGGCAGGATATCGTGATGCGCGTCATACATGGACGGGCGCACCAGATCATTCATCGCGGCATCAAGGATCAGGAAATCCCGCCCCTCGCCTTCCTTCAGATAGATCACCGAGGCGACCATCAGCCCCGAATTGCCGGAAATCAGCCGACCCGGCTCGATCTCGATCTCGCAGCCCAGATCGCCCAGGGTGCGCTGGATCATCGCGCCATATTCCACCGGCAGGGGCGGCGCTTCGTTTGACCGGGTATAGGGAATGCCCAGGCCCCCGCCCAGATCCAGCCTTTCGATCCGGTGGCCATCTTCGCGCAGCGCCAGCGTCAATTCGCGCACCTTCTGGAAGGCAGCCTCGAAGGGGGAAAGCTCGGTCAACTGGCTGCCGATATGCACGTCGACGCCAATAACCTGAAGCCCCGGCAGGGATGCCGCCTCGGCATAGACGGCGCGGGCCTTGGCGATGGGGATGCCGAACTTGTTCTCGGATTTGCCGGTGGCGATCTTGGCATGGGTCTTCGCGTCCACATCGGGGTTCACCCGCAGGGCGATGGGGGCCTTGGTGCCAAGCGCGGTGGCGATTTCGGAAATCGCCCGCAGCTCGGGTTCCGATTCCACATTGAACTGGCGGATGCCGCCTTCCAGCGCGGCGCGGATTTCCGCCCGGGTCTTGCCGACGCCGGAAAAGACGATGCGGCTGCCGGGCACGCCCGCCGCGCGGGCCCGCAGGTATTCACCCAGAGAGACCACATCCATCCCCGCTCCCAGATCGCCCAGCGTCTTCAGCACGGCGACGTTCGACAGCGACTTGATGGCGAAGCAGACGAGGTGGGGCAGGGGCGACAGCGCCTCGGTGAACAGGCGGAAATGCCGGGTCAGTGTGGCGGTGGAATAGACGTAGAAGGGGGTGCCGACCCTGGCCGCGATCTCGGGGATGGCCACATCCTCGGCATGAAGAATGCCGTTGCGGTAGAGGAAATGGTCCATGGTCTTTCCTTTGCAGGCGCAAATGCGTCGGCAGGGGTATAGCCCCGCTGCCACGCCGCTGCAAAGTGCCGATTTCTTCGAAAAAACCGGGGCAGAGCCTTCAGGGGGCCCGCCGCCCGGTTCAGCTTCCGACGATGCCGACCGAGGCCTTGCCCTCGATGGTGATGCCGGGCTGGGTTGCCGACTGGCTGGGGGCCACGGGGGCGCCGTCGGCGCCGCAGGCTGCAAGGACGGGAAGCGACACGAGAACGAAAGTCATACGCAGCAGGGTCATCTAAACCTCAAAACGACAGGGAAACCTCGGACCCGCCGTCCTCGCCCAAGCCGACTGTCACCCCGGCATTCAGCGCGGGATCGGAACAGGCCGCCAGCACAAGCGCCAGGGCGGAAAGAAGGGACCGCAGGATCATCCTACCCGGATGCCCCAGCCGCATCCGGCTGTCACCTCACGTTTTCCTTCCAACGTGCAATCTGGGCCCGCACCTGCGCGGGCGCGGTGCCGCCATAGCTCTGGCGCGAATTGACCGAGTTTTCGACCCCAAGCACCGCATAGACAGACTGGTTGATGCCGGGATGGACTGAGGTCATTTCGGTCATCGACAGGTCGGGCAGGTCGCAGCCCTTCTTCTCGGCCAGGGCGACCAGCGATCCGGTCACATGATGCGCCTCGCGGAAGGGCAGGCCCAGTTCGCGCACCAGCCAGTCGGCCAGATCGGTCGCAGTGGAAAAGCCCGAGGCCGCCGCGGTCTTGAGGATTTCGCGATTGGCGGTCATGTCGCCCACCATGCCGGTCATGGCCGCAAGGCCCAGCATCAGGCTGTCGGCGGCGTCAAAGACCTGTTCCTTGTCTTCCTGCATATCCTTGGAATAGGTCAGCGGCAGGCCCTTCATCACCGTGAACAGCGCCACCGTCGCGCCCAGGATGCGGCCGATCTTGGCGCGCAAGAGTTCCGCCGCATCGGGGTTCTTCTTCTGCGGCATGATGCTGGAACCGGTCGTCCATTTGTCCGACAGACGCACGAAACGGAACTGCGCCGAAGACCAGATCACCAGCTCCTCGGCAAAGCGCGACAGGTGCATGGCGCAGATCGAGGCCGCAGACAGGAATTCCAGCGCGAAATCGCGGTCGGAAACCGAATCAAGGCTGTTGGCGGTGGGCCGGTCGAAGCCCAGGGCCTGGGCGGTCATGTGACGGTCGATGGCAAAGCCCGTGCCCGCCAGCGCCGCGGCACCCAGGGGGCATTCGTTCATCCGCTTGCGCGCGTCTTCAAATCGGCTGCGGTCGCGCGCGAACATTTCGACATAGGCCAGCATGTGATGGCCCCAGGTGACAGGCTGGGCGGTTTGCAGATGGGTGAAGCCCGGCATCACCCAATCGGCCCCGGCCTCGGCCTGCGCGAGGAAGGCCCGGATCAGCGCGGTCAGGCCGGAAATCGCCGCATCGCATTGATCGCGCACCCAAAGCCGGAAATCCACCGCGACCTGGTCATTGCGCGACCGCGCCGTATGCAGCCGCTTGCCCGCCTCGCCCACGATCTCGGTCAGGCGGCTTTCGATGTTCAGGTGGATATCCTCAAGCTCAACCCGGAACGGAAACTTGCCGGCCTCGATCTCTGACAAGACCGTGAGAAGGCCTTCCCCGATGGCCTCTGCGTCTTTACTGCTAAGAATGCCCACAGCGGCCAGCATGGCGGCATGGGCGCGCGAGCCTGCGATATCCTGCGCGTAAAGCCGCTTGTCGAACCCGATCGAGGCATTGATCGCCTGCATGATCGCGTCCGGCCCCTCGGCGAAACGCCCGCCCCACATCTGGTTGGCGGCCTGGGTCTTGGGGTCAGCGGTCATGGGGATGCCTGTTGGAGGAAGTTTCGTGCGTCTGGTTCATGCGGTGCTTTATACGGCCTTGGCTTTCGGCGCAAATATGGGCCTTGCGCAGGACATGTCGGCCCTGCTGACCGGCGACATGAAGAAGCTGACCTTGTCGGAACCCGCCGACCTGCCCGCCGCCGATCTGGTGACGCTGGACGACAAGCCCGCCGCGCTGGCCGACTACCGCGGCAAATGGGTGGTGCTGAACTTCTGGGCCACCTGGTGTGCGCCCTGCCGTGCCGAGATGCCCTCGCTCGACGCGCTGGCGGGGGCGATGCCCGGGCTTGCGGTCGTGCCAGTGGCGACGGGCCGCAACGCGCCCGAGGCGATCAGCCGCTTCTACGAGGAGACGGGCGTCAGGAACCTGCCGATCCTGCGCGATCCCAAATCGCTTCTGTCGCGGCAGATGGGCATTGCGGGCCTGCCGGTGACGGTGATCCTGAACCCCGACGGGCGCGAGGTCGGCCGGCTGATCGGCGATGCCGACTGGAACTCGCCCGAAGCGCGGGCCGTGCTTGAGGCGCTGATGGCGGGCGGCTGACCGGCGCGCGCCAGGCAAAGGGCACGCGCGGGCCACCGCTGCCGCCTAAAGGTCGAAGCTGGCGAAGACCGGGGCGTGGTCGCTGGGCTGCTCCCAGCCGCGCGCGGCGCGCAGGATGCGGCTGCCATGGCCCGCGTTGGAAATGTCGGGCGTGGCCCAGATATGGTCCAGCCTGCGGCCCTTGTCGGCGGCATCCCAATCGGCGGCGCGATAGGACCACCAGCTGTACAGCAGGCCCGACGGGATATCCTGCCGGGTGATGTCGACCCAGCGCCCGGCCTCTTGCGCCGCGCCCAGATGGTCGACCTCGATCGGCGTGTGGCTGACGATCTTCAGCAATTGCTTGTGCGACCAGACGTCATCCTCGCGCGGGGCGATGTTCAGGTCGCCGACCAGAATGGCCTTTTGCGGCGCATCGGCATGGAAGGCGTCGCGCATCTCGGTCAGGAAATCGAGCTTCTGGCCGAATTTCACATTCTCGTTCCGGTCGGGAATGTCGCCGCCCGCCGGGACGTAGAAATTGTGGATCGTGACGCCATTCTCAAGCCGCGCCGCGACATGGCGGGCATGGCCCAGCTTGGCATAGTCGCGGTCGCCCGCATCCTCGATCGGCAGTTTCGACAAGATCGCGACGCCATTATAGCCCTTCTGCCCGCGGGCGACCATGTGGCGGTATCCCAGCGCGGCAAAGCCTTCGGTGGGGAATTTGTCGAGCGGTGTCTTGATCTCTTGCAGGCACAGGATGTCGGGCGCCTCTTCCGACAGCAGCTTCTGCACGATCGGTTCGCGCAGGCGGACCGAGTTGATATTCCAGGTGGCAAGGGTGAAGGGCATGGTCGGCCTGCGCGTCGGGGATCGGGAAGAAGGACCCTAGGCAAGCCGGCGGCAAAAAGAAAGCCCGGGCAAAGCCCAAGGCCCGGGCTGAAGTCCAACAGGGAGGTAGACCTTACCTACCATATTTTTAACGGCTTTTCGCGACCTGCCACCGCCGCATTCCTTCAAATCCCGAGAGCATGGTTTTTTCGTCACAACCCGGGATTGATGGGGCGGGCCCGTCCGAGACAAAAAAAGGCCGGGCACAAGGCCCGGCCAGTCCAACAGGGAGGAAGCCGTGTCATGACCCCGACACGACAAGGGGAACTCTGAGGGGAAGTCTACATCGGCAATCTGATCTTACCGTGTTAATACCGCGTGAATCTGGCGGCAATTGGACCTTCGGCTGACATCCGGCGGGCCAATATCGCGGCGTTTCACGCAACCAGCCGGTAGCCGCCGCTTTCGGTGACCAGAAGGCGCGCATTGCCGGGATCGGGTTCGATCTTCTGGCGCAGGCGGTAGATATGGGTTTCCAGCGTATGGGTGGTGACCCCAGCATTATAGCCCCAGACCTCATGCAGAAGCACATCCCGCGCCACCACGCCGGTCTGGGCGCGATAGAGGAATTTCAGGATGTTGGTCTCTTTTTCGGTCAGGCGGATCTTCTTGTCCTTCTCGTCCAGAAGCAGCTTCTGCGCCGGACGGAACGTATAGGGGCCAAGCTGGAAGATCGCATCTTCCGACTGTTCATGGGTGCGCAGCTGGGCGCGGATCCGGGCCAGCAGGACCGGGAACTTGAAGGGCTTGGTCACATAGTCATTTGCGCCCGAATCAAGGCCAAGGATCGTGTCGGCATCGGTGTCATGGCCCGTCAGGATCATGATCGGGCATTTGACGCCCTGCTTGCGCATCCGGCGGCACAATTCGCGCCCGTCGGTGTCGGGCAGGCCCACGTCGAGGATGACCAGATCGTAGATCGCCGCCTTGGCTTTCTCCATGCCCTCGGCCCCGGTGCGGGCCTCGAAGACATCGAAATCCTCGGTCATCACCAATTGCTCCGACAGCGCCTCGCGCAGGTCGTCATCGTCGTCCACCAGCAGGATCTTGCGAAGTTGCGCCATGGTCAGGCCTCCTCGTTTCGCTCTTGCCAACCGAGATGCGCCCCGATCACAAAGCCCGCAAGATTTGCGACAGGCTTCTCACAGGCTCGTGTCGCCGGGCGGGCATATGTTTCAGACCTGTCATCGGAAAGGCTGCGCATCGCCGCTTCCGCCGCCACGAAATGCAGCCTAGATAGGGGCATGGCCCTGGGATTGAACATAGTCGAGCGGTTGGCGCGGGCGCGGGGCGACCTGCGCATGGGCGTGCCCATCGTGCTGGCCGACGCGGGCGGCGGGGCGCTGGCCGTGGCGGTCGAGGCGCTGGATCCCGCGCGCCTGGCCGATCTGCGGGCGCTGGGTCCGGTCGAGCTTGCCCTGACCGCGCGGCGGGCCGAGACGCTGAAGACCCCGCCCTATGACGGCGATGCCCTGCGCGTGGCGGTGCCGGTCGATGCGGGTGTCGATTGGCTGACCGCGCTGGCCGATCCGGTCGACGATCTGCGCGTGCCGATGAAAGGCCCCCTGCGCCCGATCCGCGACGGCGGCGCGGGCCTGCACCGCGCCGCGCTGGCGCTGGCCAAATCGGCGCGCCTGCTGCCCGCGGCGGTTCTGGTGCGCATCGAGGTGCCGATGCTGGTGGCGGTGGAAAACGGCCTTACTTTCCTGACGTTGAACGAGATCGCCCCGGAACTGGCCCGCCTGTCGCCGCTGGACGAGGTGGTCGCCGCCCGCCTGCCCATGGCGCTGGCCGGGGCGGGGCGGGTGCATATCTTCCGCCCCGAGGATGGCGGGGATGAGCATTACGCCATCGAGGTCGGCACACCCGACCGCAGCCAGCCGGTGCTGGCGCGGGTGCATTCGGCCTGTTTCACCGGCGATGTGCTGGGCAGCCTGAAATGCGATTGCGGCCCGCAGCTGCATGCCGCGCTGGCGCAGATGGGCGAGGAAGGCGGCGGCGTGCTGCTCTATCTCAACCAGGAAGGCCGCGGCATCGGCCTTGCCAACAAGATGCGCGCCTATTCCCTGCAGGATCAGGGCTTCGACACGGTCGAGGCCAATCATCGCCTGGGCTTCGAGGATGACGAGCGCGATTTCCGCATCGGCGCCGATCTGTTGCGTCGCCTTGGCTTTGCAACCGTGCGGCTTCTGACCAACAATCCGCGCAAGGTGGCGATGCTGGAAAGCTGCGGCCTGGCCGTGGTGGAGCGCGTTCCGCTGAAGGTCGGCCTGACCGACGAGAATGCGCATTACCTGGCAGTCAAGGCCCGCAAGTCGGGCCATCTGCTCTAGGTCTTTTCCAACGCGCCCTAGCTGTAGCTGCGTTCCCCGAAAATCGCGCTGCCGACGCGGATATGGGTGGCCCCGGCCGCGACAGCCGCCTCGAAATCGGAACTCATCCCCATCGACAGGCCCGTCAGGCCGTTGCGCGCCGCCATGGCGCGCAGGGTGGCGAAATGCGGGGCCGGATCTTCGGCCTCGGGCGGGATGCACATCAGGCCCTGCACCGGCAGGGAAAGGCTGCGGCATTGGATGACGAAACCGTCAAGCTCGGCGGGCAGGATGCCGGCCTTCTGGTCCTCTTCGCCGGTGTTCACCTGGATGAACAACTTGGGGCAGGTTCCGCGCGCCTCGGCCAGACGGGCCAGCTTTTCGGCCAGCGAGGGCCGGTCGACGGTGTGGATCGCGTCGAACAGCTCGACCGCCAGCTTGGCCTTGTTGGTCTGCAGGGGGCCGATCATATGCAGCTCGACCCCCGGAAAGGCGGATTTCCAGGCGGGCCATTTTCCGGCAGCCTCCTGCACGTAATTCTCGCCAAAGACGCGATGGCCCTGGGCCAGAACCGCCTCGACCCGCCCGGCGGGCTGCACCTTTGACACGGCGATCAGCGTGACCGCGCCTTCGGGCCGCCCGGCCGCCTGTTCCGCCTTGCGCAGCCGCGCGGTGATCTCTGCCAGTCCCATCGTCAGTCCTTGATATGTCCGTCGCGGCGCAGCTGATCCAGCATCGGCGCCAGCCGATCGCCATAGCGCGCCCAGGCCTTGACCGAGCCGGTCGAGATCGGCTGGCGCACCTGAAACACGCTCAGCGTCTCGACCTTGCGGGTGTTCTGGTGGAAGTTCAGGCAGGCCTCTTCCCAATCCAGCCCGCAGGCCGCGATCAGCGCGCGGCTTTGCGGTTCGGGGTCGGAAACCAGATCCTCGTACTGGATCTCGTGGAACCAGTCCGGCACCAGGCCGCGCCAGAATTCGATCATCCGCACGAAAGTGGTGTAATGGCGGGCAAGGTCGACCTGGTCATAGCCGTAAAGATGTGTCCCGGCCGGGAAGACGTTCTTGTAGATCGACAAAAGCGTGTCGCGCGGGTCGCGGCGCACCACGATGAAGCGGGCATTGGGCATGGCCAGCTTGGCAAGGCCAAGGGTCAGGTAGGTCTGGATCGACTTGTCGGTGATCCGGTCCGCGCCCGGAAAGCGGTTGCGGATCATCGCGGCATAATCCTGCCCCAATGTCGCGAAATCGGCGGGGGGGATCGAGCTGGCTTTGCGGAACCCCTTGGGTGCGATCAGCAGGCGCAGGGCCGAGACGGTGCCATCGGCCAGTTCGCCCGCGCCTGTCACGCGGGAATGGCTGGCGATGATCTGCTCGACCAGCGTGGTGCCCGAGCGCGGCATCCCGGTCACGAAGATCGGCGCCGCCCCGGTGGCATCGGGCACCTGCATCCCGCGCCAGTCCATCCCGGCCAGCGCCTCCATCAGCCGCGCGACCTGATCCTCGCGTTCGGCGATGTCATAGGGGTTTGTCTTGCGCATCAGCGCATTCGCCGGGTCGAGATAGTCGAAGACGCGAGGGTGATCCTTCACATCCTCAAGCGCCTTGGCCAGCGCGAAACCAAAGGCCATGCGGTCGCGGTCGCCGGTCGCGGGGTCGGCGAAGCGGCGCTCCATCTCGGCGATCATCGGCTCGCCGGGCCTGGCCTTGTGCGAGGCGTAATAGAGCCGGTAATTCTCGCCCTCCGAAGGGTCGGCTTCGATTGCTGCCAGAAAGGCTGCCTCAGCTTCGGCAAAGCGGGCCAGGCCCTGCAGGAACACGCCTTTGGCGCCGAGAATGACGGCGTTTTGCGGGGCCAACGCGAGCGCCGCGTCGAAATGCGCTCCGGCTTCGGCGTCCTGTCCCAGATGGGCCTCTGCTTGGGCCAACATCATCAAGGGCATAGGCGAACGCACCCCCGCCATTTTGACCGCCTGTTCAAAGGCGGCACGGGCACCTTCATAATCGCGCAGGGCGGTCAGCGCATTGCCGCGCGCCTGATGCAGGTCGGTGCGGTCGGGGGCAAGCGCCGCGGCACGGTCCAGCCAGTGCAGGGCGGCTTTGGGCTGCCCTTCGGCCAGCATCTGGCTGCCAAGGCCCGCCAGGGCCGAAACCAGATCGGGGGCCAGCGCAATGGCGGCCCGCCAGGCGAGTTTTGCGTCCTCCACCCGCCCAAGGCGCGCCAGCACCTGCGCCATATTGGCCTGCGCCTCGGCATAGGCCGGATCGGCGGCGATGGCGGAACGGAAGGCGGCGATCGCCTCCTCGGTCTTGCCCTGGGCGGCCAGGGCAGAGCCCAGGACATTCGCCGCCAGGGCGCTGCCGCGATGCGTGGCCAGAAGGCGCTTTGCGGCCGCCACCGCCTCGGGATGCTCGCCCGAATTGGCCAGAGCCATAAGGGATGACAGCGCGGCAGGGGGCGCGCCGCCGGTGGCGGGGCGGGTCTGGGCGGAATGCGCGCCGAAACGATCCAGCAGGGGCCGCTTCTGTTCGGGCTTCAATGGGGAGGCCCTGAGCGCTTCGACAAAAGCCTTGCGGGCGGCGGGGCTGCCGTCCAGCGCGGCCGCATCGGCATAGGTGGTCCAGACAGCGGGTTCGGCGGGCGCAAGGCGGACGGCGGCGGCGGCATGGCGCAGGGCGCGGTCCAGCCGGTCGGTCCGCACAAAGATGCGGGCGATCTGGAATTCGACTTCCGCGATGTTCGGGGTGACTTCGTGGATGGCGCCAAAGATCTCCAGCGCGCGTGCGGTCTGGCCTGCATTCAGCGCGGACATGCCCCGGGCATAGGCCTCTTTCACGCCAAGGGGGGCGGTTTCGGTCGCCATTCTGATCTGCCTTCTGCCGGTTGCGCGCCGACACTATCCGTCATGGCGCGGGAAGGAAAGAATCCTCGCGCGCCAAAGGAAAAGGGCGGGCCAATGGCCCGCCCTTTCCTGATCCGGGGATCGTTCGATTAGAACGACATCCCGATACCCAGCGACCACTGGTCGTCGCCGGCGAAGTTCACGTCCGAGCCGTAGCCGAACTCAACCTTGGCGCCGCCGCCCAGGTCGTAGTTGGCGACCACGCCGAACGAGTCGAACGAGGTGCCAGCAGCTTCCTCGACCTTGCCGTAGTTGACGCCGACGCCGATCGGGCCCGAAACGTAGGTCAGTTCAGCACCGAGGTGGCTGTCCCAGGTCGAGTCATCGAACGAGATGTAGCCGATCTTAGCGGTGAATGCGCCGCCGAAGGTTGCCGCAGCCGACACACCGACAGCCGAGAACTCGCCGCCGGTCAACAGGACCGGATCGAAATCGCTGCCCTGCTGGTAGCCGAGACCGAGGTTCACGTCAGTGCCACCCAGATTGGCGGTGTACTTCACACCGACGCCGAAGGTGTCGTCGACAGCGCCAACGCCGTCATCGCCCTGCTCCAACGACACCGCGAAGCCGAAAGCACCGAAGGTGTTCTCATAACGCAGGACTTGGTTGTCGTGCAGGCCGTCCATGTCGCCGCCGCCGAAGAAGGCGACGTGGGTGGTGTGGTCATCGGCGATCGAGGTCATGCCGTTGTCCATGTCGGCCAGAGCCCAGTCCAGGGCGCCGTCGGTGTCGCCCAAGGTCAGCTTGCCGAAGGTGCCCGAGATGTAGACCGCGGTGCCGCCGTCGTCATTCACCGGAACATTGCCTTCGTCCAGGTCGATGTTGGCGCCGAATTCCAGGCCGCCATCGGTGGTGCCGGACATCGAGAACTTGACTTCGACGTCCTGCCAGAAGGCCACGTCGCCAGCCGAGTTCGACCAGATACCCATTTCAGCTTCGCCCTTCACCGTCACTTCGGCGGCAGCGAAACCCGCGGTGCCGACCAGCATGGTGGTGGCGAGAAGAATCTTTTTCATCGTTTTCCCTCGTTGTCTCAAGGATGGCCCAACTCAGGGGAATCCGAATTGGGTATGGAGTGTATTTCGTCGGATGTTCGCGGGATTGCAACGCTTCCGGGCGGCAGGCAGGCAAAGCGCGGGGCAATGGTGCAGCGAAGCCACAGTGCGGTTTGCCCCACCCGTCCGGTGGCCCCCCTTGCGCGGAAGCGGGCGCGGGCACGGGGAAAAACCTTGTTCCGCCCAAGGCGCTCGGCTACAGAACCCCTATGAAAGACCGGAGAGCCTGATGCCCCCGACCCTGACCGCGCGCCTTGTCCTTGCCGCGAGCCTTCCCTTCTTCCTCGCGGCCTGCGGCGGCCTTGCCTCGGGTGATTCCGGGCTGTTCAAGCGCGGCGGGCGCGATGGCGTGGTCACGGCCGACGAATTCGAGAGCCGCCAGGCCGCGGATGAAAAACGGGCGGCGCTTGAGGCGCTGAACAATGACGGTCGGCGCAACCGGGGCACGATCTGGGATCTGTTCAGCAATTCCAAGGACCCGAACACCACGGTCGAGGTGAACAAATATCTCTGGCAGGCCAGCCTTGAAGTGCTGAATTTCCTGCCGATCGAGTCGGTCGACCCCTTCACCGGCGTCATCGTGACCGGCTATGGCACCCCGCCCGGCGGCGGCCGCGCCTATCGCGCCACGATCTATGTGCAGGACCCGGCGCTGGATGCGCGCAGCCTCAAGGTCTCGTTGCAGACCAGGGGCGGCGGCGCGGTCTCGGCCGACACGCTGCGCGCCGTCGAGGATGCGATCCTGACCCGCGCCCGCCAGCTTCGCATCCGCGACAGCAAACTCTAGATCCCGCGTGCGGCCCCCGCGCGAGGGGTGGACCTTTCCGTCCGCGCGGGTGTAATTCCGCGCGGAACGGTGAAAGAGGCCCCAGATGTCGCGCTACGACCCTTCGGTGATCGAACCCAAATGGCAGCAGGCCTGGGACGCGGCGGGGGCCTTTACCGCGCGGCACGACCCCGCCAAGCCCAAATATTATGTGCTCGAGATGTTCCCCTATCCGTCGGGGCGCATCCATATGGGCCATGTCCGCAACTACACGATGGGCGATGTCGTGGCGCGGTTCATGGCGGCCAAGGGCCATTCCGTGCTGCATCCGATGGGCTGGGACGCCTTCGGGATGCCGGCCGAAAATGCCGCGATGGAACGCGGCGGCCACCCCAAGGACTGGACCTACGGCAACATCGCCGACATGAAGGCCCAGATGAAACCCCTGGGCCTGTCGATCGACTGGAGCCGCGAATTCGCCACCTGCGACCCGGAATATTACGGCCAGCAGCAGGCCATGTTCCTGGACATGATGGAAAAGGGCCTCGTCTATCGCAAGGCGGCGATGGTCAACTGGGACCCGGTCGACATGACCGTCCTGGCCAATGAACAGGTGATCGACGGCAAGGGCTGGCGCTCGGGCGCGGCGGTGGAACGCAAGGAACTGACCCAGTGGTTCTTCAAGATCTCGGACTATTCCGAGGACCTGCTGAACGCGCTGGACGGGCTGAAAGACTGGCCCGAGAAGGTGCGCCTGATGCAGGCGAACTGGATCGGCCGGTCGCGCGGGCTGCAATTCGCCTTCGACACCGTCGGCGCACCTGCAGGCTTTGACAAGCTTGAAGTCTACACCACCCGGCCCGACACGCTGATGGGGGCGTCTTTCGCGGCGATCTCGCCCGATCACCCCCTGGCGAAAGCGCTGGAGAAGGACCCGCTTGTCGCCGATTTCATTGCCGAATGCCGCCGGGGCGGCACCAGCGCCGAGGAAATCGAGACCGCCGAGAAGGTCGGCTTCGACACGGGCATCCGTGTGCGTCACCCGCTGGACCCGGATTGGGAACTGCCGGTCTGGATCGCCAATTTCATCCTGATGGATTACGGCACCGGCGCCATTTTCGGCTGCCCGGCCCATGACCAGCGCGATTTCGATTTCGCGACCAAATATGCCCTGCCGATCCAGCCGGTCTTCGTGGCCGAGGGCGAGGACGAGGACGATCTGGACGCGGCTTTCGTGCCGATGAAATCCGAGAAGGTCCGCTATGTCCGCGGCTTTGCCGGGGCCGAGATCCAGACCGGCGACGAAGGCGTCGCCGCCGCCATCGCCCATGCCGAAGCGCAGGGCTATGGCAAGGGCGTCACCAAATACCGCCTGCGCGACTGGGGCGTCTCGCGCCAGCGCTATTGGGGCGCGCCGATTCCGGTGGTGCATTGCGCCGCCTGCGGCGTGGTGCCGGAAAAGAAGGAAAACCTGCCGGTCGAGCTGCCCTATGATGTCAGCTTCGACAAGCCCGGCAATCCCTTGGATCGTCACCCGACCTGGCGCGACGTGCCTTGCCCCGCCTGCGGCGCGCCCGCCAAGCGCGAGACGGACACGATGGACACGTTCGTCGATTCGTCCTGGTATTTCGCCCGCTTCACCGCGCCCCGCGCCACCACCCCGACCGACGTGGCCGAGGCCGAGTACTGGATGAATGTCGACCAGTATATCGGCGGCATCGAGCACGCGATCCTGCACCTGCTCTACAGCCGCTTCTTCGCCCGCGCGATGAACGCCACTGGCCACCTGCCGGAGAAAGCGCGCGAGCCGTTCAATGCGCTGTTCACGCAGGGCATGGTGACGCATGAGATCTACAAGACCACCGATGACAAGGGCCGCCCGGTCTATCACCTGCCCGAAGATGTGACCGTCTTCACCATCGCAGACCGCCGGATCGTGGTTCTGGGCGATGTCGAGCCGCCCCTGGACATGGTCGACGATGTCGATGCCTGGATTCGCGCGCTTTCCGACGAGGGCCTGCTGGTCGAGGTGATTCCCTCGGCCAAGATGTCGAAATCGAAGAAGAATGTCGTCGATCCGATGAACATCATCGCCCAGTTCGGCGCCGATACGGCGCGCTGGTTCGTGATGTCGGACAGCCCGCCCGAACGCGATGTGGAGTGGACAGCCTCGGGCGCCGAAGCCGCTTTCAAGCACCTGTCGCGGGTCTGGTCGCTGTGTTCGCGCATCGGCGAAATGCCCGCCGACCATAAGGGCGAAGGCGATGCCGATCTCGCCCGCGCCACCGCCCGCGCCGTTGACGATGTGACCAGGGGCATCGAGGGCTTTGCCTTCAACAAGGCCATCGCCGCCCTGTACGGCTTTACCAATACCCTGTCGCGCGCCAATGCCTCGACCCCCGCGATGAAAGAGGCGATCCGCACCCTGGCCAAGCTGATGTCGCCGATGGTGCCGCATATCGCCGAATCGATCTGGACCTATCAGGGCGGCGCGGGGCTTTGCGCCCAGGCGCTTTGGCCCAAGGCTGATCCCGCACTTCTGGTCGACGACACCGTGACCCTGCCGATCCAGATCAACGGCAAGCGCCGGGCGGAAATCAGCGTGGCCAAGGACATGCCCGCGCCAGAGGTTGAAAAGCTGGCGCTGGCGAATGAGGATGTCATCAAGTTCCTCGCCGGCCAGCCGGTGAAGAAGATCATCGTCGTGCCAGGCCGCATCATCAATGTCGTCGTGTAACCGCCGCCTTTTCCTGTTCTCGCCGCTGGCGATTGCCGCCTGCGGCTTTACCCCGGCCTATGCGCCGGGGGGTGCGGCGACGATCCTGACCAACACGGTCCGCGCGGCCGATCCGACCGACCGCAACGGTTTCGATTTCGTCGAGCGGATCGAGGAACGCATCGGCCGCCCGCAGGATCACCGCTACGAGCTGGCCTATCGCATCCAGACCGAGGCCATCGGCGTCGGCCTGACCGCCGACAACAAGATCACCCGCTACAATCTGAAAGGCGTGATCGACTATACGCTGACCCGCACCGGATCGGGCGAAAAGATCGCCTCCGGCCGGGTGCAAAGCTTCACCGCCTACGCCGCCACCGGATCGACCGTGGCGGGGCTGGCGGCCGAGGAAGACGCGGGCACAAGGCTGATGCGCCTTCTGGCCGACCAGATCGTCGCGCGCCTGATCGCCGAGGTCGCGGCGGCGCAGCAATGATCCTGCGCGGGGCCGATGCCAACCGCTATCTGGCCAAGCCCGACCCGGCCCGTCCGGGCTTGCTGATCTTTGGCGCCGATGCGATGCGGGTGGCGCTGAAGCGGCAGGATGCGATTCTGGCGCTGGTGGGGCCTGATGCCGAGGCCGAGATGCGCCTGTCGCGCATTGCCGCGGGCGATCTGCGCCGTGATGGCTCGCTTCTTGCCGATGCGATCAAGGAAGTCGGTTTCTTTCCGGGGCCGCGTGTCGCCTTTGCCGAAGACGCGACCGACGGGCTGGCCCCGGCCATTGCCACCGCGCTTGAGGCATGGAAGCCGGGCGATGCGACGATTGTCGTGACGGCGGGAGAGCTGAAGGGCAAATCCGCGCTGAAGGCCCTGTTCGAAAAGCACCCGACGGCGGTTTGCATCGGATTTTATGACGAGCCGCCCTCGCGCGAGGAGATCGAGGCCGAATTGAAGAAGGCCGGCCTGACCCAGATCTCGCCCGAGGCGATGGCCGACCTGCACACGCTGGGCCGCGCGCTGGACCCCGGCGATTTCCGCCAGACATTGCAGAAACTCGCCCTCTACAAATGGCAGGATGCCACGCCCCTGCAACCCGCCGAAGTGACGGCGCTGGCGCCGTCTTCCATCGAGGCCGAGACCGATGACCTGACCCATGCCGTTGCCGAACGCAGCGCCGCCGCGATTGGCGGGCTGATGCGGCGGCTTGAAGGGCAGGGCGTGGGCGCGGTGGAAATCTGTATTGCGGCGACACGGCATTTCCGCGCCCTGCATACTGCCAAGGCCGATCCCGGCGGTCTGGCCAAGGCGCGCGTCTTCGGCAGCCGCCGCGACCGGATGCAGCGCCAGCTGGGCCAATGGCAGCTGCGCGCGCTGGAACAGGCGCTGGCGACGCTGGTGCAGACTGACCTTACCCTTCGCTCCGCCTCGCGTGCGCCGGGCCATGCCCTGATCGAACGCGCCCTGATCCGCATCGCGATGACGCGGGGCTGATCCGTTCCAGCGCGCGGCTTACAGCGCCAGCGCCTCGGGCGTCAGCGCATACAGCCCCTCGGCCCCTTCGCGCGCTTCGGCCAGATGGGCCGCGTGGCGCGGCAGCAGGCGGCGGATCATCACCCGCGCCAGCGGCAGGCGGGCCGGATCGGCCAGCGCGGCCTTCAGATGGGCATGGCCGCCCAGAACCAGCGCGAACCCGGCCAGATAGGGCACGGCCCCGGCGAAACGGTCATTCATCTCGGCGGCCAGCAACGCCTCGGTTGTCCCGCGCAGCGTCTCGACCGCCTGCCAGATTTCTTCCGCCAGATCGGGCAGCGCCGCGCGGGCGGCCCTTGCATCCTGCTCGATCTCGCCGATCAGCCGGAATGCCGCCTCGCCGCCATCGGCCAGCTTGCGACCGACAAGGTCCATGGCCTGAATGCCGTTGGTGCCTTCATAGATCGCTGTGATCCGCACATCGCGCAGATATTGCGCCGCGCCGGTTTCCTCGATGAAGCCCATGCCGCCATGGACCTGCACCCCCGCATCGGCCACGCGGATGCCGACATCGGTGCCATAGGCCTTGGCGATGGGGGTCAAAAGCGCGGCGCGGGCCTGCCAATGGGCATCGCCGGTCGCGGTGGCCATGTCGCCGGCCTTGGCGCAGGCCAGTGCGATGGCGCGGGCGGCAAAGACCTCGGCCCGCGCCTCGGCCAGCATCCGGCGCACATCGGCATGGCCGATGATGCCGGGCACGCCTTCGGCGGTTGGCCCCTGCACCCGGTCCGCCGCGAAGGCCACGGCCTTTTGCAGCGCCGCCTCGGCCACGCCGACGCCTTGAACCCCGACACCAAGCCGGGCGTTGTTCATCATCGTGAACATCGCCGCCATCCCCTTATGCGGCGCGCCGACCAGCCAGCCCTTCGCCCCGTCGAACTGCATCACGCAGGTCGGGCTGCCATGGATGCCCAGCTTGTGTTCAAGGCTCACCACCTTCAGGCTGTTCGCAACGCCCGGATTGCCCTGATCATCGGGCAGGAATTTAGGCACCAGGAACAAAGAGATCCCCCGCGTTCCCGCCGGCCCGTCGGGCAGGCGCGCCAGCACCAGATGGCAGACATTGGACACAAGGTCATTGTCGCCCCAGGTGATGAAGATCTTCTGACCCGTGACGGCATAGGTGCCATCGTCCAGCGCCTCGGCCCGCGCCTTCAGCGCGCCCACATCGCTGCCCGCCTGCGGTTCGGTCAGGTTCATCGTGCCCGACCATTCGCCCGAAATCAGCCTGGGCAGATACAGCGCCTTCAGCGCGTCACTGGCATGATGTTCCAGCGCCTCGATCTGGCCCTGGGTCAGAAGCGGATTCAGTTGCAGGGACAGGCAGGCCCCGGCCAGCATCTCGTTCACGCAGGTCGCCAGCACATGGGGCAGGCCCATGCCGCCATATTCCGGGTTCGACGACACGCCGATCCAGCCGCCATCGGCAATCGCGCGATAGGCCTTGTCGAAACCGGGCGAAGACCGCACCACGCCGTTTTCCAGCCGCGCCGGGGTCAGGTCGCCCGCGCGGTTGACCGGGGCCACCACATCGTCGCACATCCGCGCCGCCTCGGTCAGGATCGCCGTCACGGTGTCGCCGGTCGCCTCGGCGAAGCGGTCGGTCGCGGCGACATCGGCAAAGCCCACCACATGGTCCAGGATAAAGCGTTGGTCGGCGGCGGGGGCGGGCATGGGCAACCTCTGGGCGTGGTGCAATGGGGGCGGGCTTGTGAACCGTTGATGGCTCGACTAAGGGGCAGGCTAGCCCAGATCGCAACCCCTTCAAGCCGGACGCTGCGTCAGATGGACAGAACCGAGACCTTGGTGGCAGACGATTCCGGCGTTGCGCGGGCAGCCGCGCTGCTGCGTGCAGGCGCGCTGGTCGCCTTCCCGACCGAGACGGTCTATGGCCTGGGGGGCGATGCAAGAAACGACACGGCGGTCGCGCGCATCTTCGAGGCCAAGGGGCGGCCCCGCTTCAACCCTTTGATCGCGCATGTCGCCGATCTGGATGGGGCCGAGGCGCTGGCGGTGTTCGACCCGCAGGCCCGCGCCATTGCCCAGGCCTTCTGGCCCGGCCCGCTGACACTGGTTCTGCCGCTGCGGCCCGAGGCCGGGGTGTCGCCGCTGGTCACGGCGGGGCATGACACGATCGCGGTCCGCCTGCCCGCGCATCCCCTGGCCCGGGCGCTGCTGCGCGCCTTTGGCGGGCCGCTGGCCGCGCCTTCCGCCAACCCGTCGGGCCGGGTTTCGCCGACGCGGGCCGAGCATGTTCTGGCGGGGCTGTCGGGGCGGATCGCTGCGGTTCTGGATGGCGGGCCCTGCGCCGTGGGGGTGGAAAGCACGATCCTGTCGCTGGGGCCTGAGCCACGCCTGCTGAGGCCCGGCGGCATCCCGGCCGAGGTGCTGGAACAGGCCTTGGGCCGCCCGCTGCCCCTGGGCGGCAGCGAGACCGCGCCCAATGCCCCGGGGCAACTGGCCTCGCATTACGCGCCGGGGGCTGCGGTGCGGCTGGGCGCCCATGCGGCGGAAACCGGCGAAATCCTGATCGGCTTCGGCCCGGTCAAGGGCGACCTGACCCTATCCGCCACTGGCGATCTGGTCGAGGCAGCGGCGAGCCTGTTCCACATCCTGCGCGAAGCCGATGTTCTGGCCGGGCCAGAGGGACGCATCGCCTTTGCGCCGGTGCCCGAGCGGGGCCTGGGCCGGGCGATCAATGATCGCCTGCGCCGGGCCGCCGCCCCGCGCTGAGTTAAGTCCGCGACGGAATGTTGATCGCGCGCTGCACCGCCGGGCGGGCAAGGAAGCGGTCAAGATAGCCCGGCACGTTCTTGAGGCTGCCCCAGCCCGCGATATCCGCCGCCTTGTAGAAATCGCGCAGGCCCCTCAGCCAGGGGCCGATGGCCATATCGGCGATGGAATAGTCGCCCGCCACCCAGTCGCGCCCTTCCAGCGCACCGTCCAGCACTTTCAGCAGACGTTCGGCCTCGGCGCGGTAGCGCTCCTTCGGGCGCGGGTCCTCGATCTCTTTCCCGGCGAAATGGTGGAAAAAGCCCAACTGGCCGAACATCGGCCCGATGCCGCCCATCTGGAACATCAGCCACTGGATCACTTCCCAGCGGTTCTGCTGCGGCAGGAATTTCCCTGACTTCTCGGCCAGATACATCAGGATCGCCCCGCTTTCGAACAGGGTCAGCGGCTTGCCACCCGGACCCTGCGGATCAAGAATGGCGGGGATCTTGTTGTTGGGGTTCAGCGACAGGAATTCCGGGCTGAACTGGTCATTCGTCGCGAAGCTGACGAGATGGGCGTCATAGGGCAGGCCGGTCTCTTCCAGCATCAGCGAGACCTTGATCCCGTTCGGCGTGGGCAGCGAATAAAGTTGGATCGCCCCGGGCGTGCGCGGCGCCCAGCGGCTGGTGATCGGAAAATCGGCAAGCGCGTTCATGGCAGGTTCCTTGCATGGCACCCGTCACAGATAAGCAGAATTTCCCCGTTAAGAAGTGGCCAAACCTGTGCGATAGTGATCGCGCGCCTGTGCGACGGCGTGTGGGACAACGCGTCCGGGAAAAGACCGGGCCGTCAAGGGGACAATAGAATGATAAATGAATTCAAGGCCTTCATCTCGAAAGGCAATGTGCTTGACCTTGCCGTCGGGATCATCATCGGGGCGGCCTTCACCGCCATCGTGACCTCGCTGGTGGACGATCTTGTCAATCCGCTTCTGGGCCTGATCATCGGCGGGATCGACTTCAGCTCGATCAGCTTCGGCGTGGGCGATGCCCAGTTCATGATCGGCAACTTCATCAACGCGATCATCAAGTTCCTGATCATCGCCTGGGTCGTGTTCCTGCTGGTCAAGGCAGTGAACCGCATGATGCCGAAGAAGGTCGAACAACCCGCGCCGCCGCCCGGCCCGACCGAGGCGCAGCTTCTTCAGGATATCCTGCTCGAGCTTAAGAAGAAGTAAAAATAACACGGCCCGCCGCAGATCCGGCGGGCCGTTTTCTTTGGAAGAGGCTAAAGATTCAGCGCCTCGGCGGCGGGGATCGACGGCAGGCCAAGCGCGGTGCCGACCGCCGCATAGGTCAGCTTGCCCGCATGGACATTCAGCCCGTTCAACAGGTGCTTGTCCTCGGCGCAGGCACGTTTCCAGCCCTTGTTCGCTAAGGCGATCATGAAAGGAAGCGTTGCATTCCCAAGGGCTTGGGTCGAAGTGCGCGCCACGGCGCCGGGCATGTTCGCCACGCAGTAATGCAGGATTCCGTCGACCTCGTAGATCGGGTCCTGATGGGTGGTGGCGCGGCTGGTCTCGAAGCACCCGCCCTGGTCGATGGCCACATCCACAAGGGCCGCGCCGGGCTTCAACTCCTTGAGCTGGGCTTTCGAGATCAGCTTGGGCGCCGCCGCCCCGGGGATCAGCACCGCGCCGATGATCATGTCGGCCTCGCGCGCCAGGGCGATGGTGGTGGCGGCGCTGGCATAGGCGTTCTTGAAGGTGCCGCCATAGACATCGTCAAGGTATTTCAATCGGTTGATCGAACGGTCGATGACGGTGACATCTGCGCCCATCCCCGCCGCGACGCGGCCTGCATGGGTGCCGACGACGCCGCCGCCGATGACAAGGACCTTGGCCGGCAGCACGCCCGGCACGCCGCCCAGAAGGACGCCGCGGCCGCCATTGGCCTTTTGCAGCGTCCAGGCGCCGACTTGCGGGGCAAGCTTGCCGGCCACTTCGGACATCGGGGCCAGCAGCGGCAACCCGCCGCGGTCATCGGTGACGGTTTCATAGGCGATGCAGGTGGCGCCGCTGGCGAGCAGGTCTTTGGTCTGGGCCGGATCGGGGGCGAGGTGCAGATATGTGAAGAGAACCTGACCGGGCCGCAGCATCTTGCGTTCGCCCGCCTGGGGTTCCTTGACCTTCACGATCATGTCGGCCTGGGCGAAAACCTCGGCCGCCGTGCCAAGGATCTTGGCCCCGGCTGCGGTGTAATCGGCATCCGAGAACCCGGCGCCAAGACCGGCACCGGACTGGATTACCACGTCATGTCCGTGGGTTACGGCTTCGCGGGCGGCGTCGGGCGTCATGCCGACGCGGAATTCCTGGGGTTTGATTTCTTTGGGGCAACCGATTTTCATCGCGGGCTCCTCCTGCCTTTTGATGTGTGGGCCCAGCCTGCGCCAGAAGCCGTGCCGATGCTTTGAATTCTTGCTGGCCTGGCGGGGGCTGTTTCGAATAATCTTCGAAAAAATCGCCGATCAGGTGAAGGAATCGCCGTGACTTCTGATCTGGACGCAACCGACCGCCGCATTCTTGCTGCATTGCAGAATGACGGGCGGATGACCAATGCCGATCTGGCCGAGAGGGTGAACCTTTCGCCCTCGGCCTGCCACAGGCGGGTGCAGCGGCTGGAGGATGAGGGGGTCATCGCCGGATATGTGGCGCTGCTGGACCCGCGCCGCATGGGCCTTCAGACCACGGTCTTTGTCGAGATCACCTTGGAATCACAGGCAGAAGATCTGCTTGATGCCTTTGAACAGCAGGTGGCGCGGGTGCCCGAGGTGCTGGAATGCCACCTGACGGCGGGGACGGCGGATTACCTACTGAAAGTCGCGGTGGGCGATACCGAGGACTTCGCGCGGCTGCACCGGCGGTTCCTGTCGCGGCTGCCGGGCGTGGCGAAGATGCAGTCGTCCTTTTCGCTGAAGACCGTGGTCAAGACCACCGCCTTGCCCGTCTGAGGGGCGTCTGCCGAAGGTCTGGCCAAGGTCTGGCGAAGGTATGGCAGATTGCTCGCCGCCCGCGCGGCCCTGTCGGGCCGGTGTCATGGCTTTGTCACATCGTTTCGATATTTCCCGAATCATGGAAACGACCCGTGCCCTTGCCTGCCTGTCCGCCCTGTCGCACGCCGCGCGGCTGGAGGTGTTCCGCCTGCTGGTCCAGAGCGGGCCGCAGGGTCTGGCGGCGGGCGAGATCGCGCGGCGGCTGGACCTGCCGCCGTCGACCCTGTCCACCCACCTGGCGCTGCTGGAAGGGGCGGGGCTGCTGGCCGCCGCGCGTGAAGGGCGGGTGATCCGCTATGCCGCCGATCTTGAGGGCATCCGCGCCCTGATCGGCTGGCTGTTGCAGGATTGCTGCGGCGGCGCCCCGGAAACCTGCGCGCCGATCCTGGAGAAGATCGGCTGCGCCTGCTGAGAGAGACCCAGATGACCACCCCCTTGAACGTCCTGTTCCTGTGCACCGGAAATTCGGCACGCTCGATCCTGGCCGAGGCGCTGATGAACCGCGCCGGAGAGGGCAAGATCCGGGCCTATTCGGCAGGGTCGCGCCCGACGGGTGCCCCCAACCCCTACGCGCTGGACCTTTTGCGGCGCGAAGGGTTCGACACGAACTTTGCCCGGTCGAAAAGCTGGGACGAGTTCGCCGGGCCGGATGCGCCGAAAATGGACTTCGTCTTTACCGTCTGCGATTCCGCCGCCGCCGAGGAATGCCCGTTCTGGCCGGGCCAGCCGATGACGGCGCATTGGGGTCTGCCCGATCCGGCGGCGGTCGAAGGCAGCGAGGTGGAAAAGGCGCTGGCCTTCGCCGAGACCTATCGCGCGCTGTCGCGCCGGATCGGCGCATTCACCGCGCTTCCCCTTGCCGCGCTGGACGCGATGTCGCTTCAGCGCAAGCTGCGCGAGATCGGGCAGCAATGAGCGCGCGCAGGATCACGGCCGAGGCGCTGGCCACGGGCTTTCTGGTCATGGCGGTGGTCGGGTCGGGCATCATGGCCGACCGGCTGACACCCGACACGGGCCTGGCGCTTTTGGCCAATACGATTGCCACCGGGGCGGCGCTGTATGTGCTGATCTCGGTCTTCGGGCCGGTTTCGGGGGCGCAGATGAACCCGGTGGTGACGCTGGTCTTCGCGCTGCGCGGCGAGATCGCGCCGGGGCTGGCGGTGGCCTATATGCTGGCGCAGGGCGTGGGCGGCGTCGCGGGGACGGCTCTGGCCCATGCGATGTTCGAGCTGCCCTTGCTGCAGATCTCGCAGACGGTGCGCAGCGGCGCGGGGCAGGGACTGGCCGAGGCAGTGGCAACCTTCGGACTGGTGCTGGTGGTGCTGGGTGCGCTGCGCGGGGGCGCGCAGGTGGCGACGGTGGTGGCCTGCTACATCACCGCGGCCTATTGGTTCACCGCCTCGACCAGTTTCGCCAATCCGGCAGTGGCGCTGGCCCGCGCCTTCACCGACACTTTCGCGGGCATCCGCCCCGCCGACCTGCCGCTGTTCTGGGCGGCGCAGGGGGCCGGGGCGCTGCTGGCGGCAGCGCTTGCGGCATGGTTCTGGCCGCGCGGCGCGAAATCTGCGGGTTAGGCGTAGCGGCGGCCTTGCGCCTTTCGCAGAGCGGGCCGCATGATGCCGGTCGGGCAGCAAAAGGTGCGACATGGCGGATCCGGTTTCCCACGCGGCCGAGGCGGCGCATCATGGCGTGGATCTTGTGCCGGTGGTCGTGCTGCTGGCCGGGACGGTGCTGGCCGTGCCGCTGTTCCGCCGCGCGGGGTTGGGCACGGTTCTGGGCTATCTGGCGGCGGGGCTGGCGGTCGGCCCCTACGGGCTGGGCGTGTTTCAGGATGCGCAGACCATCCTGCCGGTGGCCGAACTGGGCGTCGTTCTGTTCCTGTTCATCATCGGGCTTGAGATGCAGCCCAGCCGTCTTTGGGCGATGCGGGGCGAGATCTTTGGCCTTGGCGCGGTGCAGGTGGCCTGCGCCATCTTCGCGCTGATCTGGGTGGGCATCCTGCTGGGCTATCCGGTGGCGGCAAGTTTCGTGGCGGGGACGGGCTTCGTCCTGACCTCGACCGCCATCGTCATGCAGATGCTTGAGGAACGCGGCACGCTGGGCCAGCCCGGGGGGCGGAGGATCGTGGCGATCCTGCTGTTCGAGGATCTGGCCATCGTGCCGCTCTTGGCGCTGGTGGCCTTTCTGGCGCCGGGCGGGCAGGACAGCACCCCGGCCGACCGGCTTTGGGGCGTCGCGCAGGGGCTCGCGATGATCGCGGTTCTGGTTCTGGCCGGACGCTATCTGCTGAACCCGATGTTCCGGCTGCTGGCGCGGTTCGGCGCGCGCGAGGTGATGACGGCGGCGGCGCTGCTGGTGGTGCTGGGCGCAGCGCTGATGATGCAGCTTGGCGGGCTGTCCATGGCGATGGGGGCGTTTCTGGCCGGGGTGCTGCTGTCGGAATCGTCGTTCCGCCATCAGCTTGAGGCGGATATCGAGCCGTTCCGGGGCCTGTTGCTGGGGCTGTTCTTCATCGGCGTCGGCATGGCGCTGGATCTGAGGATCATTGCGGCGAACTGGCAGGTGATCGCGATATCCGTTCCGGCCTTCATGCTGCTGAAGATGGCGGTGATCTATGCCGTGGCGCGGCTGTTCAAGGCCGGGCGGCAGGAGGCGGTGGAGCGGGCGGTGCTGATGGCGCAGGGCGGCGAGTTCGCCTTCGTGCTCTATGGCGCGGCGGTGCAATTCGGGATCCTGCAAGCCGAATGGAATGCCAACCTGACGGCGATCATCATCATTTCCATGGCGCTGACGCCGTTGATGGTGATCGTGATGGACCGGCTGCGCCCGGCGCCCACCCCCGACATGGCCGGGGTCGAGGGGGTCGAGGCGGCGGGCGGCTTGCGCGGCAATGTGCTGCTGATCGGCTTTGGCCGGGTCGGGCAGATCGTGAGCCAGCCCCTGATCGCGCGGGGGCACAGCATCTCGGCGATCGACAATGATACAGAGATGATCCAGGCGGCGGCGAGTTTCGGCTTCAAGGTCTGGTATGGCGATGGCGCGCGGCTGGACATCCTGCATGCGGCGGGGGCGGGCAATGCCGATCTGGTGGTGGTGGCGACCGACAAGGCGGCCGTGACGACGCGGATCGTCGAGATGCTGAAGCATGAATTTCCGCTGGTGCCGGTGATGGCGCGGGCCTTTGACCGCGGCCATGCGCTGGAGCTGATGGCGAAAGGGGTGGATTACCAGATGCGCGAAAGTTTTGAGAGCGCGCTGGCGATGGGGCGCGAGGCGGTGCTGCGGCTGGGCGCCGGCGACGAGGAGGCGGAGGAGTTGCTTGAGGCCGTGCGCGCGCGCGACCGCGAGCGGCTGGCGGTGCAGTCGGTCGAGGGGATCTATGCCGGACGCGACCTTCTGCTGGGCAACCAGCGCGGGCAGGCGCCGGGACATTAGGGCGGGTCGGCAAGGGCCGCGCGGCCCTGCGGCGTCAGGGCGTAAAGGCCGCGCCCGACCCGTTCGAACCAGCCGTAATGGTCGTCGCGCAGCATGTCGCCGGCGCGGGGGATGGTCAGGGATTTGGCGAGGGTGGCGGGCTTCTGCGGGCCATCCGCCAGAGCCCGGGCCAGACGGATCGCGTCTTGCCGATAGGCGGTCATGCGCTTGACGCGGGTGGAGCCGCCCAGGTTGGGGTCGCCCACCCGGCGGTCGAATTCGCGCAGCAGCCGCCCGGCGCGGGCCGTGTTGCGGCGGGGCTGGTAGGGGCCGGGGTCGAGATGGGCCTCGACCGCCGCACCGGCGTCGATCCGCACCGCCAGAAGGCCAAGGCCAAGGCGGCGGCACAGCGCCAGCACGTCGCGGTAGCGCGGCCCCCAGCCGGATTTCTTCAGCGGCACCGCAAGATAGACATGCTCGAACAGCGCCTGCCGGGCCACGCCCTGCAAGACCAGAGCCAGCGAGAAGCTGGTCTTCAATTCGACGATCACGGGCGGCTCGTCGCCGCGCCTTGCCATCAGGTCGCAGGCGCCGATCTCGGCCTTGACCTCATAGCCCTGGGCTTCGAGGTAGGCTTTCACCGGCGGATAAAGATCGGTCTCGCGCATGGTCCCTTGAACCACGGCCGGGCAAAATGAAAAACCCCCGGCCTTGCGGACGGGGGCTGATCTTGGCGGGGCTTGCGCCCCCAGTGTCGGAAGAACGTCTTAGAGAGCGCCTTCGCGTTGCGCCTTCTTGCGCGCGAGTTTGCGCGCACGGCGGACGGCTTCGGCTTGCTCGCGCGCTTTTTTGACGGAGGGCTTCTCGAAATGCTGCTTGAGCTTCATTTCCCGAAACACGCCTTCGCGCTGGAGCTTTTTCTTCAGGGCCCGGAGGGCCTGTTCGACGTTATTGTCACGAACGCTGACCTGCATGTGGTTGTCACCACCTTCCTAAGCTAGAGTTGCACTGATGTGCAGGCGGGGCAGCCCATAGCAGGCGGGGGGCCACTTGTCCACCTGCGGCACCGAAAGGAAGGCCCGAGCGATGGAAGACGACGCAAAAACCCGGATTCTGGCGGCGGCGCTGCCCCATGTGCCCTTTGAGGGCTGGTCCGAGGCGACGCTGCGCGAGGCGATTGCCGATTCGGGCGTGGCCCCGGGGCTGGCGCGCGCGCTGTATCCGCGCGGCGGCGTGGATCTGGCGCTGGCCTATCACCGGCAGGGCGATGCGGCCATGGTCAGGGCGCTGGCGGCGGCCGATCTGGCCGGGCTGAAGTTCCGCGACAAGGTGGCGCTGGCGATCAAGCTGCGGCTTGAGGCGGTGGACCGCGAGCTGGTGCGGCGGGGAGCGGCGCTGTTCGCCCTGCCGCAGCACGCGGCCGACGGGGCGGCGGCGGTCTGGCACACGGCGGATGCGGTCTGGACGGCGCTGGGCGACACGTCGCAGGATATCAACTGGTATTCCAAGCGCGCCACGCTGTCGGCCGTTCATGCCGCCACGGTGCTGTTCTGGCTGGGCGATGACAGCCCCGGGCATGAGGCGAGCTGGGAGTTCCTGAACCGCCGGATCGAGGGCGTGATGGCCTTTGAAAAGGCCAAGGCGGCTTTTGCGGGCAATCCGCTGGGAAAGGCGCTGCTTGCCGGACCTTTCAAGATGTTGGAAAGGATTCGTGCGCCAAAACGGCAGGATGACCTTCCGGGCCGGGCCGCCGCGCCGGAAGGCGCATCCGAGACCCCGCCGCGCGCGTTCTGAGGACAGGAAGAGACAGGTATGACGCTTTCCCATTCGATGCTGGCGATGGAAATCTCGGCCCCCGGCGGGCCGGATGTGCTGAAACCCGTCTCGATGCCGGTGCCAGTGCCGGGCCATGCGCAGATCGTGATCCGCATCGCCTGGGCCGGGGTGAACCGGCCCGATGCGCTGCAGCGCGCCGGGGCCTATGCGCCGCCGCCCGATGCCTCGCCCATTCCCGGTCTGGAATGTTCGGGAACGGTGGTGGAATGCGGGCCGGGCGTCACCCGCTGGCAGATCGGCGACAAGGTCTGCGCCCTGCTGCCGGGCGGGGGCTATTCGGAATATGCGATCTGCCATGAGGCCCATGCCCTGCCGATTCCGGCGGGGCTGTCGATGCGCGAGGCGGCCTGCCTGCCGGAAACCTGCTTCACGGTCTGGACCAATGTGGTCATGCGCGGCAAGCTGCGCGCCGGGCAGACCCTGCTGGTCCATGGCGGCACATCTGGCATCGGCACGACGGCGATCCAGATCGCTAAGGCGCTGGGCGCGCGGGTCTTTGCCACGGCGGGGACGGATGAGAAATGCCAGGTCTGCACCGATCTGGGCGCCGATCTTGCGCTGAACTACCGCACGCAGGACTGGTCGAAACTGGTGCGCGGCCAGGGCGGGGCGGATGTCATCCTCGACATGGTGGGCGGACCCTATATCGAAAAGAACATCAAGGCCCTGGCCGATGACGGGCGGCTGGTGCAGATCGCCTTTCTGCAGGGCGCCAAGGCCGAGGTGAATTTCGCCGAAGTGATGATGCGGCGGCTGACCATCACCGGATCGACCCTGCGGCCGCAGGGCGAGAACGAGAAGGCGCGGATCGCGGCGGCGGTGGAGACCCATGTCTGGCCGATGATCGAGCGCGGCGCGTTCAAGGTTGTGATGGACAGCGAATATGCCCTGCCCGACGCGCCCTCTGCCCATTGGCGGATCGAGACGCCGGGCCATGTCGGCAAGATCGTGTTGAAGGTCGAAGACTAGGCTTTGGCGGGCGGCGCGGCCCGCCGCAACCCTGGAGGGGCTTTGCACCCCTCCAGACCTTCCCGCAGGATATTCGGGCCTCGGTGAAGGAGAGGCGCCGGGACAGCCGTTGGGCCCGGCGCGCCTCTGGTTGCGGCAGCGCGGGGTTGGGGGCCCCCGGCTGTCCGGTCCGCGCAGGCCGGGCAGGCCGCTGGCCCGCCCGGCCAGGGGTTCAGCGAACCAGTTGCCAGCTGTAATAGACGCGGTAGAGCCCGCCATGATCGCTGAAGTTCAGCGTGAACTGGGGCGAGGTCAGCGCGCCGCCGGCGAAGGTCGCGGAAGCATTGGGCAGGTGCACCGCGGCCGATTGCGGAACGAAGATGTCATCCTTGATCGCGTTGATGATCCAGCTGATCAGCGCGCCCAGGATCGCGCCCGCCGCCGCGCCGATGATCGTGCCCAGGGGCCCGCCGATCGCGGTGCCGACGGCCCCGCCGATCGCGCCGCCGATCGCCAGCCCCGCCGCCGCGCTGACGGCGGCGATGATCGCGGCGACGTCGTCCTTGATCGCCTCCCACAGGTCTTGCAGGAAGTCGGACAGGCCGCCATTGTCCTTTTCGGCCAGGGCCAGCACCAGCAGGAAATCGGCCGGATAGGACGTGCCGTCCAGGGCAAAGGTCTTCAGCACTTTCGGCGGCGAATAGGTTTTCGATTCACCGTCGTCGAAATCGTCACGCACCATGAATTCGGCGATCTTCGTCGGATTGCCCTGCGGTGGCACCGCCGTTCCGCCCATGGCGATCTCGTCGTCACCGGGCCATTCCGGGTTGGTCTCGTCGACGCATTTCACCTTGTGCAGGCGGAATTGCAGGCTTTTGTTCACGACGATGGGCTGGATCAGGTCTTTCAGCTTGCCGATATTGTCCGGCAGAAGCGCGGTCTTGCGCCCGCCTTCCACCAGCAGGCGCAGGACCGTGGGGTCGACCGAAAGCCGCGGCGCAAGGCGGCGGATCGTGGCCTCGTCTTCGCTGGCCTCGGCCGAGGTGTCGTCCTCCATCTGCGCCGAGAAGATGTTCTCCTGCAGGCTTTCCATCTTGGCCGCGTTGCCCAGTTCGGGCGCCAGGAAGGCAAAGTCGCGGGCGCGGTTCACCTGATCCATCACCCGCATCGGCGCGGCGAGGTCGACATTGTAGCGCCGGGCCAGCGAGCGGACATCGGCGTCATAAAGGTCGGACAGCGGCAGGGCTTTGAGCGCATCCGCCGCCCGGCCGCGCTTGCCGCTGGGCCGGGCGCGCCGCATCCGCGCCGCGATGATCGGCGCCAGTTTCGAGGGATTGGCCGCGACGCCGCGGGCGGCCATCAAGGCTGGCTCCTGCTCATAGGCCAGGCCTTGGACGATATCGAGTTTCATGATCTCGACGCAGCGGTCGATCATGTCCTGGAATTCGGGGCTGAACAGCGGCTGGCCCGATTTGAACGCAATGGTCTTGGACATCTGATGGTCCTTTCTGAAAATATCCGGGGGGAAGGTCGGGCGAAAATGCGCCCGTGTCGCAGTCTGCGCCTGGGTGAACTGCTGCGGTAGTCAGGCCCGCCGCACCTGCCAAAGCGCGGAATTCACTTGGACCACGCGCGACTGACGCTGCGTCACAGGATTGACGGTTCTTTCACGCGCAGCGATGAGAAGCATTTGTTAACAAGGGTTTCAGGCGGGACCGGATTTTTCATCCTTCCCCTTCTTCCCGGCGGAGACGATCCCCAGTTGTGCCGCCGGGGCCATGCATCGTGCCAAGGCTTTTGCGTTCGATCTTCCCCTCGATCGTCTTTTCAGCCTCTGGTCCCGCCACCCCTATCGCACAGCGTCCAGTACGGCGTCTTTCAGGCGGCAGTCGCGGATCGTGTCATCGCCGCAGCGCCGGGGGGCGAGGTCCTTGGTCAGGCAGAGCCGGACTTCCTGGATGCGGCCCTGGTCGCAGGTGACCGTGATCTGGTCGCGGGAGAGGCCGGGATTGGCCTCAAGGAACGCGGCTTCGACGACGTCGGCAGGCACCTTGAGCGTCTTCGACATCTTGGCGAAGACCGCCGGGATCTTGATCGCGGCAAAGGCCCGCCGCGCCGTGGCGTAATAGTCGGTCGGCGACAGGCCCGCGCAGCGCCCGTGTTTCTTCCATTGGTAGAAGGCCAGACCGGCGCCGCCCATGATATCGGCCATGGCCGCGGTTTCGGCGCGGGTCGGGTCGCGCGCGACGGTGCGGCAATAGCTGGGCCAGCCGCGTTCATATTGCGGCCACAGCCCGTGCAGCACGAAGGTCAGTCCGCGCCCGGAATCGCATTGCGGATCGTCGCGGGCATCGCCCGTGAGCGCGCACCAGCCCGCGGACCAGGACAGCGATAGGACGTAATAGTCGAAGCTGCCCGCCTTCTCGCCTTCGGCCCGGGCCGGGGCGGCGGCCAGGAGAAGGGCCAGCAGGGCCGCGAAAGCCTGTCTCATTTGCACTTCCCCTGGGCAGTGAAAGGGTCTATACGGGCGCCCAATTCCCCGACATCGGAGAACCGCGGACAAGGGTCCGCAGCCGTTTTCCCGGCACGGGAGAGATTTGTAAAGGAGCCGGATGATGAACAAGCCGATCATGGCCCGCGCCACCGCCGTTTGGCTTGTGGACAATACGACGCTGACCTTCAAGCAGATCGCGGATTTCTGCGGCATGCACGAGTTGGAAGTTCAGGGCATTGCCGATGGCGATGTCGGCGGTGGGGTGAAGGGCTTCGACCCGATCGCCAACAACCAGCTTGAAGCGATCGAGATCCAGCGCGGCCAGGCCGATCCGCTGTACCGGCTGAAGCTGAAGTTCAACGCCGCCGCCGTGGGCGAGGAAAAGCGCCGTGGTCCGCGCTACACGCCCCTGTCCAAGCGTCAGGACCGCCCGGCGGCGATCCTGTGGCTGGTCAAGTTCCATCCCGAACTGTCGGATGGCGCGATCGGCAAGCTGGTCGGCACGACCAAGCCGACGATCCAGGCGATCCGCGAGCGGACCCATTGGAACATCCAGAACATCGCCCCGGTCGATCCGGTCGCGCTGGGCCTGTGCCGCCAGTCGGAACTGGACAGCGCGGTTCAGGCGGCGGTGCGCAAGAAGGCGGCCGAAGGCGGCGTGATGAGCGATGACGAGCGGCGCAAGCTGGTGTCGACCGAACAGTCGCTGGGCATGGATGCCGAGGCGCCCAAGCAATCGACCGGCCTGACCGGGCTGGAAGTGTTCGGCGACGAAGAGAAGGACGAGGTTTCGGCCCGCGACTTCTCGGATGCGGAGAGCTTCTTCTCGCTGCCCGCCGCCGACGAGGATGACGAGGACGAGGAAGACAGCCGCCGCTGAGGCGCGCTGCCCCGTCAGAATTCCAGGCCCCAGAGGTGCAAGCCTCCGGGGCTTTTGCTTGCATGACGGGCTTTGTCATTGGACGGGCGGGCCGGGGCGCGGCATAGTCAATCCATCGAAACGGACCAGACAAGATACTGATTTCATTGGAGTTTATGATGCCTGCCCCGCAGTCCGCCCGCGCCCTTTCCCATGGCCTTGCGGCGGAGATTTCCCAAGGTCTTGCCCAGGGCGCCTATTCCCTCGCCCGGGCGACCGAGGGGCGCCTGCCGGGTTCGGGGATCGCGCTTTTCGTCTTTGCGGCCGCCCATGCCGCGCTTTTCACCCTGTTCCTTGGCGAGACATTGCTGCGCCGCATCACCGGCTGATCCTTCCCCTGTTCCGGTCAGCCGTCTGACCCCCCGGTCCGCCTCCTCCCCCGGACCGGGGGTGTTCTTTTCCTGCGCATCGCGCGTCGGGGGTTGCGCGCCGCCTCGAGTGCTTGAGACTGTTTTTCACCGACACGGTTTCAAGCACGATCGCCTGGACCGAGATCGAAAGCCCTTTGCTGCGGGCGGCACGGGATTTTCCGGAACGCATCGGCAAAGAGCCGCAGAAGGCCTATTCCGGCCAGATGATGTTCCGGGTGGACCCGGAGGTGCATCGCAAGGCGGCGCTGGCGGCGGAACTCGCCGGCAAAAGCCTGAACGCCTGGGCGGAAGAGGTGTTGGCGAAGGCGGCGGGGTGAAGCCCCGGCCCGCCAGCAGGGTCGGGCCGGGGCCTTTCTGAACCGTCACATCAGCCCAAGCTGTTTGTAAAAGCCGAGCGCGTCGTAATAATCGCTCTGATGGGTGATCTTGCCACCCTCGACCACGAAGACCGAGGCGCCGGTAAAGCTGAAGGCCTTGCCCGTGGCGGCGGTGCCATCGGCCCAGGGGCCGGTATTGGTGCCCGAGAAGGTCCATTCAAAGGCGACCTTGCCATCCTGCACCACGGGCGAGCCTTCCATCTTCCAGACCGCATCCGGGGCGGCGGTGAGGAAATTGTCGATCACCCCGGTCTTGGCGGCTTCGGCACCGGTGATCGGCGTGCCGACCGAGGCGTCGTAATAGACCACTTCGGGGGCGAACTGGCTGGCGGCGGCGGCGCTGTCATGGGCGTTCCAGCCCGCAAGATAGGCCTCGACCACCGACAGCGCCTCATCGGCGGCAAGGGCGGGCAGCGGCAGGATTGCCAGAAGCGGCAGGGAAAGAAGAATTCGGCGGTTCATCGAAGGACTCCTTTCAGGGGTTAAGGATCAGTGCTTCACCATCACGTGCCGGACCACGGTGTAGTCTTCCAGCGCATAGGCGCTCATGTCCTTGCCATAGCCCGACTGTTTCAGCCCGCCATGCGGCATCTCGTTGACCAGCATGAAATGGGTGTTGATCCAGGTGCAGCCATAGCGCAGCCGCGCGGCGGTCGACATGGCGCGGCCGACATCGCGGGTCCAGACGCTGGAGGCGAGGCCGTAATCGCTGTCATTGGCCCAGCCCACCACGTCATCGGCATCCGAGAAGGGCGTGACGGAAACGACCGGGCCAAAGACTTCGCGCCGGACGATCTCATCCTCCTGCCGGGCGCCCGCGACCACTGTGGGGCGGTAGTAGAAGCCCTGGTCCATGATCTCGCCGCCGGTCGTCACCTCGACATGGGAAAGCTCGCGGGCGCGGTTGACGAAGCTGGCGACGCGGTCGCGCTGACGCTGGCTGATCAGGGGGCCGATCTCGTTCGCCGTGTCGTCGTGGTCGGCCAGGGTGATGCTGGCGGCGGCGGCGGTCAGGTCTGCGACGAGAGTGTCGTAGACCTTCTTGCCCGCATAGACGCGGCAGGCGGCGGTGCAATCCTGCCCGGCATTGTAGAAGCTGAAGGCGCGCAGCCCCTCGACCACCGCCGGGATATCGGCATCGTCGAAGACAAGGACCGGGGCCTTGCCGCCCAGTTCCAGATGCGTGCGCTTCACCGTCTTCGCCGCCGCATCCAGCATCTTGCGGCCGGTCGCCACATCGCCGGTCAGGCTGATCATGTCGACGCCGGGATGGTTGATCAGGTAATTGCCCACCGTCTGGCCGCGCCCGGTGATGACCGAGACCACGCCTTCGGGCAGTTCCTCGGCCAGGATGCGGGCCAGTTTCAGGGCGGTCAGCGGCGTCTGCTCGCTGGGCTTGAACACGACCGTATTTCCGCCCCCTACTGCCGGGGCCAGTTTCCAGGCCATCATCATCAAGGGATAGTTCCAGGGCGCGATGCTGGCCACCACGCCCACCGGGTCGCGGCGGATCATGCTGGTATGGCCGGCCAGATATTCACCGGCGACCTGGCCATGCTGGGTGCGCACCGCGCCCGCGAAGAAGCGGAAGCAATCGACCACGGCGGGGATTTCGTCATTCAGCGCGGCGTTGATCGGCTTGCCGCAGTTCAGCGCCTCAAGCGCGGCAAACTCCTGCGCCTCGCGCTCGATCCGGTCGGCGATGCGCAGAAGCGCGGAGGAGCGTTCCGAGGGCGTGCTGCGCGACCAGATGTCAAAGGCGCGGCGGGCGGCGGCAAGGGCGCGGTCGACCTGCGCGGTCGAGGCTTCGGGCACGTCAAGGATCAGCCCGCCGGTGCGGGGGTTGAGGATCGCCTCCTTCGCTTCTTGCCCCGCCTCGAAGGCGGAGCCGATCAGGAGCGCGGTGTCGATGGTGGTGCGGGTGTCCATATCTTTCTCCCTCATTTCCCCATGCCAGCGGTCTCGGAACCGCCGCGGGTCAGGTAATAGGCGGCCAGGATGGGCAGGAAGGTCGCGGCGAAGACGACGATGGCGACCACATTGGTGACCGGGCGCTGCCGGGGCCGGACGAGTTCATTCAGCATCCAGATCGGCAGGGTCGATTGCTGGCCCGCGGTGAAGGTGGTGACGATGACCTCGTCGAAACTCAGCGCGAAGGCCAGCATCCCGCCCGCCAGAAGCGCCGAGCCGAGATTGGGCAGCAGCACATGGCGGAAGGTCTGGAAGCTGTTGGCGCCCAGATCGGCCGAGGCCTCAAGGATGCCGCCCGACAGGCGGCGAAAGCGGGCGACGGCATTGTTGTAGACGATGACGATGCAGAAGGTCGCGTGACCCAGGACGATGGTCCAGGTCGAGAAGGGGATGTCCATGATCCCGAAGGCCGAGCGCAGCGACATGCCGGTGATGACGCCGGGCAGCGCGATGGGCAGGAGGACCAGCAGGGTGATCTGGTCGCGCCCGAAGAAGCGCGCCCGCGCCATGGCGGCGGCGCAGAGCGTGCCCAGGATCATGGCCAGAAGCGTGGAGATCGCGGCGACCTTGAGCGACAAGTAGAGGGGCGGCCAGATGTCGGGCCGGTCATACCAGGCGACCGCGAACCATTTCGTGGTCAGGCCGGGGGGCGGGAACTGATAGCTGCGCTCTTCGGTCGTGAAGGCGTAGAGGAAGATCAGCAGGATCGGCAGGTGCAGGAACAGAAGCCCGCCAAGGGCCGCGAGTTTCAGTGACAGCGGAGCACGATCAGAGCGCATCGAAAGCCCCCGCGCGTTTGGCAAGCCAAAGATAGACCAGCATGATCAGGATCGGCACCACCGCGAAGGCGGCGGCGAGCGGGATGTTCCCGGCGGTGCCCTGCAACTGATAGACCGCCATGCCGATGAAATTGGCCGAATTGCCGACGATCTGCGGAATGATGTAATCCCCGAGCGTCAGCGAGAAGGTGAAGATCGACCCGGCGATGACGCCCGGCAGGGCCAGGGGCAGGATCACCGTCCGAAAGGCCTGGGCGCGGGTGGCGCCCAGATCGGCGCTGGCTTCCAGCATGGCGGTCGGCACCCGCTCCAGCGCCGCCTGCATTGGCAGGATCATATAGGGCAGCCAGACATAGACGAAGACCAGGAAGGTGCCGATGGGCGAGGTCGAGAGGCTGGACCCCTGCAGGCCCGGCACGGACAGGAGCCCGTCGATGACGAAGCCTGTATGGGTGCGTTCGGCCGCCCAGCCAAGGATGCCCTCCTTGGCAAGGATCAGCTTCCAGGCATAGACCTTGACCAGATAGCTGGACCACAAAGGCAGCATGACGCCCAGGTAGAAGGCGGCCTTCCAATGCCCCTTGGCATAGCGCGCGGCGTAATAGGCGATGGGAAAGGCCAGAACCGCGCAGGCCAGCGTCACCGCCGCCGCCATCCAGACCGTGCGCAGGATGATGTCAAGGTTCTGGGCGCGGAACAACTCGGCATAGGTCTTGAGCGTGAATTCCGGCACGACGACGCCGGAAAATTCGTCGATCGAATAGAAGCTTTGCAGCAAGAGCGCCGCCAGCGAGCCCAGATAGACCACGCCCAGCCACAGAAGCGGCGGCGCGATCAGCAGGAGAAGCAGGAGCCAGGGCCTGCGCCAGAACAGGCCGGTCAGCCGGTCGGCCGGGCCGCGGGGAGAAAGGACCGCGCCGCTCATGCCGGGGCCCTCATGGCGGGCGCGGCAGGGGGGCTGTCTGCCCCCCTCGCGGCTGGCAATCGCGGGTGGCGCACGGTCATTTCGCGCCCCCCATCACATGCAGCGCGGCAGGATCGAAGGCGATGGCGGCGGTCTCGCCCTCGGCCGGCAGGGGCTGGCCTGCGGGGATCAGGGCGGCAACCTCGGTCTGGCCCAGGCGCAGGGCGACGCGGGTGCCGGCACCCAGATAGCGCAGGGCGGTGACGGGGCCGGAGACCGGGCCGGTTGCGGCCAGGCGCACCGCCTCGGGGCGCAGCGAGGCCCAGGCCTCGGGGCCTCCAAGGGCGCGGGTCAGCGCCGGGGGCAGCACGTTGGAGGAGCCGACGAAATCGGCGACGAAGCGGGTGGCGGGGCGGTCGTAGATATCCTGCGGCGTGCCGATCTGGGCGATCCTGCCCTCGTTGAAGACGGCCAGGTGATCGGCCATGGACAGGGCTTCGTGCTGGTCATGGGTGACGAAGACGAAGGTCAGGCCGAGCCGGGCCTGTAGCGCCTTCAACTCGTCCTGCATCGCCTCGCGCAGTTTCAGGTCCAGGGCACCCAGGGGTTCGTCCAGCAGCAGGACCCTGGGCTTGTTGACGAGCGCGCGGGCCAGGGCGACGCGCTGGCGCTGGCCGCCGGAAAGCTGGGCGGGCTTGCGGTCGCCATAGCCATCGAGCTTGACGAGGGCCAGCATCTCTTCGGCCTGGGCGTGGCGCTGGGCGCGGCCCATGCCCTTGACCATCAGCCCGTAAGCGACGTTGTCGCGCACGTTCAGATGCGGGAAGAGGGCGTAATCCTGAAAGACCGTGTTCACGTTGCGCAGATGCGGCGGGACGGCCGAGACATCCTCGCCGAAGATGCGGATCTGGCCGGAGCTTGGCTGTTCGAAGCCCGAGATCAGCCGCAGGCAGGTGGTCTTGCCCGATCCGGAAGGGCCGAGCATGGCGAAGAACGCGCCTTCGGCGATGGTAAGGTCCACGCCGTCCACCGCCTTGACGGGGCCGAAATGGCGGGAGACGGCGCGGAATTCGACGGCTGGGGTCATGGCAAAAGGCATCCGTAGGGTGTGCCCTGGGGCGCACCGCTTTTGGGGAAAGACGGGTGCGCCCGGCGGGGCGCACCCTGGATTGGGTCGTCAGCGGCCGCCGATCACGCCGATATAGTCGGACACCCAGCGGTAATAGGGCACGCACATGCCGTCGCCCTGGCTGCAATTGGCGACCGGGGTGGTCCAGAAGCGGATCTTCTCGAAATCGTCCATGCCATTGGCGGTGCAGCTTTCGGCGGTGGACATGCCCGAGCCGTCGGTGCAGGCGGCGGGAACGCTAGGGTTGGCGCCGAACCAGACCGCAAGGTCGGATTGCAGGTTCGAGGACAGCGTGTGTTCCATCCACATATAGGCGCAGTTCGGGTGTTCGGCCTCGACATGCATCATCGTGGTGTCGGCCCAGCCGGTCGCGCCTTCTTCGGGAATGGTCGAGGCGATCGGCAGGCCTTCGGATTTCAGGAGGCCGACCTGGAACGGCCAGGAGCCCGAGGCGACGACGCCTTCATTCTTGAAATCATCCATCTGGATGAAGGCGTCATGCCAGTAGCGCGACACAAGGGTGCGCTGGGCCCGCAGAAGGTCGAGCGCGGCCTTATACTGCTCTTCGTTCAGCTCATAGGGGTTGGTGATCTTCAGGTCCGGCTTGTGGAACATCAGATATTGCGCGGCATCGGCGATGTGGATCGGGCCGTCATAGGCCTGCACCCGGCCTTCGTTCGACTTGCCATCGGGCAGGTCCATCTTTTCGAAGACGACGTTCCAGGATTTGGGCGCTTCCTTGAAGACCTCGGTATTGTACATCAGCACATTCGGCCCCCACATATAGGGCACGCCGTAATGGACGCCGTCGACCGTGTGCCAGCCGGCATCCTTGAGCCGGTCATCCACCTTGGACCAGGACGGGATCAGGTCGGTGTTGATCGGCTGCACGCGCTTGCCCGCGACAAGGCGCAGCGAGGCGTCGCCCGAGGCGGTGACCAGATCGAAGCCGCCTTCGTTCATCAGGGCGACCATTTCATCCGAGGTGTTGGCGGTCTTGACGTTGACCTTGCAGCCCGACGCCGCCTCGAACTTGGTGACCCAGTCGAAGGCCTTGTCGGTCTCGCCGCGCTCGATATAGCCGGGCCAGGCCACGATGTTGACCTGACCTTCGCCCGCGCCCAGTTCGGCGACCTGCGCCAGAACGGGGGTGACGGCAGTGGCCAGACAGAGCGCGCTGGTGGCCATGAGCTTCATGGTCGTCTTCTTGGACATCTGGAACTCCCTGTGGATGGCCCGCCGAATGGGCGGGGTGCCGGTGGTCCGGGCATGGCAAAAGCCTGAGGCGCGGCGCGCGAATTCGCAATAACAAAACGCGGATGAATGATATCGGAAAAACCGAACGATCGGCAGCGACGATCCGCCAGGCCACCACATGTTGTTTGCGGCTTTCCGCCCGCCCCCATTCCACCGTCTTGCGCGCCCGAATCGTGCGTTGCAGGATTCGGGCAAGGCAGAAAAACGAGCAGACCGAGGGGCAGGATGCGGAAATTTCTGACGATGGCGGCTTGCGCCGTCTGGCCGCTTTTGGCCGGCGCCGGGCAGGCGGTGGCGTGCAGCACGCCGATGGGAGCGCAGGGAATCGAGAGGGCGCTTCTGGGATGGATCAACGCCGAGCGCGACAAGAAGGGGCTGGCGGCGCTGGCCCCGACTTCGACGCTGCAAGACGCCGCCGGGCGTCATGCCTGCGCCCTGGCCAGACAGGGCAAGCTGTCGCATCGCAATTTCGCCCAGCGCATCCATGGCGCGGGCTTTGGCATCGGGGTCGAGAATGTCGCCATGTCTACCGAAGCCTCGGCAGCGGCGGCGGCGCGGATCTGGAAACGTTCGGGCGGGCATTGGGCCAATATCCTGAACCGCGATGTCCGGCAGATCGGCCTTGCCACGGCGACGGCGGATGGCCGCACCTATTACGTCCTGATGGCGGGCGCACCGTAACTAGCGTTCGGCGATGGCGCCCTGGGCCGAGCGGATGAAATTGTGCGCGGGCTGCGACAGGGGCGCGCCGCGCCGCCAGGCCAGACCGACCTGGACCGAGGGCAGATCGCCAGAGACATCGCGGATCTCGATCCGGTCGCCTTCCAGGGACCAGGGCCGGTAGACGAGGCTGGGCAGGATCGCCAGTCCCGCGCCGGTGGCGACCAGCGACCGCACCGCCTCGACGCTGCGGGTGCGGAAGGCGACCTGCGGTTTCACCGGCAGGGCGGCGGTCAGGCGGCGGGTGGATTCCTCGATCTCGTCCACCATCAGCTGAATCAGCGGCTGGCCTGCCAGTTCCTCAAGCGCGATCGCCTCTTGATCCGCCAGCGGATGGCCCAGCGGCAGCCAGAGCCGATAGGGCGAGACAACCAGCGTTTCCACATTCAGCGCCATGCGGTCCTTGACCGAGGAGGTCAGCAGGACGGCGACGTCCAGCTCGCCCCCGATCAGCAGGTGCTGGAGATAGTCGCCATTGTCCTCGGTCACGTTCAGATCGACGCGCGGATGGGCGCGGCGGTAGCGCGACAGGATGTCGGACAGGACATAGCCCGCGACCAGCGAGGTCACGCCCAGCGACAGGCGGCCCGGCGGGCTTTCGGCCTCGTCTCGGAAGGCGGCGCGGGCGCTGGCCACATCGGCCAGGATGGTGCGGGCATGACGCAGGAAGGCGCTGCCCTTATGGGTGATCATCAGCCCCCGGGCCTGGCGGTCGAACAGCATCACGCCCAGATCGTCCTCAAGGGCGCGGATCGCCTCGGTGATCGAGGATTGGCTGATCGACAGGGCGCGGGCGGCGCCGGTCACCGATCCGGCCTCGGCCGCCGCGACGAAGAATTGCAACTGTCGCAGCGTGAAGGCCATGGGTCAGACGAGGCGGGGCAGAGAGGCGAGGAGCGCCGCGCGATGCGCCTCGACAAGGGCGTGATAGGCGGCAAGTTTGGGCGGCGTGAAATGGCCCGACCCCGCCAGCAGGTTCACGGTGGCCGTCACCGGCGCGTCGGGCGCGGCGGCGAGCGGGATGTTGACGGCAGAGCCAAGCCCCATGCTTTCGATCAGCGCATGGTCGAAGAAATGGGCGCGGAAACCTTCGGGCGTGTTGGCGACGAATGTCCTGCGGCCCGTGATGCAATGGGCGAACCAGGCGTCATGTTCCATCGGCTTGGTGCCCTGGGCGGGGTACTCCACCGGATGCGAGGTATAGGCCCGGCGCGACACACCGGCGGCGGGGTCCAGCACCGAGACGGTGAAGAGGATCGTGCCAAGCTCGGCGCAGGCGGAATGCAGATCGCGCAGGACGGTCGGGGTATCAGTCATCTGATCAGCTTTTCATCGGATAGCGGTTGCCAAGAAGAAGGTGCCAGACCAGAGCCATCGCCACCAGAAGGGCGGCGGCGGCTCCGATCTGAAGCAGAAGGTAAGCCGTGTCGGCGACGCGACTGGCCGGGCCGGACCCGGCCAGGGACAGCGCGAGAATTCCCGCAGGCGCATGGATCGCGCGGGCAGCCGCCATCAGCACTGTCGCAAGCGCCAGGGCGACAAGGCCTGTCCATTGCGCCAGCGCGGCAGGGGCAAGATGCAGGACCAGCTCTGCCGCCCCCGCCGCCAGCACCGTGCCAAGCACCACGGACCAGGGCTGGGATTGCGGGCTTTGCGGCAAGGCGGCCAGCATCAGCGCGCTTGCGCCAAGTGGCGCAAGCAGCGGGGGCGGGACCGCGATGCCGGTGGCCCGGGGCAAGAGCCAAACCGTTGCCGCCAGCAAAAGCGCCGCACCCAGGCCAGAGGTCAGGACCGCCCGCAGGTCCATCTGCGGATGGGCCGGGCCGAAGCCCCTGAGGAAATTCATGCCGCGTGCCTTTTCCCGTCGATCACCGCCCAGCCCGGCCCGTCTGCGGGAGGGGCATCGGCCCCGGCTTCCCAAACGAAGATGCGCAGGTGGTCGGGCTGCGTCGGGCTATCCTCCAGCGCCAGAAGCCGCCATTCCAGCCGGAACCCTTCATCGACAAGCCCTTCGAGATAGAAGACGATCTCTTCCGGCTCAAGGATCTCGGCCGGGTCTTCCGGCCAGCCCTCGCTTTCCCAGAACACCGCCGCCTCTAGCTGTCGCAGCTTGGCCAGACGCGCGGTCAGGGGCGCAAGAAAGGCGTCGGTTTCGGGGTCTTGGGCGGGGCGGGTCATCGCTTGTCCTTGCCTTGCGGCCCGGTCCGGGGGCGCGGCGGGGTTTGAGTCTGGCCCTGTGCAGGGCCAAGGTCAAGCGGCGGCGATGCGGCGGGCCCCCCTTGCCCTTGCCGCCGGTCTCGCCCATGCCTGTGCTATGAGCGATGCGATCGACCACCCCTTTGCCGAGCCGCCCGCCGAGGGCTGCGCCACCGAAATCGCACCCGGCCTGTTGTGGATGCGCCTGCCGCTGCCCTGGGGGCTGGACCATGTGAATGTCTATGCGCTGGATGGCCCCGGCGGCTGGACGCTGGTGGATACCGGCATCGACAGCCGCCGCAGCCGGGCGATCTGGGAACGTCTGCTGGTCGGGCCGCTGGGCGGGCGGCCGGTTGCGCGGCTGATCGTGACGCATCACCACCCCGACCATGTCGGCTTGGCGGGCTGGTTCCAGGCGCGGGGGGCGGAGCTGTGCATGACGCGCACCGCCTGGCTTCTGGCGCGGATGCTGGTCCTGGATGTGCAGGAGCGGCCCAGCCCGCAGGCCATGACCCTGTGGCAGCGGGCCGGCCTGTCGCCCGAGGCGCTGGCGCGGCGCGCGGGCGAGCGGCCCTATAATTTCGCCGATGTGGTCCATGCCATGCCGCCCGGCTTTACCCGGATCGGCGAAGGCCAGCGCCTGCATCTGGCGGGGCGCGACTGGCTGCTGCGGATCGGCCATGGCCATGCGCCCTGCCATGCCACGCTTTGGACGGTGGATGACGACCGCCCGCTGGTTCTGGGTGGCGATCAGTTGTTGCCCGGCATCTCGGCCAATATCGGCGTCTATGCGACCGAGCCCGAGGCCGACCCGCTGACCGACTGGCTGGAAAGCTGCGCGGCGCTGGCGATCCATGCGACGCCAGAGCAACTTGTGCTGCCCGGCCACAAGCTGCCCTTCACCGGCCTGCCCTTCCGGCTGCGCCAGATGGCTGAGAACCACCAGACCGCGCTGACGCGGCTTCTGGATCATCTGGCCCAGCCGCGCCGGGCGGTGGATTGCTTCCCTGTCCTGTTCAAGCGCAAGATCGGCCCGGCGGAGGAGGGGCTGGCCCTGGCCGAAAGCCTGGCCCATCTGAACCACCTGCATCGACGCGGCCTGGCAGGCCGCAGCCTGGCCCCCGACGGGGCCTTCCTGTGGCAAAGGAGCTGAGACATGGCGAAACCCGCTGCCCCCAAGACCCCCGCCAAGAAGGCGGCGCCGCCGCCGGCCAAGGTCGAGAAGAAGCCCAAGAGCCCGGCCGAATGGGCGCATGACCGGCTGGTCCTGTATATCCGCAGTTTCGAGGGCCAGCTTGATGCCAGCCAGGAAATCGCCATGGGTTTCGCAGGTGGCGAGGCGGGCGTCTTGCGGATCGAGGGTATCGGCTATTTCGATCCCGACATGATCACCTTCTACGGCCGCGACGAGGAGGGGCTGAAGACCCAGCTTGTCCAGCATGTCAGCCAGCTTTCAGTGATGCTGCGCGCCGTGCCCAAGATCGAGCCGGAAGAGCCGCCGCGCCGGATCGGATTCGCGCTGCGGCCGGGCTGGAACGGCGGCGAATCCGGCGACGCTTCCGCGTGACAGAGGCGCCGGAATCGGCTAAGGGCAGGCAAAGCGAGTGAAAACAGGAAAGCGCGCGACATGGCCGATCACGGACATACCGAATACAAGCACGGCTCGATGGACATCCGCGAGCAGGAAAAGACCTTTGCGGGCTTTGTCCGCCTGTCGACCTGGACCGTCGTGCTGACGATCGGCATCCTGATCTTCATGGCGCTGGCCAATTCCTGATCCCGCCTTTTCCGGAGCCCGTGTGATGCTGCGCCTTCTTGCCGCGCTGGCCTGTGCCCTGACTTTGGCTTCCTGCGGTGCAGACCGCACCTGGGCGCCGGATGACCAGGTGGCGGCGGCGCATTACGTCGCCGGACCGCCCGCCTCGATCACGCTGGTCACTGTGATCAATGACCGCAACGGATCGGGCGCGCATTCGGGGCTGATCATCAATGGCTCGGAGCGGGTGCTGTTCGATCCTGCGGGCACCTTCTACCACCCCTCGATGCCGATCCGGAACGATGTGCATTACGGTCTGACCGACCGGATGTATGCCTTCTACCTGGACTATCACACCCGCGACAATCCGACCGAGGATTTCCACGTCATCGAAAGCACCAAGATCGTGCCGCTTGAAGTGGCCAATCTGGTGCTGCAGCGCGCCAAGGATTACGGCGCAGTGCCCAAGGCCTATTGCTCGACCTCGATCAGCAACATCCTGAACGGGGTGCCGGGCTTTGAAGGGCTGAAGGGCAGCATGTTCCCCAAGGCGCTGGGCCGGTCCTTCGATGCCCTTCCCGGCGTGTCCGCGCGGGTGATCACCCAACAGACCGATCTTGGCAATCACGGCGTCAGGATGGTGGATGACGACGGCAATCTGGTGAACTGAGGCTTGAACGGGCCGCAGCCGCGGCCTAGGCAGGCGGCAGGAGGAACCGATGCGCATCGCAGCCGTCATATTGGCCGGGGGCCAGTCGCGCCGGATGGGGCAGGACAAGGCGCTGGTGCGCTTGGCCGGTCGCCCGCTTCTGACCCATGTGCAGCGCGCGCTTGCCCCGCAGGTGGCCGCTTTGGCCCTTTCGGCCAATGGCGACCCTGCGCGTTTTGCCGAATTCGGCCTGACCGTGCTGCCGGACCATGCCTCCATGGGGCCTTTGTCAGGCGTGCTGGGCGGGTTGCGCTGGGCGGCGGAGCAGGGGGCGGGGGCCGTGGTCTCGGCCCCGGTCGACGCGCCCTTCCTGCCCGATGACCTTGTGGCGCGTCTGGCCGAAGGCGGCGGCGCTGCCCCGGTTTTGGCCGAAAGCGGCGGGGTGATGCATCCGGCCCTGGGCCTGTGGCCGGTGGCGCTGGCCGGGGCGCTGGAGGATTTCCTCGCCTCGGGCGCCAAGGCGCGGGTGCGGGATTTCGCGCTGGCGCAGGGCGGCCGCACGGTGGCCTTTCCCGATCCCGTGCGGTTCCTTAACCTGAACACGCCGGAAGATCTGGCGGCGGCGGAGGCGCGGCTGGCATGAAGATCTATGGTGTGATCGGCTGGAAGAATGCGGGCAAGACCGGGCTGATGGAACGGCTGGTGGCCGAGATCGTGGGGCGGGGCCTGACCGTCTCGACCGTCAAGCATGTGCATCACGATGTCGATCTGGACGAGAAGGGCAAGGACACGTTCCGCCACCGCCAGGCGGGCGCGTCCGAAGTGGTGCTGGCTTCGGCCCACCGCTTCGCGCTGATGCGGGAACATCGCGGACCCGAGCCGGAGCTGACCCAGGTTCTGGCGCGGCTGGCCCCGGTCGACCTGGTGCTGGTCGAGGGCTACAAGCGCGACGCGCATCGCAAGGTCGAGGTCTGGCGGGCCGAGACGGGCCATCCGCTGATCCAGCCGGGCGATCCGCTGGTGCGGGCTGTGGCGACGGATGCGGCCTTGCCGCAGGATGTGCCGGTGCCGGTGCTGGACCTGAACGACACCGCCGCCGTGGCGGATTTCATCCTGCGGGATCTGGGCCTTGCGCTTTGACCGGGTGATCGTGGCCGACTGGTCGGCGGCCAACCTGCCGACATCGGCCCGCCACCGTGCCAATGCGATCTGGATTGGCTGCCATGATGCCGAGGGCGGCGCGGAATGGCATCACCGCACCCGCGCCAGCGGCGAGGCGCAGCTTGTCGAACTGATCGAGGCGGCGGCCCATGCGGACGAGCGGCTGCTGATCGGTCTCGATTTCGCCTTCGGCTATCCGGCAGGCTTTGCCAGGGCCCTGACCGGCGAGGCGTGTGCGCCTGCCGTCTGGCGCTGGCTGGCCGGGGCGATCGAGGATGGCGAAGACAACCGCAACAACCGCTTTGCCGTGGCGGCGCGGATCAATGCGATGATCGCGGGCGGGCCGGGGCCGTTCTGGAGCCATCCGTCGAACCAGAGCTGGGACGGCCTGCCCGCGCGACGGGCGGGGATCGACCTTGCCGCGCTGGGCCTTGCGCCGGTGCGCGCGGCCGAGGCGCTGTCGCCGCCCGCCAAATCGCCCTTCATGCTGTTCAACCCGGGCGCGGTCGGGTCGCAAAGCCTGCTTGGCCTGCCGATGCTGCACCGGCTGGCGCAGCGCCCGGGTGTGGCGGTCTGGCCTTTTGCCCCGTTGGACGGGGCGCGGGTGGTCGTGGCCGAGGTCTATCCCTCGCTTCTGGCCGGGCCTGTGGCGCGGCTGGCCCAGGCCGAGGGCCTGCCCAGCGATCAGGCGCAGGTGCGGCTTCTGTCGCGGGCGCTGTGGCGGCTGGGGCAGGCGGGGCGGCTGGCGGCGCTGATGCAGGCCCCGCCCGAGGCGCAGGAAGAGGGCTGGATCCTGGGTGCCGGGCAGGCGGGCCTGCTGGCCGAGGCGCTGGAGGCGGAAGAATGCCTCGCGTGATCCGCGGCTTTCCCGAGGCGCAGCGCGCCCAGGCCGCCCGGCTGTATTGGGAGGCTTTCGGCGGCAAGCTGGGCGCGGTTCTGGGGCCGGAAAAGCGGGCGCTGGCCTTTCTGAGCAGCGTCTTGCGGGCCGATCACTGTTTCGGCGCGCTGGATGATGAGGGCCGCCTGATCGGGGTGGCCGGATTCAAATCGCCACAGGGCGCCTTTGCCGGGGGCGGTTTCCAGCGGCTGCGCGCCGCCTATGGCCTGCCGGGCGCGCTGTGGCGCAGCCTGGCGCTCTGGGCGCTGGCGCATGAGGTCGACAATCACCGCTTCCTGATAGACGGCATCGCGGTGACGCGCGCCGCGCGCGGCAAGGGCCTGGGCCATGCGCTGATCGAGGCCCTGTGCGCCGAGGCGCGGGCGCGGGGCTATGACGCGATCCGGCTGGAAGTGATCGACACGAACTGGCGGGCCAGGGCGCTGTATGAGCGCGAGGGCTTTGTCGCCACGGGGACCGAGAAGCTGGGTCTTCTGTCGCTGCTTTTCGGCTTTCGCGCCGCGACGACCATGGTGCGGCCGCTGGGCTGAAGAGGCCGATCTATGCAAGCATTCGCCGGCGTGGAGTGTCAGTCGAACACGCCCGCCACCCGGCCGAAGAGCATGAAGGCGCGGGCGGTGCGGGTGTCGGCCAGATCGGCCAGTTCGGCATCGCTGGCATTCTTTTCGAAGGCCTGAAAGACCTTGTCGAAGGTGCGCAGGAAGTGGTGCGCCGCGTCGCGGAAGATCGTGTCCTCGCGCATCCGGCTGGCGGTCAGCGCCAGGGAGGAACGGTCGCGGATGCCGCCGACGGCGGCGACGGTGCGGCCGCGTTCGCCCGCGGCGAAGCGGCGCCACAGATCGGGCCGCGCCATTTCCGGGCGCAGGTCATCCATATAGATGCCTTCCTGCGACAGCAGCGTCAGCACATCCTGCGCAGCGCGGATCAGCTTGGCGACCTCGCGATCCTCAAGCGCCAGGCGCAGGGCGCGGAAGCCGGCCTTGTCTTCCGGCGTTTCGGGGAATTGCAGGGCGCGGATGAAATCACTGACCGACAAAGGCGGGCGCAGCGCATCGGCGGGGGTGCCCAGGGCAAGACCGGGCTGTTCGGCGCCGGGATCGGGCTTCGGCACGGCCAGCGCCGCCTTGCGGTCGGCGGAAGGCTGGGTCAGCCCGGCATCGCGGCGCGAGGTGAAGGTGGCAAGGGCGTTCTGCGCCTCGCGCGTCTGGGCGGCGATCTGGTCGAGCTTCTTTTCGACCGAGGGCTTCATCGCCGCCGCCTCGACCTGGGCCGCAGTCTGCACATAGCTGGCCCGCATCGCATCGACCGTTTGTTGCAGCCGCTCTGCCTCGGCCCGCAGGTCGCGTACCGAGCGCAGCGTGACCACGGCGGCCCAAAGCAGCACCAGGGGCAGGAAGACGATGAGAAGCGTCATCACCAGCCCTAGCGTGCGCATGTCATCGCCGGGCGGCGAGGAGAAGACATAGGCCAGAACCGCGATCACCCAGACCAGGCTCAGCACGGCGGCGGTGATTTCGGTCACATGGCGACCGCGGACCGAGGCGGCCAGTCCGGGCAGGGCAGACCTTTCGGGCGGCAGGGCCATGGCGTCAGAGATAACGGACCGAGAGGATCTCATAGTCGCGCCGTCCACCCGGCGTGACCACTTCGACGCTGTCGCCTTCGTCCTTGCCGATCAGGGCGCGGGCCAGGGGCGAGCGGATGTTCAACAGGCCCAGCTCGATATTCGATTCGACTTCGCCCACGATCTGATAGGTCTTTTCCTCGTCGGTCTCCTCATCGACCAGCGTGACGGTCGCACCGAACTTGACCGAGCCCGACAGTTTCGCCGGGTCGATCACATCGGCCAGCGACAGCGTGCCCTCAAGCTCCTTGATACGACCCTCGATGAAGCCCTGCTTTTCGCGGGCGGCATGGTATTCGGCATTTTCCGACAGGTCGCCATGGGCGCGGGCCTCGGCGATATCCTTGATGATCGCCGGCCGGTCGACCGTCTTCAACTGCTTCAGTTCCGCGTCCAGCACGTCAAACCCGCGCCGGGTCATCGGGATCTTGTCCATCGCTCTTCCCGTCGTAATCAAATAAAGAAGTCACGGCCCGGGGCGCGGGCCATGACTTCGCACGTCTTCCGGGTTCAAATCACCCCAAGGGCGCGGGAAATGCAAGCCCGTTGCCGCAAGCGGTGGGCGGCCTGTCGCCTTCGGGCAAGAAAATTGCGGCTGCGCGGCGATGCAGCGATGGGATGTTGCGTCACGGTTGACCTTGGGTCGGGCATCAGGCAACAGGAAACGCCACCAGAGCGGAAGGGGAAGCAGGGTATGACGGCGATCCAGCGCGAGTCGATGGAATACGATGTGGTGATCGTGGGCGCGGGCCCCGCGGGCCTGTCAGCCGCCATCCGGCTAAAGCAGCTTGACCCCGAGCGGTCGGTGGTGGTGCTGGAAAAAGGCTCCGAGGTCGGCGCGCATATCCTGTCGGGCGCGGTGCTGGACCCTTCGGGGCTGGACGCGCTTTTGCCCGACTGGCGCAGCATGGACGCGCCGATCAAGACCGAGGTGAAAAGCGACAATTTCTACCTCCTCGGCCCGGCGGGCCAGATCCGCATTCCGAATTTCCCGATGCCGCCGCTGATGAACAATCACGGCAATTACATCGTCTCGATGGCGAATGTCTGCCGCTGGATGGCGGGCGTGGCCGAAGGTCTGGGCGTGGAAATCTTTCCGGGCATGGCCTGTTCGCAGCTGGTCTATGATGGCGACCGGGTGGCCGGCGTCGTGGCGGGCGAATTCGGGCTTGACCCGGAAACCGCCGAACCCGGCCCGTCCTACGAGCCGGGGATGGAGCTGCGCGGCAAGTATGTCTTCCTGTCGGAAGGGGTGCGCGGATCGCTGGCCAAGGAAGTCATCGCGAAATACGACCTGTCCAAAGGCCATTGCCCGCAGAAATTCGGCATCGGCATGAAGGAAATCTGGGAGATCGACCCCGCCAAGCATCGCGAGGGCACGGTCACCCATACGATGGGCTGGCCGCTGGGCGGCAACGCGGGCGGCGGCAGCTTCATCTATCACCTTGAGAACAATCAGGTCTATGTGGGCTTCGTGGTTCACCTGAACTACAAGAACCCCTATCTTTACCCCTATGCCGAATTCCAGCGCTTCAAGCACCATCCGATGGTGGCGGAGCTGCTGAAAGGCGGCAAGCGCGTGGCCTATGGCGCGCGGGCGATTTCCGAGGGCGGCTGGCAGTCGATCCCCAAGATGGTCGCGCCGGGCGTGGCCTTGCTGGGCTGTTCCGCCGGTCTGGTGAACGTGCCGCGCATCAAGGGCAATCATAATGCCATGCTGTCGGGCAAGGCCGCGGCCGAGGCGGCCCATGCCGCGATCGCGGCGGGCCGGATGGGCGACGAGCTGACGGAGTATGAAACCGATGTGCGCAACGGCGCGATCGGCAAGGATCTGAAGAAGGTCCGCAACGTGAAACCGGCCTGGTCGAAATGGGGGCTGACCGCCAGCCTGCTGCTGGGCGGCGCCGACATGTGGGCCAATACCTTCGGCCTGACCGTTCTGGGCACGCTGAAGCATGGCAAGACCGATGCGGCGGCGACCGAGCCTGCGGCCAATCACAAGCCGATCGATTATCCGAAGCCCGATGGCAAGCTTTCCTTCGACCGGCTGACCAATGTGGCCTTCAGCTTCACCAACCATGACGAGAACCAGCCGGCCCATCTGCGGCTGAAGGACAAGTCGATCCCGATCGCGGTGAACCTGCCGAAATTCGCCGAACCGGCGCAGCGCTATTGCCCGGCGGGGGTCTATGAAGTGCTGGGCGAAGGGGCGGATGCCAGCTTCCGGATCAACTTCCAGAACTGCGTCCACTGCAAGACCTGCGACATCAAGGACCCTTCGCAGAACATCGTCTGGACCACGCCAATGGGCGGCGGCGGGCCGAACTATCCCAACATGTAAGGACGAAAAGGGGCCGCAAGGCCCCTTTTTTCTGACATTGCCGCGATCCCCTGCCGGTCGGGTCTGCCCTACATGGACAGCGCGCCTGCGCCCGGCTAGCCTGCGGCCACGGGACTTGCCCCTGGGAGACGCTTGACGATGATCCGGTCCGCCCTTCGCCTGACCACTGCCGCGCTGGCGCTGTCGGTTGCCCTTGCGCCGCCGCTGCGGGCCGAGGGAGAGGCCGCGAACGGCACCAGCGTCGCGGCCGCGGTCGAAACCGCCACGCCGGATTCAGGCGCCTACCTTGCCGCCCGCGCGGCGGAAGCCGGGGCCGATTTCCGCGTCGCCGCCGGGTGGTATGCCCGCGCGCTGATGGCCGACCCCTCGAACATCAGCCTGATGGAAGGCTCGATCTATTCGAACCTGAACCTGGGCGAAATCGCCCTTGCCGCCGAAGTGGCGCGCAACATCACGGCCAAGGGCCAGACCAGCCAGCTTGCGGATATGGCGCTTCTGGCCGACGAGGCCCAGCGCGAGGATTATGCCGCCATCGTCAAGGCGGCCGGCGAAGGCCGCAAGGCAGGCCCGCTGATCGACGAATTGTCGCTGGCCTGGGCGATCTTCGGCGAGGGCCGCATGTCGGATGCGCTGGCCGAGTTCGACAAGGTGTCGCATACCCAGGGCGGCGAGGCCTTTGGCCTGTATCACAAGGCCATGGCGCTGGCGCTGGCGGGCGATTTCGAGGCGGCGGATGCGATCCTGTCGGGCAAGACCAATCCGCCGATCAACCTGAACCGCCGGGGCGTCATCGCCCGGATACAGATCCTGTCGCAACTGGAACGCCGTGACGAGGCGCTGAAGCTGATGGAGCAGGCTTTCGGCACCGATCCCGAACCGGGGATCGACGCCATGCGCGACACGCTGAAGGCGGGCGAGGCGCTGCCCTTCACCGCGATCCGCAGCGCACGCGACGGCATTGCCGAGGTCTTCTTCACCGTCGCCACCGTGACGAATGGCGAGGCCAATCCCGGCACGACGCTGCTTCATGCCCGCGTCGCCGCCGCGCTGCGCCCCGACCATTCCGAGGCGCTGCTTCTGTCGGCGGCCATGCTTGAAAGCCTGAACCGCTATGACCTTGCGGCCGAGGCCTATGCCGCCTTCCCGGCCGATGACCCCGCCTTCTATTCGGCCGAGATCGGCCGCGCCGACGCGCTGTATGAACTTGGCAACAAGGATGCCGCGATCGAGGCGATCCAGGGCGTGGCGCGGCATTACCCGCAACTGATCGTGGCCCAGACCGCGCTGGGCGATATCCTGCGCCGCGATGAACGCTGGTCGGCGGCGTTGCCCGCCTATGACGCGGCGATCAAGCTGGCGGGCGAACCGAAGCCTCCGCATTGGGTTCTGTTCTTCTCGCGGGCGATCTGCCACGAGCGCATGGGCAACTGGCCTGCCGCCGAAGCCGATTTCCGCAAGGCGCTGGCGCTGAACCCCGGCCGCCCCGAAGTGCTGAACTATCTGGGCTATGCGCTGGTCGAACGCGGCGAGAAGCTGGACGAGGCGCTGAAGCTGATCCAGGAGGCGGTCGCCGCCGCGCCGCGCCAAGGCTATATCATCGACAGTCTGGCCTGGGCCTATTTCACCCTGGGCCGCTATGACGAGGCGCTGGCGCCGATGGAGAAGGCCTCGCTGCTGGAGCCGGTTGATCCCATCGTCACCGACCATCTGGGCGATGTCTATTGGGCGGTCGGCCGCACCCGCGAGGCGGAATTCCAGTGGCACCGCGCCCTGTCCTTCGGCCCGGAAGAGAAAGAGGCGACCCGCATCCGCCGCAAGATCGAGATCGGGCTGGACGCGGTTCTGGCCGAAGAAGGCGCAACCCCGCTGGCCGAGGTCAAAGCCGCCAAGAATGGCAACTGAGACCGTCACCGAATTCGCCCCCGCCAAGGTCAATCTCTGCCTGCATGTCACCGGGCAGCGGGCGGATGGCTATCATCTGCTGGACAGTCTGGTCGCCTTTGCCGGCATCGGCGACCGGCTGGTGGCGCGGCCCGCCTCAGCCGCGTCCCTGACGCTGGCAGGCCCGTTCGGCGCCGATCTGCCCGGCGGGCCGGACAATCTGGTGCTGCGTGCGGCGGCGGGCTTTGGTGCGGCGGCGGCTTTCACGCTGGACAAGCACCTGCCCCCGGCCTCGGGCATCGGCGGCGGATCGGCCGATGCGGCGGCGGCGCTGCGGGCGCTGGCGCGGCTGACGGGCAAGGCCATTCCCGGCGGGCTGGCGCTGCGGCTGGGCGCGGATGTGCCGGTCTGTCTGGCCGCGCGCCCCGCCCGGATGCGCGGCGTCGGAGAGGTGCTTGATCCCGTGACCCTGCCGCTGGGCTGGATCGTTCTGGCCAATCCGCGCGTCGAGGTGCCGACCCCCGCCGTCTTCCGCGCGCTGGCGCGCAAGCACAACCCGGCCTTGCCCGACACGATGCCGCATTGGCCCGACATGGCCGCTTTGGCGGCCTGGCTTGCCACCCAGCGCAACGATCTGGAAGCGCCTGCCCTGGCGATCGCGCCGGTGATCGCGCAGGTTCTGGCGGCCCTGCGCGCGCAAGAAGGCACCCGCATCGCCCGGATGTCAGGCTCCGGTGCCACCTGCTTTGGCCTTTTTGACGAAGAAGCGCCCGCCCGTGCCGCAGAAACCGCCATCGCCGCGGCCCATCCGGGCTGGTGGGTCGCGGCAGGGAAGCTGCTGGCCTGACCCCCTCGACAGGACGGCCAGCCCCATGCCAGCCTGAGCCGGTGTTCCTGCTCCGGGGGTCAGATGCCGCGTCTTCCGCTTGTCTTGCCGCTTGCCATGTTGCCCGCTCCGGCATTTTGCGAAACCGACCTCTGGTCTTTCGTCGATCCGCCCGACCGGACCGAAATCTATCTCAGCAACTGCATCGGCACCGATACCTATACGGAAGGCTGCCTGCGCTTTGCCTGCAATGGTCCCGAGGGGCCAAGCCTGACGGTGCTGACCTCGACCTCCACCCGTGTGGGCCGCAGCCCGGCCGTCTTTGCGCTGGACGGCGTGGATGTGATGGCGGCGACGTTGTCGATGCAGACCCATCCCGAAATGGGCGACAGCTACATCACCCCGATGCCGCTCGAGACCCTGTCTGGCTTTCTTGACCGCATCACCGGGGCGCGGGCGCTTTCCATCCGCTTCGAAGTGACGTCGCTGAACCGGCCCGACTTCGAGCCGACCGACCTGCAGGGCATTGCTGCACCCCTGGCCAGCTTTCGCAGCCGATGTACGGCCGATCCGGTATCCACGCCCCAGCCCGCGGTGGGGGCGATTGCACGCAACCCTGAGGTCTTGCCGAAAACCGGCCCGAACCCGGAAACAGATCCGGCCCGCTTCATTCCGGTCGAGACCATTTCGCTAAGGGACGCCGCCGTTCTGGCCGAAGCCCGCCGCCTGACCGCAACTGCCATTGCCGAGGCCGAGGCACAAAGCGGCGAGACGATCGATGTCTTTGCCGACCTGGTGCCGTTCCAGGACGGGCGGCAGCTTCTGTTCGTCAGCCATTGCCATCCGACCTGGTATGGCATCACTGGCTGCGAAACATGGCTGTTCGGGGCAGGCCCGGGCGAGGTGCTGCGCCAGTTCTTCGATCCCATGATCGGCGGCGGACCCTATTGGCTTGATCTGGGATCAGCCCATGAGGGTTGGCCCGATCTGGTCTCGCTGCCCTATTCGGCGCAGGGGGACTATGTGCGCAACAGTCTGGCGCCCTAGGTCAGCCGCGACACGACATAGGCGGCAAGATCCGACAATATGCCGCGCAGCGGATGGTCGGGCAGGGCCTCCAGCGCCGATTGCGCGCGGGACGACCAGTCCAGCGCATCGGCGCGGGCGGCCTCCATCGCGCCATGGCGGGCCATCAGCGCCAGGGCATGCTGAAGATCGCCGTCGCGCTGGTCACCCTTTTCGATCACACGCACCCAGAAGGCGCGTTCCTCGGCATCGGCCTTTGCGACAGCCTTGATCACCGGCAGGGTCAGCTTGCGTTCGCGGAAATCGTCGCCGGTGTTCTTGCCGATGGCGGCGGCCGACCCGCCGTAATCCAGAAGGTCATCGGCGATCTGGAAGGCGATGCCCAGCGCGTCACCATAATCGAACAGCGCGCGGACCTGCGCCTCGGGCGCGCCCGAGATGACGGCCCCCGCCTCGGTCGCGGCGGAAAACAGCGCCGCCGTCTTGCCGCGCACGACCTGCAGATAGGTCGCCTCGGTGGTGCGCAGATCCTGCGCGGCGGTCAGTTGCAGCACTTCGCCTTCGGCGATGGTCGCCGAGGCATTGGCCAGAATGTCGAGCACGCGCAGCGAACCCGGCTCCACCATCAACTGGAAGGCGCGGGCAAAGAGATAGTCTCCGACCAGAACCGAAGACTTATTGTCCCACAGCAGGTTGGCGGTCGGGCGGCCCCGGCGGCGCTGGCTTTCATCAACGACATCGTCATGCAGCAGCGTGGCGGTATGGATGAATTCGACCGTCGCGGCCAGTTTGACCGCATCTTCCCCGCCGCCGCCGCAGATATGCGCCGCCGCCAGCACCAGCATCGGCCGCAGCCGCTTGCCGCCCGCCTCGATCAGATGGGCCGTCACTTCCGGGATGCGCGGCGCATGTTCGCTGGACATGCGCTGGCGGATCAGCACGTTCACCGCCGCCATATCCTGGGCCAAAGCTGCGGCCAGCCGGTCCTGTGGCCCGTCCTTCGGCTTTTCCGAAGCTCCGTCCATCTGCATCCCTTGTCCCCGGCGCGCTTGCCCCTGAAGCATCGTCGCGCTTATCTCATCCCCATGAAAGAGCTATTGCGCACGACCGATCCCACCGAGATCGCCTTTGCAACCGCCCTTCTTGAGGGCGAGGGTATAGCGGCCTTTGCCATGGACGTCCACATGAGCATCCTGGATGGTTCCCTGGGAATTCTGCCGCGCCGCCTGATGGTTGCCGATCGCGACCTGTTTCTGGCCCGGGCCATCTGCCGCGACAACGGCATCCCTCTGGCGCCAGAGGCCTAGGCGATGACTTTCGCCGAGGATGCGCTGACCGATGACAAGTTCCTGTGCGGCAGGCTGCGGCTGTGGCAGCCCGCGCGCGGCTTTCGCGCCGCCACGGATGCCGTGCTGCTGGCCGCCTGCTGCCCGGCGAAGACCGGAGAGTCGGTGCTTGATCTGGGCTGCGGGGCGGGGGCGGCGTCGCTGTGCCTTGGCATTCGTGTGCCCGGGCTGGCGTTGGCGGGGCTGGAGTTGCAGCCGGATTACGCCGATCTGGCCGCCCGCAACGCCGAAAGGAACGGCATCGCGCTGGAGGTGGCGACGGGCGACCTGACCCGGATGCCCACCAGCCTGCGGCGCGATTTCGACCATGTCATCGCCAATCCACCCTGGTATCCGCCGGGCGGCACGCCGTCGCCCGTCGCGGGGCGGGCGACGGCCCTGGCGGCAGAGCTGCCGCTGGACGCCTGGGTCGCCGCCGCCGCGCGCCGTCTGCGGCCGGGCGGCACGCTGACGCTGATCGCCGGAACAGACAGCCTGCCGGTCCTTCTGGCCGCGCTCGCGCCCAAGCTCGGCTCGGCCGCCGTGCTGCCCCTGGCCCCGCGCGAGGGGCGGGCGCCGCCGCGTCTGATCCTGCAGGCGCGAAAGGGCGGCCGCGCGCCGTTCCGCCTTTTGCCGCCCTTCGTGCTGCATGCAGGCGCGGCGCATGACGGCGACCGCGAAAGCTATACAGCCGCCGCCAATGCCGTCCTGCGCGAGGCGGGCAGCCTCTTGCCGCTTTTCGGATAATCGGCGGCTTTTCTTTGCCCTCTCACGTTGTTTCGAGGTGACACGACTCAAGCTCTGTGATCGACTTTGTCATGTGGGTGTCACAACGATGGAGGAAGAACATGAGCATGGCTTCGCATCTGCAGGAACTCCGCAAGAAGCACGAAACGCTTTCGACCATGGTCGAGGAAGCCCAGCGCCAGCCCGCGACGGATGACCTGAAGATCGCCGAGTGGAAGAAGCAGAAACTTCGCCTCAAGGAAGAGATTTCGCGTCTCGCCAGCCAGCACTAACCGGCGGGATCGGTGCTGCGCGCCCCGTTCTGTTTGCGGGGGCGCGCGGCCAGGGCCGCACCGCCGGCAATCAGCACCGCAGCCAGAAGGATCATGTAAGACGGTGCTGTGATGCCCGCGAGCACCAGCGCAAGGGTTGACAGCAAGGGCGCTGCATAAGAGGCGACACCCAGGATCTGGATGTCGCCCTTTTTCATGCCCAGATCCCAGGTGAAGAAGGCCGCCCCCACCGGGCCAAGCCCCAGCGCCAGGACCGAGGCCCAGCCCAGCGCGCCCTGCGGCCAGACCGTCTGTTCCAGCGCCAGATGGGCGATCAGCGACAGGCCCGCCGTGGCCAGGCAGAAGACGGTGACGCTTTCGGTCGGCACATCGCCCAGCCGCCGCGACAGCACGGAATAGGCGGCCCAGGTCAGGGCGCAGGCGAAGGCCAGCGCCAGGCCCAGCGCAGAAACCTCGCCGTCGCCGCCCCGCCCCAGCACGATCACCGCCGCGCCCGCGAAAGCGATCAGCGCGCCGATGACATGCTGCGCCGCCAGCCTCTCGCCGGGCAGAAGCCCGGACAACAGCACGATGAACAGCGGCCAGAGATAGGCGATCAGCCCGGTCTCGGCGGCGGGCGCGATGCGGAAGGCGGTGAAATACAGGAAGTGATAGCCGAACAGGCCCAGCGTGCCGAAGGCATAGACCTTCCAGGACACGGTTTTTAGCACGGCCAGCCCGCGCCGCGCTGTCCAGATCAGGCCAAGCGTGCCACCAATGGCAAAGCACAGGGCGTTGAGCAGGAAGGGCGGCACAGGGGCTGAGCCGATGGTCAGAAGCGCCAGCAGCGCCCACATCAGGACGGCGGTGAAACCGATGGCCGTGGCCTTGGCGCGGGTCATTTCAGCGGGCAATCCTTGGGGCGGGGCACAGTTGCGCGGAACCTGTCGCGCAGCGCCCGCAGGCGCGGCATGTGGTCGGGGTTCAACATGCCGCGCAGATGCGCTTCTTGATAGCAGGAATGATGGGGGTTGCCGTTGATTTCGGTGATCAACGGGCCCCGGTCACTGAGGAAGATGTCGCTGCCGCAAATGCCCTGCTCGGGAAAGGCAGCGTGGGCCGCCCGGGCCAAGGCCAGGGCAGATCCGAAATCCGGCAGTTGCGCGCCGCGCCAAATCGCCCCGGTGACGATGCTTTTCTCAAGGCTTGCGCCGCCGATCTTGCGGCGATCCTGCGCCCGGATCACGCTGCCCGTGGCGGCATCGATGGCGATGTAGCTGCCCAGCAGGCCCGCATTTGAATCGACCATCGACCCGGCGGCGGGAGCGCGCAGGACCGCATACAGCACTTCGGGCTCTGCTCCGGCCAGGGTGGTGACAAAACGGACCGACCCAATGGTCGGGCCGATCAGCGCCTCCAGATCCCTGTGCGGGCGAACCAGTTCCTGAAACATGAAGCCGCGCGCATGACTGCGCCAGATTTCGGCGACAAGATCGCTGGCTTCGACCTCATGACCATTGCCGAGGCGCAGCTTGCCCGGCCCGGCCTGTTCGACGATGGAAACGCCGCCGACGGCCTGGCTGCCATGCACGGGCTTGCCGAAACAGGGCAGGGTGTCGGGCCGGGCCAGAAAGGCCAGCGTGGCGGCGGGCGAGGACAGCCAGTCCTCGCCGGTGACCGGCTTGTCCGCAGTGGCGACGGCAAGGATGCGGGGCTGCGGCAGCCCGGCTGCACTGAACCGCGCATGACAGGCCAGCTTGTCGGTCAGGGCCGTGCCGGGGCCATTTGGCGCGGGCGGGTTGAGGGCCGTGTTCAGTGCGACATAGGCACGCGGGCCCAGAAAGGCGCGGCGTTCGGCAAAGGTCAGGCCGGGTCGCCAGGCGCCGGCCAGGAAATACTCGTCAAGGGTCAGCCTGCCCCGCCCGCGCCGAAGCAGCGTTGACTCCAGGGCGATCCGCAGCGGGGAAACGCCCCGTTCTTTGGCGGCATAGGCCACTGCGGTTGCGACGTCCAAACGGCGGCCCGGCGGCCGATGAGAAAGAAGGGAAGGAGACACCGAAGGTCTTTCAGATTGCGCACGCGCCCGAAGCTAATCAGCGTTTCGGGCGCGTGCAATCTCTGGTTTAGAGCCTTGGGTGAATGGTTTACACCACGAACTGGCCACCATTGGCGCTGATGGTCGAGCCGGTGATGAAGCCCGCCTCGTCCGAGGCCAGGAAGGCCACGATCCGCGCGATTTCCGAAGGCTCGCCCAGGCGGCCGACCGGAATCTGCGGGATGATGCGCTCGTTCAGCACTTTCTCGTCGATGGCGCGCACCATTTCCGTGCCGATATAGCCCGGGCAGATCGCGTTGACGGTGATGCCCGCCCGCGCCCCTTCCTGGGCCAGCGCCTTGGTGAAGCCCAGATCGCCCGCCTTGGCCGCCGAATAATTGGCCTGGCCCGCCTGGCCCTTCTGGCCGTTGATCGACGAGATGTTGATCACGCGGCCGAACTTGCGGTCACGCATCCCCGTCCACAGCGGATGGGTCATGTTGAACAGGCCCGAGAGGTTGGTGTCCATCACCTCTTTCCACTGGGCCGGGGTCATCTTGTGGAACATGGCGTCGCGGGTGATGCCCGCATTGTTCACCAGCACTTCGACCGGGCCCAGATCGGCCTCGACCTTCTTGATGCCCTCGGCGCAGGCGTCATATTCGGCCACGGACCATTTGTAGGTCGGGATCCCGGTTTCCTTCGTGAAAGCCGCCGCCGCCTCGTCATTCCCGGCATAATTCGCGGCCACCTTGTAGCCTGCGGCCTTCAGCGCCACCGAAATCGCGGCCCCGATCCCCCGTGAGCCACCCGTCACCAATGCAACCCGAGCCATGATTCCTCCTCTTCAGGTATGCTTTCGTATCCCGTTGAAATCCTGTTACCCAAACGAAGACCGGCGCGCAACAATATTGCGCGCCGATTTGCGGGTGCAGCAAGATGCCGCGCCCGCGGCGTTTTTGGCTCAGACGCCTTCCAGGCACATGGCCACGCCCATGCCGCCACCGATGCACAGCGTCGCCAGGCCCTTTTTCGCGCCGCGACGGCCCATCTCGAACAAGAGCGTGTTCAGGATGCGCGCGCCCGAAGCGCCGATCGGGTGGCCGATGGCGATGGCGCCGCCGTTCACGTTCACGATCGACGGGTCCCAGCCCATGTCCTTGTTCACCGCACAGGCCTGGGCGGCGAAAGCCTCGTTCGCTTCGACCAGATCCAGATCGCCGGCCTTCCAGCCCGCCTTGTCCAGCGCCTTGCGGCTGGCGAAGATCGGCCCGACGCCCATGATCGACGGGTCAAGCCCGGCGGTGGCATAGGAGGCGATGCGCGCCAGCGGCTTCAGCCCGCGCTTCGCCGCCTCTTCCTCGGTCATCAGCACAACACCGGCCGCGCCGTCATTGATGCCCGAGGCATTGGCGGCGGTGACCGAACCGTCCTTGACGAAGGCGGGCTTCAGTTTCTGCATCGCCTCGATGGTCGCGCCATGGCGGATGTATTCGTCGGCATCGACCACCACGTCGCCTTTGCGCGACTTCACGGTGAAGGGGATGATCTCATCCTTGAACTTGCCGGCCTTCTGCGCTGCCTCGGCCTTGTTCTGGCTGGCCAGCGCGAATTCATCCTGCATCTCGCGGCTGATCTGCCACTGGTTGGCGACATTTTCCGCGGTCTGGCCCATGTGATAGCCATTGAAGGCATCCCACAGCCCGTCCTTGATCATCGAATCGATGAAGTTCAGGTCGCCCATCTTCTGCCCGGCGCGCAGATGCGCGACATGGGGCGACAGCGACATCGATTCCTGGCCGCCCGCGACCACGATCCGGGCATCGCCCAGCGTGACATGCTGCGCGCCCAGCGCCACCGCCCGCAGGCCCGAGCCGCAGACCTGGTTCAGCGACCAGGCGCTGGCCTCTTTTGCCAGACCCGCCTTGATCGCGGCCTGCCGGGCCGGGTTCTGGCCCTGACCGGCGGTCAGCACCTGACCCAGGATCGTCTCCTCGACCTCGGCCTTGTCGATCCCGGCGCGGGCCACCACGGCCTCGATCACCGCGGCGCCCAGATCATGGGCGGGGGTATTGGCGAACGAGCCGTTGAAGCTGCCCACGGCAGTCCGGCCCGCCGCGACGATTACGACATTGGTCATGCTGATCTCTCCCTTGCGGCCTGCGCATCCGCGCGCTTTCGCCCTACGGTCCCAATCTCACAATCGCAAGTTTCGTGCGCAAGCGAATTGACGCAGGTCAGGCAGAGGAAGATTGCGCGGAGGCTGCGGCGGACCCCTAGCCCAAACCCTTGCAGCGGCCCTTGCGGAAGCGGCTGAAATCGGGGGCAACTTCGGGCGCTCCGAACAGATAGCCTTGCAGGCACCCCACGCCATGGTCGCGCAGCCAGGTTGCCTCGGCATTGGTTTCTACCGCTTCGGCCACAAGGAACATGTTGAATTCCTTTGCCATTGCGATGGCCGCCCGGACCAGACGCTGGTTTTCGGCATTGTGGTCGATGCTGCGGATGAACAGGCCATCCAGCTTTGCGATATCAAAGCGGAAGGCGTTCAGCAGCGAAAGCGAGGTCGCGCCCGCGCCGAAATCATCCAGCGTGAAGGCGATATGCTTGCGGCGCAAATCCGCCATGAACGGCATCAGCACATCGGGCATCTGCATGGCAGAGCTTTCGCTGATCTCGAGAATCAGGCCCTTGCCGATTTCGGGATGGGTAGCCAGCGCGCGGGCCAGCATGCCCTGCCACGGCCTGTAGCCGACCGACCGCGCCGACATGTTCACCGCGATGCGGATCTGCGGATGGCGTTGCAGTGCCATCAGCGCGAGCTGAAGCGCCGCGACATCGATCTCGCGCCCCAGTTCCTGGGTTTCGGCGACGGGCATGAAATCGCGGGCGGGGATCACGCGATCCTGCGGGTCCAAAAGCCGGATATAGCCTTCGTAAAAGCCGATGATGCCGGGATCGGCGGCATAGACGGCAGGCTGGAAGGCCAGCCGCATCCGTTTCAGCGCCAGCGCGGCACGGACCATGGCCAGCGTTTCGCGATCGGCCGAGGACACCGCCACCGCAAGCGGCGTTGCCTGATCGGCCTCTGGATCGAACCGGGGCCGTTTCGGCCCGCGCAGGAAACTCATCGGCAAAACCCCCGCTTGCGCCCGCAGGCTTGACGCGAAATGGTAAAGCCGCGCTGAAGTTTCGGCTGTTGCGTCGAGTTTGCAGGAAATTCCGGAGGAAGCATGGACGGCACAAGATGTAGCTGGTGCGGGACCGATCCGCTATATGTGGCCTATCATGACACCGATTGGGGCCGCCCCGAACGCGATCCGCGTGCGCTGTGGGAAAAGCTGATCCTTGACGGGTTCCAGGCCGGGCTGAGCTGGATCACCATACTGCGCAAGCGCGAGAATTTCCGCCGCGCCTTCAACGGCTTTCACCCCGAAGAGATCGCCCTTTGGGGCGAGGACGAGGTGCAGCGCCTGCTGGGCGATGCCGGCATCATCCGCCATCGCGGCAAGATCGAGGGCACCATCGCCTCGGCCAGGGCCTATCTGAAGATCGAGTCGGAACAGGGCTTCTCGCCCTTCCTGTGGTCTTTCGTCGGCGGTGCGCCGGTGCAGACGCGGCGCGCCAGCATGGCCGAAGTGCCGACCGAGACAGCGGAAAGCCGCGCCATGGCGAAGGCACTCAAGGCGCGCGGCTTCAAGTTCTGCGGCCCGACGATCACCTATGCCTTCATGCAGGCCGTGGGCATGGTGAATGACCATATGGTCCATTGCCCGGCCCATGCCGAATGCGCCGCCATGGCCTGACGACCGCTGGCCCCCTTGGCGAAGCGGCGGTCAGGGCGCATATAGGGCCCGACAAAAGGATGATGAGGACGACATGCTTGGTCTTGGCGAAGCCCCGCTTTCCCCCGCAGCCGACGATCTGATCAAGGACGGCACGGAAGCCACATTCATGCAGGATGTGGTCGAGGCCTCGCGCGAGGTGCCGGTCATCGTCGATTTCTGGGCCACCTGGTGCGGCCCCTGCAAGACGCTTGGCCCGGCGCTTGAGGCTGCCGTCCTGGCCGCCAAGGGCAAGGTGAAGATGGTCAAGGTCGATGTCGACCAGAACCAGCGCATCGCCGCGCAACTGCGCATCCAGTCGATTCCCACCGTCTATGCCTTCTGGCAGGGCCAGCCGGTCGATGGCTTTCAGGGCGCGCTGCCCGCCTCGGATGTGAAGAAATTCGTCGACAAGGTTTCGGCCATGGGCGGCGATTGCGGCCTTGCCGATGCTCTGGCCGCGGCAGAGGAAATGCTGGAACAGGGCGCGCTGGCCGATGCGACCGAAACCTTCGCCGCGATCCTTGGGGAAGAGCCGGAGAATCCCGTCGCCTATGCCGGGCTTGCGCGCAGCCATATCGCCGCGGGCAATCTGGATCAGGCCGAGGCCTTCCTGAACGCCGCCCCCGCCGCGATCGCCAAGGCGAAAGAGGTAGAGGGTGCCCGCGCGCAGATCGAACTGGCCCGTCAGGCCGCTAATGCGGGACCGGAAGCCGAACTGCGCGCCGCCGTGATTGCCGACCCTTCGAACCATCAGGCGCGGTTCGATCTGGCCGTCGCGCTGAATGCGGGCGGCAAGGTCGAGGAGGCGGTGGATGAGCTGCTGGACCTGTTCCGCCGCGACCGCGAATGGAATGACGGCGCCGCGCGGGCGCAGTTGTTCACCATTTTCGACGCCCTGAAACCGCAGGACCCGATCGTGCTCAAGGGCCGTCGGCGCCTGTCCTCGATGATCTTCGCCTGACGGCGGGGCAGGGGATGCCGACCCCCGCGATCACCGCCGCCGACCTGCCCGAGGTGCTGGCGCTGTTCCCGCTGCCCGGCGCGCTTTTGCTGCCGCGCGCCCGGCTGCCGCTGCACATCTTTGAGCCGCGCTATCTGGCGATGCTGGAGGATGCGCTCAAGACGCGCGAGCGGTTGATCGGCATGATCTGCCCGACCGCCACGCCGACCGGCGAGCGTCGGCTTTCGGCCATCGGCTGTGCGGGGCGGGTAACGTCCTTCTCGGAAATCGAGGACGGGCGCTACATGATCACCCTGACCGGCGTGTCGCGTTTTCGCCTGCGCGAAGAGGTTCAGGGTTTCACCCCCTATCGCCGGGCGCAGGTGGATTGGGCGCCCTTTGCCCGCGACCTTGGCCCGGCCGAGGACGACCCCGGTCTGGACCGCGCCGCCTTCCTTGGCGTGCTTGCACGCTATTTCGCCGCCGAGAACCTGTCGACCGACTGGTGCGGCCTGAAAGAGGCCGAGCCGGAATTGCTGGTCAACGCGATCTCGATGCTCGCCCCCTTTGCCCCCGAGGACAAGCAGGCGCTGCTGGAAGCGCCGAGCCTTGAGACCCGGCGCGAAACCCTGCTGACCCTGATCGAATTCGCCCTGCGCGGCGGCAAACCGGAAGACATGATCCAATGACCGAGCCCGTCCCCGTTCCCGCCTTTGACCGCCGGATGCTTGAGGCGCTGGTCTGTCCGGTGACCAATGCGGTGCTGACCTATGACGAAGAGGCGCAGGAGCTGATCTCGCGCGCGGCGCATCTGGCCTTTCCGATCCGCGACGGGATTCCGATCATGCTGGTAGCCGAGGCCCGTCAGATCGACTGAGCGCCGGTTTCGGTGACGATGGCCGACATGGCAATGTCGTGCCATTGCGGAAAAACCGTCGCCAGCCGTGCGGCTTGCAGGCCCACCCCCACCACGAAAGGCCGATAGGGCCGCAGCGAGGCCAGCGTCCGGTCGAAATAGCCGCCGCCATAGCCCAGCCGATAGCCCGCGCCATCCCAGCCGACCAGCGGCGCCAGGGCAAGATCGGGGATCGCTGTCCCGGCATTGGCTGGCGGCACCGGAATGTTCCAGTCTCCGCGCTCCATCGCCTGGCCGGGATGCCAGGGCCGCCAGACCAGCGGCTGTCCCTTTTCAACCACCACCGGCAGGGCAACCCGCGCGCCGCGTGCGTGCAGGCTGGCCAGCCAGGGCCGCAGGTCGGCCTCGCCCTTGATCGGCCAGTAGCCGCCTATCACCCGGCCCGCGACCGGGCCTTCCAGCCAGCCCCCGAGGCCTGCATCCAGATGGGTGGTCAGCGCGGCGGCCCAGTCGCCCCGCGCCGCGACCGACATTGCCATCCGTTCGGCCCGCAGCCGCTGCCGTTCTGCCTTGCGCCAGCGCGCGACTTCCAGCGCTTGTTGCGGATCATGTCCCGCATGCTCGGCCATCTGGCAGGGGGGCGAGGCGGGTTCGGCCATGGCTAGACCGGCTTGCCCTGCAACAGCCGGGGCAATTCCCCCTCAAGCCCCGCCGCCTGGCGGATGAAGCGCCGCCGCAGGCCGGGCAGGGCATTCACCAGCCCAAGGCCAAGGTCGCGCCCCAGCCGCAGCACGGGATTGTCGTTCGAGAACAGCCGGTTGACCGCATCCATCCCAAGGGCGAGCGCGGTGGAATCGAACCGCCGCCAGCGCTGGTATTCCTCAAGCGTGACCGGGCTGCCGATATCCTCGCCCCGCCGGGCAGCGCCCGCCAGCACCTCGGCCAGTGCCCCCACATCGCGCAGGCCCAGGTTCAGCCCTTGGCCCGCAACCGGATGCACCCCATGCGCCGCGTCGCCCACCAGCGCCACGCGCGGGGCGATGAAATGCTCGGCCAAGGACAGCGACAGCGGATAGGTGAAGCGCACGCCGGCCAGGGCGATCTCGCCCAGATAATCACCGAAACGCGGCCGCAGCGCCGCAAGATAGGCGTCATCGTCCAGGGCCTGTATCTCGGCGGCGCGGGCTTCGGTCTCGCTCCAGACGATGCTGGAATGGTGTCCGCCGGGCAGGGGCAGGATGGCAAGCGGGCCGGAGGGCATGAAGAATTGCTGTGCCGTGCCTTCATGGTCGCGCTCATGCCGGATTGCCGTCACCAGCGCAGTCTGGCCATAGCCCCAGCCCTGCCGCCTGATTCCCGCCCGTTGCGCCACGCCCGATCCGCGCCCGTCGCAGCCGACCAGCAATTTCGCCGTCAGCGCCCGGCCCGAAGCCAGCGTCACCGTCACGCCCGCCGCGTCCGCCTCTTGTGCCGTCACCGTCTGGCCCGACAGAAGCGTCACGCCCGGCGCGGCGGCCATGGCATCCAGGAAGGCCGCGTAAAGGAAGCGGTCTTCCAGCATGAAGCCCATCGGGCCTTCCTCGATCTCGGCGGCATCGAAGGTCAGGAAAAACGGCGCGGGCCCTTGGCCCGCATGGCCATCGCTGGCCTTGATCTTCAGGATCGGCTGCACGCGCTCCTCGACCGACCGCCAGACGCCCACCGCCTGCAACAGCCGTTTCGAGGCGATGGCCAGCGCATAGGCCCGCCCGTCGAATCCCGCCTCGGCGCGCGTCGCGGCCGGGCGGGCGTCGATCACGATGACCCGCAACCCCGTCTGGGCCAGCGCCAGCGCCAGGGCCGGGCCGTTCAAGCCGCCGCCCGCGATCAGAACATCTGCATCCATGCGTCAAGGCTAGGCCTGCCGGGCGGGATTGTCCATGCGGTGCCAAGCCGCTACCGTCGCTGCCGCAGCATATGGGGGCATGGGCATGAGCGGGACGTGGTTCCACATGACGGCGGCAGAACTGGGCCGCGAGATCGGTGCGGGGCGGATCAATCCGGTGGCGCTGACCGAGGCCTTCCTCGACCGCGCCGCAAGCCATGCCCTGTCGCCCCGCATCTTTGCCCGCATGACCGAGGGCCGCGCCCGAGGCGAGGCGATGGGTGCCGCGCGCCGGGCGCAGCAGGGCTTTCGCAAGGGGCCGCTGGATGGGGTGCCGCTGTCCTGGAAAGACCTGTTCGACACGGCGGGAACCGCGACCGAAGCCGGATCGGCGCTGCTGCGCGGGCGGGTGCCCAGGGCCGATGCCGAAGTGCTGCGGGTGGCGACGCTGATGGGCTCGGTCTGCCTGGGCAAGACCCATATGTCGGAACTGGCCTTTTCGGGTCTGGGCCTGAACCCGGTCACCGCGACGCCGCCCTGCCTGAATGACGATGCGGCGGTGTCGGGCGGGTCATCGTCCGGCGCGGCGGCTTCGGTGGCCTTCGGCCTTGCGCCCGCCGCCATCGGCTCGGATACAGGCGGCTCGGTGCGCATCCCGGCGGCGTGGAATGACCTTGTGGGGTTGAAAACCACTTCGGGCCGCCTGTCGTTGCAAGGCGTGGTGCCGCTGTGCGAACGATTTGACACGGTCGGGCCGCTGGCCCATTCGGTCGAGGATTGCAGCCTGATCCTCTCGCTGCTGGAAGGCCGCAGGCCCGATGCGCCCGCGCCTGACAGCCTGTCCGGCGCGCGGCTGGCGGTTCTGGAAACCGTGGCGCTGGAGGATCTGCGGCCCGGCCCGGCCAAGGGTTTTGATGATGCCTGCGCAAGGCTGACCCGCGCGGGCGCGCGGCTGGAACGGCTCCAGGCGCCGGAAGTGGCCGAGGCGATGCAGCTTGCCGCCATCCTGTTCACGCCCGAAGCCTACGGAATCTGGAAAGAGGTGATCGAGGCCGCGCCCGACAGGATGTATGCGCGAATCCTCGAGCGTTTCCGGTCCGGCGCGGGGGTGCCCGCCACCGATTATGTCGCCGGCTGGCGACGGCTCGAGGTGCTGCGCCGCCAATGGCAGGACCGCGCGGCGGAGTTCGATGCGGTGCTGGTACCGACCTCGCCCATCCTGCCGCCCCATGCCGAGCGGCTTTTGTCGGACGAAGCCTATTATGTCACCGAAAACCTCTTGGCCCTGCGTAACACGCGGATCGGCAATATGCTGGGCCTTTGCGCCCTGACCCTGCCCACCTCGCAGCCGTCCTGCGGCATCACGCTGATGGGTCCTGCGATGGGCGAGGAACGGCTTTTGCGGCTGGGCGCGGCGGCCGAACGCGCGCTGCAATAATCCGGCACCGCCAAAGGGCAGGGCCGCGCCGCTTCATCCTGGCCGCAAATACCCCCGCCGGAGGCCCCGGCCCGCGGCGGGCGATCCGCCGGGCCATGGGGTCGGGACATAAAAGCCACAACCGCGCGCCCCAAGCCCTTTTGCCCGCCACGGAAATTCTGGACCATGGGGCGCGGGGCGGCTATCCTTTCCGTCAATCGGGACGCAACGATCCCGGACCTGAGGCACAGATGGCGTTTCCTGAGCGGTTCTCGAACCTGCCAGAATATGCGTTTCCGCGTTTGCGGAAACTTCTCGATTCGCATGCTCCCGGCGGCGAACCCATTTCCATGACCATTGGCGAGCCGCGCCATGCCATGCCGGATTTCGTGGGGCCGATCCTGGCCGCGAACCTGGCGGGTTTTGGCGTCTATCCGCCCAATGACGGCACGCCCGAGCTTTTAGCCGCGATTTCCGGCTGGATCGCGCGCCGCTACGGGGTCGAGGTTGCGCAGGACCGGCTGATGGTGCTGAACGGCACCCGCGAGGGTCTGTTCAATGCCGCCATCGCGCTGTGCCCGGAACAGAAGAACGGCCAGCGCCCGACCGTGCTGATCCCGAACCCTTTCTACCAGGTCTATGCCGTGGCCGCGCTGGCGCTGGGCGCCGAGCCGGTCTATGTGCCCGCCACCGCCGCCACCGGCTTTCTGCCCGACTATGCCAGCCTGCCGCGCGATGTGCTGGACCGGGCGGCCATCGCCTTCATCTGCTCGCCCGCGAACCCGCAGGGCGCGGTCGCCCCGGCCGAATATCTGGCCGATCTGCTGGCCCTGGCCGAGAAGCACGATTTCCGCGTCTTTTCCGATGAATGCTACTCCGAGATCTGGCGGCAGGCGCCGCCGCCCGGGCTGATGCAGGTCGCGCAGGCGACCGGGGCCGATCCTGAAAGGGTGGCGATCTTCCATTCGCTGTCCAAGCGGTCGAACCTGCCGGGCCTGCGCTCGGGTTTTGTCGCCGCCGGGTCGCAGTCGATGCGGCACATCCGCCAGTTGCGCGCCTTTGCCGGCGCGCCCTTGCCCCTTCCGTTGCAGAAAGTGGCCGAGGCCTGCTGGCAGGATGAGGGCCATGTTTCCGCCTCGCGCGCGCTCTATCATGAGAAATTCGCCGATGCGGCGCAGGTTTTTGCCGGGCTTCAGGGGTTCCAGCTGCCGGATGGCGGCTTCTTCCTGTGGCTTCCGGTCGAGGATGGCGAGGCGGCGGCGCTGAAACTTTGGCGCGAGACGGGGGTGCGGGTTCTGCCCGGCGCCTATCTGTCGCGCGACGCGGCCGGGGGCAATCCCGGCAGGGGTTATATCCGTGTGGCGCTGGTTGCGCCCCGGCAAGAAACGCAGCGCGGGCTGACCCAGCTTCGCGACTGCCTTTACGATTGAGGACAGGCGAGAATGGCATCCTATCAGGTTCGTCAACGCGATCCGCTTCTGGACCAGGGCACCCAGGCCATGCTGGAGCGCCGCGGCCGCGAGCTGCTGGGCCTGGCGCTGATGGGCGTCGCGCTGATCTTCGCGCTGATGCTGGCCACCTATTCGCCCAATGATCCGGGCTGGATGGTCGCGACGGATGAACCTGCCAGCAATGCGCTGGGCCGTCTGGGCGCGGCCGTCGCCTCGACGCTGGTGATCCTGATCGGGCGCGGGGCCTGGGCGATTCCGCTGATCTGCCTGGCCTGGGGCCTGCGCTTCGCCATGCATCGCGGGGCCGAGCGGGTGCTGTCGCGGCTGGTCTTTGCCGTGATCGCCGTCGCCATGGCCGCGACCTATGCCGCCACCCTGGCCGCGCCCGCAAGCTGGCCCCATGCCTTCGGCCTGGGCGGCTTGTTCGGCGATACCGTGGCCGGGGCGCTGTTGAACATCATTCCGGGCGGGGCGGGTTTTGGCCTGCGCTTCGTCTCGATCCTCGCCTTCGGCGCCGCGATCTCGATGCTTCTCTTCGTGACCGGCTTTGACCGGGCCGAGCTGCGCGCCATCCGCCGGGCGCTGATCACCGGCTCGATCCTGGGTTATGCGGCGCTGCTGTCGCTGTTGGGCCGGGGCGCGTCGGGGGCGATACACAGTGCAAGGGCAGGCGCTGCGGCGATTGCCGAGCGTCGGGCCATGGCCCGCGATGCGCAGCGTGATGGCGAGTGGCACGATCATGAGCCGCTGGTCATGGCGGAATCCTACGCCGCCCCGGCGCAGGAACCGCGCTCGGTTGTCCGCCGTCCGGCACGCGGCCTTGACCCTGCACCGCTGGCACCCGAGCCGCTGGGCGCCGATCCGGCCTGGAACGCCCCGGCAACGCTGCGGGCAGAACCGCGCCATTTCGCCCAGCCTGCCGACCTGCCGAAAGAGAAGCTGGGCTTTCTGGCCCGGATGCGCCGCGTGGTCGATCCGCAGCCGGAACTGGTGGAGAACATTCTGCCGGCAGGGCTGGCCGATGCCGATCTGCCTGCCGAAGACCGGATCAAGGCCCGCATCTCTGACGTGATCCGCGCCCGTGCCCGCCATGTGCCGGGCGCTGCCGCTGCCGCCGCCGGCATGACGCCCCTGCAGGCCGCCGTCGCCGCCCGCCGGGCCGAGCCGCCGGTGATGCGCGCTGCCGCCAAGCTGCGTGGCCCTGCCCCCCTGGTCGCCGATATGCGCCAGGGCAGCCAGCCCCCGGCCCGGGCCGGGCAGATGACCGCCCCGCCGGTCGCCGCGCGCGCCGCCCTGCTTGACGAGCCCGAACTGACCGCCGCCCAGGCGCTGGCCCAGGCCGACAACATGTTCACCTCGGACGAGGAAGATTGGGACGCGGCCCTGGAGGCGGATTGGGAAGCCGGTCTGCCCGAGGATGACAGCTTCGCCCCGCCCGCGCCGGTTCTGCAACCCGAGCGCCGCGCCATCGTGCAGACGCCCGCGAAAAAGACCCCCGCCCCCTCGGCCCGCGCGCTGGCCGAGGCGCAGCCCCGCCTGCGTTTCGATGACCCGGCCCCCGATTACGAATTGCCGCCGCTGTCGCTTCTGGCCAACGCGGTCAGCGTTCCGCGCAGCCAGCTTTCCGACGAGGCGCTGGAAGAAAACGCCCGGATGCTGGAATCCGTGCTGGACGATTACGGCGTGAAGGGCGAGATCGTTTCTGTCCGCCCCGGCCCGGTCGTCACCATGTACGAGCTGGAACCCGCGCCGGGCCTCAAGGCCAGCCGCGTGATCGGCCTGGCGGATGACATCGCGCGCAGCATGTCGGCCCTGTCGGCCCGCGTGTCGACCGTGCCGGGCCGCTCGGTCATCGGGATCGAATTGCCGAATGCCACGCGCGAAAAGGTGGTGCTGAAGGAAATCCTTGCCGCCCGCGATTTCGGCGATAGCAACATGCGGCTGCCGCTGGCGCTGGGCAAGGATATCGGCGGCGACCCGATCGTGGCCAACCTGGCCAAGATGCCCCACCTTCTGATCGCCGGGACGACCGGCTCGGGCAAGTCGGTCGCCATCAACACGATGATCCTGTCGCTGCTCTACAAGCTGACGCCAGAGGAATGCCGGTTGATCATGATCGACCCCAAGATGCTGGAACTTTCGGTCTATGACGGCATTCCGCATCTGCTCTCGCCCGTCGTCACCGACCCGAAAAAGGCGGTCGTCGCCCTGAAATGGGTGGTGGGCGAGATGGAGGAACGCTATCGCAAGATGTCCAAGATGGGCGTGCGCAACATCGAGGGCTATAACGGCCGCGTCCGCGAGGCGCTGTCGAAGAACGAGATGTTCAAGCGCACGATCCAGACCGGGTTCGACGAGGAAACCGGCGATCCCGTCTTTGAGACCGAGGAATACGCCCCCGTCGCCTTCCCCTATATCGTCGTCATCGTCGACGAGATGGCGGACCTGATGATGGTCGCGGGCAAGGAGATCGAAGCCTGCATCCAGCGTCTGGCGCAGATGGCGCGGGCGAGCGGCATTCACCTGATCATGGCGACGCAGCGGCCTTCGGTCGATGTCATCACCGGCACGATCAAGGCGAACTTCCCGACCCGGATTTCCTTCCAGGTCACGTCCAAGATCGACAGCCGCACCATCCTTGGCGAACAGGGGGCCGAGCAGCTGCTGGGGCAGGGCGACATGCTGTATATGGGCAACGGCCAGCGCATCACCCGCATCCACGGCCCCTTCGTGTCCGACGAGGAAGTCGAAGAGATCGTCAACCACCTGAAAAGCTTCGGCCCGCCGACCTATATGTCGGGTGTGGTCGAGGGGCCTGATGAAGAGTCCGCCTCGGATATCGACATGGTTCTGGGTCTGGGCGGGTCGGGCGAAAGTGGCGGCGACGATGCGCTTTATGATCAGGCCGTGGCGATCGTGGCCAAGGACCGCAAATGCTCGACTTCCTACATCCAGCGCAAGCTGGGCATCGGCTATAACAAGGCCGCGCGGCTGGTCGAGCAGATGGAAGAGCAGGGCGTCGTCACCCAGGCGAACCATGTCGGCAAGCGCGAGATCCTGGTGCCCGAGGCGCATTGAGCGCGCGCCCCGGATCTGTGACGCCGGAGGCTAGACCCGCTCCAGCACCAGCCAGGTCAGGGCGCCAAGCGGCGGCAGCGGCGCGCATTCGACCACGCGCAGCCGCGCATCGCCCAAGACCCGCGCCATCGGGAAATCGGCCCGCCAGCCCAACTGGTGCTGCAAGGGCTGGATCAGCCGCTCGGCCAGCCGCAATGCCCCCTTGGCGGCGGCGAAGTGGTTGGTGATCAGCACATGCGCGCCGGGGCGGCAGACCCGCGCGATCTCGGACAAAGCGCGTTCGGGATCGGGCACGACCGACAGGACATGCATCACCGACACGCTGTCGAAGCTGGCATCGGGAAAGTCGAGCTTCTGCGCATCCATCTGCCTCAGGGTGACATGCGACAGCCGGTGTTCGCGCACCTTGTCCTGGGCCCGGGCCAGCATCTCGGCCGAATAGTCAATGCCGGTGATCTTCACGCCGGGGCCGTAAAGCGGTAGGGCAAGCCCGGTGCCGACGCCGACCTCAAGCACGTCGCCGCCGCGCTGCGTGGCGTGGCGGGTGGCGCGGATGCGCCCTTCCTGAAAGACCTTGCCGAAGACCGAGTCATAGACGGGCGCCCACCGCTTGTAAGACGCGGTCACGCTGGCAGCTTTCATTCGAATCTCCGTCTGGCAATTGAAATGGGCAGGAAGTTCGGCCCCTTGGGCGCGAAACCTCTGGGTTGAGTGACGCCCCGTCAAGAGGCTTATGCTGCCCTGCGGCATGTTTGCGCTACCCGCGTGGGGCGGGTGGCGATCCGGCCCATCTCGGGCCTCACTCCAGATTGGTATGCCGCGCCCGCATCGCTTCGGACTCAATGCCAAGGCGCGCCCGCAATTCCAGGATCATCAGCTCGAAGGCCAGAAACATCGCCCCCTCGAAGACGCTGCCCATCGGCAGGATCGAGCGCGCCGCGCCACCCTGATCGCGCGCCATGGTCTGCGCCGGGATCGTCAGCACCAGATCGGCGGCATGGGGCGCGGTGCCGCCCGGTTCGGCGGTGATGCAGGCGACGCTGGCATCGCTGCCGCGCGCCACGCCGATCAGGGCCTCGGCGGTTGCCAGCCTTCCCGGTCCGCAGGCGACCAGGAAAAGATCTCCCTCGCCCACCGGCGGGCAGGTCATCTCGCCCACGACATGTGCATCAAGGCCAAGATGATACAGCCGCATCGCCAGCGCCTTCATCATCAGCCCCTCACGGCCAAGCCCATGGCAAACGATCCGCCGCGCGCCCTGCAGCGCGGCCAGCACCGCCTGCCATTCCTCGGGATCGATCGCCGCGACGGCGGCCTGCATCTCGGCGGCCGCGTCCGTTGCCCGTTCTGCCAGTGACATGGCTGCATCCTCCCAGGCCTTTCGCGTCAGGTTAACACCAGCGCGGCGGCTTGGGTCCATCCCCCACGCGACCCGCCGGTGCAGTTCACGGCCCGGCACAATGTCGCGAAGGAACCAAAGCGGGGATTTCCCGTTGTCGCCTGACAACCTATATCGAGCACATGAACCGTCGCACCCTGATCCTTTCCCCGCTTGCCCTGATGCTTCTTGGCACCCGCGCCGCGCTGGCCGAGAAGCTGCCCCTGGACACGCTGTCGAAATACCTCAACGGCCTGACCACCGCCGAAGCTGACTTCACCCAGGTGAACAGCGACGGCTCGGTCTCGACCGGCAAGATCTTCATCAAGCGCCCGGGTCGGGTGCGGTTTGAATATGCGCCGCCCGACAAGTCGCTGGTCCTGGCCTCGGCCGGGCAGGTGGCGGTGTTCGACGGCAAGTCGAACCAAGCGCCCGAACAGTATCCGCTGAAACGCACGCCGCTGAACCTGATCCTGGCGGACAACGTCAATCTTGGCCGGGCCAAGATGGTTGTGGGGCACAAGTCTGACGCGACCTCGACCAGCGTCGTGGCGCAGGACCCCGAGCACCCTGAATATGGCACGATCGAGTTGAAGTTCACCGCCAACCCGGTCGAGCTGCGGCAATGGATCATCACCGACGATCTTGGCAAGCAGACGACGGTGATCCTGGGCGCGCTGAAAACCGGCGGCAATTACGGCACCAGCCTGTTCTCGATCACCCGTGAAATGGAAAAGCGCGGCCTTTAAGGGCCGCGCAACTCATCCGCCCGGCGCCGTTCAGCGGCGGCAGGTCGCAAGCTGGCTGCGATACATTTCGGCCCGCGCGCCGACCTTGGCCGCCACCTCGACCAGCCAGGGCTTGCCCAGATAGCTTTGATTGGCAAAGCCGGACCGGCCCTCGTGATAGGCGAGGTACTGGTCCGCCGCATCGTCCAGGGGAATGCCAAGCTTCGCCCTGGTTTCGGTGAAGTACCAGCCCATGAAATCGGTGGCGGCGCGGATGTCGTCGCGCTTCGCGCCGCGGCGGCCCTCAGACTTCTGATATTCTTCCCAGGTGCCGTTCAGGGCCTGGCTGTAGCCATAGGCCGTGCTTTGCCGGCCCATCGGGATCACGCCCAGGGCAAAGCGATGCGGCGTCTGGGCATTGCCGATGAACTTCGACTCCTGGTGGATCACCGCCATCTGAACCCAGATCGGCACACCCCATTTGCGTTCCGCCGCCCGCATGGCCGCGCGATACTGCGGTCGTTCGGCCAGGATCGCACAGGCATTGTCCAACTGGCGCGGTGCCGCGTAACGCCCGCCGCCCCCGCAGGACGCAAGGAACAGCAGCACCAGCGCTGCACGGAAATACCTGCTCATCTGCCCCTCGGTTTGATTTTCGGGCTGTTCTTTTGCCGGGGAACATACCCGATCCGGCTATCGGGGAAAACAGGGGAAATCCGCGACTTGCGCGCGGCCGATCAGTTTTGCGCGAGCATTGGCCGAAGCCTATTGGAAGGCCGATCCGCCCCTTTGCGGCCCGGGCGGCCTTTCAAGTCCATGGTGCTGCGTTTACAGACTGTTTCCCTGATTCGGGGTGCTCTGGGGCGCTGGTCTGTGGACAACTCTGCCACCCTGGGATTACACCCGAAACTGGGGGCCTTATCATGATGCTGAAGACAGAAGCCAAATATCACATCGGCCAGATTCTGCGCCATCGCAAGCACCCGTTCCGGGGCGTCGTCTTCGACGTGGACGCCATGTTCTCGAATACCGAGGAATGGTATCAGAACATTCCCGAGGAAAGCCGCCCCTCGAAGGACCAGCCTTTCTACCACCTTCTGGCCGAGAACGACCAAAGCTATTACGTCGCCTATGTGTCCGAGCAGAACCTGGTCCCCGACGATACCGGCGAGCCGGTCGATCACCCGGACCTGCCCGACCTTTTCGGCGATTTCGCCGATGGCCGCTATCCGCTTCAGTTCCAGTTGAACTGAACGCCGGGAAATTTCGCGCGGCACGGCGGGCCGCGCTTACGCCTTGATAACCCTTCGGCCCTAGTCTTCAGGCAACTGAAACAAGGAAAGCCGATCATGCCGCTCAAAGCCTCCATGCAGGGGTCCACCCTGGTCATCCGCGCCCTTGACGACCGGATCGATGCAGCCGGCGCCATCCAGTTCAAGGAACAGATGCGCGACCTGACCGCCACGCCTTCGGCGCGGGTCATCCTTGACCTTTCCAATGTGCAATTCCTTGATTCTTCTGGCCTTGGAGCGGTCGTCGCGGTGATGAAGCTGCTGGCGCCCGAACGGAAGCTGGAACTGGCCGGGCTGACCCCGACCGTGGAAAAGGTCTTCCGCTTGACGCGGATGGACACGGTCTTCACCATTCACCCCGCGGTCGAGGCCGGCCTGCGCCAGGCGGGCTGACGATGCGGCCGCAGGCGGGGGGATCGTCGCGCCTGTGCCACCGGGGCGGCCTTCGCCGGTCGAAAGCAACTGGCAGCCACAGGGGCGGCGCGGCGCCGTGCAGGATATGATCAGGACAGCAGAGATTGCCTGCCCCTCCTTGGTTGAAATGTCGGGCAACCCGGCCTCGGTCCGCGACGGGTTGCGGCGGGCCATGGGGCAGACGCCCCTTGTCGGGCTGTCGCAGGATGATCGCTCGACCGCCGAGATCGTTCTGGCCGAAGTTCTGAACAATATTGCCGAACATGCCTATTCGGATGGCGAAGGGCCGATCCGTCTCTGGCTGGGCTGGGCTGCGGGTCGCCTGGTCTGCCGGATCGAGGATGAGGGCAGTCCCATGCCCGGGGGGGCGCCGCCGCAGGGCCGCGCGCCGCGCCCCGAGGAACTGGCCGAAGGCGGATTTGGCTGGCATTTGATTCGCAGCCTGGCCGACGATCTGGGCTATGAGCGCGCCCGCGGGGTGAATCGGCTGTGTTTCACCTTGCCGGCCGAGCAATCGCCCGGGTGATCGCGGCATTGTCTTGAAACCTTCTGAAATGACGCGATCCCGCCACAATTTTCCCCTAATTCCGCCGGGGCCGGCGGGCCTTAATGGGGCCGTAGCTGCATAAGGCTTCACCTCGGCGCCGGGATCAACAGCCCCCACCCAGTTCCGGCGCCGAGGTTCTTCGCATGGGCATCTGTTCCGGTCACGCGCCCTTTGCGACCGGCGCCGAAACACCTGCTTGCCCGCTTGGCACCGCCGCTGCGCCCCCTTAGGCTGCCCGCCAAAGGAGCCCAGCACATGCGCGATTTCCATCTTCCCGGCCGTTCGGCCGTATACGGCACGAACGGTATGGCGGCAACGTCGCACCCGCTTGCAAGCCTGACGGCGATCGAGACGCTCAAGGCCGGGGGTAATGCGGCCGATGCTGCCATCGCGGCGCTTATGGTGCTGAACGTGGCCGAACCGCAGATGTGCGGCCTGGGCGGCGACTGCTTCGTTCTGCTGAAACCGCCCGGAGACGAACGGGTGGTGGCGCTGAACGGCTCGGGCCGCGCGCCGCTTGGCCTGGATGCAGCAAAGATGCGCGCCGAAGGCCATAAGACCGTGCCGATCCATGGCATTCATGCCGTCACCCTGCCCGGCGCGGTCGATGCGCTGTGCCGTCTGAACGCCGATTGGGGCCTCTTGGGTCTGGACCAGATCCTTGCCCCGGGCATCCGCTATGCCGATGAAGGCATTCCCGTCGGGGCCCGCACCGCCTTTGACTGGGCGGGCGACATCAGCGACCTTCGGGGCGATGCGCTGCGGTTCTACAGCCTTGGCGGCAAGGCGCCGGTCGCGGGCCAGATGTTCCGCGCCCCCGGCCTGGCCGAGATCATGCGCCGGATCGCCGCCGAGGGCCGCAAAGGGTTTTACGAAGGCGAAGTGGCCGAGGACATGATCGCCTCGCTGCGCGCGCTGGGCGGCAGCCATACGCAGCAAGATCTGGACGCCACGCGCTGCGACCAGACCGATCCGATTTCGGGCCAGTATGGCGGCGTCGATCTTCTGGAGCATCCGCCGAACGGCCAGGGCGCGACCGCGATCCTGATGTTGAATATCCTGTCGCAGTTCGACCTGAAGGCAATGGATCCGTTCGGGGCCAAGCGCGCCCATCTTGAGGCCGAGGCCGCCAAGCTGGCCTATGACGCGCGCAACCGATTCATCGCCGACCGGACCGCGCGGCTGGACCACATGCTGTCGATGGAAACGGCGCAAAAACTGGCGGCGCTGATCGACCCAAATCGCGCCATGGCCAATGCCCATGCCATTTCCGAAGCCGTGCACAAGGAGACGGTCTATCTGACCGTCGTGGATCGTGATCGCATGGCGGTCTCGATCATCTATTCGGTGTTCTGGGGCTTTGGCTCGGGCCTGGCCTCGCAGAAATTCGGTCTCAACTTCCAGAACCGGGGTGCCGGTTTCACGCTGGAAGAGGGCCATCCGAACGAGGCAGGCCCTGGCAAGCGCCCGATGCACACGATCATCCCGGCCATGCTGCGGCAGGGCGGGCGGGTGACGCTGCCTTTTGGCGTCATGGGGGGGGCCTATCAGCCGAACGGCCATGCCCGTTTCGTCACGAACCTGGTGGATTACGGCATGGAGTTGCAAGAGGCGGTCGACGCGCCGCGCAGCTTTGCGGCGGGGCCCGAAGGGATGCAGGTCGAGCGCGGCTATTCCGACAAGGTCCGCGCCGAACTGGCGGAGATGGGCCATGCCGTGACGATTCCCGACACGCCGATCGGCGGCGCGCAGGCCATCTTCATCGGGCAGGACGGGGTGCTGACGGGCGCGTCCGATCCGCGCAAGGATGGCTGCGCGCTGGGATATTGAGGACGGGGATTGCAGATGGATTATGACGAGGCGACCCAGGCGATCCTGGCGCTGACCCATGGCGAGACGGACAGCGTCGCACTGATGGCGACGCTGGCCTGCGAGATCCATGCCCGCCACCCGCTGTCGGACTGGACCGGCTTTTATCGCGTGGTCGCGCCGGAACTGCTGAAGATCGGCCCCTATCAAGGCGGCCATGGCTGTCTGGTCATTCCCTTCGCGCGCGGCGTCTGCGGGGCCTGCGCGCGCACGGGCGAGATTCAGAACGTGCCCGATGTCGATGCCTTCCCCGACCATATCGCCTGTGCCTCGTCGACCCGGTCCGAACTGGTCCTGCCAGTTTGGAACGGACAGGGGCAGCTTCTGGGCGTTCTGGATCTGGACAGCGACACGCCCGCCGCCTTTACCAAGGCGGATGAGGACTGGCTGGTGCCGCTTCTGGCCCAGGTCTTCCGGGACGCCGCGTGATGCGCGGCTCCTGTCTCTGTGGCGGGGTGGTGTTTGAGGTGACGCCGCCCCTGCGTGAAGCCGCGATCTGCCATTGTGGCCAATGCCGCAAGCAATCGGGCCATGTCTGGGCCGCCTCGGCCGTGACGCTGGACCGCTTCCGTCTGGTCAGGTCCGACGGCCTGCGCTGGTTCAAGGCCAGCGAGATCGCCAGCCGCGGATTCTGCAAGGATTGCGGCGCGGCGCTGTTCTGGCAGCCGCATGGCCGCGACCAGATGTCCTTCTCGCCCGCGGCGCTGGACGAACCCTCGGGCATCGGCACGGCCGAGCAGTTCATGCCGGAATTCGCGGGCGATTATTACCGGCCCGAAGGCCCGCCGCCCGCACCTGCAAAGGGCGTGAGCCTGCTGCGCGGCGCCTGCCTGTGCGGGGCCAACCGCTTTACCCTGCCCGGCCCGATGGGGCCGGTGACCGCCTGCCATTGCACGCAATGCCGCAAACTGTCGGGCCATTACGCGGCCAGCTTCGATGCGCGGGAATCCGATCTGCACTGGCAGGCCCGGCATCTGGCCGAACATGTCGCCCCGGCAGGCGGGCGGCGCGGCTTTTGCCCGGATTGCGGATCGTCGCTGTTCTTCCGCGCGGCGGATGGCAGCTTCTCGGTCGAGGCGGGCTGTATCGACGCGCCCACCGGCGGGCGGCTGGAGAGCCATATCTTCGTCGCCGACAAGGGCGATTACTACAAGATCGACGACGGCCTGCCGCAGCATCCGGGCGGCGACTGAGCTTGCACCCGCGTCACGCGCGGCTTACCTCGGGAGTATCAGCGCAAGGAGCGGGTCATGGCGGAAATCACCCTTCTCGACGGCGGCATGGGCCAGGAACTGGTTGCGCGGTCGGGCGGCAAGGATCCCGGTGCGCTTTGGGCGACGCGGGTGATGATCGACCATCCCGGCATGGTCGGCGCGATCCATGACGATTATTTCGCGGCAGGGGCCTCGGTGGCCACGACGAACACCTATGCCATCCTGCATGACCGGCTGGTCCGCGACGGGATGGATGCCTTCTACCACGCGCTGCACCTGCGCGCGCTGGCCGAGGCGCACGAGGCCCGGGCGCGGGCCGGGCGCGGCATCATCGCCGGGTCGATGGGGCCCCTGGGCGACAGCTACCGCCCCGACCTGACGCCGCCTGTTGCCGTTTCCGCCCCGCTTTACGCCGAAAAGGCCGCGCTGATGGCGCCGCATGTCGACGTGATCCTGATCGAGACCATCTCGTCGCTGGATCTTGCCCGGGGCGCGTTGAAGGGCGCGCAGGCGGCGGGCAGGCCGGTCTGGCTTTCGGTTTCCGTGCATGACCGCGATGGCACGAAGCTGCGTTCGGGCGAGGCGGTCGCCGATCTGCGCGGCGTGCTGGACGAGACGCCCGCGGCCGCCGTGCTGGCCAATTGCTCGATGCCCGAGGCGATGGAGGCGGCCATGGCGGAGCTGCAGCCGCTGGGCCTGCCTTTCGGCGCCTATGCCAATGGCTTCTCAGAGATTTCCCATCTTCCCCTGCCCGAGGATGGCAGCGCCCCGGCCTATTGCGGCCGCCATGACCTGACGCCAGAACGCTATGCGGACTTCGCGCTGCGCTGGGTGGCGCAGGGCGCGACCATTGTCGGCGGCTGCTGCGAGGTTGGTCCCGCGCATATCCGCCACCTCGCCGGACGCCTCAAGGCTGAAGGCCATGTCATCGTATGATCCCGGACTTCGACTACCGCCCGCCGGATGTGCCGCTGAAGATCCTGTTCGAGGACGCGCAGCTTCTGGTGCTGGACAAGCCCGCAGGCTTGCTGTCGGTGCCGGGCAAGCTGGAGGGGCGGCAGGACTGTCTGCTGTCGCGGCTACAGGCGGAACGCTGGGACGCGCTGCTGGTGCACCGGCTGGATTGCGACACATCCGGCGCGATGATCTTTGCCCGCACCAAACAGGCGCAAGGCTTCCTGAGCCAGGAATTCGAGAAGCGCCGGGCCGAAAAGACCTATGTCGCGCGGCTGTCGGGCGAGATGGCCGGGGAAAGCGGCCATGTCGACCTGCCGCTTTGCGCCGACTGGCCGAACCGCCCGCGCCAGATGGTCAGCCATGAGCATGGCCGCCCGGCCCAGACAGACTGGCAGGTCATCGGCCGCGCGCCGGGCGAAACCCGGGTGCGGCTGACGCCCCATACCGGCCGCAGCCACCAGTTGCGTGTGCATATGCTGGCGCTGGGCCATCCGATTCTGGGCGATCCGATCTATGCCACCGGCCCGGCCCGCGACGACCATCCGCGCCTGATGCTGCATGCCGAAACCCTGTCGCTGCACCATCCCGCGACCGGCCTGCGGGTGCATTTCGCGGCCCCCCTGCCGTTCTGACCGCCCCGAGGGCGAAGATTTTTAGCGACCTGACAAGATTCATGGCTAATCCTGCGGCAAGCCGCCAAAGGATGCCGCCATGTTTTCCAGCGCTTTCCAGACCCGCTTCGCCCTGATCACCTGGCCTGCCCTCGCCATTCCGGTGCTGCTGGTGTTGATGCTGATCTTCCCGGGGCAGGACTGGTGGTTCATCCCGCTGGCGCTTCTCTGCCTCGCCTGTGTGCTGATCGGCATTCACGACCTGACCCAGACCCGCCATGCCGTGTTGCGCAACTATCCGGTCGCCGCCCATCTGCGCTTTCTGTTCGAGGGCATCCGCCCCGAGATGCGGCAGTATTTCTTTGAGGGCGACAAGGACGGCACCCCTTTCCCGCGCGACCAGCGCGCCATCGTCTATCAGCGCGCCAAGCACGAGCTGGAGACGCGCCCTTTCGGCACGCAATACAACGTCTATCAGGAGCAATATGAATGGCTGCACCATTCCATCGCGCCAAAGCCGCCCCTGCCGCATGACCATATGCGGGTGACGATCGGGGCCGATACGAAGCAACCCTATTCCGCCTCGCTTCTGAACATCTCGGCCATGAGCTACGGCTCGCTGTCGGCCAATGCGATCCGGGCGCTGAACAAGGGGGCCAAGGCGGGCGGCTTCTACCATGACACGGGCGAAGGCGGTGTTTCGCCCTATCACCGCGAGAATGGCGGTGATCTGGTCTGGGAGGTGGGGTCGGGCTATTTCTCCTGCCGGGCCAAGGATGGCGGCTTCGATCCGGGTCTTTTCGCCGAGGTGGCGGCAGACCCGCAGATCCGGATGGTCGAGCTGAAACTGTCGCAGGGCGCCAAGCCCGGCCATGGCGGCGTGCTGCCCGCCGCAAAGATCACCGAAGAGATCAGCCGCATCCGGGGCGTGCCCATGGGGCTGGATTGTGTCTCGCCGCCGCATCACCGCGTGTTCGACACGCCGCGCGGCCTGTTGGAATTCATCGCCTCGATGCGCGAGTTGTCGGGTGGAAAGCCCGCCGGGTTCAAGCTGTGCATCGGCCATCCCTGGGAATTCCTGGCGATCTGCAAGGCCATGGTCGAGACCGGCATCACCCCCGATTTCATCGTGGTCGATGGCAAGGAAGGCGGCACCGGTGCCGCCCCGATGGAATTCATGGACCATATCGGCATGCCCCTGCGCGACGGGCTGACCTTCGTTCACAATGCTTTGGTGGGCGTGGGTCTGCGCGACCGGGTGCGCATCGGCGCCAGCGGCAAGATTACATCGGCTTTCGACATGGCCAAGGTGCTGGGTCTGGGCGCCGACTGGTGCAACGCCGCGCGCGGCTTCATGTTTGCGGTGGGCTGCATTCAGGCCCAATCCTGCCATACCGGGGCCTGCCCGACCGGTGTCGCGACCCAAGACCCGAAACGGTCGCGCGCCATCGTGGTGCCGGACAAGGCACTGCGTGTGACGAATTTCCATCGCGGGACGCTGCACGCGCTGTCGGAACTGGTGGCCGCCGCCGGGCTGGCCCATCCGTCCGACCTGCGCCCACATCATTTTCTGCGCCGCACCGACAGCGACCGGGTGCTGTCTTTCGCCGAATTGTATGAACAGGTCGCCCCCGGCCAGCTTCTGGCCGATCCGCTGTCATCACCCAAGTTCGGCAAGGCCTGGAGCCATGCCAGTGCCCATACATTCGCCCGGGTCGAGGTCGGCTAATCCGCCAGAACCAGCGCGATCCCGGCGCGGGCCAGCATCGCGGCCTCGGCTTCGGGCGGGGCCAGATCGGTCACCAGATGGGTGAAGGTCTCGGGCGGGGCGATGGCTATGGGCGCGCCGCGGCCGTATTTCGAGCCATCCGCCGCGACGATCCGCACTTCGGCATGGGGCAGCATCGCGCGGCTGAACTCGGCCTCGCGCAGATCCTGCAACAGAAAGCCCGCCGTCGCGTCGATGGCCGCCGCCGACAGCACGGCATGGCTGACGCGAAACTGCTGAAGGAAAACCAGTGCCTCGGCCCCGAACGCGCCGCCATCATGGCTGCGCAATTCGCCCCCTGCCATGAAGACGCGGTTGCCGTTCACCCCGGTCAGAGCCTGCGCCACCGGCAGGGAATTGGTCACCACCAGCAGGTCGCGCCGCACCCGCAGCGCCTGGGCCGCATAGGCCGTGGTCGAGCCGACATCTAGAAAGACCGAGGCGCCATCCGGCACCAACCGCGCCACTGCCTCGCCGATGCGCCGCTTGGCGCCCGGGTTCTGCACCATGCGCTGGGCAAAGGTCGCCTCTGGCCCCCAATCCTTCAGATGCACGCCGCCATGGACCCGCGTCACCATGCCCTGCGCCTGCATCCGCTTCAGATTGCGCCGGATGGTTTCATCCGTGACGCCCAGCAATGCGGCCAGCGCCTCGACCCGGGCCGAGCCACGGTCTTGCAAAAGCTCAAGAATCGCGCGCTCGCGCTGGGTGGACAGCATGAAGTTTGGGGTTTCGCGTTGGTTTCCAAGGATCATGCGTTGAAATCAACGAATATCCAACAAGAATCCACAAATTCCCACATTTGGTTTGACAGGAAAGCGGATTCGGCCGCAGCCTTTGACCTAAGGGCACTGTCGGCGAACGGCGGGCCGGATCAAACCGACAGGAAGGGGCTGCACTATGAGGAACATCTTGCTCACGGCCGTTGCGGCCCTGGCATTCGGTGCCACTGCCGCGCTGGCCGAGGTGGAATCGACCGATCCGATCAAGCTGACGCTGCATGACTGGACCGGCCAGTTGATCACCACGAACATCATGGCCGCCGTTCTGGAAGAGGCGGGCTACAATGTCGAACTGGTCCAGGCCGATTATCTGGCGCAGTTCGCCGGGCTTGAGACCGGCGATCTGGACGTGGCGATGGAGATCTGGGCCACCACCGGCCAGGAGGCGCTGGATGCCGCCGTCGCCACCGGCAAAGTGGTGAATCTGGGCGAGACCGGAATGCTGGCCAAGGAAGAGTGGTGGTATCCGCTTTACATGAAAGATAAATGCCCTGGCCTGCCCGACTGGAAGGCGCTGAACGATTGCGCCGCGGCCTTTGCCACACCCGACACCGCGCCGAAGGGCCGTTATCTGGGCGGGCCGGTCACCTGGGGCGGTTTCGATGAAGAACGCATCGCCGCGCTGGGCCTGAATTTCGAAGTCATCCATGCCGGCACCGATGCCGCCATGTTCGCCGAGCTTGAATCCGCCTATCAGCGCAAGGACCCGATCCTGCTGTGGATCTATGCCCCGCATTGGGCGCCGCAGAAGTATGAAGGCGAGTGGGTCGAGTTCCCGAAATACGAACCCGCCTGCTACACCGACCCCGCCTGGGGCGGCAATCCCGATGCCACCCATGATTGCGGCAAGCCCTTCGGCCCGATCTGGAAGGCCGGCTGGGCGGGGCTTGAAGGCAAATGGCCGGGCGCGGCCAAGGCGATCAAGGCCTTCACCATCGACAATGACACGATGGGCGCGATGATCGCCAAGGTCGACCTTGACGGTCAGTCGATCGACGATGTCGTCAATGAGTGGATGGATGCGAATGAGGCTGTCTGGTCGGCCTGGATCGCCCAGTAAGCCTCGCAGCGAAGGGGCGCGGGCTGATCCCCTCGCTCGCGCCCCTTCGCTGACAATTTGACCCTGCCATGACCCGCCCCCTCAAGCTGGAATGCCGAAACGTCTGGAAGCTGTATGGTCCGCACCCGGACCGGCTTCTGCACGGGCCCGCGCCCTCTCTGGAAACCATCCGCGCCTCGGGCCATGTCGGCGCGGTGCGCGACGTCTCGCTGGATGTCGGTGAGGGCGAGATCTTCGTCATCATGGGCCTGTCCGGTTCGGGCAAGTCGACGCTGGTGCGCTGCCTGTCGCGGCTGGTGGAACCCACCGGCGGGCAGATCCTGTACGACGGCGAGGATCTGCTGAAGGCCAGCCCCGCGCGGATGATCGAGATCCGGCGTCACCGCATGGGCATGGTGTTCCAGCATTTCGCGCTGCTGCCGCATCTGACCGTGCTGGAAAATGTGGCCTTCCCGCTGGAAGTGCAGGGCAGCCTGCGCGCCGCGCGGGAGGCGCGGGCGCGCGAGGTGATCGCGCTGGTGGGGCTGGAGGGCCGCGAAGACCATTACCCCCGCCAGCTTTCCGGCGGCCAGCAACAGCGCGTCGGCATCGCGCGGTCCTTGGCGGTCGAGCCGGACCTGTGGTTTCTGGACGAACCCTTCTCGGCGCTTGACCCGCTGATCCGGCGCGAGATGCAGGAGGAATTCCTGCGCATCCAGCGCCAGCTCAAGAAGACCATCGTCTTCATCACCCATGATTTCGACGAGGCGATCCGGCTGGCCGACCGCATCGCCATCATGAAGGATGGCGCGCTGGTGCAGGTGGCGACGCCGGAAGAGCTGGTCCTCTCTCCCGCCGATGACTATGTCCGCGCCTTCACCGCCCATGTCGCCCGCGCCAAGGTGGTGACGCTGGGCCGGATCGCGACGTCCCCTTCGGGCGGGCCGGTGGCGGGAAGTCTGCCCGCGTCGATGCGGGTGGAAGAGGCGGCGGAACGGATCGTCACGGCCAATGCGGTTTTCGCGGTGGAACAGGATGGTAAGGTCCTTGGCGAAGTGACCCCACAGGCGGTGATTGCCGTTCTGATCGGACGCGGCGCATGACCCGGCGCGCGCTTCTGCCCCTGGCCGCCGCCCTGGCCCTTGCCCTCGTGCTGGCGGCCCTGTCCGCCAGCCTGCCGCCGGAGCTGTTGTGGCCGCCAGCGGAGATGCAGCTTGCCATGGCAGGCTGGATCACGGCGGCGATGAATTGGCTGACCGACAGCGCCCATCTTGGCCCTGTCAGCTTCAAGGATGTGACCCGCGGCTTCGCGGCGCTGATCGAGGCGCCCTACAATGCGATGCGCATCCTGCTGGTCGAGGGCATCACCGAGGGACGCGGCCGCCGTGCCACGGTGATCGTGCCGCCCGTCAGCTGGCTTGCAGTGACAGTCGCCGTCGTGGCGCTGGGCCATTACGCCCGCGACCTTTGGCTTGGCGTAATCGCCGGGGCGCTGACGCTGTATCTCGCGGTCTTCGGCCAATGGGAAAGCGCCATGGTCACGCTGGCCTCGATCGCCATCGCCGTGCCCCTGGGTGTGGCGGGCGGCCTGGCGCTGGGCATCGCCGCCTGGCGCTGGCGCTGGGCCGAACGCGCGCTGTCGCCGCTCCTCGACCTGATGCAGACCGTCCCGACATTTGCCTATCTGGTGCCGGTGCTGGTTCTTTTCGGCTTCGGCCCGGTTGCGGCGCTGCTGGCGACCGTCATCTATGCCATGCCGCCCATGGTGCGGGTGACGCTGGTGGCGTTGCGCGCCGTGCCGTCCGAGATCCTTGATTTCGCGCGCATGGCAGGCTGCACCCCGCGCCAGACCCTGCGCAAGATCATGCTGCCCGTGGCCCTGCCCGATCTGATGGTGGGCGTGAACCAGGTGATCATGCTGAGCCTGAACATGGTCATCATCGCCTCGATGATCGGGGCAGGGGGGCTGGGCTTCGACGTGCTGAACGCCCTGCGGCGTCTGGACATCGGCGGCGGGGTCGAGGCGGGCATCGCCATCACCGCGCTGGCCATCGTGCTGGACCGGCTGGGGCAGGCCCTGGCCGCGCGCAGCGGCGGGGCGGTGCAGATCGCGGGGCCGCTTTGGCGCCGCCATCCGCGCACGGCGCTGGTAGTGGCGGTGATCCTGGTCACCACGGCGCTGGGCTACCTGATCCCGGCCCTGCACCTTTACCCGAAGGACTGGCAGCTTACCACCAAGAGCTTCTGGTCAGACCTGATGAAGTCCATCAACATCAATTACTTCGATCAGCTCGAAGCGATCCGCACCTGGCTTTTGGAACATCTGCTGATTCCGGTGAAGCGCTTCTTTCTGGCGCTGCCCTGGCCGCTGGTTCTGGCGCTGGCCACCTTCGCCGGGTGGCGCCTGGGCGGGATGCGGCTGGCGGCGCTGGCGCTGGGCCTCTCGGCCTTCATCGCCGTCTCGGGCCTGTGGGAGCAGGCGATGACGACGCTGTATCTCTGCGGCGTCTCGGTGGTGATCGCCATGGCGCTGGGCCTGCCGCTGGGCATCCTTGCCGCGTCGAACGAGCTTGCGGGCAAGGTTATCGGCGCGGTGATCGACACGCTTCAAACCCTGCCGAGCTTCGTCTACCTGATCCCGGTGGTGATGCTGTTCCGCGTCGGCGATTTCAGCGCCATGATCGCGGTGGTGCTTTATGCGCTGGTTCCGGCAGTGCGCTACACGGCGCATGGGCTGCGGGCGGTGGCGCCGGAACTGGTCGAAGCGGCGGTTGTCTGCGGCTGCAAGCCCTGGCAGATCCTGACCAAGGTGCGCCTGCCCATGGCGGTGCCGATGATCCTTCTGGGCCTCAACCAGACCATCCTTCTGGCCCTGTCGATGCTGGTGATCACTGCGCTTGTGGGCACGCGCGACCTGGGACAAGAGGTCTATATCGCGCTGACCAAGGCCGATGTCGGGCGCGGGCTGGTGGCCGGTCTGGCCGTGGCGGCCATCGCCATCACCGCCGACCGGCTGATCGGCGCTGCCGCCAAGGGCGCGCGCACCAGGCTGGAGGGCGCGGCATGACCCCCGAAGACCGCATCCGCAACCTGCCGTTCTGGCGGGGGGCGCTAGAGATCCTGCCCCTGGGCGGCGGCATCACCAACCGCAATTTCGTGGTGCGTGACGCCAACCGCCGCGCCGTGGTGCGGATCGGCGACGACATTCCGGTCCACCAGATCCTGCGCTTTAACGAATTGGCCGCCAGCCGGGCCGCCCATGCCGCAGGCGTTTCGCCCGAGGTTCTTCACCACGAACCCGGCGTCCTGGTGATCGACTATATCGAGGGGCGCACCCTAGCGGCGGAAGACCTGCAACGGCGCCCGATGCTGGAACAGGCGCTGGCCCTTGTCGCCCGGGCGCATCGCGAGATCCCGCGCCATCTGCGCGGCCCGGCGCTGGTCTTCTGGGTCTTCCATGTCTTGCGCGACTATGCCGCGACGCTGACGGCAGGCCAAAGCCCGCACCTGCCGCGCCTGCCCGGGCTGATGGCGCAGGCCGAGCGGCTGGAGGCAGCGGTCGGCCCGATCGAGATGGTCTTCGGCCATAACGACCTTTTGCCGGCCAATTTCCTGCATGACGGCACCCGGCTCTGGCTGATCGACTGGGATTATGCCGGCTTCAACTCTCCCCTGTTCGATCTGGGCGGGCTGGCGGCCAACAATGGTCTGACGGCGCAGGATGAGGACTGGCTTTTGCAGGCCTATTATGGCCAGCGCCCCGATGCGGGCCTGTGGCGGCGCTATCGCGCCATGAAGGCTGCGGCGGCGCTGCGCGAGACGCTGTGGTCCATGGTCTCGGAACTGCATTCCGAACTGGATTTCGACTTCGCGGCCTATACCCGGGCCAATCTGGAAACATTCGCGGCCGCGCTGGCCGCTTTCGAGGGGGCATGATGTCCGGGCTTCCAACCACCGCCAAGGCGGTCATCATCGGCGGCGGGATCGTCGGCTGTTCGGTCGCCTACCACCTGGGCAAGCTGGGCTGGACCGACACGGTCCTTCTGGAACGCAAGAAGCTGACCTCGGGCACCACGTTTCATGCCGCAGGTTTGGTGGGCCAGTTGCGCACCAGCGCCAATATCACCCAGCTTCTGGGCCATTCCGTCGCGCTGTACCGCACGCTTGAGCAGGAGACCGGGTTGCAGACCGGCTGGAAGATGAATGGCGGCTTGCGGCTGGCCTGCAATGCCGAACGCTGGACCGAGGTGAAGCGCCAGGCGACCACGGCGCATTCCTTCGGTCTGGAGATGCACCTGCTGACCCCGAAAGAGGCGCAGGACCTGTGGCCCCTGATGACGATCGACGATCTGGTCGGCGCGGCCTATCTGCCGACCGACGGTCAGGCCAACCCCTCCGACATCACCCAAAGCCTGGCCAAGGGCGCGCGCATGGCCGGGGTCAAGATATTCGAGGACACGCCCGTCACCCGCATCATTGTCGAAGACGGCCGCATCCGGGGGGTTGAGACGCCACTGGGCCGGATCGATTGCGAGAAGGTAGTTCTTTGTGCCGGGCAATGGACCCGGACGCTGGCGGCGACCGTGGGGGTGAATGTGCCCCTGGTCTCGGTCGAGCATCAATACATGATCACCGAACGCATCGAAGGCGTGACGCCCGGCCTGCCGACGCTGCGTGACCCCGACCGACTGACCTATTGGAAGGAAGAGGTCGGCGGGCTGGTCTGGGGCGGCTATGAGCCGAACCCCAAGCCCTGGGCGGTGGAAGGCATTCCCGAAGGCTTCCATTTCGAGACCCTGACCCCCGATTGGGAACATTATGAGCAGTTCATGGAGAACGCGATTGCCCGCGTTCCCGCCCTGGCGCAGGCCGGGGTGAAGCAATTGCTGAACGGGCCGGAAAGCTTCACACCCGACGGCAATTTCATTCTTGGCGAGGCACCGGAGCTGCGGAACCTGTTCGTCGGCGCGGGGTTCAACGCCTTCGGCATCGCTTCGGGCGGTGGGGCCGGTATGGCGCTGGCCGAGTGGGTGGCCAAGGGCGAGCCGCCCTTTGACCTCTGGCCCGTCGATATCCGACGCTTCGGCAAGGTCCATCGCGCCACGGATTGGGTGCGCAACCGCACGATGGAGGCCTATGGCAAGCATTACACCATCGCCTGGCCTTCCGAAGAAATGCGGTCCTGCCGTCCCACGCGCCGCAGCCCGCTTTACGCCCATCTGAAGGCGGCGGGGGCCTGCTTTGGCGAGAAGCTGGGTTGGGAACGGCCGAACTGGTTCGCCGATCTGGCTGCGGGTGAGGAACCCGTGGACCGCTATTCCTATCAGCGCCCCGGCTGGTGGGGCGCAGTGCGGCGCGAGCATCAGGCCTGCCGCGAGGCGGCAGTGCTGATCGACCAGACCTCTTTCGCCAAGTTCCTGCTGAAAGGCCCAGACGCGGCCGCGGCCATCTCGCGCATCGCGGCGGGGCGGGTGGAACGTGCGCCGGGGGCGCTGACCTATACCCAGCTTCTGAACCGCAAGGGCGGGATCGAGGCCGATGTGACTGTGGCCCGGCTGGCCGAGGACGAGTTCTACATCACCACCGGCACCGGCTTTGCCACCCATGATTTCGACTGGATCAGCCGCAACCTGACGGGCGCCTGCCAGTTGGTCGATGTGACATCGGCCCATGCGACCCTTTCACTGATGGGTCCAAGGGCGCGGGACATCCTGTCGCTTGTCTGTTCCGATGACCTGTCCAACACCGGCTTCCCCTTCGGCACGGTGCGCCAGATCACCGTCGCCGCCTGCCCGGTTACCGCGCTGCGCGTGACCTATGTGGGCGAGCTGGGCTGGGAATTGCACATGCCGGTCGAAGTGGCGGTAACGGTCTATGAGGCGCTGATGGCGGCGGGCGCGCCGCTGGGTCTGGCGAATGCAGGCTACCGCGCGATCGAGACGCTGCGGCTGGAGAAGGGCTATCGCGCCTGGGGGGCCGAGATCGGGCCGGATCACACGCCGGTGGAGGCGGGGCTGGCCTGGGCGGTGAAGACGCGCACCAATACCGATTTCATTGGCCGCGCGGCGGTCGAGGCGCAGCTTGCAGGCGGGGTGAAGAAGCGGATGGCGACATTCACCGCAGCGCCCGACGTGGTTCTGCTGGGCCGCGAGACGATTTACCGCGATGGGGTCCGGGTGGGCTGGCTGTCTTCGGGCGGCTATGGGCATACGGTCGACAAAGCCATCGGCATGGGGTTCGTGCGCCATCCCGACGGGGTATCCGAGGAATTCGTCCTGACGGGGCGGTATGAGCTGGAAGTCGCCTCGGAACGCGTGCCCGCCGAGGTGCATCTGGCGCCGCTTTACGACCCGACCGCCGCGCGGGTGAAGATGTGAGGTCTGGGGGGCACACCCCCGCACCCCTGAGGGGCAGGTGCTGACAGCGAATGGTCACGCCTTGCGGAGCAGTTCGGCTTCGCTGCGCAGCAATTGCATCAGCTCGTCGAGCGTTTTCTGATAGCGCGCATCCTTGAGCTTGCCCGCCTCGTCGAAGGCATTGGAACTGTCGGCCACCATCACCTCGGGTCCGGTCAGAAGGCGCGGCTGGAACGGCGTCAGCATCAGGCGCAGCGCGAATTGCGACCGGTCGCCGCCGCCCCGCCCCCCGGCGGCCGAGATCACGGCGACCGGTTTGCCCTTCCACGGCCCGCCCTTGGTGCGGCTGACCCAGTCGAGCGCGTTCTTCAACACGCCGGGCGGGGCCTTGTTGTATTCCGGGGTCGCGATCACGATGGCATCCGCCGCCGCGATCTGGTCGGCCAGCTTTTGAACCTTGGCCGGTATCCCCTTCTCGCTTTCCAGATCGCCGTCATAGAGCGGCAGGCGCAGATCGGCCTCGGTCTGTTTCGCCTTGCCAAAGGCCAGACGGGCCTGTGCCAGAAGAAGCCGGTTGGTCGATCCTTGGCGCAAGGCGCCGGGAATGCCGAGAAGGGTGAGCATTTGGGGTCTCCTGTCTGCACCGTCACAATTCCCAACCGCCCGCCCTTGTGCAAGGTTCCGCGACGCGTCAGGAAGGCGCAGCGACTGTGCGGAGGGGAACATGCGGCAGGGCGGGCGAATTCTGGCGGATCATCTGGCGGCCTATGGGGCCGAACGGGTCTTCTCGGTGCCGGGCGAAAGTTTCCTTGCCGCGCTGGACGGGCTGTACGAACGCGGCATTCCCAACATCGTCTGCCGCCATGAAGGCGCCGCCGCGATGATGGCCGAGGCGACGGGCAAGCTGACCGGGCGACCCGGCATCGCCTTTGTCACCCGCGGGCCGGGGGCCACCAACGCGGCGGCGGGCGTGCATGTGGCGCGGCAGGATTCTACGCCGATGATCCTGTTCGTCGGCCAGATCGCGCGCGGCCATCGCGACCGCGAGGCGTTCCAGGAAGTTGATTATCGTCAGGTCTTTGGCGGGCTGGCGAAATGGGCGACCGAGGTTGATCAGGTCGAGCGCCTGCCGGAATACATCAGCCGCGCCTTCCATGTCGCGCTGTCGGGCCGCCCCGGCCCCGTGGTTCTGGCCCTGCCCGAAGACATGCTGTCGGACCACGCCGATGTGCCCGACCTGCCGCCGCCCGCCCTGCCGCAAAGCGCCGTCTCGCCCGGCCAGGCCGAAGCCGTCGCCGCCCTGCTGCGCGGGGCCGAGCGGCCCTTGGTTGTAGTGGGTGGCCCGCATTGGGATGCGCAGGCTGCGGCGGAGTTGCAGATGTTTGCCGAAAGCTGGGGCCTGCCGGTCGCGGTGTCCTTCCGCCGTCAGGACCGGCTGGACAACCGCCTCTCCTGTTATGCAGGTGATCTGGGCGTGGGCGGCAACCCTAAGCTTCAGGCGCGGCTCAAGGCCGCTGACCTGATCCTGGCCATCGGCACCCGCTTCGGCGACATCGTGACCGGCGGCTATGAGATCGTCGATCCCGCCCATCCGCCGCAGTTGGTGCATGTCCATGCCGATGCGGGGGAACTGGGCCGGGTCTATCGCCCCGAACTGGCGGTGCAGTCGACCGCGCCTGCCATGATCGCGGCCCTGGCGGCGCTGACGCCGCCCAATGCCCGGCCCTGGGCCGATTGGGCCGCGCAGGCGCGGGCCGAATATCAGGCCTGGCAGAAGCCGGTCGCCACGCCGGGCGCGGTGCGGATGGAAGAGGTGATCGGCTGGCTGGCCGAGACCCTGCCGGAAGATGCGGTGGTCACGAATGGCGCGGGCAATTACGCGGCCTTTCTGCATCGCTATTACCGCTATCGCCGCACCGGCACCCAATTGGCCCCGACCTCGGGCAGCATGGGCTATGGCTTTCCCGCCGCCATCGCGGCCAAGCTGCATGACCCATCCAAGACCGTGGTCTGCCTGGCGGGAGATGGCTGTTTCCAGATGACCCTGAACGAGATGTCGACCGCCCGCCAGCATGGCGCGGCCGTCATTACCATTGTCGCCAATAATGGCCGTTACGGCACGATCCGGATGCATCAGGAGCGCGAATATCCCGGCCGCGTCTCGGGCACCGACCTGTGCAACCCGGATTACGCCGCGCTGGCCCGCGCGTATGGCGGTCATGGCGAGCTGGTCGAGCGTCAGCAAGACCTGCCCGCCGCCTTTGCGCGCGCGCAGGCCTCGGGCCTGCCGGCGATTATCGAATTGCGGCTTGACCCGCAGATGCTGACCACCGGCCAGACCGTCGAACAGGTGCGCGCTGCCGCCCTGCTTAAAAGAGCCTGAGCAGGATCGGCGCAAGGACCGCGGTCACAAGCGCGTTCAGCCCCATGCCGAGGCCGGCAAAGGCCCCGGCGGTGGGATGAACCTGGAAAGCCCGCGCCGTGCCGAAGCCATGCGCCGCCACGCCGACCGAAAAGCCGCGCCCGCGCCAGTCGCGCAGGCCCAGCGCGTTCAAAAGCGGCGTCACTGTGATCGCCCCGGTCAGGCCGGTCAGCATCACCATCATCGCGGTCAGCGTGGGCGATCCGCCAAGCTGTTCGGACACGCCGATCGCCACCGCCGCCGTGGCGGATTTCGGCGCCATCGAGGCCAGGATCATCTGCGGCAGGCCGAAAGCCTTGCCGATGGCCAGAACGGCAAGGATGCCCGTGACAGATCCGACAACCAGCGCCACCACCAGAGGCAGCGCGGCCTGCCGCACTTTGGGCAGGTTGTCGTAGAGCGGCAGGGCCAGGCAGACCGTCGCCGGGCCCAGCAGGAAATGCACGAATTGCGCGCCTTCGAAATAGGTGGCGAAGGGTGTGCCGGTGATCGCCAGCAGAACGGCCAGCAGCACCATCGCGATCAGCGAAGGATTGGCCAGCGGCCTTTGCCCCAGGGCCTGAAAGATCGCCTGTCCGATCAGAAAGGCCGCCAGCGTGGCCGTCAGCCACAGAAGCGGTTGCTGCGCGAGATAGGACCAGATCTCGGTCATTCGCCCGCCTCCGCCGCCACGCCCACAGCGCTGGCCGCCAGCTTATAGGCCAGGGCGCCCGCCGTGATGGCCAGAACGGTCGATCCCGCCACCGCCACAAGGATCGGCACAAGATTGCCGCCCAGCGTCACCAGATGCCCCGCCGCCCCCACGCCCGCCGGGACGAAAAGCAGGAGAAGGTTCTTTAGGATGCCCTCGGCCACCGGGCGCACGACGCCGCGCAGCCAGGGTGACAGGCGCAGGCCCAGCAGCATCAGCGCCATGCCGATGACCGGGCCGGGGATAGGCAAGCCGCTGAAACGGGCGGCGATTTCGCCGGTAAGCTGGCAGGCCAGGATGATCAGGAAGGCGGGGATCATGGTATTTGTGAAAGCCTTTTTCGATAGGTGACGGAGGTCGGCCTGTCATAGCCCGGATGCGCGCTGCGCCCGGTTTCGACAAAGCCCATGGAAAGATAGGTCAGATGGTTCTCGACCAGCTCGACCCGGGTCTGCAATTCCAGCGCGCCAAGGCCCAGCGCGCTGGCGCGGCGCTCGGCCACCGCCATCAGGGCGGAGGCAAGACCCTTGCGGCGATGCTGCGCAGAAACTGCCAGTTTGCCGATATACAGCGCATCCGGCTTGTAGGTGAAGAACACGCAGGCGACGGGCGGGGTGCCGATGGTCCAGACCTCGCCCCGGTCTGCCTGAACGGCAATCTCGGCCTCGGTCAGCCGGGTCAGCGACGATGGCGGATCGACCAGCCCGTCCATATAGGCGAACTCGGCCCGCAGCAGTGCAAGGATCGCGCCCCAGTCACAGGGAGAAACGCAACGATAGGGCGTCATTTCCGCGCCAGCCCGTCGGCCAGGTGCAGCCAGGGCAATTGCTCGGCGCTGAAATAATGGGTCGTCGGCTGATAGGCTTCGGGCCGGTCCAGTGTGGCCGCGTAGAAATGGATCTCATTTGGGAAACGGTCGGCGCGGAAGGCCATCTGGGTGCCGCAAGTGGCGCAGAAGCTGCGCGTCACGCCGGGGCTGGAGGCATAGGTTGCCGGGGCCGCGCCGGTCCATTCCCATGCCCCGTCGCGGATGCCGAGAAAGGAGGTCATCGGCGAGGCCGTCGCCCGGCGGCAGCTTTCGCAATGGCAATGGCCCTGCCAAAGCGGCGCTTCCGTGCAGCGAAAAGTGACAGCACCGCAAAGGCAGCGGCCAGTAAAGGGGGGCGTCATGGCGGATGTCCTGTGGCACTGGATCTGCCCCATCCGGCGCCGGTTTCGCGCGGGATTCAAGGGGCAAGAGTGCCGCAAGATGTTGTGGATAAGCTGGGGCCAGCCGCCAGCCCTTGACGGCTTCCGGTTGACTCGGCGCGCCAAATCCCGACCATGGGCAGACTGTGAGTCGAGGGGCCAGAGGGTGCGCTTCACCAAGCTGCGGCTGAACGGGTTCAAGTCTTTCGTGGACCCGACGGATCTGGTGATCCATGACGGGCTGACCGGGGTGGTCGGCCCGAATGGGTGCGGCAAGTCGAACCTTCTCGAAGCCCTGCGCTGGGTCATGGGCGAGAACCGCCCCACCGCCATGCGCGGCGGCGGCATGGAAGACGTGATCTTCAACGGCGCGGCCACGCGTGGCGCGCGCAACTTTGCCGAAGTCAGCCTGGTCATCGACAATCAGGACCGGCTGGCGCCCTCGGGCTTCAATGATGCAGACCAGATCGAGATCATCCGGCGGATCACCCGCGATGCCGGTTCGGCCTACAAGGCCAACAGCAAGGATGTCCGCGCCCGCGACGTGCAGATGCTGTTTGCCGATGCCTCGACCGGCTCGCATTCGCCCGCTTTGGTGCGGCAGGGCCAGATTTCGGAACTGATCAACGCCAAGCCCAAGGCGCGGCGTCGGGTGCTGGAAGAGGCGGCGGGGATTTCCGGCCTTTACGCCAGGCGGCATGAGGCGGAACTGAAACTTGCCGCGACCGAACAGAACCTGACCCGGGTCGATGACGTGCTGGAACAATTGGCGCAGCAATTGTCGGTGCTGACCCGGCAGGCCAAGCAGGCGGCGCGCTATCGCGAATTGTCGGAAGACCTGCGTTCGGCAGAGGGAACGCTCTTGTACCGCCGCTGGCGCGAGGCGGATGAAGGCCGGGCCCAGGCCGAGGCGGCGCTGCGCGAGCGGCTGGTTGCGGCCGGTCAGGCCGAGGCCGCGGCGCGGGCGGGCGGCAAGGCGCGTGAAGCGGCGGAAGACGCCCTGCCGCCCCGGCGCGAGGAAGAGGCCATCGCCAGCGCCATCCTGCAACGTCTGATGTTGCAGCGCGACGCGCTGGGCGACCAGGAGGCGCGCGCGCTGGCCCTGATCGAGACGCTGCGCAGCCGCATCGCCCAACTGGGCGCGGATATGGAGCGCGAAGCGGGCCTCAACCGCGACGCGGGCGAGGTGATCGAGCGGCTTGATTGGGAAATCGCCCAGATCGCCCGCGCGCATGAGGGCCATGACGCCCGGCTCTCCGAAGCGGTCGAGGCGGCGAAGGAGGCGGGTTCGATCCTGACCGACCGCGAGACGCTTTTGTCCGAGGCGACCGAAGACGCCGCGCGTCTGGCCGCCCGTCACCAGTCGGCGGCGCGTCTGTCGGCCGAAACCCGCACCGGGCTCGACCGCGCCGAGGCCGAGGCGGCCCGCGCCAAGGCTGCGGTCGGGGCGGCGGACGAGGCGGTCGAGGCTGCGGCAGAAGCCTTTGAGGCGTCGCAGGAAGCCCGCGAGGCGGCTGCGGAACTGACCGAGCGCACCGAAGCCGCGCTGGAATCCGCTGAAGAGGCCCGGGCCGAGGCGCAGACCCGGGAATCCGATGCCCGCGCTGCACGCTCCGAGGCGGAGGGCGAAGCTTCGGCCCTGCGCGCCGAAATGCAGGCACTGGCGCGGCTGGTCGACCGCGAGGCGCAAGCCGGCCACCAGATCCTTGACCGGCTGGTGGTGGAGCCGGGCCTGGAGCAGGCGCTGGGGGCGGCCCTGGCCGATGACCTGCGCGCACCGGAGGCCGGCGCGGGCGACCGCTCGGGCTGGGGCCTGCTGGAACCCTATCTGACGCCGCAGCCGCTGCCCGCCGGGGCCGCCCGGCTGGCCGACCATGTCGATGCCCCGGATGTGCTGGCCCGGCGCCTGTCGCAGATCGGCCTTGTCAGTCGTGAAATGGGGTTTCAGCTTCAGGAGCGCCTGCTGCCCGGACAACGCCTTGTCTCGCGCGAAGGCGATCTCTGGCGATGGGATGGCTTTCGCGCCGGGGCCGATGACGCGCCTTCCGCCGCCGCGCTGCGTCTGCAGCAACTGAACCGGCTTCAGCAGTTCAAGGGCGATCTGTCGCAGGCCGAGGCCCGCGCGACCGGCGCGCGTTCGGCACATGAGGCCCTGCAGGCGCGGCTTGCCGATCTTGCCCGCGCCGACCAGATGGCGCGCGAGGCCCGCCGGTCGGCGGATCAGCGTCTGGCCGAAGCTGACCGCGCCATGTCGCGGGCCGAGGCAGAGCGGGCCTTGGCCGAGGGCAAGCGCGAGGCGGCGCGGCTTTCGGTCAGCCGTTATGAGGAGGAGGTCTTCGCCGCCCGCTCCCGCCTGTGCGAGGCCGAGGCTGCGGCCAAAGAACTGCCCGATCTTGATCAGGCCCGCGCCGCGGTGGAAGCCGCGAAGATCACCGTCGAAGCCGCGCGCATCGCCATGCTCACCCGCCGGTCGGCCCATGACGAGGTGCGCCGCGAGGGCGAGGCGCGGACACGGCGGCGACAAGAGGCGGTCAAGGAACTGTCAGGCTGGAAGCACCGGCTGGAGACGGCGGAAAAGCGCAGCGCCGAACTGGCGACGCGGCGCGAAGAGGCGGAGGCCGAGCTGGACGATGCCTCTGCCGCGCCCGAGGAGATTGCCGCCAAGCGCGACGAACTGGCCGATGCCATCGCCGCCGCCGAGGCCCGGCGCGTGGCGGCGGCCGAGGCGCTGGCGCAGGCCGAGGCGGCGCTGCGCGATGCGGCTCTGGCCGAGCGCGAGGCCGAGCGGCTGGCTGGTGAAGCGCGCGAAGGCCGTGCCCGGGCCGAAGCCCGGCTGGATGCCGCGCGTGAGGCGGTGGCGCTGGCGGCAGAACGGATCGCCGAAGACGACGACCGCACGCCGCAGGAATTGCTGATCTCGCTGCGCAGCGATCCCGACAAGATGCCCGATGCCGAGACGCTGGAAATCGAGGTTGCCCGGCTGAAACGCGCCCGCGAGGCGCTGGGGGCGGTGAACCTGCGCGCCGAGGAAGATGCGCGCGGCGTGGCCGGGGAACATGATGCCCTGGCGGCGGAAAAGGGCGATCTGGAAGAGGCGGTGCGCAAGCTGCGCGCGGGCATCGCCGGGCTGAACAAGGAGGGCCGCGAGCGCCTGCTGACCGCTTTCGAACAGGTGAATGCGAATTTCGCGACCCTCTTCACCCATCTTTTCGGCGGTGGCGAGGCGCGGCTGGTGCTGGTCGAATCCGATGACCCGCTGGAAGCGGGCCTCGAAATCATGTGCCAGCCGCCCGGCAAGCGCCTGGCCACGCTGTCGCTTCTGTCGGGCGGCGAGCAGACCCTGACCGCGCTGGCGCTGATCTTCGGGGTTTTCCTGGCCAATCCCGCGCCGATCTGCGTGCTGGACGAGGTCGATGCGCCGCTGGACGACGCCAATGTGACGCGCTTCTGCGACATGATGGACGAGATGACCCGCCGCACCGAGACCCGTTTCCTGGTCATCACCCACCATGCCGTCACGATGGCGCGGATGGACCGGCTGTTCGGCGTGACCATGCAGGAGCAGGGCGTCAGCCAGCTTGTCTCGGTCGACCTCAAGCGGGCCGAGGCGCTGGTGGCCTAGTCCGGCCGGGCGACCACCGCCAGATCGTCGCCCCGCCGGACTTCGCCATCCTGCACCACGGAACACAGGACGCCCCGCAGCCGCAGTTCTGGATGGCCCGGCGCGGTGATCCAGTCTTTCGCGGCCGTGCCGTAGCGCACTTTCCACTTCACGCAGGCATCGTTGAACACGGAAGACACGCGCAGGCGCGCCGTGCCCGCCTGAAGGATCGTGCCGGGCGGCAGGTTCGCCACCGAGCAATCCAGATCGGCCACGATCGTGTCGCCCGGATGCGGCTGGCTGCGGTCGCGCCAGACCAGTTCCATCACCCGCAGCGGCAGGATCGAGACCTGGATGTCGGGATCCGGGCTGCCATCGGCCCGTTTCAGCCAGGGCGCGGTCAGCCAGCGCTCTCCGGGAACACCGCGGTCGCGGGTCAGGGTCAGCGTTTCGGGATGCTCACGCAGGCCATAGCCAGGACGAAAGGTCAGGTGGTCGATCTGGGTGCGGTCCTTCGGGGCGGAAAGCACATCCGACAGGGCGTCGGCCAGTTCGGCTTCGGTGATCATTGCGGGCCTTTCTGCAGCTCTGCTGCGCAGCGTCAGAAGTTTTGCGCCACCTTGTCGCGCAGGGCAAGCCGGGCCTCGACCAGTCGGCCTTCGCTGCGCAGCAATTCGCGTTTTTGCGGCGTCAGCATCTGCGTCTCGGCATAGAAGGCGGCAATCTCGTCGGGCCTGGCCGAGGCGAGAAATTCCTGCAACTCCGGATGATACTGATAGGCGCCGCGGGTCAGACGAAAGGGCAGGGCGGCCAGCCAGGCGGCGCGGTCCTGGGCATGGAAATGCAGCAGCGCAAGCCCGGGCTGAAAGGGCGGCCCCTCCAGACGCTGGCCATCGCGGAACGCCCCGTGAAGACGCGGCGACAGGCCCGGCACGCCGGTGCGGAAGAAGGCCTTGCCATTGGCATGGCTGAGCATGGCTTCGGGCAGCACCTCCGCATAGCGGCCCAGAACCGGCGGGCGCAGGACGGCATGGCGCGGTTTCAGGGCGCCGCGAAATTCGGTCGCGGTGTAGATGTCATCTGGCAGGGCGGGGTCGTGCATCGCCTCGAACGGTTCGGCGCGGCACAGGAGCTGGTCGGACATCAGACCCGACAGGATCTGCGCCATGGGCCTGTCGGGAGACAGGAATTCGTCGACATCCACATGCGCGAGCCAATCCAGCCCCGCCTGCCGGTAGACATGCGCCGCGTTCTTGGACTGGCGGTTCTGGTGCCGGTCTGGCCGCCCGCCCAGCCGCTGCCAATGCGCGGCGTCGCAGCGAAGCAGGGCAAGGCGGGGATGGTCGAGATGACCGATCGCCGGGTCGTCCGGGTCGTCGAAACACAGGAAGATGCGGGTCGCGCCCAGATGCAGGTGCCAGGCCGCGAAAGCCCAGATCTTGCCGACCGGGGCCTTCACCGTGGCGACGATGCCCCAGCTTGTCACAGAAGGTCCAGAAGTTCGGCCGTGGGCCAGGCATCGGCGGGCAGGCCGAGCCGGGCCTGTTCCTTCTGCACCGCCTCCCGTGTGCCGGCCCCCAGGATGCCATCGATCTCGCCCACCTCATGGCCCCGCGCCGCCAGCTTCTCCTGCAGGGCCTTCATCTGATCATGGTTCAGCGCCGGATCGGGCCTGCCCGCGGCATAGGGGGGGGCGCCCTCGATCCGCGTCGCGAAATAGGCGGCGGTCAGGACATAGGTGAAGCTCTTGTTCCATTCGAACAGGACACGGAAATTCGGATAGATCAGGAAGGCCGGTCCCCTGCGGCCCTGCGGCAGGATGACCGACGCGGCCGATCCTTCGGGCAGCGCCCCCTGGCGCGCGGCTACACCCAGCGCGGCCCAATCCGCGACCGGCTTTTGCGTCGCCAGGCCGGTCAGCGCCCAATCGAACCCTTCCGGCATCACCACTTCGGTCAGCCAGGGCTGCCCCGCCTGCCAGCCGTGATGACGCAACAGGTTCGCCCCGGACAGAAGCGCATCCTCGGGCGAGGTTTTCAGCAGCACATACCCGTCGCCATCGCCATCCACCCCACGCTCCAGAATGTCGCGCGGCAGCATCTGCACCATGCCGATCTCGCCCGCCCAGGCCCCTGTCACCGCCGGATCAAAGCCGCCCAGCGCATAAAGCTGCGCGGCGGCAATCAGTTGCGGCTGGAACAGTTCGGGGCGGCGGCAGTCATGCGCCAGGGTCACAATGGCATTGCGGGTGTTGAAATCGCCCTGGATCTGGCCGAAATCCGTCTCGAAGGCCCAGAAGGCCAGCAAGACCCCGCGCGAGACGCCAAACTCTGCCTCGGCCCGGTCAAAGACCGCATCCAGCGCCTTGGCCTTGTCGCGCGCGGTGGACAGGCGGCCTTTCGAGATCAGCGATTGCGAGAAATCGAGAAAGGTCTTGCGGAACACGCCCTGTCCGCGGTCGGATTTCAGCACTTTCGCATCCTGCCGCGCGGCCAGGATGAAGTCGTGCGCCGCTGCCTCTGGCACACCGGCGGCCACGGCCTCGGTCACCATGGCCTGAAGGAAGACATCGAAATCGCCGCCGCAGGGCGCGGCGGCGGCGGGTGGGGCGGCAAGCAGGCCTAGAAGAAGAAGAAGGGCACGCATCCCGGCCAGATTAGGGTCAGAACCACGGTCAGGGCAAGCATCCCCGCCCAGCAGCGCCAAAGGGCGCGCGCCGCCGCCTCGATATCGGCCGGGCCGGGGTCTCGGCGGCCTTCGGGCCAGACCCAGGGGTAATCGGTCATCACGCCATTGTAGCTGCGCGGACCGGCCAGAGAGACATTCAGAACCGGGCCCAGCACTGATTCCGGCCAACCCGCATTGGGGCTGCGATGCTTGGGCGCGTCGCGCAGCACCGGGCGCGGATCAAGCCAGCCATGGGTGATCGCCATCAACAGCGCCGTCAGCCGGGCCGGGATCAGGTTCAGCACATCGTCCCAGCGCGCCGAAGCCCAGCCGAATTCCTGATGGCGCGGCGTCATATGGCCCACCACGCTGTCGGCCGTATTGGCCATCTTGTAGATCATCAGCCCGGGCAGACCACCCACCAGATACCAGAAGGCGGGCGCGATCACGCCATCCGACATGTTCTCGGCGGCGCTTTCTATGGCGGCGCGGGCGACATCCGGCTCGCGCATCGGTGCGATGTCGCGGCCCACGATCATCGCCACCGCGGCCTTGCCTTCGTCCAGCGACCGGCGCAGGCCCCGCGCCACCGCCAGCACGTGATCAGACAGGCTGCGCTGGGCGAGAAGGATCGCCGTGAAAATCGTTTCCACAATGCCATGATCGGGCAGGGCATGGATCAGCCAGCCTGTCAGCCCTGCCGCAAGGGCCAGCCCCAGGGTCATCGCCAGCCCCTTGGCCCTGCGTCCGCGCCCCTGGTTCAGCCGCCTGTCCAGCGCGGCGATCAGCCGCCCCATCACCACCGCCGGATGGGTCAGCCGCGACCATAGCCAGGCCGGTTCACCCAGCGCGGCATCCAGGAGCATGGCGAGAATCAGGATCATGGCTCAGGGCCTTTCCAGCGGCGTTCCGGCGCCGTTTGGACCGGATCGAACCCGTGGCCGCAAGAGCGCAGGTGCAGACTCTCCCTGTGCGGGAAATTCCCTGCGACAAAGCGGCAACGCTGCTGTCACAAAGTTGAAATAGCTTTGAGGGATCAAAAACCTGCCTTGATTTTGGCCGGATCGGGACCAGTCTTGTAAGGGGGAGGCCGCGCCATGTTGGAGTATCTGCCGAAAGAAGTGCGAGAGGGTCTGGAAGCCGCGCGTCTGCGCGACCTGCGCAAGCGCGCCAGGCTGCGCGTGCAGGTGGGCGAGGCGGTGTTTCCCGTGCTGCGTTTCTGGCATGACGGCTTCGCGCTGGATGCCTCGCTGACCCCGGCCCAGCTGCGCGGTCTTGTCGACATCCACGAAGGCCCGCGCCACATCTTCCAATGCCTGATCGTCGCAACCTCGATCGAGAATGGCGAGTTGGTCTGTGATTTCAAACGCGTGACCCCTGTCTCGGACAAGGCCCCGCTTGATTATTGGCGGCCCGAGGATGCGCCGGTCGGCTATCTGCCGCGAAACTGACCGGAATAGGGTTTCAGGAATGCGAAAGGCCCGGACGGATGTCCGGGCCTTCATCATGCTGCGCGGCAACGGACTGTGATCAGCCGATGGCGGCGGCCTTCACGTCCTCGTCGATATAGGGGACATACTGGCCGAAGTTCTTCGAGAACATGTCGACCAACTTCTTGGCCTGCGCATCGAAGGCTGCCGTGTCGGCCCAGGTGTCGCGCGGGTTCAGCAGGGCGGCATCCACGCCCTTCACGGCCACCGGCACGTCAAAGCCGAAGAACGGGTCGCGGCGGAACTCGACCTTGTCCAGCGAACCGTCCAGCGCGGCCGCCAGCAGCGCGCGCGTTGCCTTGATCGGCATTCGCTTGCCGGTTCCATAGGCGCCGCCGGTCCAGCCGGTGTTCACCAGCCAGCAGGATGCGCCGGTCTTGAGGATCTTTTCCTGCAGAAGTTTGCCATAGACCTCTGGGCGGCGCGGCATGAAGGGCGCGCCGAAGCAGGTGCTGAAGGTCGGCTGCGGCTCGGTGATCCCGCGCTCGGTGCCGGCGACTTTCGAGGTGAAGCCCGACAGGAAATGATACATCGCCTGGGCCGGCGACAGGCGCGAGATGGGCGGCAGCACACCGAACGCATCGCAGGTCAGCATGACGACATTTTTCGGATGCCCCCCCAGTGCGGTGTCCGATGCGTTCGAGATCGCATCCAGCGGATAGGCACAGCGGGTGTTGTCGGTCAGGCTGTTATCGGCAAAGTCCAGAACCAGCGTCTCGGGATCGAAGACCATATTCTCGACCACGGTGCCGAAGCGGCTGGTCGTGGCATAGATTTCCGGCTCGGCCTCGGCAGACAGGTTGATGGTCTTGGCGTAGCAGCCGCCTTCGAAGTTGAAGATGCCGCGATCCGACCAGCCATGTTCGTCATCGCCGATCAGTGTGCGGTCGGGGCTCGCCGACAGCGTGGTCTTGCCGGTGCCCGACAGGCCGAAGAAGACGGCGGCGTCGATCGGATTGCCGATGGCGTGGTTGGCCGAGCAATGCATCGCCATCACGCCCTTGCCGGGCAGCAGGTAGTTCAGGATGGTGAAGACCGACTTCTTGTTCTCGCCCGCATAGGCGGTATTGGCGATGAGAACGGTCTTCTCGTCAAAGTTCAGCACGATGGCAGTATCGGTGCGGCAGCCATGCTTGGCCGGATCAGCCTTGAACGAGGGGCAGTTCAGGATGGTCCATTCCGGGGTGAAGCCGTCCAGCTCCTCGCGCGCGGGGCGGCGCAGCATGTGGCGCATGAACAGCCCATGCCAGGCGAGTTCGGTGATCACCCGCACGTCGATCCGGTGCACCGGGTCGGCCCCGGCATACAGGTCCTCGACGAACAGCTCGCCCCCCTTCACATGCTCCAGCATGTCGGCCTTGAGGCGGGCATAGGCTTCGGGTGCCATCGGGGCGTTGTTTTCCCACCAGATGGTGTTTTCCACCGCGGCGGTGCGGACGACGAACTTGTCCTTGGGGGAGCGGCCGGTGAACTGGCCGGTCGAGCAGAGGAAGGCCCCGCCCAGGCCCAGCGTGCCTTCGCCCCGGGCGACGGCGGCCTGCACAAGGGCCGGTTCGATCAGGTTGTAATGGACGACCGACGCGCCCCTGATGCCCTGGCTTTCCAAAGTCTGTTTCGGGTTCACGCGACCGATCATCATCCTCAAGCTCCCTCTGCCGCGCATGGGGCGCGCAGCCAGAATATCGGTTGGATTTACGGCGCCCGGGCCAAAGGGGCCGACAGAGTCCGCTGCCACGATCCCTGTCAGCCGCGTATAACATGCGGATTTTGCGAAGGAACAGGACGCTTTGGCGCAGTTAGCGCAACCAAGTGCAAGTTAGCGCAACCAAGCGGCGACGATCCGCCGGACTGAGGCAAATTAGTCATTGGTTCGGAATTTTGCCGTTCTCTGAGGGCATGAAGGGGCGGGGTGATTCGTTTTGTGTTGATTCCAGCCCCGGCTTTGCGGAGAATGTGGCAAAGAAAAACAACAGAGCAGGAACGGGAACATGTCGAGGATCGCCCTGGTGGATGACGACAGGAATATCCTGACGTCGGTCTCGATGACACTTGAAGCCGAAGGTTTCGAGGTCGAAACCTACAATGACGGCCAGTCGGCGCTTGACGCCTTCAATCGGCGCATGCCCGACATGGCGGTGCTGGACATCAAGATGCCGCGGATGGACGGCATGGATCTGTTGCAGCGCCTGCGGCAGAAATCCTCGATGCCGGTGATCTTCCTGACCTCGAAGGATGACGAGATCGACGAGGTTCTGGGTCTGCGCATGGGCGCGGACGACTATGTGAAGAAGCCCTTCTCGCAGCGGCTTCTGGTCGAGCGCATCCGGGCGCTTCTGCGCCGGCAAGAGGCGATCGCCACGGGCGAGGCGCCGGTGACGGAAGAAAACAAGATCATGGAGCGCGGCAATCTGCGGATGGACCCGCTGCGCCACGCCGTCGCCTGGAAGGGCCGCGACGTCTCGCTGACGGTGACCGAGTTCCTGTTGTTGCAGGCGCTGGCCCAGCGCCCGGGCTTCGTCAAGAGCCGCGACCAGTTGATGGACGTGGCCTATGACGATCAGGTCTATGTCGATGACCGCACCATCGACAGCCATATCAAGCGTCTGCGCAAGAAGATGCGCACGGTCGACGATGATTTCTCGGCCATCGAAACGCTGTATGGCATCGGCTACCGCTACAACGAAGAATGACCCGGAACCCAAGGTTCTGACGATACAGCGATAGAGACCAGATGACCGCCGCGCCGCGAATCTCTGCTGACGACGCCCGACCCCGCAAGTCGGGCGAAGTCCTTCTTGGTGAAGACTGGGTCTCGCCCGACACCACGGTCGAAGAGCTGCGCGACGCAAGGCCGCGCGGCGGTCTGGTCGGGCTGAACCGCAGCCCGCTGGCACGCAAGATCATCATCTTCAACCTGATGTCGATCGTCGTGCTGGTTGCCGGCGTCCTGTTCCTGAACCCGTTCCGCGACGGGCTGGTCAATCTGCGCGAGGCGATGCTGGTGCGCGAGGCCGAGCTGATTGCCCACGTCTATGAGGCGCGTCTGCCCCATGCCGAACCGGGCTTCGACTTCGCCGCCGTCCTGGACGAGGTGCAGTTGACCGGCGGGGTCGAGGCGCTTGTCTTCGACACGGCGGGCGGCCTGTCGGCACAACGCACCGGCCCCGCGGAGCGCGCCCTGATGCCGGGCGAGGACGCGCGCTCGACCGCGATCACCGATTTTCTCAATGCGGTCTGGGATGGCGTTTCCAGCATTCTGACTTTTGGCGAGGACCCCGCCGCCAATCCGGGCGGCACCAGCCTTGCGCGCGAGGTTTTCCCCGAGGCCCGGGCCGGACAAACCGCGTCGCGCACCGGCCAGGACGCCCAGGGCAGCACGCAATTCGCCGTCGCCACCCCGATCTGGTCGGCCGGAGAGGTCGTGGGCGTTGTCGCACTGACCAGTGCCGCGGGCGAGATCGACCAACTTGTCCGGGCCGAACGCGAGCAGATCCTTCAGATGTTCGTCGTGGCGCTGATGGTCTCGATCGGCCTCAGCCTGGTTCTGGCCTCGACCATCGCCAATCCGCTCGCCGATCTGGCCACCGCCGCCGAGATCGGCCGCGACCGCGACAATCGCCGCATGTCCCCCGGCCGCGTGCGCATTCCCGACCTTGCCGCCCGCCCCGACGAGATCGGGCGTCTCTCGGTCGCCATGCGCGGCATGGTGGCCGCCCTGTACGACCGGATCGACGCCAACGAGCAATTCGCCGCCGATGTGGCGCATGAAATCAAGAACCCGCTCGCCAGCCTGCGCTCGGCTGTGGGGTCCCTGCGCTTCGTCAAGAAGGACGAACAGCGCGAAAAGCTGCTTGATGTGATCGAGCATGATGTCCGCCGCCTGGACCGCCTGGTCAGCGACATCTCGAATGCATCGCGGCTGGACAGCGAACTGGTCAAGGAAGACGAGGAAGAATTCAATCTTCTCAAGACCATCTCGAATCTCGGTCAGTATCTTGGCCAGCAGGCGGCCGAAAAGGGTGTAGATTTCATCACCGACCTTCCGGCCGAATCCATCGTCATCCGCGGGCTGGAGGCGCGTCTGGCCCAAGTCTTCGTCAACCTGATCACCAATGCGATCTCCTTCTGCGAAGAAGGTGATGCCGTCCGCGTCTGGGCGCGGCGGCGCGACAACCGCGTGCTGGTGGTGATCGAGGATACCGGCCCCGGCATCCCCGAACAGGCGCTGACCAAGATCTTCAAGCGCTTCTATTCTGAACGGCCCTCGGGCGATTTCGGCAATCACTCCGGCCTTGGCCTGGCGATCTCGAAACAGATCGTCGAGGCGCATGGCGGGGTGATCTGGGCGGAGAACATCCGTCCGACCTCGGCCGATGTCAGTTCCGAGCCGCTGGGCGCCCGTTTCGTGGTCGGCCTGCCGGTGTGACCCTGCCGGGCCGCGCAGAAACCACGTTGCACGCAAGCTGCATCGCGCTGGACGGGCGGGGCCTGCTGATTCTCGGCCCCTCCGGCTCTGGCAAGTCCACGCTTGCCATCAGCCTGCTTGCCCGCGGGGCAAGGCTGGTCTCGGATGATCAGACCTGCGTGATCGCGACCGCGGCAGGGCTGGTCGCCCGCTGCCCGGCCCCCGGCCTGGCCGGGCTGATCGAGGCGCGCGGCCTGGGCCTTCTGCGGGCCGATTCCCTTGCCGAGGCGGCGCTTGCCCTTGCCATCGACCTTGGCCGGGACGAACCCGACCGCCTTCCCCCCCGCCGCAGCCTGCGGCTGCTGGACTGCGAGCTTCCGCTTGTGCTGCGCCCGCAAAGTCCCCATCTTGCGGACGCGCTTGTCCTTTGGCTTCGAGGCGGGCGGCAGGAGTAGCCCATGGCGCCCGTGGCGCAGGAACATCGCCTCGTCCTTGTCACCGGCCCCTCGGGCGCCGGACGGACCACGGCCATCCGCGTTCTGGAAGACCTGGGCTATGAAGGGATCGACAATATCCCCCTCAGCCTCGTGCCCCGGCTGATCGACGGCCCGCCGCTGGACCGCCCGATCGCCCTTGGCCTTGATGCCCGCAATCGCGATTTCAACACCACCGCGCTGATCGAGCTGATCGATACCCTGACCCGCGATCCGCGCGTGTCCCTTCAGGTCCTTTACCTTGATTGCGCCGCGCCCGAGCTGATCCGCCGCTTCTCGGAAACCCGGCGCCGTCACCCGCTGGCCCCCGCCGAAACCCCGGCCGAGGGAATCGAACGCGAAATTGATCTCCTCGCGCCGATCCGGGTGCGCGCCGATCATCTGATCGACACGTCCGACCTGACGCCGCATGACCTCAAGGCCGAAATCGCCCGCTGGTTCGAGGCCGACGCGGCGGGCCGCTTGTCGGTGTCGCTGCAAAGCTTCAGCTACAAGCGCGGCGTCCCGCGCGGCGTCGACATGATCTTCGACTGCCGCTTCCTGGCGAATCCCTATTGGGAGGCGGGCCTGCGCGCGCTGAATGGCCGCGATGCCGAAGTGGCGGCCTTTATCCGCCGTGACCCGCGCTTCGCGGAATTCTTCTGCAAATTGCAGGACCTTCTGCTCTTTCTCCTTCCCGCCCATCTTGAGGAGGGCAAGGCCCATCTGTCGGTGGGCTTCGGCTGTACCGGAGGGCAACACCGTAGCGTCGCCATGGTGGAAATGGTCGGCGCAGCCCTTGCAGAGGCCGGCTGGCCAGTGTCAAAACGGCATAGGGAACTCGAACGCAAGGGCCAGGGTCTGGCCCCCGCTGGCAAGGTGTCTGTCGCTTGATCGGAATCGTCATCGTCGCCCACGGGGGCCTGGCGCGGGAATATCTTTCCGCTGTCGAGCATGTGGTCGGCAAGCAGGATGGCATGCGCGCCATCACCATCGAGGATGAGCATGACCGGGCCGCCAAACAGGCGGAAATCGCGGCGGCGGCGGATTCGGTCGATTCCGGCCAGGGCGTCGTGGTGGTGACCGACATGTTCGGCGGCAGCCCGGCCAATCTGTCGCTTCCGGCCTGCGTCAAGGGCGGGCGGCGGATTCTCTATGGCGCAAACCTGCCCATGCTGATCAAACTGGCCAAATCCCGCGATCTCGGCCTGCCCGAGGCGGTTTCGGCCGCGCTTGATGCGGGCCGCAAATACATCAACAGCCTCGACCTTGGCGGCGGGGCCTGACGGGGCGACCCGGGGGGAATATGGCAAGCCGCAGCTTCCGCATCGTCAATGAAAAGGGCCTGCATGCCCGGGCCAGCGCGAAATTCGTCGAGGTGGTCGAGGCGCATGATGCCCGCGCCCAGGTGACCAAGGACGGGATGGAGGTCTCGGGGGATTCGATCATGGGTCTTCTGATGCTCGCCGCCTCGCGCGGCACCGAGATTGACGTAACGACCAGCGGACCTGAGGCGGAGAAACTTGCCGACGCGCTGGAGGCCCTTGTTGCGGCCCGCTTCGGAGAGGATTATTGAGCGGGATGGCCCCGGTCCGGTCCGGGGCGCCGTTAGGGACGCCCGCTCCGTGACCGATGAAGGACAGATCGCCGCCAAGGCAGGCGGGGCCGCCAAGGCGGCAGCCGAGCGGCAGTATGACATGCGCCGCCTGTCCTATGCCGGCACGTTCAAGAACCCGTTCAAGGCCGGCACGATCCGCGCGATCGAATGGGCCACGGCCAAGATCCAGCTGCTGCGCCTGATCCGCAGCTTTGAAAAGTCGGGTGCCCCCTTCGGCGCGCCCTTCTGGCCCAAGGCGATCCGCCATATGGGCATCCGCATCGATACCCCGGCCGAGGAAATCGCCCTGATCCCGCCCACCGGCCCGCTGGTCGTGGTGTCGAACCACCCTTCGGGCCTGGTCGACGGCATGGTCCTGGCCGAGATGGTCAACCGCGTGCGGTCGGATTTCAAGATCCTCACCCGCTCGCTCTTGACCGGCATCCCCGAGGTCGAGGAATTCATGATCCCCGTGCCCTTCCCGCATGAGGACAATGCCCGCGAACTGGGCCTGCAGATGCGCAACGACACCATGGCCCATCTCAAGGCCGGGGGCGTGATCATCCTGTTCCCGGCCGGCAAGGTCGCCATGTCCGAAGGCTGGTGGGGCCCGGCGGTCGAGGGCGAATGGAACGTCTTCACGCACAAGATCGTCAAATCCTCGGGCGCGACGATCCTGCCGGTCTATTTCCCCGGCCAGAACAGCCGGATGTTCCAGATCGCCAACCAGCTGTCCGACACGATCCGCCAGGGGCTGCTGCTCTATGAAATCAAGCGCTGCCTGTTCAAGCCGACCCGCCCCGTGATCGGCGCGCCGATCCCGGCGGAGGAGCTGAAGAAGTGGGAAGGCAACCCGCGGGGGTTCCTGGCCTGGCTGCGCGAGCACACGCTGGGGCTGAAGTTCAAGCCCTGACGTCTTGAACTGATGTTTCGTTCAGTCTGCTCTCGTGACAATCAACGAAATGTCCAGATCGCGTGCCTGCCGCGCTTCGGCGAACAGTTCCTGGAAGCGCTCCAGTTCGCCAGACAGGCTCCCTGGAAGAGCCCCGCTGCCCGAGACCACGACGACATAAGGCGGCACCACATGATTGATGTCGGACGTTATGCTGTCCCGAAGTGCATTCAGATTGCGACCGTGCCATTCGGGCGCACGCAGCGCTCTTAGAAAGACGTTGTAGAACTCATCCACAGTGATGCACTGGCTGACGTCGACCGAAAGTTGCTTCACTTGGAAAGCCTTATCAACAACTACCGCCTTACCGCGTCGGCACCGGCACCTCGCCCCGGTAATCGTAGAACCCCCGCTGCGACTTGCGGCCCAGCCAGCCGGCCTCGACATATTTGGTCAGTAGCGGGCAGGGGCGGTATTTCGTATCCGCCAGCCCGTCATAAAGCACGTTCATGATGGCAAGGCAGGTGTCGAGCCCGATGAAATCGGCCAGTTCCAAGGGCCCCATCGGATGGTTCGCCCCCAGCT